>NZ_JBWDNS010000004.1:0-583402 GCF_056269305.1 Paenibacillus sp. J22R3 | reverse complement strand
TCGTCCTGAGCCAGGATCAAACTCTCCATAAAAGTGGTAAGCCCGAAGGCTTGGCCATTTTTAAGAATTCGCTTGGTAGCTCATTCAAAAAACTAGCTTTGCGAAACGTTAATTTCGCGATTTATGACCATTTGACTGGTCGCTCATTGTTCAGTTTTCAAAGAACAAATACTTCGTTTTTCGTGCGCCCATGTCTCAGCGGCGACTTGATTAATATATCACATCCGGTCATTCAATTGCAAGCTTTTTTTTATTTCTTTTTTCTTACTCGCTTGCCAGCATGACGCTGTTTCTTGTTTGCCTCGGAGGCGGTAATAAAGAATTTATCACATGCCCGCATGGTACGTCAAGCATTAGTTAATAAAAAAATCGCGGGCACGCTGCCCGCGATTAATCCTTCTAAGAAACACTGTGATATCGCAGTTCCAACGCTTCTGTATCCCCAAGAAGCGGCATGTAAGCAACCTCTCGGATATACCCGCGCATGACCAGCTTCTGCAGAAGCAGCGACAAATCCATATGCAAGTCCTTTAGGTACGGATGAGTTTGCAGCTCCATCACGCTCCACGGCTCCTCGCGGCTGCCAAGAATGGAGAAGAGCAGTCCGCAGGACGATTTCATTTTGCTCATAACCGAGAACTCGCAAGCCAGCAACACCAGCTGCACCCGCTTCTCAAGCGATTCCGGCGAAATGGTCAGCTCTTCATATAGTTTATAAATGCCTGGGTTGAACCGCCTCATCTGACGCCAAACCGTAAGCTCCGGGTGAACGCCTTCTTCAATAAACGCAATATGCGCCCAATGATGAAGAGCAGTTAGTACGTTGGAGTAAGCATCAAGCAAATTGTTATCCTGCAAATCCTGTTTCGCCTGCAGATAAGAACGAATGAAATGTGAGAACTCCACCAATTCCTTCTGTCCGCGTAAGGATGCCGGGAAAGAAAGCAAGCTTTCCCGGAGGTTAAACAAGTAATTGTCTCGATCCACCAGGATCTCCCCCCGAACAAGCCATTGTATGATGCTGCGGTTCTCGCCGCCCGTTGTCCATTGCTCCAGCATTATAGGTGATACGGTTCGAATTTGCACTCGATCTTCGCCGATGCGTACATGTTCGATACCCCGGTTTGGGTCGTTCTGCGTAGAAACAACCAGTATTAGTAGATCCAATCCGTCAATCATGGGATTGTACGGAACCGGGTTCTCGATAGCTGCCAAACTGATCAGCGCCTCATTATGTTCAAAAATTGTTTTAAAATGTGCCTTTATATGTTCCACGGTCTATCCCCCATATAGCTTCATGCTGTTGTTTAAGCTATAATGATTTCGCAGTTGTTTATACTCTTGTTCGACAATGTACGCAGGTTTTCCTGCCTATGGTCTTAGAAAACCGTACGTAAATGTCAGAAAGGATTTGTGATATGTTCGGTAAATCGAGTAAAATCAATGAATTTCGGCTCTGGGGCCTTATGTTCACGCTGTTTGGAATGGGACTAATGATACTGGGTACTGCCGGGATTGTTTTCTGGGGACAAGCCGGTAAAATATTTGCGGGCATCTTTATGGTCATTGGTATGATCGCTATGCTGGCGAGTGTAGGTGTTTACTTCTGGGCAGGCATGCTGTCGACAAGCGCAGTTATCCTGAATTGCCCGGAATGCGGCAGACATACGAAGATGCTTGGCAAAACAGATCGTTGTATGTATTGCAAGACGAAGCTGACACTGGATCCCAACCAAGCAACTGATTTGGATGATACGGAAGAGAAAGAAGAAATCACGCAGCCCCAAGCCTAGAATACGCGATAATAGAAACGCCCTTCGACCGGTTTTAGCCGGTGAAGGGCGTTTTTGCATTGGCTTTATGGGAGTTTATTTAAGGATTGATGAATAATTGCCCAAATATCATCGGACTGGAACTGGCGCTGCCAAGTCGCAACACCTGCTATTCCATATTTCTTAGCTAGTGCGGTTCTTGCCTTCAAAGAAACTCCATCTTCGATCCATATGCGCTGCAATGCGCCATCAGCCTCGTACTCCACGTAATTCTGTCCGGAATCGGCGTCAAAAGTCGGCTTAAGCTTGCGTTCATTAATAATCGACTTTACGGTTTCCATTCCGAGCGCCTTCGAGCTTACTTTGACCTTACCGGAATCATCTTTCTTCTCCGTCCATAACCGAGCATACAGCGGCATGCCTAACACCACTTTGTCAGCCGGTACCCCGTCTTCTTCGATGATCCGCGAAAGCGACTGCTCTGTCCATGGCAGAGAAGCAACCGAGCCCGATGTAGGGCTGGATGCCCAATGCTCATCGTAGGCCATGATCATCATATAATCGACTACCTTGCCCAGTGCCCCACGATCAAGGAATAAGGACCACATTTCACTGTTCGACTTAGGCGTTACGTCTATGGATACAACGACGTTCTGCTCATGCATGAGCGGTGTCAGCTCCCGAACAAATTGAACCAGGTTTGCTTTGTCTGACGTATTTACGTTTTCAAAATCAAGATTGATCCCTTTAAGCTTGTACATCTGTGCAAAAGCAGCAAGCTGATGAATCATCTGCAGGCGAGTATCGGCCTTCGCTAAGGCAGCCGATGTTCGCTCCGGTTCGAAACCGTTACTGAACACCGCCCAAACTTGCATGCCTCTGTTCTGAGCCCATTTGACATAATGCATATCCGCTTTACTTCTAATGTTACCTTCGCCGTCAAGAAGCTCGAACCACGTCGGTGAAACGACATTTACACCGGGCATCTCGCTGATTTGATCGGTGTCCGGTGCTTTCTCGTAGACAGCTTCCCATGTTAGATTGATTTTGCTGCCGACGGCTTTCCATGCTGTGAAAGGAGCCGGTTCAACATGCTGTTTAATTTGTTCCGTTTCCGTAAGTTTAATATCTTGTTTCTTGGCGTATCCCAGGATACCATCTGTACTCTGGACCGTATACCAGCCTTCCTTCTCTCCCCAAATGCGCACGATATCGGTATTCGCAAGGCGATCTACAATCGGTTCCTTAATGGTTGGTCCGCGTCTAATGACCGCATCGTCTTGTACAACTCCGCGCTGAACCGCATCTCCTGCCCGCATAATCGTAATAATATCGTCCTGCTCATTATATTCAGCATGAAGTCCATAAAGCTCTTCAAGCGGTGTGATCGGCAAGTAGACGGCATCGTCCTTCACCTGCGCGGCGATGCGCAGCGGGTAAGGTTTCTTATTGATCGTGGCGGTTAATGCATTTGTTTTCATCCGCAGCACTTTATTCGCATTGGTTAGAACGATCGATCCGGTCTTGGCTTCATAATAAACTTCTTCCTTAAGTCCCAACTGATCATGAATGAAGTTCAAGGGAAGACTAATGATATCTTGATTAACCAGTGCACCGCCTTCGGCGACTTGTCCATGAAACAGAATCGGGTGCGCTGCACCATATTCCGGTTTAACTTCTGTATTATTAGGCGCCAGACGCTGCCATCCCAACCACATGCCTGCTGCCGCAGCCACTATCCCGCTTGCAAGTACTACCCATTTCAACCAGCCGCCGCCACTTTGTCGTCTAGGCCGCATACGTACGGTTTCCACTTGTGAAGCGCTCCTCTCCAAATTAAGCTAGTCCACTGATGTGCGAACTCTTCAAATAAAAAACGCGCATGATGGTGAGCTGCCTCTCCCCCTGCGCGTTTATTAGTCTTTCAATCATCGCTTGTTAATTGGTGTGCCGCGCGGAGCAATCAGCGCAATACCCATAAATCTCCATTCGATGCCCCTCTACTTTAAAGCCCGTTTCTTTGGAAGCCGCTGCTTCTACATCCGTTAGAGGCGGATAGTCAAAATCAACGATTGTTCCGCATGAACGGCATATGGCGTGATAATGATCGGTTAAGTCGGCATCAAATCTGCTTGAATCATCGCCATAAGTCAATTCGCGAAGCAAGCCCGCATCGACAAACAGCCGGAGATTATTATAAATGGTCGCCACACTCATACTAGGGAAAGATGGCGAAAGTGATTTATAAATTTCATCTGCAGTGGGGTGAGTCATGGAGTGCATGAGAAAGCTTAGGATTGCATGACGCTGCGGGGTCATTCGTACGCCGGTACTTTTTAATTGTTCAAGCGCCTGCTCAACGGTCGCACCCATGCCCAACACGTCCTTTCTGCTTTTGTTAGAACCATTGTACGTGGATACTTTTCATTTTGTCAATGAAAGCGGGAATCATTTTATCATTTGTAACGATTTACCTGAATGCTGCTGTTCGCGTCTATATTGATCCTGTAATTCGCCGTTCCAATGCTGCCACGGATCGTTTTCTTACTGATTGTGAGCGGTAAATCGCTTGTTACTTCGCCAAATGTAGCCGAGCCATTAACCGAATAATTACCATACAGAGGAAGCGATACCTTGATTTCGCCGATTGAACTGTCGATGTCCCAGTCGCCGCCGACTTGAGAGCTCGCAATCTGAATATCACCATTGAGGGTATCCGCTTTGATCGCACCGGTTCCTTCTTTAATGATGATCTCGCCGTTCTTCGTATCCGTATCGATGTCGCCGGTAACTTGCTGCAGGTTGATACTTCCGCTAAGTGTAGAAGCTTCGATTGCGCCGGTTATATAACCTGCTTTGACATCGCCGTTGTATGTGCTGAGCTTCGCATCACCTGTTACCGATGAGGCATCAATGCTGCCATTCTTGGTATCAGCCTTCACCGAACCTGTGAGGCCATGCATTGTAATCGAACCGGTTGTCGCTTTGATGCTTAGTCCTCCGGGTAAGGATAACCCAGTTACATCGACAGAACCGTTCACAATTTGGATGGCGAGTTCGGATTGGATGTAATTGATCTGCGGACTGGTCGAATCTTCCGAATCGGGCTGACCTGCGCCTGTAGATTCGTCGTCTGCTGTCGGGGGCTGGTCAGAAACCTCGGAAGTGTTTGTTTGAGAATCTGTCGACTCAGTGGGTTCTGTTGGGATAAGCTTCCCAAACGCCGACTCGGTGGGCACAGTCACTACTATATTCATACGCGGCACACGATCTCCGTTAGCACCATACGGATGACCTTTTGCTTCGATTTTGAGCTCATCCTCGCCGCTGACCGTGATTTCCGACTTGCCGGCAGTATCATCCGCTTCTGTTTGTTCAGTTGCATCTACCCACATGACAGATTCAACCGTCAGCTCGCTCACATTCCCCTTCTTGACGGTAACTTTGCCATTCGGGTTCACGATTTCGATCCCCCTAGTCTCAGACGTTACCGGGGCATGAATGGTTTCCTTGGCATAACGGAATCCTTTCTCTTCTCCGTAGGCGCTCGTTCCGGTCAAATTCACCTTAAATTCATCCAACCAGCGAAATGGCATCGAAGCGAACTGCGTCACAACAAAAGCGGTAACCGCTATAAGTGCAGCGAGGAAAGTCCCTCCGATATCAAAGGACGGTCGTTTGGAAGCTGTTCGATGCACAATGCTCATGATGACGACTTCAATGCCTAACAGGACAAACGCCGCCGGCCACCATTGTCCGATCAGCTCCATATCATTGCGATCGCGAATTTGGTCCCAGAGCAACAATGCGCCTACCGTAATCATCACCGCCGCAGCAGTGAATCTCCCCAATTTAAACATGACTCTATTCCTCCTCGAGGCAAAACCGATCGCCAGTACAATAAAAGCAATTCCCGGTGCATAGGTGCCTATCGTATCTACAATCGTTTGAAAGACGACAGGCGCTTGGACTAACACCAGCAAGAGAAAGGCCAGTCCAATAACAGCAACACCTTGAATAAACGTACCTATTCCTAAACGAGGCGACTCTTCCATAGCCGGACTCGCAGCTGCTTCACGCTGTTTCGCCGCCTGCTGGAGCGTATCGAATACGCTGTAGAACCAAAAGAAAGGCAGCGCCAATCCTAGAAAGATGATGAGCAGTGCGTATTTCCCTCCGCCTTCATCGGCAAAGCGAATCATTGCAGCGATATCGGTCAGCGTGCCAAGCAGCAGCAGCATGCCTGTTAAATGCCTGCCCAGCGCAAGATGTCCACCGCCCGGTATGAGAAAAGCGAGCAACGACGCAAGCAGTGTACTTCGAGATGATTCCCTCATGAGATGGATGGCACCTCCTGACTGTTGATGATTACAAATATTGTATCATAATTTCCCACAGCAAAAGAGGCATGTCCGCATGATGACGCCGGACATGCCTCTTTTATTGTAGTTATTGATTCAAGCGCGCAAGCAGCAGCTTGTTAACAAGCGCCGGATTCGCTTTGCCCTTCGTTTCTTTCATCACCTGACCGACTAAGAAGCCAATGGCTTTCTCTTTGCCGGCTTTGAAATCTTCGACGGATTGGGGATTGCCGCTGACGATGCGGTCAACCACTTCTGCGATTGCACCTTCGTCGCTAATTTGAACAAGGCCTTGCTCTTCAACGATTTGCTGAGGACGTTTGCCTGTTTCGAGCATTTCTTTGAAGACCGTCTTAGCGATCTTGCTGCTGATCGTGCCTTTCTCCATCAGACCGATCATCTCGCCGAGTCCTTGACCTGTCAGCTTGATATCTTCCAGCTCAAGGCCGCCTGCATTCAAGTAGCCGAGCAAATCACCCATGATCCAGTTGGATACCGCTTTGGCATCCTTCGTAAATTGAAGGCTCTCCTCGAAGAAATCAGCCAGCTTCTTGGAAGCCGTAATGACACCTGCATCGTAGGAAGGGAGACCGAATTCAGTTGTGTAACGAGCTTGGCGTGCATCCGGCAGCTCCGGAATGGATGCCAAGACACGCGCCTTCCACTCTTCGTCGATATGGATCTGCACAAGGTCAGGATCCGGGAAGTAGCGGTAGTCATGTGCTTCTTCTTTGCTGCGCATCGAGAACGTCTTGCCTTGCGCTTCGTCCCAGCGGCGTGTTTCCTGAACAACTTTGCCGCCGCTGTCGAGAATATCCGCTTGGCGCATTTGCTCATACTCAAGACCGCGTTGTACACCACGGAAGGAGTTCATGTTCTTAAGTTCGGCACGTGTGCCAAACTGCTCCTGATCGTAAGGACGCAGACTGACATTGGCATCGCAGCGAAGCGAGCCTTCCTCCATCTTCACATCGGATACATCACAATAGAGCATGATTGCTTTCAATTTCTCGAGGTAAGCTTTCGCTTCTTCCGGCGACCGAAGGTCCGGCTCGGAAACGATCTCGACAAGCGGCGTACCGACACGGTTAAAATCGACCAGCGATCCAAAACCGCCTTCGACGTGCGTCAGCTTGCCTGCATCTTCCTCCAAGTGAAGGCGCGTAATGCCGATGCGTTTGGTTTTGCCGTTCACTTCAATGTCGATCCAGCCATGCTCGCCGACAGGCTTGTCAAATTGCGAGATTTGGTACGCTTTCGGAGAATCCGGGTAGAAATAGTTTTTACGGTCAAATTTGCTGATGTCGGCAATTTGGCAGTTGAGTGCCATCGCTGCTTTCATCGCGAATTCCAGTGCCTGACGGTTCAGTACCGGCAGCACACCAGGGTGTCCGAGACAGATCGGACATGTATGAGTATTCGGCGGGGCGCCGAAGGAGGTGGAGCAGCCGCAGAAGATTTTACTCTTCGTATGGAGCTCAACATGCACTTCCAGCCCGACTACCGTTTCGTAAGTGTTCGGTTCAAACATCGTTTAGCCCTCCTGCTTTATTGGCATCCGAGAATTATAGCTGCGGACGCTGTTTATGATGCTCAGTATGCTGCTCGAAAGCGTGCGCGGCGCGAAGCACCGTGCGCTCATCGAACGCTTTGCCGATAATTTGCAAACCAACAGGCAGGCCATCTGCGAAACCGCAAGGTACGCTGATTGCCGGAATACCAGCAAGACTGACCGGAATGGTGCAAATATCGTTCAAGTACATGGTGAGCGGGTCGCCCACTTGCTCGCCGATACGGAAAGCAGGAGTAGGCGCAGTCGGCCCGATGATCAGGTCAAAGTTCTGGAACACGTTGTCAAAATCTTGTTTGATCAGCGTGCGGACTTTCTGTGCCTTCAAATAATACGCATCATAATAGCCGGAGCTGAGTGCATAGGTCCCGAGCATAATACGGCGCTTCACTTCCGGCCCGAAGCCTTGGCTGCGGGATTTGCGATACAGCTCAATCAAATTATCCGGATTCTCTGCGCGAACGCCATAACGAACGCCGTCAAAGCGTGCCAAGTTCGAGGAAGCTTCCGACGAAGCGAGCAGATAGTAAGTCGCTACTGCGTATTCCGTGTGCGGCAAGGACACTTCTTCCCATGTCGCGCCTAGGCTCTCGAATTGTTTCAGCGCAGCCAGAACCGCTTCTTTGACCTTCGGATCGATACCTTGTCCGAGGTATTCCTTCGGAACGCCAATACGAAGTCCTTTGACATCGCCGCTTAGCGCACCGACATAGTCGGGAATTTCCACGTTAGCTGATGTGGAATCGCCTGCATCGTAGCCTGCAATTGCTTGCAGCACATAGGCTGAATCTTCAACATTCTTCGTAAGTGGACCGATCTGATCGAGTGAAGAAGCGAAGGCCACAAGACCGAAACGTGAAACCAGGCCGTAAGTCGGCTTCAAACCGACAATACCGCAGTACGCCGCCGGTTGACGGATCGAACCGCCGGTATCAGAGCCAAGTGCGAAATAAACTTGTCCTGCCGCAACGGAAGCCGCAGAGCCGCCGCTTGAACCGCCCGGTACATACTCCGTATTCCACGGATTACGTGTCGGATGGAAGCTCGAATTCTCGTTGGACCCGCCCATTGCGAACTCGTCCATATTCAGCTTACCGATCGTAACCGATTGGGCCGCGTTCAGTTTCTTCATTACTGTCGCGTTATAAATCGGATCGTAGTTGCGCAGAAACTGGCTCGCACAAGTCGTTAGCAAGCCTTCCGTCACGATGTTATCCTTAATGCCAGCCGGCAATCCGAACAGCAATCCCTGCTCTCCCCCAGCCGCCAAAGCACCGTCAAGCTCAGCTGCCGCAGCGCGCGCGCCTTCTTCATTCAGCGTCAAGAACGCTTGTATGGAAGCATCGGTAGCTGCAATTCGTGAATACGACGCATCCACCAAATCGCCAACCGACAGCTCTTTCTTCTTTAATTGGTTATGTACTTCCTGTAGGCGTAAGTCAAAGAGTGCCAACAGCCGTTCCTCCCTTCGGTATAAACCCTCACACTATTATTCAAGAACAGCCGGCACTTTGAACTGGCCGTCTTCATCATCCGGCGCATTACGCAGTGCAGTCTCGTTCGTAACCGACTCGCGAATCACGTCGTCACGCATGACATTGTGAACCGGCAGCACATGGCTGGTTGGTTCCACGCCGTCTGTTTGCAGCTCGTCCAGCTTCTCAGCGTATTTAAGAATCGCATTCAGCTGACCGGTAAACTGCTCCTTCTCTTGCTCAGAAAGCTCCAGTCGGGCCAAATTGGCCACATGCTCGACATCTTTGATGGTTATGCTCATTGTCTATGGTCCCGTCCTTTCCATCCATTTTGCACACATTCTACCTATTATAACGTAAGCCTGCATTTAAACTCAATGAGAATGCGAATGCGGATGTGCCTAAGCCGGTGTGGAGCTGCGGTACATTTCCCGAATCATATCTTCGATGTCTGGCTCCTTGACGCTGAGATCGACAACCGAAAGCTTGGCCGATAAACCGCTGATCAGCTCGGACGCGGAGATATCGCTTTTGTGGAACCGATACGTCAGCTTAAGACCCTCTTGTTTGATCAACTCCGCACCTGGATGCTGCAAGGCCGAAGGCTCAGGAAGCTGGCTAAGATCGAGTACGAGCAGCCGATATGGCGCCATACGCAGAATCAGCTCCGACAACGGACCGTCTTCGACTACTTTTCCGTGATTGATGACAATCAGACGCTTGCATAGCTGTTCTACATCGTCCAAATCATGTGTCGTCAAAATAATCGTCGTGCCGCGTTTCATATTCATCTCTTTGATAAACGTTCTGATGTTCTGCTTCGCTTCGACATCGAGCCCAATGGTCGGTTCGTCGAGAAACAGAACGGATGGCGAATGCAGCATCGCCGCCGCCAAGTCGCCTTTCATGCGCTGTCCGAGCGACAGCTGCCTTACAGGTGTATTAATCAATTGATCGATGCCGAGTACATCATGCATCATCGCCAAATTCGCCTTATAGGTATCTTCATCTATGCGGTAAATGCGTTTAAGCAGCTCGAAGGTCTCGCCAAGCCGCAAATCCCAGTAAAGCTGCGTACGCTGCCCGAAGACGACGCCCAGTTGTTTGACGACGGACTTCCGGCTTTCCTGCGGCGAAATGCCGCCTATTCTCACCGAGCCTGAGGTAGGATGAAGAATGCCTGTCAGCATCTTAATGGTCGTCGACTTGCCCGCTCCGTTCGGCCCCAAATAACCAACCATCTCACCTGGCTCAATTCGGAAGCTGATGCCATCCACGCCGCGCACGATCGTTTTCTCCGGCCGGAACAAGCTCTGAATGGAGCCGCTTAGACCGCTTTTCTTCTTAATGACGGTGTATTCTTTGACGACATTCGTAAGTTCAATCATACGCACGCATCCTCTCTCTCTCTGCTGCTGCGACCCGCTACGAGCCGGCACTTTCATATCTCTTCAATCCACTTTGGAAAACGAAATGGCTTAACGTAAAAATAAGAAGTCCGACAACCGGCGTCCAAATCGCCAGTCCGACAGGGAGTGTGAACCCGTCTTCTTGGCCGATGAAATCCGCTGCAGGATAGAAGCTGATAAACCCGATCGGCAAAATGAAGGTCAGAGCCAGCTGAATCAGTCTCGGATATAAGGAAAGCGGGTACATGGTCGTCCGTTCCATCGTAGCCAAGGTCAGTGAAACGAGCGATCCGCTGCGCTTGGTCCAGAACGCCGCCGAACCCATGATCGTACAAATCGAGGCACGGATGAACATCCCGCCGATGACGACGCCAAGCAGCTTGAGCACGTTGATGACATTCCAGTCGAAGCCGATCTGAGCACAGCCGTAGAAGAAAATAAGGAAGCCGGGAATGAGATCGATGAGTCCGATAAAATTCACGTAGTTGATGACAAATTGAAAAAAGACGTTCATTGGGCGAAGCAGCATCCGGTCGAAATCACCCCGGATCACCATATTATCGATATGCCAGGTTTGAATGAAGAAAATAACGGACAGGCCGTGGCTCAGCAGTCCTAATCCGTACAGAAATGCGAGCTGCGGGAAGGTCCAACCTGCCAGCGCTTGAAACTGCTCCACCATCAGCTTCAGCACCCATACTCCGCTGATGTACTGTAAGGGGATCATAAGAAACCAGCTGACCAAAAACAGCGGATATTCCAATTGACGTTGAACGGCTAATTTTGCAAAGAAATAAGCTACGGATGCATGATAACGAATCGCGGTAACCATGACGGATTAACCTCCTTGAATGAGCGTGACACGCTGGGCACGCTGCCACACGGCGTACGCGATAAAAGCGAGCACCGCAATCCAAACCGCTTGAATAACAAGCGCTGTTCCTGCCTGTGCGTATGAGATTTTGCCAATATAAATGGAAAGCGGGGTTTGGTACATGTACTGGAACGGAAGATAACTCGACACGGTCGCCATCCAGCCGGGGAAGAACCAAATCGGAATCAGGCTGCCTGACAGAATACGCACGATTGCATCCTTCACGTTGCCGAGGTTACCTAGCTCCATGACCCAGAAGGAGATCATGCCGACGATAGCACCCATGAGCCAAAGCAGCAGAAAGCTCAGCATAAGGCTTGGGATAAAGAGTAGAAATGCTGTCATGCTTACCGGCAGCGGCGGGGTAAACAGAATCGAAGCCAGCAGAATAAGCGGGATGGCTTGGTTGACGAGCGCGCTTACCGTGGTGCCGAGATCCTCGGCCAGGAACATGCCAAGCAGATGAATGGGCTTAATGAAATCGGTCGCGATATGCCCTTCCCGGACCCGATAGTACATGTCGTTCTGAACATTAACGGATAGAACCGCCCCCATCACAACGGCTAAGATGGCATAGACGATCATTTGATCCTGACTCACGTCTTGTATGGAACCCAAGCCCCGATATGCCGCCTTCCAAAGGAATACGGATGCAAGCAGCATGACAGCATTAGAGGCCATACCGGTGAACACTTCGAATCGATAGGCGATCGTCGTTAAAATTCTCATTTTGAAAAAGTAGTAATAAGCAGACATGCAAGCCCCCCTTTCCAACCCCGTCCAATAATTGGATGTTTTTGTTATATGATAACGTTGCCATTGCGATTTGGGCAATAAGTAAATTATGAAGAGAGATTATCGAGAGGAAATATGGAGAGAAAATATGGAGACTAAATATGGAGACTAAATATGAAGACTAAATATGAAGAGAAACTTCATCCTGGGCTAAGGGAGCTTTTACGTTGCCTTCAGCTTTCTTTAAGGTTAGCTGTCCATACTGGGGAATGTAACCAAGTACAACTACATTCAAGGAGGAAGAAATAATGAACAAAACAATGAAAGCTCTCGGTTTAACGGCCGCTATTGCGGTGATGATTCCACTTAGTGCCTATGCCGCAACAAGCGCTACGACTACAACTACTGACAGTGCAAAGTCGACTACAACGGCTACCAGTACGGCAGTCGTCGGACAAGGGCCGTTTGGTCTGAAAGGCGAAGGAATTAAGGTTCGTCCAGGCGGCTTCTACAGCCAAGAGGTTTTGGATTTGCTCAAGCTGGATATGAAGGCGTTGAAAGAGAAAATCGAAGCCGGTAAAACATTGGCTCAAATTGCAGAGGAACAAGGAGTAACACGGGATCAGTTGAAGGCAACAATGACAACGGCATACGAGAAACAGCAAGCTGAAGAGAAAAAGGCGTTCACCGACAATCTCGATAAATCGCTTGATTCCACGATGAAAGATAACATCGGCTTCGGAAGAGGCGGTGAACGAGGCGGTAACTTCAAGATGGAGTTCAAGAAAGGCATTCGCGCCGAGATAGCTGACTTCAGTGCATCTGCCAAGGTGCTTGGTCTCAGTGATGAGGAATTGAAGACTGCACTGAGCGGCGGTAAGTCCCTTGCTGATCTGGCCCAAGAGAAAGGCATCGACGTTCAGAAGCTGATTGATGCGCAGAAGCAAGTCATTGTGGACAATTTGAATGCCGCTGTGAAAGCCGGCAAACTTACACAGGCTGAGGCTGATAAAGAAATTGCCAATGCGGCAGATATTGCAACACGGATCGTGAATGGAAAAATGGACAGAAAACCACATACCATCAAAATCGACCGTAATGGTGTGAAGCAGGATGCTGACACCAAGGCAAATACGGGTACATCGGCGGCTGCGTCAGCTGCTGATACGGACGCTTAGGGGTAATATGGTGGTATTGGGATGGCACAGGGTTTACCCCTGTGCCATTTTGTTTGTTTTGGCGCAGGTGGCGCGGGACGCTAGGCGCGGGTGGCGCGAGACGCGTGATGAAGAGATAGAGCTGAAAGTTCCGTAATCGAACGCTCAGTGACTAAACTAGCTGAATATCCCTCTCGCTGTATCGGGAGAGTCGCATAAGTGAACTCTCAACCTCGAAATAGGTGAGGTCGAAACTGAGAGGTCCAAAATCGAACGCTCAACTCAAAAACCAAGAAAGTTCGTTACCACATAAGCGGATATACCGCTTATAGAGTAGGAATTAGCTAGTTTGGAGCCTCGATAGCGGATATACCGCTATCAGCATAGAAATTAGTTAGTTCGGCGGTTGAATAGCGGTGGCAGCAGTCTCCCAAACAGGTGTCCGTGAAAATTTGAAAAAGCCTCCTTCCGATGACTCGGATGGAGGCTTTCTCTGATGAATAGCTTGGTTCGCGTTAGATCCAAGCCTTCAGATGGACTTGACGAATAAACTCTTCGCGAGTTTGCGGTTCGCCTTCGACATCTTCTTCTTGCAGTGATTCTTCCTCGCCGTTCATGATGCGATGAAACAGATCCGCATTATGAGTCGCCAGCGCAAAGTCGATCAGCGCTTCGCGCTCCAAACGGTCGACCTCTTGCTTAATCAGCACTTCCTCCAGCTCGATGTCTGCGGCAGGCACGTAGAAATTCCGGTTCGCTTTGGGAACTCGGATCACATAATCGAACGCGTTATCCGCATTGCGATCATAGGCGATTATATAACCATACTCCCCGACCGGGAGGGTCTGTTCAAATAAGTCCGATATAATAATGATACGTTGGCCAAGCTTATACATTAGCGTCTCACTCCTGTCACCAATAACCATACTCTATGACTCTACTCTATCCTACTAAAATTCAGAAAGGAAGTCCAATAGATGAGAATGGTTATTGATTATTACATTTCCAGTGATGGACGACGACGCAGTGACCAAGCTGCGATTGCCATTATGGCAACCATAACGCCAATCGCGATGCAGACAGCCGACCATAGGCTTCCCTGCCCGCTTGGCGAAGCCGTGAACTGCGCGTAGGCAAGCTTCGGCAGCATGCCCGGGCTTGCCGCGAGCGCGTGCGGGAACACTGAGGCCGTCAGCGCGAGCACGGCCGCAGTGCCGAGCGCGCACGCGGCCGCAGCTGCCCCGCTGCGCAGCAATGCGCTAAATAGCAGCGTGAGCGAGCCTGCGAAGCTTAGCCACAGCAAGAACAGCAGATAGGCATAAAGGCTGCTCCGCCAATCTACGGGTTCGAACAGGGCCGCTGTGTAATACGAGGCGGCGCTGAAGCCGCCTGCGAATGCGAGTGAGACGAGCACCAGCATGGCAGCCCATTTGGCCGAGACGAACGAGAGATACGAGATCGGCTTTACTAGAATCATCGCGGTCAAACCGCTCGTGCGTTCCGCGGAAATACTGCCCATAACCGATAAGGCAAGCACCAGCAGTCCCATCGTGTTGAACTGCTGCAGTGTCGCGGCCATTACTTCATTCGCCGAAGGCTGCGGTATTGAAATGACCGCTCCTTCCGGCAGGTTACCGGCGTGCGCAAGTATGTCCGGTAGGAAATAGGTGGAGAGGGGCTGCATCGCACCAAATAAGATATAGACAAGCGGTACCCAAACAAGCTTGTAGCTGCGGATCAGCTCTGTCCATTCTTTAACGAAAAGCACCAGCCACCGGTTCATACGTGCTGCACCGCCTTCATAAATAAATCCTCCAGTGTCGTCGATCCGAATTCCAGCTTGGTCACGGGTATTCCTCGATCCAGCAACTGCTGTAGAACGATCCTTCTGGCTTCGTCGATTTGATTTTGTTGTACATGCAGCTTAGCAGCGTTTCCGCCAGGTTGAAGCCCCACAGAATGATAAAGCTGCGACGACGATACCTCCGAAACCAACTGCGACAATGCCGTCCGCGCTTCCTCCGTATTTTCGACTTCAACCAGCATAACCGGCTCTCGATACGCAGCGCGTATATCATCGATTGCCCCGCTGATAACAATGCGCCCGCTCTTCATAATAAGCACGTCGTCACACAGCTCTTCGGCGTCATGGAGCACATGCGTGGAGAACAGAATCGTCGTCTCATGCTTTAACTCCGCAAGCAGCTCCATCACCTCACGGCGCCCAATCGGGTCAAGAGCAGATACCGGCTCGTCCAGAATAAGCAGCTTCGGCCGGTGAATGAGCGCCTGCGCTAAGCCAAGGCGCTGCTTCATCCCGCCGGAATAGCCGGCGATTCGCCGCTTGCCGGCATCGGCAATGCCAACCCGCTCCAGCAATTCCGCGCTGCGGGCAGCTGCTTCCCGTTTCGTCAGGCCGCACAAGCCCGCAGCGTAGCGAAGAAATTCGTCGGCGGTCATCCAGCCGTGAAACGCCGGTGTTTGCGGCAAGTAGCCAATAAGCAGGCGATGATCATCGCCCGGCTTAAGATCTCGGAAGCGGATGCTTCCAGAAGATGGCTGCAGCAGCCCGCTGAGAATGCGGATCGTGGTTGTTTTGCCCGCTCCGTTAGGACCAAGCAGTGCCGTGCAGCGACCTTCCCCAAGCGTGAAACGAATGTCCAGCAGCGCGGATGTTGCTCCGCTGAATGTCTTGCTTAGTCCTTCGACCGTAACAAGCCCCATCATGACGATTGCTTCCTTCCGAAGAGGAAGAACAACACTGCTCCTATGATATTAATGAAAATAATAATGAGCACCCACATCCACTTCGGCCCTCTCGTCTCGTCAGCGCGAGCGCAAACAACAAGTGCCGTTATCATCAAGATTAGCTGCACAATGATTAGCGGCAATATAAGGGAAAGCATCATCGAATTCGAAAAATGATCCATGTTTGTACCTCCTCTTCCTTAAGTATTTCTTCGCTTCGACCAGTTCACCCTAACGATCAGCAGATAGAATATCAGCGGCATCGGACACTGAATCAGCCCCCATATCCCCCAAAACCAAGGATAACGACTCCGTTTCTTCGCATCCTTAAACAGCCAGGACGATTGGCATAGTAAAATAACGACGGCGCCAATTATGACAGCTATTTTCCATCCGACCATTAAGGACGCCGCCCTTCTCTGCCTTTGACCATGAACAGCAACACGAATATGGCCGCAGCCGTAAACGCCAAGATTTGCACAGCTACGAATATCACGATGCTGCTCACCCATAGCAGCAGCAAACCGCTTAGTACACAAGCGCTGACCAGCCAGAATAAGAGCAGCTCCCGCATATAACGACGACCCAGCTCTTTCTTATGCTCACGAACCAGCACCGCTATCGAGTCGACAGATGGAATGTCCGGCTGTATGGAGCGGTCCCATTCTTCCAGATGACCCCCGAGCAGCTGTTGAAAATGCTGCTCATCTTGAAGATCATCGTTGTCACTTTGCTTGCCGCGTTTACTGTCTTTATTCATTCTCGTCAAGCTCCTTCCTTAGCTGTTTGAGTCCGTTATGCAGCCTCGACTTCACCGTACCGACAGGAATGTCGAGCCATGAAGCGATTTCCTCGTAGGCATAGCCGTAATAATATTTGAGCAATATCGGCACCCGGATCTCGTAAGATAACGCGCCAAGCGCATCGAGCGCATGCGGCCATTCCTGCTGCTGCATCGCGGCATGAAACCGGATGGATTGCAGCGCCTGCTCCTGCGTTTGCCACTTCTGTTCTCTCTGCTGCTTGCGCATCTCGTCGATATAACGCCGGGTTGCAATGGAAATCAGCCATGTTGAAAATTTACTTTGCTTCCGAAACGTGCCGATCTTCTCAATCGCCTTCAGCATCGTATCCTGTACCAAATCCTCGGCCATCGCCTTGTTCATCGTTACCTTCAACATGTATCGATACAACAAGGTGTAATGGCTGCGCAGCAGGGTCGACAGCGCAAGGTCATCGCCGCGAACT
This sequence comes from Paenibacillus sp. J22R3, assembly GCF_056269305.1. Classification (NCBI taxonomy): domain Bacteria; kingdom Bacillati; phylum Bacillota; class Bacilli; order Caryophanales; family Paenibacillaceae; genus Paenibacillus; species Paenibacillus sp. J22R3. The sequence continues at coordinate 566,053 of NZ_JBWDNS010000004.1, read as the reverse complement.
GCACGTTTCACTAGCTGCGCTTCATCCCCGAGCTGTTCCATCCCGATCATCGTGTTCTCCCCACCCGCTGCTTGAAATAAGCCTCTTTCCTTCATTCTCGCCAATATGACGATCAAGGTTGCTCGATTGTTCACTTGCCTTGCAAAAAAACTTCCGGTTTCCTTCCGCTACATATGGATATGGTATCACGACGCAGGAAAGGCCACCCGCTTGGATGGCCTTTCCTGTATTGTCATACCCTGATTAATTCACTTTAGCCGCAGCAGTATACCGATTCACCGGCACTGGCAAACCGAGATTACCGCGTAAGGTATCTGACTCATATTCCGTCCGATAGATGCCGCGTTCCTGTAGAAGCGGCACGACCGACTCCACGAAATCGCGCAGAGCGTCCGGTGTAGGTGCATATAGGATAAAGCCGTCCGCCGCTTCCTCCTCATGCCAGCGTTGAAGCAAATTCGCGACTTTCTCAGGCGTCCCGATAAACTCACTGCGAGGCGTCGCCGTACGAATCGCCACTTCGCGCAGCGTCAATTTCTGCTCTCGGGCCAATTGCTTGATTTTATCCGTTCCGCTGCGGAAACTGTTCTTGCCGAGTTCCCCTAGCTCAGGGAACTGCTCGTCGAGCGGATATTGGGAGAAGTCATGGTGCTCGAAGAACCTTCCAAGATATTCAAGCGCCTTATCAATCGTCACCAAGTTCGCGTATTCCAAATACTTGCGCTCGGCTTCTTCTTCCGTCGCTCCGATGATCGGTCCGACGCCAGGCAGAATCACGATATCATCACGCGAACGGCCCAGCGCAACTGCGCGATCTTTTACATCCTTATAGAACGCCTTCGCTTCGTCAATGTTCTCATGTCCGGTGAATACGGCATCAGCGCTGCTCGCAGCCAATTTCCTGCCGCTCTCGGACGAACCCGCTTGGAAGATCACCGGATGTCCCTGCTTGGAACGCGCGATATTAAGCGGTCCTTGCACGGAGAAATAATCGCCTTTATGATCGAGACGATGCATTTTGGACGGGTCGAAAAACACTCCGGATGCCTTATCCCGGACGAACGCATCGTCTTCCCATGAATCCCACAAGCCGCGTGACACCTGCAAAAATTCTTCGGCAATCTTATACCGTTCATCATGCGTCGGATGCTCGGGTTTCCCGTAGTTTTTGGCCGACCCTTCAAGCGGGGAAGTGACCACGTTCCAGCCCGCGCGGCCTGCACTCAGATGATCGAGGGATCCGAACTGACGGGAAACGGTAAATGGTTCACTGTATGAGGTTGATAATGTACCGACAAGGCCTATCTTGGAAGTGACCGCTGCAAGCGCAGATAGTATCGTAATCGGCTCGAATCGGTTTAGGAAGTGGGGGATCGACTTCTCGTTAATATAGAGACCATCGGCGATGAAGACAAGATCGAATTTCCCCTCTTCGGCTGTTTGAGCTTGTTTTCGGTAAAATTCAAAGTTCACGCTTGCGTCCACGGGTACCTCCGGATGCCGCCAAGCGGATACATTGCCGCCAACTCCGTGAATGATTGCGCCTAGCTTCAACTTTTTATGATTAGCCATAACGGATTCCTCCCTAAGTTTAGGATTGCAATAAAGCTGATTCCTTCAGCCGAAGCCGGTAGCTCTTGACTAAGATATCTCCGTTCCGAAACTCTTTATCGAATGCTCGCTCGAATCCCAACCGTTCGTACAACCGAACCGCGGAATCCATAATGTCTGATGTATGCAGGTAGAGTGTGTCAGCGCCCCAATCCAGAGAAAGCTTAGCGCTTTCGCGGATGAGCTCCGTTGCGATACCGCGTTTGCGAGCTTGCCGCGATACGCCTAACAACCGAATGATCGGACTATGAATTTCTAATCCCGGCGCTCCATATGCGGTCTCCGACGACTCATAAATGAACACACTTCCCATGATTTGTCCATCCAACTCCGCAACAAGCCGCGACTTCGTCGTCGGCGCATCGATTGCCTGCAAAATATTTTCTTTATATTGCTCCCAGCGTGCGCTATCAAGCGTAATTTCATATTGCTGATAGGCATCCAGCAGCACTTGAACTACCGCATCGCGATCGGAAGACCTCGCCTGTCGAATGATAACTTTATTTTGCGCGTCTATTTCTTCCTGTTTAATTCTTGCAATCTGCTTCAGATGGCCCTGTACATGAGTAATGAAAGACTGAACAATGGCAGCAAGCGTTACGCTTTCTCCTTTGAAATTAACCCCCGTCTTGTTCCAATCTTCGATCGTCAAACGGTCAAACAACAATCGGTTGTAGTTCAGAAGGTGGTTATAGAACGTCAAGATATCCGCGGCATTCCCCTCGTTCGTCTTCTGCCCAGCTACCCAGCGGTCCTGACTGAACGCTGGCAATTGCACCGACGAATCGGACAAAATTTCGCGAACACGAAACGAAACCACGATATTGTGGTCAGCCAGATGGCCAAGAACTTCGGTAATGCTCCATTTAGCTTCTGCCGCCTTCCAGCGCAATTGCTCATCGGACAGCCCTTCGATCGCTTGCTGCAGTTGTTCGTACGTATGCAGGTAGTGGTCAATTTGAATGAGATCTTGCAGTTTACTTTGACTCATCGTAGCTCTCCTCCTTTAAGTACACCTATTGAGCTAAGGGCTTTTACCGCTAACGCCTCGAAAAACAAAGCTCCGATTGACAGTGCCCTTTCATCCACATCAAAAGCCGGATGATGCCACTCTTGCGGGCCTGATGTGCCTAAGAAGAAGAAAATACCCGGCACCTCCCGCAAGTAAAAAGCAAAGTCTTCCCCGGCCGGCGACGGCGCAGGCTCCACGACCGTCAAACCAAGCGATTCGGCAATCTCGGCGGCACGTTCAGCCCATATGGAATCGTTCACGACAGCAGGCGGGCCGGTAATCCATTTGACCGTCGCTTTCGTATCGAATGCTGCTCCAACTCCGACGACGACTTGCTCGAATCGCTCTCGCACGCGATCCCGCACTCGCTCATCGAACGTGCGCAGCGTTCCGTCGAACACGGCTTTGTCCGCGATAACGTTCCAAGCCGTTCCGCTGTTCAGACGAGTCACGCTGATAACTGCGCTATCAAGCGCACTTACGTTTCGGCTGACAATAGACTGCAGCGCCGTAATAATATGGGCGGAGGCTACGATGGGATCGAGTCCCGCTTCCGGTACGGCGGCATGGGATCCGCGACCTTCAACCTCGACGACGAACCCGTCCGCCGCTGCCATGATCGGTCCGGCTTTAATGCCGATTGTGCCTACCGGTAAATTCGGCTTGTTGTGCAAGCCAAACACCGCACTCACACCTTCAAGCACCCCGCTCGCGATGACCTGCGAAGCGCCTTTGGCCTTCTCCTCCGCCGGCTGGAATATCAGCCTCACTGTCCCTTCCAGCTCCTGTTCTCGCTGCTTCAACAAGAGCGCAGTTCCCAGTACGATCGCGGTATGGCAATCATGGCCGCAGGCATGCATGACACCGGGAACTTTAGAAGCGAAGGGCAATCCCGTTTCTTCTTGAATCGGCAATGCATCGATATCCGCGCGGATGGCGATAATCGGCCCTCCACGGTAACCGCCTACCTCAGCGACAAGACCGGTTCTCAGCGGATAATCCGCGATGCGGATGTCCGACTCCGAAAGCCATGTACGAAGGGTCGCCGTCGTAGCGAACTCTTCATGAGAGATCTCGGGATTCTCATGTAAATGACGTCTATAAGCAACCAAGCGCTCTTGGAGCTTGTCGGCTAACGAGATGCTCATCTTCGTATACTCTCCTCGAAAGCTTCCTGCAGCAGCTCGAAATTTCTTACTCGCTTGGTGAAGTCAGGTATGATCGTCGTGAAGATCAGCTCATCCGCATCGTACGTATCACGAAGCTCCGACAACCGTTTTCTAACCGACTCCTTCGTTCCTCGCGTAATATCCGCTTCGCGGATTTCGGCCGTATACGCCTCGCCGGCTTGCTTAGCAAATTCCTCCGCCTGCTCAAGCGAACCGACATTTACGACCTTGCCGCTTGCCAGCGTAACGCGAACGTTCTTGAAGTGACCGGCGAGCTCAGCAGCCTCTTCTTCGGAATCCGACACGATGACCGACAAGGCAAGGATGGCATAGGGTTCGCCTCCTTTATCTCGATTGAAATGCGTCCGGTAGCTCTCGAAGGCAAGTCGAGCCGTTTCCGGATCGTTGTTGATGAATAACGCGAAAGCGTAGGGATACCCTCTCTCCGCAGCCAGTTTTGCGCTTGAAATACTCGTGCCGAGCAAATAGATGTCAGCGGGCCGGGCCGGCAACGGGTTAGCTTGCAACCCGGCAAGTGGATGGTCATCTCCAAACGAGCCATGGAGCAATTGTTCCAGCTCTGTCAGCTTACTTTCGAGTGTTTCCGGTTCGCTTAAGCCTTTCTGCAGCGCCTTGGTGGAACGAGGCAAGCCGCCCGGCGCGCGTCCGATGCCAAGATCGACCCGTCCCGGCGCCAACGAGGCTAATACATTAAAATTCTCGGCGACTTTGTATGGACTATAATGCTGCAGCATGACTCCGCCTGATCCGACCCGAATCTTGCTCGTTCGAGCGAGCAAATGTGAGATCAATACTTCCGGTGATGCGCCAGCCATCTGCGGGGAATCATGATGCTCCGACACCCAGAAACGTTCATAACCCAGCTTCTCCGCCAATTGAGCCAGCTTGATCGTATTGCCCAGCGCTTCCGCCGGCGTCTGTCCGGGGAAAACGATGCTTTGGTCCAAAATGCCGAATTTCAAAGCCATGTATCTTCCAACTCCATTCGATTAAATTGAATAGGCGCTCTCCGGCGTAATTCTGGCCAGAAATTGTTTCGTCCGCGCTTCCTTAGGCGACTGAAAGATGAGCTTGGGGGGACCTTCCTCGACAATAACGCCTTCGTCCATAAACACGACGTGATTCGCGACATCTTGGGCGAAGCCCATCTCATGAGTAACGATGATCATCGTAATCCCTTCCTTGGCAATTTTGCGGATGACGGCAAGCACTTCGCCAACCAGCTCGGGATCAAGCGCAGAGGTCGGTTCATCGAACAGAATCACGTCTGGATTCAAGGCAAGCGCCCTGGCAATGCCAACGCGCTGCTGCTGTCCTCCGGACAATTGGCTCGGATACGAATCCAGCTTGCCCCTAAGTCCTACCTTCTCCAGCAGTTCTATGCTTCTTAGGCGTGCTTCCTCTCGAGACATGTTCTTTACGATCACGAGCCCCTCCATTACGTTCTCAAGGGCAGTCTTATGCCGAAAAAGATTATAATTCTGAAACACCATGGCGGTTTTCCCACGCAAGGTATGGATATCCTTCTTCAAAGGTTTCCAGCAATTCACCTTAAAGTCGTCGATCGAAATCTCCCCGTCGCTCGGCTTCTCCAAATAATTAATACATCTGAGAAGCGTCGTCTTGCCCGAGCCGCTGGGACCGAGAATAGCAACGACTTGACCTGTCTGAACGGTCAGATCGATTCCTTTCAGCACTTCGTTGCGGCCGAAGGATTTCGAAATATTCGTAAGTTTAATCATGCTACACCTCCGCGGTTATAAGCATTAATGCGCTTCTCCAGCAGCGCAGTTGCCTGCTCAATCAGAATGGTAAGCCCCCAGAAAATAAGCGCCGCTGCAAGATACGCCTCGAAAAACTTCCAATTCGTCGTTGCGATAATATCTGCCTTGGCGTTCACTTCCACAACCGATACGGTAAAAGCGAGCGTGGAGCCATGCAGCATGCCGATCAAGCTGTTCGACAAATTGGGGAGCGCAGCCGCGAAGGCTTGTGGCAATACGATTCGGCGCAGCGCCTGGAAAGTGGTCATCCCGATCGAATGAGCCGCCTCCATTTGACCTTTATTTACTGCGAGAATGCCGGAACGAATGACTTCGGATAAATAAGCGCCTGCGGTGATAGAGAATGAGAGATACGCGAAACCAATCATCGGAATCGAAACCGAGTTGAACGACCAATGGTACTGCTCGGCTAAGCTGTCGACGATCATGGGCAATCCGACGTAAATCAGGAGCAAGTGAGTCAGCATCGGCGTCCCCCGAATAAACGTAACGTAAGCCGTACCGATCTGGCTCAGCACAGGAATGGCGAAGATGCGGGACAGCGCAACAATCAGTCCAATGATAAATCCGCAACCGACGGAGACGACAGTAATATAAATCGTGTTCGGAATAGCCGGAAGCAGCAGCAGAAAGGCTTGCCAGATGAACCCGAAATCCAATGTCATAAGCCTGTGCCTCCTTTGCCCCATGCTACTTTCGCATCCAATAACCGATTCAGCCCTTTTTTGCCCATAGGGAGTTTGCTGGTGTTCGTTATGGCCGTTTCATGCTTAAGCAGCCTGCGCTCCGTGAAATAAAACAATTTCTCCAAGAAGAAGCTGATAATGAAATAGATAATGGCCAAAGCAATATAGCTTTCAAACAAATGCCTGGACATCGTGGGCAGCGTCTGCGATCTCCCCGTAAGCTCCATAACGCCGAGTGTAAAAGCGAGCGATGTGTCCTTCAACGTTGCGATAACCAAGTTAGCCAGAATCGGAATCGAGATGGCCAGCGCTTGAGGGAAGACGATTCGAGTGAACGCCTGATAACCGGTCATCCCAACCGCATAAGCCGCTTCGACTTGTCCCCGATCCACGGCGGACACCGCAGCTCGGATTCCTTCTGAAATGTAGGCTCCGCTATGCAGCCCGTAAGCCAGAATGACGAAGTACAATGCCGACACCTTGCTTACGTCTACATGTACGGCTTTCAGTAATTCCGGCAATCCGTAATAGATCAAGAACAGCTGAATGATAATCGGCGTTCCTCGAAAAAAAGAGGCATAGAGCTGGGAAATCCGCTGCAGCAGCGGCACCCTGTAAAGCCGGGGAAGGGCGACGAGAAAACCGACGCCCAGCCCGACCAAGATGGAGCTCGCTACGATAATGAGCGAAATCCGTATAAACGGAAGCAGCTTCCAGAAATACTCGACAACATAGGCGATATCGAATGGAGCACCCATAGACCGACCTCACCCTTTCTTGAATAATGTCTATTTCTCAGATACAGTTGCATCGAATCCAAGCCATTCGTTGCTGATTTTGGATAACGTACCGTCTGCCTTGATTTCTAGAATCGCTCGGTCTACTGCATCTGCAAGCGTCTGCTGCTCCGCATCGTCCTTGCGGAACAAGAACAGAATATCCGCTTCGCTGAGCTCTTTGCCGACGGTTTTCAGCTTGCCTTCCGGATCGATAATCGGTAGCACGAAATCCGCGCCTACGGTAGCTTCCACGCGACCGGAAGTAATTTGGGTTAAGGCGTCATTAGCCGCACCGCTGGAATATACAATGTTCAGCGCATTATCGTGCTCCTTGTTGTAATTCTCCAGAATCGTCGCCTCGGCACTGGTGGCCGTCGTAAATATTTTCTTGCCTTTCAAATCGTCGAGCGATTCAATCGGATCATTGTTGTCTTTGGAAACGATGATTTTATTTTTCCAGTGCGCATAAGACTCTTTGTTAAATAAGTATTTCGCTTCGCGCTCCGGGTTTTTCTCGAATTCATGAGCGGCCAAATCGATTTTCTTCGTTTCCAGGCTGAGTAGAATATTTTTGAATTCCAGTACCTGAATGTCGAACTCGTATTCAGGCAGGCGCTTATCGATTTCTCTGATCAATTCCACGTCATAGCCGGTCAGCTTGCCGCTTTCGTCGATGAATGCAACCTTAGGGAACTGATTGCCTGTTCCGACGACGATCTTCTTCACTTCTTGCGGTGCTTCTGTGTTCGTTGCTGCCGTAGTGTCGGACGAGACATTGGTTGTGCCTGCGTTGCTTGTGTTATTATCCTTGGTACCGCAAGCCGACAAGGTAAGAATCAGGATAAAACTTGCTGCCAATACGATCGATTTCTTCATGTTAACCCCTCCGTTTTTAGTGGAACCTTTAAACTTATAATTCCTAGTGGTTAAGTAAGAATTAATGTTGAGATTAACGATATCACCGCCTTCACCCATCGTCTAATAGAGATTTTCAATATGCAGATTAAAAATTCCGATAATTCCTACAAATTTACTTAGTTTATAGGTAATCGAAAGGGCTGACCCCTGTCTTGCGACATCAAGTTCAGCCCTTGTTCCTACTCTTCGAATAGGTGTTTACCAATATCCATGATCTCCGTAAATAATTGCGTATGCTCGCCAAGGCAGGAGATGACGTTCGTCTGCAAAGAGATCCCTTCCGTCTCCGCAACTCGAAGCGGAATCAGCTTTCCTTGGGCTACTTCTCCCCGTACGCTTAGGCCGGGAAGGAATGAGATCCCCGTCTTTCCTATGACTAGCCGCTTAGCCATCTCCGAGTTATCTGTCTGGATCCGAATGTTAGGCGGCTGCTCCAGATGTTCGAATACGCGGTGAATGCGCAGCCAGTCGAGCGCTCCGCATTCGAAGAAGACGAGCGGCTGCAGCGCGATCTCTTCGACGGATAAGTTTGTTCTACCGATGAAAGGATGATCCTCATAGGCATATAGGGAGATTGGATCCTCGTAAAATTTGACAGAATGAAGGGAGGGATGATTAACTTTGCGGACGAAGCCGACGTCGACTTCCTTATTGAGTATTTTGGAGACAATATCGTCCGTGGTGCCGGTCACGAATTTATAGTAGATATTCGGGAATTTGCGCTGAAGCCTCGGCATCAGCTGCGGGATGATGTAGTTGGATACGGAAACCGTGCAGCCGATCCTGAATTCCTCGGGCATTTTCTTTCGGCTCACGTTCAGCTTGCCCTTCTGGTAAGTCAGCAACAGCTGCTGCGCATACGGCAGGAACCGTTTTCCCTCTTCCGTAATTTGCACCTGCTTGCCGTTCCGATCGAACAGCTTGCAATCGAGCTCCCGCTCGAGCGATTGTATGCGTGCCGTAACGGAGGGTTGGGATAAGAATAAGGCTTCGGCGGCTTTATTAAAGCTTCCGCAGTGGATGACGTACACAAACGCTTCGATATTTTCTATGTTGACGGTAACCACCTCCGAATCGACACTGCTGACCAATACATATTTAACCAATAAGATAACTCGGAATTAAGTAATTGTAAAGTGGAATTTTCGTAAAAAAATACGGCCGTTCCACATATGATGCGGAACTAGCCGTATGGATCGTTATATCGTCATCGCGCCAAAGCCGCCGTCTACGCGAATCAGCGAGCCGGTGACATAACCGGATGCCGCCTCAGAGGCCAGCCAAACGACTGCGCCTTGCAGCTCCTTCGGATCGCCAAAGCGCTTCATCGGCGTGTGGCTCATAATGCTTTCCACCCGCTCCGGCGATAGAATGGCGCGGTTCTGCTCCGCCGGGAAGAACCCCGGTACGATACCGTTGACACGAACGCCATGCGGGGCGAATTCACGCGCCAGAAATTGCGTCATGCTGTTCACGGCATGCTTCGAAGCCGAATACGTAAACACGCGGGAGAGCGGCGGTCCCGAGGAGACGGAGCTGATCGTAATGATGCTTCCGCCGTGACCGGCGTCGATCATTGATCGGCCGAACACCTGGCAGGCCAGCATCACACTCTTCGCGTTGACGTCCATGATCCGGTCCCATTCTTCTTCCGTAATATCGAAGAATGGCGTCGCGCTGTTCGTGCCTGCCGCATGCAGCAAGATATCCGTTCGACCTTTTGGCGACCAGTCGGTAATCTCACCGAGCACGCGCTCAAGATCCGTCTTCACCGCTGCATCCGCCTCAAACAGCGTCGCTCGCCCGGTTTCCAGCAGAGGTGCAAGCTTCTCTTCCGCTCTCTCCTTGCTGCGGACGACAAGTGCCACATGCGCACCATGGTCAAGCATCGCTTCGGCCATGACGCTGCCGAGCGTGCTTGTGCCGCCAATAATGACCGCCGTACGGCCCGTTAAATCAAACAATGAGCTTCCGATATAGAACGCCTCCGTATGTGCGGCGGCGCACGCTAGGCTTTAGCTTTCGGCAACGAGCTGGAGCATCCGCTTCCGGTATGTCTCCGGACTTGCACCGACCGTGGTTTTGAACAGCCTGCTGAAATGCGGCAGATGGTGAAACCCGACAGCGCGGCACACCTCCGAAACGGACTGCCTGGGCTCGAGCCGAAACATCATTTTGGCCTGATTGATCCGCCGATTATATAAGTATTTGAATACCGTTGTACCGGTAACGTCTTTGAAGAGGTTGGACAGGTAAGGTTTCGTCAAATGAAGCGCACTGGCGATATGATCGAGCGTCACTTCCTCGAGATAATGATCCTCCAAGTAAGAGATGACACGCTGAACATGCTGCTCTTTCTGGGAACGATGCTCCCGCTCGTTAACCGGCTCGCTGCACCAATCCCGAATAAGATGCAGCAGCTCGATGACCCGCATGACAAACCGATTATAAGCCGTTCGCACTCCTGCCTCGTTCGTCCGCTTATACAGCTGATCCATCTCAGCCAGCAGCGTTTCAAGCTCTGCTTGATCCTGGGGACTGAGGGAAATGCGAATATTGCGCAGCTCATCGAACGGCTTCAGCAGCATCGCCGCCGTATCCGCTTGAAGCACTTTATGGATGTAAGCCGGATCCATATGTATAATCGTGCGAATGTAAGGTTTATGCGGTGCCGGGTTCGGACAATGAAGCGTCATTCCGTGCATCAGGATCAAATCACCGGGTTGAAGCGTAATCAGCTTGTCGCCGATCAAATAGTTGCATTCGCCCTCTTGAAAATAATACATTTCATAAAAGGCATGCGAATGAAATTGAGCGCCCGGATACGGTTCATCGTTCCGGTACATCAGCTCGATCGGCTGCTGCCATTGCATCGTGAGCGGCACACAGTTCCCCTCCATTTGAGGCACCTTATCAGGGCGCATCCTAATGAAATGATTTTACCATGTCGCACATCACCATTGTATAGATTCCTTTACAAACGGACGGCTTTATTTTGCGCGAGCATACAGAGCTCCGCCGCCTTAAAAGCATGGGCCTGCGTCATCGCATTCTCCGTCCGGTTCAGGCAGTCCAGAATCAACTCGCCGAAGTATGGGAATCCGACCTGGCCGCCAACCGAGAGATGATGTTCCCCTTCGTGGTTGACCAGAAAGACATGATCGCCGCTCTTGTCGCGCGCCACATCGATATATTTGCGCAGCTCGATATACCCGTCAGTGCCGAGAATAATCGTCCGTCCGTCGCCCCAAGTGCCAAGCCCGTTCGGAGTTAACCAGTCCACGCGAAAATAATTCGTCGCCCCGTTGTCCCCAATAAGCGTTGCATCGCCAAAGTCCTCAAGCTCCGGATAGTCCGGATTGCTATAGTTGGCGACTTTACTGCTCGCAACAGTCGCGTCCTTGCAGCCTGCAAAGTGCAGGAACTGCTCGATCTGATGGCTACCAATATCGCATAGAATGCCGCCGTATTGTTCCTTGCGGAAGAACCAATCCGGACGGGACGGCTTGTTCAGCCGGTGCGGGCCGGTTCCGATCACCTGCACGACACGGCCGATGGCGCCTTCCTCCAGCAACTTGCCGGCATAGATCGCACTTTCGTTGTGCAGCCGTTCGCTGTAGTAGACCATGTACTTGCGTCCCGTCGCCGCCGCTACTTCCCGTGCTTTCGCGAGCTGCTCCAGCGTGGTGAACGGGGTTTTGTCGGTAAAATAATCCTTGCCGTGCTTCATGACCGTGACGCCAAGCGGACCACGATCAGATGGAATGGTGGCAGACGCGACCAACTTGACCTGCGGGTCTTCGAGGATAACCTCCGGCGAGGCGGCAGCCGTCGCTTGCGGGTAGACCTTCAGAAACTGCTCGACCTTCGCCGGATCGCGGTCGTATACCCATTTGAGCGTTGCACCTGCTTCGAGAAGACCGTTCGTCTGACCGTAGATATGGCCGTGATCAAGACCCATGGCGGCGAATACGAACTCGCCGACGCCGACGACCGGTTCCGGTTTCTTGATCGCTACCGGCGCATAGTTCATGCCGTCGCTGCGGTTAAACCCTGACATCGCGCTTCAGCTCCTCTTCCGTTTGATAGGCGAGCTGCTGCAGCGCGCGGTAGCTAATCTCCAGGCTCTCGAACGGATCGCCCGGGCAAACATCCTGCTCGACGACATACCATTCAACGCCCGTTTCGCGGCAAGCTTCGATAATCGCCGGCCAGTTCAGGTTGCCTTCGCCGATTTCGGCGAATACCTGCTGGTCGCCCACGATCGCCATATCCTTGAGATGGACAACCTTCATGTCGGCAACCTTCATGATCCAGCTGACAGGGTCGGCTCCGCCGGCTTGCACCCAGTACGTATCCAGCTCGAAGCTGAATGCACCGCTTGGGCTGTCTTTGGCATCAAGCAGCCAATCCATGCCGGTCTTGCCTTCGAACTTCTCGAATTCGAATTTATGATTGTGATAGATGAGCTCCAGGCCGGCTTCCGCCAGCTTATCGCCGATCTCGTTCATGATGTCCGCAAAGGCCGTGTAGCCCGCTTTGTCATTCCGGTATTCCGGCGGAATAGAGCCGATGCCGACATATTTGCAGCCCCATGCTTGGTGCTCCGCAATAAGCGCGTCAAGGTCGTTCAGCAGACGGTGAGTCGGTACGTGAGTGGCGCAGATGGCCAAGCCATGGCTGTCGCATATGCGTTTCACTTCATCCGGTGCGATTGGACCAATGCCGGATACTTGCACAGCATCGTAGCCGATCGCTTTGACCCGTTTCAGCGCGGCGTCCAGATCCTCGGCTGTCTTGCAGTAGTCACGAAGCGTATAGAGCTGTGCGGCGATTTGCTTCTTATACAATGAGGCCACTCTCCCTTATTTGGATGAATTGGATTGGTTAGAACGTGCCCGTAAGATCAGCCGGTTTGGTTTCTGCTGCAGCCGCCTCAGGCTTCTGAAACGTCGAGCTTGCGATTCGTTTATTCAGCTCCGCCTCATGCAGCGCTTCGTCCAGCGGCAGATCCACCCATCCGTCCAGCCAAGTGGACAAATGCATCGCATTGGAGAGCGTTAAGCCCTTAATTCCTTCTTCACCCGGAGCAACGAGCGGCGTTCCCAGCAGGACGGCATCCGTGAAGTTTTGCAGAATACCTGCATGCTCCGGGCTCGGTCCCGAGCTTGGGATATCGATTTTCCAGCATTCCGGCGAAGCGAATGGTTCCGTGTTGCGGGCGTTGAAAGCCGCTTCTTCTTCGCGCAGACGCCAGAACGTCATTTTATCGTTCTCGATTACGATTTTGCCGCGGCTTCCGGATACTTCAAGACGATTCGTGCCCGGCGCATCCGAAGTGGATGTGATAAATACCGCCGTTGCTCCGTTCTCGTACTCGGCGTAAGCCGTCACGTCGTTCTCGACTTCAATATTCCGATTCTTGCCGAATTGACAGAATGCGCGCATCCGGGTTGGCATCATGCCAGTCGTCCACTGCCACAGATCGAGGTTATGCGGGCATTGGTTGATCAGAACGCCGCCGCCTTCGCCGCCCCATGTAGCACGCCAAGTGCCGGAGTCATAGTAAGCCTGCGTCCGGTACCAGTTGGTAATGATCCAGTTGATGCGACGGACTTCGCCGATCTCGCCGGATTGAATCATTTCGCGCAGCTTCTGATAGAGCGGATTCATCCGCTGGTTGTAGACGATTCCGAAGGTTTTGCCGCTTGCCGCAGCCGCTTCGTTCATCTCCCGCACCTGCTTGGCATAGACGCCTGCTGGCTTCTCGATCAACACATGCATGCCTTTGTTGAAAGCTTGGATCGCTTCCGTAGGATGATCGTAATGCGGTGTAGCCACGACGACGGCGTCAATAAGGCCGGATTCGATCATCGACTCGGCACTCTCAAACACAGCGATTTTATCGCCGAATTTCTCTCTTGCCCAGTCCCGTTTGCTTGCGAAACCGTCGCAGACCGCCGTGAGCACTGCACCTTTGATTGTGCCTGATGTCAAAATGTTTGCGTGGCCTGAGCCCATGTTTCCGATTCCGATAATACCGTAGCGAAGCTGCTTCATTCGTTGATCTCCTCCATCCAAGTTTTCATCTGATTGGCGTACGTCTGAAGCATGGTTCGTGTATCGAAGGTGTTGCTGAAATCCTCCACGCCAAACCAGCCGTCGTATCCGACAGCCTTCAGGTCGCGGAGCACTTGCTTCCACGGTACTTGACCGTTGGCGATAGCGCTCCAGTTGCAAGACCATTCTTGCGATTGCAGCGGGTCTGATAATTCCTCGCGTGGTGGCTGCCAGCCTGCATTCTTAACATGAACATGCGCTAAATATGGGCCAAGCAGCTCCATGCCCATCCGATAATTCTCGAACCCTTCATAGACCATATTGCCGGGATCATAGAGCACACCAATGCAATCCGGATCAAAAGGCGATACGAGACGGTGCGCGAGCGAAGCACTTGGCGCAATCGTTACATGATGAGCTTCCACCAGCGCTTTGACACCATAGTGGCGGGACAGCTGCTCTACTACCTTGAGGTACGCGGTCGCTTCCTCGTAGAGCTCGTTATAATTGCGCGTGCGGTTGTAACCGGGCACGCCGACGCGAATCATGGATGCCCCAAAACGCTTAGCAAGCCGCATGACATGCTCTGTGCTTTCAATGTCGCCGCATTGGATATACGGCGTTATGGAGATGGTCTTCATGCCCGATCGGTTCGCCGCCTGTTCGAAACGACTAATCTCTTCCTCATCTGCATGCTGCGAAAGTGTGCAGATATTGTTTCCCCAGAAGGAAGGCGCCTCCTTGCGAAGCTCTGCCGGCGTGTCTTTGCAGCGCCATTCGATGCCGCTGATTCCGGCAGCTGATGCTGCTTCGCATAGCTCTTCCGGCGTAAGGTCCGGTGTCGCAACCGTGAATACAGATAGTTTCAACATATGGCTTGCGGTCAGCTCCTTGTCGTTGAAATCGCTTCCCAAATCCCGTTCAAATACGTTGCGCCAAGCGCACGATCATAGAGTCCATAGCCGGGACGTCCTTGCTCGCCCCAAATCATGCGGCCGTGATCCGGACGAAGCGGACCGGTAAATCCGGTTTCGTGCAGTGCTCCCAGAATCCGCACCATATCGATGGAGCCGTCCGACGAGCGGTGCGACGATTCCTGGAAGGAGCGCGGACCCGTACGCAGGATGTTTCTTGTATGGGCAAAATGCAGTTTTCTTTGTGAGCCAAAATGGCGAATGATCGCCGTTAAATCGTTGTCTTCGTTCGCACCCAGGGAGCCGGAACAGAAGGTAATGCCGTTTGATGGACTGTCGACATGCTCGGTCAGACGTTTCAGTTGATTGAAATTGCTGACGATGCGCGGGAGTCCAAAGATTGGCCATGGCGGATCATCCGGATGAATGGCCATGACTACGCCTGCCTCTTCGGCGACGGGAATAATGCGCTCCAAGAAATAAGCGAGATTGCCCCAAAGTACGTCCTCCGTTACTTCGGCGTAAGCGTCGATGAGCTGTCCCATCTCTTCCTTGGTGTAGCTTTGATCCCAGCCCGGCAAGGATAAGTCGCCGTTGACAGGATCCATGCGGGAAATGGTTTCGTCCTCGAACGTCAATGTCGTGGACCCATCCGGCAGCGTATAGGCTAATTGGGAGCGTGTCCAGTCGAAAACGGGCATAAAGTTGTAGCAGATGACCGGAACCCCTGCTTCGCCAAGACGGCGAATCGTTTGACTGTAATTTTCAATAAGTCGGTCACGAGAAGGTCGTCCCAGCTTGATGTCTTCATGTATGGGAACGCTCTCGATTACCGCCAGCCGCAGCCCTGCGGCTTCGATCGTTTCTTTGAGCCGAAGGATGGATTCCACCGGCCAGGCTTCACCGACCGGCACATCGTAAAGTGCCGTTACAATCCCGTAAATCCCAGGAATTTGGCGGATATTCTGCAAGGTGACAGGGTCGTCATTGCCAAACCATCTAAACGTCATTTTCATCGTATAGCACCTCTTGGATTCGGTAGATTCGTCGTTTTCCGTTTATTGACATATCGATTCAGCATTATTGTAGCACAGCAAGGTCCAATAGAAATCGGCTTTACCGATTACCTTAACCACAGTTAAATCTAAGAGAGAAGTACCGCATCTGAGTCAAGCTGGCGACAACCGGAAACGCAAAGAAGCTGCCTGCGAGCAACTTAACGTTAACTCGCAAACAGCTTCATCTTCTATGGTATAAGAATTAACCCTTCAGGCGATCTTGTGAGAGGCCGGCAGCCGGTGTCGGTAATGAGGTAGCTGTTCTCGATTCCGACGACACCGCGTCCCGGGAAGGTGAACTTCGGTTCTACCGCAAGCGTAATGCCCGCTTCGAGCGGATCGCGGAATCCCTTCGCCAACACAGGCCACTCATCGACCTCAAGCCCGATCCCATGACCAAGGAATTTGACCTGATTGATGCCATAGCCCATAAAATGATCAGCAAGTCCTGCGTCAGCAGCTTGCTTCAACGCAGCCGCATAGATGGACTCGCTGGATGTTCCAGGTCGCATCAGCGCTTCCGATTGACGAATGATGAGCTCTGCTTGCGCATACGCCTCCGCTAGGTCATCAGTCAGACTGCCGATTACAGCCGTTCGCGTCTGATCGATAATGTAGCCATCGATACAGCAGCCGATATCGATCAGAATCGGCTCCCCCCGCATGATCGACTTGCGACTCGTGCTTTGCGGAAAAGCAGGTCCAAGGCCGAGGCCCCCTGCCGGACCATCGAACGCGCTTGGAACGGCAGCCGCTGCGCCTGAGCCGAGCATGCCGGTCGTAATTTCCATGTTGTAGCTTCGCGTACGCATCAGTCCGATATGACCGCGAATGCGAATTTCATATTCGATTCGAGCCATCAGCTCAAGCTCGGTAAGGCCTTCCTTGATGATGCCGACAGCAGCTTCCAGCGCTTCTGCGACAACCTGTGCGGCTGACTCGATACGGCCGACTTCCCATGTTGATTTCACCATCCGAACACGCCGCACGAGAGTCGATCCGTCTACTAAGGAGCAATCGTTGCCGCTCCCTGCCAGTACTTCGGCTAACTTGGCGAATGTAGCTGCCGGCAGGACATCCATTTCCGTTGCAATTGTCACTACTTGTGCGCCGCCGCTGCCAAACACGGATGGATGATCCTGCTCTAACTGCGCGCGGAATTGACGCAGCGAGTTCAACGCCTGCACTTGCACCGCCGACTCCTGCAACGCCCGTTCCACACTGCGTCTCACATAGAACACCGCCGCGCCTTCAGCTGGAATAAAGGCATACCCGGCCTGCATCGAGCCGGTAAAATAATAGAGATCCACATGCTGCGTGACCAGAAAAGCATGTATACCTGCTGCGGCCATTAGCTGCTGCAGCCTATTGATACGCTCGGCGATTTCGTTCTGCTGTACTTGCATCGTTTCTACCCTTCCTCTATTCACCTGCATACGCAACCGCTCCTTGCTCCAAGCTTATTTCCTCCATTACAACAAAAGAACAGCGGCTCCGTCAACTTGACGTCAGCTCCGCTGCTCTCCTGATTGTCCATTCGATTAATAATTGGCCATGCCATCCGATCATCCGAGCAGCTTACTCCTTGCCTTGCTTCGGTAATCCTGTGGACTGATCCGGTATTTATCACTGAACAGCCGCGAGAAATATCTCGGGTTCGCAATCCCGACCATGGTGGAGATTTCGTAAATTTTAAGGTCCGACTGTGCCATCATTGCCTTTGCCTGCTCTAGTCTGTAGTCCTGAAGGAAATCTAAGAAGCTATGTCCCGTTTCGTTGCGAAACAGCGTCCCGAACCAACTGGGGCTCAAGTTAACCTGGCGGGCAACGGTGACCAGATCGATGTCCTCCTGATAGTTGCTGCGGATATACGTGATCGCATCGCGGATTTCTTGGCGGCCGCGATGAATAGGCAACGTCCTGCGATTTAAGCTTTCAATTAGCTGCTTGACGATTATAGAGAGGCCGGTGACATGCTCGCAGTGCTCGATGGCAGCAAGAATCCATTCGCGAACATTGACCGTCCCTTCTTCCGTCTCCACAACGACGTCCTCTCTAAAGCAGCCGCTAAGCTCGAAGCCGGCATGCTTCAGCTGTTCAATACCCGGCTTCGAATAAACGGAAATTTCATCCAGCCACGAATCCAGCAGCGCTCCGATGGAAGCCGAATCGCTGTCTACCGTCGCCTTCTTTATGCCCTCATAGAGCATCTTCAGTCTAGCACTAGATGCTGACGTCTCCTCGCCCGGGCTGCTTTCATTAAGGATGACAGTCCCTTTCGGTTCATAGAAAGCCTGATCGAGCAGCTTGCGGCAGGTTACCAGCGCATCCGGCAGTTGTGCCAATTTAAACTTGGGGTCCGTTAGCGATTGGAGCGGCTGTATGCCACGAATCGTGCATTCTTCATAGCCCTGCTTCAAAGTATGCATGGCCCAAGCATTGAAATCTGCGCAATGATTCGTATCGCTTGAAGTGAACAGCACTGCCCAGAGCGGCTCTGCCAGACGAATGACGAATGACGTGTAAGGTGCCTCATCTTTCTCATAGGCGTCTATCAGCTGCGCCGCATCATACTTGACATTGCTGGGAAACCGCAGCAGGCAGAGCCTGAATTGTTTATAGACCGACAATTCGTATTCCATAGTCTCCAAGGATGCCGATGCACCTCCGGAGAGCAGCCGGTCCTGCAGCAGCTGCCTAAGTGTCCAATGCTTCTGCATGCGCGTTTTGCGAATATCCTCGACCGCCCTATCCAGACAGGCGATGAATTCTGTCTCGCTTAGCAGCAGCTTCGTCAAGTAATCAACCGCACCGTTCCTCATGGCGCTTTGCACTTTCTCGAAGTCCTCGAAGCACGTCAACAGGATGACTGCCGGCGGCGACGTCATGCCGCTGATCCGCTTCAATAAGCCAAGTCCATCAAGGATCGGCATGCCAATATCCGCAATTACGATATCAGGCTGCAGTTTCTCAATCATGCGCCAAGCCTGTTCGCCGTTCTCCGCTTCCCCGGCAATAGCATAACCGCGGGCTGCCAAATCGAATGAACGAATGCGCATCCTGGCTAACGGTTCGTCATCGACGATAAGCAGGCGAAACGTAGATTCATTCATTCGCTAACCTCCTGTAATAGGGAGTTTGACGGAGTCAAACTCTCACAGCTTTAGGAGTTCTCCCGCAGCTTTGGGAGTTCTCTCATCTTCCAGCCGTGGCAATAGAATAACGACAGTCGTTCCTTCACCGTATTCGCTGCGGATGGATAACCCATAGCGCTCTCCGAAATGAAGCCGAATCCGCCGATGAACATTCAGCACCCCGATGCCGCGCTCGCTGCCCGGATCCACGTCTTCCCGCAGTGCCTGACGCAGCCATTCCAGTCGTTCCTCCGGAATGCCGACGCCATTGTCGCGCACATAAATCGCGACTGCTCGTTCCTCGACATGAACTGAAACGTCAAGCTCACCTTGCCGCCCTTCCAATGCATGCAGTCCATGGAAGACCGCGTTTTCTACGATTGGCTGCAACACGAGCTTCATGACCGGCATCCTTGCAATCTCCGGCGGCGCCGACCCAATCCGAAACTGGAAGCGGTTACCGTAGCGGACGGATAGGATATGTAAATAATCGCGCGCATAGAGCAGTTCTTCTTCCAACGGCGGTTGTTTGTTGTCCTCTAAGCTATATTGGAGCAATCGACAGAGCACGGCCATCATTTCGTGCAGCTCTCGCTTAGGGCTGACGTCAATCATGATGTCTATCGTATTCAGCGTATTGTACAGGAAATGCGGATTGATCTGCGATAGCAGCACTTGCATGTCAGATTGGCGCTTTGCTTCCTCCGTTCGCTGCAGCCCGATAACAAGATCGGATATTTTGCCGGTCATCTGATTGAACTGATTCGCCAGCTCACCCAGCTCATCTCGCTGCTTCACCTGCACTTTCGCTTCCAGGTCGCCTCTGGCAACCTTGCGAATTCCTTTGGTCAGTGCGAGAATCGGCCTCGTAAACCACCAAGAGACGGTAATATATATGCCCAGAAAACCGATTAGCCCGAACAACAGCAGCGACCAAGCGATCTGCCCGAGCGGCTTGAATCGGTTCTCCAGTTTATTGACGTCGCCGACGACGATGACTTTCCACTTTAGGTTCGTATTCATATACGAGACGGAATGATAGACGCCGGCTTCCTTGAAATAACGGAGCGCCTGAGGCAGCGTCTCCACGTTCTTCTCCTCGACAAGCTTTCTTCTTCCCTGCGTCGATGGGCTTGCCCAGATGTAGTCGATCAATTGATTGTCGCTGCCATAGAGCAGTGTCTGCGTATCGTAGCTGCCGGCGAAGGCCGCGCTCCGATCCAGAAAAGCAGACAAGTCCACGAGAAACGCCAGATAGCCGGAAGTATGGCCCTCTTCATCGAATACCGTCTTTGTCACAAGGCTCGTCGGGCCGTATGCGCCTGTTCGGCCGATATCGGAACGAATCGTATCCGACCATTCGAACACGCCTCGACTCTCTTCCGCCTGCTTCCGCACAAGCTGCTCTTCCTTCTCCGAGAAATTTCCCCAGAAATTTTGCGGATACCCCGTAATAACCCCGTCATTGCGTAGATAAACAATGCCTCGTACAAAATCGGAGCGGATTTGCGCGGCCGTATGCATGGAACTGCTTAGATTATCGCCCGAGCCGCCCTCCTGTTTAATCGTCTGCTCCATTTCCAGCATGTTATAGGTAATTTCACTGTTATAGATGGAGATTAGGTGCGTGACCTGACTGGACATGCCGGCAAGTGCTTCGTTCTGCGTTTCCCTGAGGAACCCGAGCGTATAGTCCTTGGCGATTTGAACGACGAAGAACACGAACAACGTGCTTGGTATGAACAAGAGTACAATTAATTTGGCGCGCGAACCAAGCGCGAAGCGAGGATTCAATCTCGATGCACCCTTCCATGGCGGCATGATCCGTGAATAGACAAGTATACTCACGAATGCACGGATGCGCATTCATGAGTATACCGAATACCTATAGAACCTTATTGTTTCTCTACGCCTAGCTGCGTGGCAGCATCGTCGATGAGCTTCTGTCCGCCTGCTTTCTTCCATTCTTCCACATAAGCGTCCCAATCGTCAAAGGAACGTTTGCCGAGCACGAAGGAAATTTCGTTCTTGTTCTGGAAGTCAGTCAGCTTCTGGCTCGTTGGACCGTCGAGCGTCAGGTTCATATCAAAGTTCTTGTAGCGCGGCATGGCGATAACCTGCTGATTCCATTTGCTTCCGGTCACGCCAACCGGCTCATCGTCATAGACTTGCCAGATCAGCGTGTAACCGAAGAACTGCCAATCTGCGAGCGATTGATATTCCGGTTTCGCCTTCGAGAGATGCGAATCCTTGATGAAGAAGACGTTCGTGCCGTCGTCGTTCAGCTTTACGGTGGAGTCATCCGGGAAGATCTCCGGCCCGCCGCCCTGCGATACCGCCCAATAATTCTCGTTCGGGTAAATCATCGTATCAAGCATATGGGCAAGGCGCATCAATTTGCCTTGATCATCCTGCAGCTTCTTGGAGAAAATGAACATGCCTCCCGGATTGCCTCCCGGTCCGTACATGCCGCCTTTACCATCGTTCGATTTCAGTGGATTGAGCGGTTCCCACAGCGTAGCTGCCACTGCATCCTTCTTCTTCGCATCGTACTGCTCCTGCACGATATTCCAGCCCGGGTACCAGACGAGACCGATCTGATCGTTCAAGCTGTAAGCTTTGAACGGCTCCCAACCAATCGTATACCAATCCGGCGCGAGCAGCTTGTTGTCGTACAACTTCTTCACAAATTGTAGGAACTGCTTAGTCGTGCCGTCGAGCATCGGATGATTGATCTTGCCGTCCTGATCATTCCAGCTTGGATGGCCGTACATCGTCTTCAGCGCGTCCATCATTGTCCATCCGTTGCCGGCGCCGGCAGCGCCCATCAGCCAGGTATCGGCTTTGCCATTCTTGTTAGGATCCTTCTCGACGACTGCTTTCGCATAAGCGAACAGCTCGTCTTCATTCGTCGGCATGCTCATGCCAAATTCCTTCAGCCAATCCTGGCGGATGAAATAGGCCCAGTTGTCCGGGAAAACGCTGTAACGCGGCACCCCGATTAATTGATCATCCTTCGTGGTCGCCCAGTTCTTGTATTCCTTCGTGACATATTCCATCGCCTGCGGCATGTATGGCAGAACGTCCTTGCCGTCGAGCAGTTGGCCGGCATTATAGAGCGATAATGCGACATCCTTGACCGGCATCATAACCATATCCGGTTCATCCCCGGAAGCAAAGCGCACGCTAACGGAGTTTTTCAGATCATCCGCGTTCATGCTCGTGAATCTCAGCTTCACGTTGAATTGCTTCTCCAAGAATTCCTTCACCTTATCTTCAGGCACCGACTGGTTGAAGGAGCCGGATACCATGATATCTAGGTCGTAGGATTTGCTCATATCGTCGTACGAGTAGTTGGATTTATCTACAGCTTTCGGCACTTTCGGGAACGCGTCTGGGAAATTGAGCTCTGGGAGCGGCGGCTCCGCCTTGCCATTGTTGGCATCTCCGCTGCCATTATCCGCCGCCGCGTTATCGCCGCCTCCATTATCCGTCGCAGCTGCATTGTTATTGGCGGCGCCGTTGTTCGTCGAATTGTCTGAGCAAGCGCTCAACATGGTAACGGAAGCCAAAAGTACGGCCAGTACTGAATAGGTCATTTTCTTTCTCATGGCTATTGATCCCCTCTCTGAAACCAATGATATATGTGAAGAAGCGCCTCCGGATGGCTTCTCGACACCTCTGGTAATGCTCAACTTTCCTTACCCTTTGACAGCCCCCATGTACATGCCTTTGACAAAATGCTTTTGCAGGAAAGGATAGACGCATAGAATCGGTACGAGTCCGATGACAACCGTCGCCATCTTGATCGTTTCGGTGCTGACAGCCTGTGTAGATTTCAGCATCCCGTTCATGTTGTCGCCGCTGATGGAGTCCACGGTCAGCATGTTCTTAAGCACCATCTGCAGCGGATAGAGCGACTTGTCATTCAAATAAAGCAGTGCGTCAAACCAGCTATTCCAATGCGCCACGAGATTAAACAGCCCAATGGCAGCCAGCGCCGGTGCCGCAAGCGGGAGCACGATTCGCGTCAATGTGTTCCATTCCCCCGCTCCGTCGATTTTGGCGGATTCGATGAGCCCATCGGGCAGGTTCTCAATGAAGATCTTGATGACAAGCAGCCCGAAACTGTCTACCATAAGCGGCAGAACCATCGACCAAAGCGAGTTGATGAGCCCCAGCTGTTTGATGACGAGATAGGTTGGAATCATGCCGCCATTCAGTAGAATAGTAGCCAAAACAAAGAATAGAAACAGCTTCCTGCCAGGCAGCGTCCGCTGCGCCAAGACGTATGCCCCGATTGTCGTCAACGCCAATGAAAGCAGCGGCCCGACCGTGCTGCGGAAGACGGAAATCAGGAACGAATGCCACACAACGGAGGAAGCCATTATCCGCTTGTAGGCCTCAAGCGTAGGTTCCTTCGGAATAATGACGAAATAATTGCGTTGAATCATTTCCGCTTTGGTCGTGAACGACATCCCGAGGACGTAGACCAGCGGGAAGATTGCGGTGATCGCCACCAGAATAACGATACTATGAATGATTATCTGATATATCATGTCACTTCGCGATTTATAGATCATAAGGCCCCCATTCTACCAGATGCCTCGGCCGGTATATTTTTTGGCGATGAAGTTGCTCGAAATAATGAAGACCATGCCAATGATGGACTGGAAGACGCCGACAGCCGTTCCGATACTGAATTGAAGCCGATTAAGTCCTTCACGATACACCCAGGTCTCGATGACATCTGCGGAATCGAGCACGGCCTTATTATAGAAGAGCAAAATCTGCTCACCGCCCGCAAACAGGATATTGCCGAGGCTGATGCAAAGTACAAAGGTGATCACAGGCAGAATGCTCGGCAGCGTAATCGCCGTGATTCGTTTGATCGGTCCAGCGCCATCAATCGTGGCCGCCTCATACAGCTGTGGATCGACAGTCGTCAGTGCCGCTAGATAAATGATCGTGCTCCAGCCGATTTCCTTCCACAGTGCGGAACCGAGCAGCAGCGGACGGAACCAAGTTTCCGATAGAAAGAACTCGAATCTGGTATAGCCCATCCATGCCAGTACATTGTTAACGAAGCCGGAGCCCGTGGAGAAGAATGCAAACACGATCCCATAAACGATAACCCACGAGAAGAAATGCGGGATGTACACTGCGCTTTGCAGCCATTTCTTCATCCTGTTCGAGGCGAGATCATGGAACATGATGGCCAGAATAATAGGCGGGAAGAAGCCGACCAAGATGCGGAGCAAGCTGATTTCGACCGTATTCCGCAGCACATTGACGATTTCGGGATCCTCGAACATAATGCGAAAATTATCGAAACCGACCCATTCGCTGCTGAAGACGCCCGTACCCAGCTGAAGATCCTTGAACGCAACGATCCATGCCAGCACTATGGGCCAATACCTGAAAATAACGTAATACGCGATGACGGGCAGAAACATCAGATAGAGCGCGCGATGATCCACAATCCGTTGCCATAGGCCGCGTTTCGAAGGAGCCTGAGCCCTGCCGGGATGCGTAGCTGCGACTGACTTAAGGCCTGGTTTTGCCAATTTTGCTTCCTCCTTCTCACTTTCCGAAGCGTTGCCGGTTTGATAAACACAGTATAGCAAACGCTTACAACAGAAAGGTACACTGTGAAACTGAAAAGGTGCACAAATCCACTGAGTTTTCGACTGCGTTTGCCGCACAACACAAAAAGAACAGCGGCCCCGTCAACTTGACGTCAGCTCCGCTGCTCCTTTGATCATCCACTCTATTGGTTCCATTACCGTAAATACGCGGGGATATACAATCTTGGCGATCAGAATGACGCCGGGGCGGTGCAGTGTTACCTCATAGTCGTAGGTATCATTGCGATACGTATATGGGAACGCCGCAGAGTCCCAGTTGATTACCTGGAAATCAACGACCTCCACTCGCTCCTTCAAATAGGAGCCGGGCAAAGGCTGCCCGCTCTCATCCAGCTGCAGATTGCGCTGCAAATAAATTCCGGCAGCCTTGCTTGCCTCAAGCTCATCAATATGCAGCCTGCCCTCTGCCAGCGCAGCTTCATCCACCTGCTGTGCCGCTGCATGTGCGGCGCGATTAATCGCATGTTTGCCCTGAAACAGCGCTGTAATCGCCAGCTCCTCATCGGTTTGAAGCGCGTGCAGCAGCATCCATACGACCATCATCAGCATGACAAGCACCAGCTTATACATACGGCAGCTTCCTCTCCCCGGAATGGTTATGGGACATATTCACTCATCTTCATCCCAGAGGCTCGCAGCTTCGTATTTGCCGGTGGCGGTGCCAGCCCAATTAGCCGGTCGATGGCAAGCAAACCTTCGATGGGATAGCTCGCTGTCAGTGACAAGGATGTTCCCCTTAGCAGCGGCTGGGCGGCGTCGGTCGCTGAGGCGCCGCTCCCTGAGCTGACCACGAATTCGACTGAACTGGGGAGGAGCCCATATCTGGCTAGTCGAAGTTTGGAGGCCTGCAGCATGGCGGCATCAATGTAGCCATGGTCGCCGTTAGCGCCAATTTCCAACATGTAATCGACTTCCTGCTGAAGAACGGCCTGCCGGACAATCAGCACATGCTTATAAATCGGAGAAAACATAAACCAACACATCATAGCTGACAGGAGGATAAATACAAGCAAACTTTTCACGGGCTCATCCTCCGAATACCATCACTCATATGTCTCCCAGACCGCTCCAGTTGAGACTTTGTCCCTTGTTCACCACCCGTTACGCCATTGTAAAGCATGACTGCAACGATGATGAGCAGCAGCGTCATCAATAACGAGCGCATGCCACAACCTCCTTAAGGAAGGGGAATCGTACTGATTTTCGTATTTGCCGCATTGCCTTGTGTTTCGATTTGATCCTTCGTTCCGGTTGTATCTTTGCCTACAATCGCATTAAACAACAGGACAACAACAATCAGCATCATGACGGTTATCAGAATATTCCGCATGCCCTCACCTCCTTTATAGCCTCAATTTGTTAATTTAGGGAGCTAAACAGCTTCTGCCCTTCTCGGACCCATGGGTATATAAAAATCTGAAAGGTATACATGATCGGAAGCCCTGCTATGGCAAATAACAAGTAGGATGTCGATTCCTTGCGACTGTCCTTAGCCAATTCCAGCTTCTCCTTGTAATCTTGGATTCGCTCTCGCAGCAGCTCATAATACTGGTCGCTCTCATGGAGCCGCAGGGAATCGATCGTCTCAACGAAGCTCAGCCCCTCCTCGGTTCCAAGTTTCAGCTTAAGCCGCCTTAATGCCCCTTCTGCATCGTGATACCACTCGCCAAGCAGCATCTGCAGCTCGCTTCGCATGGTGCGCGTGTAAGGCAAACAGCGCATCAGCTTCGTATGAATATGAAGCGATGAACCTGCCAGATAAAGCAATTGATTGCTGACGACATAAATCTCCTTGGTCATCCGCTCTGCTCTCGTCTTCCGAATCGCTTCCAGCCAAGGAATATCCCAGAGCAAGAACACGATCACGATAGACAGAAGTAGCGGCGCGCTTATACGCGGCAAAGCATTCCATTCCACATATGTGAAACCGTACGCTGCAGCCGACCAGATCGGGATAAGCAGAAAGAAGAGACGGCGAAGCAGCACATACAGCGCCGCATCACCTGTATAGCCGCATCCGGCGAGTAGTCGTTCTCGCTCCTTGAATAAGCTGCTTTCGCGACTGATTCTCGCAAATGAAAGCCATTGATCGCTGACCGTCTTCTTCCGCCAATGCTGCATGAATACATGCACATAACGCGGCTTCTTAAACGTCAGAAGCTTCATTAGTGAGGCGAAGAGCAGGAATAATGCTGCATATTGTCCGCCAAGCGCTGCCCACATGACCACTTTCGCAATAGAGTCACTCATAGTTGACTATGAACCTCCTTTACATTTTCTTGCGAGATAACCATAACCCCATGACGAATGAGCCAAATATCATCATCCCTGCATTCAGCAATAAATCTCGTCCTGCCGGATCGACAATATAATATTGGTATGCATTCTCAGGATTATAATGAAAGTTGATACCGATGAAGAGAAGGAGAAACAAGATCGGCGAGAAGTTCGCGATACGAATCTCGAGCAGCTTATTGCGCTCCTGCTGGTTGGCTCTGCGCGCCTTGCGCATATCGGTAATCAAGTCCTTTAAGTTGGCAGCGATCGGATGTCCCTCTGCCAGCCCTGCACGGACGATATTCACAAAATAATCAGCCCACACATGTCCAAGCGATGCCGCAAAAATTCGCAAACTGGCTTCATCATCGCCTCGGACGGATACATTCCTGTACAGCTGCTCGAATACGGCCTGCATAGGCCCAAGAAGCCGCTTCTCTTCAACCGTTCGCTGAAGCGCCGCTTTAATCTGCCGTCCCCCGCTGACAAGGCAGCACTGGTAGAACAGCTCCACTGCCGGCAGGAAGTCGATTCGCGTCTTCATCTGGCGGTGTACCAGCATCGTCCGAAGCAGCATATACGGTGCCGTGACCATCACACCGCCAAGCATGGATGCTCCTTTGGCGCTTTGGAAAAACAGTGCCCCGAAGGATATACCGATCAACAGAAGAAGTAAGCTTGTCACGGTAAATGAGACAGGACGCCAGCTCAGCTGCAAGGATTCAAGCAGCTCAGATAGATGGCGATACGAACGATCGAAGCGCTGCAGAAAACGTATAAACCGTTCATGAACACCACGATCGCGTCGATAATTCAGGCGACCGATGACTTGCTGCCGATGCAGCCATATGCCAATTAATCCTCGAACAGCAACAAATACAGCACCGAAGAGCGCAAAGAGGAATGTAAGCAGCCCCAGCTTGACGATCATTTGGGCTCAGCTCCCGCCATGCGCCTGAAATCCGGCAGCCATACGGAGCCCCAATGCTCCACAGACGCCGACGTCAACCTAACCTGCGCCGCCGCAGACGGGCCCTGAGGGTACCGCCAATCGCCAAGATTCTCATCGAATACAGCCCAATCTCTGACAAACACTACTCCGTCAGCCCATCCCATTTCCGCCAATCGGACCAGCCGGCGTCGTCCTGCAGCAATACGCATTTCAATTCCGATCTGAGTCACATACTCAGCAATCCGTTTCGTCAGCCGCTCCGGGTTCATCCCCCGGCCATCAAGCATACACATATCCGCAATCGCTTCGGGCACATCCTCCAGCATATTGGCATGAAGCGTCGTCATGCTGCCTGCATGTCCTCTCGTACACGCTCGCACATAGATGTTGGCATCCTCATCCCGAATTTCGGCATGGATAATCCGCTGTGGCGACTGACGCAGAGCCAGCTTGAAGGCCTGCGAGGAGCGATGCATCGCATCTTCCTCATCTGCTTCATATTCAATCACATTCTTCGTTGGGAAATCCCGCATCAGCATCAGCTCGTGCCTGCCCTCAATGGTTACAATCCTCTCCTCGTCCGGCAACTCACCGATCAGCGCCTTGATGAGATTCGTCTTGCCGGAGTTCGTTGGGCCAATGACAACAAGGTTGAATCTTGCTTCCAGAATGGCCAGCAGCATCAGTCGAAGCCGCTCATTAATCGTTCCTAATTCCTCTCGCCCAAGCTGTTCCAGTTGAAATCGTCTGACGGTATAGAATCGCAATGTCAGGGTAGGCTGCGCCGTGAACCCATGGCCGGTCATCGTGACCCTTGTACCGTCTCGAAGCATCACTTCAGCCCATCTCTTGCGCGGATTGATGCGATCATTATTGTAGAGCACTAAGTTCTGCTGAATCCGCTCAACCTCGCGAAGCGAATCAAAGGCATAGTGGGACGGCGTACTCCGTCCGTCTCGCACTTCGAATATCCTCGTACCCACGACCTGAATTTCCTCCAGTCCTTCCCGTTTCTGCAGCACCAGCTCCAGCACACTCATCCCGATCACTTCGGCGAACAGCGCCTCTGCAAGCGTCGAATACGGATGCTGATACCCGGGCAGCTCATGAATCCGCTGCCGAAGCAGACGATCTGCAATAACCGCGAGGATTCGCTCCCGATCGTTCGTATAGCCAAGCACCGCTCGATTCAAGCTCTCGTTGTATTCACGCCGCTCTTCCTCTGTCTCGCCGCGTGGCAACGCCAAGTAGGCACGCACGTCTTCCGATAACCGGTTAAAGTCCCGCTGCGCATCATGCTCCGTTACCGGGACAGCAGCATCAGCTACCGACTCAACCGCCAGCAGCTTCGCCGAGAAGGCCGATGGCGAGAAGCGTCCGTCGCCTTTCATTAGGAGCTGACTCCGCCGCGATGGGTTAGCAGCTTCTTATACCAAGGCTGTACCGTCATCCTCATTTGCCGTTTCAAGCCGTAATGCTCAATGAGTTTACTTGAAGGCTCCTTCATGACCGCCTTCCCTCTCTCGTCATTAAGCAGCCACTCGTCGAGTGTTCCGCTATCAAGCTGTGATAACAGCGGCTCCGATAACGTCAGCTCACCTAGAAAAGCAACTCCGAGCTCTTTACAAATATCCTTCACATGAAATCCTCCTCTGCCCCAGGGCTGATGTATTATAATCGCTTCATAATCGTGAGGAGCAACGCCGTACATAGCGGAAAGCTGCTTGATCCAGCGCTGTCCGTCCTCCTGAAAGTGAGACAACGCACTTGTCGTTACGATAATCCGTTTATGTGCCTTACGAAGCGCACATAGCGTTGCTGCATTATCCCAATACGCACCGACATCCGCAATCACGATGCTGAAAGTCTGTTCTGCGACAGCGAGCAAATGCTCTACTTCTTCGATGGTAAAAAACTCAGCCTGATCTCGCATAATGTTGCCGAACAGCACATGCAGATCAGCTGCTCCTCGGCAGCGATGCATGGAACGAAGCAGTTTATCAGGCTGCAAAGAACCGGTAAGCAGCTCAGGTCGTAACGAATCCAGTGTTGCACTAGGCTTATCTACACCTAGGAAACGATGCGCTTTCGCACTCTTGAGATTCAGGCATAGATACCCAACGGACCTCCCGCACTCCTCTGCAATTCGGCAGGCCGAAGCGAAAGCAGCAGCAGTAGTACCGATATTAGGTGTCGTACCGAGAAAGGTGATGATCGGATTGGATGTCGCGGCACCGGCTACGGCTACGGCAAAATCATTCATCGCAATCCACCTTCGGCTGCCGCAATAGCCAGCGATTCGGACGAGTACGCAATAACCACTTTGCTCTTGCCGCCTTTACAGATCGAATCGAGCTTTAGCCACTGCGCCTCCGTCAGATTCAGATTGACGGCATCAATCATGCCGTTCGCATCACGTCTGGCCGCATACATGCCTTCTTTGTCCGAGTTGGCTAACGACATCAAGTTCGAATTGCTTGTACTGTCAATTTCGAGATTACCCGATGTTTTCACCGAGGCAACCGTCACCGATTCAGCAAACAACCTGGCAGATGCCACAGACTCTCCCGATAAATAAAGCATCACTTTGTCTCCGGCGCGAATGCCATTCGAGACGGAGAGGACGTAGTCGCGCGGGATTTGAAAGGTGGCTTGCTCTCGACTTGGCAGCAACCGAAACTTGTCCACCTTCCAGCTAAGCAAAGGCTCATTAGCTCCCAGAGGTACAATCACCTCCATGCCGTCCATCTCTTCCTCACGCAGGAACATCTCCGGAACATAGGATGCTTTGGCAATCTGCTTCACGCCCAGCATCTCCGTTGTCAGCCGCTCACCGGCATCTACGAAGCGAACCGGCACGATGACATTCACCGTCTCTTGAAATTTCACCTGACGCAGCTGCAGAACATATACTCCGTAGACAAGTAAACCTGACAAGAGGGCTGCCGAAACGGTAACCCCTATATGACGCTTTCGATTCATGGCGATTCCTTTCCGCAGCTCTTAAAATAGCGAGAAACAAAAAAAGAACGCAAGCAGGGGCATGGAGCCCAAGCTTGCGTTCTTCGCATAGCGGTCGCTAAATATTCTGCTACTATAATATTGAACTTATAATAACAGACCCAATAATCACTGTCTAGCATAAATTGTCATTTTCTCAAAAATTGTTATCTTTTAATTTTCTCAATCACAACCGATGCCTTATTTACCTTCAGCGATTTACGATACTCGATCAGCCCAATTCTGCACCCTGGTCCGATGACCACGTTGGTTCCCCTTACAACATCGGCAGTCGTATGCTCCAAGTAAATATTCTCGCCTTCGATCAGCTCACTGTTAAGTTCCATCGAATGCGGCTTTAAAAACCACTGCTTCATTCCGCCCCACTTGCTCTGCCGAACATTGATCCGTCCGCCGCCAATTTCCTTGGCATGACAAGGACCCCATGGACGAATCTCCACCACATTCGCATTTAATAAGCCGTGAATATGGAACCCGCCTCGAACGTCAAAATATTCAGCCTCGCATTCCCCATGAACGGCCAGCTGTCCCCGAACCTTCAGCGACTTGCTGCGAATGCTGCCTGTCGTATCCATCTCGCCAAGCACATGCATCTGAGCGCCATAAACATCGCCTCGAACGGTCGTTTCCCCCACCTGGCGATAAAGTCCGACTTTCAAATCGCCTGATACGGTCAAGTTCCCCATGCTATGAAGGGATTCACTCTCTATCGAACCGAGCACTTGCCCTTCACCGAGCACGCGTATACTCTCATAATAACCGCCGGAGGTTGAGCCTGTTCCGGTAATCCGTACTTTTCTTCTGGTCCCCGTCATCATCTGCATCTCCACCTCGCCCCTTATCCGAAAATCCGCTCTCGCGAGCGAACAACCGCATCCGGATGGACAATGAGCTCCGACTCGAACTCGACGCGGTCAATAACACAACCTGCACCAATCTTCACTTGGCGACCGCGCACTAGTGCTGCCGTAGTTTCGACCAAATGGATGTCATCGCCTTCAATGCGATTTGCACGAAGTTGAGTTTGCCAAGTTGCCGGTAGAATCGATTGCATCAGTCGTTTAAGTGTCCCGCTGCTTGTAATCATCACGCTGATTTGCTTGGCGCGAATGACTTCCGCTCGTACCGGGCCATCCATGTAAATATGCAGACGGTCCGCATCCAGCACCCCGTCCACGGTCAACGCACCTCTTACATCGCATCCATGTGTCCTGCAATCGCCTTGAATTTTCACAAAACCATTCGCTTGCAAGTACTCGCTATCCACATGACCGCGAATCGTAGCCTGACCCTCGATCTTAGTCATAACCGCCTTCACCGAGCCATCCACGGTCAACTTGCCGGACGCTTCGAAGCTCTCTTCTACACGAATGCTGCCCTTCACCTTAGCCAAGCCGTTCATCTTAAAGGAGTAGCAGTCCAAGCTTCCGTCTACTTTGCTGACACCTTCGAGCTCAACGCGGTGAAAGTCCCCTCCGCCAGTCGTACCCACGCCTGCAATTGCAAAATCCGGTCGATTCATTGTCGTCATTCTCATGACCCCTCCATCCATTCCATATGTTACTTTCATTATGGATTGAAACGACGCTTCCAAACAGCGGCGCAGGATGGAACATGAGCTACGTCCGAAGACTGATATCATTTCTATGTTAATAGACAAAAAAAACAGAGCCATCCGGCCCTGCTGTCGTGTATTGCTCTTCAGTTCAAAAATCGATTAGACCGACACTGATTTGAAGCGCCTCGTCTACCTTACGCATCGTCTCATCATCCAGATGAGTGATCTTGTCGGTCAGACGCTGCTTATCAATCGTGCGGATCTGCTCCAGAAGCAGAACGGAATCACGGTCAAATCCATGCAACGCCGCATCAATCTCCACATGTGTCGGCAGCTTAGCCTTCTGGATCTGGGCTGTAATGGCTGCAACAATGACGGTTGGACTGAAGCGATTGCCAATATCATTTTGAATTACCAGAACAGGACGAACGCCCCCCTGTTCAGAACCGACAACAGGTGACAAGTCCGCAAAAAACACATCGCCGCGTTTAACGATCAAGCTTTACACCCCGCTTACGAGTCGGCCGAGCGTATCGCCGGCATCTTCCTCCGCTTGAAAAGCTTCCGACGCCATCACTAGGTTGATTTTTGCCATTTCCAGATAGCCTCGCTGCATCGAATCGCGAATCTG
The DNA here is from genome assembly GCF_056269305.1 of Paenibacillus sp. J22R3. NCBI lineage: Bacteria > Bacillati > Bacillota > Bacilli > Caryophanales > Paenibacillaceae > Paenibacillus > Paenibacillus sp. J22R3. The sequence continues at coordinate 532,820 of NZ_JBWDNS010000004.1, read as the reverse complement.
TCGTTTCTTCCGCTCGATCAAATACAATTTCATAGCCTGACGAATGAATTCGCTTCGGTTCGAGTTTTCTTTGGCGACGATTCCGTCGACTTCCTCCAGCAAATGATCCGGTAAACTGATCATAATCCTTTTGGTATTTTGCAAATTGGCCACCGAACTCGCACCCCCAAAACATTTCCAGCAAAAAACAGTAACAGTATGTCATTGTTTGGTCCGTATTATACACCTTCATATGTATGCAGACCGTATATCAAGTATGCTGCACGCGAAGATAAACGCTTTAGACCGACAACAAAGAACATCTTAACAACATTATTCGAGATAAGACGATAAAATCCTTTAAATCCATTGAAAATCCTTAGCAGGTAATTCATTCCTCCTGCATTCCGTTTACAGGAGGGGATTCGTCACAGCAACAACTTGCTGCCCTCGCATATATACGCGCGGTACACGCGCTGCGACCATACAGATGACTTCATAATTAATCGTACCGAGCTTCTCTTCCAGTTCCTCGACAGAGATTAACTCGTCGCCCTGCCTGCCAATGAGCACGACTTCCTCACCGACCTGAACCGGACCTTGAGCGGCTTCAGCACCATCCAGCGCGATCATGCATTGGTCCATACAAATCGTGCCGAGTACCGGCACACGCTGACCACGAAGCAGCACTTCTGCCTTACCTGTCAGCATGCGGCTAAAACCATCCGCATAACCAACCGGGAGCGTTCCGATTCTCTCGTCGCCTTTTGTCACATAACGAGAGCCGTAGCTGATCCCCCAGCCCTCCGGCACATCCTTGACCATGACGACAGCCGTCTTGAGTGTCATGACAGGTTCAAGAGCAATCCGCTGCTTATTCACATATGCCGATGGATAAAGACCGTACATGCTAATACCAAGGCGCAGCATGCCGCAGCCCATCTCCGGAGTATCAATTCCGGCTGCACTGTTAGCAGCATGAATGATCGGAATATGAAGATCTGCTGCCTTAAGCTGTTTGACGAACGTAGAAAACCGCTCATATTGCAGCTGCGTATAGCCTTTATCCGCTTCATCCGCTTGCGCATAATGAGTGAACAAGCCTTCAACCTCAATGCCTGGCTGCTCCATCGCGCGCGAAATAAACGCCAATGCATCATCACTTGCAAGCAGGCCTAATCGGCCCATACCCGTATCGATCTTCACATGAACAGAGAGTTTCTTGTCGGTTGCCGGCAAGTCTGCCGCAGCTTTCAATATTTCATCACTAAAAAGCGCAATAGCGATATCCGCATCCCGCGCAGCAGCTAAGCCTTGCGGCGGTACATAGCCAAGCACCAGAATGTTCGTCTTAATACCGGCCTGCCGGAGCTGGAGAGCTTCATCAAGAAAAGCGACACCGAGAAAATCAACGCCGCAGCGTTCGGCTTCCCGAGCCGTTTCGACGGCACCATGGCCGTAAGCATTCGCTTTCACCGATGCCATAAGCAGCATGCCTTCAGGCATTGCCTTCCGAAAAGTCTGCAAATTATGAGAAAGCGCATCTAAAGATATCTCTGCCCGAGTGGGGCGATAATAAGCGTTCACATCCAACTTGCTCCACCTTCATTTCCAAAAAGTAAACGCCCGCCTTGGTGAGGGCAGGCGTTTATCTTATTAACCCGTAACCTATATGTTAAACGTTTTTGCTTCCTGATGTCAATGAATTGGAAGGTTTAACAGGCTCGATTCCGGCTGGAAAATGTTTATTGTACACACTATTTACTCATCTCGCCTTGTACGGATTGCGCGACTTTGATCATTTCATTTTGCGGCAGATTACCGGTTGTGATTCTGAATTCTGTGCCGTCGTATGTCCATGTCAGCGTACGCTGTTCGTCTTCGGTGCCGCTTATGGAGCCGTACGTGAAGCCCAGATCGATCAGATCACCTTTCATTGCGGATACCGCGACATCCTTCGGCTGCGTTTGAATCAAGGTGTAGTCGAAGCTGCCTGCGTAACGGATCAGGATGCCCGCATTGCCGCCGAACACGATATCCTGCTGGTCTTTCTCCGATACACCATCTGGGAGATAAGACGGCTCCATCGCTGTGAATGCATGATTGATCGGTCCGAGCGTACCTTGTGAGCCGTCATCGGACTCTTCGTTGCTTGTTCCGTTATTGTCCGGATTCGCTGCTGCATCGGAATCGACCGAATTGTTCGTATTTGCATCTGTATTCGCGTCGGTTTCAGCATTTACATTCGTATTGCTTTGATCGGAATCCGGCTCAGCTGTTGTCGGTTTGTCGGCTGCTGCGCCCATGTTCGTCTGAGTATCGAATACACTCTTCTCGAGCTTCGAACCGAATTCGAACGAATCGAACTTAACGGAAACCATCACCGCTGCATTGGCATCGCTGACTTCCACTTTGTTAGGGGCATAGTCGGATTTGTTCAGCCAGATTTTCTGCCGTGCAAGCGATCCGTTCTGATAATTAGCCATGACATCAAATACATAAGCATCATTGTCCACTGCAAATTGGCGCGAGTTGTCGAGCAGAATGCTTTGGACCAGCGTTTGATACAGGTACACTTGCCCTTGGTTAGCCGGCCAATCGCTTTGGAAACGGAACACTTTATTCAGGCGCGGCGTCAAGACAAAAACGCCCTCATCGTTGCGCAACACGATTTGCGTGATGTCCTTCTTCGCGTTCGTCAAAGCGATGCGATAGTATTGCGGCTTCTGATAAGAAACATCCACCTGATACTCCAGCGGCTGCTGGCCCGTAAACAGCGTCATCGTGCCTTTGCCATGATAGCTGCCCAAGTTAGTAAGTGTTTTGTCCAATTCCTTGACAACCGATTCCGCGTCCTTAGTCCCGCAGCCTGCGAGCACCGCCGTAAGGCAAAGCAAAATAGCTGCGATTAAACTGAATCGACGACGCATGAGATCCACCCCTCATCACAATTTTTAAACGTATCCGGAGTTGCGCTTGACAAAAAGCCGTTTACGCTTGACTTGTACTATGTCTATGAGAGGACTTGGACAATTATGCAGACTAGCATGACAAGCTTGCAGGATCGATCTCGACATAAGAAAAGAAGAGCCCGGATAGGCTCCACCTGTTCCGTTTTACAATTTCTACAAGCCGCTATCATATTAGCTTAATAATTCTCTTCTATGCTGTTCAGAGATATGGCCATGCCAGTATGTATAATAGAGGAGAGATGGGAATGAAAGCTGTAACAAAGAAATGGGTTGCCGTAGCAGGCGCTGCTTGCATCGTGATGGGCAGTACGCAAATTGTACAAGCTGCCGACACCGCACTCAAAGCACTTGCCGTTCAAATCAAGCTATTTGCAGGCGATTCCGAAGTGAAGTTGGATAAAGATGCAGTCACGATCAATGGCAGCTTATATGTGCCGGTGAGAGCGATGGGCGAGGCACTTGGACAAGAAGTGGCTTGGGACAGCACAAGCAAGAAAGTGACTTTGCGCGCGTATCCTTATGTTGCCGGCAAGTACACGTGGACAACTCCTCCGAGCCTTGGACTCGGTTTGAAGGAAGGCGGCTTCTCCGGTCTGACTCATTTGCCGGGCGATCCGGACAATGTCTTCTATACGCTTGCTGATCGTGGACCAAACGGACAAATTACGATCGACAAGACGGTTAACCGCACATTCCCGGTGCAGGATTATGTGCCTCGTTTCTATAAAATCAAGCTAGAGGGCAGCTCCGTGAACATCCTTGAGACGAACAAGCTGCTTCTTCCGGAAGGTACAAAGGGCGTCGTTTCGGGAAGTCGTTTCACGACTGGTCTTAGCAACATCGCGTCCGACGAGAAATCATACGACAATACGGGCAAGACTTTGCTGCCGCTTGATCCGGATGGACTGGATCTTGAAGGCATCGCATACAACAAGACAGATGACACGTTCTGGATGTCCGATGAGTACCGCCCCTCGCTCATTCAATTGAAACGTGACGGTACGATTATCAGCCGTTATGTTCCGGTAGGCGATAAAGCGAAGCTTGCAAACGCGCAAATTCCGGTAGTTGAAGCGATTCCGGCTGTCTATGCCAAACGCATAGTTAACCGCGGTTTCGAAGGCGTAACGATCAGCCCTGATGGCAAATTCCTCTACGCTTCCATTCAAAGCCCGATGGCTGTGCCGGATAAAGCGACAGGTGAAGCCTCACGCAATCTGCGCATTCTGAAGATGGATCTGGCGACGAAGAAGCTTGTAGGCGAATATGTGTATATGGCGGAGGATGCAAAATCATTCGTGAACGTTTCGCAGAAGGACGTTGTCATCTCCGATCTTCAAGCGTTATCGAGCGATGTCCTGCTCGTTGATGAGCGGGATAAGAACGAAGGCGCGGCAGCGCAAATCAAACGCGTGTACCGCATTGACCTTGCGAAAGCCACTAACATCCTTAACAACGCCGCTGTGAGCGGAAACGTTGAAGGTACATCGGATTGGAAAGCGCTGAACGTAACAACTGCGCCGAAAGAGCTGGTTGTGGATCTGACGGCGCTTGACTATCCGTTCGAGAAATTCGAAGGTTTGACCGTACTGAACAAGAACACGCTGGTTATCGCCAATGACAACGACTTCGGCGTTGGCGAATACGATGCTAACGGCGTTCTCAAGTTAACAGACAAGCAAACTCAAGTGTGGGTAATTAAAGTAAAAGAGATGTGGTAATACGCAAGGGCTGTCCCGGTCATCTTTCGATGACTAGGGCAGCCCTTGTTTTAGTTTGATATGGAAATGCCGTGCTTCGAGGGCTTATCATCATCATCCGTGGCAATATGGTCGGTTCAATGGCTGAGAATCGGTTTTCACGACTTTCAGTTTCTTTTTTCGCCTCGGTTTGGACTCCGAGAGACGGGTTTTCCTACTCTCACCATCGTAATCCGTGGCAATATGGTCGGTTCAATGGCTGAGAGTCGGTTTTCACGACTTTCAGTTTCTTTTTTCGCCTCGGTTTGGACTCCGAGAGACAGGTTTTCCTACTCTCACTCACGTTAAAATATGGTGCAACCAAAAAAGCCTCCATAATAGAGGCTTCTGGCTGTTTTCGAAAGTCGCTCCCGAAGTCTAACGGTTGCCCGAGCGCTTAATCTCCCCTTTTTCGGCGTCCCACAATTTTAACGGTTGCCAGAGAGGCTATTTCGCGATTTAGGTATGGATTCCAGCTGAAAAAGGACAAATAAGGCCTCTGGCAACCGTTAGAGAAAATAGAGAGCAAAAAAAGACCAAATAAGCGCTATTTCAACCGTTAGAATTCAGCGCCCCCCGCCTCGGCGGGGGATTGTATCTTTCGCCCCGCCGAGGCGGGAGGCGGGGTAATTGAGCGGGAGGCTGGCAGGGTTCTCGATGGGTTTCTCGGTAGTGGCTCGGTGGGCCTCGATGGGTTTCTCGGTAGTGGCTCGGTGCGGGCCCATGGGTTTCTCGGGTAGTGGCTCGGTGCGAGCTCAATGGGTTTCTCGGTAGTGGGCTCGATGAGGGCTCAATGGGTTTCTCGGTATGGGCTCGATGAGGGCTCAATGGGTTTCTCGGTAGTGGCTCGGTGCGAGCTCAATGGGTTTCTCGGTAGTGGGCTCGGTAGTGGGCTCGGTAGTGGCTCGATGGGTTTCTCGGTAGTGGCTCGATGAGGGCTCAATAGGGTTCTCGGTAGTGGGGTTCTCGGTGGGGTTCTCGGCAGGTTCTCGACAAAAAAGAAGCCCCCATAATGGAGGCTTCTTCTCTGGATCTTCACATTAGTTAGCGGCGGACTCAACCGGCGCGGACTCTGGCAAATGCGAGACCACGACTTGATAGATGGTCACTTTGTTGCCGACGATTGGACCTGCTGCTGCTTCCGCAGCCGGCTGGCCGTGGCCTTGACCATGCGCTTGACTCTGACCATGCGCTTGACCGTGACCATGTGCTTGACCGCCGTGTCCTTGTCCTTGTCCTTGACCATGAGGGGAACCTTGCGCTCCCTCGCGGCGTGTATGTGCATGACGGAAAGAATCGCTGTTCGCCCAAGCTTGGAAATCTTCTTCCTTCTCCCAAGTTGTGCATACGCGAATCTCTTCTGTTTCTTCCGAAACGACCGCATGCAGAACATCCATCCGGACAAATCCAGGGAATGTATGTACGCTCTTAGGCGTCTTGAAGCGTTCCAATACCGCCTCTGCAAAGCCGGCACGAACCTCAATTCGATTTTCTACTACAATCATCGTCTTAGTCCCCTTCTCATCGATATTCAAGAGCGACTTCAAATACGAGACAACCTCTTTCGCTTGCTCGCCGCCGATCATCGCATGCTGCAGCAGCGTTATGCCGTGCGGTCCACGCGCATGAATCGATTCCGGATACCGGGTAAGTGTCGATTGGATCACTTCTAGGTCACCAAGCATAGCGGCAGCAAATAAGTCGATTCGTGCACCTTTGGACAACAGCCACTCTGCAATGTCACGGCGTCCAACATGAGATGCCGCTCCGAGCGCTGTCTCCCAGTCATCGCCGCCCCAGTTCATGGATGCGTGCAATAAAGCAGGCTCTTGCGCAAGCAGGGTTTGAACCTTATTCAAATCCGCGTGTGCTGCGCCTACGAATTCCCGTACCAATTCGGTGCTCAATGCTGCTTTAGCCAATCGAATCTCCTCCTCATTATAACTCTAATTTATGCTGTCGCTTCATGAGGCTGTTTGTTTACAATACCGCTTGGCAAATAAACCGGAACACCATCATCGTAATAAACTTTTGCTTCGATGCCGAACACCTCGCGGAAGAACTCCACGCGGAATACTTCGCCAGGCGTCCCTTGCTTCACGATCGACCCGCTCTTCATCGCCACAATCCGGTCGCAGAAACGAGCCGCTTGATTCAAATCATGCAGGACCATCACAACCGTGATGCCTTGATCCTGATTCAAGCTGCGGATCAGCTCCATCAATTCCAATTGATGCGCGATATCCAAATACGTCGTCGGTTCATCCAACAGCAGCACCCGCGGCGTCTGTGCCATACACATGGCAAGCCATGCACGCTGACGCTCTCCGCCTGATAATTCCAACAGGGAACGATGCTGCAGCCTCGTCATGCTGGTAACCTGCAGTGCCCAATCGACCACTTCCTCATGTGAGCCTCTGCATTCTTCATACCATTTCAAATGAGGATTACGCCCTCTGCGAACCAAGTCACGCACCGTAATATCTAAGGCACCTTCCTGGGTTTGCGCAAGCATCGTCATCGTTCTCGCAACGGATTTGTTATCCATGCCTGCAAGATCCCGGCCCTCCAGTTCAATCTTACCTAATTGAGGAGCAGCAAGTCTTGCCAGCATGCGCAGAACAGTCGATTTGCCCGAGCCGTTAGGACCGACGATACCGAGCCATTCACCGGCAGCGACTTTAAGATTGAAGCCGTTCACGATCGGAGCAGAACGCTCATAGCCATACTTTAATTGATCGGCAGCTATTGCAGGATTCATCGTTTGACCCCTTTCCTAAGCAAATAGAGGAAGAAAGGCGCACCGAGAAGCGCAAGTAAAATACCTACTGGGAACTCAATCGGATCAAACCAGCTTCGTGCAGCGGTATCCGCAGCCATGACTAACGTTCCCCCGCCCATTGCTGAAATAGGCAGCAGAATTCGATAATCATTGCCGACTAACAGCCGGACGATATGCGGGACAACAAGACCGACGAAGCCGACCATCCCAACGATGCTGATCGAAGCGCCTGCCAGGAAGGTAGATAGCAAAATAATAAGCAATCTTCCGATTTCCACTCGGCTTCCGAGCAGCTTAGCGGCATCGTCACCAAGGACAAGCAGGTTAGCTGTCTTAATCAAGAAGATCGAAGCGATGATGCCAATAACGGCATAGGGCAGCAGCGTTTGAAAGTGCGGCCAGCTCCGTCCGTTCAAGCTGCCCGACATCCATGGCAGAACGGATTGAACCTTCTCACTATTCAAAATCATCAGCGCCGTCATCGCCGCGCCGAGCAGCGAATTGACCGCAACTCCAGCCAAAATCAATCGAAGCGGAGAAGCGCCGCCTTTCCACGAGAGGGCATACACAACCGCTGCTGCAGCAAGTGCACCAAGGAAAGCCGCAATGGGCAAATAGGCGATCTTCTCGGGGAACAAAATCATAATAACAACAGCCGCAAGCCCGCCGCCGGAGGAAACGCCGATAATGCCGGGATCAGCAAGCGGATTACGGAATACACCTTGCAAGAAGGTGCCTGAGATCGCCAGGCAGATGCCTGCCAGCATGCCGGTCAATACACGCGGAAGCCTGAGATTCCAAACAATTTGTCTCGATTCCGAGTCGGAGGCGTGAAGCAATGAGCTCCACACCTCGCGCGCCGGAATCGGAATTGAGCCTGACATCAAGCCATACAACCCTGCAAGCAGCAGCAGGACAAGACTAATAATTAGTACACTGCCTCTGCGAATACTTCTCGAGGTCCGCACCTCTTGCGCTCTTTGTCCGGTTACGATTGTCGCCATCGGATTAATCCACCGTTAGAAGCAATTTGTTGATGGTTTCGATCGCTTGCGGCGCTCTGATGCCTGGGTTTGCCGCGAACAGATCAGATGGCAGCACTTCAAACTTGTCATTCTTCACGGCAGGCAAGCTCTTCCAAGCCGCATTGGATTCGAATTCTTTCTTGAAGCTTGCTTTGACATCTGCAGCATCGCCATGCGTAATGAAAAGAATAATGTCCGGATTCGCAGCTACGATCCGCTCAAGGCTCAGCTCCGCGTATTGCGGCATGCCATCCATTCCTTTGAACGAAGAAGCCACGTTCTTACCGCCTGCAAGCTCCAAGAAGTTGCCAGGGTAGCTTGTAGGAAGCGCAATAACGAAACTTCCCGGTGCGCCGTAAACGATCAGTGTTTTCGGAGCTGTAGCCGGTTTCTTCAAACCTGCAACATCGCTGTTCATCTTCGCAATCAACTGTGCGGCTTTCGTTTCTTGACCAAGAATGCGGCCATAGAGTTTAATCGAAGCTTGAATTTCGGTAAAGGAGTTGTGCGAGTTGAACATCACTTGTGCGCCAAGCTTCTCAATCGTCGCTTGTTGTGTCTTCAGTGCAGGGCTTGCAATGACGAGATCCGGTTTCAATGTCGCCAGTATCTCGAAATTAAGACCGTGAGAGCTTCCCACTTCCGGAACGGACGTCGCTTCAGAAGGGAATACTTTGCCGATTGCAGTGGAACGGCCGACAACTTTGCTGCCAAGCGCATAAATGATTTCGGTATCGGAGGAAGACAGCGTTACGATGCGGCTTGGTTTCTTCTTCAGGGTAAACGTACCTGTGCTTGTCGTCACTGTCATCGTGCTGTTGATCGCAACGGAATTGAAGTTCTTATTGTATGTAACCCATTTGCCGAATGCCTCAGAGATCAGGCGAAGCGGAACATAAGTTTTACCGTCTGAAATCACAGGTGCCGACTCCAGAGCTTTAAAGTCACCGTTTATGTATGCAGAGGTAGAACCAACTGTCAGTTTAACCGTAACGCCGCCTTGTACAGCGGACACTGTTTTATTCTTCGCATCCCATGTTGCACGACCGCCAAGCGCATTAACGAGGCTGCTGTATGGTACAAGCGTTCTGCCGTTAATCACTTTAGGAGCGGCATCGAGCGAAACGGATTTCCCATCAAGAGAAACACTAATAGAAGAACTTGCTGCTTGTGCTGCTTGACCTGACCCTGCAGCTAAAGGAGCTGCAAGCACCGATGCAGCTAATAATGAACGAGTTAAAACTTTGGAAAACAACATGACCACTCTCCCGATAATTAATAATGATAATCACTCTCAATCAATACAAACAATGATAGTCGATAATGATTCTCATTGTCAATGATAATTTTTAATGTGTTATTTATAATCTAGAAGATGCCTGCAGTTCGTATTTCCCCTTCTACTATAAGGTGCATTTTCATAGAAACTGCAATGGATTCGCTTCAGAACGAGGAACATTCGAACCTATGTTATCCTGCGAGCAAGCCATATTTCTCCGTCCGACTTTACCTCGCACTTTTCTAGCATTTGGACGTAAAAAGAACCTGCTTCTACCCAATTCCATACAGAAATCAAATAGTTTTTACCCATTTGTTTTAACACTTTCCATGTATCTTTAGTATCAAAGAAGAACCTAATCCTATGAAACAGGAGTGAACCATGTGAAATTGTCCATACGCGTAAAACTAATGTCTAGCTTTCTTGCCATTCTTGCACTGTTGACCGGGATCGGGGTACTTGCTATTGTACAAATGGGATCGCTTCAGAAATCCAGTTCCATCGTTCAAACCAACTGGTTGCCGAGTTTAAATAATATCGGAGTCATTAAGGATGACTTCATGGAAGCACGCGTTAATGTCAATAAAATCAACTTGGAAAGCGATCCAGCCCAAATCGCGATTATTGAACAAACGATTAACGAAAGCATGGGCAAAGCATTACAAGAACTTAAGGCGTATGAGCATCTTCTTATCTCCGATGAGGAAACGGAAATTTTCAATTCACTTCTTGCTAATATGCAAGCTTACTCAGAAGGGCTAGCTCCTGTTATCCAAGCGAGAAAAGAAAATAAACCTGAACAAGGGTATGCACTTCTCAATGATTTGTCTTCACAGCGTAAAAAGGTACAAGATGACTTCAACCGCTGGATTGTGTTCAATAATGACGGCGTTAAAGCGGAAGTAGACGGTGCTGCGCAAACGAATAAAGTCGGCAAATCACTGATCATTGGCTTTGGTATTTTCGCCATAGCTGTCGGTATTGGGCTTGCACTTCTGATTTCCGAGTCGATGGTGAAGTCAATCCGCTCCATTCTGAACGTAGCAACCAAAGCGGCGAAAGGAGATTTGCGTGATCAAGCTGTATCGAAGAGCAAGGACGAGCTGGGCACGCTTGCCACTGCGTTCAACGATATGATGGATAATTTACGCAAGCTTATCAGCCACACCGTAACTTCAGCACAGAGTGTTGCCGCGGCATCCGAGGAAATCTCCGCTACGACGGAAGAGATAGCTAAAGGAAGCACCGAGCAAGCAGAATCAGCTCAGGTGATTAGCGAGCTTGTACGTGAAATGTCGATTGCCGTTAACGATGTTGCGAATAAAGCCTCTGTTGTAGCCGAGCTGTCGGATAAAACAAAACGCGGTGCAGAGGATGGCAGCGATACGGTTAGTGCATCGGTGCAAAGTATGGAGAAGCTCTCCTCTCAAATGCAATTGCTGGAGAAAGACTCACAGAAGATTGGTCAAATTATTGAGGTTATCGACGAAATTTCCGAACAAACGAATTTGCTTGCCCTTAATGCAGCTATTGAAGCGGCACGTGCCGGTGACCAAGGACGCGGGTTTGCCGTTGTAGCCGATGAAGTTCGCAAGCTGGCAGAGCGCAGCAGCGAAGCTACACAGCAAATCGCCGAGATCATCAAAGGCATGCAGCATAATACCGATCAAAGCTTAAGAGCTATGGAGCATGCAACCCTGCAAACCTCCAAAACCGGACAAACCTTCGAGAGCATCGTACGCATGGTAAGCGAAACTGCCGACCAAGTGACTGAAATTGCAGCAGCAAGCGAAGAGCAAGCCGCGCAGTCCGAAGAAGTCATGCGCGCAGTAGAAACAATTGCAGCAGCAAGCGAAGAATCCGCTGCGGCAGCCGAAGAAACAGCAAGCTCGTCGCAGACGCTTGCGCATCTGTCGGAAGAACTCAACAAGAACATCAATTTCTTCAAAGTTTAAACATATTAAGAAGCGGTACGGTTCGGGGCTTGTTCTAGCCCTTGGCCGTACCGCTTTTTTGTGAATCCATGCCTGTTTCCCGTTGCCAGCCCAGCAATCGCCGAACAGGATTTTCGCGTAAACGAACTGAAACCGTATAGGCTTATTATTGGTGCCAATATAAATTTTTCAAAATCTAACGAACCCCTCAGAGGAAGCGGGAAACGCTAACGAACCGTGGAGGTCTTATTTGCCTCATAATAGCTCCAAAAAACGCTAACGAACCGCGAAGGCCTTATTTCACGATTTAGTTGTGATTTGGAGCCGGTTTGCCAAATTAAGACCCCTACGGTTCGTTAGAAATAATAGGCAGCTATTTTCGCATCAATAGCGCCTCTACGGTTCGTTAGAATAATTAGGCAGCTATTCTCGAAGCATTACTAGAGTACATTTACGCGTAGTCACGGCAATATAGTAAAGAGGCCGGCTGCATCTCGCAGCCGACCTTCTTAATTTAATGGCGATGCATGAAATTGATAATCGCCTGCACGGCTTCTGCGCGAGTTGCGGTGCTAAGCGGTGAGAATTGCTGAGCTCCGGTTCCTTTCATCAGGCCGGAAGCTACAGCTTGATTCACGTCTTCCTTCGCCCACGAAGCAATCTGCTCCACGTCCGTGAATGGCTGTGCTTCGGCTGCCGAAGGCGTGCCAGCAGCTTGTTTCTTGCCGCCGAAAGCCAGCATTCGGTTCATCAGAACCGCCATTTCCTGACGGCTGATAGTCGCTTGTGGAGCAAACAATGCGGCGCTTCTGCCTTGGATCAATCCATGCTCGTAGGCAGCCTTTACAGCATCCGCATACCAGCTATCAGCAGCAACATCTGTGAAGACCTGTTTCGCATCTTCACCTGCCGAAAGCTGCAGAGCATTCACCATCAACTGAACGAATTCCGCACGGCTGCTCGCTTGCGTCGGTGCGAAGCTGTCGTCGCTTACACCTTTCACAAGATGATGTGCCGAAGCCTCTGTAACTGCTGCAAAAGCCCAGTGTGTTGAAGGTAAATCTTTAAACGTCTTCTTATACGTCATAACCGCATAAGTGCTGAAATGAGTGAGCGGTGCAGAGATACTGCCTGCTCGCTCATCGACCTGTCCGCCTACATACTCCCAAGCGCCAGATATAGGGTTGTAGTAGTAAATTCCCATGAGCTCCGGATGTCCGGCTGCTCCAACGTCAAACGGGATGGTAAGTATAACAGGCTTCTCAAACTTCGTCAGCTTATGCTGCTTCCCGTCCTTCGTTACGATAGCAAGCTCCAGTTGATAGACTTTACCTTCTAGCTGGTACCCTGCTTGCAGGGGAGCTCCCTCTCCCGTACCCTGATTCTCCTTAGCAGCCAGTTGAAGAGATATCTTCGCATCTCCCCGTACGTTCGGTTCAACCAGCGCAAGTAATGCTTGCAGCACTTCCGGAGCGATTTCCGCCTTCACTCCTTGAGCGTCTACAACAAGGATGTTGTCCCCAATAGTACTCGCCAGGGCCGCTGGAATCAGCAATTCATTCTTACCGCCTTGCAGCGTAACCGAAACCTTGCCATCCTTGATGCCGCTCTTCACATCAGCCTCACTGATATTCTGCTGGTTCTGCAGCAGCTGGTCCGGTACATAAACGTAACCCGATCCGCTCCCATCACCGTCATCCGGATCTTCTGGATCCACCGCGCCTTGATAGACGCCAATCGAATCCACATAAAGCGTACCATCGCCTACCGGTCCATCCCCTTGATTAATGTACAGCGAGAACTCTGCGAGTGAACCAAGATCAATAATGCCATTGCCCTTGGTATTCCATGGTGCATGCCGGAATTCGGAGAACGGAAGTTTCAGGACACCTGCCTCCGTGCCGGATAGAACGCGGTAAGCCTCCCACGCTTCGCCGTCCGGTTCAATAAATTGAATGGTTAGCTTGCGGCCCGATCCATCCGGTGTCAGCCAGAAGGAGACACCATCATAGCCTGCCCATGACATGCCACTCAGGTTCTTGGTCATACCTGCGAAGTTCGTAGCTTCCGTCAGCGTGTACGTATAACGAAGGCCGTATTTGCCGGCTTCCTTATGTTCGCTGTCCGGCGTCAGTGTAACAGGTCCACCCCACGTATTGCTCGTGTAGGCTTTCTGCGCAATGAGCTCGCCTCCGCCATAATAGTCAAAGTTGTCGATAATCGGCACATTGCCAAGCTTCAGATCATCGACATAGAGCACATGACTGCCTGCCGAGCCCGCACCCTTATTGACGAAGATCGAGTATTCCGTCAATGCCGACAAGGAGAGCAATCCATCTCCGCTCGACCACGGATTACGTGCGAAGCCGCTTAACGGCACTTCATATACGGCGCCTTCCGTTCCGGCAGGCGTAAGCTGCGCTTCCCAATAGTCGCCATCTGCATCCTTCAACTGCAGCGTGACACCGTTCTGCGAGCCATCCGATTGGAGCCACAGGGAAAGGGCGTTGCCGCCGGATGTCAGATTCATGCCGCCAAGCAATTTGGTCACGCCGGCATAACCTTTCTCATCTGTCAGCGTGTAGGCCAGCTTAAGGCCGTATTCCCCTTCAGACTTATGCGCCGTATCCAAACTTACAACGATCTCATCGCCGTCGCTTTTACTCACATAAGCGGCAGATGTCAGACTATCCGAGCCCTGGTAATATTCAAAGCCATCCATATGACCGACTTTAGCCACTTGAATGGAATCGAAATACAGCGTCCCTTCACCCGCGCCACTTCCGCCTTTCTCCACATAAAGAGAGAATTCTGCAATGGAACCCAAGTCGATCACGCCATTAACAGGCGCATTCCAACCGGGTCTGGCAAAGGCATGGAACGGAATTTGCACGAGTCTTGCCTCATCGCCGGACACGCGCAGTTTCGCTTCCCAATACTCGCCGCTTGTTTCTTTAAACTGTACGGTAATCCCGCGGTTCTGGCCGTCCGGCTTATACCACAGCTCGATGCCATTGTTACCGCTCCAATCGATGCCGTCCATATTCTTCGAGATGCCTGCATACCCCTTCGCATCGGTAAGGGCATAAACCAGCTTCAGTCCATAATCGCCGCCAGCCTTCACATCCGAAGAGAGCGACAGAGTAAGTGGATCCCCGCCGGAATTCGGCGCATAGGCTGCTTGAAGACGAGAATCATCGCCTTCATACGATTCGAAGGTATCAATGGTCGGAAGCCGGTACAATTTAATGCTGTCAAAATAAACCACATACTCCGCCGGCGCTCCGTCTACGTAAAGCCCGAAGGAGGCAACCTTTCCGGCATCAATCACGCCGTTTCCTTGCGATGCATGACTATCCTTCCACCACTGCGGAATGTAGAACTTGCTGAACGGGACCTGCACGAGAACCGGGTCTGTACCGGAGATCCGCAGGTCCGTCTTCCACACCTCGCCTGCCGTATCAAGGCCCTCCGTTAATTGCAGCGTAACGCCCATATCGACTCCGCCGGGCTGAACCCAGAATTGCATGCCGCTGTTTCCGGACCAGTCGGCGTTGTTCAGCGCCATCTCGAGGCCGCCCCAGCCCTGGCTCATCGAGGTCTCCAGCTTCAAGCCGTAATCGCCCTCGTTCTTATGCGATCCATCCAGCGTTAGCGTAATCGGCGAACCGGACTCGTTCACCGCATAGGCACTGCGAAGTGCAGTACTCGAGCCGCTGTAGCCGTCAAAGCCGTCAATCAGCTGGCTCTTCGACAGCTCAGGCGGTGCTTCAAGCTGCTCGTCGCCTACGCCGATTGCAATTCTGCTCACTTGCGGGTTCCAGGTCTGATCCGCTTGGCTTAACGGGAATTGAACCTTCAGATATCGCGTTCCCGCAGGCAGCTTATACGCCGTATACTCAGTGCGCGTCCACCAGCCGTCCCCGCCTTTGCTGGCTTTCACGGCCGTGCCGTACTCCGTGAAGCTGACGCCGTCAGCAGACGTGAAGAATTTGAAATCCCCCACGAGATAGGCACTTGGATCCTGCCTTGCATACGTAAGCAGCTTAAAGTAATTCATGTCACCGCTCGTCTTGTACTGGAAGAACTCTTCCGTATCGGAGCTACGGGTAAGTCGTTTGTTATCGCCGCCAAAATACGCATCCGGGTTGTCGGTGCTGAAGCTAAGGTTGATGCTGCGGTCATTCATTTTGACAAAATTGTTCATATCATCGATCAGCACGCCGTTAGCCAACTCCGGACGTTGAATAGAATCCGGGAAGGTCAGCGCGCTGCCGTCCGTGCTGTACTCAATTTCTACTTCTCCAAGCTGAGAGGCGCTGTAGTCGCTTGGGAATACGAGCTTCACAAACTTGGCCGCCGCGGGCAGGCTGCCCGAATACTGTACTTGATGCCACGGGCCGCCATTATCAACCGCTGCAGCATCAAGCGCCTCATAAGACTCGCCATCTGCGGAGGTGAAGATACTGTAAGCCGCAGAAGCCAGCTTCTCAGGGTCGATGTAGGCAGTCGCCTCAACCTGCAGCCCCGTTACTCCTGAAGCAGATGTCGGCAGCGCATACACAATATATTGCTCCTGCGAGGTTTCCAGCTGCTTGAACCGTGAAGGGTCGCCGCCGAATCGAACGGGATTCTTCGCTTCGAATTCCAAGTCGGTCGAGTAATCATACAGATGCGAGAAATTACGCATGACGTCCTTGATGACATGCTTAGCGGCAACCGGTCCTACCACAGCCGAATAATCGGATGAGCCGGACGCGTTATTCGCTTTCAATCGGTAGTAATACGACGTGCCGCTTACGGCTGACGTATCATGGAACAGCTGTGTCTCTCCCTCGACCGCATCGGAAACACCATTCCCGACAACGCTCCAAGATCCATCCACCGAACCCGCATCCGCATCCGAACGTTCAACGGTATACGAGCTGGCACCGACAGATCCGAGCCATGAGATCGTGGACACCTCATCGATCGGCAGCAGCTGCGGCGTATCCGGAATCGGCAGCGGAGGGATCTCGTTAATGCCGCGAATATGATAGGCATGCTTGCTCAGTGCCCGAAGCAAATTCGTTTCGTCGAAACCATCGCCGGAAGGGAAGCCCGGCCAGCGGTATGCGCCGTAGAAGACGCCATCCTTAACACTTTCCGTGTGCGGGTAGAAACCGCCGTCGCGGTTATGCATGCGCATGCTCCAGATCATGGCGCCGCTTGCACCGCTTTCCTCCACGATGCTTAAGAACTCATCCACCTGCGTCGTCGGCTTGAAGCCGAACTCGCCAATGATGAATGCTTTCTTGCCGCGTGCCTTGCCCATATCCAAATTGGCCTGCGCGCCATAATCGGAGTAATGGTCCGGGTAATAGTGATTGGAGACGATGTCGATATTAGGATCGTTCAACGAAGCATCGTCAATGCCATATTTTCCGTCGATAACCAAGTGTTTGGCATCTAGGCTCTTGATATATGCCGCGATATCGCTGGTCCATGCTTGTGTCGAAGGCACCAGCTCGTTACCTGTCTCCCAGCCCAGAATAGCGGGATCATCCTTGTAAGCTACACCTGTGTAGCTGTTCACTCTGTTCAGCACATAAGCAATGACCGACTTGAAATCCGCAACCAGCTGCGGATCGCTCCAGAAGGCCGCTTCGCTCTTGCCGCGGAAAGCCGCATACTCCTTTATGCCGCCTTGCCACTGATACTGATCGACGAAAGGAAGAATAATGCGCACGCCGTACTGATTGGCGAGCTGCAGCATTTTATCCAGCGCCTTGAACACCTCTTCGTTAAACTGCAGCGGACCGCCCGGCGTGGCAGGTCCCATAACAGCCCGCTCCTCAGTCGTGTCATCCGCTTTCTTCACAGACAGTACATAAGGCCGCGTTACATTCCCGCCCATTTGCACAAGTGCTCGGAACGCATCCTCCTGCTCCCATGCAGTCGGAACCCGCCAATGAATGTCTTCGATCATGCTGAGCGTCGGCACGTTGGCCGAAATAAACCGGAACGTCGTCTCGCCGTCCTTCAATGTATCGCCATCACGCGTAATAAAATCCTCAAAAACAGATGCAGCCGCAGGCAACTCTTCCGCCTGAACCGGCCGCGGAGCCGAAAAAACCGATAAAAAAGATGACACCGTGAGAGCCAGGGTCATCAGGATAGGTATATAACGTTTGAACAAGATTGTTACCTCCCGAACATGGAATGTGTGGAGAAGCCAAACTTATTTGACCGAACCGCTTACAATACCAGAGAAAATATAACGCTGCAGAAACAAATACATGATCACAGTAGGAATTAAGATAATCACGACAGCCGCGCTGATCAAATTCCACTGAGCGCTGTTCACCCCGGCGAACTTCATAAGCGACGTCGAAACGACGCCCAGCTTCTGCGCCGGCATGTACAGATACGGGATGTACATATCGTTATAGATGGAAATGGTCTTAATAATCGTGACCGTCGCCGTTGCCGGAATGAGCAACGGGAAGATAACCGAGCGGAAAATCCGCACCAAGCTCGCGCCTTCCATCATCGCACTTTCGTCGAGATCAAACGGAATACTGCGAATGAATTGCAGGAAGATATAAATCTGCACCACGTCTGTGCCCAGATAAAGCAGCACCGGCGCCATATGCGAATTGAACAGTCCAAGCTCCTTGACGATCGAGAACGTAGCGACCTGTGTCGTCACCGAAGGAATTAGCGTAGCGAGCACGTAGCCGCCGAGCAAATATTTCTTCAGCTTAAATTGGAAGCGACCGAGCGCGTAGGCTGCCATCGTGCCAATGATGATATTTCCTATCAACGCCAGTACAAGGATGATGCTCGTATTCCAGAAGGCGCGGCCCATATGGCCGATTCTCATCACCGTTTCGAAGTTTTCCAGGTTAAAGAAGCTGCGCGGCATCTCGAATACGGACGACGTGTTATATTCCTCCGTTCCCTTGAAGGCGTTCAGAATCACGACATAAGGGGGGAAGAGAACGAGAAAAGCAGCCAACGTCAGCAGCAAATAGTGCATGGCAAGAAAGGGATTGTTGCGTTTAAAGATCGACATGGTGTTCCATCATCCCTTCTCTTCCCGAAGAATAAATTTACGCTGAATCGTAATGACAACAATGACAATCAGCAGCAGCACGACGCCCATTGCCGAGGCAAGACCGTAGTTGCTGTAGTGAAAAGCCGTATCCACCGTCTTCGTCACAAAGGTATCGCTGGCTCCCGCCGGTCCGCCCTTGGTCATAATAAACGGCAAATCAAACACTTCAAGCGCACCTGTTACGGTAAGCAGCATGGAGAGCTCAACAATCTTGAGAATACTCGGCCATGTGATGTAGATGAAGGACTGCCGTTCATTCGCTCCGTCGATCAGCGCTGCCTCGTACAGATCATCCGGAATCGACTGCAATGCGCCCAAGTAAATGACCATATTAAACCCGAGATACTTCCACATCGAGATGAACGCAAGCGAGATATTGACCGTATGCTTGTTGCCCAACCAGCTTGTAATGAGACTGTCGAGTCCAAGCGCAGTCAGCAGCCCGTTCAGCGAGCCGTCCTGAGAGTCGTACACGTAGGAGAACATATACGCAATGGCCACGCTGTTCATGATGTAAGGCAGGAAGATGAGCACACGGTAGATATTGCGGCCGCGCAGCTTCTTATTGAGCACGACGGCGAAATAGAGGGCAAGGATATTTTGAATAATGCCGCCGAAGAAGTAATACAGGTTGTGGGAGAACACGCTGAAAATTTCACTGTTGCGGAAGATCTCCCTGTAGTTGTCTAAGCCAACCCACCCCTTCGCCGCACTATAGCCATCCCAAGAGGTTAAGCTTAAATAGAGCAGCATCACGCCCGGATACAAGGAGAAGAGGACCAATAGGGTGACAGGCAGCAGCAGAAAGGTGAATAACACGATGATCTTCTGCTTCTTGTAAATGGAGGAATACATGCAAAGCCCCTTCCCGGTTCAATAACAACATACAATAGAAACGGGGCATGACATGAACCGTTCACGTCATGCCCCTCTCTCCAAAAGTTATTTCGATGCTACTGCGGCGCGTGCTTCTTTCCAGCGCTTGTTGTAGTCGGCGAATACTTTGGACACATCGTCCGCCATGATGACATCTTGTGCAAAGCCGCTTGTATCGAACTGCATTTTGTTGCCGATGCTGACATACTCGTCACTCTCTGCTACCATCTCAACCACTTGCGGCTTAAAGGACATGAATTCTGCCAACTGTGGCAGCTTGGATTCTTTATCCTTCAATACCGGAATGAATCCGCCGAAATCATCATAACCGGATTCCTCGACAAGCCATTTCAAGAAGGCTTTGGCTGTTTCCACATTGCCACTGTTCTTGCTGACTGCGTATGCGTAGTCCGGGCTCAGAAGTGCTTTGGCTTCGCCGCTGTTGTCGATTGGAAGCGGGAAGAAACCGACATCCTCAGACTTCGCGCCATTATCGATGACTTGATTAATAACCCAGTTGCCAAGGAGGTACATCGCGGTTGTGCCGGAAGCAACGTCTTTCTTCGAGCCTTCCCAGTTCGTGGACATCAGATCTTTCTCAACATAGCCTTTATCTACGATGGTTTTAATGATGTTCATCGCTTTCCAGTGCGGGCCATCTACAGGGAATGGCTCGTCTTGACCGGCCATCGTATTGTGCAGACCCGGGTCATTGGCGAACAAGAACGCTTCTTGATCCCAGCCCATGAGCGGCCATTTGTCCTTGAAGTTCGTGGAGAGTGCGACGATACCGGCTGCTTTGAGCTTCTCGCATGCAGCGTAGAACTCATCCAATGTTTTTGGAACAGCGGTAATGCCTGCTTTCTCAAAGGCTTTCTTGTTATAGGTAACGCCCATTGCCGAGCTGCCGGAAACGATCCCGTAAGTAGAACCATCCTGCGTGTAATTATCTTTAAAATAAATGCGGTCGTTCAGTCCCAAATCATCCAGCGGAGCGAAGAATTCCGGCAAATTCGCTTTCGTTACCGTCTTCGGAACGAGAATGACATCAGGCAGCTCATTGGATGCCAGACGCACCTTCATCGATTCCTCGTAGTCCTTGATCGCTTCGAACTCCACCGTTGCTTCCGGGTACTTCTCTTTGAACCGTTTGGCGTATTCCTTCAGCTCGGTTTCTACTAAATCCGTACGGTTCGTCGCGAATACGATCTTGCCTTTAATCGCATTCTCCGCAGCCGGTTCAGCTTCGTTCGTTGCAGCCTCGTTCGTTGTTGTATTGGTTGTGCTCTCTGTCGCTGCTGCTTCTTTATTCACCTCGTCATTGTTGCCGTTTGACGAACAGCCTGCAAGCGCTGCCCCGAATACTACCGTCGACAACACCAGTGATGCCCACTTCTTCATTTCCTTCTTCCCCCTCATCCGTACTGGAGCGTTTTGTTATCGTTTACATTTTGAATTATGGAGGAATTTGAGAACGCTTTCTATGCAGCCGTTTTGTATTTATTGTCTTCTTTTTGGGTCCGTATCGACGATTAGCTGCCGCTCGTCTGATTCCTATATTTCTGCGGCGTGACGCCGACCGTTTTCTTAAACAGCTTGTTAAAGTAGATGCCGTCCGCATATCCTACGAGCTCGCCGATCTGATAGGCCTTGAGGTCGAGCCTGTCCTTCAGATACTCTTTGGCCTTAGCCATGCGCACCGCAGTGATATATTCCGTAATGGTCTGATTCGTCTCCCGCTTAAACAGGAAGCTGAGGTAGCTCGCGTTCAAGAAGACCGTCTCCGAGAGTGCAGTCAGCTCGATTTCCTCCCGGTAATGCTCCTGAATCCACAGCTTTACCGTCTCGATGACGCGCTTGCTGCTTGCATTGCGGGTCGGCTCCAGCGCTTTCACCACTTGATCGACGATGGCAATTAACCATTCCTTCAAATCTCGCATCGCAAAATGAGAGCCAACCGTCCGGTGAAAATCAAACGTCGCCCCCTGCAGCTCATAGAGCGCATCCAAGAAGCCGTCGATCTTGGTCGTGAGCGTATAGAAGAGATGGCCGGCCATATGCATAATCTCGTCATAGCCGGCTTTTCCCCGCTCCGCTTCAGCAAAGAATAACGGGATGACTTGCTTGATCGTATGGGAATCTAGCATCTCGCAGGCCGTCTTGAATTGTTCATCGAGCGCCGGCATGTTGAATTTCCATAGCTCTGCTTTCGCGGGCAGATCCTTCAAATTCATCGCGAACGTCTCGCGTTCCTTGTAGAATTGATGCCTGCTCGCGGCGAGCGCTTCTACGTAAGCACCATGCCATGTGCCGCCTTGGCCTTGCGGCAGCACGCTTTCCCCGATGGCAATAAATCCGCCGCTGCGGTTGTGCATATAGTCCATCATCCGAAGGCTGATAGCACGCAAGCTCCGCTCAGGCTGCTTGCTGTCCTCCTGAACGAAAAGCAGTACCGCGATGAGGTTGTTCTCCATCACGACGACATGATGGAACATGCCTTTGCTCTCGTCGAGGTAGTGAAGCAGGCTCTCATGAGCGAGCCTATTAGAGGTGCGAAATACCATCACGGCGCCTCTGCCGGATTGCAGCTCGACCAAGCCCGGCTCGAATTGCTCGGCGGCTCCGCCGCTTTGCAGCAGCTTTCTTAGCTGATCTTCCAGCTCTTGACCCTTCTGCTGCTTCGCGGCTGCAGCCAGCTGCTCCTCGCTCTCGCGCCGCTCCGACAGCCGCCGGTCTACCGTTAGCAGCAGCTGTGACAGCTCCTGCATATCTACCGGCTTAATCATATAATCATCCACGCCGAACTGAATGGCTTTGCGCGCATATTCAAAGTCATTGTAGCCGCTCAGAATCAGGCACCGAATGCCGGGCAGCTTCTCCTTCACAAGCTCGATGAACCGCAGCCCGTCCATGTAAGGCATCTTAATATCCGTAATGATGAGGTCCACCTGCAGATCCGGTGCGCCGATCGCGGCCAGCGCTTCGGCTCCGTCCTCGTAGCTGCCGACAATGCGGTAATCGCTCGAGAACCTCGTAATCATTTTCTCAAGACCGAGTCTTATAATTTCTTCATCGTCTACGATGGCGATGTTAAGCATCGTTATACTCCCCCAGTAATCTGATCTATGCTAAGCGCGGAAGACGGATAAGGCAGTGACAGCGTGACAATGGTGCCTTCGCCGACACGGCTGTCGATGGCAACGCCATAGGCATTCCCGTAGCGCAGCTTGATTCGCTCGTTCACATTCTTAAGGCCGATGCCGGATTTCATGTCCGTTTGCTCCGTCTGCCCGTTCAAATACTGCTGCAAATGCTGGAGCGTATGCGGATTGATGCCATTGCCCTCGTCTTGGATGTGAATATGCAGCAGCTCTCTCTCCAGCGTCGCGTAGACGCGGATATGCACCTTCGCTTTCTTCCCTTCCACGCCATGCAGAATCGCATTCTCCACAATCGGCTGGAACGTCAGCTTCAGCATGTGATAGCTCAGCACCTCAGGAGGCAAATCCGCCTCCCATTGGAATTGGTTCTTGAAGCGATATTTGAGCAGATCGAGATAGTTGCCCAGATGCTGGAGCTCCTCCTGCACCGTCACCATTTCTTTGCCTCGGTTAATGCTGTACTGCATGAGCTTGCCAAGAATGAAGGTCATATCGGCCACATCGTTATCGTCGTTCAGGATCGCCTTCATGCGAATGGTCTCCAGCGTGTTATAGATAAAGTGCGGATTGATTTGGCTTTGCAGCGCTTCAAGCTCGGCTTCGTTCTTGCGGCTCTGGATGACGTAAATCTCGTCGATCAGATCTTTGATCCGCCTCAGCATGCGGTTGAACTGGATGCCAAGCACGCCGATCTCGTCCTTATTCTTGACCTTGAAGCTGATATCGAGGTTACCTTGCTGAACAGCTCCCATCAGATTCGACAGCTTGCGGAGCGGATGCGTAAGTCGGAATGAAATCACAATCGAGACGATGAGTGCGACGATCATGATGATGATCGTTAAGCCTGTAGTGAGGTTGCGCGTAATCTTAGCGTCCTTGTGCAGATGCTTGACCGGAATGTAGACAATTGTGCGCCAACCGGTTATCTGGGACTCATTGTAGGTCGCAATGTAGCTTTCGCCGTCAATCGTCGTCTCCACGCTGCCCTGCGTGCCCTTAATGTCTGCGAGCAGCTGCGGGTCGGAGAGCGGCTTGCCGATGGACTTCTTCAGACTGTCATAAATAACCTGATGCGCGTTGTCGATAATGAGCGTTCTGCCTTTGGTGATGGAGTCCATTTGCTTGAC
This sequence comes from Paenibacillus sp. J22R3, assembly GCF_056269305.1. Classification (NCBI taxonomy): domain Bacteria; kingdom Bacillati; phylum Bacillota; class Bacilli; order Caryophanales; family Paenibacillaceae; genus Paenibacillus; species Paenibacillus sp. J22R3. Next base: position 508,847 of record NZ_JBWDNS010000004.1, on the reverse strand, counting down.
CGTATCTTCGATAATGCTCAGCTTCGTATCGACGACGATCGTGCCGATGGACTTATAGGAGCTGACGTCGCGGATATCCCGAATAACCGAGAATACGTAGTAGGGGGTATGACCCGGAATCGATATTTCCTGCGTACTCAGAATGACCGGATTGCCTTTGCTTTGAGCGGCCAGCTTCGTCCATTTCGGGAATTGTTCCTTGAGGTCGGAGCGGACTGAATCCGTTTTCATTCTGTAAAAGACGTTGCCGTAGAGATCCAGAATATAGGTGGAGCTCATATCCTTGTTCATATTGTTCATCAAGCCGATGTAGAAATCGATCTTCTTCTGCTTCGACAAATCGAGGCTCGGCGAGACGAGAAACTGCTGCAGCTCGGAGGAGAACAGCGGGATCTTCGTAATCATCATCATGTTGGAAATGTTCTCTTCGAGCTTGCTCTGGAAGTTGTAAATCGCTTCGTTCATGTATTTCGTCGTATTGTCATTGATCGAGCTGACATAGTTCTGGTAAGAGATGTAGCTGATCGCAATGATGGGACTGATAATGAGAAAGAGAAACACTGCCGTCAGCTTCTTCTGCATACTGTTGTGCACCATAAAAAAAGACCATAACCGTCTAATCGAACCGCGCATGAGCCATCCTCGCCATCATCCTATTTTCAGTTCATCGTACATCACCTCTCTTGTCCTAGCAATGCAAATAATAGAAATGCAAGGGTGACGAGACGATGGAAAACCCGCTCCTTCACTAGGAAGGCCGCGGGTTTTCTAGTGTTTACGGACGTTCTATATGTTGCGCCGGTACTGGCCTCCGACCTCATAGAGCGCGTGTGTAATTTGTCCGAGACTCGCCACTTTGACGGTTTCCATCAGCTCCTCGAACAGATTGCCGCCGCTAATTGCGATTTGCTTCAGCCGCTGCAGCGCTTCAGGCGCAGCCTGTTTGTGCTGCTCATGGAAGCCGCGTAAACCCGTTATCTGCTGCTCCTTCTCTTCCGAGGTCGCCCGCGCTACCTGCAGCTCTGCTACATGCTCCTTGGGCTGCGGACTGAGAAATGTATTCACGCCGATGATGGGGAGTTCGCCGCTATGCTTCTTCATCTCGTACACGTACGATTCATCTTGGATCTTCCCCCGCTGATACTGGGATTCCATCGCCCCAAGCACGCCGCCTCGCACATGCAGCCGCTCGAATTCCAGCAGCACCGCTTCCTCTACCAAATCCGTCAGCTGCTCGATCAGATACGAGCCTTGCAGCAAATTCTCGCACCGCATTAGCCCGAGCTCCTTGTTAAGGATGAGCTGAATCGCCATCGCCCGGCGGACAGCTTCTTCGGACGGTGTCGTGACCGCTTCGTCATACGAGTTCGTGTGCAGCGAATTGCAATTGTCCATAATCGCCATTAGTGCTTGGAGCGACGTGCGGATATCGTTAAAGTCCACCTCCTGCGCGTGGAGTGAGCGGCCTGAGGTTTGGATATGATACTTCAGCTTCTGACTGCGCTCGTCGGCACCATATCGGTCCCGCAGCACTACCGCCCAGATTCGCCGCGCTACTCTTCCGATGACCGCATACTCGGCATCCAAGCCGTTGCTGAAGAAGAACGACAGATTCGGAGCAAACGCATTGATCGGCATCCCCCTGCTGAGGTAGTACTCGACATACGTAAATCCGTTTGCCAGCGTGAACGCAAGCTGCGTAATAGGGTTCGCCCCCGCCTCCGCGATATGGTAGCCGGAGATGGATACGGAATAATAATTACGTACCTCGTGATCGATAAAATACTGCTGGATATCCCCCATCATCCGAAGCGCGAACGGCATGGAGAAGAGGCATGTATTCTGCCCCTGGTCTTCCTTGAGGATATCCGCTTGAACTGTGCCGCGAACAGTGCGGAGCGTTTGCTTGCGGGTGTCCGCAGATTCCTCCGAGGTGAGAGCGCCGCCGGGCTTGCTTGCAGCCGCTTCCAGCTGTTGCTGCTCGATGGCGATATTCATAAACATCGCCAGCAGCATAGGCGCCGGCCCGTTAATCGTCATCGAGACGGATGTAGCCGGATGACACAGTTGGAACCCGGCGTACAGCTTGCGCATATCGTCGAGTGTGCAGACACTGACGCCGCTCTCGCCGATTTTGCCGTAGATATCGGGTCTGTACGCCGGGTCTTCCCCGTACAAGGTTACGGAATCGAATGCCGTGCTGAGCCGTTTGGCCTGCTCCCCTTTCGAGAGGTAATGGAATCTGCGGTTCGTCCGTTCCGGCGTACCTTCTCCGGCGAACTGACGCTTCGGGTCTTCCCCCTCGCGCTTGAACGGGAATACGCCTGCCGTGTACGGAAACTCTCCGGGGCGGTTCTCTTGGTATGCCCAGTGGATGAGCTGGCCCCAATCCTCATAGGACGGAAGCACAACTCGCGGAATATCCAGACCGGACAAGCTTCTGGTATACAGCTCGTTTGTGATCGTTTGGCCGCGAATGGTCGTGGTAAGCGTCTGGGTACGGTACGCCTCAGCCAGTGTGGGCCACTGCTTCAGAATGGCTCGCGATGCTTCGTTCAGCTTGCTTAAGTACGTATCGCGGAGCCACTCAAGCGAAGGCAGGGCAGACTTGTCGCCTTCTGACCTTGCTGCCTCAAGCGTTCCTTCGATGCGGTAGCACATTCGCGCGGCCGCGGCTTGCTCCTCGGTTAGCTGCTTGTAGCGGCGGACGGTTTGCACAATTTCACTCAAATAGCCGCTTCGTTCATCCGGGATGATCGTTTGCTTCCGCGATGGCTGGCCGGGCTCGCCGACTTTGCCGGCTGCGGTGACGTCGGACGCCGCAGCCCCCCCATTGGCATCCAACCCATTGGCTGCATCTACCTTGCCTGCCGCGCCGACACCAACCGAACCCGCATCAGCCCCCGCTTCGCCGCTTCGCTCACTCAGCTTCTGCATGATGGCCGCGAATAATCGGCTCATGCCCGCATCATTGAATTGACTCGCATTCGTGCCGTACACCGGCATGTCCTGCCAATTCCGGTCAAACTGCTGCCGGCTGCGCTGGACCTGCTTCTTCACCTCTCGCAGCGCGTCCTCGGAGCCGCGGCGATCGAACTTATTAATGACGATCAGATCGCCGTAATCGATCATTTCGATCTTCTCCAGCTGGCTCGGCGCGCCGAATTCACTCGTCATGACATAGACCGATAGATCCGCCACCGCCGTAATTTGGTTATCCGCCTGGCCAATACCGCTCGTCTCCACGACGATCAGATCATAGCCTGCGGCTTTCGCTGTTACGATCGCGTCCGCGATAGCTGCGGACAGCTCCGATCTTGATCCGCGGGTGGCGAAGCTCCGCATAAACACGCGGTCCGAATACACCGCGTTCATCCGAATGCGGTCGCCAAGCAGCGCGCCGCCGGTCTTCTGTTTGGTTGGATCAACCGACAATACGGCTATCGTCTTGAGAGAGTCATGCTGCAGATAACGATGCACGAACTCGTCGGTCAGGGAGCTTTTGCCCGCGCCGCCGGTGCCGGTAATGCCCAGAACAGGCGCGTCCCCGGCTGCCAATGAAACGTCCGCGAACAGCTCTCCGAGTCGCGAAGCTTCTGTCGCAGCGGCTGCTACCCGCTGCTCTGCCAATGTCATAAAGCGCGCAGTTATGCGGTCACTTCCAGCCCCAAGCGCCGCACACTCGTCAACGAAATCGGCCACAGTGGAATAGTCGCAAGCCTCCAGCATGACGTTAATCATGCCTTGCAGACCAAGACGCCTTCCGTCATCCGGAGAGAAGATGCGCGTTACTCCGTAGCGATGAAGCTCTTCCGCTTCCGCCGGCAGAATTACGCCCCCGCCTCCCCCGAATATGCGAATATGGCCGGCCCCCGATTCCCTGAGCAGCTCCACCATATATTTAAAGAATGCCACATGTCCGCCCTGATACGAGGAAACCGCGATTCCCTGAACATCCTCTTGAATAGCTGCTTTTATGATCTCGCGTACGGATCGATTATGTCCCAGATGGATGACCTCTGCGCCGCTCGCCTGCAATATTCGTCGCATGATGGTGATGGATGCGTCATGCCCGTCAAACAATGCGGATGCTGTAACGAACCGAACCTGGTGTACCGGCACATACCGACTAATCCCTTCGTTCATACCGATCGCCTCCGAATGCTAGCGTTGTCTGTTATCTTTATGCGACTAAGCGTATCCTTATATCCAAAAAGAGCTGGTCTCTCAAGGTCAAAATACCTTGAGGGACCAGCCCCTTCTTCATCATTTGTACAAACTTGTTTCGTATTTGTAACGGTTGTGACAGTGGCTATTTTGCATAAAATGCCCACTTTTATTCTCCAACGGTTGCCGTAGAGCTTATATGGAAATTTCCGAGCCGAAACCAACGCTAATACTGGAAATAATCTCTGTCACAACCGTTAGCGCTTTATAAGTCGTCTTTGACCTAAAATAAGTACGCTGACAACCGTTACAAAGCATAAGCAACGGTTACTGCGAGGGAGTTTCCAAGGAAGAACCGCCGAATTCCCTTATCGCTGATTCAGCTAGGATTCCTTATTCGCATCCGATACACGGTATGCGCCGTATATGGCCAAATCGTCTTCACCCAGATGCTCGGGGATCTCAACATTGGGGGTACCTAGCGCTTCGTGGATTCGCATCCATAGGAGCGTTCGTTCATAACGCTGATGGATGCTGCCGAACCGATGGTTCTCTAAGAATGCCTTCGCTTCGGCCAGCGACCCACGAGCGGCTAACATCGCCGCCTTGCGCTCCACCAGCCCGTCGTCTTGCAACGAATCCACCTGCTTGAACCAGCGCTCCCGTTCCTCCAGCGTGGAATGCCCGATGGCCTCGAGCGTCATATCCCGCTCAATGAACAGCTGCGGGTGCAGCTTCCATGCCGCGGATTCCATGCAGTCATACGCGACTCTTGACGCTTCATAGTCCTGCTTCACGACGCGCAGCAGTCTTCCGAGCAACGCGTAGGCACAGTCCAGTTGCAGCGTTTGCAGCAGCTCAATTGCTCCGTCCATCTCTTCGCGCGAAGCCAACCATACCGCGCGGTAATAGACCCAGAGCGATCGGTTCACTTCTTCCACTTCTTGCATTGCTGCCCAGTGCAGCGCCTCGCCCAGCTGCTCCATTCCGGAAGGAGGCCAACAGCCGCTCTCCGGTTCAGGCGGTGCATAACACATCTCGCCTAAGCCCCCGCTCTCATCGTAAGCGGACAACAACGCAAGCCAAGGAAGCATCGTCTCACGCTTCACCCAATCGAATACCGGCACTTGGCTAAGCTCCACGAGCTGTGGAGTCGGAAGCGTAATCGCTCGAATGTCCAGCGGCGCCGTACTTGGAATCCAATATTCCACATGCGTATGCCTCGCACCCGGCTGCAGCTTGGTATTGTCCGCCTGCTCCAGCAACGGCCCCGCTTGAATCTCGACATAGCTCTCTTGTCGCTGCGCAGTCTGATGCGCCCAAGCTTCGTGTCGGCCGGTGCCGTACAACCAAAGCTTCATCCCAGGCGTAACAGCCGGGTCAGCAACATGATAGAGCCCGCTTCCCAGACTCGGCGTGTACATCCCGAATGCCGTGCAGTCGGATGTCTTCCAGAAGAACCCCTGCATCCGATCGAAATCCGCTAAACGATACTCGCGCTCCCCGCTCCACTCCAGCTCTTCAAGCACATCCGCATGCCGAAGCACATGTCCTGCAGGGAAATGAAACTGTGAATCGTCGCGAGCCGGCAGCGCGGCATTGGACCAAGACATCCATGCATGCGCCTGCGAATTCGGATTTACGAAGGTCGTACGTTGGGTCAGGAACCGGTCCCGCTCCCCTAGCGAATACTCCACCGTCCAATGCATCCCGTAGCGCGCTTCTCGCTCGCCGCACCAGACATACAGCCGATCGCCGATTTGCTCGGCAGCAGCATGCACCGCTTCGATCTGCACAGGCGTATGCGCAATCGGGAAGCTCACTTCTATGCCGCCGCTGATAAATGCCATTCGCGGCAGGATGCGCACCGGCCGCACCGAGCCTGCATGGAACAGAATCTCCTTGCTGCTTGCTTTATCGAGGATGGAATGGATCTTGCCGCCTAGATCGGGACAGACCGTTACCTTCAGCCAGTCATTCTCGATCGCGATCATCCGCAGCTTGCGGAGCACCGGCCGCTCCGCTGTCTCACTAAAGCTCACATACGGATAGATGCCTTCCTCATCGCAGATGGTTGGAACAGGACCGCAAGGCTGTGACTCGTGAACGAGCATCGGCTCCCGCCACTCGGTACGCTTCAGCATGAGAACTCCCCTTGCTTGCAGGCAAGAATCCACTGATTCACGCGCTGACGCATGCGCAGCAGCCAAGCGCTGCCTTTCTCATAATCTCTAAACGTAAGAGGCCCCGCCATTTCCTCTTCCAGCAATGCAACCACGGCTTCTTTGCCAATGCAGCTCTCCAGCAATTGAAGCGCTCGAATATCTTGGAATGCTTCGCGCAGCACTTCAAGCCGAATGGACGTGATCGGACCGTCCTTGCCCGGATAAACCAAGAACGCATCCCCCGAAGGGAAAGCATGATCAGCGTCCGTCACCGTGAACGGATCGATAGCTCGGCGTGAACGCTGGGAATACCAGTGATTGTAGCCCCAGTGCAGAAACCCTTGAATATTGTGCTTATACAGCTGAACGCCGATAATTCGGTTGCGAGCCGATGGCATATTGAAGAAGCGGTTCGATTCGTTATGCTTGTACTCGCAGCAGCAATAATAGGCCCAGAGCGGGTCCGCCTCTCCGGCAATGTAAGTGTGAATATGCTCGGTGGATACAACGGGATGCGTCAGCAGCCCTTTCTCATAGAACTCATATTCGGATAAGGCATCGATGATCGGAAACTCGCCATCAAACAACGAGCGGACAAGCGTGCTTGCCTTCGTATACGACTCCAGATCATGGAGCGTCGGCTCATCGGACAAGTGGAAATAACAGCTTTGCTCCAGACCATGCAAGCGAATGAACTGCACCAGTTCCGGAATGAACTGCGTCAGGAATTGGTTGTATTCCTCTCCGGCGGCATCGGATTCCCAACCGAAAATTTGCACATTCTCACCCTCGACCTCAGCCATGATCTTCGGCGCATGCTTCGCTCCCCATTGCGTGAATAAGTGGGAAAACTCGAACCGCTGGATCCCATTGCGACGGCATAGCTCTACCCATCTCTCCAGCAACGAGAAATCAAACTGATAACCACGCTCTTGCCCATGACCGATGCGTTTCACGCCAATCAGCTGGACAGTCGGGCGATATTTGCCGAAATCCAGCTCAAGCGGCGGCGAGAACAACGGCGTCAGGATCAAGTTCATGCCATATTCAGCATAATGTGCGACATAAGTCTCGATGATGCTCCAATGTGCTTCCGAGAAGATGCCGACTTTGTACTGGGTGGCAAGACAATCGAAATAGAACCATTCCGTATGGAGAAGACGCTGCTCCGGAAGTTCAGCGTTAATAACCTGAAGCCGGAAAGACTCCAAACCAAGCTCCACGCCGGATTCGTCCGTGAATCGAATTGCGATGGAATGGTCGCCAGGCGTGACATCGCCGGCGTTTCCGAGCTTTACGGTCACCCAAACGGAGCGCCACTGCTTCGGAAGCGCATGTACAGTGCCGTCCTCCAGCGGATTAAGCGGATCCGGGTATAATCCCGGCGTAGTCCGCAGCAGATAATCGTCAGGGTCGTTATAGTTGGTCAGCTCAGAGGGTGCCAGGCCGACGCTTCTAATTGAGATAGCATCCGCCAAATCCGGTGATTCGGCAGATACCCGAATGTTCTTCATTAAGTAAGCAGCGCGGTACGCAACCTGGAAGGAATAATATTCGCCAAGCAGCGCTGAGCCTTCTTGAAAGGCGGACTCCAGCAGCTCTTCGTCGGCAAACACCTTCACAAGGGAATGAACGCATTTCGTCTCAAAAGTCTGTGACATCTTATCTCTCCTCCGACAGTGCCTGCAGCAGTTTGCGGTGCACATGCTCGAAGTGCTCCGGATCCTCATTGGCTTCATTGAAGCTGATTAAACAGCTATGCGTCAGTTCATCTGCAAGCGCCTTATCCTTCTTCGCAAGCTGCCTCAGCAGCTCATAATCCTCAATACCTGCACGCATCGCCTCTAAACGCACGCTTCCGATCGGACCATTCGTCCCCGGGAATGTGATATGCGTATCCCCCGGCGGGAAGCATAGATCCGTCTGCTCGTAGGGATCCTTGTCGTCATCGCAATGATTAAGCCCCCAATGCAGGAACCCTTCCAAATCATATTTATAATTGCCCCAATGCAAATACCTCGTCCGCAGCAAAGGCATGTCCCACAGGCGATTCATCGAAGAGCCCCCGGGGAAGCAGCAGGTATAGAACCACAGCTTATCGCCAAGTGATCTCAGCTTCTCGAACTGTTCGCGATGCTCCAAGTAGTAAATATTCTTCGGTACCAGAATGTCGACTGAACCGGCCAAATCATACGTTTCTACCGCTTCGAGCAGCGGAATGCCCGGCATAAATTTACGAACGATACCCGATAGAATGCGATATTCCTCCACGCTCGTTCCGATCGGTTCGTCCGCTACATGCTGCACCAGCTTGCTCAGCCAGCCATTCTGCTCGAGGAACGTCCGCCAAGCAGGCAGAAATTGCGACAGATACGCATAACCTTCCGTCGATATCGCTTTAAGCGCTTCTCCGCCGTTCCATGTATTCCAAATATGGAACTCCGAGCCCCAGAAATCCTTGCGTCCGGCAACCAGGCCGCCTTCAATAAACGTAAAGCCAAGGCTAAAGTAAAGCCGAATAAGCCGCTCAGCCCGTTCAAAATTAAACGCGTAGGCGTCTTCACCGACAAGGCTCACCTGAACCGCATCCATCGGCACCCAGAAATGCGTTTGCCGAGCACGGCGCATCAATCTGCCGTATTTCTCAATCATCGCCCAATGCCCTTCCGACCACAGTTCTACGTTGTAGCGTTTGGCCATATTCGGCAGGCTGAACCAGTTGGTAACCGCCAGCGTCTCCTCTTCTGGCACCACCGCTTGATACACCTCAATTTCGACCGGAATAAGGCAAGTTTCTTCGCCTATTCTAACGGCCAGCTCACCTGTGTAAGTACCTGCTCCGGCATCCGTCGGAATCTCCCAGCAAAGGTAAAGCGCTTCCGTAGCAGCGCGGCTTACGACACCGTCCTTTAACGGATTCATAGCTTCGTACACGCGAAAAGGCGCCTGACGCGTCGTATATCCTTCCGCGGATTCGCCTTCATGCACGCAATGGCTAACCGGACCCGTATTCTTTTCCACAAAAATATCCATTAACTGAAAGACCTCGGGCTGGCGCAAAAACACGCTGCCCGTCGAACGTACGAACTCACAGTGAATCTCGGCATTTGGCGCAACGTCGTTAAACAGAACCTGGCAAGCAGCGTAGCTGCCTCTTGCTGTATGCAGCTTAATCGCTGTGTTACCGTCCTCCGACACGACGCTATCCGGGTAGATCCATTCATTCATGCTGAAGATTTGAGCTTTCATTCGAGTTATACCTCCTGCAAGGCTTACTTAGATTGCTGGTCCATAATTGCCGTCTTCCGGTTGATAGATTCGAATATAGTCCACTTCCAGCGTCTGAGGGAATACCGTTGTCTCATCGGGATAGCCCGGCCAGTTCCCGCCGACGGCCAAGTTCAGCATCATATAGAAAGGTTTGTTGAATGGTGCCGGGTAAGGCTCGACTACCGAAGACTCCGTCTCTCGTGTATACCATTCGCTGCTCTTATAGTAAATCTGACCATCGATGTACCACCTCATCTGTGTCGGCGTCCAGTCCACCGTAAACGTATGGAACTCATCCGCGAAAATACCGGATTCCAACGTGTAGCAATCACCCTTATAATAATGCGGATTGCCCATGTGAAGCGTGCCATGCACTTTGTTTGGCTCATGTCCGCACATCTCCATGAGGTCGATTTCACCGGCACTCGGCCAGTCGCCGTGAACCTGTAAATCCGTAGACATCATCCAGAAAGCCGGCCAAATGCCTTGACCATAGGGCAGTCTCGCACGAATTTCAAAACGTCCATACGTCCAATCCACCTTGTTTCGCGTAACCAGCTTCGCCGATGTATAAGGACTTCCCTCGTATTCCTCTTTGATTGCTTTAATAATAAGCTTGGAATCCTCGATATAAGCATTTCGTGCTTCTCTCGTATAATACTGGAGCTCGTTATTCCCCCAGCCATGACCGTCAATATCATAATCCCAACGCGACAAATCAATCTCCGGCCCGTCAAACTCTTCATTCCATACCAGCTTCCATCCGTTATCCGATACATCGAAGTGGTTCGTTATCATAGGTATACCTTACCTCCAATTTATTCGAATCGCTGCCAGAACAAAAGGTTGGAGTGGAAACCCGCATTCAGGCTCCCACTCCAATGATACTGCTATTTAGTTCTCATCCTTGAACTTCTCGTTCACTTGATCAATGGCATCCTGCAAGCCAAGACCCATTTGCTCATCGGCAAATTTCTTAAGCGCTGCTTTGATATCGTCATTGCCCATAACAAGCTTGGTTACCAAACCATCAATGTCTCCGCCGCCTGTGCTAAGCGAGCTAGCAAACGAATTGACAACCCAGTTTACTGGAGCTTTCTCACCGGTTTTCAGCGCTTCTGCCTCAACGCCATCCAAGTACTGTTGTACTTGCTCCGTCTCCGACGGACCATACCCTTCAATGTAACGCACGCCGTCACCCCAGATGGATAGACCGTTGAACACGGTTGAAGACGGGTACTTCTTCGCTAGATCAAAGCCTTCTTCACCAGAATGTTTATTGGTGATTTTATCGCCGTTTGGCTCCCAATCAACGCCTTCAAGTCCGTAAAACACGGTCTTCTGACCTTCCGGGGACGCAAGCCAATCCAGCAGGGCCAGAATGCGTTCTTGCTTCTCGTCACTAACTTCACCGTTAAAGAGCGTGCCGGACCAGTAGTCAAAATAGCCGTACAAGTAGTTTTTGCCGTCCGCTGCCGGAATGTTCGGCAAAATTTTCACGTGATCGATAATTTTCGAACCCGGGTTAGCTGCTGTCCAGCCCGGAATCATACCTGTCATTGTTTTCACCGTAGTGACGATTGCAGCTGCCTTGCCTTGATTAAACTTGCCGTCAGCATCCATGTTCGGAACCGCGAAATCCTTATCCATCAGACCGGATTTGAACAGGTCTCTCTCTCGTTCAACAACTTCAGCATAGCCATCCGTCATCCAGCCCGGAATCCATTGGCCGTCTACCTTCTGCCACCAGCCGCCGCCAGGAGCAACGTTGTGGAAGACGCTGTCATGCGTCCAGCCGATGTTATTCGTCGTAAGTCCGATTACGCCTTTCTTATCAGCCAGTGTTTTCAATACAACCTTCAGCTCATCGTACGTCGTCGGATCTTTGAGCCCCAGCTCTTCCATCCAATCCTTACGAATCAGAATGCCGCGGTCGTTCGGAAGCTCATTGCGGTTAGCAAGCATCCTTGGCACAAAGTAGCTCTTGCCATCGGCTGCATTCGCGCCTTGAACGTCCGGAAGATCGATATATTTCTTCAGATTCGGAAATCTGCCCATATCATCCGGCAGCGGCTTTATGATCCCTTGATCGACCCATTGATTGAACAAGTCACCGCTTGTCGCATCCGAGAAGAAGGCATCAGGCAGTTGACCGGAAGCGGCCCACAGCTTCGTTCTGTCCGAGTAATCGCTCCACGATTCATTAACCGGCTTGATTGTGATATTGAATTTATCTTGAATCATCTTCAGCATATCGTCCGGTTGGCCATCTTTAATCGCGGAAGCGATGTCAAAATACGCAATGGACACTTCCAAATGTTCTTTGTAAAGATCGGCTTCGGCTGCATTCCCATTGCCCGTGTTCGCTGCATTGTTCGTTGCCGCTGAATTGCCTGAATTGTTCGATGTATCCGCATTCGACCCGCAACCTGCCAGCAAGGTGGTTGCAAGCAGCGCTGTGCTAAGACCTACGGTAAGAGTTTTCTTGTTCTTCATATCTCTTGTATCCCCCTCAAGTAATGTATCTTCTTTCAAGGCCCCGGTACCGGTAATCAGCTTCAAAGGAATTAACCTTTGATCGAACCGATCATCACCCCCTTAGTGAAATACTTTTGCAGGAAGGGATAGACGGCCATGATCGGTAAGCTCGTTACCATAATTGCTGCCATTTTGAGTGAATCCTGTGGAATTTTCACTTTCGATTGATCGATAACCGATACACCGTTATTCATGCTTAATATTTGAGAAATACTAGTCAACATGTTGCGCAGCATGAGCTGCATCGGATATTTATCCGCATCGGTCAGGAACAGCATCGGCGTATACCAATCGTTCCAGCGATCCACCGCGTAGAAGAGCGAGATAGAAGCAATGACCGGCATCGAGGTCGGAATGACGATGCGCATCAGGATCGCGAAATCGCCTGCCCCGTCGATCTTGGCCGACTCCTCCAGACTCGTCGGGAAATCCCGGAAGAAGGAGAGCATAATCCAAATATAGAACGTATTGAGCGCCGATGGGAGAATCATAACCCAATAGCTGTTCTGTAAGCCAACACCTTTAATCGTCAAGTAGTACGGAATAAGGCCGCCTCCGAAGAACATCGTGAAGATAATGAAGCCCATAATATATTTCCAGCCCGGCATCCCTCTCTTGCTGAGCGCATAAGCGGCAACCGTCGTTAGAAACAAGCTGATTAACGTACCTAGGATTGTAACAGACATCGAGACCGCGAAGGCTCTGCCGACGCCGTACTTAATAATCTGCTCGTACCCCTCAAGTGTAAAAGTCGTCGGCCAGATCAAGCCGGTCGGCGTTCCGAATGAGCTGATTAATACGGTATAGAACGGAAATATGGCCGCTACTGCTGCGATGATAAATAGGGCATGCAGTAGGATGTCTGCTTTGCTCTTTCCCCTATTTGCCAAACGATGCTCTTCTTGACCGCCGACGTTCTGATTTACAACTGTAGTTTCTGCCATTACATCAGCCCCTCCTGACCCATACGTTTCACGAAATAATTAGCAATCAGCAAGAGGGCCAAACTGATAACCGACTTAAACAATCCAACTGCCGTAATGATACCGAAGCCAAGATTAACTCTTCCGGAGAACGATAATCGGTACATAAACGTATCGAGAATATCCGCCACATCGTAAACGCCCGGACTGTACAGGTTGAAAATCTGATCGAAGCCGCCATTCATGATGCCGCTGACAGCCAGAATCAGCATCATTGCAGCAACCCCATTAATCGATGGCCAAGTAATGTGAAGCATCTGCTTCCACCTGTTAGCGCCATCCATATAAGCTGCCTCATACAGCTCCGGACTTATCCCGGCAATAGCGGCCAGATAGATAATGGCTCCCCAGCCTGCTTCCTTCCATATATTCGTCGAGTACAGCAGCCCTCTGAACGTATCCGGATCGGATAGCAAACTGACATTCTCAAGGCCAATATGCGATAGCACCAAATGTACCGCACCTGTGTTGCCAAGGATATTCACGAGAATACCGCCAAGCACGACCCAGGAGAGGAAATGCGGAAACGTGAATACGGTTTGGTACAGCTTCTTCAGCTTGGAGCCTGCGACCTCGTTAAGCAGCAGGGCTACGATAATCGCCATCGGAAACTCGATGATGAGCCTGCCGATACTGATGACGATGGTATTCTGAAACGCCGTCCAGAAATCGGAATACTTGAAGATGTACCGGAAGTTGTCCAACCCAACCCATGGACTGCCCAATATGCCTTTGTTGTACATGAATTTCTTGAAGGAGAGCGTGACGCCGTACATGGGGATGTACGCGAAGATCGCGTAGTAAACGACAATGGGCACTAAGAACAAATAAAACATTTTATACTGCAAGATCCGTTTCCATAGCACTGTACCGTTCAAATGAACCATCTCCAATATACGTATGTCGTCTTACCTGCTGTTCTGTAAGGTATAGAACTATATTAGCCGCAAATGAAAGCGCTTCCCATGTACAATGAATAGCAGCTTTTGTATTCAGAATCGGTCATTTTCCGTTAGGATTCTGCTTACATCTAACAAATAGACAAGAACTAATAATAATTGTCCATTTCCGTTCGTTCAATAAAAAAAGAACGGCGGAATGCCGTCCCTATTTACTCACTCGATATTCTCTTGGCGTCTTGCCGACGATCTTCTTGAATATTTTGCTGAAATAATAAGCATCCGGATAGCCCGCGCGTTCCCCGACACGGTGGATGGGCAGGTTGCTGTTCCTCAGCAGCTCACAAGCATGACGGACGCGAAGCTCAGCCAAGTAATCCGTAAACGATTGGCTGACATGCTTGATAAACAGCTGACTGATATAATTCCGGTTCATATAAAATTCATCAGCCAGCATCTGAAGCGATAGATTCTCCTGGTAGTGATTGTTCACGTACTCAATGACGGCAACGAATGACTCGCTGCGGAAATGCCCTTGATGATACATGCCGCCTAAGTAAGCACCTGACATACGTTTCAAATCCTGGATTAATTCCGCGATATCCTGATATCGCTCGATTAATCGTTCATAGTCGACCAGCAAGTATCTGGCAAGCTTCTCTGAATCATTATTCTGCGAATGTATAATGGTCGTTAATACCGTGTTATGGAGGAAGAAGGCGTGCTTGATCTGGTAGGCGCCGGCACGGAACGACTGCTCATATTGCTCGAATAGCGACATCAATTCAGTCAAATTCCGATTCTGAAGCGCAGCGGGCAGCTGTTTGAAATCCGAGAAGCCCTTCGACTCACCGACTTGGAGCACGGTTGGCTGGCCGGTTATAAAGTATTGGAAGGCTGCCATCTCCGCATCCTCGATGGCTCCCTTCAGCTCTGCAACGTGATGGAATAATCCGCTGATCCCGATGCCGCGGAATGTGGCGCTGCTATTTGTCAAATGCCCGTAAAGCGATTCCGGCTGATCCTCTTCCGTTACGATATATACGCTCTTCCCCCCGCTTGCGCTCAGCCTCATATGCCGATACGGACGAAGCAGCAGATTCAAGTCGTTAACATCCAAACCGACAACAACACGTAAACCGCTTGCAGCAACGAAGCCGGCATTGGTCAGCAGCTTCATCACTCGCTCACTGCCGTCTTGCTTATCCTCCACAATCCATTCCAGCATAGAAGGCACATCTTTGGCCGAACGTTCATCCAGCCTCTCTTTGGCTTTCTTGAGCAGTGGAATGATCTCCTCTTCCTCAATTGGCTTCAGACAATACCCAATTGCTCCTAAATTCATGCATTTCTGTACGTACGAGAACTCCGCGAAGCCGCTGACGACAATGAAGAGCGTATCCAGCTGCAGCTCGTTGCATTTCTTAATGAGCTCCAAGCCGCTGATCTGCGGCATCCGAATATCGACGAAGGCCAAATCGGGATTGATCTCTTTCATGATCTCAAGCGCTCTTGGACTTTGCGTTTCGGTAGCGACGATCTCAAAGCCAAAACGGGACCACTCGATGGTATCCAGCAGATTCTTCACGACCCACTGCTCATCATCGACAATCATAGCTCTATACATGGTCAGCTCCTCCTACCATTTGAACGGGAATCCGGATCGTAACGACGGTGCCTCTATTTTCTTTGCTCCATATATCCAGTCCATAATCATGGTCATAATGAAATTGCAGGCGATGATGGACATTCATCAGTCCAACGCCGTCAGACTTCGCGGCATCGGGCTTCATCTGACGGTCCGAATGAAGCTGGTACCTCAATCTAGCTAATCGTTTCTCGTCAATGCCAATGCCGTCATCGCTGACGATCACAATCAGATCATGCCCGCTGTTGAGATCGTAGTGAGCGGTAATGGTCAGTTTGCCTTGTTCATATCTCGGTTCCAGCCCGTGATAGACGGCATTCTCGACTAAGGGCTGCAGGATCATTTTCGGTACAACAGCAGACTTTAAGCTCTCCGGGATATCGCACTGAAAGGTAAAACGGTTCGAGAAGCGAATCATCTGAATGTTCATATACGCTTCTGCAATGCGGATTTCATCGGACAGCAATACGGTGTCCTGACCTTTGATACTGTATCGGAATATCCGAGACAAAGCCCCGGTCATCTCGCGAATCTCCGGCACGCCGCGCTCGGAAGCAAGACCGCGAATCGTATCCAGCGTATTGTAGAGGAAATGCGGATTGACCTGACTCTTGAGAAAATCAAACTCGGCGCGCTTCTTCTCAATTTCCGACTTTAACAGCCGTTCGTTCGAATCGACCAGCTGCTCGGTGAGATCCTGCACGTCCGAGAGCATCTGATTGTACCTGATGCCGATGACTTCCGCTTCTGTAGATCCTTGCAAATCCAGCCTTTTGTTCAAATCGTCCTTATGGTGAATTCTCATATAATGATAGAGTTTGCGCAGCGGCAAAATCATATTGTTCAGTATCAGCACGAACGGAATGATAAGCAGCAGTATGCCGACACCTAAGGCAATCATCGTCTGCTTGCGCAGCTTGCGGATATCCTTGAAGAAAACATCATCCGGAATCAAACGGACGAATTTCCCGCCGATTTGGGGCAGTTCCTTCACTTGAATATGCTGCAGCTTGCCATCCACCTGCACAATGCCGCTTTCCGATTCGTGGCTTGGTAAGCGGAACGGTTGTCCGATTTTATCACGAGCATTGCTCATGAATATCGTGTTGTTCCGATCCAGCAAGTATACGCTCGTTCCGGGCTGGAGAGATTTGATGTCATAGCCGCCGGTAAGTGTAGCTGCGTCGATAAGCAGGATGATCTGACCGATCTCGTTCGTATAGTTGTTGTGAATGTCACTGGAGAAAATGTTCGTACCGACAGCGAAGCAGTAACGTTCGAGCCCTATGTTTTTGCAGGTTTGAATGGCAGAGAAATACGAATCCGCCTTCTTCGGCATCTTGACGTTAAACTGACTCAGCGTACTGCCCTGCAGGGAGAAGGTTTCGCCGTTCTTACCGATGATTAGGAAATCCAAGATCCCCGGCTTAACCGTAGATAAGTTGATGAATAAATTCCTCAGCGTCGGATAACGCTGCAGCTTGGACAAGGGATCCTCGTCCAGCAAATAATCCTGGATCGATTTATTATAGGCGACATTGTAGGTCAGCCATTTCACTACATCATAATTCGATAGAATCGTTTGTTCAATCTGGCTGAACATATCGTTTGTATAGACCTCGTTGTTCTTAGTCAGAAAGGCCGCGCTTCGGCTGTAGTTAAACAACAGAATTGCGATAATCATGCCCATCGTTAAAGTTGCAATGAGGAACATCTGCCCTCTGATCGGCAGCTTACGCAACACATTCATAGTCTGTCATCCTGCCTCGATATGGATTGAAACGTTTCGACTCCAATTATAGCACAGAAGGTGAAACCGCTGTCAGTGTCGATATTGCCGATGCAAAATAAAAGCGTGCAGCTCCTCTTCATCGGAATGAAAAGGATTGCACGCTTCTAAATTATTATTTCACGAGCAGCTTAACAGCATCGTCCATCATTTGCTCGCCGGCGATTTTGCCGGAGTAGAGCCATGCGCTTGAAGCCGGAACTTCATAAACATGGTTGTTCTTCACAGCAGGGATGTTCTTCCATACTGGGTTTTTCAACGTTTCAGCTGCATCGGTTTTGTCGCTGTTCACAAGAATGATGTGATCGGCTGTCAATTCCGCAAGCTTCTCCATCGCAACCGGATTCCAAGAAGCTTTGGACTTCTCCGGAATTTCGTTAACCAGGTTCGGAGGCGTTACGCCAAGATCCTTGTACAGGACCGCGCCGCTTGATTTCGTTTCATCTACGATATAGAAGTTCTTCGCTACGAGCCATAGAACTGCTACGGACTGCTTATCGATCGCGCCGGCAAGCTTCGCTTTCGTGTCAGCTGCTTTCTGATCGTAGTCGGCAATTGCTTTCTCTGCATCGTCGCTCTGATTGAGCAGGCCGCCGATTGTCTTCAGAGTTTCGCGCCAGTCGTTGTTTACTTTGTCGCCAAGTACGTAAGTAGGAGCGATCTTCGCATATTGCTCATAAAGCCCCTTCTGTACAGCAGACTCGGAACCGACGATGATGAGATCCGGTGTTAAGCTCAGTACATTCTCAACCGGCAGATCCCAGCCAATTGTAGGTACATCTTTCAATTGCGGTGCCAGGTAATCTTGAATGCCGTTTGCAACAGACCACTGAGCAACAGGCGTCTTACCAAGCGTTATTACCGGATCTTCTAAATAAGAAGCGAGGATACGCTTCGGCTCAGCAGGAATTGTAACATCATGGCCCATGCCGTCCTTAACTACTTTCTCAGTTGGAGGCTCAGTTGCCGCGTTGTCGCCGGTATTCTCAGCAGCGTTGTTGCCGCTGTTCTCAGTTGCGGTGTTGCCACTGTTATTCTCGGATTTGTTGCCGCACGCGGATACAACCAGCATCAATGCCAGCAAACCCGTCATGATCAAACTAAACTTTCTAACCGTACTTGTCTTAAACAATGTAACTGCCCCCTGATGATAAAGATTTCTTCACTACACTGCATGATAATGAATATCATTTTCAAAGTCAAGACATAGTGATGGATTTCCTTGTCATGTTCGCGCTGTATACGCGCATAGTGTTCTAAGATATAGGAAATGGTCCAGTAACGTCCTTCGCTATCTCCCGACTTATAGAAACTTGTGGTACGCTTGTCATAATGATGTTATCAAGGAGTGCCCTCATGCCAAATCAAACCCTTTCCCCTCCACGGGAAACGAAGCCGCGCCATATTCTGTTTACCGGCGGCGGCTCAGCGGGACATGTGACCGTCAATACGGCACTAATCCCCACATTGCTCGATCGAGGCTGGAAGGTCTCGTATATCGGCTCGAAGAACGGGATTGAGAAGCAGCTCGTGAGCCGACTCTCCGGCGTCGATTATTACGGCATCTCGACAGGAAAGCTGCGCCGCTACATCGATTTGGAAAATGTGAAAGATCCTTTCCGTGTCGTCAAAGGCGTCTTCCAGGCATTCCGCCTCATTAGAGGACTAAAGCCCGACATGCTCTTCTCCAAAGGCGGCTTCGTCTCCGTTCCGGTCGTCATTGGCGCTTGGTTGAACCGGGTGCCGGCCATCATCCATGAATCGGATTTGACCCCCGGCCTTGCTAATCGGATTGCAGGGCCATTCGCTAAGCGGATCTGCATCACCTTCGCGGAGACCGCCCAGCATATTAAAGGCGACAAAGCCGTTCATGTCGGGCCGATCATACGCAGCGAGCTGCGCGAGGGAAGCGCGTGGAAAGGCATCAAGTGGTGCAAGTTCACACCTGGGAAGCCTGTCCTTCTCATTATGGGCGGAAGCCTCGGCTCCCAGCGCATCAACGAAACCATCCGGCGCAATGTCGCTGAGCTCACGCGCACGTACCAAATCATTCATATATGCGGCAAAGGGGAGCTGGACGCAAGCTTCGACCGCATCCCCGGCTATCGGCAATATGAATATATCCATGATGAGCTGGCTGATGCGCTCGCATGTACGGAACTCGTCGTTTCGCGGGCCGGCTCCAATTCGATCTTCGAGTTTCTCGCGCTCTGCAAGCCGATGCTGCTCATTCCGCTTTCGAAGGATGCGAGCCGCGGCGATCAGATTCTAAATGCCGAATCGTTCCGGCAATCCGGTTATTGCGAGGTGCTGCAGGAGGAGGAGCTGACGGATGAAACGTTCTTATCACGGCTTGCCTCGCTGTACAGCAATCGGGATGCGATCAAAGAACGTATGCGGCAGCATGGGCAGGATGATGCCGTCAGCCGATTAATCGCACTTCTTATGGAATAAGGGGAATCTAAAAATGGCTCGTTCGCAGTTTTCTGCAAACGAGCCATCTTAATGTGTGTTACAGCATTACAGGGCTAAGGCTGGTAATGAAAGCAAGATCAGCTTGCGTGTAACGCTGGTCTTCGACCAAGTTTCCATATTCGTCGAGTCCGGTTACAGACATTAGCGCATTCGGAACCCCTGCTTCTACAGTCACCGACAATTGCACTTCATACGTGACATTCCCTGCAATATAAAATTCCCGTACGTCGTACGAATCTTCAAGTACTTCGTACATGGAGTAATACGCCGTATAGAAGTCACTGGAATCGACAGAAGCGAATATTTGTACAGTAATCCATACGGAATCATCGGTGTCCAGATTTCTCGTGTTCACGACGATATTGGTCGCCGCAGTTCCGGAAGCTCTGGTGTTGGTAACTACGCCTGTTGAATAAGCCATAATCACATCAACTCCTTTCAAGTAGACATGCTGTATTATATGACAAGCTGTCTACATTGACTGGGGTTTTATGTCATAATCTATGAACCCTTCTTCCTGGCGTTCAGGCTTACCATCATCTCTGCGTAACGACGTTCAGATAGTTGATAGAACGATATACATAGAACACAAAGCAGCAAGCCGATTGCCGGTAAGATGGACATCATCACATGAATACCTGTCAGCACGGTATCGGTTTGGTCTTGATCAGCCACATAGCCGGACAGCGAAAGTCCGTATCCCGCTATTGCACCTGCGATTGCAGAGCAAAGCTTCGCATTGAATGTTCCGACGGAGGTCACAATGCTCTCGGAGCGTTTCCCCGTCTTCCACTCTGCATATTCAATGGTATCCGCCTGCATGGATGTAATTAGGACAAGAATAAAGCCGAGTCCGAACATACTGATCGCATTGACAGTGAACAGAACGGCTGTATTCTCCGGTTGGATAAAGAAGAGCACCAGATTCGCAGCGATTCCAATAATACCGCCGATAATGAAGGTCGTTTTCTTCCCTCTCTTCGCTGCTATCTTCGGCGTGATGCCCATTGCCAAGAGCATCAGAAGCATCGCGCTTAACAGAAACAGCGGAAGCTTGTCTTCGTCGCCAACATTATATTTCATAAAATAAATCGCCATCGTATTCTTCAGCACGAGCGGCGTTGTAGCGAAGAAGCTCGCAAGCGTCACAATAAGCAGCGGTTTATTGCGAATGACCACGTTTACGCTGGCTTTCAGCGACTCATGCTCTGCTCTTGTTCCAACTAATCGCTCGTGTGTGTTTCGGAACATCAGCATGATAAGTAAGACACAGATGAGTGCAAATATAATCGCCGTCCACAAGTAACCGTTTGCATCATTGTCACCGCCAAGCGCCTTCACAAGCGGACTGACTGCACCGCTGGCAATGATGATGCCGACTGCACCGAGGATTTTGGGAAAGGCAATAATTTTGGTGCGTTCTGCCGGATCGTTCGTGAGCGTTGGTGCAATGGACCAATACGGTACGTCGAATAGGGAATACGCCGTGTTCCAAAGCATGTACGTGACATAGATGTAGACAATCTTCATTGGCATGCTAAAGTCAGGGGCGTAGAAGCACATTACGGTTAGCAATGCGACGATCACGCCTCCGAGCAGGACGAACGGTTTGAATTTGCCCCATCTCGTATTGGCGCGGTCGATAAACACGGCCACTACCGGGTCAAGCACAGCATCCCATATCCGTGCAATCAGAAACAACGTGCCGACGATCGCAGCATCAATGCCGAACTCATCCGTGTAGAAAACCATGAGGAATGTAGTTACGAGACCATAAATCAGGTTTTGCCCAAGTCCGCCTAATCCATAAGACCATTTTTCCTTTGCGCTTAATGCCTTCATCCCACTGTCTCCTTAGGTTCATCTTTCATTGCTGCCTACTTAAAGTCCTAGTACTACTCGCCTATCAGTGTAATTTGGTTGACCGATTGTTGCAAGATGATATGCTTGAATTCTATGATCGTGAAACTAAAAAAGATGCCTTTCGCTCCGGGAAACGCCCGTGCGATTGACATCTTTCTAGTCCAGCAGCTGCTTTACGCCTATAATGATGGCCGCCCATAGCGCCAGGGATACGGCAATTGCTGCAAGATAACTCCATTTGAAGCGCATATGATGCATGTTTCACCTCTTATCTATCCCAATAGTATCGTCAAAACCGATTCTGCACAATTGGTTTGTCCCTATTAGGAGAGTCTTTTGGGCTATCCCGCAATCATCGCTTTGTGATAAGGAGGAAATTCCGGCAATGAAGCTTACGATTACGTATGAGCATGAAATTCCGATTAACGCCTTCTATTGGACACCTAAAGCCTATCGACAGCCTTTGCATGCGCATACAAGTTTAGAAATGGGATTATGTTTGTCGGGGACGGGGACGTTTTATTTTGGGAATAAACAATATCATGTCCGGGAAGGCGACTTCTTCCTCGTTAATAATGAGGAGCTGCATATTGCGCAGTCGGATCCCCTTCATCCCAGTCACTATCTGTTTCTGAATTTCGACAGCGACTTGCTCATGAAAGAAGATCCGAGCTTGCTGCTTCCCTTCTCTTACCATTCAGAGCATTTCAGCAACCTCATTGCCGCCGATACTCCACTTGCTGCGGCCATCGCGCCATGGATGACGACGATTGAACGGGAGCTGCGTGAAGGTAAGCCGGGCTACATCGCGCTGGCCAAGAGTGCCCTCATCCAGCTGTGCGGCCTGCTCTTGCGGCATTACCATAGCGGACTTACCGCCTCGCAGCAGCGAATGATGGTGCAATCGGTCAATCAGACCAAGGCGCTGGCCTCGCTGGTTGAACAGCGCTACCGCGAATCGATCAGTCTCCAAGATATTGCGCAGGAGCTCGGCATCAGCGTGTCTCGAGCGAGCCGTGTGTTTCACGAGACTACAGGCCGCCGATTCGCCGACTATGTGGCCATGCTTCGGGTCCAAGAAGCGAAGCGGCTGCTGGCCGGAACCGACAAGCAGGTGGCTCATATCGGGTTCGAATGCGGCTTCCAAAGTTTAGCTACCTTTTACCGTGTATTCAAGGAGTCGACAGGCATCTCACCGGTTCATTTTCGCCAAACCCTCGGGCTCGCACCGGATGCAGCTTCCGCAAAAAATGAGAGTTTCCCGCCTGTACCGTGAGAAGATGCATCATCTATTGTCCGATACAATAGATATATACGTTAGAGAGGACTGGTGAATGCTATATGGCAGGTTGGGCTCCCTTATTTTCACTGATTCAAGAAGAGATAAAGCAGCGTGGTGAAGAAGGCTGTGATGTGACCGGGTTTGCGGAGAAGCTGGAGGCGGTTAAGGCGAATAGTAATAACGAGTCCGCGCTGATGGACATCTACAAC
The DNA here is from genome assembly GCF_056269305.1 of Paenibacillus sp. J22R3. Taxonomy (NCBI): domain Bacteria; kingdom Bacillati; phylum Bacillota; class Bacilli; order Caryophanales; family Paenibacillaceae; genus Paenibacillus; species Paenibacillus sp. J22R3. Next base: position 485,559 of record NZ_JBWDNS010000004.1, on the reverse strand, counting down.
GAATTGATGGCACTTCCGATTCGAGCGGATTTCCCTTATTCGGAGCCCTCCGATCTGGAAACGATCCGTGCCGAAAGCCCGGCAGGACCGACAGTTGCTACGCCTTCGCTGACCGACGGTGAATGGCTCGATAAGTTTAACGGCGCATGGCTCGGTCGTTCCGCGGGCTGCGCGCTCGGCAAGCCGCTCGAAGCAGGTCCGTACATGAACGGTTCCGGCGGCAGACCCGGCTGGGCGAATGTGAAGCTGTGGTTTGAAGGCGCGGATGCCTGGCCGATTCAAGGGTATACGCCTGTCGAGTCCGCCAGTGTTGAAGACTACCCGGATCTACATATCGCCATGTGGTGCAAAGCGAGCACACGCGAGCATATCGCTTACATGGAAACGGATGACGATATCCGCTACACCGTGCTCGGCCTTCATATGCTGGAGGAACGCGGAACGGATTTCGACTCGTGGGATATCGGCAAAATGTGGCACCGCAAGCTCAGCTACGCCCAAGTCTGCACGGCGGAAACGCAGGCGTATCTGAACTTCGCCCAAGTTACCTCGCATATGGGCGATTCCAGCCCGGAAGAGCGGCTTGCCTCTAAGAATTGGGTGCGAACCTACCTGAATCCGTACCGGGAATGGATCGGCGCGCAAATCCGCGTTGACGGTTACGCGTATGGCGCTGCCGGTAATCCTGAGCTGGCGGCGGAACTCGCTTGGAAGGATTCCTCGTTCTCCCATGTGAAGAACGGCATCTATGGCGCGATGTTCTGTTCGGCTATGATTGCCGCTGCTTTCGTAGAGACTGACGTTCGCCGCATCGTAGAGATCGGGCTCAGCGTTATCCCGGCGGGCAGCAGACTCGCGGAGGACGTCCGATTCGCGATCGAGATTGCGAATTCGACGACGGATCAAGTTGAGCTCGTCAGCCGCATCTGGGAAGCGTTCAAGCATTACGATGCCGTGCATACGAACAATAATGCGGCGCTCTGCGCGGCTGCCTTGCTTTACTCCGGCGGCGATTTCGAGAAAGGCATTACGACAGCCGTACTCGGCGGCTGGGATACGGACTGCAACGGCGCGACTGTCGGCTCCATCCTCGGTGCGATGCTGGGGGCCGGCGCACTGCCTGCTTCTTGGACGACACCGCTTAACGACAAGCTGTACGCGGAAGTGACCGGCTTCCATCCGATTGCAATTTCGGATTGCGCTCGCAGAAGCTACGAGGTATTCCGCAAGATACAGGCACAACCGTCGGCTGCGGCTGCGGTTAACGTATAATCGAAAGGAGCTAAGCGGCTGGGATGCGCTTAGCTCCTTTGTTTTGGGGAGGGCCAGGGGCTCAGAGGGGGCACAAGTTGCTGGCTGCTGGCATGGCATCGCCTCGCCTCGCCTGCGGAAGCTCGTTCTGAGCGAAAATGCTGCATTTCATGCAAATTGGCTCTGTCTGGCCGCCTATGGGAGCTCGTCCTGAGCGGAAATGTTGCATTTCATGTAAATTGGCTCTGTCTGGCCGCCTGCGTGAACTCCTCCTTGATCGCCTACCTGGCTTGACCACCTGAGGGAACTCGTCTTGAGCGAAAGTGTTGCATTTCATGCAACATAAATGGTGTTTTGCTGCTGCAATGGGAAAATTGTTGCAGAATCTGCAACATAAATGGAATTCTACCCATCGGAACGTCGGATTTGATGCATATTCTGCAACATTTCCTCAGCAGCACTCTTAAGAACTCCTATCTGCGAAAACAAATTAGATCTTGTTAATCGCATATATTTCGCGGGAAGCTCTAACGGATCGTACAGGGCTTATTTGGTGGTATTCAGGTATCTGGGAGCTGATTACGTGGGGGAAACCGGGCTAGTCTGTTAGCGGAGAGTGCGACTTTGGAACTCTCAGCTTCATTTTGACGTGGTTTCGGTGGTGAGAGTTCGTTAATCGCACTCTCACCATCATCGCGGAGGGAGTCGGGTTAGTCTGTTTGCTGAGCGTGCGACTTTGGAACTCTCAGCTTCATTTCGGCGTGGTTTCTGTTAAACCGAAAGTCGCTGGAAACGAGTAAAGAGTAGTACCCAGAACCACACATCCTCGGTTTCTGTGGTGAGCGTTCGTTTGTCGCACTCTTACCATCCATCGAGGGGGGAACCGAGTTAGTTTGTTTGCTGAGCGTGCGACTTTGGAACTTGCAGCATACATAGAAGCGAAACCTCAGCAATACCAGCCACAATAGAAAAAAGGGCAGCCTCGAAAGTCGCTTTTGCAACTTTCCGAGACTACCCTTGTTGTTTGTGGCCACTATGAAGCCGAATAAGACTTGGACTTCTGGTCCTTGTGGTCCTTCTTCATGCCGTGCTCCTTGCAGGCAGCGTGAAGTTCCTCGCGAAGCTGCTCGGCTGTTTTCCCTTCCGTCTTGATACCCAGACGTGTCGCTTTCTCCTGCAGACGTGCCAATCGCTCCGCTTTCTTCTCTGCCTTGAATTTCTCCCACTTCGTAGGACTCTTCTTAATGGCAGCTTTCAGCTCTTCTTGCAATTGCTCTGCGGTTTTCCCTTCGGTTGAGATCCCGAAGTAAACAGCCGCTTTCTGCAGATGCTCCAGCTTACGGGCCTCGCGGTGTTCACGGCCTTTGCCGTGATCGTCATGTCTCCAGTGCTCTTGCTTCTGTTCATGCTGCGCCTGCAGCTGGTCAGAGGATGGTATCGCCATTTCAGTACTATTCGCGTATACCGTGCCTGCTGTTAGAATGAGCGCGGCAGCTGTGCCGAGGATGGCCAGCCGCGTACGCAAACGATTCGTTGTCATGTACATCAGCTCCCTTTCGCGGGCTGTGAAACTGCCCATTCTGCGATAGTATCCCCGACATACCCTAAATTATTCCAACTATTCTAATCTTGATTAGCCTCTGTAAGCTCTGCCAATTCCCGCTCCAAGACATCCTTGGCAAAATGCTCCCCGATGAACACCGCAACGTCATTCACAGTACCCTGCGGCGTGATCCGAATAAACTCCACCTCGCGATAGGCGTATTGGAAGAGGAACCGACTGTTCGTATCGCTGAATGTGACGATGCCTTTGGCCCGATATACTTCCTTCGGCAGCCTGTTAATGAGGGCTTCAAAGGCATGACTGTCAACGGGACCGGACAAATAATGCGTCAGCGTCATGACATGCGCGTGCGAATGATAAGGCTCGTCAGCGTGTTTATAATCGTGATTGTGGTCATGATCGTCAGCTTGGTCATGATCATGCTGGCAGTTCGCGCCGCACACATGATTGCTGTTCTGCGCCGGTTGTGCTGCGCTGAATTCCGGTTTCGCTTTGGCTGCCGCTGCTTGATCGAACATCCCCAGGTCGACGATGCAGCGAACCGTCACCGTCAGCGGAGCATACGCATTCAGCTCGCGCACCAGCTGCTGGACCTCTACGAGCTCCTCCGGTGCGAGCTTGTCGGCTTTGTTGACGATCAGATCCGTCGCGCAGCGAATTTGATCCTGCATGAGCTTGAAGGTTTTGCCGCCCCGGCGGCTGCGAACGAGCAGCTCAGGACCGTCGACGACAGTTGCGATCGTGCGCAGATCGAGGCGCATGAATAGCGCCGCCTCTGTAATGGCGTCGATGATTTCCATCGGATTGGCAGCACCTGTGGATTCGATCAGCACAACATCAGGCTGATGCTCCTCGATCAGCTCTTTCAGCTCGATGCTCAGATCGCCGCGAATGGTGCAGCAGATACAGCCGCTTAGCATTTCGGCCATGGGTACATCCTGATCGACGAATTGACCATCTAAGTTGACGTCGCCGAGCTCATTCATAATGATCGCGACCTTCACATCTTGCGCTTTATAGTAATCTACTACATGGTTTAGAAGGGTTGTTTTGCCGCTGCCCAGAAAGCCTGACAGCAGATGGATTGGGATGGCATTCATAGTTCGTGTTCGTCCTCTCGTTAAGTGTTCAGGGAACCAATCGCTTGCGTGCTGATTGGTCTCCGAACGAAGTTGGCTAAATTATACCGTTATTTCGATGAATTTAACAGCTTGCTCTGGTAGGTTTGCTCTCTGTCGCCCTTACTGCTGCGCACGCCCGAGATTCTGCCCGAAGAGGTTTTATTTTGGCCGAATGCCGCATATCCTTCTTTGAATGTGGACCTTGGAGGGAGTGTGAGCGCTCGAACATGGAACAATCAGCAATCCCGGTAATCGTATTAAGCGGCTTTCTGGGCAGCGGCAAAACAACACTGCTTCTGAGGCTGCTGCAGCATGCCAAGGCTACCGGTTTACGCGCATCTGTATTGATGAATGAAATCGGAGCCGTTGACGTCGATGGAACGATGGTGAGCAGTGCATCTGCCACTCAGATGCTGGAGCGGATTACGGAAGGCTGCCTGTGCTGCAGCAAGAAGAGCGAGCTAGCCTCTTGCTTGGAGCGGCTTGCGCTGATGCAGCCGGATGTGATCGTGATGGAGCTAACCGGTGTGGCGAACCCGGAGGAAATTGCAGAGGCGATTACGGAGCCGACTATTATCGGCAAGGTGCAGCTGCACCGAATCGTAACGGTGCTGGATGCCGAGCATGCGCTCGACTATAACAGCATCTTCTCCTCTGACCGCGAGCTGATTCGTACGCTGCGCAAGCAGATTGAGGCGGCGGACTTTATCATCGCCAATAAATTCGACCTCATATCCAATCGAACCGCGGATAAAGTGAAGCAGCTCATTCACGATCGCAACCAGGCTGCCGAAGTCATCACGGCAACACGCTGCGAGATCGATTCCGCGCTTGTATTCGCGGGAATCTCCCCTTCACCCGCGCGGAGGCAGCCTGTCATCTCCGGCACGCGGACGGCTTTCGCAACCGGCGGACGCGTGCTGCCGGAGAAGCTGCCGGCCAGCGGAGGAGGCGGCGGTTTCGGCAAGTCGCCGGCGACCGGCGGCAAGCAAACCGCGTCCGCGCAGCCAGGCGTCACCGCAACCCAAGCGCCGAGCTCGTATTCGCGCATTCGAACGGCAGCGATTTATCCCGGCGCAGATGCAGCCGGACTTTCGCGGCGTCAGTTCGAAGCCTTTATCAGCGGGCGCGGCAACAATTGCCTGCGTGCCAAGGGTTATTTGCCTTACGGCAAGGATGGCAGCCTCATGCTGTTCCAGCTGGCAGGCAAAAGGCTGGAATGGTCGCCGAGCAGCTACGAAGGTGAGCCGTATTTTGTCATGATCGGCATCGAGCTCGATGAGAGCAAGATCAAACAGAAATGGGCACGGTTCACTGCTCGCAAATAAAGAAGGGATATCTCACCTGCCGTCATTACGAACGGCCTGGATGAGATATCCCTTCTTTTCATACAAAGGCTAGCAATCCACCCCTGTCATCTCGCTCGTAAACATACGCTTATACTCTCTCGGGCTGATCTTCTCGGCGGTATCCGGCGCATAATGAAACTGCAGCGCACGGCGGCGCTTCTGCGAGAAATTGTATGCGGTGCCGTGCATGAGCAGCCCATGGAAGAACAGCGCACTGCCCGGTGCAAGCGGCACGGCGACATTGCGCTCGACAGGCACAACTGTATCGCATAGCTGCCAATCCCGCTCCGCATAATGCGGAATGCCGCCGTTCATATGCGAACGGGGGATAATTTGCATGCAGCCGTTATCGAGTCCTGCTTCGTCAAGCGCAATCCAAACGCCGATCACAGACCGATCATAAGCCAGGTTGCCGTAGGCCATATCTTGATGCCACGGCTTCTCGCCCCCGCCCTTCGGCGGCTTGAGCAGTGCAATATCCTGTACCAGCTTCGGCTTCGCGCCGAGCAGTTTCTCCACGACAGCCAATATATCCGGATGATAGGCGATTGCTCGCAACCGATCATCGACCTCCACAAACTCATACAATTTGCGGACGGCGAGCTCACGCTCTTCATCGCTGTGAAGCTCGCTCCTCGGCTTCACAAACTGCACCTTCACGGCTGTCTGATCATCGGCAATATGCGCCATAATCGCTTCAGTTGCACGCCCGATATCAGCGCCTGACAACACATCCAATACCGCAGCGTACCCCTGCTGCCGATAGAACTCAACCAGCTCCTCCCCAACATCGGTAACGCGGTGAACAGTCTGATGAATTTCGCCGTGCGGATACAACTGCCTGTTGATCTCATCGGGTGATGTCAGTTTGCCCTCCATGGTATCCCTCCTGAATGGTCTTCTACCTTGTCACTTTACTGAAAGCTAGAACCGGAAATACCCTCTTGCATTCTCGTAGCACACCGCCTGCACAAGTCCGCCGAGCAGTTCCGCATCCGCAGGAACTTCCCCGTTCTCCGCCCACTCGCCAATCAAATTGCAGAATATCCGACGGAAATACTCGTGCCTAGTATACGAGAGGAAGCTGCGAGAGTCTGTCAGCATGCCGACAAACCGGCTGAGCAAGCCCATATTCGCAAGCGATTTCAGCTGCTCCAGCATGCCGTCCTTCGTATCGTTAAACCACCAAGCGGCGCCAAGCTGGATTTTTCCCGGAATACCGCCGCCTTGGAAGCTGCCGATCAGCGATGCCAACACGTTGTTGTCTGCAGGATTCAAAGAATACACGATCGTACGCGGCAGTTTATCGTGCTCATCCAGCTTGCTCAGCAACCGGACAAGCGGTACAGCTACCGGACTGTCGTTCATCGAATCAAACCCCGTATCCACGCCAAGCTCGCGAAGGGTTCGCGCATTATTGTTACGATGTGCATTCATATGCAGCTGCATCGACCAACCAAGCTCCGCATAGAGCTCGCCTAAGTAAACCAGCGTATAGGATTTGTACTTCTGCTCCTCCTCGAGCGAAACACCTCCGCCTTGAAGTGCCCGCGCAAAAATCCCCGCCGCCTCCTCGCGCGTCGTCTCCGCCCAAGGCACATAATCGAGCGCATGATCGGACACTCGTCCGCCGACGGAATGGAAGAACTGTACCCGCTCCTTCAGCGCAAGCAGGAGCTCGTCATAGCTCTCAATGCTGCTCCGCCCCGAAGCCTCGGCCAGCTTCGTAATATAACCGACGAACGGAGCACGGTTAATTTCCAGCACCTTATCCGGACGGAACGATGGCAGTACGCGGAAGCCCAGATCAGGCTCCTGTGCCAACAGCGCATGATGCTCCAGCGAATCGATCGGATCATCCGTCGTACAAACCACTTCCACGCCTGCGTCACGGATGAAATCCCGTACGGCATACCCGCCGCCGCGCAGCTTGGCATTCGCCTTCTCCCAAATGATCGGCGCGTTCTTCTCATTGATCAGCTCTTCGATGCCAAACAATCGGCGCAGCTCCAGATGCGACCAATGATAGAGCGGATTGCCAAGCGTCATCGGCACAGTCCGCGCCCAAGCGAGGAAACGGTCATAATCGCTGACCCCTTCGCCGCCGGTAATGTATTTCTCTTCAATGCCGTTTGCGCGCATCGCCCGCCACTTATAATGATCGCCATACAGCCAAACTTCCGTCAGGTTGGTATAGCTTTTATTCTCATAGATGTCCTGCTGACTCAGGTGACAGTGATAATCCAGGATCGGCATTGCTTTCGCGTATTCATGATAAAGCCGCTTTGCTGTCTCGTTATGTAGTAAAAAATCATCATCCATAAAATTACGCATAGTGGGATGTACCACCTTCCTCTAAAGTCCGTATCTCTACTCAGCATAACGCAATATTTGCCGAATATCGTGACATATTTTGCTCAAAGTGATGGTTTATTCACCTATCTTGCGCTAAAGTAAAGATATCCTGTTTAGATGATCCGCTAGGATGCAAGGAGGACATCAATTGAAGCTCACCGTCGACGAACCGCTCTCCTATGGAGATGAGGAAGGCGATTTCTATATTCAGCATGTGCATCGAACGAAGCCGTTTGGACGAAACAACCACTTTCACCCTACCTATGAAATCTATTATTTGGTGTCGGGGCAGCGCGTGCATTTCATCGAGGACCGCTCCTATTCGATTACGTCCGGCGACTTCGTGCTGGTGAATAAACAGGTCGTCCACAACTCCTCTGAGCTTGGACCTCCGGAGCATGAACGGATCGTCATCAATTTCAGCGATGCCTTCCTCGGAACGGAGCATCCCCTCTATGACCCGCTGCTGCTGCAACCATTCGGGCATAACGCGCTGCTGCTGCACCTTACGCCGCACGAGCAATTATTCGTCCGCCAGCTGCTAGGCAAAATGATCACCGAAGCCTCCGAGCAGCGGCCCGGCTTCGAATCCTATCTGCGACTGCTGCTAACCGAACTGCTTCTGTTCGCGGCAAGGCATCCCGCACCGACGGACTCAGAATTCACGAAACCCGAGCAGCCGACTGCTCTCCATCAGAAAATATCCGAGGTCGCCCTGCACATCAACGAGCACTATGACACCAAGCTCGCACTAGCTGATCTCGCGAAACAATTCTTCATGAGCCCCTACTATCTCAGCCGAAGCTTCAAGACGGTCACCGGCTTCACCCTGATCGAATACGTTCATCTGACGCGAATTCGCGAGGCGCAGCGCCTGCTCAAGGAGACGGATCTTAAAGTCATCGTCGTAGCGGAGCGGACCGGGTTCGAGAACACGGGACATTTTGACCGCATCTTCAAGAAAATGACCGGATTGACGCCGCTAGCCTACCGCAAAATGAATCCGTTATAAGCAAAAAAGCGATGGGAGGACATCCTCCATCGCTCTAGGTCGAGCAACCTACCTGCCTGGTTACAGCCATCTCCTAACCTGTAACGGTTGTGACAGTGGTTATATGGCCCAAAAAGCCCGTTTTTATTTTCTAACGGTTGCCAGCGGGCTTATTAGGGCATTTTCCCGGTAGAATCCACCCTTACGCAGCGAATAACGATGCTCACAACCGTTAGCCGTTTAAAAGATGTTCCTCGTATGAAATAGCCACACTGACAACCGTTAGAGATTCAATAGGCCCTAACGTCGCTCCACCGAACATGGGAGCGGATGTAACCAGATACGAATCTATCATTTCATCCGATACTCTCCCGCACTCATCCCGGCATAACTCTTAAACCGCTTATAGAACCAATCCAGCTCGCCATATCCGACAGCCTCAGCAATCTCGTAAACCTTCTTATCCGACTGTCGGAGCAGCTCCTTCGCCTTCTCCATGCGCACCTTAAGCAAATAATCGTTGAACGACTCGTCGGTTCCGGCCTTGAACATCTTGCCCAAGTAATTGGGGTTCAAGAAGACCTGCTGAGCGATACTCCGTAAGCTAATGTTGGTGTGATACTGCTCCTGAACAAGCTTCCTCACCGTTGTAACCAGCGTGCTCGGCTGCAGCTGTTTCATCCCGCATACCCGCGCTCGCACATCCATAGCCTTTCGACTTGCGAGAAGCTGCAGCTCCTCCATTGTCTTGCATTTCATGACCCGTTCGTAGTCGCCAAGCTCATATTCGAAGAGGCCGTCGGCACTGGCGCCGAGCTCTCTGACCAACTGCTGCAATTGGACGAGCAGCTCCAGCACGCTCTTACGAACGACACTTCCCGGCGCTTGCTCTGCCTTGAAACCTTCCCATAACCGTTCAATGGCTTCCTCCACCTGCTGTTCATCTTGCAAATTGGAAATCGCCTCAAGCACGCCAGACTGCAGCTTGCCTGTACTTTGGAAGCCGCCGCCAACGCCGCTGCCCGTATGCGCCATCGCATGCCGGCCAAACAGAATCGAACCGCTGCCCACCAGAAACTTCCCGTCGAGCGCTTCCTCTGCTGCGGCGAAGGCTGGCGCGAGCTCTCTCCCGTTCGAGGCCACGCTCCCGACGCCGATACTGATCGTTTCTTTGGCATTCACGGCAACAGCGTCTCGCAGCTTCCCGGTGAATGCAAGCAATCCATCACCTTCATATTCGTCCTCCAGCTCGATCATAACGATGCCGTACCGTTCCTCGGTCATCTCGAACACTAGCCCCCCACCACCGCACAGTTCCTCCAGGATATTACGCACCGCATATCGCTTCAACTCCGCATCATGCTCGGTCAGAGCCGGGCTTGGCGAAGAGAGGGAATCCATCTCCACCAGCAGGGTGCGAAGCGGTCCTTCTCCCATCCCGCTGCCGATCATTCGAATGGCTTCCTCGTATTCGCTTCGGCTGAGCGGACCATGCGCAAGCTTCCGAAGCACTTGATCGCGAAGGGCAGTCAAACCCAGATGATGCTGTCGCTGTAACGACCGCTTCTCCGAGATGCTCTGACCCATCCGCTCCAAAATCGCAATTAACTCTTCTTCCTCCACAGGCTTCAACAGGTAGTCGTGAACCCCCATCTTGAGTGCTTGCCGTGCATATTCAAAGTCCTCGTACCCGCTGAGAATAATGACCGGGACATCCGTGAATTCCCGCAGCTTGGCGATCAGCTCCAGCCCGTTCATCGTCGGCATGCGAATGTCCGTAAGGACAAGCGAGTAGTGGTTGCGCTGCATAAGCTCAAGCGCCCGTCTGCCGTCCTCCGCCTCCGCTCGGATTTGGAATCCGTAATCCTCCCAATCGATTACATATTTAAGCGATTCTCTTGCGAGCGGCTCGTCTTCCACGATCAGTACGCTATACATCTGTTCCGCCTCCATTATCCGCCTGCTGCATGGGAATGAATATCGTCACTTTCGTTCCTACGTCTTGCTCGCTCTGCACGGTTAGTCCATAGCTGTCCCCATACCTGACCTTCAATCGCCGATTCACGTTACGAAGGCCGATGTGGGAGGTGACTTCCAGTGAATCCTGCTGCAAGCCGGCTTGTATCTCGGTTAGACGCTCCGGTGTCATGCCGAGACCATCGTCTTCCACAGTGATCTGAAGCGTGCCTTCAACCAGTTCCCCTCTAATCTGAATGCAAGATTGCATCGGACTCAGCTCCACCCCATGCGTAATCGCGTTCTCGACAAGCGGCTGAATGCACAGCTTCGGCAAATTCACATCCAGTGCTTCCGGTGGAATCGCGATGGCAAAGGTGAACTTATCGCCGAACCGATGCTGCTGGATTTGCAGATAGATCGAGATAAACTCCATTTCTTCACTCAGCGTAATCGTAGGGCCGCCATTACGCAGCATCATTCGGAACGACTTCGCCAGAAGCCCTACGACTTTGGCCGTATCCCGCTCGCCGGCGATCAGCAGCTTGCCTCGGATCATATTCAGGACATTGAACAGAAAATGCGGATTGATCTGCGTCTGCAGCGCGTACAGCTCCACTTCCTTCGTCCGCAGTGCCTGCTCCTTCTGATCGATTTCCGACTGATACACCTCTTGAATGAGCTGCCCGACCCGCTGCACCATCAGATTGAACATTTGCCCCAGCTGCGCAACCTCATCCTTGCCCCTAACTTCGACGAAACTCTGAAAGTTATCCTTATGCACCCGCTTCATCCGAAACGACAGCTCCGTCAACCGGCGCGTCAGCCCTACCGATATCGTGGAAATGAAGAGAGCAGAAACAACAATCGCGATCAGAAACAAGAGAATCGAGAGCGAGCGAAGCTGTTCGATCTTTGGCATCAGCTCATTGGTCGGAATAAAAGTCAGCACCTTCATCCCTCTCACCGAGTTGTGAGATTCAAGCGTCTGGAACATGATCTGATAGCTGTTATGCTCATCCTCGTAGCTGAAACTTCCCTCTGTTTCTTTCATGATTTTCGAATAAAAAGGCAGCTCCTTTATCTGCGTAATCCCGCCGGTCTGCGCACTATCAATCAGCACCGTACCGTCTGCGAGCGTAAAAATAAAACGCTTACTTTTGCTCTCTACATTAATAAGCTCCGATAACACACGAAGCTGGATTTCGATCGAGACCACATTCGGGGAATCCGGCTCGAAATTGTTCATTCGTTTACGGAAGCTGAACACCGGTTTATGTTCAAGAAGCGGCGTATAGGGTCCGGTCCAGTAACCGCCAATTCGGTTATTAAACACCTTGCGATACCAATCGCTTTGGCGCGTCTCCTCATCGATCAGAAACACATTCGCGAATAGAAAGGTGGGGTTATCGGTATATAAGTTGAGATGAGAGATCGCCTTGGTCGCTTGGACGGCAGATATAAACGGCTGGTAATAGTCAAAATACGTATCATACGCTTCCTGCTGATCCTTATATTTCTTCTGGAGTTTCTCATTCAGGGAAGAGTTCAAGAATAACGTGTTCGCATTCTCCTCATAGGAGCTCAGCTTATTATCGAAATTCGCGCTTACTTGAGACAGCGAGAGTTCGGCATTCTCGATGATATGCTCGTAGACCAGATCGCTGCTGCGTTTCATGAGCACATACGTAAGGGAGCCCAGCAGAAGCAAAACAACGAGTAAATTGGCTACGATCAGCTTTGTCCGTATTTTCATGTCGCGGCTACCTCGCACCTTTCGTGGCTGTTCGTTTCTCACTCATTCGCTTTACCCAAGCTGATTTCCTCCCGCTGCTGCACGAAACATACTCCTTGCCCGCAAGTGCTGCGAACAAGGAGTAGCTTAACAATAAACGATTACTGGCCTAATATGCTGTTGTACTTGGCATTAAAATCCGCCCATAGCTGCGTATAAGCCGCTTCTACTTTCTCCAGACCATTCTTGTTGATGCCATCCTGCATATCCTTCCAATTGGAATCGAACGCAGCGTCATCCTTCGACATGATGATCTTCGGCAAGTATTTGCGCCATGTATCATCGATCTTCTGTTCTTCCACCTTCGTTGACTCTGGTGGCGTGAGCTGCCAGATATAACCCGGTACATACTCGACCGGCGGCAAGAAATCAGCCCATACCTGCTTGCCGTACTTCGCCAGCACTTCCTTCGTCATGTCATCGTAGTTGGCGATAACCATATCCTTCGTAAGCGGTGTGGAGTAGTCGCCATCAGCCAGCTTCGCGCCATTGCCCACTCCAAACCACGAGAAGTTGCCTGTTCCGATGCCGTGGAAGCCTTCCTTGTAATCCGTATCCGGATCGGCAAGACGCTGTGCGATAAGCTCCGGCTTCAGTACGCGGTGGCCGTCTTTCACATCAAAGTGAGTGCCTTCAATTCCCCACTGAGTGAGGATTTGACCTTCATCGGAGAAAAGGAAATCAATCATCTGAATCATGCGCTCCGGGTTCTTCGCGTTCTTGCTGATCGTCCATTGGTAGCTGCCCGCTTGCGTAGGTGTCAACGTGTTGGAGTGATCTTCCGTCCCTTCCGAGAAATAAATCGGAATATGAGCATAGGCGCGTTCCGGATGACCCGAATTACGCAGGGAGGCTTCAGCGTCTCCTAAGAACCAGCCCGGTGAATAAGCAGCAAGGACGCGGCCTTGTGCGGCTTTCGTTGCAATGTTGTCGAGCGAGAAGGCTTCTTTGTCAAATAGCCCATTATTATACAGCTTGTTTAGGAACTTCATGTAAGCCTTGGATTCATCGGAAACCGGGTTGTACGTTACATTGCCGCTTGCATCAATGCGGGAACGGTCATGGTCAGGCAGTCCAAGCGCATTGATGACCGGGTTGTTGAACTCAATCTTCATCGTCCAGCTGGCCATGGAAGCGGCGAAGCCAATGGTATCCTTCCCGTCGATTTGCGGGTGTTTATCGGCATACGCTTTGATGACGTCGTAGAGCTGATCGAAGGTTTTGATTTCCGGGTAGCCGGCTTCCTTCAGCACATCGTATTGCACGATAAAGTTGGCCGTCGAGTTGGCTGCCGCTTCTTCGCTCTTGTTGACGCCGGACAAGGAGTAGATATTGCCGTCTTTGTCTTTGAGCAGGTTGAAGTATTTGCCATACTTGTCTTTAATGTTCGGACCGTATTTCTCGATCAGATCGTTAAGCGGGATAATGGCACCGGCATCTTTAAACTTCTGTGTATAGTTGGCATCGAGCACGACGACATCCGGATAGTCTCCGGCCGCCAGCCATAGATCCCATTTCTGAAATTGATCGCCAACGGAGAGGTCATACTTGAGCGACACGCCTGTTTTGTCTGTAATCGCTTTCGTAATTGGCGTATCCCATTTCAGCTTGTCATCTGCCGTGTTGATCGTAAACTCGATCGGACTTAAGTCCGCTGCCGGCTCTGCCTCTGCTGTCGTATTGTTGCCTGTATTGGCTTCGTTTGTTGCTGTATTCGTGCTCTTCGCCGGTTCGTTTGTGTTTGCTGCCCCATCGTTATTGTTATTATTGGAGGAACCGCAGCCTGTAATAAGCACTGCCAGTACGGTAATGATGAGTCCGAATGTCAAACTTCGCTTTAGCCTTCTACCCTTCATCGTTAGACTCCCTTTCAATCCTCGTTTTTGTATATATCAACGGATCGATCGCTCCGTTTGATATTGTGCGAAGCCTTCGTTATTCCTTAATTGCAGCCAATGTAACGCCTTTGACAAAATACCTTTGCAGGAATGGATAGACCAGCAGAATCGGCATCGTAACTACGATGGTCAGGGCAGCCCGAATCGTATCGGGGTTCGACTGAATCGCTTTACCGTCCACATGTTCATTCGCATTCGCAACTTGGCTGACGCTTTGCAGCAGAATCTTCTGTAATTCAAACTGCAGCAGGCTCAAATCCGGATTGCGGCTGGCATAGAGATTGTTATCGAACCAGGAATTCCAATGACCAACCGCGATGAATAACGTGATGGTCGAAATTACCGGCAAGCTGATGGGTACCACAATTCGAAACAGCGTCTGAAAGTCGGTCGCTCCATCGATTTGCGCTGATTCTACCAGTCCTTCCGGAAGCTGATCGAAGTAGCTGCGAATGAGGATGACATTGAACACCCCGATTAAGCCGGGAATGATATAGACGGCAAAATGATTCATTAACCCCAGGTTCTTGATCAGCAGATACGTCGGAATGAGGCCGCCGTTCACGTAGAGCGTAATGACCAAGATGACGTTAAACGCTTTGCGGAAGATGAATTGTTTGCGGCTTAGCGTATAGGCAATCATGACAGTGCCCGTAACGCCGAGCACGGTGCCAAGCAAGGTACGAATAACGGAACGAACAGCCGACCATGCAAGCGCGTCATCGCTCAATATCGCTCTGTAATTCATTAGTGTCCATTCTCTGGGCAGGAGCGTTATTCCTCCCTTCAAGGAATCGAGCGGATCGTTAAGCGACACCGCAATGAGGTTCAAGAAGGGAAACAAGGTTGCCATGCCGATGAGAAGCAGCAGCGTAAGGTTAAAAGTGTTGAACGCGATTGCGCCCCACGCCCGATTGCGGTCCATTCTTGACCACCCTCCTTTTCTTGTCGGGATTGTGATTGTGTACGTGTAAACGCGCTGCTAGATTAATCGGCTTTGATTCGTTTTCTTGGCCAAGTAGTTAACGCCCAGCACCATTACTACGCTGACAACCGATTTAAACATGCTGATTGCAACCCCGAACGAGAAGTCTCCCAGTTGTGTCGAGTAGCGCAGCGCATAGAGATCGAGCACCTCGGAATAATCGACGACGATTGGATTGCCCAGTAAATACTGCGACTCGAAGCCGCCCTGTATGATCCAGCCGACATTTAAGATGAGCAGCAGAATCGCGGTCGGCATGATGCCCGGAATGGAGATGTACCACATTTTCTGAAAACGGCTTGCGCCATCGACTTCCGCCGCTTCATATTGCTCGGGATTCAGCCCAACTAATACCGCCAAGAAGATAATGGTGCTCCAGCCCAGCTCCTTCCACAAGCTGACCGTCGTATGGATGAACCAGAACCATTTTTCCTCGCCCATGAAGTAGAGCGGTTCCTGGATGATGCCAAGCTTCATCAGAATGCGGTTCAGCATCCCATCGTCCGGAGAAAGCATCGTGAGCGTAATGTTCGCAATGACGACCCAAGAGACAAAATGAGGAATGTAGGTAATCGTTTGGATCACCCGCTTGAACCAGACGAACCTGACCTCGTTCAGCAGCAGGGCCAGCGCAATGGCGCATACGAAACCGGTGATCAGCTGCAGCAGCCCCATGGCAAGCGTGTTGCGCAGCACATGGTAGAACTGTTCATCTTGGAAGAGCGCGACGAAATTATCGAAGCCGACGAAGGGACTGTGTTTAATCCCTTTGCCAAGCGTGTACCGCTGAAACGCCATTACCCATCCCCAAAGCGGGACGTAGGAGAACAGGACAATCAGGAGGACGAACGGAACAGACATGTAGATCAGCTGTCTTTGCATAATGACTTTTCTACCGAAGCTGCGTTTGTTTGGTACTGTGTCTTGCCTGGTTGGAGCGATTGATTTCACACTGCCGTACTCCTTTCAACCCTATTTCTCATCCTTGTTTTATTATGCAAGGGGCGGGTAACATCAACAACCTGATAAACTGCAACTTATCACCCTAGTAGCGGGTGATCCTTGCGGAAGAGAAACACGCCATTGCCCGGTAATTCGATCGTGCCCACCGCTATGGTTTGCTCCGTTGTAAGTTCGTACAGCGGCTCTGCGAGCGTGATGGATTGATGGTCTGTACCGTGATTGATAGCGAAAATATACTCGGTGCCGCTGTCGCTTACCCTTCGCATGAGCTCGATGCTGCCTTGAACCTGTATGCCCTCTATTGGCGTTACTCCGGCATCGGTGCATATGCGATCCATAAGTGCATACATTAGGGCAGGCTGCGGCTCCATGCCTAAGTAATAGGCGGTGCCTTGACCATACCGATTGCGTGTTGCTGCAGGCGATCCGGTGTAGTAATCTTCGCCGAACCAAGCGATCGGCTCCGCCATCTCGGGCTGGATGACGTCATACCAGGTCTTGGCGTTGTAGCTGTTTGTGTCTTGGGATAGCTGGACGCTGCGCGTTTGACCTTCTCGCAGGATGCCGTAGTCGGTAATCGAGATGCCAAGGAGCTCCCGATAGATGCCGGGCAGCGTTTGATCCGACATCCGGTTGTCCCACAGCCGTGAGCCGGAACGGAAATCCAGCAGAACCGTGCCGCCTTGCGCCGCATAATCATAGATTCGCTGCTTGGCTTCCGGCTTGGACAGCATATAATGCGGCAGGACGACAAGTCGATAACGGCTGAAATCCGCCTCGTCGGACAGGAGATCAACCGGAATATGACGGTCATAGAAATAACGATAATAGCTTTTGAGATGGCGGATATATCGGTGGCCCATCACCTGAGGTTGAATATCCATAACCCATTCATTGTCGTAGGAACGAATGATGGCGACTTCTGCTCCTGCGCTGCTGCCTTCGATGAGCGGCATGACTCGTTTCAGCTCCTCACCAACATGTTTGATTTCGTCATACCGCCTTCCCGGAATGCCGTCATGGGGCAAGATGCCATGCCAGAACTGCTCCGCGCCGAACAAGCAGGTCCGCCAGCGGAAATACACGATCGCATCGGCGCCGTGGGCAACCGAATGATACGTCCATCTGCGTAGCTCCCCCGGGCGCGGCGTTGGGAACATGATGTTGCCACCCGGTGCACCGCTCTGATGCTCCAACACCCAGAAGGGAGCTTGCTTCACACCGCGGGCCATATCGAGCTGAATGGCGCTTTCGCGAGGGTCCGGTTGATCCGTAAAACAGAGATTGGGATAGATGTCCCACGAAGCGAAATCCAGATCCTTAGACAGCTCGAAGCTGTTGATCTCATTCATCTCCGACCACATGTTATGGGTGACGGGCTGACTCGGGGCAAGCTGCTTCAGCAGGTCAATTTGTCGTTTCTGATACGCGATGACGGAATCGGAAGCAAACCGGCGATAATCGAGCTCTAGCCCCGGGTTATGCAGATGGAAGACCGTATAAGCCGGAAGCACGATTTGCTCCCACTCGTTGTAGGTTTGACTCCAGAATACCGTTCCCCAGCTTTCGTTTAGCTGATCGATGCTTGTATATTTCTGGCCCAGCCAAGCTTGAAAGGCTGCTTTGCAGTAGTCACAATAGCAATACACCGTATCGTTGCAGCCGAATTCATTATCCGTCTGCCAAGCGATGACATTCGGATGCTCGCCGTATTGCTGCGCGACTGCGGTTACAATGCGATCCGAGGCTACCATATAGTTGGGATTGTTGTAGCAGTAATGCCTTCGATTGCCGAAACCTCGCGCTATGCCTTTGTTGTCCCGCATATAGATGTCAGGGTGTTTGTCCATGAGCCACTTCGGCGGTGCGGCGGTTGGTGTCCCTAAGATGACCTCGATTCCTTCGGCTGCCAATAGATTAATGATGCGATCCATCCATGAGAAATCGTAGCTGCCTTCGTAGCGCTCCAGCTTCGACCAAGCAAATTCGCCGATGCGCAGCACGTTCAGCCCGGCTTCCTTCATGAGCTTCACATCCAGCTCCCAGCGTTCCTCCGGCCAATGCTCCGGATAATAACAAGCGCCAAATTTCATCTGCTTCCCTCCTCGGTTGACGGTTGTCTACTTCATTATGGGGGAAGCGCGAGCGTGTCAAAACCTGATAGATTCCACCTTTTGACCATAGAAAACAGACCAATCCGAGGTTGGATTGGTCTGTCGTAAATAATATTCATTAACTGCTCGATGGAATTTACGTTTTTTACATACCGGATTTGCTCATTGCTAGATGATGGGTTTTATTTCTTTATTTTTATATTTCTCCCTATTTATTTCTTCTTTCAGATGGAAACATTTTTCTAAGTCAACTTCATAAATATTAGCTAACGCTGAAACATAGTAAAGTATGTCGTATAACTCCTCTTCAACCGTTCCTTTTATGTTTCCTGTTTGATCTAATCTTTTATTTTTCCTTAGTACATCCGCTAATTCCCCGACTTCTTCAACTAGTTTAAGAAAATAATCATTTTTCTTATCTGGTTGATGGTCAAAGCCTCTGATATATTCCTGTAACCCTCTTACAGTTAAATTTTCAGACATCGTTGTACTCCTATTCATTTTTAATTCAGTTGACCTCATTCGATTTTTTAAACTAAATCTTCGTTTGATCTTATCACCTAGAAAAAAGATAAAGCCTGCTGCCTGGGGGACCACTGAAAAAGTTCTGCTGCTGAAAGGCATAGACTTTCCATTTACTTGCCAGAGCCAGGGGTTTATATAGAAGTTTTAATCGGCTTCCTCCTTGAGTTGTACAAACTACACGACAAACCGAAGCCTTTCGAGAAAAAAAGTACTTAACGTGTATAAAATGCATTTGAAATTCGGATAACCAGCTATATTCACTAGAAAAAAACGTATGAATTGTACGAAGTACACGTCATACGTCATTTGAGACTAGAAAGTAGCGAATGTGTTGCACTCCTTACACCAGCTAGAGAGCAATGTCACAAAAAAACCGAATCGCTAAGATCGCCAGAAAATCTAAGTTCTTCAGTGGCCCCCTTCCTGGCAGACCCTTTCGCATTGTATATCTAGTAAATCGACTTCAGCTCATAGCTTTCTAATGAACGAAGAACTGCATTTCCCCCACGACTGAACAGGCAAGCCCCCAAACTATCCGGCTGCGGATAAATTCGGTTCGTCATCGTTTTCTCGCCGTCATTCGCAAACAGCTCCAGCGAAGAACGGTCGAGGAACAGATGGAGCTTCAGCTGTCCGCCGTCCTGCGGCGCAAGCTGAACCTCACTGATTCCGCCATCGCCCAGACCCGCATGATCGCGGTTCACATAGAGCGTGCGGTCCGCGGCGCGATACCCGATTTCGGTATATTCGCTGCCGTCCGCCGAGCAGCGCAGCTTGAGGCCAAACTCGGCCGCATCGCCGTCGAACACTACGATGATTTCCACCGCATCCGATGCGATACCAGGCAGGGCGACTTCCGTATCTGCTTCGATTACCTGCGATTCGATCTCGTATCGCACTCCCCGAAGCTTCTGCAGTTCCTGCACGGGAAGCATACGAATGCTGCCGTCCGGCTGCAAGAACAGCTCACGCGGAATCGTCATCGCGCCCATCCATCCGTCTTGCTGCTCAGGCATCGTAGCTCCCCACATATTCATCCATCCGAACAGAATGCGTCTGCCTTGATCGTCTTCCAGCGTCTGCGGCGCATAGAAGTCGAAACCGTAATCGAGTCGTTCCGCACGCGTAGTCGTGAGCTTACCCTCTTCGTAGTCGAACGTCCCGGACAAGTACATCGTCTTCGTTGCTCCCATGTTCATGGGAGAGACAATCAGCACATGATTCTCTCCTCCGCCAAGCGGGAACAGATCCGGGCATTCCCACATATCCCCCTGCGAGCCATCGCTGTCAGCGGCGATACTCACATAGCGCCACTCACGCAAATCCGAAGAAGCATACAGCCGCACATTGCCTCGGCCTTCTTGACCGCTTCCGATCACCATGTACCATGTATCTTCATGCTTCCAGACCTTCGGATCGCGGAAGCCGAACAAGCCCTCTTCCGGCGGTCCCGGAATAACCGGATTCGCTTCGCTTTTCGTGAACGTGTTGCCGTCGTCTGAGCTGACAGCCAAGCACTGTACCTCTACCGGCAAATTGCCGGAAACATGCCCAGTGTACAACAGTGCAAGCTTATCGCCATCTACGACAGCGCTTCCAGAAAAACAGCCATAGCCGCCGCTTTCGCCTTGATCATAGGGTTCCGAGGGTGCCAGTGCGACCGGAAGATGGGTCCAGTTGACGAGGTCCTCGCTCTTGGCATGCCCCCAGTGCATCGGTCCCCATTTCGGCTCGTGCGGATAGTACTGATAGAAGGCATGGTAGCTGCCCTTGAAGTATACAAGTCCATTCGGATCGTTCATCCAGCCGGTTCTCGGCATCAAATGATAGCGAAGTCGGAAGCGCTCCTCCGAAATCCGCGAGCTTCCTTCCTCCGTTGCTTGATTGGCTCTGGCAATTTGCTCCTCATGCTTCTTGGCTTGATTGGTTTCCATGACAGCCTCCTGCTCGAATTGGACTCCTTGCACGTTTAAAGCAACCACTTTTAAACGGATTATAGCATACTATTAATCTGCCATTTCCTTTTTTTCGCAGGTAAAATGAAGCGGAATGGAGTGCATCTGTGGAGCCATACATTAGAGGCTGATATGGCACTTCCTCACCGCATCATTTACGAAAATGTTGCATTTCCTGCAACAAAACTAGCGTTTTACGGCTGGTTAGTTGGATTTGTTGCGCATTATGCATCATTTGGGCTCGTTATGGCCTTTTAGGGCTCGTATTCTAAGGTAATGCTGCCTTTTGTGCAACATTTGCGCTGTTTTACGATTGAGATGGTAGATATATTGCATATTGTGCAACATTTGGGCTCGAAGTGGTATTGGGGGGGGTGACCAGCATCGTGTAGGCGCGTGTTGGCCATCACAGCTTTGGCGCATACTGCACAGTCCCCCCGGCTAAATCTGCCACAGCTTTGGCGCATGCTGCACAGTCCCCCGGCGAAATCTGCCACAGCTTTGGCGCATGCTGCCATGCAGCTCCGGCGATCCCTCCGCCTCGCCGCAAAAAAAGGGCAGCCCACTTCCGGCTGCCCCTCTCTCACACGCGATGCTGCACCGCGTGCTTCGTTCGATATTCCATCGCCGAGATGCCTTCCATCTCGCGGAAGACGCGATTGAACTGCTTCGAATTCTCGAAGCCGACCTGCTCGCTGATTTCGTAGATTTTGTGCTCCGTTTCCTCCAGCAGCGACTTCGCCTTCTGGATACGTACCCGCTTCAAGTAGACGACGAAACTCTCGCCGGTAAACTCCTTGAACGCCTGGCTGAAATACGAGTAGTTCAGCGAGACATGGTTCGATACCGTCGCCATATTCAGGTCCCGATGATAATTGTCGTGTATGTAGCTGACCGCCTTCTTCATCTCCTTATGCTCGACATGCACAAGGCGCAGCCCTTTCACATAATCGTTCAACCGCAGCAGCAAATCCTCCACGCTGTGAAAATAATCATGAATCGTCTCGAAGTTATACATGCAGCCGACCTTCTTGTAGATCCGCAGAATTTCCACCGATTCCTCGCCGTACTGATTGAATACGCGGTCAAACACAAGCTCATTCAGCTGCTTGCTGATTTCCTCGATCGACGCGATATCGAAGCCGGTCAGCTTCTTCGGATCAAGAAGCTCCGTCAGAATCTGCTTCATTTCCTTATCCCGTTCGGTGCCGAGCATATTCGCCAGACGCCGGATGTCCTCGATCGGCAAGTGGCTCTCCTGATGGCGAGATCTCTTCCGATCATATTGCAGCAGCACCGGCTCGGCAGTTACCGCCTGCAAGAAGCCGTACCTCAGCGCCTCAAGCGCTTCGGCATAGGCTTGTTTGACTCCGCCTGCGCCATTCAACGGCTCGCTTACCCCGATTTGCGCCGAAACATGATGCTCCTTCATGAACGCGAGCAATCCCCCCGGCCCTACGGCCTCCTCGCCAATAACGACTAACCGCTCATCCTTATCTTTAAAATAAAACCGAACTCCGCTAGGCCGAGTCGCCAGCAGCGCCTCCAGCTGACCTGCTTTCCCGGAGGACAATCCGCCTCGAAGCTTCAGCAGTGCGATCACGTAACCGCGCGCCTCACCCGCTCCTGCCCCAACCCCCGACGAATCCCGAGCTTCAACAAGCGCATCCCAGCCTGCTTTGGCACAACGTTCAGCAATTTCGGTCTCCGCCATATCCGGATGCAGGAAGATATAATTCAACTGGCTCGCCAGCAGCTCGTCACGATAGTGATGCACCTCTCCCAGCCGTTCGGACAGTGCCGCTTGCCGCTCCAGCTCTCGCTCCACCCGCTCAAGCGCTGCGAACAGTTCATCCCGAACAATCGGTTTGAGCAGATACTCCCGTACATCGTAGAGCATCGCTTCCTTCGCATAATGGAAATCATCATGTCCGCTGAGGATCATAACGACCGGCTTCTGCTCTAGCAGCGCCAGTTCGCGAATCAGCGCCAGACCATCCATCCCCGGCATCCGAATATCCGTGATAACGATCTCTATTTGACCGCCTTGAATCAGCCCAAGAGCTTCTTCCCCATCTGCCGCGAATAACATCTCATACCGCCTTGGATAACCTCGTTCAATGATCGCCTTCAGCCCGAGCCTGATATTACGTTCATCGTCCACAATCAGCAGTGTACGCATGTCAGGTCACCCCTCCGCTTAATATGAAATAAGGTACGCGCATAATGACGCGCGTATAAGCACCTTCCCTGCTCTCGACGAACAAGCCGTACTCTGTACCATAAAATAATTGGATACGCTGATGCACATTGCGCAACCCGATCCCGCTGCCTTCCGTTTGCTTCTCCTGCTGCGCATAAATATCCCGTTTGTCGGTGAGGCCGCCTACCTCTTCTTGGCTGATTTTCCGGTTCAGCTCCTCTGCCATCTCCGCTGTCATGCCAATCCCGTTATCCTCAATTGAGATGACGATGCTGGAATCGACAACCTCGGCTTTAATCGAGATGACAACATTGCGCGCCTCCGAAGGCTTAAACTTCATGCCGTGCTTGACGGAATTCTCCACGATCGGCTGCAGGGACATCTTGAGCAGCTCCTGATCCAAGTAATCCGGCGGAATGTTGATCTGCAAGCTGACCGTATGATCAAACCGAACGTTCATAATGGCAATATAGTTCGTAATATGTCCAAGCTCATCCTTCAGCCGCACATATTCGCTCGTCCACTTCAAGTTGTAGCGCATCATGCCGCCAAGCGAAGTCAGCGCATCCGAGATGACAGGCTGGTTCTCGATTTCTGCAAGCATCTTAATGTTCTCCAGCGTGTTGTAGAGGAAATGAGCATCGATCTGGTTCTTGAGCGTCCGCAGCTCTGCTTCCTTGGATGCAGCCTGTTTCGTGACGGCCTCGGCGATGAGCGAATTGATTTTCTTTAGCATTTTGCGAAAATGATGCGCAAGCTCTCCGACCTCGCCACCGCCGCGGATCGTGAAATCAAAGTTAAAATCACCCTGGCGCACCCGTTTCATGAAATGAGCGAGCGTATGCAATTTCTTCAATATAAGCGCATTCAGAAAGTAAGTCGAAACAGACAGAATCGCCAGCAAAATCACGTTGACCATAATAAGCTTATTACGCGTTTTATTGATATCAGCGAATACATTCTTCAGCGATACGACGTTAACTACATAAGCGTCCAGCTTCTCGATGTACATGTAGTTGCCTAGGAACGGCGTTTTGTCGTGGTTAAACAGGAAGTGTCCGGTTCCTTGCGTGACATGCTGATTCAGCGCGCTGCGGATGTCCGTCTCTTCAAGACCTGTGTTAGCCAGAAAAGGACTGGCGTCATTGCGGAACATTTTGCCTTCCCCATCAATAACGAACATCTCCGACTGGCTTGTATCCGTACCATGAAACACGCCCTGAAAGAAATTCGTCAGCAGCATATCGACCTGCATAATGCCGACATGGCGACCTGCCGGATATTCGATCTCGCGCAGCAGCGAGAGCTTCGGTCTGTATTCCTTCGCATCGGGGACAAGTGAGCGGATCGGCTCCCGATCCATCCGGTCAAAATACCATAACTCCTGTCCGTCTAAGCTGTTCACCTTCGCATACCAAGGGTCCCCTTGAATACGCCGCTCCAGCATAATGACAGGCCACAGCTCGTTAATTCGCTTATTATTCGAGAACAGCCGGATATGCTCGATATTCGGATTGTTGAACTGAAGGCGCAATATATTCGAGACCACCGTCGTGTCGAACTCAATCAGCTCCGTGGCGTTGGGTTCACTGGTCCGCTCTAGATAATAAAGTACCTCTTTGTCCGAGATCGACAGCTGCGCGGCCCGCTCCATCGTTTCAATATTATTGTTCATATTGACCCGCTCGATCTCCAGCGTGTTCTCGTACTTCTTCACAATGTCTTTCATATAATTGTCGTTCAGCTCTTGAAAAATATACAGCGAAATCAGGAGACTCGGCAGCAGCAAGATGAGGATGTACGAAATAAACAGTCGCTTCTGCAAGGACAGCTGTTCCAGCTTATAAATAATCGTTTCACGGCTGATTATGCGCGGTCTCTTAAGCAAATGAAATCACGTCCATAGAGTGGGATGAATGCCTAGTCACCAGTATAACGCAGAAAACGAGCATGAACAGCCGGGCGAAAGCCCGCAGCCAAGAAGGGCGGCAGACTTCACCACTCTTCTTGGCCGAGGCTTACAACGCCGGCTGTTCGATTACCCGATTGTTGCGAATTGTATGTCGTCTTCTATTTCAGAAATTCTTTCAGCTTCGCTACGTTCTCTTCATATTTCTTCTGTTGGAACGCCTGCACCTTATCGAAGCCTGCATCTTTACGTTTCTCTACGAACTCCGCGAACGTTTTGTCGAAGTCTTCATCGGACTTGCTAAGCAGCAGCTTCGGAAGCGTTTTGCCCCATGTTTGAGCGATCTTCGTGTTCGCAATCCCTTCCTCGGAGTTGCCCGTCGGATTGATTTGGTCGTATTGCGAGAAGCTTTGCGTTTTGCCTTTGGTCCAATCTTCCATTTGTTTGGACGGCTCCACGCTCGGCGGCGCCCATTTCAAGTTCATATTGGTATCCATTAGCATCCAGAAGGTATACGATGCACCATACTTCTTATCGAAGGAAGAGCGGTCTTTGTTCAGCAGCTCAAGGACTTCAGGCTTGAACACGTCTTTGCCGTCAGCGGTGTCATACGTAACGCCCGGCTCGCCCATGAACAAGTCTTTGTTGCCTTCTTCACTTATAAGGTAGCTAAGGAAACGGATTGCTCTTGCTTTGTCTTTCACGTTCTTGGAAATAAGCGTTACCGTCCAGCCGGAGATGCCAGGGCCGGCAAGCGTCGGTTGGTCGCCTGCATCATTGCCAGGACCGTCGATAGCGATGTAGACGGAATTCGGATCTTTGGCAAATAGAGCATTCTGTTGTGCGGCAAAATCACTGCGTTGGTACAGCATCGCGAAGTAACGGCCTTGCGCGATTTTCTCTTCCATTTGCGGACGTTTGTCGATGAAGATGTCTTTTGCCAGCAGGTCCATTTCATTGGCTTTGCGGAATGTCTTCAGCCAGCTTACGTACTCCGGATCTGTTACACGGTCATATAACTTGCCGTCCTTCTCATAGGGAACAGCAAGGAAGTTCTGCAGGTAGCCTTCCAGAGAGCTGTTGCCGGTCTCGCCAAACTCATGCAAGCCAAGCGGGATAAGCGGCTGTCCGTTTACTTCGGGGAATTTCTCCTTCGCTGCTTTGAGCGCGTTCAGGAAGCCTTCCTTGGTGCGCATGTCTGGTTTGCCAAGCGCTTCATACATATCTTTGCGTACGACGAACGTTTGGTTCGACGTGTAATCGCGTGCATATTTCTCGAAATCCTTCGGAGAGGACGATGCGTTCGGATACCCGTATACATTGCCGTCTTCTTGGGTGTACCAGGATGTCTTCGCAGGGTCAGCAACCTTGAAGAAGTACGGGTCATACTGATCGGCCAGCTTGTTCAGCGGTTCTACCAAACCGCCCTCGATCATCTTCTTCACGCCGTCCTCATACCAGCCAAGCGTGATGAAATCCGGAAGCGAACCGGAAGCGATCATCGTATTCAGCTTCTCGTTCTCGTTGCCTGCCGGCACGATGAAGTTGACGTTTACGCCGGTTTTCTTCGTGATGTATTGGGAAGTTGCGTCTACGCCCCACTTATTCGGGAACCAAGAGAAGTTCAGATACCAGTCGAACGTGATTGGCGACGTGTCGGCTTTCCAGCCTGGCTCGTCGGCTGATACGGCAGGTTTGTTCTCTGCTGTCGTGTTCTCTGCCGCTGTGTTGTCCGCAGTATTCGTGGCTTTGTTGTTGCCGGCTGCCGCTTCGTTCTTCTTATTGTTGTTGCCGCCGGAGCAAGCCGCCAGTGTGAAGACAAGCGCAAACACTGTCGTTAAAGCAATTAAGCGCTGAACCTTACCTTTTCCCATGTGTTCTACCCCTTTGCTTCGCTTATTATAATGTCTTTGCCGACTTGGAATCCAGCCTGCTAGGACGAATAACCTAACCTTTGATCGAGCCAATCATCATACCCTTGACAAAATATTTCTGCAGGAACGGGTACACCAGCACAATTGGCAGCGTTGTGACCACCATCGTGGCGAGCTTAATCGACTGCGAGGTCACGCTCTTCGTAATGCCGCCCGGCATCGCCGCCATCATAATGTTGGAGCTCGACTGTGCGATAACCCGGTACAGGTACGTTTGAATCGGCTGCAAATCCATATTGTTGATATAGATCATCCCCGTAAAATAATCGTTCCATTGATACACCCCGTGGAACAAAGCGATCGTTGCGATAACCGGCATCGATACCGGAAGGACGACGCGTACGAAGATGGAGAAGTCATTGGCTCCGTCGATCCTCGCTGCTTCCTCAAGCCCAGCGGGAATTTCTCGGAAGAAAGCCAAGAAGATGATGAGATCAAAGAAGTTGAACATGGCCGGAATGATATAAACCAAGAAATTATCGAGCATATGCAAGTCGCGAATAAGCAGATAGAACGGGATGAGACCGCCGCTGAAAAACATCGTGATCGTGCCCAGCAGCATGTAGATTTTGCGTCCGACCAACTCGCGTCTGGAGAAGGCGTAGGCAACCATTGCGGTGAAGAACACATGTGCCGGAACACCGATAACGGTCTTCGCAACCGTTACGCCCATGGCCAGCATAATGCCGGGGTTGTTGAACACGGCTTGGAAGTTATCCAGACTAACCAGACGAGGCCACCAGTAGATGCCGCCGCGCATCGCGTCCTGTCCTTCATTGAAGGCATTGACGAGCACGTACCAGATCGGATAGATCGTCACGAAGCAGATAAGCAGCATGCCGATCGTATTCACGGCATCGAACAGTGCCTCGCCGGCGGTTTTTCTTCGGAGTAGGGATGTAAACATCAGTCGGCGCAACCACCTTATCTTTTATTAAAATAGCGACGTATCGTTTAGCTTCTTCGACACTTGGTTTGCCATAATCAACAGAATCAGCGCGATAATCGATTTAAACAATCCGACTGCGGCCGAGTAAGAATAACGCCCGCTTAAGAGACCGGTTTGATAGACGTACACGTCAATGACGTTGCTCGCGCTCTCATTGAGCGAATTGCGCAGCACGAGAATTTGGTCGAAATTCGAATTCAGAATGCCGCTGACTGCTAGGATGAACAAGATCGCTATCGTACCTTGGATGCTTGGCAGCGTTACGAACCACATTTTCTGAAAACGTCCCGCTCCGTCGATCGTAGCGGCTTCATACATTTCCGGCGAAACGCCTGCGATTGCCGCCAAATAGATGATGGCCGACCAACCGAGTTCCTTCCAAATATCTGATGAGATGACGATCGACCAGAAGTAGCTCGGCTCCGCCAAATAGCTAATCGGTTCATCGATGAAGCCAAGTGCGATAAGGATGTTGTTGATGATACCGACATCGGCAAGCCATGTTGTCAGGATCCCTCCCAGAATGACCCATGAGAGAAAGTGAGGCAGGTAGGAGATGGTCTGAACGAACTTCTTCAGCTTCAGCGAGCGCAGCTCGTTGAGGAAGAGGGCGAAGATGATCGGCAGCGGGAACCCGATGATGAGCTTGATCATGCTCATGCCAACCGTGTTCCAGATGACGCCGGGCAGCTCGTCATCTTCGAGAAACTCGCGGAAATGCTGGAAACCAACCCAAGGTGCATCGTGTACGGAATGGATGATGTCAAATTCCTTAAAGGCGATTATGACGCTGTACATGGGAATGTAGTTGAAAATAACCATCCAGGCCACGCCAAGCAGCGCCATCACCTGCAAATACTTCTGGCCGATCATCTTGCGGATCACTTTCTTGGCCTTGTCCTTCCGGCTTGCCGGCTGCTGCCTCGTAGACAGCTCATAGCTCAGATTGGCGCTCATGCTGGCAGACCTCCAGGGATTGATGTGTTCGATGTAAGTGCTTTCATTCTTCTGGACTTATTGTAAGCCGCGGGGCACTGGCAATATAAGGCCTCAAATTTTGCTTTCGGTCGCAAAATTTCAGGTACCCTCCCTTTGTGTCGCTCTCTGAGCTACTTTTCCACTGTTTTCGGGCAAATAAGACCCGTACGATTCGTTAGAATTTCCTGGATGCCACATCCGCATGTTGATGCGCTCCCAATACAACAAAAAACAGCCCGGGTGCATGATGAGATCATGCTCGCCGGACTGTTTTATGGGATGGTGGATCACTTTGCGCCAATTAATTGTTACGCTGGTTGTTGTTCTGGTTGTTGTTCTGGTTTTTGTGCTGGTTGTTCTGCTGGCTACTGCGGACTCAGCAGGCTCTGAAGCCGCTCCTTGATGACCGGCCACTCCCGATCAAGAATGCTGTAATAGACGGAGTCTCTTACATAGCCGTTCGGATAGATCATGTGGTTGCGAAGCACGCCTTCCTTCACGGCTCCGAGGCGTTCAATCGCCTGCTGGGAGCGCGTATTCCTTGAATCTGTCTTGAGCTGGACGCGGATGGTACCCAGCGTTTCGAAGCAATGCTTCAGCAGCAAATATTTGCATTCCGTGTTGATTGCTGTGCGCCATACACAAGGGGTCAGCCACGTCGAGCCGATCTCCAACCCTCTATTCGCAATAGAGATATCGAACAGCTTCGTGCTGCCAACGATACGCCCTGTTACCCGATCGAAAATTACAAATGGCAACGCCGCCGATTGTGTTAGTGCCTTATTGACATCGGCCTTGGCATCGTCCAGTGTAGCTATGGCTCCAGCAGTAAGCGTCCATATCTCAGGATATCGGCCTGCTTCATAGATACCCTCGACATGCTCGACTGTCATCGGAACCAGCTCTACTTTGTTGCCGGTAAGTGTGATTGGTTTTATGTCCATGGTGATGTTCCTCCCGTGTTGCTATTGAGTTGCGATGGTTGGCTACTAATCTGCTTGCGCAAGATGCCAGCATACGCCTGCCGGATCAATGAGATGAAGTTCGCGGCGGCCCCATGGGAATAGCTTTGGTTCATTCGCGCGCATCGTCGGGAAATGGCCACTCTCTATAATAGATTGGATATGTGTCCACCAGGCATCCAGATCGTCTACAGTCAGGTCCAGCATGTAATTGTCCTGGAATGACTGGTTATGGTGATTTTGAAGAATAAACTCCTGTTCGGATAGTCGGAAGATGCTGATGTCCTGCACGGAAAGGATACATTCGAAGCCAAGTTCCTTGAAGAATCGCTGTGCCAGTTCATAGTCCGCACCAGATGGAACAAATGGTCTTAATTTCGTCGCTTTCATGTCGTCGTTAGCCTCCCTGTCATTTGTGCTAATTAGCAATACAACCCTATTCGCGATAGCCGCGCAATCTCCTTCTACGGCTAGTATTTCGGCATCTTGTGCGCTATACTTGGGCAAATGAAATTTACTGATGATGGATGGGGTGCACCTATGAAAATGAGTCCGCGATTACTGCAGGTTGTGAGCATTTTCTTTATCGGTTACGGCATTATTGATATTTTGTTCGTCAATTGGGTGCTTGGCGTAGTGCTGCTGCTTATCGGTATCTACATGAATTATTCGGCCATCAAGAAGCGCCGTGAGCTGAAGAAACAGTAAAGTTATAGAGAAGCTTAGGCTGAGAGTGCGATTATCGCGCTCTCGGCTTTTTTAATGGAGTTGGCACCATAGACATGAACATATTCAGGCAACTTGCCACAATTCCGTAATAGCTTCCCATTGTGCATCATTTCCCAATGGGCAATAATATAGATATGTTAGTCACCATACAATCTCCATAGAAGAGGTGTGCGCTTAAGCGATCAAATGAACAAACAAAGTTTGCGTGATATTAAACGGGAGGCAACCGGTACTGCCCTTGCCGAAGCGGCGTTCAAGCTTGCCCTTGAACGAGGAATGGATGGTTTCGTCGTCGACGATATTGTTCAAAGAGCCAATTATTCCAGAAGAACGTTTGCCAACCACTTCTCCTGCAAAGAAGAAGCTGTGGCTAGTGCCGCTATAACCTTTCAAAGCTCAGAAGAAGCCGATCATTTGATAGCAGGTATGCCCGATAACAGTTCCCCACTAGACCTGCTGTACCGTTTATTGCAGATGCAGCTTACTGCAGAACTTCTGTGGAAATTGCGGGAGCTCATAACGCTATCGAAACAATCCCCATCGCTTGAACCGTACATCCTCAATGCTCTTCGCCATTTGCAAAAATCATCGCAAGAGATATTGAGCGATTTTGCCAATGGTCGATACCCGGAAGGATACACTCATCTTCTTGCCGGTGCTGTCTATGGGGCATTTATGCCTCTGCTCGATGGCAGCTTGAACGTTCTGCTGCCTGGCCAAACTTCTGAGGAAGTCCCGGGAGCTACCACATTCGATCAATACTTAAACAATATGTTCGGTTACTTACGGCACGGTTTCTAGTGCTTTTACTTCTTGCCACTTTATCTACTCACAAAGGAGAACCAACTTCATTATGTCTACATTTCTTTACAAATTGGGCAAATCTGCTTACGACAGACCTTGGTATTTCATCATCAGTTGGATTGCGATTCTCGGTATTGTACTTGCCTTGCTCGGCGTAAACGGTATACATATCAGTTCCGATATGAAAATCGAAGGCACAGAGTCGCAAAATGTACTCGATCAATTGGCAGCGGAACTCCCGGAGGCTTCAGGCGGTCAAGCCAGTGTCGTATTCACGGCACCTAAGGGCGAACGTCTGGACACTGCGAACCGTTTGAGCCTAATCACCAAAGCCGTTAACGATGTGTATAACCTGGATTATGTGATTAATCCTGCTGAATTGGCTGCAGAAGCCGGTGCATCGGCGGCGGGTAATGATCAAGCAAATGCATTAGCCGGTGAAACTAGCCAAGAGAGTAACGCTTCGCAGTCTGCGACGGTCGAAATGCCTCCTTTTGGCCCTCTATTGAACGATGGCATACCGGTTCCCGGTGTGATGCTCTCATCAGACGGCAGCGTTGCCTTGTTCCAATTCCAATTCACCGTCCAGCAGATGTCGCTTCCCGAATCGGTACCTGATTCCGTCATCCAGGCTATCACTGCCGCAGAAGGGAATGGTTCCGGCATCACTGCGTTACCTAGCGATTCGCTGGAAACGAAGCCCGCACTCGGTTCAACGGAAGCTGTCGGTCTTGTCGTCGCCGCCGTTGTTCTGTTCATGACGCTCGGCTCGGTTGTTGCAGCAGGCTTGCCGCTGTTAACGGCCATTCTCGGAGTTGGGATTAGCGTCGGCGGCGCTTATGCCTTCTCGAAATTCATCCATATGACCGACATCACCCCTGCCCTGGCGCTCATGGTAGGTCTTGCCGTCGGTATCGATTACTCCTTGTTCATCGTGAACCGCCAGCGCCGTATGATGCTCGATCAAGGGCTAAGCTCTCGCGAAGCTGTGAGCCGAGCGGTCGGCACTGCAGGAAGCGCAGTATTATTCGCAGGTTTAACGGTCATTATTGCGCTATGCGGGATGCTCGTAATCGGTATAGCATTCTTGTCCGCCATGGCACTTGTCGCAGCAGCAGCGGTAGTCGTGAACGTACTTATTGCGCTGACCCTGCTCCCGGCGCTGCTCGGATTGGTCGGAGAACGGATTTGCTCTCCGAAAGCGCGTATGAAACAAATTGCTCAAGCTAAAACAAGCAAGCATGGATTCTCGTATCACTGGGTTAAGGGAGTTGTAAAGTTCCGGTGGCTCATAGTGATTGGTGTCATTGTAGTCCTTGGTACAGCAGCAATCCCGGTGGCGAAAATGGAAATGGGCATCCCTTCCGGCGCCTCGGCGAACCTAGACACCGCTTCACGCCAAAGCTATGACGCGATCACAAACGGCTTCGGGGAAGGGTTTAACGGACCGCTTCTTCTGGTCGCTGAACCACAAGACGCCGCTGGCAAAGTCACGCCTGAAACGTTGAATAGTCTTGTTCAGGAGCTCCAGAAGCATGAGAATGTTATGCTTGTTACCCCTATGGGTATTAATAAATCCGGTGATATGGCGATTATCAGCCTCATCCCGAAAACAGGGCCGACTAAGGCTGCTACCAAAAACCTGGTGCAAGATTTGCGTGCACCTGATTCGAAGATTGCACAATCTTACGGTGTTACAATGGGAGTTACCGGATTCACCGCCATTAACATCGATATGTCGTCTAAGCTCGCAGAGGTGTTTCCGCTTTACGTCGGTATCATCGTCATTCTTTCGCTGATTATCCTACTGCTCGTTTTCCGATCGGTGATCGTTCCAATCAAAGCGACCGTCGGATTCCTTCTGAGTGTACTTGCCACTTTCGGGATCACCACAGCCGTATACCAATGGGGATGGCTGCATTCCTTATTAGGCTTTGACACCGGCGGACCGCTGCTTAGCTTTATGCCGATTATGGTTACCGGTATCTTATACGGGCTGGCGATGGATTATCAGGTCTTTCTAGTCACTTCCATGCGTGAGTCTTACGTCCATGGGCATCATGGAGTCGAGAGCGTCATTCATGGATACAATCAGGCAAGCCGCGTGGTTGTCGCAGCAGCCGTAATCATGGTATCCGTCTTCGCAGGGTTTATTTTCGCTCCTGATATTATGATCAAACAGATCGGTTTCGCATTGGCCATCGGCATTCTCATCGATGCTTTTATCGTCCGTATGGCCCTTGTGCCCGCTGTCATGGCCCTCTTCGGCGATACCGCATGGCGCCTGCCGAAATGGTTAGACCGTTCGATTCCGAACTTGGATGTCGAGGGAGATAAGTTAATCGCAGAGTTGAAAGCGAAGGAAAACGTCGGTAAGCTCAAACCTGCTCGAGCTTTGAAATAACCTTCCGCACTATTAATAACGGCCTTGGTCCAATTAGACCAAGGCCGTTATATTATCCATTTGCTTGTTAAATAAATTCAAAACCATAATACGTAGCTGCCGCAAATAGAACCGTCCAGAATGCAAGGCTAGTCGTCATCCAGACGAGAACGTTTTTACGCGGGGCTTTGAAAATCATGGCGAAGACGACAGCGACTTCCGTTCCAATCAGCAGCGGACCGATTATGGCAAGTCCGGGCAGTCCATATTTGACGAACACATGATGAGCACGTTTGCTCTTTTTGCTCTCCTGCGGTTGCGTCTCGTCGACAATCTGTTTTTTGGCCCTCCATTCCTGCCACCTATGGAATAATAAGATCATCAGCAGCACGGTTAACCAATTGCCCGTAAAAGCAAGAATCGTAGACCAGATCGGGTTTAAACCAAGCGCAATAGCCAGCACGACAATCGCCGCCGATTCTATCCAGGGCAGCGCCGACAGAATGATTACCGCCAAGTAAGACCATTCTTTAAGATATTCCTCAAGCATATGGCGCCCCTCCTTGAAATCTTCAACATGGATTAATGGACATCAGATTACCACCGATAACCATTACTTCGCTTGGTTCTCGATAACGCGGAACGCTACAATTCTCTTGATTAAATCGTAGGGTAATGGCTTGTTAAGAGGAAATTGAACCGATCCCTTCGCCATTTTATAAGGTGAAAGTTCCTCTTTAAACCTTTCGATTCCACTAGGCGTAGGATAGAATCCGATATGTTTCTCGAAAGCTGCAAAATGCACCAAGTTTCCATTCAACGCGAATGTCGGCATTTGATAACTGATCTTTTCGGTCGCGTTCGGTGCGCAATCGTGAACGAGTTGTCTCAGCTTGGTAAGGATCTCTTGTCTCTCTCCGTTAAACTGTGCAATATAGTCGTCTATTGTGCTAATTTGTTGTTTCTCCATTCTTCATTATCCTCCTTAAGACTGCTTTTTCAATACCATCAGTTGCCCGATATGGTACGCATTATGAATGCACAAATTTGAAATAACACCCCACCACTGAGCATTGAAGTAGGATGGAATTCTTCTTTCCAGTTTGGACTCCTCGCAATTCCTGATCGTGTCTCGCCAATCCGAAAAACTATTATTTAATCGCTCTATGGTCTCGTTCCAACCTGTTTCATTCATCTTCGTATGATCCAATTTGAACGTTTCATCATTTTCAATATTATACTTCTCGATAACTTCATCGTTAACAAATCGTCTTAGCCACATTTCATTCCAGAAAATGAGATGGTTCACGATCTCCCAGATGGAACTTGAATGACCACTTGTTTTCCGAATTGCTTCATCTACCGATATATCACCTAAAATCGTTGTAGACGATTTAAACCAACTTTCATCGTTATGACAAGCTGCCAACTGATCGAGTAAAATCTCCCTTACGCTAGTCATCGTTATCACTCCCAGAAAGTCCTCAGATTTAATAGTGCCTAAGTAACTATAGTTACTTGCATCTCCATATTCGTGAGAAGCTCATTCAATTCCTTTACTAAAAACAACTCCCGTTACTTCAATAACTAACGGCAGCCGATAATTTCGGCTGCCGTCTATGACTCCCAAACATCTGAAGTAGCTATCTTCGCATAACTCCCACGGCCTATTGATTCGCTAACGGTTGTCAGCGTGGCTATTTCATGAAATGAACACCATCGTAATTTCTAACGGTTGTGAGCGTCGCTATTGATGGCAAAATGGTTGATTCCTAGCTGAAAAGGTCCGAATAAGCCCGCTGGCAACCGTTAGAAAAAATAAACGGGCAATTTAGGCCAAATAACCACTGTCACAACCGTTACAGGTTGGAAGCTGGCTAACACGCAGGTTTCTCGACGATCTACAAACGTAAAAACGTCCTCCTTCGAGGACGTTTACTCGCAGTCATTCACTTCGGGATTTTGGCACCCTTTTTCCTGCTGTTGCGTTAACCTTCCGTCGTTTCGAACCGCATACATTCCCTTCATCCTAGCGCTAGTAAAATACGATTGACACGTTACAATTAGTATCATACAATATATTTGGCTACAAATTGTATCAAAATAACTAATTATGGAGGTTATTTCATGCTAAGTTCGACAGCAAGCTTCAAAAAGCTATCTTTCCTGTTTCTCGCTTTCTGCATGATCTTCCTGCTCGCAGCACCGCTTCAAGCATCGGCGAAGCCTCGCGACGAGCCGAAGAAGCCCGGGCGACTAACCCTGACAGAACTGAATCACGATGTAAAAGAAGGCAAAGGTTCGGTTACGATCACCGTTGAGCGAATTGGCGGTTCAGATGGTGTAGTGACGGTGAACTACTGCAATTGCAGCTTTACAGCTACAGCCGGTGAAGACTTCTATCATGTTTCAGGCGTTCTCGTATTCGGTAACGGCGAAACAAAGAAAACATTCACGGTGCCTATTGTTGATGATTCCACCTATGAGAAGTATCCGGAAGCCTTCAAAGTCTATTTGAAAGAACCAACCGGCGGCGCTACGTTAGGTCTCTTCATCTCCTTCGTTACCATTTGGGATAACGACAAAAAATAAGCTTCAAACGAGGCAGCTGTATTAATGAGCCTATGGCAGGGGCTGTACACTGCCTCACTCCAACTATCCGGATCGAAAGGGGCATCGTTCATGCTCAAACGAAGTTTCGTTCTCCTGCTTTCGCTGTTTATTGCGCTATCTGCCGGAACAGCTGTCCATGCACAATCGAATAACACGACCGCTAAACCCATGATCCTAACTCTGGATGAGCAGCTCCAGACAGGTCAATTTACAGTCACCTTGAACAAAGCGATCACTCTTAAGCAGCTTGAGGCGAATTTCGCTATTCCGAACAAGAAAATTAAGTGGTACACCGAACAATACGGCGGGACCAACAAGTCCTACTACGGGGTAATCGACAAAGCTGTCAAAGGGCATAATTATCCCGTCAAACTTGGCAAAGAGCTTGATCGAGCCCAAACCATCGACCTCAGTCTGCTGTGGCGCAGCGATTATATGGATGGAGAACTGGGTTTCTTCCTGGATATCGGTGTGTTCGAATTAACATCTACCCAGCAAACAAATCCAGAACAGCTTCGGAAATCTATCAAAGCAAACGATGCACCCGTAAACGTAGAGCCGGCATCGGAGAATGATGGATTCCACTGGATCATCACAATCCCGAATGCAAAGCCTTCCGTGAATTACGCGATTACATTTGCTAAACCGATCGTAATTTCAAATACCGTCTACAGCTGGCGTCCCATTGCCGTCAATTTTACGGGCGTCAAACCGGATCTGACTGCCGGCACGATTCAGCTGACCCTTCACATGGATGCGGATCGGGAGCTGTCGCTTCGTGATTTCATCATTACGGCAACACGCAATGATAAGCTTTTCAAGTTACAAAATGTAACCTACAAAGCAGGGATCCTCAGCTTCGCTCCGATTGCCGATCTCACGCCGGAAGACAAGCTGTCGATTCAAATTATAGGTAACGCTGCAAGCAGTGTGTATGGAACCATCAAAGTAACGAATACGTGATGCTAAACTAATGGAGGGATTAAGTTGGTGTTACACCTTGGTAATACCATTGCAGAGCTACGGGAATCCAGGGCAATGAAGCAAGAAGACTTAGCCAGAACGCTGGGGATTTCCAGATCTACGCTCTCGCATTACGAGAAGAACAGAAGGAAACCCCCACTCGACATTATCGTTCTACTAGCAACAACGTTTAACATTCCGGTGGAGCAAATTATTAACGCTCCTGCGAATCAGGAATTGTAGGTCGGTATTCTATTCGCACTTACAATTGCTTCTTACTTAGCTCATACAGTGAAGTGGACGCTGCTCCGCAGCCCCAATCGAAAATCGTAAATTCACCGACCGCCATACCATCGGAATGATTGACATTCTCCATATGAAAGCCATAATCGCTTTCCTTCATATGGGGGTGAACCTGCTCGTACTTTGCCTTCACATCCACATTCTCCGGGCAGTACATCATATAGAACGACGCCTTCATCGCCCAATAGGCTCGATATCGATAGGCTTCATCGCCAGTCGTTTCGTAGTAGCCCATGTAGATGCCGGCAAACAAGCTTTGTCTGGCGTCGTTCCATTCCGAATCGCAATTCATTACGCCGAAGCCGCCAACCGTAGGAACGCTGTGGAAAGGCGGCTGCCAAATTTGCTGGTACAACGATGCTTCAGCCAGCACGACTTGGCCTTGTTCCAGATAATGCGCTTTGCCCGTCAGCAAATATAGATCGCGCATCGCTTCAGCCGTCCAGTACATGCCGAAATTACATTGGCTGTACAAACCGCTCCTTGCATCGCGAACCCCCAGCTGCTTCTGCTCCCACATCCCGGCACATGACCAGTAGGTCTCGAAATCCTCCCAGCGTCCTTCCGCTATCACGTGCTTCTCAAGGAATGCCGCTGCTCGTTCCGCAGCTTCAAGATACTCCGGCTCCGGCCGCAGCCGGTACAAGCTGCATAGCAGCATAATATGCGCTGCCGTTTCCGAACTGACCGTCAGATACTCCGAGCCTTCCAAGGTCTGCGGATGAACCCAGGCCGGGAAGCTGCCGTCTTCTTCTTGCAGCTCAAGCAATGTCTTTGCATAACGATCCACGTAGTCCATGATCCGTTCATCCTTGTTAATATCCCCGTACCACTTCAGCAGCCATATGCTTGTCCATGAGCAATCGAGCAAATGCGCATAATCATTCTGTCCTTTAGGAACACGGGAATGAGACATAATCCAGCGTCCATCCTCCCAGCGATTATCCGGTCCTGCCATATAACAAGCCGGGAACAACCCGTTCGTCTGCGGCGCTGCAAGCGCGAAGGCCAGCGACTTCTCCGCCTTCTGCATCCAGTCCGGTTTGCCCCACGCCTTTCCCCACATCCAGTAGCCATACGCACTGCGAAGACTGCAGAACCAGGCTTGATTCCAGATGCTCTTCTTCTCGCGCCAAACCTCTTCTTGCCCATAACCCGGCTGCTGCCTTGTCGTGACGATGAAAACAACGCCGCCGACTTCCTGACCATCCAGCTCAAACTGCTGCCAGCTGACCGATTCCCACCGTTCGAATGCCCATTCATAGGCATACTTGGCGTAGCGCTCCAGCTCCTTGATTCCGCTATCAGGTTCCACAGCAGTCATTGCGGCGGAAGCAAACCGTTCCCACAGGAAATGTTCAACCGGTCTATAATCTCGCGACACGCCCGCTTCCATTTTCGTCCACTCCACTAGATAGAAGCTAAGCGCAATCGGCGCCTGAACAACCCGCGGCCGAGGCTCCAGCTTATAGTACGTATGACCGGTATCGCGATAATCCGAGACTCCATAGTAGAGCGCATGAGCGGACAAATCATAATCCATAATATGAGGAATAACCCGATTCGAGGCCGACAAATGTGTAAGATCCGGGATCAGCGCGCACATCTTGGACTCATTCTCCAGAATAATGGCCGGTGAACGAAAAACGATATCTCCGATCGTCATCCCTTCAAGCGGCGTAAGATGGGTCTTCCAGCTAAGCTCAAGCCCAGCCTCGACCGGCATCACGAATTGAAATCCACTAAGCAAACCATCAGCCCCAGCGG
This sequence comes from Paenibacillus sp. J22R3, assembly GCF_056269305.1. NCBI lineage: Bacteria > Bacillati > Bacillota > Bacilli > Caryophanales > Paenibacillaceae > Paenibacillus > Paenibacillus sp. J22R3. Next base: position 446,240 of record NZ_JBWDNS010000004.1, on the reverse strand, counting down.
TTACTTGTACTTCTACGCGGCAGCAGCGATGTTCGGACGTCGTGCTCTGCTCATCCAGAACGGTTACGTTGACTTGACCGCCATTCTCGGATTCACCGCTCCATGCCCTGCGCGTTTCATGCGCCTCTTCAAGTTCGTGCTCGTTCCAGCCCTCATTCCCATGCCATTTAAAACGGAGATGATTATCGATCCAACTGTGCATCATCCAAGTTGCCTCCTCATCATTAGTCCTGCCGCCAATTTTTTCGATAGGCGGTTGGAGAACATCGTTCAACCTTCTGAAAGCTTTGTAGAAACGTGCTGTAACTATCGAATCCCGAGCGATAAGCAACCTCCGTAACCGAATGTCGAGACAGCAGCAGTAATCGCTTAGCATGATTAATTCTATTTAAGAGCAGATATTCCCTAGGTGTACATTGAAAATATCGCTTAAATGCGCGATTAAAGTGAAAATAACTCAGCCCGCTCCGGTTCGCAACCTCCCTGATGTCCCGGATGCTGGCTAGAGATTCGTCCATATACTGCTTAGCAAGCTGAAGCGCAGCCGGATACACTTCCCCCGAGACGTCCCCTCCCTTGCCTCTTCTATAGGCGAGTGCTTGAAGCAGCAGCTCATAAAGCAGCTTCGATATTTCATAATCTTGCTCCAATGCCGGCTCCGGCTCCTGCATAAGCGCGATAATGGTATCCATACACGGCAGCAACGAATGTTTCGGGCCTGGAGAAATCAAAATAATGGTCCGATCAGTGAAATACAAATTCCACAGCTCGACGAGCGGCATACCATCAAAAACAACATATTTCATAACGAATGGATCATCCGGATGCGCCTTATAGCCATGCGGGTATCGTAAATCTTGAATAACGCTGTCTCCTTCATGGATCTCGATCCAATCCTTGCCTTTTAAGTACCATCCTTTGCCTGAAACCACATGGATAACTTCACATGCCGGATAGAAGTCGCGAACGAGTTTATAATTGCTCCTAGCACAATAAATGCCGGAGAGCATCGCGTATAATAAGCGGGATCTTGTAAATTCGCCGGGCGAAGCGATCCATTCCACATTCTGATTGATCAAACACAGCTCGCTGCTTGCAGGCATTATCCCTTCAGCGAACGTTGATGCCATGCTTGTCGTAACCATAGTCATCCCTCCGGTTTGCTTCTAGCACAAAGAGACGCCATTTCATCTCCATGGCGTCTCTCTTGTCATTCCAGCGCATTCCAGCGCGTTACGCTACCTCATTAATTAAATACTTTGAACGCATCGAGTACGACATAATAGTCAGAGGATGAACTATTCTTCGTACCGGTCACAACCAGCTTTATCGTGTGCGATCCGCTGCTTAAGCCTGCTTTCTCATACAGCACCGTCTGCTGCGGACCTGTTCCCGAGGTGTAGAGATCCACAGTCGAATCGAGCGCGCCATCAATGTAGACGCCAACCTTGCCCAAATTATGCTGCTTGTAGCCAATAACTTGGATTTTGTTTCCCGTAAAGGTAAACTGCGCATAATCATTTGTTGTTTTCGAGTATTTCTCGGTATCCGCGTAATCCCCGGTCCAGTTATCAAGCGTCCAGCTGCCGCTGTACGTAATAGCCGAATCGCGATCATCCGTCGTCACGACCGTCTCGGAAATAATAGTGACTCTATCCGCTGTCACGACATAACCGGATGAACTGGCATTCTTCGTCCCTTTCACGCGCACTTTCAAGGTATGCGCCCCGCTAGTCAGCACCGAGCTGGTCCAGAGCAGCGTGTTATCGGTCCTTGAAGCTGCATAGAAATCGACATCTACTTCAGTTCCTCCGTCGATGGATACGGCCGCGATCCCATGATGGGCATCTTTGCTGCCATAGAGCTTGATCTGTTTGCCATTGAAATCGACTTGATAGTAGCTGTTTGTCGTCAGCGAATAATGATCGTCGCCATTATATGTGCCCGCTCCTGTCGACGTATTCCATGTGCCGACATACTCGAATTGATTCAACCCGGTGCCTGTTGTCGCATCGTTGACGATAACTTCGCTTCCCGCGGATGCCGTGCTAACATTCAACGTGCTGCTGGCTGCAGAGACATTGCCTGCGCCATCCTTAGCCTTCACGGTGAAGGCGTACGCTGTGCCGGCCGTTAATCCTGTTACACTAAATGATGTGCTTGTCGTCGTTCCCGCCAAGGTCGAACCTCGATAGACATCATAGCCGGTGACGCCGACGTTGTCGGTTGAAGCACTCCAGGACAAATTAATAGATGTTTGCGTCTGCGATGGAGACGTTAAGCTTGTCGGTGCCGTCGGTGCTTGGGTATCCGAATCGATGACGACACGGTCGGCAGTCACTACATAACCGGTGGAGCTTGCATTCTTCGTGCCCTTCACCCTTACCTTCAACGTATGAGTGCCTGCCGTCAGTGTCGGACCAGTCCAGATCAACGTGTTGTCAGCGCGGGTCCCCGCATAGAAATCGGCGTCGACCTCTGTTCCTCCATCAATGGAAACTGCCGCAATGCCATGATGCGCGTCTTTCGTTCCGTAAAGCTTAATGCCCGTGCCATTGAAATCCACCTGATAGTAGCTGTTTGTCGTCAGCGAATAATGATCTCCTCCGTTGTATTTCACACTGCTGCCAGTGGTTGCAGACCACGTTCCGACGTATTCGAACTGGTTCAATCCTGTACCTGTTACAGAGTCGTCAACCGTACCCGGTCCACCCCCGCCAACACCGCCGGAGCCGGATACAATGTTCACCTCGTCGAGTGTCAGTACGCGGGAATTGCTATAGAGCGCTTGGGTTTGCGCATTTGTATTGCCGTTCGTTAAGAATTCGCCCCAGGTCATGAACCAGCGGTATTTCGTTTGCGACGTGGCAAGCGTAGAAGGACTTGGATGTTCGCCGCACTCGCCGATCGAAATGATTTTTCCTTGCGATAGCGTCTGCAGATCGTCATGATAGCTCTGCTGATAATCGTTGTTATACACATCGACGGCAAGCACATCGACTTTATCGATGCCAGGGAAGTAGGTTGAATACGGAGCACCCCATGGAGTGTTCGGCGTATTGGCATTCCACACCCAAATCAAATTATTAAGGCCGTGGTAGTTCGTGAAACGATCGTACATAATGTCCCACAGCTTATAATAATTGGGTTGTTGCCCCCACCAGAACCAGCCGCCGTTCATTTCATGGAATGGCCTCCACAGAACCGGCACACCTGCATCCCTTAGCTGTTCCAGGTAGCTTGCGACGAGATCGATGTTGGCAATCAACTGGTTATACGCCGTGGTTCCCGGTGTAACGATTTGATTAAACTCGGTTTCACTGGTACCTGCTTGCACGCATTCCGCCCAGCAGTAGCCCGTTCCCGGCTTATTCGCGTGATACATCATCGTTACGATCCCGCCGTTCTCGTACCAGTCAATCGCACTGTCGACGACGGCTTGTCGCTGATCGTCCAATTGGGCTTCCGTCTGACCCGAAATGGCACCCATCTCATAACCGTGAACGGCAGGATATTTGCCCGTTATGGCATAAACCTGATCCGTCCAATAATCCGGACTCTCGAGAAAATTGTGCTGACCGGATAATATATTTGTATCTTCAATACTGTATAAGTAGGCGAGCAGGTCTCTCGCCGCTTGCGATGCATTCGCATTGATAGGCGCGGAGGCGGCAAAAGCCTTATCGGAACTGGCCGCATACATAACAGGAAGCGCAAGTGCGGCAATCATGAATACGTGCAGCGTCTTCTTCAACCATCGTGAAACACTAGGAATCATCATTTTTCCCCCAATGAATGTTTTTGTCAACCAGCGCTACCAATCCTCCCATCGCATCCGTGTACACTCAAGCTGCCAATCATCGCATACGCTCATCCTTGGATCATCATTCACCCCCATGGTCTTCCGTCAACCCAATCATAGATTCAGAACGCCCCCTAAACAATGTGACTGTACAACGAAATCTAGCACTTTGAACCGATTCCGGCCGCTCAGCCTGCCCTCACCACGGCCATGTTTCCGTCTTGATCATAGAAGCATGGAATTTCAATATGTATGGACGTCCCCTCGCCTAACACGCTTTGAATTTGCACGCCATACGCGCTGCCGCATTGCAGTTTTATCCTGTCATCCACATTTCGTATACCGTAGCCGCCTTTGATTTCACGATTAAGCACACAATCGATCATTTCCTTGGGCATCCCTACGCCATCATCGGAAATCGTGAATACGATTCGATCATTGTCTTTGTAAGCGTGAATATGGATATGGATATGGTCGCCGTTCCAGGCGTGCTGCAGCGCGTTTTCTACGAATGGCTGCAAGATCATTTTCACTGTGCTGTATGGCAGAACATCAGGATCAATTTCGGTGGTCACATCGAGGCCATCCGCAAACTTGATTTTCTGAATATCGATATACGTTTGAATCTGCTGGATCTCCCGGTCGACGGAAATAATTGTCTTGCCTTCGTTAAGCGACAACCGATAGAACTTGGCAAGTCCCATGACCATTTGATGCAGACGCTCGATTTCACCGAACCGGGCAAGCCTGCTGATAGAGGACAACGTATTGTACAGGAAGTGCGGATTGATTTGCTCCTGCAGCAGTGTAAGCTCTGCTTCCTTCTTCTTTAAATTCGATATGTACACCTCTCGGATTAACTCATCTATGTTCTTGCCCATGTCATTGAACGCCGCTGCTATTTGGGCGAATTCGTCATTTCCTTTGTACGAGATCCGCTTGCGGAAATCACCGCCTCGAAAGGCGTTCAAGGAAGCAATGATTTTGGTGATGCGGATGGAGAAAGTTCGGGATACCATAACACTCACAGCCGTTAAAACGAGGAAGCTGATCAAGCAAACCAGCATCGTAATCTGACGTACGGAATCTGCATTTGCAGCAAGCAGCTGCGTCGGAATATAGGCGACGATTCGCCAGTTGAGCCCGCTGTCCAGCGGTTCGTCTATTCGGAGATAATCCGATTTCCCGCTGTCTGCACCCTGCTCAAGCAGTGCGGTATCCTTGTCACCAGAGGAAAAGAGCGGTCTATTCTCCCCATCGTAAACGACCAATGTCGCATAATCGCCGATTTTCAAATAATCGATGGAATCGAATATTTCGCTCAGCTTCGCGGTAATGCGAATAAAGCCAATCTGATTGATCTTGGCATAATCGTTTAAATTGCGAAGCAGCGAGATATTCCCGTACTGCTTATCCTCTGCGACTTGCAGCCACTTCACCTCTTGATTGGCCCCGTAGATCGTCGAAATTTTCCAGGGTTCATACCATGCTTCGCTTTCCAGCCTATCAAGCTGATAGAGGTTGTATCGCTTACCCAGCGCAAGCGGGTCCTCATCTTCCGCCGTAAAATAATACTCCGGTATCGCCCTGTTCTTGATATACACCTGCATATTAATATGCAGCGTTGATAAGTCAATCGCGTTCTGAAAGGTTGGCTTCAGATGCTTAGTCAATGTCTCATAGCTGCTCCAAGCGTCCTCTTCTATGCTCAAGTTGCCCTGCAGCTGTTGATCCATATAAAGCTGGTCCGACACGCGTCCGACATCCTTGATTCGATACATGACGTTATCTTTCATTTGAAGCAGCGTTCCTTGAATATTCTGACGGGATTGCCTCTTGGCCGATTCTACGGAAGAATGATAGGAGAACGTGCCAATGATAATAACAGGCGTCATAATCAGAATAATGTAGGATACCATAAGCTTGAACCGGAACGACAGCTTATTCCCCATCCCATGTGGTCCTCCTTCTATCGAAACGACGTCAGCATTGCTTGCGGAAATCTCCCGGGGTCATGCCCGACCATTCCTTAAACTGCCTGCTGAAGTAGGCAATGTTCTGATAGCCTGCCCTATGCGCGACCTCGTATATTTTTAGCTTAGGATCCTGCAGATGGTTCCTAGCTGCGGTCATTCTAGCCCCAATTAAATAATTGCTGAACGTTTCTCCTATCTCTTCTTTGAACAACAAGCCCAGGTGATTCGGGGAGAAGGAAAAGTGGTCCGCTACCTCCTTCAGAGTCAGATCAGTACCCAACCGCTGCTCGATATACATCCGAACCTCTTCGATCAATTTTCTGTTCTTCTTCTGTCCCTTCACATGCAGCTTCTCCGACACTTCGAACAATTTACGCCGAAACCATGACACGATGTCGTCGATTGTCTCGTAACGATGCAGGATGTCCAAACTACGATAGTCCAGTCCGATCATTTGATAGAGATCTTCATTGATGCCAAGCAAATAGTGCTCCAGCTTTGAGATCAAATGCAGCAGGAAATTGTACACGGTACTCTTCTGCTCAAGCTTAGAAGCGAACGCAAACAAATCCAGCAAACAGTCGTCGACCTTCACTAAGTCGTAGTCGGCGGCTGCTTTGAATAGTTCGGACAGAATTTGATCCAAATTACTGCTGCTTGCAATCGGCTGGTCTTCCAGCTCCTCGTATGTGATGATCTTTCCTTTCCCGCTAAACAGCTTGGCATGCAAAGCTTTACGTGCTTGCAAATAGGAGGATGGAACTTCTTCGGGACAAATGACAACGCTTCCAATTCCAATTGTAATCGAAGCCTGAAACTGCTGTTTCACTCTCTGAATCAGCCGCCTCAATTTCGTTCCATAATCATCCCCGCCTACTACCAGACCTATTCGATGCGTTTCTACCTTGCACGGGTATCCGATTGCTTCTTCCACGCATGCGTTGGTAACAAATTGTTGCAGCTCATCTATCCCATCCCGGTGGTGCTGCTCATTCTGACCGGTAACCAGCTTCCAGGAAACATCGTCGACTTCTATTATTGCTGCGGCATAGGAGGCATTAAAACTACTCAGACCAAGCCGTTCCAGTTTCATGAACAGCTCTTTCCGTTCTCCTATTCCTGTTTCAGTGCCTTCCAGCCATTGACGGATAAACGCATTGCGCAAATAGGGAATTGACTGCGTGTAAGTTTCAATCCACGACTGCTTCTCTCGCTCCTCGTTCAACTGCATGCTTACTGTGTTCATGACCTGATTGAATTCCTCGTCATCTACCGGCTTTAGCACATAGTTGCTGGCGCCCATTTCCAATGCAGTTTTGGCATACTGAAAATCTTCAAAGCCGCTCACGAAAACAACCTTTAACGCCGGCTGCAAATCAAGCGCCGAGCGTGCAAGTTCAAGTCCCGTCATACGCGGCATACGCACATCCGTGACCAAGATATCGACCTTCTGCCGGTTAAGAAAATCAAGGGCCGCGAAGCCGCTGTTCACAGCTCCAATGACTTGCATGTTCATTCGTTCCCATGGGACAAGCCTTCGGAGTCCTTCCAGATCGAGTCGTTCATCATCGGCAAGCAACACAGTATACACAGCCATTCTCCCCTCCATCTCTCATTTTGGTAAAAAAAGAGAGTATACCTAGTTTCAAGTATACTCTCCTTCTAGTACCCGGCAAGATACAATTATTGTCCAACGATGGTCTGGTTGTTGTGCCAAGCATTCTCTTTATATTTCAACACACTGTCGAAACCCACTTTAAGTGCGTCTTTCTCTGCCTGCGCCAACACTTCATCGACCTCCGCGTCATTCTTTGCAAAGATAGCTTTAGCCAATGCTTCCTTCGCAATTTCGCCTACGCTTTGCGCCGCAATTCCCTCTGCTGTATCCGGCAAAGGATCCAGATTGACGAATTGGGTCGCGTTCATCGATGTTTTCCAGAACACATTGGTTTGCTGAACCGTCGACCAGTTCCGTTTATCTTCAGGCAGCGTCATTTCGATTTTCACTTTAGCGCCATCAATGAAGGTAGTGTTGCCGACGAAATTATACGATTGCAAACCGATCTTATCTTTCTCCTCCGGAGGCATAGTTGTCCACTTGTCATTCGGAATCGGAATCCCATCCCCGTCAACCGAATCCCACAGTACGCCTTGCGGACCGAACCATACGACCTGCTGTCCTTCCGGACTTGTCATCCAATCCAGGAATCTGAAAATCGCCTCCGGATCTTTCGCATTCTTCGTAATGACGTTCACGTTCCAGCCGAGAGAATTCCAGTTGTTTGGCGTAATTTTGTTTTTATCGAGACCGGCTTTATGAATCGGCCAGATGGCCATATAGCCGTCTTCCGGATCTTTCTTCTTCAATTCTTCGTCCGGTGAACGCCCGAGGTTCGCTGCATCGCCAGCTGCGATGACGGCAACGCGTCCGTTGACCAATTTCTCCGAAAGCTGATCTCCGGTTTGGGTAAGCGCATCTTGCGAAATAAGCTTCTCTCTGAAAAGCAAGCTCGTGTACTTCAACGCTTCGGCATAAGCCGGATCGCCCCAAATCGGTTTTAACGCATCGCCTTCGGTATACACAGAGTGGTCGACCAGCATCGGCGGGTTATTCTCTTTAAAACCGGTGTAGATCATGCGATGTCCCCAGCCTGATGTATCGATTTCCAGCGGAATGACATTCGGATATTTCTCTTTGACAAGTTTCAGGTAAGCATGTAAATCATCGAAGGTTTCCAGTGCCGGAGATCCAAGCTCTTTATAAATCTTCTTCTCGATCAGCCAGCCCGAGTTCCCGTTCGGCGTAGACGTATAGTAGTTTGGCAGCTGATAGAGCTTGCCGTCAGATGACCGGAGCAGATTGAGCGTCGCATCCCCGACATATTGCTTGAAGTTCGGATATTTGTCTAAATACTCATCTATCGGCACGAGAGCTCCCGCGGCACGAAGTCGTTCCACGCCAGGTCCGCGATCCATCAAGATGAGATCAGGCAGCTCGTTGGACGCGATCATCGTATTAAGCTTGGCTTGCGATGCGCCTCCTGTAGCTACTTCCTTAACCGTAACACCCTTGTTGTCCGTTATCCATTTCGAGACGGTATTGTCACCCCATGTGCCAAGTCCCCACCAGTCATAATTGCCGAAATAAGTAAAGGTCAGTGGCTCCTCCTTTACAGCTTTCACATCGTCGCCATTACCTTCCTTACTCGTCGCATTGCCATTGGCCGACTTCCCATTATTCGAGCTGTTATTGCCGCTGCTGCATGCAGAAAGCAGTAGAGCCGAACCGAGCATGCTTACAAGAATTACCGAGAGCATTCTTCTGGCCTTCAAGTGGATTCCCCCTGATAACGATTAATGTAAATCATGTATGTGCAAGCTCTTCCCAAGCTTATCACCAATCCTACGATTCGATCAGCCCTTTAGTGAGCCAACCAATACACCTTTGACAAAATACTTCTGTACGAATGGATAAACCATAATAATCGGCAGTGTCGCCACCATCATCGTTGCCGACGACAGCGATTTGGTCGTGACCGTCTTCAACCGATCCATGGCGTCCAGCGCAGAAGCATTGCCCCCGGCAGCTTGAGCCAGCTGCTCTGAAACGATGTTGGAATTCAAAATCTGATTGAGCAGCGTTTGAATCGGAATCAGATTCGGATTATTAATGAAGATCGTCGCCGTAAACCAGTCATTCCAATGGCCAACAGCCGTAAATAGCGATAATGTGGCAACGACAGGACCGGACAACGGAAGGAAGATGCGGAAGAAGATACTAAAATGATTTGCACCGTCGATTTTGGCCGATTCCTCAAGTCCGTCCGGCAGCTCCATAAAAAAGGTCCGAAATATAATCATGTTCCATACGCTTATCAAGCCTGGAATAATCATGACCCAGAAGGAGTTCATCATGCCCAGAGAACGGCAAAGCAGAAAGAATGGAATTAATCCCCCGCTGAAATACATCGTGATAATACAGAAGACCATGTAAAACTTCTTGCCGGCTACTCCCCTGCGAGACATGGCATAAGCGAAGATTGCCGTGCAGAAGATCGCCATGGCCGTACCGATGACCGTACGTAAGACCGATACGGAGAATGCTTGCAGCAGACGTTCATCCTTAAAAACGATTCGGTAATTTACCAGCGTAAAGTCACGCGGCCAGAAAGTGATGCCGCCTAGTGTCGTATCGGTCCCGGAATTGAGTGAGATGACCAAACTGTTCCAGAACGGATACAACGTAACGAATGCAAGAATGACGAGAAAGCTATAAATAAACAGTTGCATAACGCGGTCTCCGCCGCTTAAATGCATGACTGGTCGCCCCTTTCCTTCCTATTCCAAGCTGCTGAGCTCCCGCGGTTCACCACAAACTTGAGCCAAGACGTCGCGCCACGCGGTTAGCCAGAACGAGCAGCCCCACACTGATAACGGCTTTGAACAGTCCAGCTGCTGTCGCGTAAGAGTACCGATTGCTCAAGATACCAATGCGATACACATAGGTATCGATGACATCGGATACATCTCTTAGAATCGGATTGTTGCCAAGCAGCAGCAGATCATCGAAGCCCGCATTCAATATTCCTCCTACCGCCAGGATCAGAAAGATGATCACAACCGGCATAATACAAGGAAGCGTGATGAGAATCATCATCCTAAAGCGGCTTGCCCCGTCTATGGAGGCCGATTCGTACAGATGCGGGTCAACACCGGCAATCGCCGCAAGGTAAACAATCGTCGCAAAGCCGATATCCTTCCAGATGCCCGTAGTAACCACGATTGTCCAGAAGTATTCCGGCATGGACAAGAAGTTAATCGGTTCCTCAATCAAATGCAGCTCCTGCAGAAGGATGTTAATACTGCCGTTATCCGTGGAAAGCATAGACATCGCAAAGCCGGCCACAATAACCCAAGAGAGGAAGTGAGGCAGGTAACTTACCGTTTGGACAATCCGCTTAAACACCATACTTCTGACCTCATTGAGAATCAGTGCCAGAAAGATCGGGGCCGGAAATCCGAAGAACAGTTTAAGCAGGCTGATCGCAATCGTGTTGCGCATGATTTGCCAAAATTCAGGCGCCTCAACAAACATCTTGAAGTGCTTAAACCCTACCCAAGGACTTGCCCAGAAACCTTCAAACATGTTGTAGTCCTGAAACGCCATCAGCACACCGTACATCGGAATGTAACTAAATACAAAGATGAAAACGATGGAAGGGATGATCATAAGTTGCAAATCCCATTGGTTTCTTAGCGTCTCGATCAGCTTCGGCTTTGCTGCTCGCTTTGTTTGTGCCGTCGCCGCAATGATGGATTGCTGCGCCTCCAACTTGTTACCCCCTCCTGATTTGTTACATTTAGTATAGAAAAGAATAGATCCCTTTCCTATGAGAGTGAGCAATGAAAACTTGCACATTTCAATGACAGTCGCACGATAATGTGTAAACAAAAAACAATCCGCTTCGCCGCTTAGGCGTTAGGATTGTTCTTGTCTTTGCTAGAATGTGCGCAGTCCATCTTGCGTTTCTCTTAGCTGCCAAATAAAATCAGAGCCGCGTTCCCGCAGCATGCCATAAGTAATAATCGTCCCTTTGGGGATGTTTACTCTGGCAATCACGTTCTGAGCGAGTGCATAAGGCAGTCCGTCCTCTGAAGAGGTGCCTACCGCCGCTACCAGATGAGCACGGACCGTTTCTCCGCCCATTCCATCGAGTGCTTCCCCTGCCTTAATCGTTCGTTTGGCGACAGCCACGACATCGCTTGTCGCTTTAAGCTGCGGACTTCCTGTAGCTTCACCGAGCAGAACGGCCTTTGCAATCGATATCGGCGTTTCCATCCCTACGAAGTGATGCGCGCGATAGATAACCCCTTGAGATCCATCCGTTGACATCGGTATCCCCTTATCCCGCAGCTGACGTTGTACGAAAGGATCAGTACTGCCAATGACGATAAAGACACCGCCGTTCAGATGATCATGGCTGACATCGCCAATTTCGCGAAAATCAACGACATCGACGACTCCATGACGGTGAAGAATCCCTCCCTCCTCCCGTAAACGAAACACCTCGGGAATTTGCGAGAGCGGCACTCGGGGCTTGTGCATGCCTGGAACATCCGGTACGTAACCAGTCATATTAGCCATGCACGCCATCTCGATTTGGTATTTGGAACCGTCCCAGTACGCAATATCGGTGTCGTGCATCGCTTCTCGATCGTTTAATCTGCGGTCGACTTCCTCCTGTGAATGAACGGTCATCCATTTGCCGAGCACCGGCACGTCAAACCCTAAGGTCCGCGCCCAATCGTACAGCCCCTTGGCTAAACTTGGTTGATCGCCGTCGGCAAGCGTATATATGACGCCTTCCTGTTCGGCAACGCTGCGAAGCGCAGCGCCAACGCCAACATCTGCTTCAATATTGACCATCACTACATGCTTCTTATGGCGAAGTGCCTCGTAGGCGAACTGTGCCCCGAATACGGGCAAGCCCGTCGAATCCACGATGACTTCGAGATCGCAGCTCAGCATATCGAATGGATTCATCGCAATGACGGGTTTACCAGCCTCAATCCCTGCTTGAATAGCAGCCTTAGAATCCGCAGTCTTGATCTCGTCTCTGGCGAATCCGGCTGCCATATACATTTCTACTGCGTAGGACGGATTCACATCATAGACAACCGCAATCTGCATCCCCTTCATTCGCGCAGCTTGAATGGCCAGTCCGGTGCTGAATCTGCCGGCACCGGCAATGCCCACACGAATCGGTCTCTCTCGACATGTAAGCAGCCGAAGCAAGAGATTCTCCATTTCATCACCTCTTTATTGGAATACACGCGGATCACGCGGCCACGGGCAGGCGCCTAGCAGCATATTTCGCAGCGGCGTGTTCTCTTTATTACCTAGCAGCGCAGCGCTTGGTTCATAACCCGGCCATTGCTTGAGAAACAGCGGACCATAATTGTAAATCAGCGATCTCCGCTGCTGATTTGAGGTATTATCCATTGCGGCGTGATAGGTGGCCCCATCGAACAAGACAGCCGTTCCTGCTTTCACGTTCATCCGTACATGACCGGGCATTTGTCCGCCCGCTTCGTCAGATGGCAGCACATCATCATGCATATGCCGGCTTCCCGGCAGGAAGGAGAGGCAGCCTCCATCGTATGGCACGTCAGCCGTAAAATAGAACACCTTCACCATAAACGGCACCCGCTTCCCTCCAATTAGCATCGTCGTTGCTGTATCCCTATGCCAATTCGCATGCGTCACTTGTCCGGGATGCTTGATAAACAGTTCATTGTCAATCATTGTGAAGGCATCGCCAATGACATCCCGCATAATGCACATCATCCGTGGATGCTCCATCAACGCAAGATAAATCTCCCCATGCTCAATAACGCTGCTCACCTTATCGATATTAGGCGGCATGGCATTCCCTTTAGCCTTCCAAGCCGCGAGTGTTGCATCCATCGCCGTGTTGTAAGCAAGAAGCTCATCCTCGCTTAGAAAATCCTCAATCGCTATGTAGCCGTCTCGCTCCCAGGAAAGATACTGCTCCATCGTCAATTCATGCAAATGCATCGATTCAACCTCCCCTTAATGTTTATCCATAACCTTATGTTAAGTCGAATATGGGGATGATTATAGAGGTTCATTTGCTCCGTTTCCGTGACATTTTGCTGTTTCGATTCATTAAAAAGGCGTTATCTCACAAGCCCATCGCTTTAGATGGTGCTTGTCAGATAACGCCTTGATTTAATGCCTTTTCCTTACACGTCACTGCGCTTCGGACCGTCCGCCGAGCCGGTTAGCAAATCCTTCATTCGATCTTCCCTGCTGGGAAAGCCGGCAAACGGCTGCGAAGGCAGTGACTGATACCAGTAAGCAACCGCACAATAATCATCACTTAGCTCAAAATAACAATCGTCCGCATCAGGTCCATTACCTGCCGCCCGATACCTCGTATAATCATCTCCTAAATAAGCCTGAGCTTTGGCACCGGAGCCATAGCCGATTTGCTGCACCGTTACCTTCAAGCTATCATGGAAATAGATCGGATCTCGGACATGGAACCGATAGATGGAATAAAGGCCGTTGTCATGATCGACCAACGGAGCACCTTGATACGGCGTCAATACCTCATCAAGTCCCCATGCTGAACCCATGTAATCCTCAGCGCCTGTTCCGCAGATGGTCGGGTAATCCAAATCGCCATCGATATAGAACTTCACTTCGCCTTCTCCCCACCAGCAATCCCGGTAGATGCTGCGCACGCCAAGTGTCGTTCCTAGGTAAACGCCTCGCCCCTTAATGTTATCCGCGATGACGAAATCCTCGTGCATCGGGCATGGGTTACTTCGTCTGAATTGGGCATGAAAATATCCGGTAGACTCGTCCAGTTCATCGCCGCGCGTCACATCGAATTGATAGAACAAGAGGGATACATCGGAGCTGGAATCATTCTCGATCGTGACGATCGCCTTCTTCTTGAAGGGCATCGGAATCCAGCAGTTCAAGCCTTTCCCGCTCTGCATCGTGACACAGTCGGATAACATCGACTTCTGCCGACCATGCGCAACGCCGAAGAAATCGCCGATTGGCGCTTCCACGCTCGGATGCGTCTGACCATCCCAATACATGCGGATAATGACATTACGCATATGATCGATATTACCCGGCGGCAGCGTAATCCATATATGACGGATTATGCCCGGTCCGTCGCAATTAACCAGCTCGATCGTCTGGCCCCTCCGGAAACCTTCAATACACGGTGAACCCTTCCGGCCATTCTGCGTTTGCCCGCCGGCGCCGACTGCCCCTGTTTTATTTTCCGACGTAAAGGCTCGGCTCTCTATGTTCTTCAACTCATACAGCATACTGCAGCTACCTCCGTCTAATTAGGGATATAATTGTTCCTCTACCTATTAATGCCACTACTTTCACCCTATTGTCTATAGAAATAAAAAAGACCCCGAACCGGTTCAGCGAACACGCTTCGAGGCCTCTCTTTTCCTTACTGACTACTCTTTCACCGAGCCCAGCATAATACCGCTGATGAAGTACTTCTGCATGAACGGATACACAACCAGAATTGGAATCATGGTGATGACCAGCTTCGCAGCGGTCAAGCTGCGGTTGGATACCGAAGCCATGCTCTTGATCTGCTCTACATCGCGTACCGTCGTATCGAATTTGACAACGAGCTGCTGGATATAGGTTTGCAGAGGGAAATCGTCCGTTGTCATGGAATAGATCAAGCCATCATAGTAAGCGTTCCAGTTACCGACAACGACGAAGAGTGCAATGGTCGCCATAATCGGCATGGAAAGCGGAATATAGATTTGGAGCAATCTGCGCCACGGCCCTGCGCCGTCTATACTCGCGGATTCTTCAAGCTCGGCAGGGATATTTCTGAAATAGTTCAGCATGAGGATAATATTGAACTGACCGACAGCACCCGGAATGACAAGCGCCCAGATTGTCCCAAGCATGTGCATATCCTTCACGGTGAAGAACATCGGAACTACGCTTGGTCCAAACAGCATCGTTGCGATAATAATCCACATGTACACGCCTCTGGAGCGAAATACTCTCTTGCTCCTGGACAGCGGATAAGCAGCTAGGACAACCAGCACCATATTAATGATCAGAGCAAGGATAACCCGTTTGAACGATACGCCGGCCGCAGTCAGAATAGCGTGATCTTGGAAGATCGTCGTGTATGTTTTCCAGCTCAGGCCGAGCGGATAAATCGTTACCAGACCTGCTGTTGCTTTGGCACTGTCGCTGAGTGAAATGGCCAATATGTTGAGCAGCGGAACAAGTGTAATGACGGCCAACAAGGTCAGAATACCGTATATGATCGTGTTGGTGATAATATCGCTTTTCGTTAACCTAATTCCCATCTGTTTCACCCCAATCGTCTAGAACACCTTATATTCGCCGTATTTTTCTGCCAGCCATTGTGAGAGTAGAATAAATATAAAGGCAACTGCCGATCGGAACAGCCCTACTGCAGTAGCAAATTCATATTGATTGCTCTGGAAACCCATGCGGTAAATATACGTGTCATAGATATCCGCAACTTGGTAGACTAACGGATTGTACAAGTTGAAGATTTGGTCAAAGCCTCCGCTAAGAATACCTTGAAGACTTAGGATCAGAATCAGTACAACCGTACCTTTGATGCTCGGCAGCGTAATATTCACGAGCTTCGCCCATCTAGAAGCGCCGTCTACATCAGCAGCCTCATATAAATTCGGATTAATGGCCGTGAGTGCCGCCAAGAAGACGATGGCATTGAAGCCGAAGCCCTTCCACACATCCGTTAAATAAATGATGACCATAAACCAAGTGTTGTTATTGAAGAACATGGTCGGCTCGCCGCCGGAGATTTTGTGAACCAAGCCGTTAATCAGGCCGTCAATCGAGAAGAAGTCTTTAAATATCCCAGCCATAATAACCCACGATAGGAAGAACGGCAGATACACGATCGTCTGTACCGATCTCTTGAACCATTTTTTCTTAATTTCGTGCAGCAGCAAAGCGAAAGCAAGCGCGCAAGAAATATTGAGGATGATTTTGATAATAGAGATCGTGATGGTATTAATGGTGATTTGCTTAAACTCCGGTATTTGAAACAGCATTTTGAAATGGTCCAGCCCCGCCCAAGGCGATCCCCATATGCCAGCAATCGGATCAAAATATTTGAAAGCCATAATGGATCCAAGCGTTGGATAAATGCTGAAAATAGCCAATAGGACAATACTCGGAAACAACATGAAGTGATAGTGGATGGCTTCCTTGCTACGCACTCTGTTCGTCTTCAACATCATTCCACCTCAATTCGGATGAAACAAGTGCTGAGGCTGGGGGCAGCTCAGCACTTGTTAAAGAGTCATATTCTGAATTATTTACCTACGATATCATTCACTTCAGCCGTAATATCTTTACCACCCATGTCGTTCCACAGCTTAACGAAGCTATCGAACTCTTCAATGGACTTCTTGCCTGTAATGATTTCAAGGAAAGTCTTCTTCTCCAGGTCATCCATGGAAGCTTTCTTCTTCTGCATCAAATCAGTCGAACCGATAAATGCAGGAAGTGTTTGTT
Source organism: Paenibacillus sp. J22R3 (assembly GCF_056269305.1). Taxonomy (NCBI): domain Bacteria; kingdom Bacillati; phylum Bacillota; class Bacilli; order Caryophanales; family Paenibacillaceae; genus Paenibacillus; species Paenibacillus sp. J22R3. The sequence continues at coordinate 429,352 of NZ_JBWDNS010000004.1, read as the reverse complement.
GAACCGGATTCTTCACCAGACCTGCTGCGCCGACCGCGAATTGGTTAGCAAGGCTCCACAATCCCATATCCGCAAACTTGTCTGTTGCTTTCTCATAGTTCTGAATCGCTGTTGCTTGTGCTTTGGACTCCGGATCTGCTTTGTCCATAGGCGTTGTGCCGTTTAGGACATCTTGAATCGCTTTGTAACGAACCGTAATTTCATGCGGATCCTTCGCGCTTACGCCAACCGGCAGCAAAGGCATTTTCGCATTCAAATATTTAGCGCCTTCGTCAATGGTAAGCTTGTTGTACCAATCCAGATGTTTCGTGCTTGCTTCTTGTGCATAGTTCAACATTTTCATAATGGCTTCCGGATGGCTGAAGCCTTTCTTCACCACTACAAATGATCTAACCGCGCCGTAACCTTTAGCGTGAGCAACGCCGTCTACACCTTGCAGTACAGTCGCCTGCCAGTTCGCTTTATTATCGTTCTTAATGGAGTCAGGAAGCGGATACCATGTGGACCACCAAGCGCCTTGGAAGACACCTGCTTTGCCTTTAGCAATCATTTCAACCGATTTGTTGCTGTCGTTCATGATGAAATCCGGCGCAATCATGCCTTCTTTATACCATTTAGCCAGTCTTTCCAGCGCGCCTTTCATTTCAGGCTGAACGGAACCGTAACCAACGCTGCCGTCTGCTGTTTTCACCCATTGACCCGGATAGGAATTGTAAGCTCCGAATACGAAGTCGAAGGAGTTTGTGTCTGCGCCATAGATATTTTGCTGAGCTGGAAGCACGCCGGCACCGAACTTGTCTTTGAATGCTTTAAGCGCTGTTTCTACATCATCAAGTGTTTTCGGTTCAGGAAGACCAACTTGATCCAGCCAGTCCTTACGTGTCCAAATCACCGGAATTGCCGTTTCAACGTCTGCGATCGATGGAATCGCATAGAGCTTACCATCAGAGGACACCGAATTCAGCGCATCAGGTCCACCTAGTGCAATGCTTTCTTTCAGGAATGGCGATGCATAATCTTCGTATACTTTAGACAAATCCTCGATCATGTCTGCTTTAATCAGCTTCTTCAAGATGCTCAGACCATTCGGGTCCACGCTGATCGACAGCACGTCAGGGATGTTATTAGCTGCAATCAGCAAGCTGACCTTCTGCTCGAAAGCAAAGTTCTGGTCACTTGTCGACCATGCCATCTTCGGCTTTACATTCAAGTTCTGTTCGAACCATTTCTGTACATCGTTATTCTCAAAGCTCTCTCCGGCAGGCGGTTTCGCTTCTGCGGAAATTGAAATCCCTGTCGTGAATTCAACCAATTCGTCCATCTTGCCAAACGGATCAGGCTTCTCAGCAGGCGCAGTGTTCTCTGCTGCCGCGGCGTTATTGGTGCTTGTTTCATTCGTTGCTGCCGCATTGTTGGTTGCTGCAGTGCTGCCGTTCTCGTTTGCGTTGTTTGAATTACCGCATGCTGCGCTTGTCAACATCAATGCCGCGATCAGTGAAATCGATGCTGCTGCCTTTACTTTGTTGTTCACGTGAATCCCCCTTGACCTCTGTGAATTTGTTGTATTGCGTATCTCTATAGTAAGCCTGAATTGCGGAAGGACGAGATAGACAATCATCATCAGCAACTGGGAATTCGGTTATCTGTTGTACACGTTTACAATACAAATTTCGTACCATTACAGCAAAATTTTCCCTTGTTGTTGAAAGCGCTTAAATTGCAAGTTCGGAACTACCGATTCCGTTCCCGAAACTCGGTAGGCGTCATGCCGCAATGCTCGCGGAACAGCTTGCTGAAATACTTCTCATCCTGGAAGCCGAGCTGGTCGGCGATCAAGTAGACCGGCTTGCTCGTTTTGCGCAGCAGCGATTCGGCAGATTGGATCTTCAAGTTTTTCAAGTAGTCACTGAACGGGGTTCCCACGATATCCTTGAAACACAGGCTGAAATACCCTCTGCTCATATTCACGGCCTTAGCGACCTCTTCTTGGTTAATGCCATGGAATAAATGCTCGTTCATGAATTTGACGGCATTGTTGATGCAGGAGACCACTTCCTCTGAATAACGTTTCCCATGTTCGTTCTTGAAGATCGGCGGATAATCGCTCCCGCTCCGATCTTTGTTATCACGCTGAATCCGGCTTTCGATCCGCTCCAACACGTCCTCGAGCTTCTCCTTCTCCAGCTGTGTTTTCACAATATAATCAATAGCGCCAAGGCGCATCGTTTCTTGAATGAACTCAAAATCTTGATGGCAGGTCAGCACGACCACCTTCAAATCAGGGAAGCTGTTGCGCGTCTCTTTCATAAGCTCAAACCCTGACATACCCGGCATTGTAAGATCCATAAACATAACATCGACACTGTTGTCCTTCAGAAATTCAAGCGCTTTGTCCCCGCTGCTGACGTCGCCAACGATCTTAAAGCTGAATTTCTCCCACGGCAGCACAGAAATAAGCCCTTTTCTCACATAAATTTCATCGTCTACGATTAAGGTATTGATCATTGCGATTCCTCCTTATGCGCTATGCGATTGATAGGTAGACGGAGCTTAAATACAGTCCCTACACCCTTCTCGCCTTTGATGTCCATTTCAGCCTCTTGCCCATAATTCACTTCAAGCATGTATTTGACATAGCTTAGTCCGATTCCCATACCGACCTTCTTGTGCTCCTCGGATTGCGGCTCCAGCATTCTTGCAATGTCCGCGTCGGTCATCCCTTCACCGCTGTCCTCAACGGTAATAATCAACTGCTTGTCCTGCTCATACACGGCAATCTTGATAGACCCGCTCTCATCTTTGAGACCGTGATAGATGGCATTCTCCACAATCGGCTGCATGATAAACCGCGGAATACTTACATCACCAAGCGTAGGATCGACGACAATTTGCACGTCAAAATGATAGGCGTACCGAATTCGCTGCAAATCCACATAGTTCTGAAGCGCCTCCACTTCCTCGTTCAAGGAGACGATGCCGCCTTCCTTGCCCAGGTTATAGTGAAGCACTCTCGTGAATAGGGCGACCAGACGGTCGATCTCGTCCTGCCCATTCATTCTTGCCAGCCACTGGACGGTATTCAGCGTATTATGCAAGAAATGAGGATTAATCTGATGAAGGATTTTCTCCACCTCAATCACTCGTTTCTTGCGCTCCTTCTCCTCCAGCTCCTTGAACAAGTCCGAAATTTTGATTTTCATATCGTTAAACTGCACTAGCAAACTATCAAACTCGACAATTCCGGTCATCTTTACTTTGGAATTAAATTTGTTATGCGCCAGCAACATAATCTCTCTATTAATTGTCCGCAGCGGCCGCGAGACAATTCTCCATATGGAGAGCCCGAGCAATATACTGATGACAATCGACAGTACGGCGAACAGCGCGAATTTGCCGATCCACTTCTTCACATCTGCGCTATAAGCCTTCGTCTCGACGGCGGAGAGAATATACCACCCCAGCTCGCCCTTCTGCGAGAAGACATAGTAGCCTTTCTTGATGGAATCCGATTTGCCCGTACTGCTTAGCTGCTTCACATCGATCCGCTCGCCAATTGCGAAATCCTCCGGACGCTGACTGTACATCACTTGGCCTTTGTCATTGAGCAGGATCGACGATACATCCAGCTTGTAACGCTGCGATTTCAACAGATCTTCAAACAGTTTGATGCTGGTCTCGATATATACGTATAAATCGGCTCCCTCAATGAGGTTGACCTTTCGCGCAATCGAGAAAACCATCATGTCCTTCGCACGCTTCACTGTCATATGCGGTCCGTAGAAGTTTGCGTTAAGGCCATCTGCCAGCTGCGGCAGCAGCTCCAGACTAAACCCATCATCGACACTTTGATTCTCGAACATGACTTGATTCTTATTGGCGTGATAGAAGAAAATCAGCCCAATATCCGGCTTAGCGGCATTTATGAGCGAAATGCTTTCAATGACCGCTTTCTTCTTCTCATATTTGGTCATAATATCCTTGGTATCAATAAAGGTCTCAATATCATCGGCCACTCGCCCGTTATACATCGCAAGCTGCAGCGCTGAATCTTCTAAATTCGAGAATACATGGTCAACGCTAATTTGGAACTGTTTCATATTGCTGTGAATGCCATCATCAATATTCGTGTTTAGCAGGGAAATCATAGATACATAGGAGATGTAGCCGATTAGAGATAAGGGAATGATAGAACTAAGGATTAGGAAAAAGTAGGCTCTGTTCTTCAAAGAGTACGATGATTTCGGCAGCAAATTGTGGTTCCCCCGCTCCTGATGAGTAGTTTCCATTGATTGTTATTATTGTAAGGAATGCAAAAGGGAACCGTCAATCCGCCATAATAATCCATATTCTGACAAACTTCACGCTTCCTCTATGAAGCAAGGCTGGCCTTGGTCCATTCGGACCAAGGGCCAGCCTTTGATGGATGCCGCTGAATTGCGCTTAAAACGGGAATACCAATGCGGTATGATTGTTGCGGAACGCATTCGTCGCAGGCGTTAGCGTGCTAAAGTTGCCGGCCGAATCAACCCCGTTCGAGGTCCAAGCCTGCACTCCCTGCCAACCGTTCAAGTAGCCGTTCTCATAATCCTGCGTCAGCGTATGCCCGGAAGTTCCTACGCCCGGCGTTTCTCCGAGCATGGCCGGCTTGCTTGTTTCGAGGCCGAAGGATGCAGGCGACGTGTAGAACGGATTGCCCCAATACTGCCCCATCCAGTCATAGTAGTGCACCGAGTAGAAGTCGACCTTCGCCTTCGTGTTGTTCACTTGGGCCTGCAGCGCCGAATTGCTGATCTTGTTGCCTTGTGCGCCGGATACAGTATCGCTGTTATACTTGATCATCGCCATGCCGACCGTCACGAGAATTTGGCTGTTGTTGTGAATCGCCACCGCGGCTTTGGCAAAGTAACGCTGAAGCACGTTCCAAGGCAGCTGTCCTGCCGCCGCATCCTCATAGATCCAGTCCGGCTCGTTGACCAGATCGATCGACCACAGATACGGATTGTTCTTGTAACGGTTGACGAACGGGATAATGTAGTTATTCACGAACGTATCTGTTTTGCTGCTGCTATTGATCATGTTCCGCCATTTCATGTAGTTGGTGTGGCTGTTCTTAAAGTGGTCGAACGAGATGAGCGTCGCCATAATATAGATGCCGTTCTGCTGCGCCAATTGGAACAGCGTATCGAGATTGTTCCAGTGTGCCGTCGTAGCGCCGGATACCGTACCGTCCGTTGCGATATTAATGCCGACTTCGCCATTGCAAGTAATCCAAATCCGCGTCGCGTTGACACCATTATCGTGCAGCGACTTGAAATGATTGCCCCACCAGGTGGCGTTGAAGCTGCCGCCAAAATCATTCCAGGAATTCCATGGCGTATTCGCGGCATTCATCCAAATCCGCTTTCCGCCGGCCATAAACTGCGTTCCGGATACCGTAATACGGTCCCCGAACGCAGCGCTCGCCTTCTTCGGTACGAGCGTCAGCAAGGTTGCGAGCATACACATCACCATAAGTAAGGATAAAGTCCGACGAGTCGTTAACGTCATTTCAATCACTCCCATGTTCATCAGAATAGGGTAGTCATCTCTTGCGTTAGCTAAGCCGCTAGTATGGCCATGCTGGCAGTTACATCAGACATTCCCCCTCTCGCGAAAGGCCTCCGTCTTCAAACCGGCTCTATGCTGACTGCTCGATACCTCCCGGAAGAATCAAACTTAGACGGTTTTGGATTAACCGCGGACAATGATTATCGTGTAAATTTGCTGCGTTGTACCGTCCGGTGCCGTTACTTTCACCGTCACGGTGTTGTTGCCTTTCACCAAGCTGCTGCCGCCGGTAATCGCTACTTTGGCTGTAGGGAATACCGAAAGCGCTGTAACTTGAACCGACTTCGTGTTCTTAGATACGTTTACCTTATAAGCGAGCTTGTCAGGAGAGAAGCCCGGAACCGGTTTCCCGTCAATTAATAGCAAGCTTAGATTTGCATTGCTTGATTTAGCGCGCGTAATCGTAATGGTATAGGTTTGCTTCGTGCCATCTTCCGCTGTTACTTGCACGTTTACTTGATTACTCCCGATGACGAGCGATAAAGCAGGATCCACGGAAACCTTGGCTGTTTCACTTTCCGCTTTAGCACTCACATACACCACAATCGTACTGTTCGGCACGGTTACGGAATACGTAAGCTTGCCGGGTACTAAAGCAATCAGCGATTGCCCGTTAATTTTCAATTCGCTTAGCGCGGTGTTGCTGGATTTAGCCCGAGTGATTGTCAGCGTGTATACCTTGCTGCTGCCATTCTCAGCTGTTACCGTTACCGTCGCCGTGTTGTTTCCAACCGCAAGTGACGTACCGCCATTCACCGCAACCGTTGCATACGGATCAGCTGTCGTTGTCACCGCGATCGAAGTCGTTTCGTTCGGCACCTGCAAGGAATAGGAGAGCGTATCCGCCGAGAAGCCTGCTACCGTGACACCGTCGACTTTCAGGTCACTCAGGTTCGCATTCTTGGAAATGCCGGATGGGAACACCAAGTCAGGATGTTGGTTGTAGAAGCTGCTTGCCGCCGGACCGACTCGCGTAAGATCACCAAGACCGTCTACGCCGTTGGAGGTCCAAGGCATCATGCCTTGCCAGCCATTCGTGTATGCACTGACATAATCCTGCGTCAATGTATGACCTGACGTGCCTAGTGCTGCTGTCTCGCCGATAACCGCCGGACGATCCGCTGACAATCCGAACTGCTCCGGTGTCATGTACATCGGGTTGCCCCAATATTGACCCATCCAGTCGTAGTAATGCGGTGACCAGAAATCAAGCTTCGCCTGCGGATTGCCGCCGACTTTAGCCATCAACACACCATCGCCGACTTTATTGCCTTGGCAGCCTTCCGTACAAGTGTCGCTGTTGTATTTGATCATCGCTACGCCTACTGTTGTAAGCACGTTGCTGTTCGCATGAATGCCTACACTCATTTTGGCGAAGAGGGACTGGAGGTTCTCCCAAGGAAGTTTACTTTCCTCGAACACCCAATCCGGCTCGTTCATAAAGTCGATCGACCACAGATAAGGATTGTCCTTGTACCGATTCGTGAACGGAATAACGTAGTTACTGACATAGGAATCGATGTTAGCCTCGCTCATTAACATCTTTCTCCAGCTGTCATAGCTCGGATGGGAGTTCTTCATATGGTCAAAAGAAAGCAGCGTTGCCATGATATACACGCCATGCTTCTGAGCCAAGTAGAACAAGCTGTCCAGATCATTCCAATGTGCCGCTGTCGCACCGGATACATGCCCGTTAGCATCGATGTTGATGCCGACTTCTCCGTTGGAAGTAATCCAAACGCGGGATGCATTCACGCCATTAGCATGCAGGAGCGCAAAGTGGGTATCCCAGAAGTCGTAATCGAAATCGCCGCCAAAATCATTCCAGTTATCCCAAGGCGTATTGGCTCCGTTGAACCAAATGCGCTCATGACCGGCATTGAACGCTGTGCCTTGGATTGTAATGTGATTGCCTTGGCTTGAAGGAAGATCGCGAATCAATCTAATCGTATACGTCTGCTTGGTTAGATCCTTCGCCGTTACCTCTACCGTAACTGCATTCTCACCGACGGCAAGATTGCTGCCTCCGGTAATCGTCGCAGCTGCATCAGCTGCAGTAGTTGTAGCCGTTACAGCTGCTGAAGTCGTTCCGTTCGGAACATGTGCAATATACGAGAGATCTTTGCTTGTGAAACCGGCTACCGTCGTGCCGTTGACGCGAAGATCGCTTAAGCCTGCAGGATTCGGAACCTCAACAGGCGTACCGCCAAGAATGCCGATGCTGTCGATATAGACGCTGCCAGCAAAGTCGCCGCTCGATTGCACTTGAACGCCAAACTCGTTGAAAGGCGTCTTGGCACCGGCTGGGATTGTCAGTGTCAGCGTATTCCATGCATCCTTCGTCAAATTGGTATACGGCACGTAGTTGCCTGTCCAAGACCAGGTGCTGTCCATCATATAAGGCTGGACGCCTGCGATGCTTGCACCGCTCGGTACCCAAATATGGAATTCATAAGTGCTTCCTGCAGTTAGTCCGGCAGGTGAGCTTAATTTAGCGAACGGCCCTGCGGAGCCTGTAACATTAAGTGTCATCTTCATGGATTGATTGCCTTGGTAGGCCTTCTCCGTAGTGACAGCGAGCGTCGCCCCGGACGTTCCTGTAAATCCTTGTGTATTCGTCTCGAAATTGAATTGTGCTGGATCCGCTGCAGCGTTTACACTTGCAGGTACGACTAGCAAAGCTGCCAACATAGACATGATGAGGAATAAGGCGATCTGTTTACGAAGCTTTATCATTCTTCATTCACCCCAACTAATTTAGTTTTAGTAGATTTCCTAAAGCCTAGCATTGACATTCTCGCTAGAACTCCCCCTCTCGGCATCGTGAAGCGCTTACATTTTTGTGAAAATAAGAAACACAGTTTTGGATTCTGCTTTGGAACTCGAACTTTACAATACTGTAAATTTTGTAACATTTAAGTTTACAATTTTAACTTGAATCCTTAACTGTTTAGTGATTCTGATTATAGTCGCTTCATTTTATTACTGTAAATATGCAATTTTCGAATTTACCTATTGTTTAGGCTTTGTTCGTTCATCATTTTGTTTAGTTACAAAAATGATGTTTTGTTTATTGACTAAAATCACGGCTAACTTACAATGAAAAGAGAGATTTCAACATCGAAGGATGGGTTGCCGTGAACAGAAAAATGACGACCAGCGATATTTCCCTAGCACTCGGCCTTTCCCGAAACACGGTTTCCAAGGCGCTTAACGGCCATCCCAGCATTACCGTAGAAACGCGAAAGAAAGTGGTGGACCACGCCATTGCAATGGGCTATAAGAAATTGAAGCCCTCCGCAACTAGCGGTACTGCTGCTGAATCCATCGGCAAAGCCCGGAGCATTGCCTATATCACCAAGAGCCAGATTAATCACGGAACAGGCTTCTGGATGAATGTCTTAAGCGGCGTGGAGCAGATGATCAGCCATAACGGATATGAGATGAAGCTCAGCTTTATTAAGAATGAAGATATTGAAGCGCTTGAGCTGCCGGCCCTGCTTGCAAGTGATATTGCCGGTTTTATCGTAGCAGGCAGCTTCGACCAACCTTATACAGAGAAACTGATGGCACTCCCGCATCCGAAGGTGTTCATTAATATCCATCCCGATATACCGCTGTCCGGCTTGCATGCAGATGTCGTCTTTATGGAGAATGAAGACAGCATCTACCAGATCACGCGGCATCTAATGAATCACGGTCATACTGAAATCGGGTTTATCGGCGAAATTCACTCATGCCGCAGCTTCATGGAGCGTTGGTTCGGCTTCCAGCGCGCTCATTTCGATGCGAATTTGCAGATCCAGCCATCCCTCTGCATTACATCGCAGAACCCGGAGAGTTATCAGAACTATGAAGGGATTGCACGTTCCTTGAGGGAATTGACGAAGCTGCCAACCGCCTTCGTTTGTGCGAATGATAAGATCGCCCTTCATGTCATCAAGTATCTCTATGAAATCGGCAATGCCGTCCCCCGCGATATCGCTGTTACCGGATTCGACCAGATTAGTGAAGCTGAGTTTCTCGGCTTCACCCTTACGACCGTCGCGCTCGACGAGCACCAGCTCGGCCAGCGGGCGACGGAGCAGCTGCTTACCCGCATGAGCAAGCCTAACCGCGCGTTCGAGACGGTGCGCTTAGCGGCCGAAGTCGTCATTGGCGAGAGTTCATCGTCGAGACAGCAGTAAATAACAACGCAGGCTTCTCACCTCCAAGTTCAAGGGAACGTGGGAGAGAAGCCTGCGTTGTGTGTAACGCTATAGAAACCGTTAGTTCACCTTAACCAGCAGATGCGAGTATTTCTTAATCTTCGCCTTCGAAATCGGGACACTTATTCCCGCATCCCCCTTGAAATAGGCATCGTTGCCGTACAAACCTACCTCAATTCGGTCCACAAGAGGGACATTGACCAGACAGGATGGATGAAACAAATCATAGCCAAGTGGTGTCAGCACCTGCTTATAGTGTTCCACATTGACTAATTGCAAGTAGACGCCATCCATCGTTACAAACATCGGAATGCCAGCCTTATAGCTGGACTTCCCCCTTAACTGCGGCGTTACCCCCATGTACAACACTTCTGTGGCCAGATTCAAATTTCGGCAAATAACCTGGTTGTTGACCGGTTCCATTTTGACACAGTAGACATAAATGGAGTCCGTTCTCTCGTTGCTCTTATTGCTCTGATTGACCACCTATTGCATTCTACCTCCCATAACAATCACATATCGCGACTTTCATAACTATCAGTATATGTTCACATTACGTGATTGTAAATAACGATAGACACATTTCGAGTCTGATTTTCCTCGACCATAGGTTGTAAGCTATAATAGCAAATAATTGGATGACGTTATGGGGGTGAACGGATGCGTACGTTCGGAGAACGACTTTCTTACTTAAGGCATCGCAAGGAGTTGTCGCAGGAGGAGTTTTCGAAGATGCTGTCGATTGGGAAAAGCACATTAGGGATGTACGAGACGAATAAACGTGAGCCCGGCCATGATATGACATCACATATCGCAGCATTCTTCGAAGTTAGTGTGGATTGGCTAACGACAGGCAAAGAGTTCACCTATACGCCGATGGCATCTACGCAAGAGGAAATCATCATCAAGGACCTCGTGCAGCGCTATAATATTGATCTGACAAGAGAGCGTACCAGAGCGAAGCTGGAGAAGATCATTCAGCTTGTTTTTGAAGAAACGACTTGATGACCGCATTCTGAATAAACGCAATCAGTTCCTCCGTCGGCACATCTCGCAATTCCGGTATTTCCTTCTTCAATTCTTCGATCATACGCTGAACTTCGTCCATGGACTTCTACTTACCCCTTTGGCAGTTGTTCTTATAGTATTAGTATAAATCGAATTGCAAGATTTGACATATCGATTCAAATTGTTAGATTATTGTTGACATAAACTAGTAAAACATGGTAACGAAAGAGGCTTCCCCTCACGTTCGGTTGAACGTGCGAAGGGAAGCCTCTTGCGCGTGCTTGCGTTACGGCTTGCTAGGCAGTTTGTTCGCTTGACGAATCAGCGAGAAATACTGGTCCGCCAGGACGACGTCATATTCAGGTCCGAGCGAATCGGTAATCGCAACAACGTCTGTAGGTGTCAAGCTCCAAGCCAGAAGACCGATAGAGATGAAGAGCGGCGATTTGCCGTCCCATTTCGCTTTGGCATCGGCGAGAATGTTCTTGCCTTCGCTCACAGCGCTAATGCCTCGGATTGTCGAAACCGGCAATCCATTGCTGATTTGCACTTCGGAAGTATCGCCCCAGCTCAAGAATACTCCTGATGGATTGTACTCCTTAAGGTATGCCGTACTCTTCGCATCACTAAGCGGGATGTTCTGTCCGTCTACACGGTTAAGGATATAAGGAATGTCCATTCCCGTCTGTTTCAGATACTTCTTGCTGTTCTTCAAGAAATCGGCGAACGAGCTGTCCGGCCAAGCGTCCGGGTAGAAGTATCCGGCGCCGGAAGGTCCGGCGATAATTTGATCATTCGCTGTTTGCGAACTCCGGAAGTAGTTCAGCATGACCGGAGCCGCATCATATAACAGCGGGCTGGATGTCCAGTTAATCGGCACTTGACCGCGCTTTGGATCATCCCACAGAATACGCATCCGGTGCTGGTTATACTGAAGGTTGTCCCCTTCACTGAACGTATAGGTGACATAGATTTTGTTCTCTAGCTTCACCGGTGCAGGCGCTTTGGACTTCACATCCTTCGGCTTGGAACCGGAGAACACCGTTAGATTGCTAAACCAGTCTGCGGCCAGAACATAAACGCCATGGTTGGACGTGACTTCAACGCCGTTGAACTCGCCTTCCACATCATTGTTGAACCAACCTAAGTAAGGCGTGCCCGGTTTCACATCAGAGAGGATTTTCTCAAAGAGCTCCTTCTGCGCCGGAACGTTGGAATCGAGCCAGAACACCATCGCTTTATTGGCAACCGCGTAGTCGCGCAGATAACCATACGGCTCCTTCGTCAGTGACGTGAACGGCTTCTCATTGCTTGCACTTACTTTGTATTGATTCCACATTTCTGCGGACACAACCAGCTCTTTCGTACCGGCCGGCGGTGTGAATTTGTACGTGAAGTAACGACCGTTATCCGCAAAACGATGACCGCCGCTGCCATCCGAAACCTGCGAGCTCTGCGGATCATAGAGGAACGGCTCTTCCTCAGGCTTACCCGGAAGGAAATGTGCGATGACTTGGCCATCCGCCTTCACGGTAACTTCATGCACCGCTGCCCCCCATCCGTCAGCCGGGAAAGCATCGCCGAACTTCACATACACATCCGGCTTGCTCAGATATTTGCTCAAGTCGAGGTCATATACTTTCCGATTCGCAGCATCCCGCTCTTCCGTCGGCTCCTGTGCAACCGTTTCGAAGCGGTCCGGCTGTTCGACAGGCGCCTTCGCCGTTACGTCAGGGCTGAGGCCGACTATCATCCGGTGTGTCGTTTCTTTCCATAGATTCTCATACTGCCACGTGTAGGCATCCAACCGGTCTTTGAATTTCCCCTGCAGATCCTCAATTACGCTTAGGTTATAAGGAGCAGCTTTCAGCTGTGCCGCAAGCTCCGGGCTTACTGCAACGCCGCCTCTTAGCCCTGCCAACGTTGTCGCAACGTTAATCGAATCCGGGACGGCCGGATCGTAAACGATGATGCCTTTGACTTCGCCTTTATAGCGCTTCAGAATATCCCAGTAGCTGTCGTAGACGCGGTAGTTTACATTCAGATCGTTAAGCCACTTGAATTTACCTTCTTCTTTGTTCTCAAGCAGGTAGATCCGCGGCTCCTGACGATTCACAATACCCTGCAAGGTACTGAACAACAGCTTTATGTCCCCTGGAGCATCGTAAATATCAGCAACATCAAGCTGCTTCGCCTGTTTGAAGCTTGGAAGCATTTGCTCCTTCGGCCAAGAGATGGACTGCGTAGATTGGTTTGCATTCTGCGGCTGTGGAGCATTCTCCTGAGGAGACTCGGCGAACGTGCCTGACGAGAATGTTATCGTGGATACTAATGCAAGACTGATTGCGGTTAGCTTACGGATCATATTTACTTACACCTCTCAGTTATGGGATTGTAACGCTTCTACAGAATCGTTCGTCGGGCTTCGTAAATCAGTCCCAGTCGCTTACACCCGCACCTCCTCAACAGCCGCTGCTCGTAGCCAACCGAAACTTTAACCTCATGTATATATTTAATATATCTTTTATGATAACACAATCGTTTCGACAAAATTTCCCATAAAAATAAACAGCTAGCCCTACATCTGGGACCACCTCGAATCCATAAACGACATACAAACTGAGAAACTAATAACAAAAAAAGACCGCGATCGCGGTCTTCAGGCTGCCCAAGAAAGTCTCGACAGCCAATGTTAGTCTATACAACATGAATAAAACTGTAACGGTTGTCAGCGTGGCTATTTCGTGAATATATGCCTTTTTGAAACGCTAACGGTTGTGACAGACGTTATTCGCAGCATATTGGTCGATTCCTAGTGGAAAACGTTCAGATAAGCTCGCTGGCAACCGTTAGAAAATAAATAGGGTAAATTCAGGCTAAATAGCCACTGTCACAACCGTTAGAGTTAGAAGCGACAGTAGCATTCGTTCATCGCAGAGGCACAGGACATGCCCCTGCCGGAAGCTGAAAAACCCACGTTCTATCAACGCGGGTTCTCGACAGACCGAAGACCGCGACTGCGGCCTTCGGTCTGTTCCATTCCTAATCAACTACCACAACACTTCCACCTGAACACCATCAGGGCTGTTCGCATAACGGAGCAGCAACGTCATACTCCCCTCATCCCAAACGTAAGCCCTCTGCGACTTGGAACCATCCGCGGCACCTAGAACAACCCGCTTCGGCTCACGCGGGCAGCGGAAGCGCGCAGAAGCCTGAATGCCTTCCGGTCCTCGAGCGACGAACGCAAACCCGCCGTCCCGCTCCTCGATTCCATCGATTCTGGATGCCGCAGCAATAAGCTGCACGCCTTCCCCTACTCTGCTCAGATCATAGAGCAGCGCTTGTTCCCCCGGCTCTACCGTTACCTCATGAAGCACGGGAAGGTCAGCGTTCAGCAAATCCACATATGCCCCGTTCAGCACGAACGACTGCGTATCGACCGACTCTTCCAGCACGGCTGCTATAACATAAGGACCACGGCGCAACGCCATGCGGTTCATCGTTTCCCACTGCGAGCCAGCAGCATCCTGTCCCTGAGCGCCACCCGCTGCCGCAAGCGCTCCCCTGACCGTCAACCGCAGCTGCTCGGCTGCGTCGGCATGAAGCGCGCACTCGGCAGGATGAACATTCAAATAAGCCAGACTTCCTTGGCCAACGGAATAAACACCTGGCTGTAAGGAGGCTTCCAAGCCCAGACATGTAAAGAGATGCTCCATCGGAGAGGCGTATTTCTTTGCCCCCTGATTCCACCATTCACGAACGGTATGGAAGTCGTCGCTGCCATCGCCTACATAGACGAGCGCTCCCCCATCCTTCACCCATTCTGCCAATACATTATGAAGACCGGCCGATTCCGGCTTCATATACTCATAGCTTAGAACCAGCGCTTTGTAGTCATCCAGATAACCCGCGAATCTTCCGGCGTTATCCAGCTGAACAGGCCGTACGGCCGCACCGTGTTTCAATAAAGGCAAGGTCAGCCCATAGAATGGCGACCAATCAAGCAGTTCCATAAACTCGCTGCCAAGCGCCGATGCCACTTCCGTACCGTCATATTTGAATCCGGTCGCCTCTTCGCTCCAATCGGGATGATTGCGCTGGAACATAGCGGAATCCGCCAGCAGCACGCCGATTTGCAGGTTCGAGGTCAACCATTCCGTATCCGGTTGATCCATGTCTGCGAGCGTATTCAGTACAACCTGCAGCTCTGTCGCATAGGTAGCCGGGATGTTTACGCGCCCCCCTTCACCTTGTTTCGGATAGGTGCCATGATAGATCCGTCTAGGCCAAGGGCATACCTCATACCGGCTTACATGCGGATGCAGAAGCGAGGCAACCAAGGTCCGAATATAATTCTGGCGGTAATCCTCCCACGTATGCTTCGGATCATCGGCAATCGGATCATGCAAGAACCACATCCGGCGGTCCGTGCCGCGAACAAGCTCCTGCATAATGCCGTATTCCAGAAAAGCCGTCTCGAAAGTGCGTTCTTTACGAACTCCCTCATAGACATTCGGCGTCTGAGCCGTCCCCGTCCACACCTGCGCAATATAACCGTCAATACCAGGTAGCTCGAGCAGCTTCGACTCCGGGCTGACAATACGCCACTGCGTATAGTTAATCAAACTATGTGTCGGCACATAGAACCGAATATTCCGGTCATACTTGACCTTCGCATATTCCTTCAGCGTGTTGCAAATCCGGTCCAGCGTACGGGCATAGAGATGCACCTTCAGCTTCGAAGCCCGATATTGCGCATCAACCGTCGCATGCGGTGGCTGCCACGGCTCCCGGTAATAAATTTCCCACTCTCGTTTGAAAGCGTCGGAATAGCCGCCTTCCACCCAGAACTCCGGCTCTTCCAAATGGATCGCTTCCACGCCTGCATCAACAGCGACGCGAATTTGCTCGGTTAGGAAATCCGCATAAGCTATCGTCGGCACCATATAGGGGATATCCACGGAAGTCCCGTGAATAATATGCTCGTTTCTGCGATTCTTCTGCGCTTCATCCCAGTGCGTTCTGCCATCCACTTCGCCATTCAAGTAATGCTGATAACCGCCCCAAGATACGCCGGTCATCAGATGCACCACATACCCCTTTTCCTTCCACGTACGAATGCGTTCCTTCAAGTCCCCGCGAATCCCATACACCATGACAAAATCAGTCTGCAAATCATACGACGGATGGTACGGCCCACCCTCCTGAAAACCGGTTAATTCGTTCAAACGATCTCTTGAATTCAAGGACACGGCTGCATGCCTCCTTATTAATGTACAGAGAAAAGGGAAGGTCAGCCCTTCCCTTTCCGGTTTTCCGGCTATGCTTTCAACTTGATGCGGAGCGTCTTAATCTCAAAAGGCTGGAAGGTCAGCTCCGCCGAGCTCGACATTCCCTGCAAAGCAGCTATCGGATTCTCCAGCAGATCAGTCTCCTCGACTGTCTGGCAGGTCAGGCCGAAGTTCACATTTACCAGCGCCCGCGTACCTGAAGCTTCGTACAACCGGATGATAAGATGCTCGCCATCCTCCGCTTTCTTGACAGCCTCGATCATCACATTCGGATTATCGATTTGAATGAGAGAACGCAGCTCGGAACGCCCTGCTGCAGGTGCGGCACCCGCCGACTGCACAACCGTAAGCGGCGTGTTTAGCTCATAACCTTTACGGTACACCTTCGCCTGAACGAAGTCGCCCTGATGCGGATAGATCGCATACACGAACTTGTGCTCAGCACGGTCGCAGGCAGGGTCCGGATAGCCGGGGCTGCGCAGCAAATTCATGTCCAGTACATTTCTCTCCGCACTAAAGCCGTACTTGCTGTCGCTAAGCAGCGCGACACCATAATCAGGCTGTGATAAATCTATATATTGATGTGCGCAAATTTCATCTCTAACGAACTCTACCATTGTATTACGCGTTGTCGGCCGTTTCAGATAGCCGAACTGAATCTCGCAATTGACTTGGTCCGACATTACGGTGACAGGGAAGGAAGTCCGAAGCATTTTCTCCGACTCCTGCCAATCCACTTTCGTTTCGAACTGAATGGTCGTTCCATCCTCAGCCAATACGATACGTTGCTCCAAGAAAGACTCGCCATAGCGATAGGTTTGCACAAGCACTGCATTTGAGCCTTGAATGGAAGCAGAAGAGCTTTCCAGCTGCATCGTACCTGCTACTGTATCTCGGTAATCGCGCGGGAAATCCCATGCATCGCCTTTGTCATGATAGATGGTCAGCACATTCGCTTTCTTGCCGACTTCAATAGATTCTCTGCCCGCGACTTTGTCATAGATCGATAGAATGCTTCCATCCGAAGCAAACGTAACGCGCAGATTACGGTTTTCAAGTGAAGCTTCATCTGCATGCAGCTCATAAGAAGCCTGCCGCTGGTCGTTCCGGTTACTGCGCAGCTCTTCCGAGAGCGCAATAAAGCCCATTGACGGCACTTTGACATCGTATTGAACGCCATTCCGTTCCACTACCTCTTCGCGATCCCATGGCAGCGAATTGACAACGATCGCCTGCCCGCCGGCAATGCCGGACAATCCCGCAACATTCGCATAAGTCTGCTCAATCATCTCTGCCACTCGGGTATGAAGGATTTCATAACGAGCCAGTGATTCATCGAACACACGCGTAATCGAAGAACCTGGCAGGATATCATGGAATTGATATAACAAAACTTCTTTCCATATGGTATCAAGCTCTTCTGTAGGATACGCCTGCCCGCCGAGCACAAGTGCCAGCGATGCAGCAAATTCCAGCTCTCGCAGCGACTTCTCCATTTTGCGGTTATACCATTTGTTTCTCGCTTGCGACGTCAACGTCCCTTGATGCTTCTCCAAATACAGCTCACCGCGGTACGTTTGGAAGCGCGGCCCTTCCTCTGCCAGCTTCTCGAAGAAGGATAGAGAAGATTCCTGAACAACCGGCGGCAATCCGAGCAGATTATGCTCACGCGCCAAACGTTCCAGATGTTCTTCGCCCGGTCCGCCTCCGCCATCACCTATGCCAAACAACATCAAAGCATGCTCGGAAACGTTGCGGTCTAGATAGTTGCTCTCGATCTTCGCAAGCGATCTCGGTGCTCCGGGACTATTATACGTATCCTCAGGCGGCAGATGGGCAAGCACTTTGCTGCCATCAATACCTTCCCAATGAAAGCTATGATGCGGATGCGTATTGTATACGCTCCATGACAGCTTCTGCGTCATCATATAGTCAACGCCGGACTTCTTCAGAATTTGCGGAAGACTCCCGTTGTAGCCGAATACATCCGGAAGCCACAGCACCTTCATCTCCTCGCCAAACTCTTCCTGGAAAAACTTCTTCCCATACAAGATCTGCCTAACCAGCGCTTCGCCGCCGGAAATATTCGTATCCGGCTCCACCCACATGGCGCCTTGTACTTCCCAGCGTCCTTCCTTCACTCTCGCTTTGATCTGGTCGTAGAGGGTCGGATAGTACTCTTTCATCCATTGATACAGCTGCGGCTGACTTGCGCCGAACACATAATCAGGATACTTCTCCATGTTGCGAAGTACGGTCGAGAACGTCCGTGCTCCCTTGCGAATCGTCTCCCGAATCGGCCATAACCATGCCAAATCCATATGTGCATGCCCAATCGCGCTAACCGTCACGGTCGGATCTCCTCCGCGCTTGGCAAGTTGCGTAGCTAGAATCTCCCTAGCGCGAGCAACGGTTTCTTCATTAATGACTTCAAGCACAAGCGCAGCCTCGTATAGGCTCTGAATAACTCGTTCTTTCCTTGCGCCGGCATCAGGCAGTTGCTCCGCCAGTTCCAGCAGCACCTCATAGTCATAATAGAGACGACGGGTTTCGTCGTTGCATATCGCGATATCCGCTTCTTTGAGCGTACCGCTTCGATATTTCCCGAATAAATCATTGCACCCAGCATCTGCCCAGAGTTGAATGGCTTCTCCGGCAGCAGATTCACTGATATCTACCACACGCTTCCCCGGCAATCCAAGGCTGAAATCAAATTCGGAGTTAATGTTGGTGAGTCCTTGATAAGGTGATCCTTCGTTATCAACCAAGCACAGCTCACCATTTACATCAATGAGCAGCACGACTTTCTTCCCCGCAGCGCTCTCCGGCACACTGCCCTCGAAACGGAACCATGCACAATCCCATAAATTTCCCCATTTATCACCCGGCTTCACATCCATGTAGTTTCCGGACGTACGCTCTGCATAAGGGACAGGCTCCTTTGTCACCCACGCTGAAACTGTCAAAGCTGCTATTGGCTCATAGATGGCATTTCGAATTCTCGGCAAGAGCCCTTTTGCCTTTTCCAGTATTATTTTCTTAGTCTCGTAGGGCATTACGGTCCCTCCCCATTCCCTGAACGTTTGTTTTATTAAGAAAGAGGACTGACAAAAACAGTCCTCTGCGTCTTTGTTTCTATTTATTTGGTTACCAGTTCCGCTCTCTTCTGAGCGTCATCCAGAATGGCTTTGATGTCGCCGTCTGTCATAAGCGATTTCACTGCTGCATCACCAAAGATTTGCCAAGCCTTCGAGTTGTCTTTGGAGAAGGTTGGAAGACCTTGAACATTGCCGAT
This sequence comes from Paenibacillus sp. J22R3, assembly GCF_056269305.1. NCBI lineage: Bacteria > Bacillati > Bacillota > Bacilli > Caryophanales > Paenibacillaceae > Paenibacillus > Paenibacillus sp. J22R3. The sequence goes on along the minus strand of NZ_JBWDNS010000004.1, from coordinate 409,940 downwards.
CATCGCTTGATAGTGCAGGTACATTTCCGGATGCTTCGTTTTGTAGTCATCCGACTCTGCGATTTCTTTCAGAATTGGCGAGCGCGTGTTGGAATCCGCAATAAGCTGTTGAACATCTTTGCCATACATCGCTCTGATGTAATCAAATGCCGCTTCTTTATTCTTAGCATCTACAGGAACGGAGTGGAATGCAGCTCCGATCGTTACGTTACCCGGTTTGCCGTTTGGCGACAATGGAATCGGCGCCATACCGCACTCTAGGCCAACATTCTTACATTCTTGCGCACGCCATGGGCCATCGATCAAGTAGGCCAGTTGACCTTTATTCCAAGCATCGAAGTATGTACCTTCGTTGTTATTCAACATCAGACCTTTAGGGTGGTTAGCATTCAGTGCTCTTAGCAGCTCGACAACTTCAACGTTAGCATCGGAATTGAAGGTCGGTTGTCCGTTAGCATCGGCAAATGTTCCGCCATTGATTGCAACCAGAGCGCCGTAGCGAAGGTATCCGCCAAAGTTAGGAGCGCCATATACGCCGCCGCCGTAGAATTTGCCTTTACCTGCATCCGTTACTTTCTTCGCGTTGTCTACAAGCTCAGCCCATGTCGTAATTGCTTTCTCAGGATCCAAGCCGGCTTCTTTCACCAGTTTCTTGTTCCAGAACAAGCTGCTTACGCCCGGCTGTGATGCCAAACCATAAATTTTACCGTCGATTTCCATCGGTTTCCACGCTGCAGGAGCAAGCTTCTCACGAATCTCTGCTGCCATATCATCCGGGAATGCTTCAAGCAATCCTTGTTGAGCAAAACCAGGCATTTGCGTTTCGCCTACGATGATGTCCGGAATGTTCTTCGCCAGGAAGCCTGCTGTTTCTTTCTGGATCAGCGGCTCGCCCCAGCCCCAGTCTTCGGTTTTGACGCTAATATTTTTCTCTTTCAATTGCGTGCTGATGAATTTTTGATAATAAAGACCGAATGCTCCGCCTTCGAATTGATTGCCCGGCGTATAGCTTGTATCTGTACCGCCGTCTTTCAGTTCTTTCTCTTTCGTAACTAACAATTCATCCACTAAGCCCACGCCAATGCCGACAGCGCCTTCATTCAATACAGTAAGTGTAACAGGTTCTGCAGCAGCGGGCGTATTCTCCGTTGTTGTATTGTCCGCCTCATTCGTTGCATCTGTTGTCGCTGTGTTGCTTGGTTTCTCATTCTCTGCTGCGGTATTGGTGTTATTCCCGCCGCACGCCGTCAGAGCAACCATTAATAGCGCTGTTCCCATTAAGGCTGTGGTCTTTTTTAATTTCACATGAACCCCTCCATTTGTGGATGACTATTTGCTACATCTGAAATATAACATACTAATATAATATATTCAATATGTTATTTAGATTTATTTTAGCCTTTAATCCCCGTGTTGGCCAACCCTTGCACAATGTACTTCTGGAAGAAAAAGAACATCAATAGGGCAGGAATGGTTGCGCCAAGCCCAAGCGTAATAATGAGCGGCCAGTTCGGTATTCCGGCTGGGCCGGCTGCAGCTGACGACAATCTCGTAATCGCGGCAGGAAGCGTCTGCAGGGAGTCTGTTGATGTATAGAAGAACGGTGTTGCAAAGTCATTCCACGTACCAAGCGCTGTCGTAATTGCTATATATGCCATAATCGGCAGCTGGAGCGGTAACAATAGCTGAAATATGATCCGGAGCGTACTCGCACCATCCACTTTTGCCGCTTCATCCAATTCAAACGGAACCTTCTCAATCGACTGTTTGACTAGGAACGCGCCCATAATATTGATGCTCGGCCCGCCGATGAGGTACACCCACCAAGTATCCAGAATGCCCGTACCGCCATTAAAGATATGATTGCCTCCGGCAAACGGAAATCTTGCATACTCCAAATAAGTAGGGATCAATGCAATCGTACCCGGAATCATTTGTGTACCGAGCAAGAACAGGAACAACTGATCTTTCCCCTTAAACTTCAACCGAGCGAATACATACCCCGCCAGGAAGGAGGTCAATAATGCCCAGAATGTGTTGTAAACCGTTCGAATGGAGGAGTTAATAAAATATTTCTGTACCCCCGCTTCCGTAGAACCATAGAACAGGACCAAATAATTTCGCAGCGTCGGCTCCTTCGGAATCGGGAGCAGCCCTAATACGGATGATGTGAATTCAGCTCTGCTGAAGAAGCCCGCCAATACCATAAATACTAAAGGATATAACAATACAAGGCCGACACCGAACAAAACGATATGCGCGAATAAATGAGTTGGCTTTAATTGAACCGCGACTTGTTTACGAAATCCTGCTGTTGCTGCCATGGTTTATTTCCTCCTTTTCAACGGGATTGTATTGCTTCTGTCCGAATTCGTTGACCAGCGGTAATAGAGCACCGTTACCGCGAATACAACAACCGCCATTACAAGCGACGAGGCTCCCGCCATTCCCATGTTGAAATCCCAGAATGCATCACGATAAATACGGAACACGAGCACTTCTGTCTGTCCGTACGGACCGCCGTTTGTCATAAACAAGACCTGCTCGTAAATTTGAATCGCACCGATCAAGCTGGTAATAACGATATAGGTTGCAATCGGTTTCAGACCAGGCAGTGTGACATTGACCAATTTCCCCCAACGGCCGGCGCCGTCGATTTCCGCTGCTTCATACAACGTCGGGTCAACGGATTGAAGGCCGGCAAGCCAGATGAGCGCCGCACCGCCTACGCCTTTCCAGACCGAGTACACGACGATCCAGAACACACCCCAGAACACGGAGTATTGCCATACAATCGGTTCTTTGCCAATCGATTTCAGAAAGTTATTAATGACACCGTTATTCGTATCCAGAAGGATGTTGAAAATTTGGGTTGTTGCAACTGCCGAAGTAACCGCCGGAATGTACCAGACGGAACGATATACCCCTTTACCGAACAAGGGCATGTTCATCAGCATCGCAGCTCCGAAACCTGCCGCTAAGGTAACTACCGTTACCAAGCCGCCCATCCATATGGATCTCCAGAGCGCTTCATAATACAACGGATCTTGAAAGAATCGAATGTAGTTATCTATTCCAACGAACTTCGGACTGCCGGCAATGCCGATCCATTCGAAGAATCCAAGCAAGAAGCCGAATAGAATCGGGAAACCGGAGAGGACAAGCCACCATAATATCATTGGACCTAAAATAACCGTGGCAATAATCGCATCTCGGTGTTTCTTGGTGAATTTCTTTAGCGTTGACTGACTGCTCACATTTGCACTGTTTTGCAGCGAAGCTTGACTGCTTACAGTTAAACTGCTTTTCTCCATATTCACACGCCTCCTATGTCGAATTATTGTACTTCTTGTTTCAAATCACAGCTTACTCGCTGGAATAACTCTTCAGGCGAATCTCTCTTTATGGGAATAATCATCAGCGGAAAGCGAACTTTGTTCCCTATTCCTTAAACGTCCAGCTGTCATCTTTATCACTTACATCTTAGATTTGTTTCAATTCTCTTCTAAATCCTTCAGCCATACGTCATCGTCAGTATCCGATATGTAAATATCCGGCCGTTGTGCAGCAGCTCTTGCCATGCATGCGTCATACTTGCGTCGAGATGACTTTATGGTTACCACCCCTGTCCCCCTCGTCTCACACGTAACATTCCATATATTAACCTCTATAATATAAATTATATTAATTATATCATTATAGTCAATTGAAATTTATAAAAAAAACCGACAGCGCTGTGAATGTTACATCCACAGCGTTGTCGGTCCTTCTTTTGTGCAGGGTGCCTGTTAGTTTAACTGACCTGTTGTTTTGCGAATGACAAGGCTTGGTTGTAGGTCAATCTTCTTGTAGCTCGGCTGTTTGCCTTTATTGTCAATCACTTGCAGCAACAAGCGAGCAGCTTCTCTGCCGATTTCTTGCTCGGATTGGTCGATGTGCGTCAGCAGGCTGAATTCGTCCAGCAGCGGACTCGGGTTATCAAAGGTAACAATGGAGATATCCTCCGGTACGCGCAGTCCGACTTGCTTGGCAATCGTTAAGATGTGGACGCCGAGCGCACAGTTCAGCGCAATGTAGGCCGTCGCCATCCGGTTCTTGATAAAACGATACAGCGGGTGATCCTGGTTCAATATGGTTTGGTTCTCGCTTGACGTAGTAAATAGTGTATTTACACTCCCTTGCGAAGCATTAACATGGAAATCAGTCAGAATCAGCGCCGGGTTAATGAGCGCGCCTTTCTGTTTCAGCGCTTCATTGTAGCCTTGAATCCGCTCCTCCACCGATACGGTCATAAGCGGAGAGTCCGAACAGATCGCTATATTCCGGTGACCCAGACTCCATAGATGATCAACCGCCAATATGGAAGCTTGGACACTATCAGAAGATACGACATTCGTTTCGACGCCAGGCAGATGACGATCAATTAGCACGAACGGATAATTTTGCATCTTCAGCGCGATAATTTCTTCGTTGTAGACTTCGGCATCCACCGGGAAAATAATCAATCCGTCCACGCTATTCTTCAGCTCACGGATGACTTCCTTCTCCATTTCCTTGGAGTTGTAGGTGAACATGACCACCACGGAATACTTGCTCGCTTCCAGCATTTCCGTAATTCCATGAAGCAGCCGGATCGCGAAGTAATCGCCGATGAACGGAAACACCAAACCAATCTTAGCCCGGTATGTCGCACGATTCGGCACAGGCGTTTCAATCATTGTACTTGTCGCAATATGCGTCTCCGGAATGCCTTTGATGAAGCTTCCTCTACCCGGTATGCGATAGATCCAGCCGTCCTTCGCCAGCTCCGCCAATGCATTAACAACCGTAATCCGACTGACCTCGAACTGATCCATAAGGTCCTTCTCTGTCGGAATTTTATCATCCTCTACCAGCTTCCTGGTTATAATCAGGTCCTTAAAATAATTTTGAATCTGAATATATAGAGGCTCTCTATCCTGACTCATGAGCCAATCCCCCATTATCTATTTATTTCACCGCACGTACCTTTATATCAAATATATCATAAACAATCTGGATTATAAAGTAACCTGACATGGCGCGCCTAATAAAAAATACGTACCACCCATAACCAAACATTTATGCAATTTATTAGATATTTTGTCTCGAAAACTGATGTTTCAAACAATATAATGATCATGTTAAATAATGTGAACACTCCTAGCGAAACAAAAAGAGAAACCCGACAGGTTCATTACCGTGGGTTTCTCCGTGTGTCGAGTTGCGCACCTTCGAGATGATCGCTTGAGCGCATGCTTTGTCGCTTCCAACTCTAACGGTTGTGACAGTGGCTATTCGGCATAAATTCACCTTTTTTATTTTCTAACGGTTGCCAGCGAGCTTATTTGATCGTTTTCCGCTAGGAATCGACCAATCTGGTGCAAATAGCTTCTGTCACAACCGTTACAATTTCAAAAAGGCTTATTTGCATGAAATAGCCACGCTGGCAACCGTTAGACTTTTGTTCATGATGTATAGACAATAAAGCGGCTGTCGGAACTCAAAATAAGAGTAAGGTAGTTACCCGCCACAACCGGGAAGATAGCAAGGAACAAGCGAGGCTAACCGGCAGAGTAATTCCCGCAAGCGACTTTACCGTAAACGCAAAGAAATGATAGAGCGAAACTTTGCGGATGCTAACAAGCTCCACGGATTTCGCTCTCAAATCATCCCCGAAACCTAAGAGAAACCCGACGGTTTCATAACCGCGGGTTTCTCTCTCTTCTCTCTACAGCAGCGCAGACCTAATTAATCGTAATTCGATCGGCCGTTATCGTGGCTACGTCGTAGAAGTACACTCTATACTCCAGTTTACGGTTAAGCGCCTGATTAAACGTCAGGTTGAAATCCTGATACGTGTTAGCCGCCGTAAACTGCTGCCTCGTAATGTCCGCCTGTGCCACAACAGCACCCGCTTGTGCGTCCCAGACATCGATTTTGGCGACATTCAAGTTGTCCAGCGTGTTGTTGTCTACCTTGAGGCGGAATGTTATTTGACGATTGCCGATCGGTACTTGGGTATCATACGGTCCGTAAACCATATGCCCTCCGTTGTCCAGCGTCGGACTCGCCTGCCAGCCGTCGCCGCTTACGCGTCCGAGTCCATGACCTACTACAGTGCCTTCCGCTTCATATTTGCCAAGTCTGGTTGTTACTGCAACCTTGTCGACGTTGATAGCGGCTTTATCCTTGTAATTCACCCTGAATTCCAGCGCACTTCCGGTTGGATTAGTGAAGCTCAGGCTGAAATCCTGATACGCATTGTTCGCCTTGAATTGATTCCGGTACACGTCGAGGGCGGCGAGCGTCTGTCCGGTCGAGTTGTCCCGAACATCCAATGTAACGACATTGTCGTTTACGCCCGTAATGGAATCGATCTTCATCTTGAACGAAGCCGTTAGTTGACCGACCGGAAGCGTATTGTCATACGGCCCCCACATCATGAAGCCGGAACCATCTTGGGTTGTGTTCGCGCTCCAGTCACTACCGCTCGCACGGCCAACCGTATGCGAGAACGCGGTTTCCGCTTCATACTTCTTCACGACGGCAGCCGGGTCAATCGGCAGCTGATTATTTTCCCGCATGAGCTGGAAGTACGTGTCCGGTCTAACGAATACGATGTTGCTGTTGCTGCTGAAGTTGTTGACGGCATTGATAAAGCTCTGATACGTGATGCCTTCCCATGGATTCGACTGAATGGTAACGAAGCGAGGCGACGTTCCGTTCCAGCCTGAGATGGCTCCGTTGATTTCGGAAATGATCGACGCCTCCGAGTAACAATACGTTGCGTTGAGCCCTTGGCTAGGTAGCGTATTGTCATACACGGTGATGGCTCCACCTGCGTTCTGAGCTGTCAAACCATATAGTGAAGGTGCATATTGAGCAAAGCTGTTCCCTACGTTTGCATTCGTTGCGCCATTGATTTGATTCCAAACCGTAAGCACTCGCAGGCCCGCACGGTTCATATAATCGTTGGTCAACGCCACATAGTTGTTCAGATAGGTCTGATTCCCCCAGTAATTCGGGTACGTATAACCGATACCCGTCGGTCCGGAAATCAATTCATCATTCGGCGTGGCCGTGTTGTACAGATAGTTCAGTACGCCCGGCATGGCATCCAGCATGGCCGGAGATACGGTCCAGCCGAGCGGCACCGTCCCTCTATTCGGATGATCCCAGAACGTTTTGAAGCGATGCTCCAAATATTGAATGTTGTCGCCATCGCTCAAGATGAGCGAAATATAGATTTTGTTCTCCAGCGGCGGCTTATTGGGAGTGCCCTTCACGTTGACTGTTCTGGATGTACCACCGAACACCGTCAAATTGGATGCAAAATCACTCGCAATCGTGGACACGCCATATTCGGAAACGGTCTGAATGCCTAAGCCCTCATCCGGCCACCAGCCCATATAGATCCCGCTGCCATAGGGCATGTCAGCCAGGAATTGGCGAAGCAATGTATTCTCAGCTGTAATTGCCGGGTTCAGCCATATCGTAGCCGCACCTACCGCAGTGGCATAATCACGAAGAAAACCTTTGATACCCGGGTTCAATCCGACAATGAGCTTATGCGTGACCAGTGACCAATAATTCGTATACAAGTATTGATAGACTTGCAGCTTGGTCGTGAAATCGCCGCGCAAATCATTAAGAATCGGCAAATTGTAAGGTGCTGCAGTAAGCTTCGCAACCATGCCTGGCGACGCGACAATGCCGCCACTAAGCGATGCGATTGTAGTCGCCAGATTCACGGTATCCGGAAGCGCGGCATCATATACGACAATCCCGCTAATCTCGCTTCTGTATTTGGTAATAAGCGTGTACTTGTCTGCCACATCGGCATAACCGAGTCCCAAGGAATTCGGCCAGTTGTACTTGCCTTCCTCGTTGTTAACCGCATTATCGAATGTATAAATCCGGGGCTGGGTTTTGTTGACGAGCCCTTTGAGCGTCGTGAAGAGCACCGCTTCTTCTTCCTTGATCAAAGGCCTCGCGCCTACGCTATTGACTTTCATATAAGCGCCACCGTGCCAGAACACCCTGAATTCGAGCGCATGCCCGGCAGTCGCATTGGTGAAAGGAACTTCAAACCGCTCGTAGACAGACGCCTGTCTCCATTCTTTCCGTGTAATACTTCTGCTCGCTAATACAACGCCGCTCGTGCTGTCTCTGACATCAACCGTTACCATGACATCATCGTTCGCCGTATTATTATCGATTTTCAAATCATAGAAGGCACTGTAGCTTCCGGTAGGAATCGTGGTCACATTAGGTCCGGTAATCATGTTGAGATTAGGCGCATCGATCGAGGTCTGTGCCAGCCAGCCATCGCCATCCAAGTGACCTGTCGCATGTCCGACCGCCGCACCTTCCCCTTCATACTTGTATTCGACATCATCCGTTCTCACATCGATCAGATCAAGCGTGGATGCAGGGGCCGAGAAGGAAGGAAGCACTTGACCCGATGGCCAAGTAAGCCCGGCTGCTGCTGCAGGTGAAGTCGGGAGAAGCGGAAGCGGAGATGCTGAGGCAATGATGACGGCTGCCAGTCCTAAACCAATCCATTTCTTTACTCTCATTTTCATCCTCCAATACGTTCATAATTTGGAATCCAAATGAATGCCGGCCATGCGCGTAATTCTATACTCGATATAACCCGTATCCTCCTTCGCTTCCGAATAATTCCCTTTCTCCTGTGCTGTAAGTGCTTACAATGTAAATTAAATATATCGTATATATTCTATAATATCAATATACATTACAAGCAGAAGTTACATAAAATTTGTTAAAATCATACCGCTCGAGCAGAGACGCTAGATGATAATAGTCATGCGAAAAAGCCGCTTCCTCCTGCGTGGAGAAAGCGGCCTGCCTAGGTTGCATATGAAACCTACTATTTCCGGCCCTTCGCGTACTGAACGACAGGTCCGGTCGATTGACCGACGACCAGCTTAGGTTCGAGAACGATTTTGTGATACCCTTCATCATCGTTTGGACGGTCCAGCAAATCAGTCAGAATACCAGCCGCCCTGCTGCCGATTTCTTCTTCCGATTGCGCGATATGCGTATACCATTCCTGGCTGTCCACTTCCGAAGACGGATCGTCGAATGATAAGATCGACAATTGTCCGGGGACATTCAGCTTCATACTGCGGGCCAACCCGGAAATGTAGAGAGCGAGCTTCGCATTCAACGTAATATAAGCGGTTGCTTGACCATTCTTGAGACAGCGAGCCAATGCATGAGCATCGTCCTTCTGATCATAATCGATGACAAGCTCCGTCAGAATGAGCGCCGGATCAATCATCGCTCCTCTTTGCTTGAGCGCTTCAACATAACCGGCAATCCGCTCCTCAACCGTCACTGTCGGAAGCGGCGAGTCCGAGCAGATCGCAATGTTCCGATGGCCAAGCTCCCATAGATGGGAGACCGCTAATTGCGCTCCCAGCCTGCTGTCCGAGCAGACGAAATGCGTTTCTACCCCCGGCAAATACCGATCAATGAGCACGAACGGAAACTGACTCATTTTGAGCGACAGGATCTCCTCATTATACGTTTCGGCATCAATCGGGAAGATGATCAGACCGGCTACATCCTTCTCCAGCAGCTGAACAATCGCTTCTTTCTCGAATGCATTGGAATGATTCGTTAAGATGACGGCCAAGTAATAATCGCTATGCCTCATAATCTTGTTCATCCCCTCAATCAAACGAAGGGCAAAATAATCATCCAGCGACGGGATAATAAACCCGATCATCCGCTTACCGAGCGGACGCTCACGTTCGGCGATCCCCCGTTTCTCGCGCACAATCTCCGTTATTGCCGGCAGATTCTCAGTTGGGGAAGGAGGTACCTCGGGAACGAAAGGCATATCCTTGCTTACAAAGCTGCCCCTGCCCGGAATCCGATAAATCCACCCTTCCTTGGCAAGCTGGGTTAATGCATTGGCAATTGTGATCCGACTCACATTGAAATCGACCATCAATTCCTTCTCGGAAGGAATCTTCTCGTCAATCGTCAGCGCCCCGGAACCGATCAGCTTCTTAAAATGCTCCTGTACTTGGAGATATAGCGGCTGTCGCTCTTTCTGCATCATGGATAACTCCCAACCCAAGTTAATAACTTATTTAATATAATAAATACAATACTTTGATATATTATATGTTGTCAATGACTTATTTAGTCGATAAATTGGGTTCAATTGGCAAACCTTTACTTTCACGAACCAGCTGGAAATACGTGTCCGGACGTACAAACACAACATCTTTATTGGACAAGTATTGATCCCTTGCGTTCACGAAATTCTGATACGATACCTGCCACGGATTAGCTTGTATGGCTACGAAAACAGGAGATTTGCCATCCCATTTCTTAACGGCTGCTTCAATTCCATTGGTTAGGTCGCTTTCCGCGCTGCCATAAGAGACGTTCAGCTCTTGTCCCGGAAGCTCATTCTTGTACACTTCGATCTTGCCGGTACCAAACTGGGAGGTAAAACCAAGCAGCGAAGGTGCATGCTCTGCGAAACGATTGGCAGCCTCCGGCGTGATCTCCCCTTTCACGTAGTTCCAAATGGTCAACACCCTAAGTCCTGCTCGCGACATATAATCATTCGTGCGGGTGACGAAGCTGTCGAGCCCCTCTCCGTCCTTCCAGAAGTTCGGGTACGTATAGCCCATCCCCGAAGGACCGGAAATTAACGCATCGTTAGGCGTTGCCGTTTGGTACAAGTAATTGAGGATACCAGGCATCGTATCCACCATTAGCGGCGAAACTGTCCAGCCCAGCGGCACCTCGCCTCGGTCAGGGGTATCCCAGAATTTCTTGAAAGAATGCTCCATATACTGCAGATTGTCGCCATCGCTCAGAATGAACGACACGTAGATTTTATTTTCCAGCGGCGGCTTCTTCGGCAGTTCAGGTACCGTAATCTCGCGCGAGGTTCCGCTAAACACGCTTAGATTAGAGGAGTAGTCGCTCGCGACGGTAGCTAATCCGAAGTCGGAGGTCTTCTTCACTCCTTCACCTTCATCCGGCCACCAGCCCATATAGAGCCCGCTTCCGTAAGGCATATCCTTCAGAAATTTATCGAGCAGCTCGCTTTCCTTCGGCTCTTTCGGATTAAGCCAGACGACAGCGGCTGTGAGATTCATTGCGTAATCTCTGAGATAGGATTTAAGCGTTGGGTCGAGGCCGATAATAACGCGGTGCGTAACTTTGGGCCAATAGTGCTCCAGCATATATTCATATACATCCAGCTTTGATGTGAAATCACCGCGCAAATCCTCCAGTATGGGCAGGTTGTAGGGAGCTCCCGTCAGCTTCTCCACCAGTGCCGGAGGTGCCACAATTCCGTCCTTCAAGCCGGCAATCGTCGTTGCCAGATTGATGGTATCCGGCTGGCTGTCGTCATACACGACAATACCGCTTACTTCCGAGCGATATTTATCGAGCAGCTTCCAGTTATCCTTCTCTTCTTTGTAGGCAAGACCGAGCGAGGTCAGCCATGACGTACCTGTGCTGCCATTCACATTATCGGTGAAAGCGTACAAGCGAGGTTTGGTTTTATTGACTACACCTTTCAAGGAAGTGAACACGAGGTTCTCATCCTTGCGAAGTGCCCAGGAAATGCCGATGTCGAACACCTTTACAGTGGATTTGCCGGTCCACTGCACCCGAAATTCAAGAGCTTGCCCATCTTCCGAGACGGTAAAAGGGAGCTCGAAGCTCTGCGACGCATTCGGCAGCTTGAAATCCCAGTTCGATATATCAAGCGAAGCAAGACTCGTACCCGCTTCTTGATCGAGCACCTCCAGTTTAGCTACAACCCCATTTTCATTCGCAAAGCTGTCCACCTGCATGTTTACAATCGCCTTGTTCTCCCCGGCCGGCATGTTCGTTTGATTCACAATGTCCAGCATCGGAACATTCGGCGCATCACTGCCGGCTGTGGCTAGCCAGCCATCTCCGTCTGCTTTGCCGGTTTTATGCGCTAACGAGGCATCTTCCGCCTGGTAATAGAAGTTATCTGTGGTGTACATTAGATCGAGTGTTGACGCCGGCTCCTCGAACGAAGGCAACGCTTGCCCCTTCGGCCAATGGACCCCCTCCCCTTTACTAGGCCAAGCAAAATAAGTGGTGACGGCTGCAGCAGCTACGACAATTACGGAACCGAATAGAGTAAATATAAATCTGCCTTTCAATGGATCTCCTCCTATTGGGACGAATGGTTGGTTGATGGGTGATCACATGATGTAAACTTCTTAATATTTACTATAATATATATAACAAATAATATCTAGGATGAATGACAAAGATGGCATGGCGGTTAAAACCTGTACGACTCAACGATCGCCGCGCTGAACGTTTGCATGCCACCTCCCTCGTGCCGAGCTGAACATTGCCATACCTCTCCCCCTCTCGTACCGGGTCCCGAAAATCTATCGAACTGTAGGGCCTTATTTGGCCGAATTGCGGGTTCCCGAAAATCTAACGAACCGCAGGGGCTTTATTTGGCCCAATTTGAGCCCCCGAAGTTCTAACGAATTGTAGAGGTCTTATTTAGAAAAATCGGCCCAAAAATTCCCTAAAACCGTCAAATAAGACCTCCACGGTTCGTTAGAACTTTTTTGGAGCTATTTTCGGGCAAATAAGCCCTGTACGATTCGTTAGAATATTCCGCACGGCAGCACAGCACCGTAGAACACCCTGCACCTGTTGAGCTCTGCGTCACTCATAGTTAATTTCTATAGTTCGTCCTTTTATAAACATGAAAAAAAGCCGCCGACTTAGCCGGCAGCTTCATGTTCATATGCTAGGGAACAACTAAAATTACGTCCCTAATATATATTGGTTTATAAATGCATTGCCGAATTTACCTTCCGGATCATAGATGCGAAGCAGCTGCTGAAAGTCAGGTAACTTCTCGTAGTGGGATTGCAGCTCGGCTGGCGACATGGTGAATAGCTTCCCCCAGTGAGGACGAGCATGGAATGGTTCAAGCTGCTCTTCTATAATCGGTAACAATTGTTGAACGGCCTCCCAATTATCCTTCCATGTAAAATGGATGGCCACCATCTCCTGCTTGAAACAAGGGCTGAGCCACAGATTATCTGCGGCAATTGTGCGAATCTCAGAAACATGAAGGAACGGCGATATCTGTTCACGCAGGCGGTTAATCGCACACAAAGCAAGATAAGCATCCTTACGCGGAACAAAATACTCACTTTGCAGCTCCTCTCCCGCACTCGGAGTGAAGTCCATGCGGAAATGCGGCAGCCGTTCATACCACGGTCCTGCGATTCCCATCTGTTCGCTGCAATTCACTGGAGAGGCGCCAGGCACTGGGTGCAGATGCGATTCCGCTAGCGTCGCATCGTAAAACTCAGGTTCCGCTATCATCGCCGCGGCAGCATCTGATTGTTTCTTCTTCATCCACAATTGATTAAACGACGATGACTTCCAATCTGTAAACAAACTCACGCTGTAGGCACTGGAGAAGATCGCGTCAAAGTGGTTCTCGAGCTGCACCAGCGGCAAAGTTTCGTATATAACCTGACTCATATCAAAGGCTGGAACCACGTCTAGTGTGATTGTCGTAACTACGCCTAATCCCCCAAGCCCAACGACCGCCCCGGCGAAAACTCCATCCGCTCGATCGCGAGCGAGCACTATCGTCTCCCCGTCCGCTTTCACTATCTCTAAGGAATAAACCGCTGTTGCGAGATTACCATTCAAATCCCCAGAACCATGCGTTGCTGTAGCTACCGCGCCTCCAACCGAAATATGTGGCAGCGATGCCAGGTTATGCAGAGCATAACCGTTACTATGAAGATAGTGACACAGCTCTCCATACCGAATTCCCGCTTCCACCGTTACTCTATTGTTCGTGCGATCTAATTCGACCACTCGGTTCAGCTTCTGCAGCGAGAGATGACATCCGTTCGTATCGGCGATTGAATTAAACGAATGGCGTGTACCAAGCACCTTAATTCGATTGCTGCGAGCAACTAACGCTTGTACTTGTTCTACAGTTTCAGGAACATGAACCTCCGAGGCGTTGTACTTGAAGTTCCCTGCCCAGTTACGATTATTTTCCACAGTAAGACATCCCTTCCTGGACTAATCTTTAGCGTTATTACATGCTTCGCTATCCCTTGAGGATATACCTGCATCTGGGGTAGGCACTGCAGCCTTTAAACTTTCCGTACTTTCCTGTGCGCTCGACAAGCTCACTACCACATTTGGGACATAAATTGTTTGTGACCATTCTTTGTTTTGTAGCCGCTACCTCTTTAATGGCTTTCACGTGCTCTTTCTTTACTTGCTTACCATTCAACTGACTTGCCTTCAAAACCGCTACAATATGTTCTATTTGCTGCATATCCAAAACGACATCATTATGCTTCTCTATCGTTCGAACGAGCTTGGAAGCATAAACAACTTCTTGCGAAGTCTTTACTTTTAAATCAGCTCTTCCGCTAAAGCTAACGATTCCTATTAGCGGTAGATTATCTCCATCAGGAAACAACGAAGCGATCGCTTGAATATGTCCGTAATTTTGCCGCAAAGGATTGTACAATTTTTCCTTACGTTTATAAATGACCTGTGTCCAGTATTCAGATCGCTCGTCTCCAACAATCCAGCCTCGATAGTTTTTCGTTTCAATAACGAAAATACCATAAATAGAAACAACCACATGATCGATTTGCGTGGTTCTCCCTGATGTTGAGGGAATAGTTAAATCATGAATAACTTCATACTTCGTCTTGTCTAACTTATTCAATTTACGTATGACGGATTTCTCTCCAATAATACCTTTAATAGTTGGAGATTTATTAATGATGGCCAGGATTAATACTAGAAGCAACAAAATATAAATCATAAATATCCTCCCTGATCGCTAATTGCAGCGTATATATGTTTCTAGTAGTTACGACCCATATATTCTGCCACATTAAAAAATATAGGTAAATGTAACTATCATTGGAAACGAGAGGCTGCACAGTGCATAGAAAAGCACCGACCGTTGTTACATAGAATATGCATTAACAAAGAGAAGCCAGCCACGATTGTTCTGTGGTTGGCTTCTTTTATCACATACGCATTCCCTTATCAATCATAATCCCAAACACATTCCTCCGGCTGTTTATCAGCCAGGAACCCTCTAAAAATCGTAGTTCTCAGCTGATGCATATCCGTTCGCTCCAGATAATCGATTCGGCAGCACAAGCGCGGCTCGATCCACTGCGTTTGTTGATTTGCCGCGGTATGGAGCTGCTGCGCGATCGCCAGGAATACCTGCTTTTCTTCCGGCTTGATGCCAAATTCAACGGTTCCTACAGGCTTATTCCTAATCGTCTTGAAGTGAAGTCCGAGGACAAGCGCAAACGGTTCTGTCCGATAACCGAGAATTACCGTGTCAATGGACTTGAAATGTTTGATTTTCAACCAATCCGGCGATGTCTTATTCAGTTGGTAGCTGGAATCCTTCCGTTTCGCGACGATGCCTTCCATGTTCTTCTCTTTCGTCATCGCGAACAGGGCCTTGCCCCTCCCGTCGACAAACATGGTTTTCGTGAGAACCTGTGAATCGGACACGACATCGGCTAAGCGTTCCTTCCTCTGCAGCAATGGTTCATGCACATGTGCTCGATCCGTATATAAGAGATCAAACACCACGAAAGTTGCCGGATGCGTAAGCGTCGCTTGTGCGATTCTTGCAGAATGGCTTAGCCTCCCACGATACGCGAAATCATCAAACACGGGCCGTCCCCCGCGCATACAAATCCCTTCGCAATCCAAAATAGCCGAGTCCGCCTTGATTGCGGACGCCGCTTCCTTCAATTCGGGAAACTTGGCTGTCACAAGGTTTCCGTAGCGTGTATAGGCTTCAATTCGTTCGTTTTGCTTATGAATGAGCATGCGCCAACCGTCATATTTGGGCTCGAAAATATAACCTTCATTGTCGAAGGCTTCTTTCCCGATACTCACAATCATGGGCTTCAAAGCAGAAAAGAGCATAGGTGGCTTCCTCCCCCTATACTCTATTGTCGCCGCAATGAATAGAGTGCAAACCAGACGGCTGTATCTCTGTATTTCTAGCTGCTACTCGGATTCTTTTTCAATCACATAGCCGTTCTTCGTAATATGATCCTCGAACATCCGTTGTATATTAGGGAACTGCTCACGTTCAAGCCATGTTTCCGTTTTCCATAAGCTCGACGTATTCAGCGCCCGCGGGCAATGAACGAAACACTCTTCAACAGTTACCTTCACTGCGAATTGCGGAGGTCTGCCATTCAGAGCCATGCTCTGCTGCAAGGTCTCGTTATAGACCATGCGCGCCGTTCCGTTAATGCGAAGCACCTCATTCATCCCAGGCAAAATGCAAATCATGCCAAGCCGAGGATTTTCCAGCAGGTTCATCATCGAATCAACCCGTCGGTTCCCCATTCGCTCAGGAAAAGCTAATGTATGATCATCCAATACCTTCACAAACCCTGGCTGATCGCCGCGCGGTGATACATCGCATTGGCCTTCGGCGTTAGACGTCGCGAGAAAAAACAGCGGACATTGGGCCAAATAATTACGGACATGATCATCGATATGGTCGATGGTTTTCTTAACAACAGCTTCATGCGGAACGCCTACCAGCTCCCGCAGTCGCTCAATAGAGTCGATAATTTCGTCTTCCGAATGGTTATAACTCATTTTGTTTCTACCCTCTTCCTGATGTTGGCTTCTATCATCCTACCCGCTGCCGCGGATTAATGCAAGGTTGAAAAAAACAGCCGATTCAGATCGAATCGACTGCTCTTCTTGTACGTTATTTCAAGCTAATCCTATTTCAACAGCCAGTCTTCCCAACCATCTTCATAAGCCGCATAAACATGCGAAATGGACGCTTCCATTACATCGTCATAGGCCCAATAATCAGCTGTAACGTCTGTCCACTTCGCTGGAATTTCAATCATCCACGGTTCGCGGCTGAGCAGTTTATTGAAGATGGATACCGCTTCCGCACGGGTAATCGGTTGATCCGGTTGGAAGGTTCCATCCGGATAACCGGACAAAATGCCCTGCTGCGCTGCTGCAGCAATCGCTTGCTCCGCCCAATGTCCATCTACATCCGAGAATGTTGTGCCGTCTTTCGCTTCCCACTTGTAGATATTGTAGAGAGCTTGAAAAAATTCAGCACGAGTAACGCGAGCCTCCGGCTTGAAGCTTCCGCTCGGATAACCCTTCATCCATTGCTGCTTAGCTGCTATCTTAATAGCGTTAGCCGCCCAATGTTTGAATATATTTCGACAAAATTCGTCATAAATAGAATGCAAACAATAAAAAACCTCCTACAAGTTCAATGAACTCATAGGAAGCCTCTTATTCATTAGTTAAAGATCGTAGCCGTCTAAGCGACGGAAACAGAACCATCCACAGGCCTGCTACCACAATCGTGCCAATGCCCCCGATGAATGCGGCTTGGACCGGGCCAACCATGCCGGCAAGCGTGCCCGACTCAAACTCTCCCAACTGATTAGAGGTTCCGATGAAGAGCGAGTTTACCGCATTCACGCGGCCCCTCATCTCATCCGGCGTTTGCAGCTGCACAAGAGAAGAACGAATGACCACGCTGATGACATCTGAACCCCCGATAAGCAGCAAGGCAACCAGCGAAATCATGATATTCGTCGATACCGCGAAGAGCATGGTAGCTAATCCAAAAACACCGAGTGCTCCGAACAGAATCGGACCGAGCGCTTTCCTCAAGGGGTAATAGACTAGCGTAATGGACATCAACAGCGCGCCAACGGCAGGAGCCGTCCGCATGATACCTAATCCCAGTGGACCCGTATGCAAAATATCCTCCGCGAAAATAGGCAGCAGCGCTGTCGCGCCGCCAAGAAGAACGGCGAACAGGTCAAGCGATATCGTTCCCAAGATAACCGGGTTGCGTCTGACGAACACTAAGCCGGAGAAGATGGAGCTGGCCGTCACCGGCTCAGGCTTCCTGACTATGATCTCCATGCGGATGAGGAATGTAAGAATCCCGGCAACTAATAGTGCCACTGCCGCTGTGACATAGACGAATACCGGTCCCACCGCAATAAGAACACCGCCCAGGGTCGGTCCGATGATCTGAGAGGTTTGTCCGGTAGAGGTTGTCCAGGCGATCGCTTTCTGCATGAGTTCCTTCGGCACCAGCATCGGCAGCAGCGATGAAGACGAAGGACCCTCGAATGCTCGGCAAGAACCAAGAATCGCTGCAGCTACCAGGATCTCATTTCGCCCAAGCCATCCGGCTAGGTTCCCAACGAGCAGCAGCGCAGCAATTCCACTTTCGATGATTTGGCATAAGAAAACGATTTTCCTCCGGTCGTAGCGATCCGCAACCTGCCCGACAACTAACGTCAGCAGCATCATCGGCAGAAACTGTGCCAATCCCACGAGCCCAAGGCTGTAAGCATCATGCGTCAATGCATACATCTGCCAGCCAATCGCAACCGAGAGCATCTGGAAGGAAGTCGAGGATAACGTGCGCGAAACCCAGAATTTCGTAAAAGAAGGCTGCCGTAGTGTAGCTTCCGTTTCCAACACGGTGCAATTCACGCCCTTTCGGGATAGATAATTTCCATACTAGTCATGGGAATTGTACTCGATATTCATCAAAAAGACTACCTCCTGAAGGAAGTAGTCTAGTTATTCTCGTTCTCGCGATGTCTAAACTTTCATCCGCACACGGAGCAGCGTGGAGTCCATCGGCGAGAGCTCGCACACGACAGCCTCTTCGTCCCAGGACAAGAGAGACGTCTCCGTCCATAAGTTATCGATTCCTTCAACAAGCCCCGCATCAATCTGTAGTTGCTTATAGGAAACCCGTTTGCGAACCGTATCGGTCTCGCTTGTATTGAATAAAGCTACGTAAACGGCATTCTCACCCGGACTCGATGCCGTGAAGATATGAGCGCTTCGCTCGCCGTGGACTTCTTCGGCCGGACGGAAAGTGAGCTGTCTGCCTGCTAACCTCACGATTTCTTGGTTGGCGAGCAAACCTTCTACTCGAGTCCTTGCTTCGTCTCTGCGGAAATCATCGCTAAGCAGAAGTACGGACCCCCCGATAACGGTGGCGTTTAACCGGCTCCTCGCCTCGTTCAGACTCGATATGCCTTGCTGAAAGCTTTTGTACATGACCGTATGATCCGGATCATTGTATGCATAGATGCGATGGTTCATCCACCATCCATGCGTAATGGAATTCAATAAATATTCGTTGTCCTTATTCAGGCCGAACGCATCGCAGGAGATTCTCCGGCTATGTGCAAAATTGTACGGGAACAGCGGAGCAATCGACAAGTTAATGAAAATTCGCTTCTCGTCCCCTTGCGGCTCCAGGCAATCACGCAAGTAGCACATCGCCATGTAATAAGCGGCAGTTCCCGTCGTAATATCGCTGCGGAAGTGATTGCCCTCCATCGCAGCATGGCTTAGGAAGTCCAGCTTCAAGTACTCGTAGCCCCATGCTTTGAACTTGTCCATGTAATACTTAATCCGCATGAGCGTTCCCGGATGCGTCGGGTCGATCGGTAAGGCTCGGTCCAGAAGTGGCAGCGTATTCCCATCGTCGTCCCGCAACAACAGGTCATCTATTATATATTGGCCGTTCGTTCCTGGAACGACTGCATTGCGATCTTCGAAAAACTCCCAGAAAGCAAACGGCGCCCAATAGATGCCGGCTTTTTGTCCGTTAGCATTCACATGCTTCACTGTAGCCAAAAGCTCTTCCTCCGGCCAACGGCTCCATAAGGCATCTAGATTCAAGTAAACGACACCGTTCTGATGGACTTCGTGCTTATCTGTCATTTCCTTTAAGAAATCGGAGGCATTCAAGTATACATCTGTCGTGAGGTCCCCTCCAATCGCAGCGAAGCTGTTCCATCCGAGCGGAATTTCGCCATCCCACGGCATGGCAGGAGACACCTTGTGGTTCGCTTCTCCGAAGCTCTCCATACCGTCCCGATAATCTTCAAAATACCCTAGGAATATGTGCGGCGAACGGATGCTGCTGCCTACCACTTCACCATGCGGCAGGGAATCCCGCGTTTCCTCGCTCGACACACCTCCGTAAATCTCGAAAGCGTCTATACCGCCGAGTGTGCCCTTGATTGTAATGCCGGTTTTCCACAGCTCATGTGTAACCGAACCTGCAACCACGCCTCTGCGATCACCGGATTCGTAGAGTGCCGTAACCTCATAGCTTTCCCTTGCCGCATGCACATAATGAGAGCCATAACGGGTCCATCTATCGTTGTCGTAAGGAACGTAGAGCATTTTCAGATCCGTTGCGCCCGCAATCTTAAGCTCGCCTGTCCGATATTGGCTGACCGCAAGGGGAGCCATACGGTTGCTCCTAATTTCCCCAGCAGACTCTGCTTCCAGTTCCGCAAACAAGTAAGGCAAGTGATCATAGGAGCGGAAGATCTGGCGCAATATGGGCAGTCCGGCTGAGCGATGCTCGATAACCAGCATGATACCGCTTCCAAAATCATCCTCAATGGCCCCAGAGCGATCTTCCGCAAACGCATGGCTTTCATAATCGGTTGTATAAATTCTTTCACCGAACATTTCTATATAAGCGTAGGAGTCTCGAAGCTCCCACTTCTCGTTGCCGATAATCGATACGGTTCCGCTCTCAAGATCGGCCGTAATGGAATAAGACGAATGCTCTACTATTGCCGACTTTTCCTTCAGGTGAATTCCGTTCATGCTCTCGGTCCCTCCCTAGAGTCATTACTTCCATTTTTCTACCTATTAAGGATCCTTGCATTCGGCCTCCCTTCACGAGAATAGTCAGCTTGGCACTTCTATTAACTCACATTTGGTGGCAGGTAACAAGGGAAAAGAAAGTACGGCGAAAAAGACTGCCTCCTAATAATCGGAAGCAGTCAAGGGGCGGCGCTTATCATTACCAGAAGGTAGGCTTCACTACCATAAATGCCAACATACAAAGCAGGAGCACAAGGTAGATCCATAGCGACCGAGCAAGCAATCGAATGATGATTGCTTTGTCTTGGCCCGGTTCATTGAATTTCCGTATTTTCGGAGAGAATGCGCGAGCCAGGAAGAGTAAGGACCCAATCAAGAGCAGGATCGTCAAGACGATCCAGGATGTCGACCAAGACCACGAGCCCACAAGAACAAGCAAGATTCCGGAACCAACCAACACATGGCCTGCGTGCTTCGCCAAACGTATAGCGGATCGGAACGTATTCAGATAGGCATTCTGCTCTAAGGCTTCTGCCGTCCGGAGCTTCTTCATCACGGGAATGAAAATAAAAAAGGGTCCAATCGACATAATCGCGCTAAGGATATGTATATAGAGCAGCAAAGAGTACCAGAAACCCACCTTCTATTTACTCCTGTACCTGACTAAATTCATGCACCCATACACGCATATGCGGCAGCCATGGCATACCGGGGTGATAGGATAAGATCGATTGCTTGTAGGCTTCTACATTCTCGTACCCTTCTTGCTTGGCGTGCTCATCGGTGAGCTCACCAAGCGATTGCGAATACACCTTTTCAACTACGAAACGGTGCCCTTGAAGCTCCATGATTTCTCCGACATCGGCATACCGCCCATTACGCCGAGTTGCTGTTTTAATGCCTGCTATCACTTTCTCTACGTCCGGCTTAACCGTTACCAATCGCTCTATCGAGCATGTTTTGGGCGGCAACTCATTACTTTGATTCATATTTATCATCCTCCTAGACAATCTAATCACTATAACATAAATAGAATGCCCAATTCTAACTGGAAAATTCTTCTGCGCACACAACTCGTATGGAGAGTACTCATCTCGGCCATAAGAACGACGATGCAACCAAGAACGTGTATCTGCACGTCACCAAACCAATGAAAAAAGAGGCATCCCACAAGTTCGGTGAACTCATGAGAAGCCTCTAGTTTTCTGCCTATGTTACCCAATCCATCACCCATTTCAATTTTATGGCGTACTCACCCTTGCAGCTACTTCAATGACCGATGCATTGCTGCATGCAAAACAGGCTACGATGAAATTTCCAGCATAGCCTGTGACTCTAACATTCTTACTTAAGAAGGCGTATACGACAGAGTGGCGCTAAATGAGAGTTGCGTGATATCTGCTGCTGAGGGATCTGTCGATTGTAGCGTCCTTATACGAATCCCAATACGATCACCTGCAGCAACTACTAATGGTCCCAAATTGATATTCGTTGCGGCACGGAAAGTGCCCGCTGTAATGATATTATTCGGAAATCCGAATCGAACTGAACTGGTTAACGGTGTTGTCACGTAAGGTGAAGCACTGTGATCAATCCCGCTATTAGGAACTGACGGTGCGAGGAATACTGTAAAATCATATTGAAGGCCGAGCGTATTTATGGAAACCACAGAAGCAACCAATAGATCTGCACTGATTTGTAAATTTTGAACAGTACCCGCGAATGGAATTGGGAAAGCAAATCCACCTGCTTCGGGTGGACTGGTTGATTCTCCGGAACCGTCAATAACTTCAACCGTGTGATTGCCAAAGCCCATTAAAATCGGAGCTGCCGATACCACTGTAGCACCGCTAATGATGATCCCCGTCGAAAACGGAATCAATCCTCCAGCTCCCGCAGCCCCTGTGGATCCTGTTGGTCCTGCCGGTCCTGCTGCACCTACTGCTCCTGCAGGACCCGCTGGTCCTGCCGCTCCCGCTGCTCCTGCTGGTCCTGCTGGTCCTGCTGGTCCCGCTGGTCCAGTTGCTCCGGCAAGCCCTGCTGCTCCAAGTGCCCCAGCCAGACCTGCCAGACCTGCAGGTCCAGCCTCCCCAATTGCTCCTGCCAGTCCTGCTAATCCAGCTGGTCCAAGCGCTCCCGCAAGTCCTGCGGGTCCTGCTGCTCCTATTGCTCCGGCAAGTCCTTGAAGCAATTGCGCCCCTTCCGCCGGAGGCCCTGGAGGTCCTTGTGGCCCTCTCGGTCCTTCCGGTCCCGGAGGTCCCGGAGGACAGTTATGTTTCCCCATATAGTCTCGTCTCCTTATTTAGTAAAGTAAAGCTGTTTCATCATATTCATCATCCGGCAAATGGATGGGAGTAGTTGCCTACATATTTAAAAATGGGTGGTAATTATTGTATATTTTTCCAACCTATTATGTCTTTGTCCCTATCAAAACTACCACTCCAGCATTTAATAGTACTAGCGATCGAAGACTGGGAGAGTGGATAGATTGGAGAGTCAACCGTTAGTAGGGATTTTAGTAACCGAGAGAAACAATAGAAAAAGTATTTTGAAACTCTATCAGCGGTATGACAAATTGAAGATGAAGCTTTTTGCCTTTACCCCGGCGGATATTGATTGGGAGGAAGAACGTATCCATGGACTCAGCTTAAATAAGGGCTTATGGAAACAAGGACTGTTTGTTTTTCCTGATGTCGTCTATAATCGCAGTTTTAACAAGAAAACAATCACCATTCAACGCTTGGAGAACGTGATTGGCAGGAACAAATGTTTCAACACTATCAACTTCTTTAACAAATGGGATCTCCATAACCTATTGAAACAGTCATCTCTAAGCGCCTATATACCAGACACTTATTTATACAATGATGTGAGCGTATCATCGGTAATAGAGAAATATAAAACCGTATATATTAAGCCTACGTACGGTTTTAAAGGGAAATCCGTCTATCGTATCGAGCAAACGACTACAGGGGATACACATATCTCCCTGAACGCCCTAGCTCCAAAATATATATGCAGAGCGAATGAGAGCATTGCGGAAAAGTTAGATGAGCTTCTCGGATCAGGGAACTATATGGTTCAGCAGGGAGTTAGCATACGTCATCTGAATAATCGTTATTGCGATATTCGAGTCCTTGTTCAAAAAGACATTCGGGGTGAATGGACGGTTTCCACCAGCGCTTGCAGAGTAGCTTATCAGGATTATTTCAACACGAGTGTTTGCGAGTTCATTTATGACGCCGCGGAAATTTTCCACCTCTTATTTAGTCCAGAAAAGACAAATGAGATGCTCCAATCTCTTCATGAAATAAGTGCAGCAGCTGCACAAACAGCAGAAACTCATATGGGTTCATTGGGCGAATTGAGCGTTGATTTTGCTTTAGATGACGCAGGAAAGCTATGGATCATCGAACTTAACGGGAAACCCCAGAAAAGCATGTTCAACGACCTTCGTTGGTTTAAAGACAAAGACATCATCTACAGCAGACCGATGGAATATGCCTATTACCTCGCTCGCTCTGAGTGATAATTTTCACAGAATAGTTCCTGGTATACGTGTGACTCTTACTCTGAAATTATTATTTAAATTGCGACTCATCTGATCGATGAGGCTCTCCGGCAAACTAGGCAAGCCGAAGAGCTACGTTAAAATTCCGTGCGGAAGCTGATAGTCAGCGGCACGGAATTCCGCACGCGGAGCTCGCGGCAGAGGCGTAAGCTGAGAGAGCACGGCGATCAGCGGCGGGTGCTGCAACCTCGTCGAGCATGACGGCTAAAAGACGAAGTCCACGAGTAAATGCTCCGGACTTCGCCTTTTTGGCATGTTTTTTGATTTTCTAGCCGAGTTGCGTGATAACAAGATGTGCTGAAACAGGCCTTGTTCCTCCTGCGACAGGAGTTATGGTTAGTGCCGTAGCATTACCAGCAGGATTTCTTACAGTGAGTATTGAGTTGGCAGCTATCGTTTGTACAAGAGCCATTCCTATTATTTGTGAAGTACCTGTTGCTCGCCCGACCACCGTATAGGGTAGCTCTACGTTATTTAGTGTCAAATCCAATTGACCCGCTTCGTCCACACTTACTTGAAACAACACCTGATAAGTGCCAGTTGCAGATAAGTTAAATGTACTGGGACTTGTTCGGGCAATAGCAGTCCCACTAGAAGGACCGTTTTGCGGAAAGCTTACGTCTGTACCAGGAGCAACTGTCGCTGCATTGTCAGAAGGCATTAACGCAAAAAAATCTGCAAAGTTCAAGACTCCGGTATCGCCCGTTGCTCCGGTTGCTCCAGTTGCGCCGGTTACTCCTGTTGCTCCTGTTGCTCCTGTTGCTCCTGTTGGGCCGGTTACTCCTGTTGCTCCTGTTGCTCCTGTTGCTCCTGTTGCTCCTGTTGCTCCAGTTGCGCCAGTTTCTCCTGTTGCTCCGGTTACTCCTGTTGCTCCGGTTGCTCCTGTTGCTCCGGTTGCTCCTGTAGGGCCGGTTACTCCTGTTGCTCCGGTTGCTCCCGTTGCTCCTGTTGCTCCTGTTGCTCCTGTTGCTCCAGTTTCTCCTGTTGCTCCGGTTACTCCTGTTGCTCCGGTTGCTCCCGTTGCTCCTGTTGCTCCTGTTGCTCCTGTTGCTCCTGTTGCTCCAGTTGCTCCAGTTGCGCCAGTTTCTCCTGTTGCTCCGGTTGCTCCTGTTGCTCCGGTTGCTCCTGTTGCTCCTGTTTCTCCGGTTGCTCCTGTTGCTCCGGTTGCTCCTGTTGCTCCTGTTGCTCCAGTTGCTCCAGTTGCTCCTATTGCCCCGGTTGCTCCGGTTGCTCCGGATGCTCCAGTTGCTCCGGTCACTCCTGTTGCTCCGGTTGCTCCGGTTACTCCTGTTTCTCCGGTTGCTCCAGTTGCGCCGGTTGCTCCGGTTACTCCTGTTGCTCCGGTTGCTCCTGTTGCTCCGGTTGCTCCTGTTGCTCCGGTTGCTCCGGTTGCTCCTGTTTCTCCGGTTGCTCCTGTAGCTCCAGTTGCTCCGGTTGCTCCTGTAGGGCCGGTTGCTCCTGTTGCTCCTGTTGCTCCAGTTGCTCCAGTTGCTCCAGTTGCTCCTATTGCCCCGGTTGCTCCTGTTGCTCCGGTTGCTCCAGTTGCTCCGGTCACTCCTGTTTCTCCGGTTGCTCCGGTTACTCCTGTTTCTCCGGTTGCTCCAGTTGCGCCGGTTGCTCCGGTTGCTCCAGTTGCGCCGGTTGCTCCGGTTACTCCTGTTGCTCCGGTTGCTCCTGTAGCTCCAGTTGCTCCGGTTGCTCCTGTAGGGCCGGTTGCTCCGGTTGCTCCGGTTGCTCCGGTTGCTCCTGTTGCTCCGGTTGCTCCTGTAGGGCCGGTTACTCCTGTTGCTCCTGTTGCTCCTGTTGCTCCGGTCACTCCTGTTGCTCCTGTTGCTCCTGTAGGGCCGGTTACTCCTGTTGCTCCAGTTGCTCCAGTTGCTCCAGTTGCTCCAGTTGCTCCGGTTGCTCCGGTTACTCCTGTTTCTCCGGTTGCTCCTGTAGGGCCGGTTGCTCCGGTTGCTCCGGTTGCTCCTGTTGCTCCTGTAGCTCCGGTGGCTCCTGTTGCGCCGGTAGCTCCGGTGGCCCCTAATGCTCCAGTGTCGCCGGTTGCTCCTGTAGCTCCGGTGGCTCCTGTTGCGCCGGTAGCTCCGGTGGCCCCTAATGCTCCAGTGTCGCCGGTTGCTCCTGTTGCGCCGGTAGCTCCGGTGGCCCCTAATGCTCCAGTGTCGCCGGTTGCTCCTGTTGCACCAGCTAATCCATTTACTCCAGCTAACCCAGTGGATCCCGTAGGCCCTGTTGGACCCATGGTTCCTGTAGGTCCTACAGGTCCACCTGAAGAACCAGTCGCCCCTGGTATACCAGGGGCACCAGTAGCACCGGTAGCACCAGATGGCCCTGTAAATCCATTCGCACCTCTAGCTCCTGTTGAACCTGTTGGTCCTATTAAACCTCTATATCCTGTTGCACCTCTGCCACCTGTTGCTCCCGTTGCACCTGTTACTCCTGTTGAGCCTATCGCTCCTGTTGCACCTTTGACACCCGCTGCTCCCATTGGAGCATTTATGATTATTTTAGGAGGAGGGCACTTCACAATTTTCTTCTTTTTCTTAACGACGTCTTTTTTACATTTGTCTCTCTTTTTCAGACGATCTACTTTACAATTTTTTCTGTTAGATTTATACATCCATTTAGCCACCTAGGTTTCCATTTTGTTCATATTATGGAGTTTGTCTAGGTCGGTGTTCTTCTTGGGTTTCAATATAATAAAAATGTGCTTATTTACGGCGTACTTGGCTTTGTCCGTTTGCTTTACAATGGATGTCGATCGCGTAAACCTCGATTTAGTAATGTCGATGGGTGAAATGCCAAGGAAACTGGCTTGGACGGCGACTATGCCATCTTCTTAAACGTTGGCCTAGATCATGATTTTGTATTCGCTAATTCCGATGAAGAGAACGCAGGATACATACTCGGAGTACCTCAAACAAATTCAGAATCGTATGGCTAGGCTGCTGCGAATAGCTGCGCTCAATCCTAAACTA
Organism: Paenibacillus sp. J22R3; assembly: GCF_056269305.1. NCBI lineage: Bacteria > Bacillati > Bacillota > Bacilli > Caryophanales > Paenibacillaceae > Paenibacillus > Paenibacillus sp. J22R3. Next base: position 382,604 of record NZ_JBWDNS010000004.1, on the reverse strand, counting down.
ACTCCCCATTCTCTACGTCATACACACACTTCGTTACTGGCAAAAGCAGGAGTAAGCTTAGAAACAATCATGGCGCGCTTGGCCATAAGGACGACGATACAACCAAGAACGTGTATCTGCATGTCACCAAACCAAAGAAAAAAGAAGCCCCCCACAAGTTCAGTGAACTCATGAGAAGCCTCTAGTTTTCTGCCGAGGTTACCCTTTAGTAACCCAAAGGATAACCTCGCACCTTCAACCCCTGATAGATCAAGGTTTTTCTGATTTATTACATCATGCCGCCCATGCTTCTGGGCGGTTTTTTGCTTCCTAGCAGTTCTGAAAACTCCCTATATATCAAGGTTTCTTTCTCATTCGTCCTCTAATTCCTGTGGAGAAAGTTGAGTGCGTGGGGAAACAGGTGGGGAAATTAACCCACACATTGAATGATTCAGACATACGGATTCAGGCCCGTATTTCGAGTAAACAAAGCATCCTCGCCGGGCAACCTAGAGGAGGTGGGTCACGACAATCAGCATCATAACCGTAGTAGTTTAACATCGTTAACGATGAATTACTAGCTGTGAAGAAATGGCGCAGTGACAAGGTTTTTAAAGTACAGAACTGTAACATCGTTGCCAATCTGCGATGACATATTACGATATTGCGTGAGCATTCTGTGAGCATTGACCTCTTCATTGGAATATCGATTTCAACGTGGCATCCAGCTATGTGGGGACATGGCCCCTCCTGCTATCCCGATGATCTTGTACTGGGTCGCCATATCTTCGCGGCGTTCTGCCCGGCGCTGTTCAGGGCTAGGCAGCCTTATTTGTGCTATCGTAGCCTCTGCTTGAGAAATTAGATCGAGTCAAAGAGAAGTATGGGATGGTGTCGGTTGTCTCTAAACACGATCCATTATGATGTTCACAATAATAGGAAAAAGCCTGAGATCATCCTATCCCAGGCTTTTTCTCTTACTAGGGTGTCAGCCCTCCGCTTACTTCTTGCCTTTCGCTTTCAACCATTCGTCCAGTTGTTTCTGCTTCTCTTCGATTACTTTCGCGGAGCCGGCCTTCTTCATGGCGTCAAGCAGCTTAGGCATGTATTCATTTGGATCAACTGCGCCTGTAGTGACTGCGGCTTCGTATTCTTTGTAAACAGCATCCATGTTGGCCAACTCCGTCTTGACCGGCTCTTGGTTGAATTGGAAGCCCCAAATTTCCGGTACCATAGCTGAGTTGTTAAGCTCGATTGTTTTCGGCCATGTATCGTCCGATTGGCCTTCCAGCAAGTAACCGATTGTAACGTTACCCATTGCCCATGCTACGTTCGGAGCATAGCCGCCGTCTGTCTTCACCTTGATATGAGTGGCATCGAGTTTATCATAATGTTTGCCTTCAACACCGAAGGCTAGGAGATTAAACAACGCCGGATCCGTATTCGCCAGATTGAGGAACATCATCGCTCTCTCCGGGTTTTTTGAAGTATTGCTGATTGCCGTCATAGTCGGCTGAACGCCGGAGAAACGTGGTTCGTAGAGTGGGATGAAGACGACATCTTTGCCGCCCAGGTTTTGTTTCATCTCGATTTCTCCGCCCGGCTTGAGCGTCCACTCGTAGAAAGAGACGATTTTTCCTGCCTTCTGATAATCAGCGAACGTAGCTGTGGCTACGTCTTTATTGACATAACCTTTCTTAAACCAATCATGCAGCAATTGATGAAAAGCTAAATATTCCGGTGCTTCCAGTACATATTCGAGCTTGTAGTTAGGATCGCCGGTTCTGTACTCAATTCCGGCAAGTCCGTCAAAGCCATGCATATAAGGAACAAATGAGTTAGATCTGGAACCAAAGGCAATTTTGTCCGGTTCACCGGCTTTGACCTTCTCCAGGAATGGCTCCAAGTCTTTATACGTCTTGATCGTGCTAATATCCAAGCCGTACTTGTCGACCATTTCCTTCTGAATAACGAAGCCGCCGCCTTGTGCAATAATTTGATAGTTAGGAATGGCGTATAATTTGCCTTGCGAGTTTCTTGCCCCTTCAATTGCCGCTTTCGGCAGGCTGTTGATGAAATCAGGTGCGTAAGTGGTAACCAGCGACTCTAGGTCCTTGAACGCACCTTTGAGGGAGTTGTTCTCATAGTTGAATGCCCAGTTTGACGTCCACATCATATCGAACGTTTCACCTGCAGAGACGATTGTGTTCATTTTCTGATCATAGTCACCGAAAGTAATCGGCAGTAGTTTAACGGTCGCATTGATTTTCGGCTTGATGTACTCATTTACAGCAGCTTCAACCGAAGTAAGATCCGGCTGCAATTCAGGTTGAGGAATATAATAGGTCAGTTCTACAGGCGGCAGTTCTTCCTTCTCAGGCTCTGCCGGTTCGTTAGTAGCCCCTGTCTCTGAAGTAGTGGACTCTGTGTTCGTGGTTGTTGCCGGCTCATTCGTTGACGTGTTAGATTCGTTGTTCTTATTATTCCCGCCGCAAGCGCTTACAAGTAAAACGATTAACATACTTGCCAATAGCAATTTCAGAAAGGCTGTCTTTTTCATATTTAGCTTACCCTCCTAAGTAATTGTTTCGCACTTTGAATTGACCCTGCCCCAGCACCTTCAAACCAACTGTGATTCTTGTACCCCCTCTCGTGGAGTCAACTTACGACGAATCGATTACTGCCGTTAGCCTTTCAAGGAACCCACCGTTAAGCCTTTGACAAAATATTTCTGAAAAAACGGGAAGATGAACATCATCGGACCCGCTGCCAGCACCGTCATTGCCATCCTTGCGGATAAGTTGGGAAACTTGCTTGTATCGATATGTAGACCACTCATAAACTGCGAGCTAGTGGTCAAGAAATTGATGGTACTCATCATTCGCGTAAGCAGCAGCTGAATCGGAACGAGCTTCTCGCTGTTAATGTAGAGCATCGCCGGAAACCAGGAATTCCAGTAGTTAAACGAGATGAACAGGCCGAGTGTAGCGAGTGCGGGCTTGGAAAGCGGCAAGATCATCTGGAAATAAATCCGCCATTCGCTGGCTCCATCCACCTTCGAAGACTCGATAAGCTCCTTGGGGATCTCGCCAATGAAGCCTTTCATAATAAGGATGTAGAAGGGGGACAGCATCCCTGGGAGAATAAGCGCCCACATCGTATCCTTAAGATGCAGGTATTGTGTCATTAAGATATAGGAAGGAACAAGCCCTCCGCTGAACAGCATGGTGAAGAAGATGTAGAACGTCATCGGCTTCACGTAACGATAATCTTTCCGGGACACGACGTAAGCCGTCATGGATGTGAGAGCTAGACTAGCCAACGTACCGATAACCGTTGTCATAATGGTGACCCAGTAAGCCTGGATCAAGATCATAGGCGATCTAAAGATATAATGGTAAGCGTCTGTACTGAATTGGTGAGGAATCAAATGATAACCCTGGGTAACAATCGACTCTTCACTCGTTAACGAGATGGCGATAACGAGCAGAAACGGTACAACCATCGACAGCGTGACGAGAACAAACAAGAGATTGATCCCAATTTCGACGTAGGATACTTTAGGCCCTGTCCTAATCATGATCCACCTACCACAATGAATTTTCCGGATTTATTTTTTTGACCCATAAATTAGCGCTTAGAACGAGGATCAGTCCAACTACGGACTGGAACAAGCCGACTGCTGTAGCCATGCCGACATCTCCGATTTTGGTCAGCGCCCGGTATACGTAAGTATCAATGATGTCGGTCGTCGGGTAGGTCATGCCGGCCAAGCCGCCGTTTGGCACAAAATAATGCAAGCCGAAGTCTCCGGAGATAAGCCCGCCGATCGCCAGGATGAGCAAAATCATAATTAATGGCATGATCATCGGGATGGTGACTTTGCGGGCGATTTGAAACCTTGTGGCCCCATCGATTTTGGCTGCTTCGTAATATTCGGGATTGATGGCAATAATGCCGGCGTAATAGACCAGCGCGCTGAAACCGATCCGTTTCCAAAGCGCAACGATGTTCAATATGTACGGCCAAGGGCCGGCTTCCATATACCAATCATGTGCTTGCAAGCCCACCATTTCCAGCAGCTTGTTCAGTATGCCGTTGTTGATATCGAGTAAAGTGAACACGATATAGTACACAACGACCCAAGATAAGAAGTGGGGGAGGAACAACGCGGTTTGGTAGATTTTCACCGCTTTTCGGGATATTTCGTTCAATAATACAGCGAAGAGAAGCGCGAACACGGTCGTAAAGAAGATGTAGCCGATCTCATACAGCACCGTATTACGCGTAATGCGAATGGCATATTCAGATACGAAAAAAAACTCGAAGTTCTTAAAGCCAATCCATTCGCTGCCGAACATCCCTTTGTCGTAATGGAAATTTTTGAATGCCATAATAATACCGATCATGGGTAAATAAGCAAAAATGAGAATGTACACGACTCCGGGGATGCCAAGCGTAAACAATTCATGATTTTTTTTGAAGTGGCGCCATTCGTTTGCGATCCGTTTCCACAATCCGTTATCCAAATTGCTTTACCCCTTTCCTGCGTAATTGGTTCTTGGTTGTTGCCCTCATTATGGCTGTTTTGACCCTCTCGCATCTAGTGCACAATCAAGGTATTATTGGCGTTTTGAACTGCATTTTTTGTGTTTTACTCCTACAATTCGTGAATAACACGCTTAAAGGCCAACCGCAGCGGTTGGCCTTTAAAGATAAAGCTATCGCCCAATCGATTTTTTCAACCGATACTCGCCGGGTGTACAACCGATCTTCTTCTTAAACAGCTTGAAGAAGTAACTTTGATTGGCGAATCCGGCTTGATCCATAATTTCGTGTACACTGTGATTTTTATGTTCAAGCAGTTCTCTGGCGACACCTAGCCGGACCTCGCCAATATAGTCGGCAACGGAAATGAGCTCGTTCTTGCGGAATAATCGGCCTACGTAGTCCGCGGACAATTTCATCATACCGGCAATGGATTGGAGGCTGAGGTTAATGTCGCCGTAGTTTTGTTTGACAATCTCCTTGATCGTCTCAACCAGGATATCGTTGCGATCCACCAATCCGCTGCGTTTCTGCTGCGTAATGTCATGCAGCGTCTGCCATAGCTGCCTATGAATATCTTCAAGCGTATCCATCTCCAGCATACTTAAGCTAACTTTATTGATATCGATGTCAATGGGCTGTACGCGGTTTTGATTGATTTCCTTCAGGGTTTGCCTAATAATCACCGGTATCTGGGTAATGCCCGTCATAATTTGATCATAGTTGCATGCGGCAATATGGCGTATAAGCTTGTCCAGCGTATCTTCAAGAAGCACGGCATCGTCCGATTTGATTCCTTCGACGAGTCTTTTTTCCAGCTCCGGAAGCAGAGGTTCACTCCTATTGCGCATGTTTTCCTCAACTGAATCGAGGGTAAGCAGTGTGTTTCTTCCGTAAATGAGCTTATACATAATGATCTGCTGGGCTTGATGGTACTGCTTGGAGATATCCGAGAAATGAATGATGCTCTCGCTTATGGCAGCGCTGATTGTTATTTTGTAGTAGCGCTGCACGGTTTCTTGAACCAGCACCACCTTTTCCTTCAGCAGCCCGATTGTATCGCCGAGATCATGCTTCGCACTGACCAAGAACGCCAGATGATCAGATCTCAATTCGGCTCCGACGCAGTGATAGCGGCTACCAATGAGCTCTTCTGCAATGTTCAAGATCGCAAAATGAAACAGCTTCATTTGGCTGGGCTGAAGCAGTTGACTAATTTTCCGGAAGTTATCTATCGCGATGACGATCACGATATAAGAACCGTTCTCCAGAATGTTCATTTGGTTGGATCGGATGATGCCGATGAATTGTTCGTCACTGAGCACCATGCTGCTCGTAAGTAATTGACGAATATGATAAGAATCGATAATGTCCCGGTTATCTCGATGCATCTTTCTCATATCATGCAGATTATCTACGACGTTGGAATATACTTCGGATAAGTAAGCGAGCTCGTCTTTGGCCGCTTGATCCCCGATCCCAAACGGATTACTTTGGATTTGGCTCATGAGCCTGTCAATTGGCTTGTACAGCCTTCGAGATACAAAGACGGCGGCAATAATTGACAGAATTAAGAATACGACCGTTAAGCCAATGGTTGTTTGGCGGATTTGATCGATGCTATGAATGACGGCGTCGTAAGGCTGCGCGCTTACGATATACCAATTGGGTATGACCAACTTGGAGTAGGAGATGATTTGTTTTTGGTCGCCCACTCGCTGAATCATGTACCCATTTGATTTGTTTTCGCGGACGGAACCGGAGAACAAATCTTGGAAGCCAGCCCTGTTCAGATCGGAGCTCTCATTCGTATATAATATTTGGCCTTCGCTGTTCACCAGCATGATGGAGCCTTCCTTCTTCAGCCCCAGTCCATTGATCAGCTTGATATTGTTAAATAGCCATTCCGGCTTAATATTCAACACAAGTGCGCCTTCATCCGGCTTGTACTTACCGAGCGAGTCGTACATGACATAAGAGAATACATCGATTCCCGTGCTCTTCTCCTTCAGCTTCATGGGAATGAACTTCATTTTCTGTACAGCATCGCTGTTATGGAGGAATTCGAGCATATGCTGCGTAGATTCGCTGCTTTGGCTTTTGAGTGCTGAATTCCCTCCTGCGAAGATCTGGTCGCTGTAGCCGTTATAAATGATAATGGAATCTAGGAAGGAAGTAGAGTTAACGATTGTTTCCATTCTACGGAGTTTATGGGTCAAATCTAAAATAAAAACTTCTTGGTTGGACATCAGAGGCTTGAGCTGAACGTCCCAAAACAGGGCGGACACCATATTTTTGGCGATTTCTTCCATGGAGTTAATATTGTAGTTGATTTGTGCCAATGTTGCTTCATTGTACTCTTTTTGCATCTCGACGACAGAATTTCTGGAGGTATAAAACAGCGTGGCAGAGGAACCAATAAGGAAAATAACCGTTAATACAGATATAGATAGCAGAATACGGAGCAGATACTTCTTCGATTGATAGATTTTCAAAAGCCGCATGGGGGTCATACCTTTCCGTCGTATTAGTTCGAATACGGTCAGGAAACGATGGCTAGTAGTGAGCTCGATGTGTATTTATAAATTTACCATATCTGTAGAGGTTTAGGATAGATGAGGCTGCAGACTAGGTAACAGGAATCTACCGCATGTTTGGTCGTCCGGAGGAATATGAGACAAATAAAGCGCATCATTCAGCCGGCAGTACAGCTATGATCGGTGCGATTTTTGACGCGCTTATTCACATCACACTCACACATCCCTCCTTGCAGAAGCAGGCGTCGGTCTTCAAGAGATTATGGAGCAGCTCGGTCATAAGGACGATGATACCACCAAGAGCGTTTATATGCATGTAACCAAGACCATGAAAAAAGAAGCCTCACACAAGTTTGCTCAACTCTGCGAAGCCTCTAATTTTACCCTAGGTGGGGAAAATGTGGGGAACTGACTTCCACCACACTCGAAAACCCTTATAAATCAAGGTATTTTCACCAATCTTACATCATGCCGCCCATGAGGTTAATGTCTGTAACATCGTTAAAGATAATATAAGAAAGTCAGTAAAATTACGCCTTTCGCGACTTCTGACAGCAATATCTTTTAAAATAATTAGTAGTTACTTTAATGCTTGTGGCACCTGTTCGGCACCTATTAGACACTTCAGAGAGAATAAAAAGAGCCTCGGGAAAATATATAACGCATCGTAACAGTAATGTTTTCATTTCGCATTAGCTTTTGAATTGCAAAAGCACTCATTCCCGACATAGCAAGTCGATGACAGAATGTATGACGAAAGGTATGAGCAGATACCCTCACATCCTTAAAATTCATCTTTTGTCCAAGATACCTGAAAATCAGCATCAGTGCGTTTTCAGTCATTTGGGTATTATCTCTTTTCACGAACACAAAATCGCTTACTTCTCCCCAGTGTTGTTTACAAAAACTTCTGTATGCTGAAAATTCCTTTGATAATTTCTCTGTAATCGTGAGCGTATCTTTTCTTCGCGTTTTCCCAAACGTGCTAATTGTTTGATTAATAAAATCAATATCAGACCACTTTAGATTGATTATTTCACCACGCCGTATTCCAGTCCCAAGTATAGTGACTATCATCATATAATCCCGATAAACAACGTAACTCTTCTCTCTTTGCTTAATGTGTCTGTAAAAGTTCAACATCTGCCGAATCTGCTCATCAGTGAAAACATTAATCTTCACGTCTTCTTTTTGCATCTTCACTCGCTGTGCAGGACTCTTCCCAATCACTTCACACTCCACCATGTAGTTCATGAATGCTCTAATTCGCATTAGCTTGGTATTAATAGAACCTGCCTTATTCCCGCGCTCTTGGCATTCCATAAGATGTTGTCGCACATGATTATAAGTAATATCTTCTACCCTCACAACCTCATGACTAATACAATACTCCACAAACTCACCAAGCATGATCTTATAGTTTCTAATGTTCTTCTGAGTCGTATTCTTAAAGCTTCGGTCATCCAAAAAATCTTGGTAAGCAAATTTTAACAACATAAAAAAGACTACCTCCTTGGAATTAGGAAGTAGTCTATTCTTTAGAAATTAGTTTTTCACATGACCTGTTCTCAACAGGTTTGAGATGGAGCGAAAATAACTCGCGTTATTTTCTATAATGCATGGCTCGAAAGCCTTACATCATGCCGCCCATACCGCCCATGCCACCCATGCCGCCCATATCAGGCATGCCTGGTTTGCTTGCTTCTGGTTTGTCAGCTACTACAGCCTCAGTTGTCAAGAACATCGCTGCAACGGATGCTGCGTTTTGAAGAGCGGAACGTGTTACTTTAGCAGGGTCAACGATACCTGCATCGAACATGTTAACCCACTCGCCAGTAGCTGCGTTGTAGCCGATGCCGATTGCTTCTTTTTTCAGACGCTCAACGATAACGGAGCCTTCTTGACCCGCGTTAGCTGCGATTGTGCGAACTGGCTCTTCCAACGCGCGAAGCACGATGTTTACGCCTGTTTTCTCGTCGCCTACAGCATTAACCGCTGCAACTGCTGCGTATACGTTCACGAGTGCAGTACCGCCACCGGAAACGATACCTTCTTCCACTGCTGCGCGAGTGGAGTTCAAAGCATCTTCGATGCGCAGTTTGCGCTCTTTCAATTCGGTTTCAGTCGCTGCGCCAACTTTGATGACAGCTACGCCGCCAGCAAGTTTAGCAAGACGCTCTTGCAGCTTCTCACGGTCGAAGTCGGAAGTTGTTTCTTCCAGCTGCGCACGGATTTGGCCGATGCGAACATCGATGTCTTTCTTGTCGCCAGCACCATCAACAAGGATCGTGTTTTCTTTGGTAACGCGGATTTGACGAGCTGTACCCAGTTGGTCAACAGTAGTAGCTTTCAGCTCAAGGCCCAGCTCTTCTGTGATCACTTGGCCGCCTGTAAGAGCAGCGATATCGCCAAGCATAGCTTTACGACGGTCGCCGAAACCAGGAGCTTTAACAGCTACGCAAGTGAATGTGCCGCGCAGACGGTTAACGAGCAATGTTGCCAATGCTTCGCCTTCAACGTCTTCAGCGATGATCAGCAATTGCTTGCCGGATTGTACAACTTTCTCAAGAACCGGAAGGATCTCTTGAATGTTGGAAATTTTCTTATCTGTGATCAGAATGAATGGGTTGTCCAGGACAGCTTCCATTTTATCTGTATCTGTGATCATGTAAGGGGAGAGGTAACCACGGTCAAACTGCATACCTTCAACCACTTCAAGCTCAGTAACGAAGCCTTTGGATTCTTCAACCGTGATAACGCCGTCGTTGCCGACTTTTTGCATAGCTTCTGCAATCAATTGACCGACTTCATCGTCAGCGGAAGAGATCGAAGCAACTTGCGCGATCGATTGTTGGCTTTCGATTGGTTTAGCAATCGCTTTAAGCTCTTCAACCGCAGCGCGTACTGCTTTCTCGATACCTTTGCGGATAACCATTGGGTTAGCGCCTGCAGTTACGTTCTTCAAGCCTTCGCGAATCATCGCTTGTGCAAGAACAGTAGCTGTAGTTGTACCGTCACCGGCAACATCGTTTGTTTTTGTAGCAACTTCTTTAACGAGCTGAGCACCCATGTTCTCGAATGCATCTTCAAGCTCGATTTCTTTTGCAATGGAAACACCATCGTTCGTGATCAATGGGCTGCCGAATTTCTTCTCAAGCACCACGTTGCGGCCTTTAGGACCAAGTGTAACTTTAACGGCATTTGCAAGTGCATCCACACCGCGCAGCATTGCGCGACGAGCGTCTTCGCCGAATTTAATTTCCTTTGCCATCGTAGATAAACCTCCTAGTTAATCTTATTAGTTTAAGTAAAAAGCGTTGCATGTATGTGGAGTCCAAGCCCCCGAAGGCGGCTTAACCCAGGATCGCGTGAATGTCGCTTTCTTTCATAATCAAAAGCTCTTTACCTTCGTATTTCACTTCGGTACCTGCATATTTGGAGAACAATACGCGGTCGCCTTCCTTAACTTCAAGCGCAATACGTACGCCGTCCTTAACCGCTCCGCTGCCCACAGCGATTACTTTGCCTTCTTGCGGCTTTTCTTTAGCTGTTTCCGGCAACAAAATGCCGCTAGCAGTCGTTTCTTCTTTCGCGATTGGTTCGATCAATACGCGCTCACCCAAAGGTCTGATCATGAAAAATAGCCTCCTTTTGATATTAATACTGCAAATTGTTTGTCCCGTTAGCACTCGCAATCATCAAGTGCTAATAACATTTCTAATCATACCGATTTTAATTACAGATTTCAAGTCTCTCGCACTCAATTTATATGATTTTTACATTCCATTCCTGGGGGAATGCAGCCATCCTCCATGCATGACATACCAAAAAAGCCGGCTTTCGCCGACTTTCCTATTTGTCTCCGTATTCTTCTTCCCATGCTTGCGCAGCCTTCAATTGTTTGCGATAGACAACGCTCGAAAGCATCACGCTGACTTCGTAGAGCAAGATGAGCGGAACAGCCACTAAAGAATCGGATATGAAATCCGGCGGCGTTACGACGATTCCGACAATAATTAGTAAGAAATACGCCAGCCGTCTCATTTTCTTAAGTCGTTTCGGATTCACAATGCGCAGCTGCGTCAGAAACATGATGACGATCGGCAGCTCGAAGAGCAGCGAAATCGGAATAACGATGTTAAACAGAAACGTAAAGTACTGAATGATCCCGTAGTTCTCTTCAAGGTTCAAATGCTTCGCCACATCGGTCGTAAAATTAAACGCCATCGGGAACACTACATAATAAGAAAACGCTAATCCGATCAAGAACATAATCAGTACGAACGGAACAAACATAAGCGCCGCCCGTTGTTCCTTGCGACCAAGCGCAGGTCTTACGAAAGACCACAACTGATAAGCAGTTGCCGGCAAGGCGAAGATGAGGGCAATGACAAGGGCAAACTTCATATACATGCCAATACCGTCCCACAGTGAGAACGCATAAAATTTCATGCCCTTAACCGGTTCTTGATCCAGCAGAAATTTGTAAACCGGATTGGCCAAGAAGAGTCCAATAATCATCCCAATGACAAGGATGACTAGGATGATAATAATTCTCTTCCTTAGCTCGCCGATATGGTCGAACAAGGTCATTAAATGATCGCCGCGAGCCGCTTCCTTCTCGGCCGTTTCATCTTTCTCAACTACCACCGCTATGCTCACCTCTTCTCACGCCTGAAATCAGCTTGTACCGCCCTACCTGACGGTCATAAAAAAAGCGGGCCCCACTTACTCTGGGAGCCGCTTCTCGTCTTTGTGCTCATCGCGGTTAACTTCAACCCGACTCACTGGCTTGCGGTTGCGATCATCATCATCTTCCATGATATCCTTCGCACCGGCTTTAAATTCCTTCAGCGTACGGCCGAAAGCGCGTCCGAGCTCAGGCAACTTATTCGGTCCGAACAACAATAAAGCGACAAGGGCAATAAGTAAAAATCCTGTCACACCAATTCCACTAAACATGATTGGCAGCCTCCTTTAAATTACGAGTTGTACATACACGGAATTCCGCTCTTACAAGCAGAAAGGAATAATAGGCTTCGTCCGGGTACACCTCTCACTTCATAGGATTAGCAGCTGTTCAAGCCACCATAGCCCATGGAGACAATGTCCTCTCTGGTGATGATATCGCCTGCCAAGATACGCGGCAATAACACGTTAAACGAAGTATAGGGATCATGCATGACGCAGCCTGGGAGTCCCATAATAGGAACGCCGTTCAAGTAGCCCATAAGCAGCATCGATCCCGGAAGCATCGGTGTTCCGTAGCTGACAATCTCTGCACCGGACTCTGCAATAGCAGCAGGCGTACGGTCGTCGGGGTCCACTGACATCCCGCCGGTTACCACTATCATATCATAGGACTGCTGCAGCAAGTAGTGTATTTCCTTGACAATTATATGGCGCTCGTCCGGTGCGAACCGCTGCTCCATCACTTCGGAACCCAGCTCCTCCACGATGCGCCGTACTGCCGGCCCGAATTTATCTTCTATACGGCCGGAGAACACCTCGCCGCCTGTCGTTAGGAGCCCAATTCTAAACTTGCGGAGCGGCTTAAGACGCAGCGGTGATTGTCCTTCATGCTGCGCGCGGTAGCTGCTGATCAGCTCCTCTACCGCCTGAACTTTCGACTCCGGCACAACGAGCGGAATGACACGTGTCGCAGCCAGTTGACCGCCGGGCTTGACGACTGCATGTGTGCGCAGTGTAGCCAGGGCGATTTCGCCTAAATCATTGATCGCGTGAACGATCGACGGATCAATCTCAGCAATAGCCGGCACATCCAGCGCAGACTTCACCGCTACTTTACCCTCATGGGGCTCAGATAGCTGCAGCCCTTCGCCCTGAAGGGCTAATGCCATTCGCTTCGCCGCATCGTCTTCATGGAGTTCACCTTCGCCAAGCTCCATAATATAAATATGCTCCTTGCCTATATCAAGGAGCTTCGAAATGTCATTTTGTTCAATGATATGTCCTTTTTTGAACAATCTGCCTTTAAATTGCCCGGGAATAATCTGAGTCAAATCATGCGCAAGCCGCAAGCCGATCGCTTCTTGAACCGGCACTTCCTTCAGAATCGTTCCGTTCTTCGGCCTCGTCATTCGTTGTGCTCCCCCATTCGCCCCGAGAGAATATTGAGCGCGTGAGGCAGCTGGTCCATTATGGCCATCAGATTCTCATGCACGCCTTTGGGACTGCCGGGCAAATTGATAATGAGTGAGCGGCCGCGAATGCCACATACACCGCGCGAGAGCATTGCTCGTCGTGTACGCTGCATAGCTCCCATTCGCATGGCTTCCGCCAGTCCTGGCACGAAACGGTCGATGACCTTCATCGTGGCTTCCGGTGTCAGATCACGTGGAGCAAGTCCGGTTCCGCCTGTCGTAATAACGAGATCCGCTTGAAAGTAATCCGTCATTTCAATTAGAGCAGCCATTATTTCATCCTGTTCGTCAGGTACAATTCGGTAATCGACAATTTCGCCGCTAAGCTCCTCTTCCACCAGTTCCCGGATTACCTGTGCACTGGTATCTTCCCGCTCGCCGCGCGATCCTTTGTCGCTGGCTGTCAACAACGCCACTTTCCACCGCATGAGCTTCTCCCCCGTTCACATTTATGAAAAAGATATGCCAGGTACAGCATGATGTACATCATGAAATCTAAACGCCATTAACGATACCCGTTGAAGTACGACGCTGCGCGCGCTGTACTCGGGCAACGTTTCACGCGTTATCGCTTATAATCGCCGTTCTTGCCGCCGCTCTTCTCCGTCAGCATGGTTGGCCCGATCACCATATCCTTCTGCAGCGCCTTGCACATATCGTACACGGTCAGCGCAGCCGCTGAAACAGCCGTTAGTGCTTCCATTTCAACACCGGTTTTGCCGGTGGTCTTGACCATTCCTTCTATGTATAGCTCATCCTTGCCATTATCTGCAAAAGCCAGGTTAACGCCAGTCAGCGGAAGCGGATGACACATCGGAATCCAGTTCGATGTATTCTTCGCCGCCATAATGCCAGCCACCTGCGCAACGGCCAGCACATCCCCCTTGCCGATTGTGCCCGCTTTAATGCGAGATAATGTATCCGGCGCCATCGTAACTGTCGTACGTGCGACAGCAATGCGGGAAGTGATCTCCTTATCGGACACATCCACCATCCGTGCGCGCCCTTGTTCGTTGAAATGAGTCAAATCCACGCGCCTAGCGCCTCCTTGTTAGCCCATGTTCAGTAATGACTGCATCTACATAGGCATCGTGCTCATCCATAGGGATACGAATTTCATCCTTCATCCACTGCGCCTCATACCCTAACCCGATCCATTCGGGCATCGCTCTGCCTGATGCGGCGGCCAGCCCTCTCATTAACTCATGAAACCGGTCATAATAACCGCCTCCATAACCTAATCGGCCGCCCCACTTATCAAAAGCAAGTCCCGGTACAAATACAATGTCCGGGATAAAATCCGGTTCGCAGCGCTGCGCAGCCTGAGGATCTGGTTCCTTAATGCCATAAGCGCCCGGCATAAGTTCATCCCAAGCCCGCAGCCGGTATAACTCCATGCCCCGGGTTGCTTGAATGCAACGCGGTGCGACAACGTCGATTCCTTTGCGCCAGCACCACTCAATGAGCAGGGTAGGATCAAGCTCCGAGCGAAAAGGAATATACACCATTACGCTTCGGACCGTCTTGCCCGGTCTTGCTTGCAGCCACTCTACCACGCGCTGGCAGGCCGTGTCGGACCATGCCAAGCGCAGCTGCTCAGGGTAGCTGTCACGCTTCTTAATCGCGGACAGCCGGGCTGTTTTCTTCTCCGATTGACTCATTCATGGTCACCGCTTTGCCTCTTATTGGCCGCAATGGCGTAAGTTTCAGTCATAGTTGTACTTAGTTTACCACTGTTGCCCAGATTTCGCCAATAAGACGAAGGCAACCCATATCCGTGTTTAAAGGCGTGAACCTTGTCGCGTTATGCGGCTTTTTCATGTACACTTAAATGTATAGGAATTCAACTTATTTGGAGGTTTCACCTATCATGCTTCTTCAAGTATCCGATATATCCAAAAGCTACGGAGTAAGCAGTGTGCTCTCGTCCATCACCTTCCAAGTGCAGCCTCGCGAGCGGGTTGGGCTTGTCGGTGTCAACGGCGCAGGCAAATCGACGCTGCTTCGTATTATCGCCGGCGAGATGTCTGCCGATTCCGGCACCATCTATAAATCCAAAGAAACAACGATCGGCTATCTCGCGCAATCCAGCGGCCTGCAGTCGGATCAAACGATCGATGCAGAAATGCATGCTGTATTTGCTCATCTAATAGAAGCGGAGCAAGAGCTTCGCGCATTGGAACAGCAAATTGCCGACCCGAAGATGCACGAAGACGCCAAGCAATATGAGGCCCTTCTTAATCGGTATTCCATGCTATCCGATTGGTTCCGCGAGAAAGGCGGCTTTGAGGTTGAAACGAAGATCCGCGGCATTTTGCACGGGATGGGTTTTGGACAATTCCCTCCCGATACGATTATCTCGACATTAAGCGGCGGGCAGAAGACACGACTGGCACTTGCGCGTATTTTGCTGCAGTCCCCAGACCTGCTGATGCTCGATGAGCCTACGAACTATCTGGACATTGAAACGCTCACTTGGCTGGAGGATTACTTGCGCGGCTACGATGGCGGCATTCTGGTCGTCTCCCATGACCGGTATTTCCTCGATGCGGTTGTGCAGACGATCGTCGAAATTGAGCGTCACACGGCTAAGCGCTACACCGGCAATTACTCCCGTTATATTGAAATCAAAGCGGCAGAGTACGAAGCGCAAATGAAGCAATTCGACAAGCAGCAGGATGAAATCGCCAAGCTGGAGGATTTTGTGCAGCGCAACATCGTGCGCGCCTCCACCACGAAGCGTGCCCAGAGCAGACGCAAGGCGCTGGACAAAATGGATCGACTCGACAAGCCGCTAGGCGACTTGAAGAAAGCGCATTTCTCCTTTGAAATTGAACGCCAAAGCGGCAATGACGTACTGGATGTCCGTGATTTGTCGATTAAATTCCAAGAGAAATCCGACCCATTGTTCCAAAATGTATCATTCCGTCTGGAACGCGGCGAGAATGTTGCTCTTATCGGACCGAACGGGATCGGCAAATCGACATTGCTTAAATCGCTTGTCGGCCAGCAGCCGTATGAACACGGAACGATTCGCTGGGGCACCAACATCAAGATCGGTTATTACGATCAAGAACACACCGGGCTGAACCACGCGAATACGGTGCTTGAAGAGCTGTGGGGCACTTATCCTTCTATAGAAGAAGCTCGTATTCGTACCGTGCTTGGCAACTTCCTCTTCAGCGGTGACGATGTGAAGAAACGGATCAGTTCGCTAAGCGGCGGAGAACGTGCACGCGTCTCTTTGTCGAAGCTGATGCTGGCTCGCGCCAATATGCTCATTCTCGATGAGCCTACCAACCATTTGGACCTCTATAGCAAAGAGGTGCTGGAGTCCGCGCTTATGGATTACGATGGCACGTTGCTGTTCATCTCCCATGACCGGTACTTCCTCAATAAAATGGCGGAGCGGATTGTCGAACTGGAGCCGCAGGGAACACAGCATTTCCTGGGAAATTATGACGAAATGATCCAGAAAAAACGTGAAAACGATGAACTGCAGATGGAAACGCTGTCATTTCCGCAAGGAAAACAGGGAAAGCCTACAGCAGCGCCGGATCCGGCCCCTGTTTCCTCCTATGAAGCCGACAAACAAGCGAAGCGTGACGAACGAAATCGTCAGCGTAAACAAGAGCAATTAGAGAACGAAATTGCTCGTCTTGAAGGTGAAATTACGGCACTCGAGGAGCAGCTTGTAGACCCTGAAATCTACAACGATTATGTGCGTGTGCAGAGTATCCAAACGGATTTGGATGGACTTAAGGCACAGCTGCAAACCGTTTACGAGTCTTGGGAAGAGTTGTTGGCTTAACCTGTCGTTTAAGCAGATAAAATAATAGAAACGAACCAAACCGAAATCCGGACAGCACATCTGCTGTCCGGATTGTTTCATTTCAGCTGCCAATCGAGATGAGATGACGGCAGCTTTCCACGGCATATGACATCGGCAGTAACAGTAGTAGGAAATATTCTACGATTTCGGCACGAATGGGACAACTTCGCAATCTATCCCCCTTGTCCACAGACATATCCACAGCGCGGGATGAATTGTGCGGCAATTCTGGCACTATTAACGACGTAAAACAATAATAAATTTAACGTTTCTTTAACAATTCGTCAGATGTGGTTACAGACGGTGGCATTTTACCCACATTATTAACATTATCCACAGGTGGACTGTGAAAAACTTATCCCGATTTTGTTCACATTGTAAACGCCCGATTTCTGCGGGTTTGCGAAGTTTATACACATTCCTTGCTGCTATTGTGGGTAATGTTGGGGATAAGTTGTTTAAGAGCTATGTTGGGACAGTCTTCCGACTGAATTTCGCGCTAATGAACCGGAGAGACCTTTGCGCGGTGCGCGGCGCGGGTGCGCGGTTTCCTCCTGCTCCCTTGATTGTTGCATATCATGCAACATTTCAGGAGCTTGGCGGTTAAAATGGTGAAATTGTTGCGCTTTGTGCAACATTTTACCTCTATTAATGCCTTATAAGCTCGTCTTCTAAGCGAATGTTGCATATCGTGCAACATTTGTGGAATTAGGAGGCTGATACGGAGAAATTGTTGCAGTTTGTGCAACAATTTCTACTTTCCCTCGTTAAACGGCACAGCAAAAAAGAGGCATCTCAAAAGTCGTCCTGCATCCTTTTGATAATGCCTCTTTATTTAACATCCGCCAACTATACTCTTCTTCCGATGTAGAGTAAATGCGAGGACATCCCCATTACCGACGAATCCCTCGCCATCCGGATGAGCAGTTGAATAAGCTGCTGATACGTTTCCTCCCCCTGCTCCGACCAATAGCGCCATTGGTCCGCTCCGAGGACTGCCCCCATGTTCGTGGATCCGATCAACTCCAGCGTCTGGAAGCCATTTGATTCCATAAACGGTCGAATAGCCTCGAGCTCATGGAAGTAGGCTCCCGTGTAGCGTCCTTCATCGGCATGATCGAAGATTCCCTTCTCTTGAAACGCCTCGATAGCATCCAAGCGATGAAGCGGCTTCCAATGCTCCGGATCAAGCAGCGCATTCATCACTTGATTGACTCGGCTGCGAAAAGCTACGAATACGACGCCTCCCGGCTTCGTCACTCGGTGAAGCTCACGAACAGCCTTGGCGCGATCCGCTGCATGCTGCAAATGGTACAGCGGGCCCATGAGGAGCGCGGCATCGTAGCTGTTATTAGCTAGCAAAGTGAGCTCGCAAGCATTGCAGACATGGAAGCCGCCGGTGAAACGCTCGGTTAGCTCAAGCTCGTCGGCTTTTGCCTCAGCAAGCTCAACAAGTGCAGGCGTAAGGTCCGTCAGCGTCAACTCATAGCCTTCTGCAGCAAGTGCCATCGCATATTTGCCAGGGCCAGCCCCATTATCCAGCACCTGGCCGGCTGGCGGCAGATACTGTTTCAAATAATGCATGTTAACCGTGAACTCCAGCGGTTCCCGGTCAAGCCGGCTCCATTCTCGCTCGCCAAAGCCGGTATAATACGCCACCACACGTTCCTTGTTCCCCTGATCTGCCAGTTGCCCCATCGTGATTCCACACCCCTCTCGTCGAATCCTTCAGATTGCTCGCAAATACCCGCGCAGCTTGGAGCAAATCTTCTCGACTTCCGCTTCTCCGCCACGTGGAGCGTCCGGCCAGTTTATGAGGTTCATCGGATTTCGATAGGGATCCGGCGTTCCTGCATACCTCGGGATGAGGTGCATATGGAAATGCGGTACGCCATCCCCTTGCACAAAGCTGTAAATATGCTCTGCACGCAGAACATCCTTTAGCGCTCGGCTCACCTCGTTCACAATAACCCCCACTGCAGCAGCTTCCTGCACGGACAGATCACCAAGTCCCGGCGTATGACGTTTCATTTCCACCATGACATAGCCTAAGTAAGCGGATTGCTCTTCGCCCCGAAACCCCATATGACCCACATGCACATGCCCATCCTCATAAATCGTGCTCCCAACCGACTGGATGTCACCACGATGCTTTCGGCAAATAAAACAGTCTTGATCATTCATAGACACCTGTTGCCGCCTCCCTCACGAACGAACCTTAAACCTTGCAGCTAAGACCCTGAGAAGTGAATTCCGTCGAATCAGCTGCTTTTCTTCTGAATGAGTTCCTCTTCCACCGCATCATCCTGCGCACTCATCAGCAGTTGATTGCAAGCACTCACATAAGCCTCAGCCGCCGCCAAAATAATATCGTTATGCACAGCCGTCCCCGTATACCGCCGATTGTTATGCACAATTGCGACGATTGCTTCCCCGCGTGCATCCTCGCCTGTTGATATCGAATGCAGCTCCAGATCCTCGAACTCCGCAGTTACCGGAATCGCCTGCTGCAGGCAGTGAATGACAGCTTCCAGCGGCCCTTTACCCGTTCCTGTCAGCGTGCGCTCTTCCTGCGAATCGCGTTCACGAATGGTAACCGAAGCGATGCGAGAACGCTGCGTCCCCGCAAGCACCTGCAAATCAACAAGCGTATAGGGATCATGCTGCGTGTCTGTCGATTCGCTTGCTAGCCGGACCAGAACATCGTCAGGCACGATTTTCATCTCATCTGCTTTCTCAATGAAACGGTTATACACATCCAGCAGCTGCTCGTCGTTCAGTTCAATACCGTAGTCAGCCAGACGATGCTTGATCGCATGACGGCCGGAATGTTTGCCAAGCACGATCATGCTGCGCGGAATGCCCATTGCTTCCGGGTCCATAATTTCGTACGTGTTCCGGTTCTTAAGCAATCCATCTTGATGGATGCCTGACTCGTGCTGAAAAGCGTTCCGCCCCACGATTGGCTTGTTGTAAGCAATCGGGAAGTTCATCGCCCGGCTCACCATCCGCGACGTTTCGTAAATCTCGCTTTGGACGATGCCCGTTTCCGCTCCGATCGCCGATTTACGTGTCTCGATCGCCATCACAAGCTCCTCCAGCGAACAGTTTCCGGCACGCTCGCCGATTCCGTTCACCGTCACTTCGACCTGCGTCGCCCCTGCGTTAATCGCCGCTAAGCTGTTGGCTACCGCTAGACCAAGATCATTATGGCAATGCGCGCTATACTGCACTTTATCCCCGCCTCTTGCCCCAGCTCTCACGCTGCGGAACAACTCGCCGTACTCTTCCGGAAGGGCATAACCAAGCGTATCCGGCAGATTGATGACGGTCGCGCCTTCAGCGATGACAGCCTCAACCATCTCGATGACGAATTCACGTCCCGAACGGCTTGCATCCATTGCGGAAAATTCGATTTCATCGACGAATTGCTTGCCGTATGCAACCATTTCGCGGGCGATAGTAAGCACCTGCTCGCGGGATTTCTTCAATTGGAAATCCAGATGGATATCCGAGGAGGATATAAAAATGTGCAACCGGCGCCTTGCTGCGTCCATTGTAGAGCGGACTGCTGCATCGATATCGCCTTTGATTGCACGGGCAAAGCCGACGATTTCAACCCCTTGCAGCTCACGAGAAATTTGCTGTACCGCCGCGAATTCGCCCGGGCTCGAGATCGGGAAGCCCGGCTCGATAATGTCGACGCCAAGCTTCGCCAGCTGGCGGGCAAGTACGATTTTCTGCTCGGGACGCAGCGTTGCGCCCGGTGACTGCTCGCCGTCACGAAGGGTGGTGTCGAAGATACGGATGATTTTGTTACCGGATTGGGTTTGGGTTTGATTGTTAATGGTCATAAAGGTTAGCCTCCTAAAGGTTTGGTTGTTGGATTCGAGAGAACAGAAAAAGCCCGCCGTCTCCTGATGAATCAAGAGACGACAGGCTTCGTGAGCATGCCGCGGTACCACTCTAGTTGCCCGGCCTTATCGAGGCCGGACCCGCTTATGCAGCATGGTTCGCCACCGGCATGAACGCCGGAAAGCTGCTGCACCTGATGACGGTGGTTAACCGTAACTGAGGTAGGATACGCGAGTGTATCGCGCTATTCCCTCGTTCCGCTCCCAGGCGAGTTTCGGATATCCTTCGGCTGCGTCGCACCACCCCGCAGCTCTCTGCTTTCCCGGATTGTTCCTACTGCTCCTGTTCTTCGCGTTTGATTTATGGGTCGATCAAGTATGTGCGTCTGTATTCCAGATGTTTCGAGTGACTGCATTTCTCTTCAAAACCGCTTCTCGGAAAACAAAAAAAGCCTGACGTCTCTTATTCAAGAGACGACAGACTGTTAGGTCCGGCGCGGTACCACCCTTGTTGACGTTCCTTCCTGTAAGGAAGCAATGAACGCCCGCTTAAGCATGACGACGATTCTAGAAGTCGAAGCCATGCACCCGATCACGGAGGTAACCCGTAAAGACGTACGTGAGCATACCGTAAGCCTTGGCCTTCGGCCGACAGCGAAGCTCATTTCCGTAAATCCGCTCCCAGGCGAGGTTCAAGCGGCCTTCGACTGCGTTGCACCAACCCGCAGCTCTCTAATCCCGGCTATACGCTTTACTGCTCCTGTTCGTCGCGTTTGTCAGATGTTTGAAGTGTTGTTGCTTATTATATGCCTGTCGGAATCGTCTGTCAATTCGATTTATAAAAAATGATCATGACACTTCAGCCTTATCGTTCATCCCCTAATAGATGAGTCTGCCCATGCATACCCGGTAGAATGTTGCCATTGGTGCAACAATTCTGTGTAAATTGAGCTTTGCGAGGGGAATTGTTGCTCGTTTTGCAACACTTTCTCCTCCTATCCTCGTTTGGCCTTCGAATCCATAGAGAATGCTGCTCTTTCGGCAACATTAGGTCGAATATAGCCCATCAGAGAGGTAAAATGCTGCCTTTCATGCAACATTTGCACGGATAGATAGAATGCGGGTTAGTTGGGATGCTGAGCGTTCGAATTCGGTACTCTCGGCTTGGATTTCAAGGTAATAGGTACCGTTCATGGTTGGGCAACAGGAGTTTTGGGCCAATGTGAGGTACTAGGTACCGTTCATGATCTGCCAGTAGTGGTTAAGGCCCAAGAGAGGTATTTGGTTCCCCTCATGATTCGGCAATAGTGCACGAAAAAGCTGTCTCAACGCCGTATTATGCACGTTTTTGAGACAGCCTCGTATGATTATTTCTTCTTGTAGATTTTGTACAATAGCAAGAGGATTCCCCAAGGTACGATATACCGGGTCACCCACTCAAAAGCATGGATCAGCCGCTCGCCGCCGAAGAATTCGTCCCCTCCGCCAACCATCGCGCAGATAAAGATAAAGACAAAGAATACAATGACCATCGAGCCAACAAAATAGGACTTTGATTTCACGACAACCAGCTCCCCCATACGACTACATACGTGTACGTACATGCAGCAACCGCAACAACGAACAGCACCGGTTAGCGACTAGCTCCGAACCGACCATTCTTCGAGCGACAAGCCCGGCTCCGCCTTCATGTCGAGCGGCGTAAACTCGCCGCGCTTCCACTTCAAGTGCGCTGCTGCGCCGATCATCGCCGCATTGTCCGTGCAAAGCTTGAGCGGCGGGATAAGCAGCGGAATGCCCGCTTCCCCGCAGCGCGCCGTCAAAGCAGCGCGCAAGCCGCCGTTAGCGGCAACACCGCCGCAGAGCAGCAGTTGCTTCGCGCCGACTTCGTGAACGGCACGAAGCGCTTTCGTCACGAGCACGTCGATGACGGATGCTTGAAATCCGCGGGCAAGAGCAGCCTCGCGCGGCGTTTCGCCTTTCATTTTGGCCGAATTAATGGCCGCAAGGACGGCAGATTTCAATCCGCTGAAGCTGAAATCATACGAATCCGGCTCCAGCCATGCCCGTGGCAGCTGGAACTCTTCTTCTGACTGCTGTGCGAGTCTATCGATGTAGGGCCCGCCGGGGTAAGGAAAATTCAGCGTGCGCGCGACTTTGTCATACGCTTCGCCGACAGCATCGTCGCGAGTCCTGCCGATGATTCGGAACACGCCTTCGCTCTCCAGCACGACAAGCTCCGTATGTCCGCCAGACGCTACAAGCGCAAGGCAAGGATATTCAATCTCATGTACCAGCTGGTTGGCATAGATATGTCCGGCAATGTGATGGGTGCCGATGAGAGGGAGGTCAAGCGCCATCGCTAAACTCTTAGCTGCTACAATTCCGACCAGCAGTGCGCCGACAAGTCCCGGACCTTGCGTAACCGCAATCGCGGACAGGTCGCGGAACTCCGCTCCGCCCTCTTTCATCGCCTGCTCCATAATGAGCGTAATCGATTCCACATGCTTACGGGATGCAATTTCAGGCACAACGCCGCCGAACCGCTGATGGGTCTCGATCTGGCTCGAAATAATACTCGTTACAATTTCTTTGCCGCCGCGAATAAGGGCAACGGCTGTTTCATCACAGCTCGTTTCTACGGCGAGAATCAGTTCATTTGTAGTCGTCATACATGCTCTCCACTTCACCCGAGGCATGCAGTTCGGCCCACATGATGAGCGCATCCTCTTTATTGTCTGAATAATAACCGGGCCGGACTCCGGACGGTTCAAAGCCAAGTTTCCTGTACAGCCGCTGCGCCACTTCGTTGGATACACGCACTTCAAGCGTCATCCGCTTAGCACCGAACATGACTGCCGCACGCTGCAGCTCCACCATCAGCATCTCGCCGAGTCCACGTCCGCGATACTGCTCCCGCACGGCCACATTGGTCACATGCGCCTCATCCATAATGGTCCACATACCGCCATAGCCAATGACTTCACCCTCGTAATCCATTACCATATAGCGGGCAAAATGATTATTAGTCAGCTCGTTTACGAACGCTTCTTCCGTCCACGGCGAAGTGAAGCTCTCTTGCTCAATAGCAACGATCGTCTTCACATCGCTCATCGTCATTAACCGAAAAACAAGCCGGTTGACATCAATGACCGTCACGTTTACCCGCTCCTTCCACCGCGCTTTGCTGCTGCGAAGCCGTCCGTTCCTGCAATTTCACTTCCGCTTCCGTCAACTGCGTGTAGTTCGGAATAAACGTATGCACATCATCGGATTCCCCGGCTGCCAGACGCGCAAGTCCCAGCGCAGCAACGGATCGTCCCTCCAAAATATAAGTGAATGCCGCGACTTCCACCTCGGGGCAAATGCCCCGCAATCGGTCGGCTTCCGCCTCATGAAGCTGTAATTCACCGACAATCCAAATCGCAGAGGGTCTCGAAGCGGCGTCCAGTTCCTTAACGTTTGCAGCGAGCCGGTCTACCCAATCGTGCATGAGACGGATGCCGTCTTTGGCCAGACGTTTCCAAGCTGCCGGGAAGGACGAAGACCCTACAACGTTGCCAGATTCCGAATCAGAAGCCTCGAACGTCCCCGTATATACTTGTCCGCGCCGCGCATCCATGATCGGCACAACCCAAACCGGGCGTGCCGCTGCAGATGCATTGGCGGTAACTTTGTCAGCCGTTCCCGTCTGCCATGCTCCATAAGCGAGGGCTTCGAGGCTCGACACGCCAACGAGCGGTTTCTGCCATACCCATGCTAGTGTTTTGCCGACGGATACTGCGATTCTCATCCCTGTATACGAGCCTGGTCCGCGACCGATTGCGATGCCTGCCAGCTCCTCCGGTGCAATACCGCATTCACTAAGCAGATCCTTGACGACCGACACCGTGTGGACGGAATGATTGCGTTCGGCAAGCGACTGAATGTCGCGCAGCACCTCATCTCCGCGCACGAGTGCAGCAGCAAGTGAAGCGGTTGATGTATCCAGCGCAAGCACCAGCTGTCCTTCCCGGCTGCCCGGCGTAGTATTTTCACTCATCTGTTCCGTGCTCCTATCTATGATCAATTGCCTGTAATTGTTGACACCAAGCCGCATACGGTGCGCCAATGCCTGTAATCGTAATGCGGCGCGCTTCGCCGCCCAAATGCGCGATGTACATCTGAAGCCGATCGGGCGGAAGCAGCGCTTCAATGAGGCTTGCCCACTCGACAATCGTTACGCCTTCACCGAAGAAGTAATCGTCCAAACCAAGCTCGTCCGCTTCTTGCTCGGAGAGCCGGTACACATCCATATGATAAAGCGGCAATTGCGCCCCTTGATATTCTTTAATAATGGTAAACGTAGGACTGTTCACAATACCCGGTACACCGATTCCTGCTGCAAAAGCTTTCGAGAACCGTGTTTTGCCGGCCCCGAGGTCACCGTCGAGCGCAAGTACCGTCCCCGGAACTGCCAGCTCCGCAAGCTTCTCCGCCAAACGAACCGTGTCCGCTTCGCTCTCTGCCGTCCATATCATTTCGTAGCTTTCGTTCATGTTTCGGCCGCTCCTAATTTCCAAAATGATTATACCCGCGCTTAGCAACCGCTTCCCGCAGCACCTCATATCGTCCGGTGCCGCGGCTAGCATCCAGGTCGCGGATCAGCTCCACGCCTGCGCCGCCGGATTCTACCTCGCCGATAATAAACATCGGCAGGCCGGCTTCGGCCAGTTCGGCTTTGGCTTCCCGCGCATCTGCGGCAGCGATCGTGCCGAGCAGCACGTAGTCTTCGCCGCCGTAGAGAATCCACTCCAAAGGATTCACGCCGCAGCTGTGTGCGTAAGCGGTCATGCTGCCGCTGCGCGGCAAGTCCGAGTCGCGGAGCACGAGTGTTACGCCCGAAGCCTCGGCGATTTCCCAGGCTTCGCTGGCCAGTCCGTCGCTGACGTCATTCAGCGACGTCACGGTTCCGCGCGCGGCAAGCAGCAGCGCCGCGCGCACCGAAGGCGCCGGCCGGCGGTGCGCCTGCACCAGCGCCGCCGTGCCTGGCGCGGCCGCCACCGGCGGCGAGCCCGCGCCGCCGCCCTGCGGCTGTGCCGCAGCTCCCGCGCGCGCAGCCGCGGCGGCGAGCAGAGCATGCAGACCGGCCGCGGCCATCCCCGCCGCTCCGGTCACGAACACGGCGTCGCCGGGCTGCGCGCCGGCCCGGCGAATCGCCTTGCCGGCCGGGGCGGTGCCCACGACCGTAACGGATACAACCAAGTGCAGCGGCGAACTCGTCGTATCGCCGCCAACCACCGCTACGCCGTAATGCTCGGCGCACGCGTAAAGCCCATCATAGAGCCGGCGCATACGTGCCGGCCCCCATGCCGGCGGCACGCTCACAGACACGAGCGCATGCCGAGGCACGCCGCCCATCGCCGCGATATCGCTGACGTTCGCGGCCAGCGCCTTCCAGCCGATGTCGGCCTCGCCCATCGTCGCGTCGTTGAAATGGACGGTCTCCACCATCGTGTCGACCGCCAGCAGCCACTCCAGGCTGCCGCCATTCTCACCCGGCGGCAACCCCACAATCGCCGTGTCGTCCCCGATGCCAAGCACCACGCCTTGCTTCTCGAGCACGGACGGCTGTTGGCGGTCAGCTGTCCAATTGCGAATGCGCTCAAACTCGTCCAGTTTCTCCGCCTCCCGTTGCCGGCCGCAGCCTTATTTTCAAAGTTAGTTGTCCCTATTATATCGGTCAGCAGGAAGACCCGCAACAAAAGCAGGCAAGGCCATGCTTGGATGCACAGCCTTGCCTGTATGAATGTCTGCGAGCAGACTGCTTGATTGCCTGGTTAGTGGATGGCTCGCTTCTTGAAGCGGCCGCCCTTCACGTCATGGATGTTACCGACCGCAAGGAACGCTGTCGGATCGAGTTCCATGACAATCGACTTCATCTTCGCTTCTTCCAGACGAGTGATGACGCAGAAGATCACGCGTTTCGTTCCGCCGGAGAATGCTCCTTCACCATGTAAATACGTAACGCCGCGGCCGAGTCGGCTCATGATGGCATCGCCGATTTCCTTCGATTCTTTACTAATAATCCAGACCGACTTCGATTGATCAATCCCCTCCAAGGTCACATCAATGACTTTAAAGGCAATGTAGTAGGCGATGAGAGAGAACATTGCGCTATCCCACGAGAACACGAAACCTGCACTCGCCAAGATAAATAGATTGAAAAACATGACAATTTCGCCTACGGAAAACGGTGTTTTCTTCGTAAACAAAATCGCAATAATCTCCGTACCATCGAGCGATCCTCCTGATCGGATAACTAAACCGACCCCAATGCCGAGAATAACGCCGCCGAATACCGGTGCCAGAAACGGACTGTACGTCAAAGCCTGGACCGGGTGAAGCAAGGTCGTACCGATCGACATGACCACAACGCCGTAGAGCGTTGATATCGCAAAGGTTTTACCGATCTGCTTGTAACCTATGACTAGAAACGGCAAGTTGAACAGGAATAGAAATAGACCGAGCGGCAAGTCTGTCAGATGAGCCACAATGATGGATATACCGACTATTCCGCCATCAATAATGTTGTTTGGTACAAGAAAAATCTCAAGAGCTACGGAAACGAGCCCTGCACCGACGGTAAGTAATACAATCCGTAGCAGCAACTCCAGCTTGGTAAGCTTATAATGCTGTTTCGCCATACTTTCCCCCCTCTAGTGATGAAAACTTAAAAATCAAGCTTATTGATTCATTATACCCCAATTTAGCTCGATTTCCAAGAATAAGCACATCTTTTCGCCATTTCTATTTCGTTATGTCTTGAAATCGTCAAATTCCGAATGTTTTTACAATAATCAATTTATTTGGAAAAATGATAAGACCCTCGGTATCCAACGTTTAGTCGGTGTCCGAGGGCCCTGCTCTAGTACCGCTTCCTATTCGTCGCCCTCTTCTTTCAAGCGGTCGACCGAAACGGTTTGCGTATTAAGCGGGTCTGAACCCACTTGAACGGTTGCCATGCCATTCTCTTCGTCTACATTTTCGATCCATACCGGCTTATCGCCCAGATGAACGGCAAATGTATCCTTCGAGCTGTAAATCTGCATTGCGCGTTTCGTATCCACGGCTTATTCCCTCAATTCATTTCCAGGATCCATTGTATCTGTGGTGGACTCTGCAATTAACCCGTTGTTCAAGGTCACTTGCCCGCCGCCTAATCCTTCATTCACCATCCGGTCAATGTCCATAAAATAATCATCGCGGCCTTCATGTTTCTTATCGTCGCTGTTCCCAGTAGGGGAATTGCCCGCTTCTACCATTCCATTCGCCTCCTTTAGATGATGATGTTGGCTCTTGCTACACGAAAATATGCCCGAACAAGCTTAGTTTCATGCATTCGGGGAACAATGATTGTATCGGACTTTAATCCATTTTAATGTGAGGGGGAAATGAGATGCATACGGTATGGAAAGGGGCCATCAGCTTCGGTCTCGTGCATGTGCCTGTCAAAATGTTTTCAGCTACGGAGGATAAAGATATCTCTCTGAAAATGATTCACCTTGACTGCGGCAGCAACATCTCCTATATTCGCAGATGCCCGACATGCGACGTTGAGGTCGATTGGGATGCCATCGTCAAAGGCTATGAATATGAGAAAGGCCGCTATGTCCTGTTTGAGAAGGATGAGCTGGAGTCGTTATCCAGTGATGCGACCAAGACGATCACCATCCTGGATTTCGTCGCGCTTGAGGAGATCGACCCGATCTATTTTCAGAAAACGTACTATCTCTCCCCGGATCAAGCCGGGGGCAACGCCTATAACCTGCTGATGGAAGCGATGCGGCAGTCCGGTCGGATTGGGATTGCCAAAGTTTCGATTCGTTCCAAAAGCTCGCTTGCAGCCATTCGTATCATTGATGATTGCTTAGCGATGGAAACGATATTCTATCCGGATGAAATTCGCTCCGTCGATCAGGTGCCGGGGCTGCCAGAAACCGTCAATGTGAATGAGAAGGAGCTCATGATGGCGCGCATGCTGATCGAGCAGCTCTCTACCCCATTCGAGCCTGCCAAATATACCGACGACTATCGGGAGCGTTTAATGGATCTCATCCAGCACAAAATCGCCGGCGAGGACGTTCGCGTTGCGCCTGAGCAGCAGCGCACGAATGTGCTTGATCTGATGGCTGCACTGCAAGCCAGCTTGGAGGCGGTTAAGCTGCCGCCGAATGCGCCCGGAGGCTTGGACACGAATGCCGCCGGAGCCGGTGGAGTTGCGGGTGCGGCGGCAGGTGGGGCTGCTTCGGCTGCAAGTACTGCAAGTGCCGGCGAGGGAGCCAGCGAGGTCGTGGCCAAAGTAAAAGCGCCTCGTGCGCGCAAAACGAAAAAGGACACGGTGTCCTAGGCGATGGAACAGCCGTGGTCCGAGGAATCGCTTCCTGATGTGAGCTTGCATCAGGAGGTTCACTATGAGCAGCCGTTGCCGTTACCGGTTGAGCCGATGGCCCCCCTCTCCGATGATGAGCTCCCAATCGGCAGCGAATGGGGCTATCAGCTGAAATGGGACGGGGTGCGCATCCTCGCTCGCTTGAACGGGCATGGGCATGTGGAGATATTTTCGCGCAAGCTTTATTTGAAGAACAGTATCTATCCTGAAATCACGTCGCTGCTGGAGTCAAAAGCAGCGGCTCTTGGCCGATGCCTGCTGGATGGCGAAATCGTCTGGTGGGATGGCGTGCGGCCGAATTTCCAGCATGTGCTAAAGAGGGAACGATCGCGCGGGCTCTTACGTCAACCACAGTCGCAGTCGGAGTCTATGGGGGGCGATTCAGGTCATGAGACTGGCGGTGGTGGCGGGACGGTTTCGCGGGGCGGGCTCGTCTTGGTGTTGTTCGATATCCTTGCAGATGCTTCCGGCGATTTGCGCCATCTCCCCTATGAGGAGCGGCATCAACGGCTTACCGAGTTATGTCCATCTGACGATCCGCGTATGTTCGTAACAGATCTGTTTCAAGACGGCGCTGCGCTCTGGGATTGGGTGCAGACGAACAAATGGGAGGGGATTGTCAGCAAGCGGCTGGACAGCCCTTATCGGGAAGGCAAGAAGCATCGCGACTGGTTGAAGAAGAAGATCGTCCTTGTCCTTGATGTCGAAATTGTCGGACTCAAATGGCGAGGCGGCATCGTCGCGAGTCTGGTGATGGAGCATGAAGGCTACTATCTGGGCAGCGTGTCGCTCGGGCTGAATGATGCGCTGCGCAGAGTGCTGGCGTCGACCTTCAAGCCGCAGCATTCCCATTTGGCGGTAGTCGCTTGCCCGTTCCCGGCAGTGCCCGAGGATCTGCGCCGTGAAGAGATCCAGTGGCTGTCGCTGCCTTTCAAGTGCCGGGTTTCCGGCCTTGAGCTAACTTCAGCGGGCCAGCTCCGCCATCCGAAGCTGGTCACGTTTCTGCCGAAGGAGCCGCTGTCATGAGCCGCTCGGTGAAAGGAACCGTTGTTGTTGACGGGCAGGAGCTGACGGTCAGCAATCCTGAGAAGCTGTTATTCCCGGAGATGGGCATTACGAAGGCGATCTTTCTGCAGCGGCTTGCTGCGTTGTCGCCATGGCTGTTGAAGCATTGCCAGGATCGGCTGCTGACGACCATTCGGTTCCCGGATGGGGTGAATGGGAAATCTTTTTATCAGAAAAACAGCCCTTCCCCTACACCGGCTTTTGTCGAGACCGTGACCCGGGAGGGCATTAACTATGTGAAGCTGACCTCGCTGCCGGTGCTGCTATGGCTCGGAAATTTGGCTTGTCTTGAGTATCATGCTTCCTTCGACCGCGTGAGTAATCCGGAGCATCCGTCGGAATGGGTGCTTGATCTGGATCCTACTCTTGAAGAGGAGCCGCGTATTATGGAAGCTGCTCTGCTCGTTGGGGATCTGCTGCGATCGCTTGGCATCTCCTCTGTACCCAAGACATCGGGAGCTACAGGCGTGCAGGTCATCGTTCCGATCGTGCAGGATCTCACCTTCGATGAGCTGCGCAAGATCGGTGAATTCGTCGGTGCTTTTCTCTCCGACAAGCACCCTCGCCTATTCACCATTGAACGGCTGAAAAAGAACCGCGGTGACCTGATCTACATCGACTATTTGCAGCACTATCAAGGCAAAACCATCATCGCCCCCTACTCCCCGCGCGCCCGCCGAGCCGCCAGCGTGTCCACGCCGCTCCACTGGGACGAAGTACGCCGTAACGTCGCGATTACCGACTTCAACCTGCTGAACATCGAGGACCGGCTCCGCAAAGAAGGCGACCTGCTGGACACGGTCGCCCCGCAGTCGCTTCGCTCAATCCTGCAGTTTATCGGCAGCGGGAAACGCTGATGAGTCAGACCAACCGGCTGCGACATCCACATCCGACTGCACACCATTCTCATCGCTAAGAGTAGCTGATATCTCGCACTATGCAAGCGCCGCAACCTGCTGTAAAAGTAACTGAGAGTTCGATTTTGAAACTCTCAGCTACTTTTAGCGCCGGTTTCGTCGGTGAGAGTCGGATTTCACGACTCTCACCGCCACATAGACGTCGGAGATCATGTAAGAAGGTTACTTTGCGATATCGGAGCAATGAGGCATCATTTTACCGAGGAGAGCGGCAACGAAAACAAAAGCCGGACCAGCAACGCCGGTCCGGCCTCCAAACTAAACTAACCCAGAATCGTCTCGATCCGTGCAAGCACGTCTTCCGACAGCTTGATGCCGGATGCGGCTACGTTCTCGACGACCTGCTCCGGACGGCTGGCGCCGACTAGGGCGCTGGCTACGTTCGGTTGGCGCAGAATCCATGCGAGGGCCAATTGGCCGGTCGTAATCTCCAGCT
The DNA here is from genome assembly GCF_056269305.1 of Paenibacillus sp. J22R3. Taxonomy (NCBI): domain Bacteria; kingdom Bacillati; phylum Bacillota; class Bacilli; order Caryophanales; family Paenibacillaceae; genus Paenibacillus; species Paenibacillus sp. J22R3. The sequence goes on along the minus strand of NZ_JBWDNS010000004.1, from coordinate 350,841 downwards.
CGCCTGCGATTTCGGACAAGGCGCGTACTTTAGCAAGCTTCTCGTCGGTGATGCCTTTGCGCATCCAATCGAGCTTCGAGGCGCGGCTGCCCTCCGGCAGATCTGCAGCGGATGTGTATTTGCCCGTCAGCAGCCCTTGTGCAAGCGGCGAGAACACCACTTGTCCAATGCCGTTCTTCTCCCCGTAAGGAATAACTTCTTTCTCGATATAACGCTCGAACATGTTGTAGATCGGCTGGCTCACAACGATACGGTCTAGCAAGTAACGGTCAGCTGTACCCAGCGCATCCGCCATCTGGGAAGCCGTCCATTCGCTGACACCTGCGTACAGCACCTTGCCGGAGCGGATCAAATCATCGATTGCGCGCAGCGTTTCTTGCAGCGGCGTCTCTTGGTCATAACGGTGGCAGTAGAAAATATCTACATACTCGGTATTCAGACGCTTCAAGCTGGCATTGGCCTGCTCGATCACATGCTTGCGGGACAAGCCGCGGTCGTTCGGACCGTCACCCATTGGCCAGAACGCTTTAGTCGCGAGCACATAGGATTCGCGCGGGAACTGCTTGATCGTTTCGCCGAGCAATACTTCCGCAGCGCCACGCTCATATACGTTCGCCGTATCGAAGAAGTTCACGCCAAGCTCGTACGCCTTCTCGATTGCTTTTACCGCATTCTCACGTTCCACATAACCGCCATATGTAAGCCAGCTGCCCAAGCTGACTTCACTCACCTTTAGTCCGCTGCCGCCAAGTCTTCTAAACTCCATTTTTCCAACCTCCCAGAGATAATTGCAGTTCCCTGCATACGCTGTCAAACTAACGTAACCCCTATTCTACTCATATCATTATAGATTTTAAAGTAGTGAAATAATTGTCATTATATTATAATTAATATATATACTATACTTTATGTAACTAATTCATAACGGAGGATTATACAATGTCTGCAAATAATTATATCCCCAAAGTCCCCGCCGTCATCGACTGCAATATCGAGAAAACGCTGGATGTGATCGGCGGCAAATGGGCCTTTCTTGTCCTTCGCGAGCTATTCTGCGAGAAGCGTCGGTTCGGTGAGCTGCAGCGGTTGATCCCTTCCGTCAGTCCACGAGCGCTGACGAGTACGCTTCGTCACTTAGAGGGACAAGGTGTGCTTGAGCGCCATGTATTCCCGACCGTCCCGGTCACGGTAGAATATTCGCTGACGCCTAAAGGCGTCGACCTGCATCAAATTTTGCATGAAATGAAGTTATGGGCTGCCAAGTGGACCTAATCGCAAACGAACGAAAGCACGCGCACGCACCGCACAGAAAAAGAGCAGGCATTCACATCACGACGTGAACCCTGCTCTTGCTATTTGCCGAACCTATAATCCGATAATCTGTTTAATTTGCAGCTGACGATCCGCGGACAAATCCACGAATTCTTCGCCGACGCGTACGAGCGGCGCTTCCTCGTCATGCGGATTAATAAAGACGATCTCGCCAACTCGGTCATCGGTGAGGACGACTTTCTGGCCGATCATTTTGGTCGTGATATTCTCAAGGAATACCGACACGATATGCGGGTCAAGCTGCCCAAAATAACCCTCGCGCAGCTGACGAACCACCTCATAGAAAGGCAGTGCCTTATGGTAGGGCCGATCGGAGGACATGGCATGGAAGATATCCGCCACCGCTACGATTTTGCTGAAGCTATCGATTTTATCCGAGGTCAAGCCTAGTGGGTAGCCTTTGCCGTCCTCGCGTTCATGATGCTGGAGGGCGACTAACGCAGCACGGTAGCTGATGCCTTCGGTTTTCTTCAATATTTCATAACCGTAAATGGTATGTTTCTTCACGACTTCGAATTCTGCCTCTGTCAGCTTGCCTGGTTTATTTATGATCTCCGGCGGAATTTTCACTTTACCTACATCATGCAGCGTTGCTGCAAGGGTAAGCGCTGTCAATTCGTCTTCTTTAAAATTCAGCCATTTGCCGATCATCGTCGCCAGCACGCCAACACCGATGTTGTGCTGATACGTATAATCACCCTGCGCCTTGACCGCCTCGAAAAGCTCGAATATATTCGGATGGCTGGCCACGCTCTTAACAGCGGGAATAATGTTGTTCTGCAGCTCATCCATCGGAACCTTGCCTGTTTCCCGAATGGTGTCATACATTTCCTTAGCTCGGATCGTAACCTGACTCACAGCGGAATGAGGGGTATTCGACTTTACTGTTTTCTCTGGTTCCACAATATCGAAAATAATGGAAATATCTTCAATTTTGTGCTTTTCTAGTAGGACTAAGTGCTCTTCTTCCAGCACGATATTAGCAGGCAACACGGTTACGCCAAATGCATTAACGACTTCTTTTTTCAAGGTTTTCCCCAAATAGTTTCGCATAGCGCCTCCAACAAAAGTCGTACTTGTCCCTTTTTTCCAAGGTAAATGTTTACTGTTTACTCTACTGTACCATGCTGATATAGCCATTGTCCTATGGTATTGTTTTACAGACTGCAAGAATGAATCTAAAGTACTACTCCAAACGCCAAAAAGAGCCTCCCTTCTCTACCAAGAGGCCCATTTTTAAATCTGATCTGATCCTTTATAATTCGCCGGTCATCAATGCCGTTGTCCATCGGTCTACCAGATATGGAAGCGCGGGTGCGCTTCTGCGCTTCCCGGCTCGACTGCGTGGAGCAGCCGCCGGCTCTTGCTGAGCTCCTCGCTTACGGAGTGTTGATTTGGAGCGGTGCAGCACCATTTTGACAGCAGGGACCGTACATTGCAGCTCATCGGCAATATCCTGGTAGGAATAATCGAACACCTCTGCCAGCAGAAGCATCTCCATCTCGCGAGCGGACAGATGCTCGGTTACCCACTCCAGCGTCCCGCGAATAGCGGCGTAGTTGTTATCGTAATACGGCAATTGAAGGGCCTCATCGATCGGAACGGTTATGCCGCGTCGTTTGCGATGTGCGTCAATATGCACGTTGCGGGCGATTTTGTACAGCAGCGACCTAGGGTGACGAAGAATGCCGGTATCCCGATAATGCTTGAATGCCCGAAGCAGCGCCTCCTGCAGCAGATCCTCCGATTCCCATTTGGATGCGGTCAAATAATAACAATAGGTCCGCACATGCCGGAGATGCGGCTTGATGGCTTCTTCGAACTCGGTCCACGGCTTCATGCTAACTGGTCTCCCCCCTGCTTTTGTCCTGTTTCACTGATCCTGACCACAGTCTAACAGGCCATTGTGAACATGATGTGAAAAAGAAGAGGATTTTAAATTGAATTTTTGAGTAGGGCAAACAGCTGGGCAGCACTGGCCTCCGCCCACTCCGCAGTATGCGCCATCGCCTCTTCTAAGCTGCATGGTCCCGGGACGATGGAGAATGCGCTCACCTTCCCGAGCTTGCTTAGCTCATGAATCGACAACACCCGCATCCCGCACAAAATAATAACCGGAACGCCTAGGGGCCCTGCAGCCCTGCACACCCCTGCCGCTACCTTTCCCGCTAACGTCTGCTCGTCCAGTTTGCCTTCACCGGTGATGATATAGTCGGCATCCTTCGCGGCTGCAGCGAATCCGCTTGCTTCCATAACCACTTCAATGCCGGGGCGGACCACCGCATTCATGAATCCGGCAATGCCAGCCCCCATTCCACCGGCCGCGCCGCCGCCGGGCAGGGTCAGCACGTCAATCCCGCGCGTGGCGCGGATCTGCTCGGCGAATAGGCGCAGCCCTTCATCGAGGACGGTCACCATCCCCGGCGTTGCCCCCTTCTGCGGACCGAAGATGGCCGATGCGCCTTGCGGACCGCATAGCGTGTTGGTTACGTCGCTCGCGATCGTAACCCGCGTTTCCGCTAGACGCGGATCTAGCCCAGCGGCGTCCAGCTCAGCTAGCTGGCTCAGCGCTCCGCCGCCTTCGGCGAGGGGCTGTCCTTGCGCATCCAGCAGTTGCAGCCCCAGCGCTCGCAGCATGCCTGCACCGCCGTCATTGGTCGCGCTGCCGCCAAGGCCGATAATGAATTTACGATAGCCTTGATCCAGCGCATGCTTAATCAGCTCGCCGGTGCCGCGGCTTGATGTCTTGAGCGGCAGTCGCTCTTCCGCAGTTAGCAGCGGAAGCCCCGAAGCCTGAGCCATCTCAATCATTACCGTCTCGCCGTCACCCAGTACACCGTAAGCGGCAGTCATGGCGCGACCAAGCGGGTCGGTCGCTGCTACTTCTATCCGTGTGCCGCCGGTAGCGTGCACAAGGTTGTCCAAGATGCCTTCTCCGCCATCGGCAAGCGGCAGTTCATGCAGCTCTGCCTCCGGAATGACGGACCGAATGCCTCTGGCAATAGCGCTGCACAGCTCCTTTGCCGATGCGGAGCCTTTGAAAGAATCAGGTGCAATGACCACTTTCATACCTCTATCTACTCCCGTCGAATATATCTATGTAAGTTATTATCCTATATAATTTGTACCACATCACTACAATTCATAACGGGGAATGATCATCATGGAAGAAACGATGGATTGGAAGAATGGAACAATCGTCGGACGTCGATTTATCGCCTCCTTCAGCGGCGGCAAGGATAGTGCACTCGCTCTATATAAAGCCATGCAGGTTGGAGAAGCGATCGGCCTCATCGTTATGCTGGAAGAGGAAGGAAAACGTTCCAGATCCCACGGCATGCCACCTGAGCTTATTCGCGCTCAAGCGGATGCGATCGGACTGCCGCTCTATACAGCCGCTGCGAGCTGGGCTGATTATGAGCAAGCTTTTATCGGCCAATTGGTACAAGCGAGAGAGCGCGGAGCCGAAGTGCTCGTAACAGGCGACTTGGAACTGACGGATTATGGCTGCTGGCAGGATGAGGTATCGAAGAAGGCAGGCTTGAAGCTTGGCATGCCGCTGTGGCAAATGGATCATCTCGAAACCGTAGAAACCTTCATCAATCTCGGTTTTCTATCGGTCGTTGTGACCGTCAACTTATCGCTCGGCATGCGAGAATCAGATCTTGGACGCATGCTGGACCATGCATTTGTTCAAGAGCTCCTTGATCGCGGTATCGACCCTTGCGGAGAAGGCGGCGAGTTTCATACGACTGTGCTGGACGGACCGATTTTCAAGTCTCCGATTTCGGTTCGCAGTTGTGAACCGGTGCGGCATGGTGATTACGCCTTTCTGCCTCTGGAGCTAAGTACCAGGTAATGCTATCCAATGATGAAGGCGTTTGATATAATATCCAAAGCATCTAAATATAGGTATATTAGACCGGGGGGGCAGCGCAGATGTCAGGTTCGAAAGTCATGAAGTGGATATCGGGTTCTTTAGAAATATTTCTAGCCATTCCAATATTGGGGGCACTTGTAGTCATCGGAACCTCCTATTCTGCTTTAGGGTTCATGTTGATTATTCACCTCGTAACCCTGATCCTCTCGAAGAAAGACCGAGAACCGATTTATGGTTCGGTGCTTGGTATCGTAACCTCTCTATTAGCTTGGATTCCTTTCGTCGGTTGGATCCTTCACTTATTAAGCGGAATTTTCCTCATGGTTACTGCAGCAAAAAGGAGCTAAGCACATTCAAGTGCCTAGCTCCTTTCTTCGTCTACTCTTCCGATTCGTCCATATCGTTATACAGCTCGTTGCTGCCCGGCATGAGCAGCCACTTATTGTCTACCTTCTTCAGGTTGTATAAGTTGATCGATTTGACTGGCATCATCTCGCCGCCAATCGTCACTTCAAATGTGTGCAGCGTCAGAAGGAGCGCCTTGTCACCGTTTAGTTCCACGATGGCGTTCTTCTCCAGATTCATTTTCAAGCTGGTTTCGGTGTCCTTGAACAATTCATCCATGGAATTCACATCTTCATCGAAGCCTTCCGCTCCGGCAACAAGTGTAGCCTTGTATGCGTTCAGATCCTTTGCATTTACAGCAGCGGCGTTAGCAGCAATCAGTGCCGAAATCGCTGTCTTATCTGCTTCAGGAGCTGCAATAGCTTCATTCCATATGCCATCGAGATCCAGCAATTGATGGGAAAGCTGCTCGGCATCGTAGATCGCCCATTTGCCGTTCTCTTTGTGAAGCGTGTACAGCATTTCGTTCTCCACATCCGCAAAGAAGCCGTCTCCGCCTACTTTCACCGATTGCTCTACCGTGTACACAACCGCTTCAACCGACGAATAGGAATCGATTGTTTTCTCGCTGAATGTCGTCTTGGTGTGTACTTTCGCGAACGTTTCCTGTACCGAATCACGGATTAAATCTCGTACCGGGGATTCAGAATGGAAGACCGCCATATAAGCTGCCGCGTCCTGTGCATCCTCTGCCGCAGTCAGCTTGTCCAGCACGCCGAACACTTCTGCCTGCTGCTGTGCCGTAGGTCCTTTATCCGCGATCGTAACGATTTTCTTCACGCCGTCCCAATTGACCGTTTTATCCGACAGTGTTGCGATGAAGCGAACGCCTACCATTGTACGGCCGTTCAGCAGCTTCATTTCACCGTTAACGGGAACATTCTTACCATCAACCAAAGCCGTCTTGCCGCTCGGTTTCATCTCAATGCTGCGCACAGCCGACTTTGCTTTAATCAGCTTCGTGGAAGCATTGTAATCGATGGAATAGCCCAGTTGTGTAAACAATGTACGGAATTCCACATAGGTTTTGCCATTCTGAAGCACAGGTGGTGTAGGGAAAATGACCCATTCGCCATTTAGTTTAACTTTAATGTCGGTACCGCCACTTGCCGCGGAAGCCGTCCCCGCCAAAGCTGCGAATACTACGATAATTGCAAGTACCACGCTTAACAAACGTTTCATATGAAACCTCACTTTCATTCTCTCTTATTGGATGACATACCTAATTATAGTATACGAGAGTCTATCAACTGACAACGCTCCAAATGTTAACTGTAGTGCCTGGCAGACTACTTATTCGTACGTGTCCAGCTCCGGAACAATCGGATGCATAATGCAACCCAGCATGCGCTTAGCCAGAAGCCCGCCAGAATATCTGACGGATAATGAACGCCGAGATAAATGCGGGATACCCCCATAATCATGATCATTGCTGCACTTAAGCATAATAGTGCGATGCGCCAGCTTCGCAGGCGGATGTGACGCCACAGTAAATAAGTAATGAGAACATATAACGTGAACGCTGCCATCGCATTGCCGCTCGGATAACTGAACCCGTGCTGTTCAACGAGACGGTGAATATCCGGACGATCACGCTTATAAATAGGCTTCAACAGCTCGTTTAGCAGCGTGGAGCCCAGCATGCCGCCGAGGAGCAATACAAGCTCCTTCCGATGTTTGAATACAAGGAATAAGAGCACTGCAACGATGAGAACGATCGGTATCATCGTTGAGGTTGAACCGATTTTGTTGAATACTTTGGCAATGGAGGTCAGTGCATCGTTCTCCTGCCCTTGCACCGCGGCAATAATCGTTTCATCGAACTGCTTCAGCTTGTCCCGGGATACAAGCATCGACAGCCCCTGAAACCCTGCAATCGCGAGAATAAACAAAATTAACCACATAACGAAATTAACCTCCACATTTACGATATGAAACTGACCGTCTTTGTCAGTCAAGACGGGGTAGACTGAATAGAAAGACGCAACAACAATACAACCTATTAAAGGAGAAGATAACCGAATGAGACCACTTGATGGAAAAATAGCCGTTGTCGCAGGTGCGACACGAGGCGCAGGACGCGGCATCGCAATTGCGCTCGGTCGTGCAGGCGCGACTGTTTATGTCACCGGCCGCAGCGTTCGAGGAAGCTTGTCCGATATGGGCCGCAGCGAAACCATTGAAGAAACGGCAGAGCTTGTCACCGCTGTCGGCGGCAAAGGCATTCCCGTCCGCTGCGATTACACCGTAGAGGACGATGTCCGTGCTTTATATGCCCGTGTAGCCGAGGAGCAGCAAGGCCGACTCGACATTCAAGTGAATGATATATGGGGCGGCGATCCCTTAACGGTATGGCATGAGAAGTTCTGGGAGCATTCCCTGCACAACGGCCTGCTCATTCAGCAGCGCGGTGTCCATACCCACATGATGGCCAGCTATTATGCCGCGCCGCTAATGATTGCTCATGGCTCCGGAGGGCTGTTCATTGAAATTACCGACGGCTACGATTATCGTTACCGCGGCAATCTCTACTATAGTTTAGCTAAAGTTTCCGTCATCCATCTGGCGCAAGCGATGGCAGCAGACCTCCGCCCGCATAACATAGCGGCGGTCGCCTTAACGCCGGGCTTCCTTCGTTCAGAGGCGATGCTGGATCACTTCGGCGTGCAGGAGAGCAATTGGCGGGACGCTGCTGCGCAGGACCCCCATTTTCTGCAATCGGAAACGCCCGCGCTCGTCGGCCAAGCTGCCGCTGCACTCGCATCCGATCCGAATGTGCTTGAGCGCAGCGGCCAGGCTTTGACCTCGTGGGACTTGTCCGAGGAGTACGGCTTCGCAGATGCGGATGGCAGCCGGCCGCACTGGGGCCGCTATGCCGCCGAGCACGGCTTCTAGTCGAAGTAGAAGCCGGAGTCGAAGCCGCTACAATTCGATCCAGAGCGCGGTTTTATCATCGGATTTCTTCACGCGCGGGAAACGAGTACAATCCGGATCGGACTCTTCGAGCTCCGTCAGCCACTCGATATAACGAGGCAGCCCCATCTCTCGGACAAGCGAAGCAATCTCAATGGTGCTGTCCTTGTCCGGCTCTCCCGGCGGCTTCGGAATATAGAGCCCGTCGGTAAAGAGCAGCAGCGATTTCACATTCGTGCGGCTGATACGGCCGAATTCCGCATAATCACTGAACGTCGGATCACCGTTAATAACGCCGTAGCCTTCAATCGTGTTGGCGACTTCACGACCTTGTATAATAACCGGCTTGCTGTACTCCCACAGGGCCTCACGAGTCGTTAGTCCCGCTGCGACGCCTTGTGCCCAAACCGCTTTGGTCCGATCATCCACATGCGCCAATTGATCATTCGTCACGATACGTATCGTTCCGTCTGTGTAATAAACAGCCAGCATACAATCGCCTAATTGAGCAAAATCAATCCATTTCGGCTGAACGCGTACCAATGCCGCACATGCATTCCACACGGCTTCCTTCTGCTCCGGCGATATTCCCGCTTCTACCATAGCTGCTCGCAGTGCCGTGTTTGCGCGGGAGAGCAGACTCATCAACATATCCGAAGCAGCGTCTGCAGCCGTAGCTTCATTGCATGTCCGAGCTACCAGCTGCGCAGCTAAGTAGCCGCCGCTTTCTCCGCCCGGCCCTTGGTAGGACACTAATGAAGTTGCTCCATCAATAACCCCAAACAGACGGAGCTCATCATTGTGAATTATAGCGTCCTCATTCCAGGGGCTAACCCCTTTTACCGATACTGAAGTGAGTTCCATGACCGTTCCACCTCTCCTTTGATATGATTTATGTTTCGTTCCTATTTGCAGGCAGTAGATTTTAGCATAAGATAGTCTCCCGATAAAGGCAATCCGAATTCCCCCTTAGGGGCTAAGGTAAATAAGAAGACCCGAACCGGCTCTGTTCGAACCGACTCGGGTCTTCTTATTTCATTACCATCTCGAGCCGCTTGGATGCGGACATCCTTTGACCGCAAGCTTCGCGCGAACCTTCACGAAACAGCCGCAGTGTGCGCAGGTTGTGCCATATTGAAGCGATGAGCACCCTTCGCAACTGGAGAGTCTGTCTTCGTACTGCGTATCCGAGACACAGTCGCCGGGATGCAGCGCCAGTTTGCTTAGAATTCGCTGCAGCTGCGCTTCTTCCACATGCACGGATGCACTGCATCCTTTGCAGCCTTCTTGTCTCTGCGATTCAGTCTCCATACGCATTAGCCTGCACGAAGCACCGCTACCGATGCAGGAGGCAGGGTTACGCGAATCGTGCCGTCCTCATGCTGCTCGATAGACGTCAGCTCCGTAGGCGTTACCTCACCCGGCTGCTCCACGGTGTTATTTGCGTTTAACGCACTGCCCTGCAGCACGGTTCCGCTGAGCGACAGAGCGCCGATCGCTTGCTCAGTCAGGCCTCTCAGCTCTAAAGTAATTTCCGCCGGCTCATCATGGCTTAGATTACATAGGCTGACGTGGATAATGCCTTCCTTGCTGCGCGAAGCCGATATACTCGTCTGCGGAATCGAAGCACCGTTAAAGGTGTAAGAAGCAGCTTCATGATGGATATCGAGTGCTTCCGCATCATGGTGGACTTGGAACATGTCGAAGACATGGTAAGTCGGCGTAACCGTCATCTGTGCGCCTTCCGTCAGAATGACGGCCTGCAGCACATTGACCGTCTGAGCGATGTTCGCCATCCGCACCCGGTCGCAGTGATTGTGGAAAATATGCAGCGTGGCCGCGGCCACAAGCGCGTCGCGCATCGTATTCTGCTGATAGAGGAAGCCCGGGTTCGTGCCCGGCTCCACATCGTACCAAGTGCCCCACTCATCCACGATGAGACTGATTCGTTTCTGCGGGTCGTATTTATCCATAATGGTGCTGTGCTTCTGAACGAGCTCGTCCATGACAAGCGCTTTGCGCAGCGTCTCGAACCATTCCGATGTTTCGAAATCGGTGGCTGAACCTTTCTGCTGCCAATTATGTGGAATTGTATAATAGTGTAGCGTAAGGCCATCCATGAAACGAGCCGCATCCCGCATCAGCACTTCCGTCCAATTGTAATCGAAATCGCTGGCGCCGCACGCGATGCGGAAGATTTTGTTATCTCCGTAGTTGCGCACATATGTCTGATAACGTCTGTAGAGATCCGCATAATATTCCGGCCGCATGTTGCCGCCGCAGCCCCAGTTCTCGTTGCCGACGCCAAAATAGCTGACCTTCCAAGGCTCCTCGCGTCCATTAGCTTGCCGCTCATTCGCCATTGGCGATTCCCCATCGAAAGTCATATATTCGACCCATTCCTGCATCTCTTGGACCGTTCCGCTGCCTACATTGCCATTGATATAAGGCTCGCAGCCAAGCAGCTCGCAGAGGAGCAGAAACTCATGCGTGCCGAAATGGTTGTTCTCCACGACGCCGCCCCAGTGCGTGTTGATCATCCGTTTACGCGTCTCCCGCGGGCCGATTCCGTCTCTCCAGTGGTATTCATCGGCAAAACAACCGCCCGGCCAGCGCAGCACAGGCAGGTTTAATTTGCGAAGCGCTTCCAAGACATCATTGCGAATCCCTTGCGTATTGGGAATTTCCGAATCCTCGCCAACCCAAATCCCTTCATAAATACAGCGGCCCAGATGCTCGGAGAAATGGCCGTAAATATTGCGGTTAATGCTGCCCTTGCTGCGGTCTGCGTTGATAACAGTGCGATTCGTCATGCGGATAGACATCTCCTTGATATGGATTTGGATTGTAATTGTGGTCACTGGTGTGATTAATATATATATTAATCAAGTAATAAAATAACAATTCACTCATTTCCATTAAACAATAAGACGCTCCGCATTTCAATCTATTTTTATATCCGATTAGACGGAGGCTCGCAGCAGCTCCTCTACCCAGCTGTAACAAGCTGACAGTTCCTCATCGCTCACCTGTTCCGATCGATGCTCGAACATGATTTTCACATTCGGATTGTGCTTGCCGATGATTCGCATATAGTCCTCGATCGGTGCCCAGTCCTCGCTTGGATCCAGATGAGGCAAGACCGGGTAGCGTGTTTGCTTGCGCTCACCGCCCTCCGTTATTCGCAATGTGGACAAATGGATGATCTCCGCATAGCGGGCATACCGCTCAATGACTGCTCTGGCATCGAAGAAAGGGTCCATTCTCTCCTGTATGTACAGCCTCGCTGTATCCAGACAAAGCTTGATGGAGCTGTACTTCGCAAGCAACTGTTCCAACAATTCTGTCTCCGTCACATACCTGTTCAACGCATCAAGCTCCAAGACCGGAACGAAATCATACTCCTGCCCCTTACGAGTCAACCACTCGAATAGAGTCTCGCTTCTCTCCTGAAACAGCTCGAAGGCGTACTCGGATTCGAAAACATATTCACTACGATCCTCGAAATGCCAACGCCCCCAGTCCACCCGATCATCCAGGATAACGGGCTTGGGATAATGGAATAACACATAGCTCGGCTGAATCGCGGTTGCCAGGTAATCGAGCTCTTGTTGAACACGCGCTAAGGCTTGCTGCCTTACTGCTTCATCTTTTGCAAGGAACAGTGCGTCCCGTACGTGTGAACTGCCTGCCCGCAGCGGGAAATGAACACCAATCCGAAAGTGGTCTTGTTTGGACTGTTGGTGGAGTCTCTCGATATCGGATTCATTTTGAAATAAGCATGCCTCGATTCCGTAGAATCCTTCTCTGAAATCTCTCCGATATTTCGCTTCGTGAAAGCCTCCATATTGCCCGATGATGAAATTGTGCCGCATCTTCTTCCCCTCTCCCGCCTATCATTCGAACCCTTGTCCGAACTTTTCGCAGTCTACGCTCATATACTATTCTATTAAACAAGTAAGTAGGTGATGAACATGGCTATCATTCCGTTTATTGTTGAAAATGAGGATAGGACCTTTCAAACCTTTGACGTTCGCGTATTCAACTATGGCACGGATCCTGTTATTTTGCAGCTTGAAGTATCGTACGCGCTGAATTCGGCAGATGGTCCTTCCGTGCTGGTGGTCTACGTGCTTCGCACCGTTGAGCTCGCTGCCGGTCAGCTTTTCACATTTGCTAATATTTTCGCAGACTTTGACGTTATGACCGGTACGCTGACAACGTTAGGAATAGAAGAAGAATACAATGTTACGTTTAACGTTGCTCCTGATTTCCCTGTCTTCCCTCCGTTTGGGTAACCTTTGCGATGCCGGCTGTATAACAGCTAGTTGCCCAACACCTCCTCTCGCCTAAATTAATAGCATATGGAGAAGTCACCTTATCAAGGGAGGCGGAACACATGCAGAGGAAACGAACGTTTAAGAGGGCAACGACCTGTAGACGTGTACAACGGCATGACCATGAATTCGAGGGCAGCACCAAATTAGCCGAGGAAGGCGACGATCGCCACAACCATCGATTCGCGGGCGTATCCGGCCAAGCGATCAAATCCGGAGACAGTCATGTTCATGAGATTGACCTGACCAGAACCGATTTCTTCGGTCATTTCCACAAGCTAAAGAAGATCACGACAGGCCCTGCAATTCCCGTCGGGAACGGCAAACATGTTCATTTTGTCATGGGTAAAACGACCTTGGCTGATGGCCACGTCCATCGGTTTAATTTTGCTACTTTAATTGATGCGCCACTCAAATAATGAAGTTCGTCGCTGTCCCGCATGTCTGCCTTTGACTGCTGGGACAGCTTTTTGTTTTGCCCGCAGCGTTGCAGGTTTTGTGACAGATTGATCGTCCCCGTCTATAATGAAGACAATTGGGAATACATATGGCATACCTAACTAACGCTTGATGAAAAGAGGCTCCTTCTGTGACGCAAACTCGTATTGGAACCATTACCGCAATTAATCGCTTTCCCGTTAAATCCTTAGGGGGAGAAGCACTCCAAAGCAGCCGTATTGAGAACTACGGCTTGTACGGGGATCGTTCGCATGCCTTCATCGATGAGACGAAGGAAGGTTGGGATCGATATTTCACGGCCAGAACCGCACCTGACATGCTGCACTATATGGCTGCATTGGAGGACGGCGCGGAGGCAGCGGATCATTTTGCCGGATTGCGCATTACGGCACCGGATGGCCGTTCCCTGCAATGGGATGCTGCCCTGCTGCAGGAGATTCAACCGTATTCGAAGCAGAAGCTGAGCTTGCTCGCCCATACGCCGCAGTCGCCGGATCTGCTTGCCGTGGATGCGGCCAGCATCCTCATCATTACGAATGCTTCGCTTCGCAAGCTCGAAGCGATGTGGGGGAAGCCGCTCGACCCGCTCCGCTTCCGTGCGAATCTGCTCGTGACCTTGGATGACGATGCGCCGGATGAGTACGAATGGCTGAGTAAGCAGCTGTCGGTCGGAAGCGCGCGGCTGCAGGTGGATGTATTCTGCGATCGCTGCTCTTTAATTACGATTGACCCCGAAACGCTTGAACGCGATGCCTCGCTGCTGCGAACCGTGAATGAGCAATTGAAGCTCAATTTCGGCGTCTATGCATCCGTAAAGCAAACCGGACAGGTGCAGCTTGGGGATGCAGTTTATTTGGAAGTGTAACTCGTTACTCTCTTGCGCTACCTTCCGCTAAATTCGGCTCATGTGTGGTACTGGGTACCTCTCTTGCGCCGTCTTGCACCTATTCACTTTTAAAATAAGCCCATGAGCGGTAACAGTAGCAGTTACCCGTTCATGAGCTTATTTTGCGTTTAATCCGACTTATGTGTGCGATATCTGTTACCTTGTGCGTTCTCCCTTACCTACGACCCCGTCGACCGGTAATGCCTTACGCCAACTCGCCATACGAGCAGGCAAGGCACGAGGAATAAGAACCCCGCCAGCGGTACCATCGCGTAGAACGTATGGTTTCCGCCCTCCCTGCCTAGAATGTACAGCAGCGGCAGATAGTTCACGCAGCCGAATGGGATGACGAAGGTGAACAGCCGCTTCACCCACTTGTGATAGATGTTCAGCGGGTACTGCGTCATTTCGCGTCCGCCGTCCGTGAAGATATTGGCGATCTCCAGCCCCTGCACCGTCCAGAAGCTAACGGAGGCAGCAAGGATAAAGATGCCCGTAAAGATCACGATTCCGCTTATCACCATCAACACCAGCGTAGTCACCTTAAGCAGCGTCCAGTCAACGTCAAGATTCCCTGCGGACCAAACTAATATGGCAGCGCTCAGCAGCAGTCGACCGATCCGGGCGAATTCGAATTTGGAGCCGAATACTTGAATGACCGTGCCCCGGGGACGAACGAGTAATCGGTCGAAGTCTCCACTCACGACAAGGCTTGAGAACGTATCGAACCCTCGGCCGAAACATTCCGTAAACGAGAAGGCCATCTGTGTCACGGCAAAACAAAGCACGACCTCGTAGAAACTCCACCCTTTGAGCTGGCCGAACTGTTCGAACATAAAGTACACCCCGGCAAACGTTGTAAACGGGGTTAGACATTGCCCCAGCGTCAGCAGCAGGAAGGATACCCGGTACTGCATCTCCGATTTAAGAATGATTTTCATATATTTCAAATATAAGCTCATGGCGCCTCCTCACCCTCCCTGCACAACGACGCGCCGAAGCGAGCGGTTCATGGTGAATTTGCCGAATGCGACTAACGCGATCAACCATGCCGTTTGTGCCGCCAGACCCTTCAAAGCATCTAACTTCGCGATATCACCCGTAAATACACGGAACGGAAAATCTACCGTATAGTGGAACGGCAGCAAATAGATGATCTCTTGCATCCACCCCGGCATAAGCGGAACAGGCACAAGCATCCCCGCCAGAAAATCCCCAAACACACTAAAAATCAACAGTGAACCGCCCGGTGACATCGTGACAAACACCGATATGTAAATGAGCATCGAAATGGCCACGACCATCAGCATGCTAACAACCAAAACCGCAAGGAAGATAAAGAAGGTAAGCCAATCAGGAGGAAGCTCAAGCCGATAAGGCCTAGGCAAGAAGACCGTGACTAACAGAATAGGAGAACATCTTAACAGCGCACTCGACAAGCGTTGTGCAAGCAGCTTGGCATACCAGAAGTTGTAGATACTAGTAGGCCTGCACATTTCATAAGCAATGTTGCCGCTCTTGATGAGCGAGAACAGCTCGTTGTCTCGCAGCCATAACATCACCAGAGCGAGAAAAGCTTGCCTCAGCCAGGTGTAGGTGATCACTTGGGACAGTGTCATTGGAGGTTCTTGACCAGTGGAATGCGCATAGAATGCTTCAAAAATCATAATGAACATAAACCCGAAGAAAAATTGCGTGCCGATGCCGGCCAGCGCTGCCGCGCGATATTGCAGCCCGGTGCTGATTCGCAGCTTGAATACGGACATGTACGCCCTCATCATAGCTGATACTCCTTATACATCTGCACAATGATGTCTTCAATCGGCTGTGTCTCGATAGCCACATCCAGCAGTTCGACCTGTGCGGACAGCTGCGCGATGGCTTCCGAGATCATCACCTGCTCCGTATCTACGCTAAGGATGGCCCTCTCAGGTGTCCACGATAGAAGCGATACGCCGGGAATTGCAACCGGGCGGCTGTTCTCCTGATAATCGGCCGTTATCGTTCGTTTCGTGCCGAATCGGCTGCGAAGTCCCTGCACATTGCCATCGTAGAGCAGCGTCCCTTTTCCAATCAGCAGGATCCGACTGGCCAGCGCTTCGATATCGTTCATGTCGTGCGTGGTCAGAATGACGGTAACGCCTTTCTCTTTGTTGATCGTCTTAATAAATTGACGCACCGCGATCTTGGAGACGGCATCGAGCCCGATGGTCGGTTCATCCAAGAACAGGATGCTCGGACTGTGCAGCAGCGAGGCGGCTATTTCGCAGCGCATTCGCTGCCCCAAGCTGAGCTGCCGTACCGGTGTATACATAATGCTTCCCAGGTCTAGCGTTTCAGTGAGCAGCGAGAGTGTCTCCCGGTACTGCGCTTGCGGGACGTTGTAGATGTCGCGCAGCAGATCAAACGACTCGATGACGGGGACATCCCACCACAGCTGGGAGCGCTGTCCGAATACGACGCCGATGTTCTTCACATACTTGACCCGATCCTCCCACGGGGTGAAACCCTTAATCACGCAGGAGCCTCGGTCAGGTACGAGAATGCCGCTCATGATCTTGATCGTAGTCGATTTGCCGGCACCGTTCGGTCCGATATAGCCGACGATTTCGCCCGGAGGAATATGGAACGAAATATTTTGCAACGCTTCAATGGCCGTGTATTCCCGATGGAACAACGATTTGAGCGCATGACCAACACCTGATTGCCGTTTGGCGACCAGGAATGTCTTACTGATTCCGTCTACGGTTATCACGTACCGATACCTCCAGAAATTGAAAATTTTTGAAAAGCGACAGGGAGAAGATAGTATCATTACGTGGATAAATCTGTCAACCTAAACTTTAGAAAAGACCGCCTAGATGAGCTTAGGCGGCCAAATCGTCATCCTATTTCATTAACAGAACCTGCATGGATGTGATAGAGAACATGCTTATGTACAGGGCTGCTTGGATCAACTTTCGGGTGGTCAAAAGTAGTAACAAACTGCATGCCGATTTTCCGCATGACATGACTCGAAGGTGTATTAATATCGGCTGTAAAGCTGTACACGTCACGGAAACCCAATTGGTTAAATCCGTATTCCAAGCAAGCCTTCGCTCCCTCGGTCGCATACCCCTTACCCCAAGCCTCCTTCTTAAGCCGCCAACCAATTTCAATGCACGGTGTGAAATCCGACTCAAATGTCGCATGATGAAAGCCAATAAATCCGATAAACTCGTTGTTTTCCTTAACTTCCACTGCGTATAACCCAAATCCACTTTCCTTAAACTCAGACACTATGGTGTTGTAGAACGCCTTCGTTTCATCCGCTGACAAGGTTTTTGGAAAATACCTCATCACCTCTTCGTCCGCATTCAGCCCGGCGAAAGGCGCTAGATCCGCCTTTACCCAGTCGCGCAGTCGCAATCTCGCTGACTCCAAATAAATCATGCTGCATCTCCTCCTTCGCAAGAAAGCCCGCTCGCGGCAGCGAACGGACCTCTATCATGTTTTAAAGCACCGGCCCATACGCAACGCCTGTAAGAGAGACCGGTCCGATAACAGACGCGCCGGCTTTCTCGATCGGCTCCAGCTCCGCGGTAAGATTGTACACGTTGAACTGGCTGGTCGTATTGAAATCTGCGATTTGAAGCTCGATCGTATAATAAGCCTCCGCATTTGTTTCAAAACCGATCCGTGTATCCGCGATTTCCACGCCGATTTCGACGGGATCAAGCGATTTGAACAGCTTCACGATAATCTGGCCGTTAGCGGATGTCCCGATTACGCCAATAACAGCATTCAATACGATTCTATTATTCGGCGGCAGCGGATCCGCGTATATACCGACATCCGCTTGAAAAAAACCGGGCGCAATATCATACTTGTTGTCAGTCGGCGCGGTCGAGATAAGTCCAACGGGAATCGGCACGCCGGGGCCTTGTCCGTATCTGGGCACACTTACTTTCATGTCAAGCACCTGCACACTCATAGGTGACTCCTCCTTCTTACAGCTCGTACACAATAGAATATGTGGACGAGCCGTTAGAAGAAGCGGGACTTCTGCTGATTTTTACCGTTATTTCCGGTGCATCTTAAACTCCAGGAACAGCTCATTGTAATGGGAGAGCATCCTCTTCCCCAGATTCTTATAGACCTCCAGCTTCGCAGTCAGCTCCGGTTTCGGGTAGAACCGCTCATCCGAGGAAATCTCCTCCGGCAGGAATTCCATCGCCTTCTCGTTTGGCGTCGAATAGCCGACATA
This sequence comes from Paenibacillus sp. J22R3, assembly GCF_056269305.1. Classification (NCBI taxonomy): domain Bacteria; kingdom Bacillati; phylum Bacillota; class Bacilli; order Caryophanales; family Paenibacillaceae; genus Paenibacillus; species Paenibacillus sp. J22R3. The sequence continues at coordinate 332,383 of NZ_JBWDNS010000004.1, read as the reverse complement.
CTCCGCATTCTGCGCGGCATGCTCGGGGTCCAGCATAAAGTTAATAAACTGATGAGCACCCTCGATATTCCTCGCCGTCTTCGGAATGACCATGTTATCGAACCATAGGTTGGAGCCTTCCTCCGGCACGACATAAGTCAGCTTCTCGTTCTCACCGATGATTTCCGAAGCATCGCCCGACCACACGACACCAACCGCCGCTTCTTCATTGGCCAGCAGCAGCTTGATTTCGTCACCTACGATGGCCTTCACATTCGGCGTCAGTTCCTCCAGCTTCGCTTTCGCTTCCTGGAGATGGCCCTCATTCGTATCGTTAAGCGAATAGTGCAGACTGTTCAGCCCGAAGCCAATGACTTCACGCGCCCCGTCCACGAGCAGAATTTGATTGCGCAAGCTAGGGTCCCAGAGGTCATCCCAGCTCTTGAATTCCAGCCCCTTCAGCAGCTCCGTGTTATACACGATCCCTACCGTTCCCCAGAAATACGGGATCGAGTAGGCGTTGTCCGGATCAAAAGAGAGATTCATGAACCGCGGGTTGATATACTTCAAATTCGGCAGCTTCGACTTGTCGATCGGAAGCAGCAGCTCTTCCTCTTTCATCTTGCTGATGGCATATTCGGAGGGGACGCTGATGTCGAAGGTCGTGCCGCCTTGTTCGATCTTGGTCATCATCGCTTCGTTGGAATCGAAGGTTTGGTAAATGACTTTAATGCCGGTCTCCTCTTCAAAAGCAGCCACCAAATCCGGGTCGATGTAATCGCCCCAGTTGTAGATCGTAAGCGTATTGTCGCCGGAGTAGCCCTGCGACGAATTGAGCGCCGAAGCGCCATACATTAAGGCGAAAGCAAGCACAAGCACGACGAGCAGCATCCGAACGAGCGATTTCATTTGTTAGGAAGCCCCCAATCCGTGCGGCGGTCGCCACGTCCCGAAACTTGTCCGCGGCGATTGATGAAGTAGTAGCCGACGACAAGCAGCATCGTGAAGACAAAGATGAGCGTCGACAGCGCATTAATAGACAACGAGACACCTTGTCGCGCCCTTGAATAGATCTCGACTGATAATGTCGTAAAACCATTGCCCGTGACGAAGAACGTAACGGCGAAATCGTCGAGCGAGTACGTTAAGGCCATGAAGAACCCTGCGAATATACCGGACTTGATGAACGGCAATATAACCTTGGACAGCACATCCCATTCCGTTGCGCCAAGGTCCCGAGCGGCGTCGAGCAGCGAAGAGCTCATTTCCTCCAGCTTCGGCAGCACCATGATAACGACGATCGGTACGCTGAACGCGATATGGGAAATCAGCACAGAGGCAAATCCGAGCTGAATTCCGAGTATTGTAAACAGGATCAAGAAGGATGCCCCGATAATAACGTCAGGACTGACGATGAGCACATTGTTGAGCGATAACAGCGCATTCTGATTTTGCCGCTTGCGCAGCCGATGTATGGCAATGGCGCCAATCACGCCGAGAATCGTTGAAATAACGGCGCTAAGCAGCGCAATGACAAGCGTATTGAGCAAGATGATCAGCAGGCGGGTATCGGCAAACACTTCCTTATACCATTCCAGCGTAAAGCCATCAAACCCGTGCATCGTCCCCCCGCTGTTAAACGAGTAATAGGACAAGTAGATGATCGGCGCATATAAGATGATGAAGATGAGCCAGAGATAGACATTCGACAGCTTTAGTTTACGGTTCATCGTTTGTCCTACCTCCTGCTTCTATTGCGATTGCCGGTTAAGATCATAATGACCGCCATCGCAAGGATGAGAAATACAGCAATGGTGGCACCCATGCCCCAATCCTGCGTTACGAGAAAATGCTGTTCAATAGCCGTTCCGAGCGTAATGACCCGGTTGCCCGCAATAAGCCGCGTAATCATAAAGAGCGACAGCGCTGGAATAAACACAGCCTGGCAGCCGGATTTCACACCGCTTAATGTAAGCGGGAAGATGACCCGGCGGAAGGTCGTCCACGTCGATGCGCCCAGATCTCGAGATGCATCCACGAGCGAGGGGTTCAACTCCTCAAGCGCATTGAATACAGGCAGAATCATGAACGGAATGAAGATATAAACCGATACGAATATAAAGCTGAAATCCGTAAACAAAATTTGCTGATTCCCGATGCCAATCAACTCAAGAATGGAATTGACGGCCCCATATGTACCGAACAGCCCAATAAACGCGTACGTCTTAAGCAGTAGATTAATCCAGCTTGGCAAGATGATCAGCAGCAGCCACAGCTGTTTATGTTTGGTCCGGGTAAGCAGATAAGCAGCCGGATAACCAATCAGCAAAGAGAAGAACGTAATTAAGAAGGCGTACCAGAACGAGCTGAACGTCATCTTCATATAGACCGGCGTGAAGAAATGAGCATAGTTGGAGAAGGTGAAATTGCCTTCAACATCAAAGAGCGAGTCGTAGACAATGAGCACGATCGGCGCAACTACGAACAGCAGCATCCACAGCATGTAAGGTACGAGATACAAATTACGAGAGCGCGACTGCGCTTGGATAGGAGCGTTTAATTGGGCGTGCGCTTCGTTCCTCATGAGTAGGCTTCCAGCCTTCTATCGAACTCTTCCTCGGTCTCATTGAAGCGCATGACATGAATGGCTTCCGGGTCGAAGGTCAATCCGATCGCCTCTCCAACTTGTGCTTTGCGCGTGGAGTGAACGAGCCACTTATTGCCGGCAGCATCGATGCACTGAATTTCAAAATGAACCCCGCGGAACAGCTGCGCCTCTACTTTAACCTGCAGCTTGCCGTCCTCCGGACGTGTAATCTCTAAGTCCTCCGGTCGGATGACGATGTCTACCGGTTCATTCGGCTGCAGCCCCTGATCGACGCATTCGAAGGATTTCCCCGCAAACTCAACTTGAAAATCCTGCTTCATCCTGCCTGCCACAATGTTCGATTCCCCGATAAAATCAGCAACGAAGCGGTTGATCGGCTCATCGTAGATGTCCATTGGCGTACCGCTTTGCTGGATGACCCCTTCACTAAGCACGAAGATCTCATCTGACATCGCGAGCGCTTCCTCTTGATCATGGGTCACGAATATGAACGTAATGCCAAGGCGTCGCTGCAGCTCGCGCAGCTCGACTTGCATCTCGGTACGCAGCTTAAGATCAAGCGCAGAGAGCGGCTCGTCCAGCAAGATGATTTCAGGCCGATTCACAATGGCTCGTGCAATGGCTACCCGCTGACGCTGACCGCCCGACATCTCCGTTATTTCACGGTTCTCGTAGCCGGCCAGATTGACGAAACGGAGTGCTTCAAGCACCTTCTCCTTGATTTCGGATTGTTTCATTTTCTTAATGCGCAGGCCAAATGCAATGTTCTCGAACACATTCAGATGCGGAAACAGCGCGTAATCCTGAAATACGGTGTTCACTTGGCGTTTGTTCGCAGGGATATGATTAATGACGTTCCCGTTAAAATAAATATTGCCTTTCGTAGGCTCCGTGAATCCGGCGATCAGTCGCAGAATCGTCGTTTTGCCGCAGCCCGAGGGACCGAGCAGCGTATAAAATTTCCCGCGCTCGATCTCGAAGCTGACGTCCTTCAGCACGGCGGGATCGCCCTCGTACTGTTTGGTTACGCCTTGGAATGAAATGATGGCTTCGCTGGCAGGTTGTACATTCATCGTGGCGCTGCCTCCTTATGTAAATAAATAGATATAACGAATAATCTTCTACTGGTTAGTATAACCAATTGCAGCCAGCACATGAAGCACAAAAATGACCGTCCAGGACCTGCATCCCGTTCGGTCATTTTCCACACGCTCTTAAGTCCGAGCCAGCAGTGTTTTATATACTTTGATCATGCTCATATGCATGCCTTCGTGATAGAGATTCAAGCTGAGAAACTCTTGCGGCGATGATAGTGTTATCCCTGTAGAAGTCTTATACGGCTGCGGAACCTTCTCCTCCAAGCGATGCGCAATCGTTTCTTGAATGCGTTCCACCTGGCTGCCGAGGAGCTGCTTCAATTCATCCAGTGTAGGGGGTATTGCCTCTGCCGGCCACTGAAGCGGTGAAGTGCCGAATTCAAACCATTCCTTGAAGCCTTCAGGGCGATGAAGCGGAAGCTTCAGGTATTGAAAAGCAAAGCGTTCCTGCACGACGTAGATATGCCCCAGCTGCCAACGAATCGTATTGCGGAACCCGTCCGGCACCAGATCTGCCTGCTCCTCCGTAACGCCTTCCACTAGCTTTAAGGTCTGATTTCGCACAAATTTGAGCTGCGTGAATAGAAACTGATCCATGGTCACCTTCACTCCAATCGATTGACTATGTGTTCCACTATATCATGTTAAGTGACAGAGGGGGCAGGAATTAAACCTAGGAAGGCGAATTGTCCCACATACGTACTTCCGGAAAAAGGATGATCACACCATGCTAAGCACGGCTTTCTTACTCGTACTTGGTTCAGGATTTCTGCACTCCGTATGGAACTTATTCACCAAACGCAGCCTCGACAAAAACGTATTCCTCTGGTTGTGTCAGCTCGTTGGTCTTGCGCTAATGCTGCCTTGGGCAATCGCACTGTGGGATGGCTCACACCTCAGCAGCAGCGGATGGTGGATCATTGCTGCCGCCGCTGCCCTTCATGGTCTTTATACCATCTTGCTGGCGGCGGCGTACTCCGTGGGTGACTTGTCCCAGGTGTATCCGATCATGCGGGGCACCAGCCCATTGCTCGTTCCTCTAATCGGCGTCACGCTACTCGGTGAACAGCTAACCTTGGCTGGTTATCTTGGCGTTGCATGCATCGTGATCGGGATTGTTGCGCTCAGCAACATTAAATTTGGCGGAGGTGATCGAACCTCGCTGCGTGCACCGCTGCTCGCTCTGACAGTCGGGCTCTGCATAGCCAGCTATATCATCGTGGACAAACTCGCGCTCGATTATGTGCCCGCAATCGTGCTGAACACGCTGACAACAGTAGGCAATCTGCTCGCTTTGACGCCAGCCGTTATCCGTTCTAAAGGCATCAAACGAGAACTCCGTCATAATGGCAAAATCATGCTGCTATGCGGGATTATCGCGCCCGGCGGCTATCTGATTTTCTTATCCGCGTTGTCGCTTGGCCCTGTCTCGCTACTGGCGCCGATGCGCGAAATCGGCACCGTATTCGGCACCTTGATGGGCATTCTGATTCTCCACGAGAAGCAGGGCAAGCAGCGGATTTGGTCCTCCGTGTTCATCACTTGCGGCGTAATTGTGCTTGGTCTGTGGGGCTAAGCTTAGTTTGCCGCCTCTGTTGGCTTAGAACTGCTGCGCATCCGGCTCAAGCTGCTGTATCTTCTCCATATACGCGATGACCCTGCGGTCACGTGCATGAGGGTAATCGTAGCCCAGCTTCTCGCCGAGCTCGACTGCCAGCTTACGGAACAAATCCGTCATCGCGAAGAGTGCCCGCCAATTGTCTTCAGCGCTTGCGCCAGCATAGGTTTGTTCCAGCTCATACCACGTCTGCTCGTCCAAGTAACGCTTGAACCAACGTCCATTCTTGCCCGGATTCACAATCCAATCCCGGTTAACCCCGATATGCCATTCGATCATCGGCATGAACATTTCGACTCGAATAACACTGTCCAGCATGTATTTGGCGTAAAATAACTCGTCTCGCCATAAGCTCTTCGCCACGTACGTGATATCCCACCAAAAGGCTGTCACCCGCGAATGATAGTCTTCGCGAGAGGGCTTATCGGTGATATAACCGGTATGTTGCGGCTGTTTCAAGCTCGCTGTCACGCCGTCTTTGTCCAGCAGCACACGGTACCCGATATCGAGCTCCTCCGGCAGCAGAGGCATTCTCATCAATTCCTCTAAGTGAGCGACAAGGTATACTTGAAAATCGATCCGTACGCCATCCTCGAACAGAACCAGCCGCGTAATCGAGCGTTCATGATCTTCCCGGTACTCCGTCATAATTCCGCCGAACTGCGTAATCCACGCATCACTCCCGCGAAACGGAGTCATGTCCGTCACCATAAGCTCGATATCATAGTCCGACAGCAAATCGACCGGGGCATTTGGGTTTGCACGCGAGCTCGTCATGATAACGGCCCGAATCATGCTGTTTTTCTGTGTCCACGCCACCAGTTTGCCGAGAACTTCCTCCATATTGCGCATTGTATGATGAACTCCTTATCGTTTCATTGTATTCGTGATGCCAAAGGGCACATGCACAGAAGGTACGCTGCGCGCGACGCCTTCGATATGACCCACCTGATCGTCAAAGAAGATATGAGGCTTAAAGATGCCAAGCACCCGACCTTTATCGATGCCGCCCAGAAAAAAGGCCTCATCGACGCGAATATCCTGCTCCCGCAGCGTCGTGATGACCCGTTCATGCGCAGGTGCATTGCGAGCGGTCGCAATGGCGACACGGATCTTCGGCTTATAGGCCGGATCAAGCAGCTTCTTCTCGCTTTCTCGCTTCTGCAGCTTGGCAATTTCGCCGAAGAAACGGAACAGCGGTCCGCCCGGCAGCGGCTCTCCTGCCTTGCTCCGCTCATGATCGTGAAACGAATGCAGTGCGCCGCCCCGTTGAAATATGGTCTCCGCCGAGTCGTCGGCGATGATGCCGTCAAAGTCAAAGGCGATGCGCAGCTCCTCGTCTTCATCATCATCCACGTAATCGGTCGGATAGATGCAGCCTGCAGGGTAGCCGTGCTCGACGGCTTCCTTCACGTCCTCCGGGTTTCCGGAGAGGAAGAGCGACGCATTGAAGGCGTCCAAGTACAGGAACGGATTGCTGCCTGCTACGAAGACGGCTCGGCTGATCGGCAACTTGTAATGTTCAATCGACTTGAACACGCGAAGTCCCGTATCGGGATCATTGCGCGAGAGCAGCACCACTTCCACGAGTTGTTCCTCGCCCGAAGCATGGATGCGAAGCAATCTTGAGATCAGCGGGAAGGCGACGCCTGTCGCCAAGATATGATTCTCGTTCTCGCGTTGGAACTTGCGATACTCGTCCTCTCCGCGTTCGCGGAAGACACGATCCGATTCTTCGAGGTCGAATAAGGCGCTGGAAGCAACGGCGATCACGAATTTATTTTCGATGGGATAGGGCATAGTGGGGGTTGGACCTCCTTATTCCTTATTGTCCGTAACGTTGTCCCCTCCATCTTACCAATTTGCTCGAATATCCGTACAGCGCAATATAACATTGTATCCCAGCACGCATGATGTTTATAATTAGTCCAACGATGCTGATTGGCTTGCGTGTACGATCCAAAGATCGGACATGCAGCATTCAGCTATGAGAAGAAAGGACGGATCAGCCATGTGGAGTGAGCTGTGGAGATTGTTTATTTCGTTCGGCAGAGCGACAATGCTGGGCTATGGAGGCGGACCGTCCATTATCCCGCTGTACGAGAATGAGGTTGTGAGCCGTATGAAGTGGATGACGACAGAGGATTTCGGTCATGCGCTTGCTTTCGGCAACTCGCTGCCGGGTCCGATCGCGACGAAGCTTGCAGCCTATATTGGCTTCAAAGTAGCCGGTTGGGCAGGCGCTGCGGTTGCCCTCACTGCCGTAGTAATGCCAACGGCTTTGCTGATGATCGTGCTCGTGGGCGTCATGTCGAAGCTGCAAAATAACACCATCATCAAAGGCATGATTCGCGGCATCCAGCCTGTCATCTTCGTGATGATGGCGATGCTGGCGTATGATTTTGCCAAGTATGCCATGAAGACGACACCGGGTGTGATCACCTTCATCCCCTTCCTGCTCGCGGTTGCATTCTTCATCATGGTGTATTACTTGAACCTGAATGCGGTATGGGGCATCATTGGAGCGCTTGCGATCGGGGCGTTGTTCCTGCGGGGATAGCAGCGATATTGAAATCATAGGACATCCTTAGGCTGAGGCGAGCTGGGGATGTTTTTCCATATTTAGGCGGCTGTACGGGTGCATTCAGCCTCTAATTCTCATAAGCTAGTACGACGACATCTACTAGAATGGAGCTGAAGTGATGCAAGCAAAGAGCCCAAGCAATATTAAAGCCATTGATGTCTCGCACCATCAAGGCGTTATCGATTGGAAAAAGGTGCGAGCGGCCGGCGTGCTCGCGGCTTTCATAAAGGCGTCAGAGGGTACCTCGTTCAAGGATGATAAATTCGCGACGAATGCAAACGCTGCTGCTGCAGCCGGCATCAAGACCGGATTCTACCACTACGTGCATCCGGAATCGAATGACGCGAAGTCGGAGGCGGCTCATTTTGCCAATACAATCAAAGGGTTCAAATCAGACTTTCCTCATGTGCTCGATGTGGAGGGAGATGCGGGTCAAGTGTCCGTATCCAAGCTGACACAATGGTGCGTCGATTGGCTGACCGAAGTCGAACGGCTTACGGGGCATCCGACGATGCTCTACACAGGGGCAAGCTTCGCCAAAACCAATCTAACTCAACCGCTCGGTCAATGGCCGCTGTGGGTCGCTCACTACGGCGTAGATCAACCGATGGGTAACCCGACATGGAGCGAGTGGGCCGTATTCCAATATTCCGATAACGGGAGTGTCGATGGTATCGGCGGCAATGTCGTGGACATGAATGCGATGGAGCAGGCATTCTACAACCAATATGCCAATCCGGGCCAGCCTCAGCCGCAAAGTCCGGAAGATACGATCAAAATCGTCGTGAACGATAGATTAGCCGCTTATGGCCGGATTGTCGATGGCAGCACCTACGTGCCCTTGCGCCAGCTCGGCGAATCGCTGGGCGTTCCGGTCTACTGGGACTCTGCCACTTCAACCCCTTATGTGAATGGGCAGCCGGTCACGAACTATAAACTGTTCGACGACAGAACGTACATCGGCATTCGTTCTACAGCCGAACTGCTCGGCGCCAAAGTTTCGTGGGATGCGGTGAACAAGAAGGTTTATATCTATATGTAACAGAGCGCGTCGCTCCCGTCCCCACTCAGCAAACAAACTGCTCCCGTTCCCCCGCGATGGATGCAGATAGTGCGGAAACGGAACTCTCAGCGCCGATACCTATTAGCGCTGCCTCGGGGCAGCGCCATTTCTGAGTGCCTGTACGATTCGTTAGAATTCCAAGACCACAGCGAAGGGGTCGGAAAGGGCCGAGGTTGGTCGGTTTATACTTGCGAAGAAACGCACAATGACCGCCCCGAAGAGGCGGTCATTGTGTCTGTATGAGAGGCTTTGCAGCGGCTTAATCCGCGAGATGCAGAACAATTCGCCCCCGGCCATGGCCGGACTGGCTTAGGTCTTGCGCCTTGGCAGCCTCCGCTAGCGGAAAGTGCGCGCCGACATGCGTCTTCACGAGGCCGTCAGCCATCAGCGCCGCAATCTTACTCAGCGCATCCGCCGCGGGCAGCTTGTTCGAGAACATCGCTTTAACGCCGCGTTCCTGCGCGCGCTCAGCCGATGGCTGACTCACCAGCGAGATCAGCCGGCCGCCCGGCTTGAGCACCTCGAAAGACCGGTTCTGCGTCTCGCCGCCGACCGTATCCAGCACCAAATCTACATCAGCCGCCGCATCCTCGAAACGCGCCTGCTTGTAATCCACGACAACGTCTGCGCCGAGCGAGGCTGCATAGTCGACATTGTCCGTTCCACAGGTGGCGATCACTTCGGCGCCTCTCCATTTGGCTAACTGCACCGCGAACAAACCGACACCACCGGCCGCACCGTGAATCAGCACCCGCTCTCCCGCTTCAAGTCCACCGACCTCAAACAGCGCTGACCAGGCGGTCGTAGCACCACCGGAGATTGTAGCAGCCTCATCGAAGGTAAGTTCAACTGGTTTCGGCACCAGGAAATCCGCTGACGCAAGGGCATATTCCATATAGGACCCAAACGTGGTTCTTCCGAAAACAGCCTGTCCTTTCATAAACGCGGTCACTCCCGGACCCACTTCCTCCACAATTCCCGCGAGTGAAGATCCCGGTATATAAGGAAAAGTAAAGGGCTTGAACTTCTTAAACATCCCTTCTCTAACTTTCCATTCAATCGGCAGCACGCCTGCGGCATGGACACGCACAAGCACTTCTCCCTCACTCGGCTGCGGACGTGGAATTTCTTCGAGCTGCAGTTCTTCAGAACCGCCATATTGGTGAACGCGTATCGCCTTTATCGTTTGATCGCTAAATCCATTACTCATTCTTCAAAACCCCTCTCACAAACACGCTATATCGCAACAATTTCAACTCTATACGCTGTGCTTCTTTCCTCAGTTTATCCACTGACGTTAATAATGTATAATACATATTAAATTATGTCTTCATAACATCAACATTATGAGTGATTGGAGCAAAATAAGCATGGAACTGCTGCAGCTGCACTATTTTCAAAAAGTCGCCAGACTCCAACATATGACGAGAGCCGCGCAAGAGCTGCACATCGCGCAGCCTGCGCTTAGTCAAAGCATTGCCCGGTTAGAGGAGGACCTCGGTGTCCCGCTCTTCCACCGTCAAGGCCGGCAAATTCGGCTGAACAGCTACGGGCAAGCTTTTCTGGCCAAAGTCGATATTGCCCTGCATGCCCTGGAGGAAGGAAGGCGTGAAATCCATGATATGAACGGTACGGAGCGGGGACATCTTCATATCGCGACAACGACCTTGGCTCGTTTCTCTGAGATGATTCGCGCCTATATGGAGGAACATCCGGAGATTAATTTGCGTATCTCTCAGGTGTCGGCGGAGGAGGCAGCTCCGTTGATCGAGGCCGGGGAGATCGATTTCTGCTACACGACACCCCCCATCGACAAGCCGGGCATCGGCAATGTTCCGCTGCTGCGTGAAGAGATCTTCATCGCGGTCCCTCCTCATCACCGACTTGCGAGCCATACGTTGATCAACCTCAGCGAGATCGCAGACGAGCCCTTCATAGGCATGAAAGAGGGTACTCGTCTGCGCGGCATGATGGATCAGTTCTTCAGCTCACGCGGCATGAAGCCTAACATCGTATGCGAAGTGGACGAACCCTCAGCGCTGCGGAGCTTCGTCGGTGCCGGCCTTGGGATCGCGCTCCTATCCGCCTGCAAGAAAGAAGAAGCTTCACCGCTCGTTCTGCTGCCAATCAATGATCCCAACTGCCGCCGGACCATCCAGCTTGCTTGGCTGGAGAAGCGTTATCAATCGCAGGCGGCGCACTCGTTTAGGGAGTATGTCACGCATTATTTTGCCAAAGATGCCAAAAGCTGAATAGTCCGCCTGCCCTTCGCGAACAATGTAACAGACATTTACAGCCAAGGGGGCCGCACCGTATGAACGCGCAGCGCGCACAAGAAATCGCCGAATCCTCCACCATGGTCGAGGTTACGTGCAACGGAGTTCCGATCTATATTCAACATGTCGACACCGACAACAACACAGCGCGGATTTATCCGCTCAATCAACCGGACAACGAAGAGACGGTGTCGCTGAACAGCTTAACGGAGAGCTCGCCATTCCAATCCGACGGCATCCAGATGCATTGTCCGGACTGAACGAGTTCGCCCGCGCATACTTAAAGGCCATACTCATGGGTTCAAGGGTATGGCCTTCTTTTATCCAATCGGGTTGCTTAAAATTACTTCACGCTGCCGGCAGTAAGACCCTTCTCCAGGAACCGCTGGCAGAAGAAATAAACGAGGAAAATCGGGATACTGATCGCCATGAGCGCAGCAGAGATTTTGCCATAGTTTGAGCCTGCGAATACGACGAATTTCTGCGGGAGCAGCGTCACTGTCATCGAAGCCGGGTCCTGCAGGAAGATCAATGGAAGCAAGTAATCGTTCCACGATCCGAGGAACGTGTAGATCGTAACGGTCGCGATGGCCGGCATGCCCAGTGGCAAATAAATGCTCCGGAATATCGTATGCTTGCTGGCTCCGTCGATCGTCGCCGCTTCGTTGATTTCCTTCGGAATGCCATCGAAGAAGGTGCGAATCAGCATGAGGCCAAACGGAATGCCACCAGCGACATGCGGTCCGACAAGACTGAGCGGGTTATCCACCAGCCCCAGTTGCTTGATCGTCAGAAACCAAGGGATGATAAACCCTGCGCCGGGAATCATCATCCCGACGATAAGGATGAGAAACAAAGGAGTCCGCAGCGGAAACCGCAGACGCGAGAACGCATACGCCGCAAGCGTCACGCAGGTAATCGTAAGCGCGATATCCATTGCCGCCACGACAATGCTGTTCCAGAAGTAGCGATACACACCTGCATCCAGGAACACCGCCGAATAGTTGTTAACGAAGCCGCCCTCAAATGATTTCAACACCATTCGAACGAGCGGGTAGAGCCAGAGAATGCCCATAATGACAATGACAACTTGCACAACCGTACGGCCAAATAGATCTTTTCTATCGAATATCATCGTAGAGCTCCCCTCTTAAACATCCCATCTCTTCTGAATTTGGCTTTGAACCCAAGTCAGTATAAGGGCTATGATCATGATCAGGTTCGAGATCGCCGCGCTGTAGCCGCCCTTATATTCGAGAACGTAGCTGCGGTACAGGTAAGACGACACCACCTCACTGGAGCGAGCCGGCCCTCCACCGGTAATCAGCCAGACGAGGTCGAACGTCTTGAGCGATCCGATAATGCCAAGAATGATCAGCAAGGAATGCGTGCTCTTCAACATCGGAAAGATCATACGCGTGAACAATTGCAGGAATCCGGCGCCGTCAATCTTCGCCGATTCGATGACTTCCTGATTGAATTGGGTAATAGCCGTGAAATAGATAATCATACTGAAGCCCATATAAGTGAAAATGTTCGTGAACATAACGGCGTACAAAGCTAATTTAGGATCGCCGGTCCAATCCCGAACAAGGTTGTCCAATCCAATGGCTCTAAGCGCTTCATTAACCGCACCGGTATTGAAGCTGTATAGCTCGGTGAAGATAAGCGCCACAACGACGAGGCTCATAATGTTCGGCAGGAAGAATAACGATTTAAATAATCGCTTGCCGAAAAATAACGAATCATTGACAACGGATACGAACAAACCGATGATCGCTTGCACAATTACCGTGACGACCATGTAGGTAAGCGTATTGGTCACCGCTTTGAGAAATTTAGGGTCTTTCATCAGCGTGACATAGTTGTCGAAGCCGATAAACGTCATATTCTTCGATATGCCGTTCCATTTAAAGAAGCTGTGATAGATGTTGAAGTACGCGCCGTAATAGATAAATACGCCGATGAACAGTACGGCCGGAATCAAATACAGATACGCGTCATAATCGTATTTTCTCTTTGAAATCATGGTGACCTCCTCCTACCTCCTACTGCCCACTCTTGAACTATGGATGAAAAAAGAGGAGGCATCCTCCTCTTTTTCCATCAATCGCTTATTAGCGTTGTACGGTTTTGGATATCGCTTCTAAGTCTTCAGCCGCTTTCTCCGGTGTCTTGCCGCCAAGCGCGACCGCTTGCAGGGCATCGAAGAGGCCATTCTGAAGCTCAGGATATTTCAATTCACGTGCTCCGCTGATGTGACTGGACATGAACTCGGAAACGGTTTTCAGTGACTCCTTCTCCGTATCGCCCGCCATTTCGGCTGTTACTTCTACGCCTTTCTGGGAAGGAAGCACTTGCAGCGTGTTTGTCCACAGCTTCTGACCTTCTCCCGCAGACATGAACTTAATAAACTTCCATACAGCGTCTTTGTGCTTGGATTCTGCGTTCATACCCCAAGCGATGTCAACTGTAGCTACCATGTTCTGTTCGCCGCCCGCAAGTGGAGGGAACGGGAACATACCCCAGTGTGTATCTTCGGTAATGACGCCGTCTTTCACCATTTGGTCATGAGCAACCTTCGTCAAACCGCTCAAGTGCCATGTACCGATGGAGAACAAACCGAGCTTACCTTTGGTGAAGTTATCGTTTACGTTCGGATACGGGGACTGCCCCATCGATCCTTCGGAGAACACACCGTTCTTGAACAGGTCGCCCCACACTTTGAGCGCCTCTACGATGCCCGGATCCGTCCAAGCAAGCTTGCCTTCTTGCGCTTCATAGACTTTACCCGGTGCGATTTCATTCACGATTCCCATGAAAACGTCGCGGTCCGTCCAACCGTCTTTAGCGCCGATACCGACACCGGCGATGTTACCCGGCTCTTTCTCTTTGAGCACCTTGATCACGTTATTCAACTCATCCAGCGTCTTCGGAACTTGCAATCCGTGCTTCTGGAACATCGTTGCGTTATACATGATGACCGGAGTTGCCGTCATACCGCCCGGCAATACGCGGAAATCATCGCCGGAGTAAGCCGCCTGCTCCAGTGCGACATCTAGGAAATTGCTTTTCCAATCGCCGCCCCACTCCTGCTCTGCATAAGGTGCCAGCGGTTCAAGAAACTCTTTATATTGATTGGCGTTGGCGCCGACTTGCATGGCAATGACGTCCGGACCTTCTCCGCCTGCGAGGCCTGCGGAGAGCTTCTGGAAATAAGCGCCGGATTCGCCGACATGCGTAACTTCCAAGTCGATGTCCGGGTTTTCTTTCTCGAATGCTGCTTCCAGTTCCGGCATCTGACCTTCCGTCGGAATCCATTTCCAAAATGATATTTTTGTTTTTTCTGTAGGCGCGCTCGAAGTGTTCGTGCTGCTTTCATTGTTCGTGCTGTCAGCACTTTCGTTCGCGTTAGAAGCAGCGCCTTCATTGTTGCTGCCGCAGCCGGCAAGCATGGCGCCGACCATTGTCATCGAGAGTAGTGTAGCGGTAACCTTTGTCTTTTTCATCTGTGTACCTCCCCGTTTATGAGTGCAATTTGAAGTGTTGAAAACCCTTACAAATCGATTGTATCACCCATAACACCGCTGAAAATTTCAATATTTTTGAATCAAACTCCAATATCTTTGAAAGGGCTTACAGCGATCTTCCCGGGCTCCTATCCGCTCTGCTCAGAAGACCTCTTCTCGTAATCAAGCGGAGTCGTGCCGGTCATATCTTTGAACACTTTGAAGAAATAATTGTACGTATTAAACCCAACCTGCTCGTAGATCGCTTTGACCGAAACGCCTTCCTCAAGAAGCTGCTGCGCGCGGGAAATCCGCTTGCGGTTCAAGAACTCCACGAAAGACATGCCGGTTTCCTTCTTAAACAAATGACTCAGATAGGAGGTGTTGATGCCGACGTGTTCCGCGGTAAGCTGCAGCGAGATGTTGTCCCGGAATCGCGAGTCGATGAAGCGCACTGCCTTCCCTACGTAACCGCTGAAAGCAGACTGCTCCTGGGTACGGAGCGTCTCGACGAGCTCGCTGTACATCTGGATGATTTGGTCCTTCAATCCTAATGGTCCGGCGGTATCCCGCAAGCCTGTCTGCATCGGCACGGTCAGCCGGTCGAGTGTCTGAGAAGCTATGCCATGCTTCTGTCCCACTTTGGTCGCAAGCTGCACCATCTCGACAAGCGTTAACCGAACCGATTCATGGGAAGCGCCTTGTTGCGCAAGCTCTGTGAAGATCCGTTCAATTAACGCGACCATATCGAACTCGTCCTTCTGATCGAACGCGCCAAGAAGCAGCTTCTCCATCTTGATGCTGAGACCGGCTGCGGGCGAGTGATGATCCTGCCCGAGCACGGCATCATTCATGGACTGCAGCTTGCCTTTGGCCTGTCGATAACCGTCCGCTATATCGGATAACCGCAGGCCGCACCGACTGAATTCAATCTTCATTTGGACATTCATGAACTTGGAGAACATTCCCCTCAGCTTCTCTTTCTCTTCTTGGAGGAGAGAAGCAATCTGCGATTCGCTTCGTATCCGCTCGAAGCTGAACAGCAAAGCGAATTGATCTTCGCCGATATGCGTGACGATTCCTTCCGACTGGCTTTGGCATAATTCAAGCACCGATCGAATGAACAAATTGCGATCCTTATCCTGCTGCCGCCAATCCATCATATGATAATGGACAATCGATATCGCGCCCACTACCAAGTTTCTCGTGCTGAAGCCCGCTTCGTTCATACGCGCATTGGCCTCGGATTCCTGCATATCGCTCATGTGCCCCAATGCCAAATCTTTGACAATCTGTTGCTTGGCCTGCAGATCAATCATTCCGGAAGACTTGAGGTTCTCGGCGCCGACGGTTTTCTGTTCATGAAGCCTTTCATGTTTGGCTTTCTCCAGCACACTCAGCAAGGAAGCTTCGTCCAGTCTATGCTTCAGCAGATAGTCAACTGCACCGTTGTTGAGCGTCATACGCACGTAATCGTAACTGTCGTAGCTGCTGAGCATAATGATCGGAATGCCTAGATTCTGCTCTACCAAATAATTAGATAGAGCGACACCATCCATTAACGGCATCGCTACATCGGATAGAATCACATCCGGCTCGAGCTCGCCGATCATTCGGATCGCGGCCTCCCCATTCGTCGCTTCACCGCATAACCGGTAACCGTGCCCTTCCCAAACAGCCATTGAACGGATGTGTGTACGAGCAATCAATTCGTCTTCAACCAGCAGAACCTGTATCATGAGGCATCCTCCCTATTGTCCAGCAATATAGGTAAAGTCATTTCCACCGTCGTGAAGAGTCCCTGCTGACTATACAGCTTCAGACTGTATTCGTTTCCGAAGAGCAGCCGGATTCTCTGGGCGACGTTGATCACGCCTAAGCCGGAGAATCGGTTCTTCGAAGCTTCGTTCGCGTTGTCATGAGCGGAATCGAGCGGCTCCTGCAATAAACTGTCCAAACGAGCCAATTTATCCTCAGCTATGCCTGCCCCATTATCCGTTACAACGATGGTGAGCCGATTCTCGTCAGCTTGTATCTTAATGCTGACGATACCTTTGCGATTGGCAGGCTCTACCCCATGTATGAGCGCATTTTCTAACAGCGGCTGGATCAGCATCCTTGGAATGAGGCAATGCTGCGCTGCATCTTCGACTTCATAATGAACGTTAACCGGATGGACCAACCGGTAACTCTGAATGTTTACATACCTTTGCAAGTTGGTGATTTCATCCTGCAACGTCGTAAACTCGCTGTCGTTCTTCGTAATGTCCCGAAGCAGTTCGATCAGAGAAGTCGTCACTTCCTTAATGTTCGGAACTTGCTGCAGCTGCGCCAAGAACTGGATGGTATTGAGCGTGTTGTAGAGAAAATGCGGATCGATCTGCGCTTGCAGCGCCTTCATCTCGGCCTTCCGCTTCTGCTGCTCCCGCCGCTTGACTTCCTCCAGCAGACTGTGGATTTGACCCATCTGCTGGCTGAAGGCTTGGCTCAAATGGCCGACCTCATCCTTCGATTGCAGCGGGGTCACGTAGTTGAGATTCCCCTCGTCGATCTTGAACATCCGATCGCGCAGACGACGCAAATTATTAGTGATGCGCCGCGAAATAACGATGGACACGACCAGCACGGCAACCAGTGTCAGCCCAATGACCCCGAACATGCGGTTGCGAAGCGTGACCGTATCGTGAATGAGGGAATCGACCGAAACAGCGCCGATCGTGGTCCAGCCCGAGAATGTGGAGTTTTGTTTGACGTACAATTGTCCGTCCTTCTCTAGGACGTCCTGAAATTCGGGAGGCTTGTCCCCGGCACGCGATTCGAATAAGGTCTGATTGTGCTTATCCATGACGATAAATCTAGTCGTCGATAACGGTCCGTTATCGTACACCTTGCGAATGATATCGTAAGGGGCATATAAGAGAGCGACACCAATCGTCTTGTCGTTGGATTTGATTGCCCGGCCAATGACCAGCATGGGCTTGAGCGTCGTGCCGCTTGGCGTATAGTCGTCGCGATCGATTTTCAGGAAAACTGGTTTTCCATTCGCCTTCATGATTTCGCGGAACCAAGGCTTATCCGTATATGAAATGTAACGATACGGGCTTCCCGAATAATACTGCTCTCCGTTGAATCCAACGATCGTAACGGCTGAAATATAAGGTTTGTACGAGTACAAGCTTCCGACGAAATCCTCTAGTTTCTTCTGCAGCAGGAAATCGATATAAGGGCTCAGCCCTTTCTTCCGATTAAGCACCTCCACCACATTGGTACGATCGATTGACACCAGCGTAATGATGCTGACGAAATCTTTGAGGACAATCTCAAGATTGTTATGCGACTGGACGATGTTGCTTCGAGCATCCTGAATCGCGTTGCGTTTGATCGTCTCTGCCGTACTTGCATACCAGATCCAGGTGACGCCGGATAAGGTAAGCATGGATAGAACCAGGAACGAAACGAAAATTTGGGCTTGAATCGTACGGCGAACGGAAAATAGCAGCAGTAAATTGTTCATGATAGTCTTCATTCCATTCCGTCCTCCTTAACAGCGAGTGAGCTGCGATTAGGTAGTCGCCCAAAATTCAAGATAATGTTTGCCTGTTAGATCGGCTGGAATTTGCTTGATTGCTTGTCCATCGCAATGCATCGCGAAATTCGTTCCCCAGCCATGCACGACAATATCGAACACGGCCTTGCGATAGCGAAGATTCTCCACCTTCAGATCGCGCAGCATCTCAGGCACGGCCGGCGTGAAGGTAGCGCCTTGCTCGTCATACTCCAAGCCCAAGACGCCAAGGAGGAAATAAGAGATAAAGCCGGCTGCATGCCAGAGCTGACCCGGCCAACGCCAAGCCTTGCCCGTTTGATAATCGATCACTTCATAGAAGGTCTTATTCATTACACTATTGCGCACCTGCTGCGCGATAAAAGTCGTAAGCAGATCCAATCTGCCTTCTCGTCCCGCCGCAGCCGCCATGCCGCTCGTCCAGACTACCCAAGCCGCATTGCAGAAATGGTTCGTTTCCGGGCGATACGGGAATACGTTGACGCCGAATTCATTCATCGCCACTTCAGGAAGCCGGCTCAGCATGGATCGCCTTTGCTCCTCGCTGGCTACGCCGTATCTCGGCCACATCGCGATTTCTTGTCCGGCAGACTCCCAATACCCCTGCTCATAGCTCTCACTGCCGACAGGGCCGCTCGTGTAGAAGCCCGCTTCCTCGTTCCAATATTGGCTTTGAATATTGCGAAGGAGAAGCTCACCTCTGTCAGCCCATGCTTGAAGCGTGCTCTCCGGCTCTCCCACATGGGCTCCCATTCGTGACATTGCGCGGAAAGCCTCCATGAAATAGATCTCCGTCGCAAGGCTGAATCCGGCACATTCCGGCTCCGGAAAAGCATCATTGGAGGTCGCTTGATCGGCAGGAATTAACCCGCGCTCTGAATCAAACAATCCATCAAGCTTGGTAATCCGCTCCTTCAGGCCTTGCCAGGATTCTTTAATGAGCGTCAGATCGCCCGTTGCCAAATAATAATCCCATATTCCGACGATAGGCATTGCCATACCGTCTACGCCGTTGTCTAATCCGCCCTTCGTCGTAAAGAGCAGCGATTCTCTGGCACCTTCAGGATCAAGGATGCTCCCCGAGCGCATCGCGATGTGCGCGGTATCACGCACCCACACACCGAAGCCATCTCCCGGACCTTGGAATTGTCCTGCGGTCCACATGCCTTCCTCGCCCTTGCGGGCAAACTCGGCGGAGCCGCATCGGTAGAAAATATCGGCTGCGAGGCGGTAAGCGGCATCGATCGTTGCGTACCTCGTTAAGATTATGGGTAGCCTTGAAATCTCCGGTTTCGGATGCCAGACATTGCCGCGATCAATGACACGGTTCATATCGTTCGCCCAATTCTTGCGCCAAACGAATTCTTCGATAGCGCGGGTAGGCGATACGATTGTATTGCGGTCGGGCACGTAGGCAGGCGGCTCTCCATAGACCGAGTCCTCTACTCGATTGCTATATACCGTATAGCTATCCGATTGATAGACAACCGTGTTGTCCTTAACCGCCTCTTGAATGAGCCGCCTTTCATCCGGACTCGGCCAAATGCTCCGAAGTCCATACACCGCCAACGCATTCACCGTTGCACTTTCGCCGCTAGGGCACGACAACTGAATCCTTCGCTCCGAATAGTTTGGTTCCGCGGCAACCGTCATCCCTACTGCGCCATCGCATGCGAATATGTCCAACGATGCTCGATCCAGCAGCAGTCGCAGCTTCATCTTTCCTGCTGTTTGCGCTAAAGGAGCAACGATGCCCTGACATGCAATCGTTTTCTTCCCAGTATCTAATAAAATCCGGATCCCGTATAGCCTAATCTCCAGCACAGCATCCGTATCCAAGTCGACTTCCAAGTCAACATCCAGTGCATCGGCGGTAATATCGTCGGGCTTATTCTCAGGCGGCAAAATGCGAACATCCGGCCAATCCGCCGGAGCTATGCGAAAATGCAAGCTCTCTGAGAAGCTTGACCCCTCCTGCAACGCGATGTCCGACCACGTTCTCTGCCAGACCCGCAGGTTCTGCAGCTCTGCAACCGGCTCAGCTTGAACCATTACTCCTTGCTCGGTCTGCAGTAATTTCAACTCGGCAGGAATAAGCATCTGTTGATGAAACGGCATCTCCGGATACTGCAATCCCCGGCTGAAACCAACTAAGATACAACGGCCATCCTCAGCCTGATATACCAGCCCATTGGAGTGGTTTCCATACCGCAAGGCTGCGGGCTCGCTCTCAGCCACGAAACGCTCTTCCACCATAGTGCCGACCGAATACATGTTGTCCTCATGAAGATACAGCCATTTCATTTGTGTTACATCACCATTGACTGGCAATTCCACTAAACGAGTCGGCAGCGTTTGTCTTTCCTCGTCGTTAGCTGCCATCAGCGTATCATAGTCCACTTCCGCTTCATGCCAGTGGATAAGATCCTTACTCACCGCATACCCCGATAACGCAACTTCGCTATTTTCATATAATTTATGTTCATACCGTACGTGCCACTGGCCTTGTTCAAGGTAGAAGTCGACCGGTTCCCCGATCCAGCCCTTCCTAGCTGTGTAATGGAACTGGGGACGAATCTTCTCTCCATATAAGTGCCGTTCTTCCGCCGACTGCTCGCTTTGAAAAACGAAGTGCTCCACGCGGAGCACTTCGTCGTTTCCGGATTTCACTTCCAAGTCACAGCCTTTATACGCGTTCGCATCCCATGTGAACCACGATTGAACCTTATGCGTAGCAAGTTTCAATTCCAATCGCTTCGTTACGACTCCGCCCTGAATCAATGTGATGACGCTGAGCGGAGCATCGTTGTGAATCGCAATGTTCAGATATCGCTTCGTAACCTTCACTGCACTACTTGTCGTCATTGGAGTTCCGCCGCCTTCATCTCCCAGACCTTCACATCACAGACAGCCAAGCCGCCGCTCGAACGCAGCTCGATGCCGTTACTGTCCTCCAAGGAAGGGTAAACCCTTGCCGTCAGGCAGGTTTCATCATCCGCGAATACTTCGACGATCGATTGATCCGCGAAAATACGCAGCCTCAGCGTCTCAGCACCATCCGCCGCAGGCAGCTTAGCCTCAATCGACGACTTATTTACGTTCGGGAATAAGCTCGATTGCAAGCGGTCGATGACAACCGTATTCGCTGCCAAATCGAGGCGTACATCCGTCCGCTCGCGGCCGCATGAAGAGGCAAACAAAGTGACAACCAAATCCCCGTCTTCCAATGTCCGTCTATCCACATCCACCACAATTTCGAAAGCCGTCGAACGAAAGCCCATATCCTTTGGCGTTTGTCCGATGTTCAGCTTGGCGAAGCTCCGGCTATCGCCTCTCAGCTTCTCCAGCTCCGGAACAGGAGCCATCGCGAGCGCGCCGTTCGGCTTCAGCTCGATGACTCGCGGCAGCGCCAGCGTCCCAGCCCAATCCAAGCTTACCGGGAAGTTGTCTCCTCTTCCTTCCGGAGCCCAGCCCAGCATAATGCGGCGGCCGTTCTCATCCACAAACCCGGTGGAAGCATAGTACCCTTCCCAGCCTCCGCCGTCGACCGTGCCGTGCTTCCTAACATCCGTCAGCCTATCTTCGCGAATCGTCCCGGAAACATAGCGAACCGGCCCGCTCGGGGAGTAGAACAAGACAGCCTTATCATCGTCGAAACGGAACAGATGCGGACATTCCCATATCCATTCCTCGCCTTTATAGAAGATCCCCTTGTAGCTCCAATTCTCCAAATCGTCGGAGCTGTAGATCATGCCGCAGCCTTTCTCGCCCTCTATGCCTCCAAGCAGCATCCGCCAGCCGTCCTGCTGTTTCCACACGTAAGGATCTCTCCACTCCGTGATGTGCGTTTCCCCATGTAATTCGGAGGTCAACGCGGGGTTGGCGTCCCCAGGCTTACGCCAAGTGAGCAAATCTCCCGCTCCGGCGCCGGCTGTCCATTGCTGCGCACCGCTTGTCGCATTCCGTTCGCCCTCGCCGATGCTCGTATAGAACAATTTCACCTCGTCGCCGTTAACGACCGAACAGCCCGAGTAACAATGGGATTCACCAAGCTCGTTCGATGGAGCCAGCGCAACCGGCAAATGCGTCCAGTTCACTAAGTCCGTGCTCTTGGCATGTCCCCAGTGAATCGTGCCCCACTGCGAAGCCGAAGGATTATGCTGGTAGAACAAATGATATTCTCCGCCTAATTGAAAAGGCCCGTTAGGATCATTCATCCAATTATGCGGCGGCGTAAAATGATAGCTCGGTCTATATCGGTCCATGGTCATGATCATCGCTCCTAAGCCAAATTGATTTCACGTAACTTCTCCAGCGGTACCTTCGACTCCCGATTCTCGGTCAGCAAACCATTCACTTCCTGCTGAACGTCCGTAATTTGGGTATAGCAGTACCCCACGATATAGTCGGTAGCCTTGATTGCTTCATGTATGCCGCGGAAGCGGTCCAAGTAAGCTTCCTTCGACTCCACCTGGTTGCCGTAGCCCCAGCCTTTATCGGAGCGCAAAGCGATACCGCCGAACTCGCTGACGATAATCGGCTGCCCGGTGTACGAGTAGCCGTTCGCGAATGCGTACTTCCATTGATTGAACGATTTTTCATTATGAACGATTTCATCCTTGCTCGCGTAACGCTGCAGAAACTCTTCTTTGGTCTCCACATAGTCGTGCAAGGTCAAGATATCGGATATGGTATGCTCCCATCCGTCATTCGTAATGACCGGACGATTCGGATCGAATGCCTTGGTGAGGTGGTAGATCGCTTCCGTCAGCTTCTGCTGCCGCCGGTCGTGCAGGATGTTCATTACCCCCCACGACTCATTAAAAGGAACCCAAGTAATGATGCTCGGATGGTTGTACTGCTGCCGAACGACCTCCATCCACTCTGTCGTAAACTTCTGGATGGCATTGTCGTTAAACTCGAACGTCGCCGCCATTTCCGACCAGACGAGCACGCCTTTCACGTCGCACCAGTATAGGAATCGCGCGTCCTCCACCTTCATATGCTTGCGAACGCCGTTATAGCCCATCTCCAGCAATTTGTCGATATCCTTGATGAGTGCCGCTTCCGACGGAGGCGTCAGATGGCTTTCCGGCCAGTAGCCTTGGTCGAGTACGAGCCGCTGGTAGATCGGTACGTTATTGAGCAGCACTTTGCCTTTCTCGATCGAAATCTTGCGCATGCCGAAGTAGGCGTACACATGATCGACCACTTTGTCACCTTGATAAAGCACGAACTCCACATCATATAAATTCGGATGCTCCGGCGCCCAGTGGGAATGTTTCCAAGGACCGTTCATTTCGTGTACAAGATCAACGTCGAGCTGCAGCCACGGACGGTCGATCGTGAGACTTACCTGCTTAACCTGCCGGCCTTTCAGCGTAACAAGCGTCTCGATACGATAGCCTTCGCCTGCACACGCCCCGCCTTTAACCTGATACTCGAATCGTACGGAACGGGCATCAATGTCAGGCGTTATTTTGACAGAGTCGACATGCACCGGCGAGACGAATTCCAGCCATACGGATTGCCAGATGCCGGTTGTCTGCACATAGAAGCATTCGAAGTTGTCGGCAACCCATCTTTGCTTGCCCCGCGGCTGCGTCGCGTCCATGCTGTCCTCAGCCTTCACGGTCAGCTCGTTCACGCCGCCTATCTTGACGTACCGTGTAATGTCAAACGAGAATGCCGTATACCCTCCGTCGTGATGGCCGACGTATTCGCCGTTTATCCATACTTTCGCTGTATAATCGACCGCCTGAAAATGAAGCAATATTCGCTTGCCTTCCCCACTTGCCGGCACATCGAACGAACGGTTGTACCAGACGTTCGGATGGTGAGCTTCGTCGCCGATGCCGCTCGCTTGAGTCTCGTAGGAGAACGGAACGACGATGGTTCGGTCACCGCCGAAGCTGCGCGGCCAGCCTTCCGCCTCGCCTCGATTCTCGTCGTCGAAGCCGAAGCGCCATTCCCCGTTCAAATCCACCCACTGCTCGCGCACGAATTGAGGTCTCGGGTAGCTCGGAATATACATTTTCGTCGTCATCTCGATTCTCCTGCGCTCTGTCCGGTCACGATTCGACGAATCGCCTCAAGCGGAACTTTAGGAACGCGATCGTACGTGAGCAGTCCGTTGATTTCTTGCTCTACGTCCGTTAATTGCGTATAACAAACCGCTTGTACGACCGGAGACAAGAGCAGCGGGCGAAACACGGCGTTCAACCGCTTAAGGAAATCCTCATCGTCAGTTGCGCCGGAATAACCCCAGCCTTCCCAGTCGCTTTTGCGGAACGAAATGCCTCCGAATTCCGTGACCATAATGGGCTGCCCCTTATACGATGCATCGCCTACGAAGATTCTGCGATTGGCCGGCATCGCTTCGATTGCGCTGTTTGAAGAAACATATCTCTCGGCCAGCACTTCTTCGCGCCACTCGTAATCATGAATCGCTACGAAGTCCGTCTCAAGCATCTCCCAGCCGTCGTTGCCGATAACGGGCCTTGTATCATCCAAGGATTTGACCAAATGATACATCGCAAGTGCATGCTGCTGCTGCCTGACATCGATTTGAATGTTCGGCACGCCCCAGCTCTCGTTAATCGGAACCCAAGCCACAATGCAAGGATGGTTGTAGTCTCGCTCCACAATCTCGTGCCACTCGCGGGTAAAACGACCGACGTAGGTTTCCGAATATTGATAAGCGTTCGCGCATTCTCCCCATACGAGGAGGCCATTGCGGTCGCAATGATAGAGGAACAGGGGATCTTCCGTTTTCTGATGCTTGCGCACGCCATTGAACCCCATCGCTTGGGTCAGTTTGATATCCTTCAAGATCGCCTCTTCCGAAGGCGGGGTCAGGATACCATCCGGGAAGTAGCCTTGATCGAGCACCAAACGCATGAAGTACGGACGGTTGTTCAAGTTGAATTTGCCGTTCTCAATGGATACTTTACGCATGCCGAAGTAGCTGTCGCATTCATCCACGACATTGCCGTCTACACTAAGGCGGAAACGGACATCGTACAGGTTCGGTTTCTCCGGCGACCACCAGCGTCCCAGTCCATGATCGTTAAAATCATGAAGGCGAATCGTTCTCGACTCTTCTCTGCCGTTCACTTTGAATCTTTCTTCCGCTACCGTCTCGCCTTCGAAGCTGACGGCCGCTTCCACCCAAACCTCTTGCCGCGCTGCTGCATCCGACACAAAGGTGCGAATCTCGATTTCGTTCCGGTCGATATCCGGCTTAAACTTCAATTTATCGATATGTACGGCATGCACAGGCTCCAGCCACACACTTTGCCAAATCCCCGTCGTACGCGTATAGAAAATGCTGGCCGATTGCTCTTCCCAATACTGCTTGCCCCTTGGCTGCGTCAAATCCAAGCTGTCATCTTCCGCTCTTACCGTGATAACGTTCCCGCCGTCCTTCAACAGGTCGGTAATATCCTGCCGGAATGGCGTATGGCCGCCTTCGTGGGTAACAGCCAGCTGCTCGTTCACCCAAACCTTTGCCTTATAATCGACCGCGCCGAAATGAAGGATAATCCGCTGTCCGCTCCATTCGCTTGGCACGTGAATCATTTTGCGGTACCAGACCACGTCGTGAAAGGAAGAATCGCCGATACCGCTAAGCGCGCTTTGGTAAGCGAACGGCACTTGAATCTTCAGATAAAATGGCGCTGCGTTCGTATACCATTTGTCGCTTTCGCCCTTTCTCTCGTCGTCGAAAGCGAAGTCCCATTCTCCGTTCAAGCTCAGCCATTGCTCGCGCTTCTGACTCGGTCTTGGATATTCAGGTCTGATGTCAGTTCCTTTAATCATGTTGTACATTTCCTCCCGGTTGGTTTGTTTGTAAATGGTCCATTTCCTCCGAGCACTCTCCAGACGGAACAGGATAGTCGATGCCCGAGGCCAGCGGTTTACCGAAGTCTGGGTATCCTGCTGCTGTAAAGCTGAACTTCTGCATCCGAGGCTGCCTCATGCCGGCGCCGCCCTCTGACTGAGGAATCGCATGATAGACGATCCAATCCTCAAGGCCGTCCGGCGATTGCGTAAAGCTGTTATGACCCGGAGCATATACACCGTTTTCCGTACATTTCACGAATACCGGTCGGTCGCTTTTGGTCCACGAATCCGGGTCTAAGAGATCGCTACTTTCATCCGCTGCAAGCATGCCTAATGAATAATCATCCGACCAAGTCGTGCTGGCCGAGTAAATGAGGAACAACTTGCCGTATCGGACAAGGAAACACGGTCCTTCATTGATCGCCATTCCGCCTTGCTTCTCCCATTCGAATTCCGGTTTCGTAAGCAGCACTTCCGGCCCTGTCAACGTCCATGGGTTTGCCATCCGAGCCGCGTAAATCGCCGAGCCGTATTCGGGGAAATGACCGTAACCGGCATACATAAAGTACAGCTTGCCGTCATGTTCTAATATCGTTCCGTCCAGTCCGGGCAGCGCCGCATTGATCGCTCCCTTCTCCGTCCAAGCTCCATCCAGTGGGTTCGCGCTTTCATTCTCCAGAACATAAACGTTACGTCCGTTATCTCCGCTGCCATCGCTCGCCGTAAAGTAGACATACCACTTCTCATTAATGAAATGAATTTCCGGTGCCCATAATTCCCTGCTGCCCGGACCTTCTGTAGGAGGAAGCCATATCGTGGTCGGAGGCGATTGGGCAATCCCGCTCATGGATCGTGACCGATGCAGTTCCAAGCGGTTGCCACGGGTCACCATGTAATAGTAGAAGCCGTCGGAATGCCGATACATCCAAGGATCCGCTCCGCTCTTCATAATGGGATTCTGAAAGGTTTTAGTTGGATTCGTCATCTATTTGTACTCCTTATCGAGTTATAAACAACTTTTATGTTTCAATTAGAATTTTAGAGTAGCCATTATAATAAATTTGCATGATCTCATTTCAAATTTGCATGAAACGATGCCATTCCCCCGATCCGATGGCGAATTGCTTAACCAACTAAAACATCCATCACAATATAAAACAAATTATATGTTCGCTTCAGCGCTAATGTCAACGCTTTCTAACAAAATTATTGTTATTAATAACAAAAAAACAAGCGCAAAAGCGCCGTTATAAACAACTATGTTGTTTTGTTTGAATCATTCTATAGTAGGCTCATAATGCACCTTCATAATAATGTCCTGATCATAGTTTCCGAATCCGCGGCCGAACAAATTCACCCCGCCTTTATGAACGGCATCCGGTTTCACGCCGACCTTAAACCGAATATTCGGCTGAGCATCGATGTGCAGATCTTGCAGCGTCACATCGGAAACCTTGTGATTATCGACCGTGCTCTTATCCTTGTCGACCCGAAACGTCTTTAACAGCCCGTATTGCGTGCTGCTGTCATGCCACCATTCCGGATTATTCTTGCCTCGCTTATCGCCGAAATCCCCGGGAGATGTCCACGTTCCCACTTCGATGTCATTAATCCAAACCGTAATGTCCGATGGCCAGTCGTTATTGAAATTAGGGGCCTCCGAACAAAGCTCCAGCGAAAATTCGATTGCTTTCATATCGATGTTCCGCGGCAGCGAACGAGGGAAACGGTATTCGATCCAGCCCTGCCTTAGCCAGACGATCTGCGCTGTTCGGCAATCCGGATGAAAGAAGCTGGCAGGATCGTCCTCCGGAATGACCATGGTCTCCGTGTTGGCGATGCCGCAAGTCGGATGCACTTCCACATCGACGTAATGGCCGATCGGCATTTCGATTTCGAAAATTTGCTCCTTCTTGATGTACCCTTTGATCGGATTCAGGATCATTCTGACATCGTCGAAATTCCGCTTGCATACTTTCATAGCGCCGCGGCTTGCAGGCAAAATCTCGGTCAGAATAAGCCCCGCCTCTTCCAGCACCTTCACGTTCACGCCGGCCGTGGACACCGGAATGCCCAATTTCTCGCCGATCTCATTTATATTCATGTTGTTATGATTCAGGAGCAGCTTGATAATCTTCAGCCTGGTATGCGATGACAGCGCATGTGCGACCTTTACTAATTGATCCGGTTCGTTGATAGAGAGTTCGAGCATCGAGTGTTCCCCATTTATAATATGTCTTATGTTTCTTAGCATAAACTGAGTGCTTTCAGCATACCACCCGCAAAAATCGTTTGTAAAGTCTATTAATCTTCTTACTGCGCAGTATTAACCGATTGCCGTTGAAGTAGACAAAGCACAAAAAAGGAGACCCGCAGCAACGGGCCGCGGGTCTTAAAAGAATATATATAATAGGGGGTTGAGTCTTATTATAGGCGCTGAAGATTAAAACCAGATGAATTTGGCATTTCAGTTACATTACAATTGCGTTGCAATAATTAACCAGTAGTTGGATAAATGCAGCTTACGCAAGCTTCGGCATTAAGCCGCCTTGAATCTTGTCGCCGACTTCAAAGCCAAGGCCGTCTGTGCACACATGACCTGCTCCGCTGTAGGTCGTGCCATCCTTGAAGAAGACAATCGCCATCGCGCGGCGCGGCTTATCCGAATTATTCGCATGAGCAAAATGGAACGTCATCCCATCGTGGAACGTGCAGCTTCCCGCCTTCATACGGCAGATGACGGCCGTGTTGCGATCAAGCTCACTTGCGCCTTCCTGCTCGAAAATATCCTCCGGCGTCACAAGGTCAACGCCTTTCAAATTGCGGATTTTCTGCGACTTCGGCACGAACATCATGCAGCCATTATTCTCGTCAACATCGTCGAGCGCAATCCAGATCGAGAATGCGACCATCGGCTCTGTATCCTTAACCGGCCAATAGGGACGGTCTTGATGCCAAGGCGTTACTTTGGAATCGCCGGGCATCTTCAGCAAAGCATGATCGTGAAAGAGGCGGATGCCCTCGAACCCCGTCAACTGCTTGCCCATATCCGCGAAACGCTCGCCAAGCACGAAGCGTGCCATCCCCCCGTGATCCCTCCAAGTATTGACGCGCTGGTTCAGCACCTTGTAATACGCGCCGCCGGCCTGATCCGTTTGCAGCCCGCGCGCACCTTGGCTGTTCATCGTCTCATCCATATATGCTTGAAACTCAGCCAGCTCCTCAGGCGATAAAATATTATCGATCTGAACGAAACCATTTTCACGATAAAATTGCACTTTTTCTTCAGGTAATTGGATCTTCGAATTCAACATGCGCTCAAGTCCCCTTTATGAATCGGATATATCTTCAATTTACACCCGAAACGTCCGATCATCTTGGAGGATATGGGATAAAACTAAGACGATCTGCCAGAATAGAGCGATTCACTCGAAGTCTCCGCTTTCTCCCAAGCTAGCAGCTCTTGCAAATAGGGCAGCAGAACTGCACGCAGCTCCTTGCGCTGCAGCCCCATCTCGATAATTGCCTTCTTGCACATGGCATGCAGCGCATCGGTCAGCTGGTATTCGCCGCCGGCTCCTCGATCAATCGTCTCCAACACTGAAAATATAGATGGTTTCACTGAACGTACCCCAATGACTTGCTTCCCTGTCTGCTGATACACTTCAATAAGCTGCGACAGTGCCGGAGGCTCGGAAACCATAATGTCGTCGCCAAGCAGTACCGCGAACGGCTCTTCCCCGATGAACTGCTTCGCGCATAGGATGGCATGTCCAAGTCCAAGCGGTTCCTTTTGCCGATAAAATGAATGCTCGCCATGTTGCTGATCGACCGGACTTCGCGCAGTATCTCCTCGTTGCCCTTCTCTTCCAGCAGCTGCTCCAGCTCAATGGATTTGTCAAAATGATCCTCGATCGACTTCTTGCCGCGCCCCGTCACGATAATGATACTTTCGATACCGGCTTGAACCGCTTCTTCGACGATGTATTGAATGGCCGGCTTATCGACGATCGGCAGCATTTCTTTGGGCTGCGCTTTAGTTGCAGGCAA
Source organism: Paenibacillus sp. J22R3 (assembly GCF_056269305.1). Lineage (NCBI taxonomy): Bacteria > Bacillati > Bacillota > Bacilli > Caryophanales > Paenibacillaceae > Paenibacillus > Paenibacillus sp. J22R3. Next base: position 302,189 of record NZ_JBWDNS010000004.1, on the reverse strand, counting down.
GAATCGAGTACCAAGACCGGCTCGGTGTAAGAGTGAGCTTTGGTTAGGAGATTGGCCTTTCTCTATGCTTCGTTCATAGAGGGGGCTTTTTTTCTTGCCATTAAGCATGTTAGAATTCGTTAACACAAACCCAGAGAAGGGGCTGCTCCCATGGTTCCATTAAAGCGACAAGGTCTGATTCTGGATATGGATAACACCATTCTCCGTTCGCGTATCGATTTCAAGCAGATGAAGAACGAGGTTCACACGTTGTTAGTCAGAGAGGGCATTATCGGGGCGGATTTCCCGCTGCATGAATATACGGTCTCCACCCTTATTGAACATGCCCGGCTATCGGCGAAGTTCACAGGAGAAGCAGAGCAGGCGGTTTGGAGCATTGTGGCCGAGATCGAGCAAGCAGGGATGAAGGATGCAGGGCTTGAACCGGGTGTCGTAGACCTTCTACATCAGCTGCAAGGAGACTTCCACCTCACGATTCTTACTAATAATTCGTATGCTGCAGCCATTCAAGCGTTGCGATCAACGGGAATTGAGATGTATTTTGAGCATGTTATTGGCAGAGAACAGGCAGTATCAATGAAACCTTCACCGGCGGGCATCCATCATATTCTCGGGCATTACCCTCATCTCACTAAGGAGAATTGGCTGTCCGTAGGCGATGCCTGGATTGACGGCAAGGCCGCCATGGAAGCAGGCGTGCGATTCATTGCCTATCAGGGCAATCAACCGGAGATGGAACGAAGAGGCATCGTTCCGGTCGCACATATAGACGAACTCCATCAGCTCCTGCGTTATCTGTAAAGTTGGGCTTACATAAATTCGGACTTGACTCTGACATTAATGTCAGACTTTATAATGAGCTGGAAACCAGGTATTGCGAAGAGAGGCTGCCCATGAAGATCGGTCAATTAGCCAAAGAAACAGGCGTGAGCATCCGTTCGCTCCGTTACTATGAACAGCAAGGCTTAATCGCCCCCTTGCGTCAAGCCAACGGCTATCGCGAATATTCGCCTTTAACCGTTCACACGGTGGAGACTATCAAGCTCTATCTGAACTTGGGCCTGACGACGGAGCAAATTGCCGGGTTTCTTACTTGTGTCTTGCGGAACAAGGAAGCCTTTTGCAGTGAAATCATGCCGGTTTATGAGCGGAAGCTGGCAGATATTGAAGCACAGATTATGCAGCTGAATCAAATCCGAACGAATTTAGTAGATCGGATCGCAGCCGTTCAATCGGAAGCAATCGCCGAGAATCTAAGCAAGGAGTGAATCTAGTGGGAATCGAACAAGTTGAAAGTCAGGAGCATCTCCGGCATCTCGTTAAGGAGGGGGTCGTGCTGGTAGACTACGGTGCGCCTCACTGTCCGCCATGCCATACGCTGCTGCCCGTTCTGGAAGAACTAAGCGTTGAGCTGGGGCATCAGCTTCGCATCGCGTACGTCGACTGCGATAAGCTGCCTGACGCCGCAGCTTCAGCTGGTGTTATGGGCACGCCGACGGTTATTGTCTTCAAGGACGGCCAGCCCATGGATAAACTGGTTGGTCTGCGCTCCAAAGCAGCCTATCGTCTGGCGGCCGAGAAACAGTTCTAGCTGTTTCCAAAGTGAATAAGGGCTGTCCCATAAGTAGATCAATCTACTTGAGGACAGCCCATTTTCATGCTTGCTCGACACTGAGAGCCCCCAGGCTGCCGAAAAGTTGGTAGTTTCGTTTCCGGCACTGCTTACGAGCCATCTTCCAACCTGTAACGGTTGTGAGAGTGGTTATTTGGCCTTAAAAGCCCTTCTTTATTTTCTAACGGTTGCCAGCGTGCTTATTGGGGCATTTCCCATTAGGAATCGCCCCATTTGCAGCAAATAACGTCTGGCACAACCGTTAGATTTATAAAAGGGCTTATTTACATGAAATAGCCACGCTGACAACCGTTAGAGCGTGAACAGGCAAGGCAAAGCGATTACGGAAGTACGAACGTAACAGCAGCTCATGGACGCGACTGTGCAAAACAGCTCTCAGACAACCCGAAAATGAAAGAAACCCGACGTTATCATAAACGTTGGGTTTCTCATCATAGAGGTGGCGCGGACCTATGAGTCTGCGCCACTCCCATCCACTCAAGCCAGCGCCTGTGACTCCACCGCCAACATCCCCCGCAGAAACTTACCGGTCAGCGAATCTTCCGTACGCGCTACTTCCTCAGGTGTGCCGGATGCGACGACCATGCCGCCTTTCTTGCCGCCCTCCGGCCCCATGTCGATGACATGATCAGCCACTTTGATCAAATCCATATGATGCTCGATCACTACGACAGAATGCCCCGCTTCTACCAACTGATGGAGACAATCGATAAGCTTCTGAATATCTCTCAGATGCAGGCCGGTTGTCGGCTCATCAAGCACGTACAGATTATGCGAGCCGCGAATAATCTTACTTAGCTCCGTCGCCAGCTTAATCCGCTGCGCTTCCCCGCCGGACAGTGTGGTCGACGATTGACCAAGACGCAGATAGCCAAGTCCCAGCTGATGCAGCACCTTCAATTTATGCTGAATGTAAGACTGATCGTCAAAGAATTGAACAGCTTCCTCAATGCTCATCTCCAGCACCTGCGCGATATTCTTCTCCCGAATACGAACATCGAGCACTTCCTCGTTGAAACGTGCTCCCTTGCAAACAGGACAGACCGCTTCTACATCCGGCATGAACTGGAGCGCCGTCGTGACAACGCCTTCACCTTGGCAGTTCTCGCAGCGTCCGCCATTCTTCTGGTTGAAGCTGAAATCGTTCTTCGCGAGCGACTTCCCCGCTGCACTGGCAGCAGCTGCATAGAGCTCGCGAATCTTATCGAAGAACCCGACGTACGTCGCAGGGTTTGAGCGCGAGCTGCGCCCGATCGGAGACTGGTCGATATTGATAATGCCCGTTAAGTGCTCATGTCCGGTCAACTCGTCGTGCTCGCCGGGAACAATGCGCGCATCCTGGAAGGTTGCATAAAGCTGCTTGCAGATGACCTCATTAATCAACGTGCTTTTGCCTGAACCCGAGACACCTGTGATACAGACCAACACACCTAGCGGCAGATCGATATCTACGTTGCGCAGATTGTTCGCTCTTGCACCTCGAAGGGACAGCATCCGTCCGTCCGACTGACGACGCACTGCCGGTACCTCGATTCTCCGCACCCCTGCTAAGAAGGAGCCCGTAATGGAATTGGGATTAGACCGCAGCTGCTCCGCTGTGCCCTCAGCGGTAATGCGGCCGCCGTGCAGTCCCGGCTCCGGTCCGACCTCAATAATATGGTCGGCGCTAATGATCGTATCCAGATCATGTTCGACTACGATAATTGTATTGCCGATATCGCGGAGTTTCTTGAGCGTGTCGATGATGCGAATGCTATCTCTGGCATGCAGCCCGATGCTCGGCTCGTCCAGCACGTACAGCATCCCCATCAGCCCCGAGCTGATCTGCGTAGAGAGCCGGATGCGCTGCGCTTCACCGCCCGATATCGTGTCGGAGCGGCGACCAAGACTGAGATAATCAAGGCCAATATCAAGCAGCAGATCAATCCTAGATTCGATCTCTGCAACAATCTGCTTACCCACAACCGCATGCCGTGGCGCGAACGTGATGTGCTTTAAGAAAACGCTCAACTCAAGCAAAGAGCTATTGCAGAGCTGATGAAGATCAGCCTCGCCTACCTTCACGGAGAACCGCTGCGGCCGCAGCTTCCGTCCGTCACAATCCGGGCAGGTATGCTCGACCATTACGCGTTTATAGAACTCATCATCGCCGACGGACTGCGTTTTGCGCTTCAAGTAAAGCTTGTACCACCAATTTATCGTATGAACCAACCCGCCGAAAGTCATCATTTTGCCAGCGCTGCGCTCTTGCGACTTGGTCGCTTCTTCGCCCGGAATGAAAGGAAACTTCTCCCCCTTGGATCCATACATCACGATGTTCTTAGCCGCTTCAGACAACTCCCTATAAGGTGTATCCAGACTGAACCCGTAGTGTATCGCCGCACTGCGAAGGATGGACCAATGCCAGGTTCCGGTGCTTGTGCCGAGGAGCTTCTGATCAATGGCTCCTTTATTGATGCTCTTCTCCGGATACTTCACCAGAAACTTCGCCTCGGCGCGCATGAATGTGCCGAGTCCGCCGCAGGTCCGGCAAGCACTGGCGGGATCATTGAAGGAGAAATAACTCGACTGCAGCTCCCCCATCGTCAGATGATGCTCCGGGCAAGCGAAACCGCGATAGAACTTATCTTCATCAGCCGCCGCGCCTTCCGGCACATGAACGACCTCAAAGCGAATGAACCCTTCACCCACCAGCTTCAAGCTGTTCTCGATTGTTTTGGCAAGCGCCTTGAAAGCATCCGGTTGAACGATGACTTTGTCGACGACGACCTCGATTCTGTACTCCGCTTCCTCTTCAAGCTCAATCGGATCACCGAGGCTATGCCGGGCACCTTCTACGCGAACCGTCCGGAACCCTTTCGAGCGAATCTCATCCAGCGTCGTTTCGTAGTTCTCGCCGAAGATTTTGTATACCGGGGCCAGCACCTCAAGCTCCGTCCCTCTTGGCAGCTGCTTAATATGATCGATCATCTGCTCTGCCGACCGAATCGGTACAGGATGCTCGCAGAATGGACAGCAGGCTTCGCCAACCGAAGCAAAGAGCAGCCGCATGAAATCATAGATATCCGTCATGGTGCCGACAGTGGATCTCGGATTGACGATCCCTTTCTTCTGCTCGATGGCAATTACCGGGGACAAGCCGAATACAAAATCGACATCCGGCTTCTTCAATTGATTCATTCGACTCTTGGCGAAGGTGGAGAGCGACTCTAGGAATCGGCGCTGTCCTTCCCCATAGATGACATCGAAGGCCAGTGAAGATTTGCCCGAACCGCTGACCCCCGTAATGACCGTGAGCTTGTCCCGCGGAATATCGACGTCAATATTCTTCAGATTATTCTGCCTGGCACCCCGTACCTCGATATACTTCTTCATCCGCGCTAGCCCCTCTCCCACTCTGGAAACTCGTCGCTCTCGTACAAGTAAGCTGGTTCAAGCAGCATAATCCGGCTCTTCGGCGTGGCCTTCGTCTCCGATTCCATCTTCATCAGAAGCCCTCGATCTGCGAGCCAATCACATATCGTTGTTGCGGAACCCGTATCGGTATCGATGACCGGCTTAAACTTCAAGACGATATCCGTGACGGTGCGAACATCCGCTTCTTCCTTCAAATAAGCCAGCATCGGCTGAAAGAGTTTCTCTGCCCCGGCATTCAGATACTCGTTAATCTGATTAATAGCCGATTGAACACCAGCTTCCGAAACGGTCCCGAAGACCATCTCCGAATAGATGACACGGAAGAAGTCCGGGTTATAGGTGAGCGCCTGTTTGACCGACTCCCGCATGGGCACATCCTCATTGAGCAGCACCTCGATCTGCGACAACACATCGACCATCTTAATAATCCAGAAGGCACTGTAAACCGCGTCTTGCTTCACATACAGCCACTTCTCCGCCTTAGCCAGAAGTCCGAGCGAATACCCCCCAAGCTGCTGCAGCTGAAGTTGCCTGTCACGCTCGCCAACGATCCGAATTTGCTCAAAATAGTCCGTGATGGAAGCATCCTTCGTGAATAGCAGCGTACTGCGATATAGCATCGACTGCTGGATAGAGCCGCCCACGGATCGTTCGATCCACCGCTTAAATTCATTGCGAGTCTGAATGCTGGCGTTAATCGGAACATCATTCTCCACGAAACACATATAGCCCGTACCCAGCTTCTGATCATGCACGATCAGCTTCAAATCAATGTCCGATTTCTCCCATACTTGGTCGTACGATAAGCTGCCAAGCAGCACAGCTGCAATCACTTGATCATCCTTCTTGACCTTCTCGATGAACTGGTTCAATGCTTCCCGAAACAGCGTAGTCGTTTGCTCGCCGAATTTCTGTAAGCCCACGTTCGTCCTCCTCCAAAGTCAGTGCTAGAGTCACTCCTAAATCTTCCATAGATATACAAAATATCCCTTAGATTCATAGTTGTCAATATAGCATTATTTATTCATTTGCTAGAGTTGCGCGAGAAAAACCGCCGCAGCAGATTCCCCTGCTACGGCGGCCTATACACCATCCTATTCTACCGCGCATACGCCTCACGATACTGTGCAGGCGTAAGCAGCGAATGCTTCTTGAAGACGCGCGTGAAATGCGCAGGCGAGCCGAACCCTACTTTGCGCGCGATTTCGTGAACCTTGAGACGCGGCGATTCTTTCAAGTATCGTTTGGCTCTCGTCAGCTTCGCCTCGGCGACGTAATCGAACAATGCGCGCCCGGTCGTCTGCTTATACAATCGGCATAGATAGCTCGGATTGAAATACACCGTCTCGGCGAGCCGCGTTAACGACAGATCCTCATCGAGATGCTTCTCAATGTAAGCGTGCAGGCTTTCCAGCCAGCCGTCCTCATCCCGGTAGCCGGGACATTGAAGCAACGCGTCTGCAAAAGCTCGCAAGTAATCGGCAGCCTGCCTCGCCGAGCTGTGGGCATCCCAGCGCAGAAGCGCATCCGCGTCCAGCGGCTCAAGCTCCGCGAAGGAGATGCCGTTCTTATGCATGAACGCCAGAAACTGAGCGGCCAGAATCATATACGCTTCCAGCCAGACCTCTTTCTCCGTTTCCGGAATCGCGGCGAACAGCGAATCGAACTGCTTGAAATAGGCGCTCCGCTCGCCGCCCTCCAGGGAGGCCCGAAGGCATTCTCCCTGTTTCAATAAATCCCCGAAGCTAATCGAGTTTGTTTGTCGCATAGCTAGCTGCAAACCTCCTTTGCCAGCCGGTACCTCGCTTATTCCTTAACGGAACCCAGCATAATACCGGAGATGAAGAACCGCTGCAGGAACGGATAGACGAGCATGATCGGCAGCATGGAAGCGAAGATTTTGGCCGCTCCCAATGTCTTGTCGGATACAGATGCGAGGCGCTTTACGTCATCGATTGATTTGATCAACGTCGGATCGATCCGCACCACAATCTGCTGCATATAAGTCTGGAGAGGGATACTGTCCTCATGGTTGATGAAGATGAGACCGAGCATAAATTCATTCCACACGGTTACGATGAGGAACAGCGTCGTTGTCGCAAGCACGGGCATCGATAGCGGCATGTAGATGCGGAACACCTTGAACCAAGGACCGGCGCCGTCCATCGAAGCCGACTCATCGAGCTCTTTTGGAATACTGCGGAAATAGTTGACGATCAGAATGACGTTAAATACGTTTACCAACATCGGGAGCACGAGCACCCAGAACGAGTTCATCAGTCCCATTTGGCGAATAACGAGATAGAACGGAATCAATCCGCCATTAAACATCATCGAGAAGATCAGCAGCCACATATACACGTCGCGGAGCCTGAACTCTCTCTTCGAGCGGGACAGCGGGTAAGCCATCAGCAAGGAAATGAAGAAGCTGATCAAGCACGTGACACCGACCCGTTTGACCGAAATCCAGAACGATTGGAAGAAGACGCTGTCTTCAAACAGCTTCTTATACGATTCAAAGGTGACGCCCTTCGGAAAGACAGTGACAAAGCCGGCCATCGCTTTCGCTGGTGAGCTGAAGGAAATCGCCAAGTTATGAATGATCGGGAACAAAGATGAGAACGAAACGAGCGCAAGAATGAGAATCAGAACAGCTTCTGCCACTTTTGTGCCCATCGTTTGACTGCGGACCATGCGGAATTCCTCCTTTTGCTAGAAAATGCGATAGTTGGCTAATCGACTTGCCAGACCGTATGAGATGATGATCAGTATGAAGCTGACACCTGATTTCAACAAACCAATGGCTGTTCCGACCTCATAGTGCCCTTCTTCGATACCGGCCCTAAACACGTACGTGTCGATGATGTCCGAGGAATCGTAAACGAGCGTGTTGTACAGATTGAATATTTGATCAAAGCCGGCATTCAGTACGTTTTGCAAACTGAGCGTGCCGACCAGAACGATCGTAGTTGCGATGCCAGGCAGTGTGACGTATTTCAGCTTCTGCATCCGGGTTGCGCCGTCGATGTCGGCCGCCTCGTAAAGCGAAGGATTAATACCTGTCAATGCTGCCAAATAGATAATGGTACCAAAGCCGAACTCTTTCCATATATCGGAGCCGACAATGATGGTACGGAACCAGAAGTTGTCACCCAAGAACATAATCTCGTTAATGCCAAACTTGCCAAGCAGCTGGTTAACAATGCCGTCTACGGCGAAGAAATCTCTTAGAATACCTGCAAGCAGAACCCATGACAGGAAGTGCGGTAAATAAACGATGGTTTGAACCGCACGCTTAAACCAATGGATGCGCAGTTCGTTGAGCATGAGTGCAAATACGATTGGAATAAAGAATCCGAAAGCAATTTTCATCAGTGCGATGATAACCGTATTCTTGAAAACGCGTAATGCTACAGGCGTATCAAAGACAAAGGAGTAATTCTCCCAGCCTGTCCATGGCGAACCCCAAATTCCTTTAGTCGGAATAAAATGTTTGAACGCCAGCACAATACCGCCCATTGGCCAAATTGTAAATAATAAGACAAGTAACATGCCGGGGAGCAGCATCAGATTAAAATGGATTTGCTCAGACCATTTGCGGCGCACTCGCATTACCTCCGCTTCAGATATCATTCGTAATGAATAGAAGGACGCAAGACACTGCCTCGCGTCCTTCCGGAATTAAACTACGACTTATTTGCTTATTGCCTCGTTGATTTCTTTCAAGATATCGTCTCCGCCTTGTGCTTTCCAATCCGCTACGAATTGATCGAACTCCGCATCTGCATCGGCTTTACCCATAATGATGCGGTGGTAGGCCTTCATTTGCAGCTCGTTTAGCGCCGTCAGCTTCTTCTCCATCGTCGGTGTTTGACCGTCGAATGCGGAGTAGACGATGTTGGATTCTAATTTGGCTGCGGAACCCATTGCATCATACCAGCTGCGCGTGTTTTGCCATTGCAGGACATTTTTGCTTGCCGGCTGCGTTTGCAGCTCGTCAATGAACTTCTTGATGTTCTGGAACGCATCGTTGTTCTTGAACGGAAGTGATGCCGGATCCTTCTCGCCGTTTACGGCAGCTACGATGTCTTTCGCTTGTTTAAGGATATCGTCCGTAGGAATGATCGTCATGCCGCCCCATACCGTTGCTTTTTCGTTGGCGTCTTTATACTTTTCTTGCGATGTTTTGATCCACCATTCTGTATCGTCGTTTTCGTTGACGACATTCAGCCATTTCATTGGCAGCTCTGGGTATTTGAAGCCTTTCTTCACGACCATGACGGAACCGGATGTGTTCATAGCGCCCATGTTCAGCTTGCCGTTTGTTTTGGCAGGGATTGCATATGGCTTCCAATCTGCATCAGGAACGTTCTGCAGTGTCATGAACAGCGGGTACCATACGCCCCACCATGCTTGGCCGACGATGCCTGCGCGTCCGCTTGCCAGAACCTCTTGCAGTTGACCTGTATCTTTAAGCGCGAAGTCTTTCTCGATCAGACCTTCTTTGTAGAAGTTCGCGATCAGCTTCAAGCTGTCTTTAATTTGCGGTTGGATACCGCCGTACACGACAGAGTCCGATGCATCCTTATAGAACAGGCGAGGGAACGCTTCGAATTGGTCGAAAATATAGCCGGGACCGAACAATCCGTCTGTTTCTGTTTGCATCTGCATCGCCAGCGGTACCGTTGTGCCGTTACCTGCCGGATCTTTTTCTTTGAACGCTTTAGCGAGTGCTTCAATGTCTTCAATCGTCTTCGGCTCAGCCAGGTTCAGCTTCTTGCGCCAGTCGTCGCGAACCCAGACAAAGTTGAAGTTCTCCAAACCGCCTTGGCTCGGAATGCCGTAGAGCTTGCCATCGACTTTGTACAGGTCAAGCCCGCGGTTGTCTGCAGAAGCGTAGGCTTCTTTGATTGCCGGGGAAGCGTATTGCTCATACACGGTCGACAGATCCTCGATCATGTCTGCCTCAACGAGACGTTTCACAGTAGATTGTACTTCAGTGATGTTTTTGCCGACGATTTGGAACACATCCGGGATGTCGTTTCCGCCGATGGAGAGATCAAGCTTCTTCTTGTAAGCGTCACCATCTTGCGGCGCCATCCATACGAATTTAGGCTTCACATTCAGCTTCTCTTCCATGAACTTGTTGAATACGTTCTCTTCATACGATTCGCCCTCAGGGAACTTTGGATTGTTCATTGTCGGTCTGATCGTTGTAAACTCAATTAACTCCGGATACTTGCCGAATGGATCAGCCGCAACCTCTGGTTCAGCTGCCGGTTCTGTTGTTTCTGTTGTTGTTTCCGTCGTCGTATTCGTTTTGTTCGTTTCTGTATTGCCGGTTGTAGTGTTGTTGTTGTTACCGCCATTATTGCTGCATGCGCTTGCAAAAACCATAAGCCCAAGCAAACTCAAGCTTGCCCACTTTTTGACCATTCTGTCAAAAGCCCCTCTCTATGACAACGAATATGGTGTTGATTCGATTCCAATCATAACGCGTTTTCGTTTGGGGATTAGATGGAAAAAACGCATCTCCTGACTGAACTTTGTCAGAACATGCGTCTTTCATCGTACAATTTTCGCTGGTCGGCAGACATTTTTCACTTCACCCGCTTACTTGCCCACCGGCGGCCAGTGCATAAACGCATCAAACGCCGCTTCCTCTTCGCGATAAGCACGCGGTGATCGGCCTGTCTCCTGACGGAACAGCTTGCGGAAATACGATTCGTCGGCGAACCCGCATTTGGCCGCGATCTCCTGAATGGCTTGACTGCTGTGAAGCAGCAGCCGCTTAGCCTGATCCATCCGAAGCATTCGCATGAAATCGTTATACGTAGCGCCGGTCGTCCGCTTGAAGCAGTCGCTGAAATATCCGCGGCTGAGGTGTACCTCCGCAGCAGCTTCCTCCTGCGTAATTCCTTCATCCAATCGCAGCAAGGACCATTCAATGGATTGAATCATTCGTGTAGTAATATCCTTATCTATGCCGCTCTGTTCCAGAATGGCTCGAAGCGAACGGCGAAGACGCTGCAGGAAGCTCTGCCACTGCGTCCAGGTTTGCAGACCGCCAAGCTCCTGCAGCAGCTCATCCCGTTCCGTCCATCTCAGCATGCTTCTCCACGCCCAGACCGTCTGGTGAATGATGCCGCACAGCTTGTTCGGATCCGGCCTTTGCTCGGCAATTTGCTCGAGGAAGGTTTGGAACGCCTCATCCTGAAACAGCCAATCGAAGTTCCGCCAGCCTTTCATCCAATCCTCACGAACCGGCTTCGTTTCCCAAAGCAGCACATCCTGCATGGAATCATGCACGGCTGCGGCCGACTGGGTCGTCTCCATCACGTAGAAGGAGTGACGTTTGATGTAAGTATCCAGCACCGACTTGAGCCGGCTTCGATCCTTAACGCCAACCTGATGCAGGCAAAATACCGCCCAGCGATTGGACAATCCCGCCTGCGCCTCCCCTTCCGGTTGAAAAGCAAGCTCCTCCGTAAACCAGGCATTGCCTTGCAGCGCGACAAGCGGTTTGTCATTCAAGCCGGGCTGCGCGTACAGCTCCTGTACTTTGCAGTCGGTCTTGAGCGCGAGCAGCAGCGTAACCGACGACTGCGCCGAAGCCGGTGCCGGCGGCTGCGTGCGGGAGGACCTCTCTTCCCGGTCCGCAAGCAGCCGCTCGGCAATGCGACCGAACAACCGGTCGAGCTTCTCATCGTCAAGCTCGGTCTTCACGATATAATCAATCGCGCCCAGCCGCAGCGCATCCTGTACATATTGAAAATCCTGATGGCAGGTGAGAATCGCCGTTTCCGTATGCGGAAACCGCTCCTTCACGATTCGCATCAGCTCAAAGCCCGACATCCCCGGCATCGACAAATCGGTGACGAGCAAATCGACCTGCTCCTGCTCCATCCAAGCAAGCGCCTTCTCCCCGCCTTCAAAGTCGGCGGCAACCTCCATCCCATGCTTCTGCCATGGAAGAATATGAATTAATCCTTTGCGTACGATATGCTCGTCATCGACCAGTATGGCTCGGATCATGGCTGCTCGCCTCCTTTCCCCGTCAATATTTCGATCGTAATCGCCGTACCTTCGCCCAGCTTGCTTTCAATTCGCAGTCCGGAGCTCTCTCCATAGTAGGCTTGAATTAATCGGTGCACGAAACTTAGACCGATACCCATGCCGACAGAGCGTGAGTCCGGATGCTTCTCTTCAAGCAGCGATTGCAGCCGTTCCTCCGACATGCCTTCTCCGTTATCGGATACGCACATCGTGATCCCGCCCCCCTGATGAGGCTCGATGCGAACGCTAATGGTGCCGTCCTGATTGCGGAAACCATGATAAATCGCATTCTCGACAAGCGGCTGCAGGACAAACCGCGGGATCTGAACATCCAGCGTCGAGGGATTCACATCCATTTGCACTTCAAATTGATGGCTGTAACGGATGCTCTGCAGCGCCATATAGTCGTTGATATTAGCGACTTCCTCCTGTACGCGCACATGCGTCCCTTCCTTGCCCAAGTTGTAGTGCAGAATACGGGTGAAATGAGTGATCAGCTTTACAATTTCATTTTGCTTATTCATCTTGGCAATGACTTGTACGGTATTGAGCGTATTATGGATAAAATGCGGGTTGATCTGATGTCGCAGCTTCTCGACCTCCACATTGCTCCTAGCCTTCTCCCGGCGCTCGATTTCCTTGAGCAAATCGAATACACGCTCTTTCATCGCGTAGAATCTGCCTAACACCTCGTCAAATTCGCGAAGCCTCAGCCATTTCTGCGGACGATACGACGGATTGTCGCCCACCCATTCTATCTCTCTGCGGAATACATGAAGCGGTCGATACACAGTCCGCCAACAGATATAGGCAAGCAGCAAGCTGAGGAGCAGCGTGAACAAGCCGACGGTCGCGAATTTGCCAAGCCACGAATCAATTTCCTTCTGAAAGGCATCGCCCTTCATAATAACGGCAATCTTCCAGCCTTGCTCGCTGGCAGCGATGAAACGCAGATCATCGGAAGCTTTATCTTTCATGCTAAATTTGGCAAACAACGGGAACTTGGTGCGGTCTTCGCTAAACACGATCCGATTCTTCGCATCGAGCAGCAGATGCTTAACCGGCTCGCCATATTGGACATCGTCGAACAAACGCTTCAAGGTATTAAAGTTACTTTCCGTATAGACATAGAACGAGGAGTTCGTATCGAAATCATTCACTTTGCGGACAAGGGAGAAAACCTGCGTATTGTCGGTGTTATACTTGTCTGTCGAGCGATGCGGCGCGAAGTACGACACTCCGTTCGCTTCCAGCAGCAGCGGATTGTCAAACATCGTGATCTTGTCCATAATCGGATAGCTCTGAATAAACGCATGGTTGTCCTTGGCATCTACTAAAGCCAGAGCTCCGGCGTAAGGGCTTGTATAATTAATAAGCGACATCCGATCCTGCACGAGCAGCAGAATGTCCGTTTTGCGAATCTGATCGTCGGTCGTCAGATATTCTTGGATGCGCGAGGTTATCGTTTTATCCAATGCGAGCTGCTGAGAGGCGAAATTCATGTTTTTCAAAATATTATCGAGGCTGACAAGCTCCTTCTTCACATTCTCGTTGATGCCGTTCTTCAGCTTGTTTTCCATAAAGGAATGAAACGAAAAGTACGACATTCCCCCGATCAATGCTAGGGGCACAACGGAGCTAAGCAGCAGGATGACAATCATGCGGCCTTTAATGGAATCTCGCAACATCGACAACATTATGAATGACCTCGTTTTCTATAGTGAATGGCGCTTGTAGGTGAAGTTGTATTTCAGTTTATCAGAGAAATCGGCTTTTTTGTAAGCACTTTTTTTTCCTGTTGTGGAATTACCTAACCCGAATCGGCTGCTCCGCCGCTGAAATTAGTTGGCGCCAACCCACCTTAACCTGCCTGCGCCGAGGGCTGAGAGTCGGAAAATCCGACTCTCAGCGGTGAAACTGCACAATAAAGAAGCTGAGAGTTCGATATTCCCTCTCTCAGCTTCAGTTACTACCCCTAACCTGCTCGCGCCGAGGGATGAGCGTCGGAAAATCCGACTCTCAGCGGCGAAAACGCTCAATAAAGAAGCTGAGAGTTCGATATTCCGTCTCTCAGCTTCATGTATTAGCCCAAACTGCCTCCGCCGAGGGCTGAGAGTCGGAAAATCACAGCGCCGCCTGCTACCGGCTCGAAACACTTAGTTGCAGAAGCGCACCAATGGCTCCACTAAACTCGCCATTCTCGATGAATAGCGGCGTGGCACCGCGCAGCCTCGTGTACCCTTCGACGACCTCTTTAAGAAGGTCGTTCTGAATAAACGATGAACCTACGAAAATAATAGACGCGATATCATATTGCGCAGCCGCCAGTACGCTGGCTGTCGCCACTGTCTCCCCGACTAACCCCACTACGGAAGCTAGCAGCTCTTCCTTAATCAACGTATCTGTAGCTGCTAATGCGAATACTCTCCCGAAATTACTAGCCGTTAAATCCCCTGGAATTGGAGGCTCCGCACCCTGATAAATATGTTTGACCTTCAAGTCGATTCGGTCACGATCGCCCGCTGCTGCAAGCTGTATGAGCTCGTGATAATCCGTAATCCCGGTTAACACTTGCGACAGCCCCATCAGGGTTCCGCCGCCGACACCGGTTCCGCCAAGCCGCTTCTGGGCGCTATGGTCAAAATAGTGAATCGACGTGCCTGTCCCAACATTGGTCAGGATGTGCGCCTCCTCGGTTACACCTGATTGCCGGAGCAAATAACGAACACCACTGCAGGTGGCTTCAAACTCAACCATGCCAATCGAAGGCAAGCCAAGCATGGACTGCAGCAGGCTTGCTTTTCCGCCTGTGATGCTGATCTGCACCTCGTCTTCGAAAGCTTGAATCCACTCCACAACTTGCTCTGGCTGCAATGCCGAAAATGTCCTAAACGAGATAGACTCGCCTTGTTTATGCGTATAAGCCAGTTTAATTAATGTGCCGCCGGCATCGACGCCGATTTTTACCATGTGACTGACACTTCGCTTTCTTCGATCAGACTTACGATATTGCTGTATACTACTGGACCCCGGAGCCGATAATGGTCATGGTCGGGTGCAGCGACTCGCGCCGACATCGTGCCGATGCGCTCGCCGTCCAAGAACAGGCCGAGTCCTTCCGCTGTCATTTGCCGAACGAGCTGCTCGCTCAGGATATGTTTTCCGTCAAATACGCCATTGTTCAGGAGCATCTCGCCCATCTTCAATATATCGTCCAAAGTAGATAATAACCCGCCGCAAGCCATAGGTATAGTCCCACTGCGAAAAAGCGGCGAATCCAGCCAGTCTGCTTCCCGAGGAAATACTAGCGAAACAAGCGGTTCATGCTCTGGCGGAAGCTTGAATGCAGTCATCGTCATCCCAAGCGGCATAAGGATTCGTTAATTGTTGCTGAAGATATCGTCCGCCTGCAAACCCGAGCGATGCGTCAGCAAATGATGCAGCGTGATCTGGTTGAAGCCCTCCGTTGCAAACTCGAGAAAATATTCGGCGACCTTGTCCGATGCTCCTTCAACGAATGAATAACGTCTGAGTTGTACCGGTCTGTTCGGGCCTCTGCCATTATAATCTCGCCTCCATCCAGCTATTCCCATTCTATCCCCATACATTCGGTAGCATTATGTAATTTCCTCTACATCGAAAAACCCATGAACATCGTCCATGGGTTTGCCCTTGCTATTGCTACATCGTTACCGCCGGAAAAGCTTCTTTAATGCGAGCATAAAGCTGAACGGCATCTTCCATCACGTCAAATTGATCCGTCTGTAAGTATTCGATGGAGAATCCGCCTTGATAACCGCGCTGCTTCAGCTCACTTAGGATCCGCTCGAAATCGACATCACCAGCGCCAAAACGAACCTGCATCTGATCCTTAGCCGCATCCCGCAGATGGACATGAGCTGCCCGATTAAGGAATACAAACGTCTCTTCGAGCGGTACCCCCTGCATGACAAAATGGGTCGGATCATAAACGATCGGCAGCTCTGGCATCAACTCCATCAAACGCAAGCACTGCTCCATCGTCTCGAATGGACTGTTTACGTGGAACTCCAGCGCCATCTGGATGCCTTCTGCATTTGCAATTTGCAGCTGCTCTCGGAGCGATGCGATGCAATCGCTAAGCACCACTTCCCAAGGACGGGAACGATCGGGCTGCCGCGGCTGGATCGCTGCGATGTTGATGCCCAGCGCCTTCATCCACTGCATTAGGCCGGCCGTTTCCGCCTTTCTGCGTGTTATGGCTTCGGGCGAACGGTCATGAAGCTGCGGGGATACGCCGCTGTTGGCAGCCACAGGCTGCAGGTTATATTGAGCTAGCAGCTGCTTAGTGCGGTTAATTTGCTGGGCCAGGCTGTGTTCGGTTATAAGTTCGCTCGTATGGACATGAACCCAGCCGTCGATGGTGAGAATGTCCACGTATTGGAAGCCTGCTGAAGAAATGGATGCCAGTGCTTCTTCAAAGCCGGAACCGCAGCGAACGGAGGTGGAGCATGCAATGATGCTCATGGCGCCGTCACCGTACTTTCCAGCATAATATCTAGCGGGAATCGGTCCTGGTTCAGCGGCAGCTCGATTCTGCGTCCAAGTCTTGCCGATTCGTATGCGGCCATCACGACCTCCATTACATTAAGCGCAGTCGATGCTGCGAGCGGATGAGGAGCGCCGGTTTGCATGGAGATGGCCAACTGACGGAACACGCCTGGGAGTCCATCGTTGAAGTCATCCGGCGCGTCCAGTTCGGCAGCGCGGAAACCTCCGGCCTGTGCATCTTGAATTTGCACCTGCGGGCTTGCGCTATCCCCGGCACGCCACAGGCGACCTTGATCGCCGATAGCCTCAATGTCTTGGTAGTCGCTGCCCGGCAGTCTCGCATCGCCTGTTAGAAATTCCGCGCGGATGCCGCTTTCGAATTCGAGCGTCACCATCATGCCGCTTTCTACCGCATGTCCGTACCGTCGGCCAGTAAAGATGGCATAATCGTACTGATCCGGCAAACCCGGCTCTACTTCTTGTCTGAACATGGCGGCAAGCACCCATTTCACTTTCTCGTCGCCTGTGAGACTGAGCAGGATATCTACGCTATGCGTGCCATCGCTTAAGAAATCACCCGCGCAAGTTGCACGCAGAAGGCGCGGCTTACCGATTGCACCTTCTTGAATTAATCTGCGCATAGTCATGAACGGCGCGGACATACGTCTTTGGTGGCCGATAATGAGCAGAGTATCGTTAGCATTACACACTTCCATCATTTTGCGGGCATCCCCCATATTAACGGCCATCGGTTTCTCGCAGTAAACGGCTTTCACACCCGCTTCCGCGGCCATGATAGTCAGACGGGCGTGAGAGCCTGTTGGTGTTGCGATGATGACAACATCCGGCTGTAATTCTTGCAGCATAAGTGTGAAATCGGTATAAATGGCTGCGGAGCCGCCTGTTTGGGCAGCGGCATCACGAGCCGTGTCCGCACTCAGATCGCATAAGCCGGCAAGCTCAAACTCGGACAGCGAGGCGACAGCTTTCGCATGGTTTAACCCCATTCGGCAGCCGATAACGACTGCGCGTAACTTAGCTTCACTCATGGCATAATCTCTCCTTTGGCAATAGGTTCAAGCGATTGAATGAATCGAAGGGAGCGCTCCAGACACAGCTGGGGATCCATATCCATTGGGCTAATCATCTCGACTTCCATGACCAGCTTATCTTTTAGCGGTGCGTGCTTCATAAGCAGCTCGTAGCACTCGCGCAGGGGAACGTCGCCGTCGCCAAGCGCTGCGCCTTTCACTTCGAATTGAAGCGGATAAACGTCCGGACGCGGTCTTACGATATGATCCTTGAAATGCGTGCCGATTGTGTAAGGTGCTGCCAGTTCAAAAGCAGGAAGCGGACGTTCCCCGATTAAGTAGGTGTTGCCGGTATCCAAGTAAATGTAGAGCTGTTTGGTCGCTTGGCACAGCTGCACCAAGTCGGCGATGTAGTAGTCGCCATGATTTTCCACGCTTAGCGGTGCACCCAGCTCCGAGCAAATAACCGCGAGTGGCGCCATCGCTTCCGATATACGAGCCAGCTTGTCCTCGAGCGGCATTACACGGTCAAACCGATGCCCGGCTCGCATCCCTGTCGTTGCGATTTGACCTCTCATAAGTGGCAAGTAGAGTCGGAGCTGCTCCGCGATGCGCTCCGTCTCCCGTTCTCGCTCTTCTCTGCCGGCGTTTAAGTAGTTAAAACCGATGTGCGGCGTCAGCTGAAGCCCGTGTTTCACCAGCTCTTCCCCTATGTAATCGCGGCGTGCCTCGTCCATATTTGCCATTTCACTCAAGTCTATGCCGGTCGTGACAAGCCCATGCCGCTTCAAGAAATCGAGCTTCCCCAGCACCGAGTCGTCTCCCTGCCGACTAAATCCGTGATACCACACGAGCGCATACCCCCATGTTAACGGACGGCGTGCCCCTCTCCCGTTCGACCAATCCGAACTGCTGTCATTAGCCAAAACCATTGTAGCCTCTCATCCCTTCCATCCCTGAACTTCACACTAACGTGTAGCTTTAACTTGATTGTAGCAACTGCCCCGCCGCGGTACTATGCGTCAATATTGACATCCGTTGCATTCCATTTACATTTGTTTTCTTCCCTGTAGGCGATATATCCGCTCACCAAAGAAAAACGGACAAGCCAACCGTTACCGGTTAACTTGTCCGTTCCGTCATCCCATTCCGTTCCCTCAGACTACCTCGCCTTAACGCACGTATTCGAGCAATCTCGCAAGCGCGACTGCCGCTTCCGCGCGGGTAACTTTCGCCTGCGGCTTGAACTTGCCGCCGTCTGCCGACATGAGGCCGGTTGCGACTGCCGCCTCAACCGAAGGCAGCGCGTCAACCTTCACTTGCTTCGCATCCTTCAGCACCACCGCTTCAGGATGCTTCACCTTCCTACCCGTGCCTGCCTCATAAGCCTGCACCAGCAGCACGGCCAGCTGCTCGCGAGTTACAGTGCCGTCGTCCAAATTCGCAGCCGTATAATCGGCAAGCGCTGCGACCGAACGCGACTGCACATACGTCCCTAAGCGATTCAGCATCGTTTCCAGCTCGCCGCCCGTCAGCACGCGCTTCGGAAGGAAGCTTTCATTCTCACCTGTCACGATATGAGCAGCAAACAGCGATTTCACAGACTCATAAGCAAAGTGAGATTTCGCCACGTCGCTGAACGGCTGTACATCAGTGCCAAGCAGCGAAGTCAGCGCCTCATATTTAGGCGTGTCCAGATTGTCGAGGATATCCTCGGACGCGCCCCACATACCGTAACGGTTATAGCCGCTCGTCAACGTGAAGTACATGAACATGTCGCCGTTCTTATCCAAGAAGTTGTTGCCGACATCATACCTCACGAGATCGCCCATGCGCTCCGAACGATGTGCAGCGATACGATTCTCCACATTAATCGTACTTCCGCCTCCCGAGTCCGGGCCGCCTTCATACGTGTACGATTTGAGGCCATACTGGTCCGCCAAGCTAATCAGTTCCTGCTTCGTTCCATCCGGACTGCTGAACCGTTTGCTGTCTTCCTGCATCGCCGTCAGTACCTCGGTTGTCGATGCCGCGTCGCTTGCCGCGCTTGAGTTAAAGTACGGGGCGCTGGCAATCGCGTAGAAATAGTTCTTCGGATCGCCGTAAACTTTGCTGACCCAGTTCAGCATATCCTCATACTGATCCGGAATAATCGCAAACCAGCTAAGTACCGGTCTAACCCGCGTGTTCAGCGAGTCTTCGCCGAAGACGGTCTGGAATTGCTGCCCGATCTCAATCAAGCGCTGCGCAATCCGGTGGCGCGTCCATGAACGCTTCTGCGGCGTATAATCGCCATCATTCGGGTCGTCAAAATACGATTGCATCGTATACTGACTCAGCACCGATCCCTCTTTCGCCCCTTCAGCGATAGCCGCGGCTTTGTTGTAAGCCTGCTGCGTGAACAGATCGTTCCACACTTCATTGGAGTACTCCAAATAGATTTTGATGCCCGGGTTCAGCTTCGCTTTGAGCAGCGTCGCCAGCGATTTCACATAGTCATCGCTTGCCGCAACCGGGATGTTGATCCAAATGTCCTTCCCAGTTTGGTTAGCTAGCGCAATCACGTACTCCCATGCCACACCATGCGTCCCATCTTGAAGCAGCTGCGTCGCGTCTGTCGTCAGCTTGCGATCGCTCCACTCCGTAACCGCCGGATAAGCCGGATTGTTATTGTTGGTGCTCAGCCAATCCATGAAACGAAGCGTGCCGAACGGCTGAAGCGCCTGCAGAAACTCCTTCGTGAACGTAGCGTCGGCAGAATAACCCGGACGCATTAACTTCAAATCACTCACGCCGCCGCTTGTCTTCGTGAAGCTCATAAACAGCAGGCCGCTGCCTTTGGCCAGTACGATATCTGCCGTCGTCGTGTTCGTCTTCTTGTCATACTTCTGATTCTCGACAGCAAACGGACTCGAAGCATCCACATTGCCCAGCACCGCTTGTCCTTTGAAAGACAGCTTGTACACGCCGCTGATATCCGGGAATTGCTTCGTTGGGTCATCAATATCATTCAACCACGCCGCAACCGGACGATGGTCGAAGAATACGGTCGCCGCATCCTCCTTCGGCCAGCCATTCGCATCCACCTTCACGCCTTCGCTGCCGTCCGCTTTCACCCATTGCCGCAGCGTTTTGGCCGCATCCGCGAACTCATATCCACGCCCGCCGAGCCCTTCCAGACCGACACCGATTTGGCCCGGATACAGCTCTTTCGTCAGCGCAGGTAGGGGAGTTACCGTATGCACATTAAGCGTATTCGTTGCAAAAGAAGTCAGGCTCTCCTTTGCCGCAACAACCTTAAAGTTATAGACGCCGCCAGCCTCTAGCCCCTTCACCGTAAACGATGTATTCGCCGTATCGCCGACTGCCTTATCATCCTGATAAACGGTATACTTCACGGCCGGATTCCCTTGAGGCTTCTCCCACACCAGATCAACCGCGGTTTCCGAATTGTCCGTCGCATGCAGGAAGGAAGGCGCAATGGCCTCTTTCTTCACATCCTCCGCGCTCGAAACCTTCTCCAGCACCACATCATCGAGATAGAAATCCGCGCCCGACCACTTCACGAGCGTTAGATTCGAATTCGAGGTTGGCATCAGCTCAGCCGGTGCGGTAAAGATCGTTTCAATATAGTGATACTCCCCGTCATTCTCCGTAAAATCAAGCTGCTTCGAGAAGCTCTTGCCAAGCGTCAGCTTCAAATTACCGCCAGCATCCCCATTCACGAACTTGTACCAGGCACCGAAACGATACGTCCGGTTCGGTTCAAGCGCACCGAAATCGAGCCCAGTGATGCCAAAGCCGGCTGGGATCTTCAACGCCTGCTCTTTCCCGTGTGGAGCTTCCTTGCCGATATTAATATTGACCCAGTTCGGCCAATCAATGGCACCGCTTTCAAAATCGCCGTTAGGAACAAGATTGTTACCGTAAACTACACCCTCCGATGAGGCAGCCACAGCATCGGCCGCGAATGTATTCATAGGTGCAAGCATCATCATCGCCATTGCAAAGGCGCCTATTCGCTTCTTCATGTCATCTTTCCTCTCTGATTAAGTTTTCTCCTAAAGCTTACATTTCCTACTAATTGTACAATCGCCGCATGAGCGATACTATTGCATCCTATTGACTTTCCTTGCTATCCATTAACCTCTTCTCCCTCAACAAAATAAAACAAGCCGACACCCTAAAGGCGCCGGCCTGTTCCATCACTCTAATCTGCCAAGAAGCCTACCAATTGTTCCCCGAGCCCGTTGCTGTAAAGCTCGCCGAATCATTCTTGAACTTACCGGATGGAGCGACATTAACCGTATTCGTGTTGAACGCTGCCGATCCATTCGCGGAGCCTCTTACATAAACTCCATAAGTGCCCGAATTGTTGATCGTATTGGACGTGTAATTCACGACTGCGCCCCCGCTTGGTTCCTCGATGAATACACCTGAATACGTGCTGCTGTCGATCACATTGCTGCTTACATTGACGGTCAATCCAGAAGCAAGACCATTATTATTGACCCAGTACCCCCAGATTGCTCCGATTTGGTAGCCATAATCATGATGATAGGAGCCGCTGCGAACAAGCTTGTTATTCGTAATCGTAAGCGTGCCAGTGAACGCTGTTGGACTATGATTCGTACCAAACTGGATGCCTGAGCCGTTATCAATCGTATCGAGGATGAGATTATTGCTTACCGTGTTGTTCTTGCCGCCATAGATGCCGATGCCGTTCGCAAGGTTCGGGATCTGCACCGTGTTATAGCGGAATGTGCTGCTTTCAACGGTTCCCGTGCCGCCATTAAGCGATTTGGACCACATGGCCATACCGTCGTCGCCATTGTTACGGAAGTTGCTTTGTTCCACAATCGTATTGATCGTGCCTCCGTTGATGTTGATTCCATCCGCCCAAGTGTCCCGTACCCTTAGTTTGGAAACCAACGCATTTGCCGTGCCTTCGTTCAACCAAAGACCGACCTTCGTGTGCTCCATCCAGATATTCATAATCGTAGAGTTGAGTGCATTTCCTTCAATACCGGCAATACCAGTAGCGTTCGAGCGATAGGTTTCCTCCGCCTTGATCATGAAGTCAGCGAGCGTTACATTCCCACCTTGCAGAAGAATCCCCGCATACGCGCCTTGCAGCGTCGAGCGCCACATACCTGCACCCTTAACGGACACGCCGCTTGGCAGTTTGATTTTGGTCGTGCCTCTTGTTCCTGTTTTGAAGTCGAAGGTACCCTCAGGGATCCATACGCCTTTAATGGAAGTTCCGTTCACAGCCGCAATCGCCGAGGTCATAGCTGCCGTATCGTCTACGCCGTCATTGGCCGTTGCCCCATAATTCGTAATCGACACATAATCCGAAGGCTTTGTAAGTGCCGCTGGAACTGCTTCTGTTTCAATGAAATCAATCAGTACATAGGTGTTTCCGGAAGGATTGGAATCATTCGCATCCCACTGCAGCTTGATCTTCGTACCTGCTGCATATTGCTGACCCAGAAGCACGCGACTTTCGTCAAAATAGCGATGGTGGTTGATGCCCGGCGTATTCGACCACTGCATTTCAGCGCCGTCAGAGCCATATTGTCCATACTGGTGGGCGTATCGGTTTGTTAACGAAATATCCGCAGCATGGGCAGTGCCCGCATAGAGGCTGATATTTTGAGAAATATCCGAACCCGTTGCACTATCCGGCATCGAGTATCGCACTACAATGCCTTGTGCAGGATTACTCAGCGTTAGTTCAACGGATTGCCCTTGAGCCAGGCGTACTGCTTTTCTGCCCGATGCTTCCGATTCTGCCGTCGTCCATGTTGTGCTTGGACCTGTCACGGATCCGCCGACGATCGTTAAGTTCTCCGCTTCATAGCTGTCGTAAGGCACGGTTGCGCCATAGTTCTGAACGACGCCGATTGTGAGACTCTTGCTGTAGCTGTTGTTGTTCTCATCCAGCTCGCTGATCAGCGACGTCTCGTCAACGACAGCGTTTACGGTATGAATGCCGTTTACGGCTGCCCATGATCCGGAGTTTTGCGTGAGGGTTACGGAAGCGCCTGCTGCAATGGATGTAGTGTAGTTAATGACCGAGCTCACTTTGGTACCGTTTACAAAGAAAGACACATTGCTCGCCGTTCCGGCAGCTGTAGCAGCTGTCCCCTGATTCTTCACGACTGCGCTGAATGTTACGGCATTCCCTGCAGCAGGAGCGGCCGGCGACCACGTAACATCCGTTACGACGAGGTCAGGCTTGCTAGGTACGCTCACTAGGATGCTTTCATCGAGGGTGTTATTGTTATCATTTGATTCCGTTATTCGGTTGATATCATCCACAAAAGCTCTAACAGTCTGCGTGCCGGCCACTGCCGTCCAAGTAGCTTTGGTATTCGGTCCTCCTGTAGCCGTTACCGTGACGGAGCTGCCCGCCGGTATCGAGGAAGTGTAGTTGTCACTCCAGTTTACGGATGTACCGTTAATGGAGAAAACGACGCCGTGAATCGTACCTGCAGGCGTAGCAGCGGTTCCTTGGTTCTTAATAACCGCGCTGAACGTCACTTCATTGCCTGTCAGAGGGGAAGCCGGTGACCAGGAAACATCCGTTACGACGAGGTCCGCTGTCCCTGCGCCAGCTCCGGTTGTAATGATTTTGTCAAACGTATTGTTCGACTCATTGGATTCCGCAATTCGGTTCACGTCATCAATAAAAGCTCTCACGGTATGAGTACCGGATGCCGCAGTCCACGAAGCCTTGCTGCTTGGACCTCCCGTGGCCGTTACCGTAACGGACGCACCTACTGCTAAGGAAGAGGTATAATTATCGCTCCAGTTCACGGATGTCCCATCTACGGTAAACAATACGCCGTGAATCGTACCCGCTGATGTTGCTGCTGTTCCTTGGTTCTTAATGACAGCACTGAATGTCACTTCGTTTCCAGTCTGAGGAGAAGCCGGCGACCAAGTAACATCGGTTACGACCAAGTCAGGCGTTCCCGAACCGGATAAAGTTATGCTTTGACTCCATGTATTGTTGCTTTCATTCGATTCCGTAATTCGGTTCACATCATCCACATACGCGCTTACAGTATGGGTTCCGGATGTAGCAGTCCATGAGGCTTTAGCGCTCGGACCTCCTGTAGCCGTTACGGTTACGGATGCCCCCGCCGCGATGGACGAGGTATAATTGTCGCTCCAGCTTACGGACGTACCGTCAATGGCGAATAACACGCCATGCACAACGCCTGCCGGACTCGGATCAGCACCTTGATTCTTAATCGTAGCGCTGAAAGTCACCTCGCTGCCAATGGCAGGGTTGGCCGGCGTCCATGTGATGCCCGTTACCACCAAGTCAGGTCCACCGGCCGCTTTCGCCGTATGCGGGAAGATAACCAATTGGGAAAAGATAAGGGCCATAACCATTAAATATACAGAGATTTTGCTTCGACTACGCATTAACAAGCCTCCTCATTGTTTTCAATCCAAGCCGCGGAACACATCTAACTATGTAATGCAGTACCTTAGCCGTCATTCTCACCTTGCTGGCCCCACCTCCTTATCCGAAATGTAACCGCATTCATAACTTCCTAAAGCTCGGAGCCCGAGCAGCCCCGGACTCCGATTCATTCAACGCGTGTAGATCAGGTACTCCCATGGCGCTAACTCGACTGGCTGCTCTGATTGGACATCCACCGCTGTCCCGGAAGGAAACACTTTATAACTCCCAGCGACTCCACCCGCCTGGATCGTGCTCTTCACGCTTTCGTCCGATAAATTCATAACGACGATGACCGTATTGGCGTCTTTCGTTCTCTCGAAAGCAAGAATATCACCGTTGTCACCAACCGCTAAGTTGTTATAGGCTCCTCCTGCTGTGCCGTTCCACAGCGCCGGATTGTCATGCTTGAGTCGAATAAGCTCCGTGTATAACGTCGACATAGATAGATCGTTCCACGCAATTTCATCCTTCTCGAAGAACTGGAGCCGCTTGTTCAATCCGGCTTCCTGTCCCGAGTAGATCAACGGCATGCCCGGCATGGTGAAGCTGAGGGCCGCCATCGGTTTCACCGCATCCTTCAGCCGTTCATATTCCGTTCCCGTCCAGGAATTCTCGTCATGATTGGATGTGAAGTTCAGCGGATAGGTACCGCTCGGATAGGTCTTCGCCAGCCGCTCCCCGTACTTCTTCACTTGCTCCGCATTGCCAAGTCCCTTGGCAATCCGGTTCATCATGCTGTACAGCTGCCAGCCGTAATTGGAATTGAACGCATGCTTCAACAGACCAATCTGCTGATCATCCTCCGCCAGCATGTAGACCGGCTTGATCTGCTCCAGCTCCACCTTCGCTTTCTCCCAGAAGGCCGTTGGCACGCCTCCGGCATAATCGCAGCGGTAGCCGTCGATATCGAACTCGGCAACCCAATACTTCAGAGCATCGATCATGGCCGTCTGCATATCCGCATTGTCATAATTCAGATCCGCTACATCCGTCCAATTCGTGCCAGCAGGCTGCACGATATGGCCATTCTCATCCGTCGAATACCAGCCCGGATTCGCCGTCCATGGATTGTCCCAGCCCGTATGATTAGCCACCCAATCCAGCATGACCTTGAAGCCCATTTCATGGGCCTTGTTCACCAGTGCCCGGAAATCCGCCTCCGTCCCGAACTCGGGATTAACCGCTTTATAATCATCGACCGCATAATAGGATCCCAACGTTCCGTTACGGTTCTTCTTGGAGATCGGGTGAATGGGCATGAACCATAAGATATCGACGCCAAGCTCCTTGAGCCGCGGCAAATGGGCTTCGAATGCCTTGAACGTGCCTTCCTTCGTGTACTGTCTGACGTTAACCTCGTACATCACGGCCTTCTCTGACCAGTCGGGAACCGCCGTTCCTTGATTCTTCTGCTCTTGTTTCTCGTCCTTATCCTGCTTCTGATCAGCCACAGCTTTCACCACCGGTTTATCCGCTTCGCGATTCGAGCTGCTGCAGGCGGAAACCAGGCAAACCAAGCTAAGAAGACAGACCGCCAGAGGCAGAGCAACAAAGCGCTTCATGACTATGACTCACCATCCGTTCATTGATTAACCTTTTACGGAGCCAAGGGTGATCCCTTTGACGAAATACTTTTGCAAGAACGGGTAAATGACGAGCAGCGGCAACATGGAAATGAAGATTTTGGCCGCATTGAGCGTCTGGTTCGATAACTCCGACATTCGTTTGACCGATTCCTCATCCATCTTGGTCGGATCGATTACAACCGCGACCTGCCGGATGTAGGATTGCAGCGGATAGTGAACCGATTTATTCATCAGCACGAGCGCTTGGAAGAACTCGTTCCAATGGTACACGATCGTAAAAACGAGCACCGTTGCAAGCACCGGCATAGCGAGCGGCAAGAAGATGCTGAACAGGATTCGCCACGGTCCCGCTCCGTCCATTAAAGCGGATTCTTCCACTTCCTTCGGCATGTTCCGGAAGTAGTTCATGACGAGAATGACGTTAAATACCGGCAATCCCCCGCCAAGCACCAACCCCCAGATGCTGTTGATCATGCCGAGCGATTTCATCGTCAGATACCACGGCACCAAGCCGCCGTTGAAGAGCATCGCGAAGACCAGAAGCCACATGATCACGTTTCTGGATTTAAATTCCTTCCCGTTCTTCGAAAGCGGATAGGCCATTAAGAGAACAACGAAGAAGGAGATGGCAGATCCGTAGAGGACGCGCTGCACGGAAATAAAGAACGATTTGAAAAATTGGTCGTCCTGCATGATCGTCTCATAAGAACCAAACGTGAAGCCTTTCGGCCACAAGAACACTTGCCCAGCCGACGCCGCAGCTTTATCGCTTAATGAAATGGATAAGGTATACCAGACCGGCAACAAGCACAAGAGCATAATCGCCAAGAGGAGTATGATATTCAATCCGTTGAAAAGTCTGGAAACCGCTGAACGTTCGGTAATCATCATGCTTTCATCCTTTACCTTAGAAAATTCGGTAGTTGGCAAACCGGTAAGCCAAGCTGTATGAAGCCGCAATTAAGACGAATCCGACAACCGATTTCAATAGCCCCACCGCCGTTGCTAAGCCATACTGCATATCAATGAGTCCTGCCCGGTACACCCAAGTATCGATAATGTCGCCGGATGAATAGACCGTTGGATTATATAAGTTAAAGATTTGATCGAAGCCTGCATTTAGAATGTTTCCCATGCTCAGCGTTGCGAGAAGCACAGCAACCGGTATAATGCTCGGAAGGGTGATGCGTGTCAATCGTTTCCACTGGGACGCTCCGTCAATTGCAGCAGCCTCGTACATCTCGGGGTTAATGGATGTTAACGCCGCGAAGAAAATAATGGCATTGAAGCCGAATTCCTTCCACACATCACTTCCGACAATGAGAACCGGGAAAATCTGCGCATCTGCGAAAAACAACCCCTTTTCCAGCCCAAAGCTGGCTAAAACCTGATTCACGGGACCCGAATAGGAGAAAATATCCAGCATCATGCCCGCAACAATAACCCAGGACAGAAAATGCGGCAAATACACAACCGTTTGCACCGCACGGGTAAACACTCTATTCTTTACTTCATTCAGCATCAGCGCAAATGCCAGCGGAACAACGAGATTTCCTACCATTTTGGCTAGTGCAATGAAGATCGTATTCCGGAAAATAATCTTGCTGTCATCAAGCTCGAACATATATTGAAAATTCTCTAAACCGATCCAGGGAGACTTTAAGATGCCCATACCCGGATTGAAATCTTTGAAAGCCGTCATGATGCCGTACATAGGAAACAGATTATAGAAGAACAACCAAACCAGTCCGGGCAGTAGCATGAGATAATAATGTTTCGCGAATCCTTTGTTGGTCTGCATCCTTGATTTCCCCTTATTAGGAAGTCAAGACGAGTAGCGAGTACCCGTCTTGACCTTTTTCTGAAAGAGACTTACTGCGCCATTCAGATCGGCGCCAGCCGTTTCTTCCGAACTATTTAAGTTCGTTAACCTCTTCAGTAATTTTGTCGCCGCCTTGATCCTTCCATTTGGTCACGAACGTATCGAAGGCATCCAATTCTTCGCTGCCCATGATGATTTTGAGGAAGGTTTCGTCTTCCATTTTCTTGAGGTTCGTCCATCTCGATTCCATTGTTTTCGTTTGAGCCGTAGCAATGCTTCGTACCCAGTTGATATCCGCATCAACGAAAGTAGAACCGCCGTTCAGATGGGCATAGATATGAGTGAAGAATCCAGGATCCGCTGCTTGGTCGAATGTGCCGATGTCATAGCTGTCGAATGGTTCTTTCTTGATGGCATCCACATGCTTCGCCATTTCATAAGCCCAGCCGTAGTTGACTTGATCGAAATCTTCCAGCTTCATTTCACCCTTCAAATGTTTGCGCAGGGAGTTTACCGCATACTCAAGCTGGTCACCGGCACCAAGAATCAGGAACAAAGGTACCTCTTGCGATGTCATTTGCTTGCCTGCTGTCAGCTTGTTGAATTCCTCGTCCTTGCCCCATTTGTGAATCGAAGTCATCTTCACGATGGCTTCCGGGTGTTTTGCGTTCTTGCTTATTACGATATAGCTGCTTCCTGTAGCCTGGTTGGAGTTGAATTTGCCTGCAGCATCAAGCGGCGCCGCATACGGTCTCCAGTTTGCTTTCGGATCGTTCTTAATGTTGTCCGGAATGTTGTTATACGCAGACCACCATGGTCCGAAGAAAATACCCGTTTGTCCGGCTGCAACAACTTCGGCTGTGCTCTTGCGAACGCCTAATTCCTTGTCCAGAATTCCCTTCGCGTACCAGTCTTTCATCATGGCAAGTGCTTGCTTCGTCTCCGGTGTAGTGGAACCATATACCGCATTGCCGTCCTTGTCTTTCACCCAAATGCCCGGATAAGCATCGTTAGCGAAGAATAAGGAAGAGAAGTTATACCAGTGATCCGTGGAATTCAGGAATGTGGAGTAAAGCGTGCCGCCTTGCTGCGTACCTACGATCCCAACTGTCTTGTCTCCGCCCATCTTGTTATCGATGAACGCTTTGGCGATAGTCTCCAGATCCTGCAATGATTTTGGCGGCTGCAGTCCCAGCTTGTCGAGCCAATCTTTGCGAATCCAAGTCAGCGGTGCGGAAGGAAGCGTCGTTTCCGGAAGGGCATACAGCTTACCGTCAAAAGTAACGCCATCGAGCAGACCCGGGTTGGAATCGTAAACCGCCTTCAATTCCGGACTTGCGTATTTGTCATAGACTTCGTTCAAATCTGCCAGCTGACCGGCTTTAACCATTTGTCTCAGCTGCGTTTCGTTGACGACCATCGCATCCGGCAAGTCATTACTCGAGATCGCCAGACTCACCTTCTGCTGATAGTCAGGGCCTTGAGCCGCTTCCCATGCATGCTTGGTTACGATGTTGAATTTATCTTTCAGCCAGCGCGTGTACACATTGTCTTCTGCTGTATCCGTGCCGTCGAACTTATAATTCGGGTCAATGGCTCTGCCAATGGATACCTCGGTAGGCTCCGCGAATTTCGCGAACGGATCGATCACTTCGTCGGTTGCCGTGTTGGCGGCTGCATTATTGCTGGCTTGTGTGTTGTTGCTGGCGTTTGTCGTTTCTTTGTTGTTCTGCGCCTTGTTATTGCTCTGCGCATCATTGTTGCTGCCATCGTTGTTGCTGCCGCAAGCGGCCAGACTTGCCGTTACAAGCAGAACAGCCATGGTCGATAAGATACCCTTTCTCATATTGCTCCCCCTCATGGACATTTCATTTGTTTGTTTCTGACAAATTCACTATAGCATGGGTCTTTCATTCCCTGAGTTAGAGGTCTATTCCCGAGTAGGTAGACGATTCTTCGCAAAATAAAGAATGCGTACGAAAAATGTCTACCCATCTTTCGTACGCATTCTACCCTATTTGGTGCGGCCTTCCGAGAGCTGCCTGAACTCGCTTGGCAGAACCCCCACCTGCTCCCGGAATAACCGGCTGAAATATTTCTCGTCGTTATAGCCGATTTGCTCCGCGACCCACTGAATTGTCTTGGTCGTGTTGCGCAAATACTCCTTAGCCCGCTCCATTCGGATATCACGCACATAGTCCGAATAAGTCTGACCGACGTATTGCTTGAAGCATTGGCTGAAATAACTGCTGCTCATGTTAACTTGCCCGGCAATATCAGCGGCCGCAATCGGCT
This sequence comes from Paenibacillus sp. J22R3, assembly GCF_056269305.1. NCBI lineage: Bacteria > Bacillati > Bacillota > Bacilli > Caryophanales > Paenibacillaceae > Paenibacillus > Paenibacillus sp. J22R3. Next base: position 271,336 of record NZ_JBWDNS010000004.1, on the reverse strand, counting down.
CGCTGATGTTCATCTGCGCCAAATTCATCGCTTTCACGATGCTGTTCTGGATCTCCTTGGAGAACAGCGGCTTCGTATTAGCGGCACTAATCCGTTCTCGTACTTCCGTGAGCCACTCCTCGAACCGGAACCAGCTGGAGAAGAAATCCTCGATCAAGATCGGTTCAGACAGAATCTGCTGATACAGCCTGTTCCACTCGTCAGACAGCGAGAAGAAGATGCGGGCCAGCCGAATTGGCGGCATCTTGCAGCCCTTCAGCTCTTGAATCATCGACTCAAATACGCTTGCTTCATAGATCCAGTCCGCAGATAACCATTTTCCTTTAATCTGATCGACACCGAAGCTTCTGTCCGCTTTCTCCCGATGCAACAGTTCGGCAGCGTTCACGAACTGAACAGATTCGGTGGGGTCAAAATCATAGAACAAATCGCTCTTCCTATACCCTCGAATGAGCTGCAGCACCGTCTTCTTGTCGATGCCTGCTAAGTTCTGAAAGCATACCAGTGCAGCATTGGGATCGGGCGGATAGGACACCGGCGGATTACCGGTCCAATACCAGATGCCGGCCTCCGCTTCCACCGCCTGATCAGGAAGGATATAAGTCGCCGCCGCCGACTTGGAATCATCGTTCATCGGATGCAGCGAGTACAGCACGAACCATTCATCGGCTTGTTCCGCTTCCTCATCCGGTACAGCTGCCGCCTTTGAGACTTCCTTTTGCTCCATAAGTGATTTGATTCTGCCCAATACTTCCTCGAACTGCTCTCTCTCCAGCTGCACCTTCGCGATATAATCAATGGCTCCGAGCCTTAAGGCCTCCTGCACATATTCGAAATCCTGATGAAGCGTCAGCACCACAATCTGAACTTGCGGATATTGCTGCCGAACGATTCTCATCAGCTCGATGCCGGACATGACAGGCATAGACAAGTCCGTAATCAGAAGATCGACCTTGCTCTCTTCCATGACTTTGAGCGCATTCTCACCGTTATTCGCCTCGCCTATGACCTCCATCCCGAACTCCTTCCAGGGCATGGCCGAAGCAAGACCTTTGCGTACCAGCTTGTCATCATCTACGATCAACACGCGAATCATCCGTTATATTCCACTCCTTAAGATGGGGAGGCGAAGCGATACAATCGTCCCTTTCCCAATCTCGCTTCTGATTTCCAGCACTGCCGTCTCGCCGTAAGTGGCTTGCAGAATTCGCTTCACATATCTCATGCCGATGCCCATGCCGACCTTATGGCTGTCTTTGGCCTCATCATCAAGCAGCCGATCGATCGTTTCCTGCGGCATGCCCGCTCCATTATCTTGAATCGTAATTTGCAGCGCTTGCTCATTCCATTCCACGCCTACATAGATATAACCGTCGTCGCTTACGCCATGATAGAGCGCATTCTCGACTAATGGCTGCATGAGAAACCGAGGGCAAGGAATCGTCAGCGCCTTCTCGTCCACGTCCAGATCGACGTCGAATTGGAAGTCGTACCGAATTTGCTGCAGCTGCAAATATTCCTTCAGCGCGTCAATCTCATCGCCGATCGTGGAAACCTCGCCCATTTTGCCAAGATTATAATAGAGCAATTTATTTAAGGAAAGCACCAGCTTGTCGATTTCATGCTGTCCGTTCATTAAGGCCAGCCAGTGCACGGTATCCAGCGTATTCATGAGAAAATGAGGATTGATCTGGTACAGCAGCTTCTCTACCTCCAAATCCGCCCTCCGCTTCTCCTTCACTTCGATTTCTTCATATAAGGCCCATATCTTCCCCTTCATGCTTCGCGTCTGATAGAGCAAATAATCGAATTCCGGGATATGCGTGACCTCCGTATGCTCCTTCACATTGGAGTGGATCAAGGACTTAATCTCCATATTAAACTTATCCAGCGGTCGGTAGACCATCTTCCAGAGCAGCCAGGAGAAGAAGACCGCACCCACAAAGAAGGCTAGGAAAATACCTGTAATCTGAACCAACCACCGGTTCCGCTCCTGCGTCAGCTCACTCCTCGGTGTAACCGAGACGATGCTCCAGCCTTGATTGCTGATCTCCCGATTCCAGAAATAATCACCGTGATATCCCGATATTTTCTCCGAATTCGTCGCCGGAAACACCGTATTCTCCGGAAAAGCGTTCTGCACCTCGCTGAATGCAATCCGGCGCTGATCATCGAGAATGAGCAGGCGGCGCGAGCTTTCTTTGCGATTCTGAGGGGCGAATAACGACTCGATGGCACTCCGGCCTGTCTCTATGTATAAGTAAAGGTTCTGATCCAGCAAATTGACTTTTCTCATGATACTGAACACATATTGATTAATAGAGCCATTGTAGCTTTTGTAAGGCCCGTAGTAGGTAATCTCCGGGAATTCGGCTAATACCGGGAGCTGCTTCGGCGCGAAGGTTCCGCGAACTCTGAAATTTTCAAAATCATGCGTGTCCTTCTTGGGATCGTAAAACATCATTAACCCGACATTCGGATTGGAGAAGGAGATGACATTCAGCTCCGTCTTAATATCATTCATCAGCTTCAGCCGTTCGTATGGCTCTTTCTCGACAGCGAGCTGTTCAATAAGCCTGTTCGTGCCCCCGCCGTATGCCAGCTGCTGAGAGACATGGTTTAAGTTGTTGATCGCATTCTCCAGCGTCATCAAGTCCTGCTTCAAATTGCTTTGAAGCGCACTCTCTACCTTATTGCTGATAATGGAATCTATCGTGTAGAAGGAAATAAACCCCAAGCAAATAAAAGGGGTCAAGCTGCTAATTAGGAAGATGATAATAATTCTGTTCTTGAACGTTACGTTTCTAAGTCGTAAGAAGTCCGTCTTCGTAAGCCATCATCCCTCTCTCGCCTCTGTGTAGCCCGTTGATGGGAAAATTGCTTCCCAACTTATTATCATACCCTGAAACGACAAAATGTGTATGAGACATTTCGCTTGAAACAGGGGGAGAAATTTTAGTGGAGATCGGCGGCGAGTAACGGTAGATGTGCTAACGAACCGGCGGGGCGTTAAAAATCTAACAAACCGTAGGGGTCAATTGGGGCTGATTCCCCACCTTAAAATCTAACGAACCGCAGGGCGGTGGACGGCCAAAATGCTGCGTTTCATGCAACATTTTCGGCTTGCGTGCGAGACTTCTGGCAAAATGCTGCTGAATATGCAACATTCCACTCATATTGGGCACCAAGAGCCACTTTGACGGCAAAATGCTGCATTTCAAGCAACATTCTCCGCTTCCGAGTGTGATTTGCTGGGCAAATGTTGCAGTTTGAGCAGCATTTCATTTTTGTTCGAGCTGATTCGTACGCAAAAACACCCCAGCCGTCCCCGGCTGAGGTGAAATGAGATGAATTGAGATGCGGTTAGATACGCTCAATCACATATTCAACGCGCTACTCCACAATCGTAGCTCGCAAACCTTCCGGAACACGAACATAGTCGAAGACGCGCGCTCCATGCTCGTCGGTATGCCACTTTACTTCTATCAGTCCGAGCGCGTGAGGTACAGCGCCTTCTGCTGCCGTTACCTCTGAAGTCTGCACATGAATGACAACCTCATTCGGCTTCTCGATCGTCGGCAGATGAACACCCAGCACATGCGTGGACATGAAGTAAGTTGGGCATGCCGACCATGCGTGGCATAGACTTTGGCCCAGATCGTAATACTCCGGCGTCTGCTTCAGCCCCTTCTGCAGGAACCAGCCCCAACCTTGACGCATCATCCGTTCCGCCGTATCCGTCAGACCAATCAAATACAGCCCTTCGAAAATATAAAAAGAGAAGCTCGGCGATACATACACGCCATCCTCCGGTCCATATCCGTTCACGAACAGCGATTTGAGATCGCGGCGTACATGCGCTCGCACCGGCTCCAGCTGCTCAGCCGTCAGCACGCCGGCCCGTGCAGCGAACAAGCTTGCATGCGCCGAATGAGACAGCTTCTGCTCGTTATCGCTGAAGCAGCCGCGTTCCTCGTCCCAGAATGTATCGCGGATTGCTCGCTCTACAACCGCAATTCTGCGCTCCAGTTCTCCTACTTCCGCCTGGCGACCAATAGCTCCGGCCAGTTTCGCCGCGGCGCGCAGCGCGATCAAATACGTACAGCTGAACACGCAGTGAATACCGGTGATTTCCATGTATCCTTTCACAATAGCAAGGTCGCCATGGAAGCCGCCGTAATGCGCATTAATGCCGCGCTTCACATCCCACTCCGAATCGAGCAGCAGATCTTCACGCTCATCGGCCAGCTCATGGAACCACGCCAAGTTATGCTGAATGGCAGCCCAGTACGTCTCTACTAGCTCCCCATCGCCGGTTTGCTCATAGTACGCCCAGAAACCTTCCAGTGCATTAAGTGCAAAATCCGAAATCGTATAGTCGCCCGTATTCGGGTAAACCGCTCTGAATTTGCCCGTAGCATCGGGCGATTGTCCCATAAGCTGAAGGCTGCGCCGCATAAGCGCATGATCACCGAAAACAGCTAAATTGTTGTGGTACTGGATAATCGTATCGCGGATGTACTGCCCACGCTCACGCGTCACGCAGTCTGTATAAGCATCCTCCATATTAACCGCTTCTGTCCGAACACCCATCTCCCAGATCTGCTCAAGCAGCGGGTCGGAGCAGCGGAAAGTCCCTTTGGTATCTACCGGATAGCTGGCAGAAGCAAGCTCCAAACCTCGCAGCAGCACATCTTGCTTCGGACTCCGCACCGTCAATTGCACATAGCGGAAGCCCCGCGGCTGCGTTAACCGCCAATCCAATTGCGCGCAGCGTTTATCCCCATAAGCCCTGTCCCCAAGCCCATACCAATGATAATGACGCAGATGCTTACCGTCCGCGTTCAAGTGCTCGCCATAGGTCAAGTCTATCGTCGCACCTCCTGCGCCTTCAAGCACAACACGTGGAAGAACAAGACGAGTCAGACCTAAGTCGAGCAGCAGAGAGAAGCCGTTCGGGTAGTCAGCCAAGGAGAAGACACGATCGGTCAACTGGTCGACTTCGATCGATTCGAAAGCATTGCCGTAAATGTCCCATCCAGTGGACATCGTCGGACTTTCGCCATGCTCATGTACCGTGACTTCAATCCAGCCACCAACATCCGTGAGCTCATCATTGGCCGCAAAAGGCAGCTCGCGGACGCTCAACGCAGACGCGTACAGGTCGTGCGAGACAACCGGCGAACGGTGGAACTGCACCGTACCTTCCGGATCGCGATCCGCTGATACGACTAGCCCGAAGCCTTCGGGCAGCGCGAGGTAATGGTGATACATATCTTGAAGCGAATCGCATTTGGCAAAATAAGCATTCCATCCTTTGCGCAGACTTACGCGGTGATTCAGACGCATGCTTTTGTCATCGGCATACAGTCCTTTGGCAATCGCCTCCCCATTGATCCAGCTGTTCTGATAGAACAGTCCCATCGTAATGAAGACGTCCTCCGGCGAATAAATCCACGTCCTCACCGCCATAAATCGGCTGGTCAACTCCGGCTCATGAATTTCATTCACATGCGGCATCGGCACGCTGAACGAACAGAGCAATTCCTGCGGCTCAAGCGGCATCAGATGCAGCACGCGTTCTACCGGAACCGGCTCTCCGGACATATACGGGATTCCCCGTGCCTCGGGCTCTCCCCAAGCTTGTTGATTCGCAAGCTCTACGCCGCTCAGCCAGCTGCTGTCGTCGAATTCGATCCCGCTCCACTCGCCTGCTTCCTCCAGACGCTGATCGTAGAGATCGCCGGCCTTCAAGAACAGGCTCGATTTAGCCGCGTACCGATAAGCCGGAGCCGAGGACGCTCGCCATGCTGCGCTTCCTGTAGCAAGATCAATTCGTTCGCCGCCTGCAACGGTAACTTCACCCCAAGCTGTGAGACCGGCTTGCGACAGCATCGTGATGAATGTTTTGTGCCCCACATAATTGACCTGGACCGCAATCACATTGCGACCTTCATGAAGCAAGCTGCTTAAGTCATGGGAATCGTACACCGGATGCTGAGGATCGAATCGCAGCGAACCCAAACGGACATACTTACCATTAATGTACAGCTGGTAAGTCGTATCGGCGAATAAATGAAGAATCGCGTTCTCCGGTTTGCTTTTCAAATCCAGTGTCAGTCTGAACCTTGCATAGAGATTGCGTCCTTGTCCGGACTCATCGTACCAAATCGCTTTTGCCTGCATGAGTGTACACACACCTTTTTCCCTTAATTATTCGTTCTTATTCGACGTATGCGATTTGTCTGCCGTCATCATCGGCCGACTGCATGACATTCTCAACGAGTCGTAAGCTTCGCAGCCCTTCTCGGATCGGACAAACCTCTGGTCCTTCGCCGCGCAGCGCTGCTATGAAAGCAACCGTCTCCTCCTCATAAACGTCGAGCTCGGAAGCGAAGGTTTGGCGCGAGATTTCTGATTCGCCGGTAAACACAAACTCCGCATCGTTCGCGCTTGTGAAATAAGCGGTCAAGTTGCTGCAAATGACCGTAAAGCTGCAGTTCCATTCTCCCGGCACGGCACAATTGGAAGCCGTTATGGATGCCATTGCTCCGGAGCGGAATCGAATAACGGCAGCGCTCGTATCCTCAACCGTATAACCTTCAGCTTCGCGATGGTTTAAATTCGCGGTAAAACCGCTGATTTTATCGGGCGTACCCAAGAAATACATGGCCAAATCATACGTATGAATCACCTGCTCGAAAACCTGTCCACCCGAGAGATTACGATCACTCCACCAAGACGAGTGCAGTGAGTTGCAATCGTAACGGCCATCGAAAAGCGTTGGGATGCCGGCTGTACCGTCTTCGATCAATCGTTTCAGTTCTTTAACTGCAGCGCCGAAGCGGTTGTGGTAGCCAACCTGTGACACGACGCCTGCTCCCTCGACAGCCGCAGTCATTCGCTCGGCAATTTCAGTATTAAGCGCAATGGGCTTCTCAAGGAATACGGCGATGCCTTTGCTCGCCGCCGCTTCCACTTGACCCTGATGCGCATAAGGCGGGAGGCAGATATATACAGCATCGAGCTGTTCCTTCTCCAGCATGGTGTTGAAATCCGCATACGCGTTAGCCACACCACCTGTGTGTGCTTCCCCGAAAGCTTCCGCTTTCTCAAGCGTTGTTCCGCAAACCGCGGTCACTTCAACACCGGGGATGTTGAGCAAATTTATCGCGTGCTTCTGTCCCATCATGCCAAGGCCTGCAATACCGACTCGAATTGATTTAAGCATATTAATAATTCCTCCAATGAATTAGTTGAATTGGCTGCCTGCCCCTCCCGCTAGTCGGCTTGTCCGGTATTTGAGCGGGGAGAGGCCTGTTTTGCTCTTGAAAAAGCGCGAGAAGTCGTCAATGTCCTCATAACCGGTCAGCCTCGCGATTTCTGTGATCGGACGGCTCTCGGTTTCCAGGAGCTGCTTCGCTCTGCGAAGTCGGAGCTGCAGCTGAAGCCTTGTCGGCGTTATGCCGAACAGCTTCTTGAAGCGTTCCGCGATGTAGGTGGGATGCATATAGTAACGCTTGCCAAGCTCCGCAAGATCGATACGGCGCTCCGGATTGTCGAGCAGCTCCGTCATCATGCTCATGAACGGATCGGAATGCTCCGCTTTCAGCAGCACTTCCGGATGATGAATGGCCGCGTCGATTAGGATGGCGACAAGCTCGAGCGCTTTGGCCTTCTTCATTAGACTGCCTGACAGCGAGCTCATCCCGTCCGCGATTCGGCTGTATTCGTGGAACACGGATTCAAACTGCTCCGGCTTCGGCAATCGAAAAATAACCGGAAAACGGAAAGCCTGCAAAGCATCGATGCAGCCCGCAACCTGGAGCGTAAAATGCCACCAGAGAAATTCCGTTTCCTCGTTCGTGTCTTTCACATGATCATGCAGCTCGTATGGGGGAATCAGCACGACATCCCCGGGGCCGGCAAAATAATCGCGGCCCGCAATATGAAGCCTGCATGAGCCTTCTTTAATGTACGAAGCAATATAGAAAGGGAGCTTGCGGTTCACTTGCCGCAGCTCGGTTCGTCTGTGCAAATCATGCTCCAGCATATGAAGCGATGCTTTCTCAATAAGCGGAAGCCACGGATGATTGTTCTTCATAGTCAGACTCCTCACTGCCCCACCGGATGAGGCATGGGCTGTTGTCCTTCTATTATACAAACAGCTGGCTTAACCTCGTGAGGGAAAACTGTCTGCTGCGGGGGGATTTCCGTCCACTGGTGATTCAAAACCACGGGAGTTTTTTCCGGGGGTTTGGTTTTGAATCGGTACCAAGAGCTCCCCCTCCAGCACCCACCTAAACAAAAACTCCGGCAACCTCGCCGGAGTTCTCTCAGTACAACCTTAAAACTTCAGTACCACCTGCAAGGACTTCTCCGTGTTGGCATCGAGCATTCGGTAAGCATCTGCTGCTTGTTCGAACGGAACTTGGTGGGTGACAAGCTCCGCCAGCTTCAAGCGGCCGGATAATGCCAGCTCCATAATCGTCCGTTCCATCCGCAGCCGATCCCAGCGATTCGTCAGCTGCAGGTTGATGCCGCTGATCTGCGAGCCAATGAGCTGCACGCGGTTATGATGGAACTCCTCTCCGAGGTAGAGATCCTTCGCTCCGCCTTGATAGAAGCCGGCAGTCACCACTCGGCCGTTGTAGACGACCGAGCGAATCGCTTCATGCAGCGCACCGGAAGCGCCGGAAATTTCAATCGCGATATCTGCTCCTCTGCTGCCTGTCAGCTCCTTAACTCGGCTGGCAACGTCACTGCAATTCCGCGAATTAATCGTATGCGCGGCTCCGAATTGCTCGGAGAACCCCAGCCGATAATCGTCGAGATCGATCGCGATCACTTCCGCTCCGTTCAGCCTTGCCAGCTGAGCAACAAGCTGTCCGGGCACGCCTTGTCCGAACACGACCACCGTTTCCCCGACGTGAATATCCGCGTCCAGAATCGCATTCAGCGCAATTGCACCCATTTGCGAATAAATGCCTGCCAATGGATCAAGTCCTTGCGGCAGCAGATGATCGCGCGCGAAGTCCTCACTCACAACATGCGAACTCTTATGTCCCCATGTGCCATAGACGACATCGCCTTCTTTAATGCCGCTAACGGCCGAGCCGATTTCCGATACGACGCCGACTTCTTCATATCCCCAGCATCCCCGCACCGGATACAAGGATGATTCTTCCTCGACTCGTTCCGTGAAGATCCGCTGCTCTTGATTGAACTGTTTCTTCACAAAAGGATTAATACCGCGATAGGCCGTCAATTGCGTTCCGGCGCTAATGCCGGAGTACAGCGTCGTAAGTCTGACTTCCTTCGCTCCCAGCTGACTATTCTCAACCTCTACAAAAGCAACTTCCTTCGGAGCAATGAAGTCCAAACGTTGTGCCGTCATGATTGTCATCCCTCTCTCCTCAACTTTCACCAGTCGAACCTGAACCTGAAGCTATCGTAGCATTCACCGTTTGAACGCTCCATCTCCGAACGCCAGCGGTTTTTGTCATTTTTACAGGTCGTTAAGAAGAGTTTATAAGCGACAATTACAACCTTGGGTAATAACCTTCCACCTCATCATTAGCAGGATTAATAACCACAACAATAGGACCGAGCAGCCCGTCTTGATCGGTATTGAACGTCACGGTAACAAGCCTATGGAAGTGGAGCTTCGTACGATCCTTATTCGGCACAATCCACTGATTGTTCAAAATGATCGTTGTCACTACGGCATCTGTGCTGCGTCCCGTCACATGCTTGCGCTGCCCCTCTTCAACCGTTGCCCAAGCGATTTCACGATACTTCGCTTTGCTCGCTTCCGTCAGTTCCAACAGTTGATCGGGCACAGCAGCATAACCACGTAAACCCTGAACCACCTTCGCTATACGATCCCTGTTCGACTTGAAATCCGTGATGTCATAGAGCACGACATTGTTGATCTGATAGCGGGTATGCGGAGTCACATCGGCAATCGCCGTCTTATCTTCGAAATCCTTTATCCCCTTAACAGCCTCCCCCTTGGAGGGGTAAATATAGATACTAATCGACTGCTTCGCATCCACCACGAAACGGCTCGGAGTGACGCCATTGTACTTCCTGGAAAATACAGCCCCCGGATTACCGTCCTGCATCGGCACGAGGGGGATCCCATAATGGCCAGCGATTTCTTTGACATCAGCCAGCGAAATGGAAGTCTCTTCGTTCTTGCACCCAGACAGGCAAACAAGCAGCAGGAGCGAAAATATCATTTTCTTCATATCATCATCTCCAGCATAATTGCATCGCTAACCCTTCGTGTTTACTTCAACCGTTCTCGTTCCCCCGTTCCACTTCACCTCGACTCCGAGCAGCTTGCCGATATCGCTGACTGGGATGTATAGGCTGCCGCTGAGCACAACAGGCGCAAAAGACAACGGGGTCTGCCCGCTTCCCAAGGTTGCGAAAGGAGTTCCCTCCGCCAAAATAATCGAGCGGTCGCCGCGCGTGACGGTGGTTTGTTTGGTTTGTGTATTGTAGCTGGTTTTGGCCCCGATTTCGCTCACGAGAAAACGAAGCGGAACAAGCATCCGATTACCGGTCGTCATCATACTCGGCTCGAATTTCTTGAGCTGGCCGTCGATGGAGAGGCGGGCATCCGTTTTCGCATAAGCACCGGTTGCCAGTCCATTACCGCTGATCGGCTTGCGCAATTCCGCCGGAAGCGTAAAAGCATAGAGCTTACCCTCTGCCTGCACAAGCAGCTTATCTCCCGCCACTTGGAATGGACCATAGCTCCGAGCGGAAGTTTGAAAGCGCGAAAGGGCTTTGCCTGTCGCGACATTCAGCGCATACACCTCTCCATCGGTCTGCCCGACGTACAGACCCGAATCGATTAGATCTACTCGGCTAACCGGATTGTCCAGCCCCTGATAGAAAACCGGCGTATGATCGACTATTTTGCGTGCGTGCAGACCGATGTTGTCTCCATTCTTATAAATCAGCTTGCCGTTGTAGGGTCCAGCGATCCATGTGCCGTCATCTTGGATGATCTCCGGTTTCACAACCGATGGATCGGCATTCAAGTTATAGTGGTAGAGCTGACGATCCTTGGTGGATACATAGACATCGTTACCTTCTATCACAAGCTTGGATGCGTACTGATACATCGGGTCTTCCCCTTGCTTGACGGGGACAAAAGATTTGGTTTCGATGACGCTGCCCGTCTGCAGATCGACGACATCCAGATCGACGAGAAATTTGGTGGTATCGCTCTTCGGCCAATCATTTTCAAAATACAGCTTCTCTCCGTCAACCTTCAGCACATGCGAGTGGCTGCCGGCCAGCCGCCACATGGTTTTACCGGTAGCTTCGTCGATGGCATACGTTGTCGTCACCGTGATCGCGCCGGATTCCATCGCCAGCACGAGCAGCTTGCCGCCGACTTTCTCAGGAATGCTGTTCACGTCCGTGTTGCGCCATTTCTCATGACCCGTTGCGAGATTGACCGAGACGAGCCCCAGCGAGGAGGCAAAATAAAGCGTATTCCCATCCACCTTAAATTGGCTGAATGTAGACTTCTTGTTCGCCTGATATATTCGCTTGGCTGTACCCGTCTGGGCAGCCACTTGATAGACAGCGCCGTCCTGTCCGCTTACGTATAGGCTGCCGTTTAGTAGTTGAACGGCTCCTGCCTGCAGCTTGGTGCCGTAGGACCAGAGCAGCTTGCCGGTTTGTATCGCTCGCGCTTGCAGCACGCCACCTTTGATGGTGAAAAATGCGCTGTTCTCGATCACAATCGGGGCTTGGTAGCTGTTCTCTATCGTAGGTTTGTCCAGTTCTATCGTCCAAATCGGCTTAGCAAAAGGTACCTTATTCGACACAGCCGGCATGGTTTGGCCATCGTAGCTCTTATTCGGATCCGGGTTCGTTTGTGCAGAGGCTTTAGCTTCAGCGGTACCGGACAATAACATTCCGGCCGCTACCACCGCAAGCGTGGTATGTTTCCATGACTTCATTTGCGACATGCTCCTCTCGACTCTCGTTTGCGACTCATCTCTATAGACGACGCTCATAGGCAAAAGTTACATGTCATTCCAGCGGCTGTTTCGCCAGCACTATCACGAACGCTCTGCATTCGCTCCCTTCTCATGTGGTTCTGCGCTTTAAGCGACTATTCCGCTTATAGTGTCTTCATCGCTCCAAATTTGCTCCTTTCTCGCGTGGGCCTGCCGCTGAGAAGTCGACAATCCTACTCTCAGCCTTCCACCGCCTCTGGCGGGCTACTTCAACAGAAATACCCGAGCATCGTCACAGAACGACGCTCGGGTATTTGTTCCTTCAACAGTTGCTCACCTTGCCGTGCCCGTCACTTCACCGTCAGCATCAATGTGATCCACCGCTGTCAATCCTTCAAACACCGTAGCGATGACGGTACAAGACACCGTCTCCCCGGGCTGCAGGGCTTGGTGCGTTCCGCGATCCAGTCCGTCCTGCAGCCCGACCGGATAGCCGGAACATGGCTCCAGTACAACGGTTTGCAGCTCTCGCCAACCGCCATAGGAAGCGAACAGCCAGCAAGTCGGCAGCACACGGTTATCATAGCTCAGGCCAAACCCGATGCCTTCTCGCGTATGCGTCAAAGCGCACCATCCAGCCTGCATATCTGTGGCATATTGGAATTCGCTGACGCCTGACGAATGCGGCAGTCCCCAGTGCATATCATGTACTTCACCCGCGTCATCCTGAGAATAGGGCCACTGGTAGCTGTACGAGGTTTTGCCGGTACGCGGCGAGCCGAAGCCCTCCATCTCCATGTTGCGGGCAGGCAAATCGATCCGCGAATGCTCATCGGCTGCCATTGCCGCATGCAGCTTCCACAAATACGGCTGCGGTTTGCGGCCGAGATTGGTAATCGTGTGCGCGAAACGCAGCTTCGATTCACCGGCGCGCAGCGTAACCCGCTTGCTCAGTCGCGTTGCGCTGATGGGCGTTTCCACCCACATGTGAAGCGTGACTTCTTCAGGGTGTACCCGCTCCAGCGCATACTGCCACGGCAGCGTCCAGATCTCCCCGTGATCCGGGAACGGCTCGCCATCGATCGTCTCCGCGATATCATTCGGATACAGCTCATCCCAGCCACCGAAGAAATGATCGTCATAGACGGAATGCAGCGCAAGCTTCCGCGGTTTCATGCGAGGATGATGCCACAGCAGATCCTTACCGCGCGGCTTGAACGTGATCTGCCATATTTTCGCGCCTAGGTCCGGCATGATAATGACACGAAGCTGCTCATTCTCCAGAAGCACCGTTCGAATGTCGTTGTACGTCCAATTGGTATCCACCGTAACTGTCACAAGAACGACCACCCTTCGCCTCACAGATTACTGCGAGGATCTCCACTACGATCTCGAATTCTGTTCTCGTCATACGATCTCGAATTCCGTTCTCGCCATCCGATCTCTTCATCCTGCCTCAGCTCTTGCCTCGCGCCACCCTACTCCGTAATCGTGGCCAGCAAATCCTCGCGCAGCGGCGTAAAGTTCTCGATCATAACCGTATCCTCCAGCGCTTTCACCTCATGCACCGCATCGCCGGGCACGTGAATTTGCTCACCTGCGCTGACAATTGTCGTTTCGCCGTTCATCGTCATGGCGATTTGGCCGCTGATGACAAACGTAAGCTGCTCATGCGGGTGTGAGTGAGCCGGCCCAATGGAGCCCGAGTCGAGCGTAAGCATCATGCTCATAATCGATTGGCCGGGACGGAAAATCTTGCGGCTGATGCCCGCAATCGGGGAATGCCATTCTTCAAATCGCGGCATTACGATGCACCTCCCGGAATCAGCAATACTTTGGACACGTTGCCCGGTGACCCGAGCAACGTCTCGAACCACTTCGCGCCTTCGCTAAGCGGCGCCTCTACAACGCCCTCATCAAGTCCGATGCGGCCTTCTTCCAGCCACTGAAGCGCAGTCCGGAAATTCATAGCCGAATAGGCAAAAGAGCCCGTCATCGTAATCTCGCTGCGGATCGCAATATTAATCGGCAAGGCCGACTCTTCCTCATGCAGCCCTGTAAAAACAACACGACCGCCGGTCCCACAGGCCAGCACGCACTGCTTGCGCGTCAAGCCTGCGCCAACGGCATCAATGGCAATGTTCACGCCGCTGCCGCCGGTTAGCCGTTTCACTTCCTCCAGCGTATCCACGCCTGCCGGACAGATGACATGCTTCGCGCCAAGACGACGCGCAATCGCTAGGCGATCCTCATTCATGTCCACGGCAATGACATCACTGACACCATACTGCAGCACGGCTTGCAGAGCCAGCAATCCAATCGGCCCCATGCCGAGAATGAGCACCTTGTCCGTCGGCTTCGCAGCGGCGAGCTCGGCTACACGCACTGCGCACGCAGTCGGCTCCGCCAACGCTGCCGTCTGCAGCGTCATCCCATCCGGCACCGCATAGACGAAGGCTGCCGGAATCTTCACATATTCCGCGTTGCTGCCGGGCAGCGCCGCGGAAAGCAGCTTTCGCGAGACGCATAGCTGCTGCCTGCCGCTCGCGCATTTGTCGCAATGACCGCAGGTCACAAGCGGATTCGCCGTGACGCGCTGCCCAAGCGACCAAGCGCCGGACGCTTCAACCCGGCTACCCATGGACGCAATGATACCGGAGAACTCGTGGCCGAAGATCATCGGAGGCTTGCGGAGCGAGTTTTTGCCTAGAAAACCGCTTAGCTCCGAACCGCAAATCCCGCTGTATGCCACCTGAATAACAACTTCATCTTCCCCTGCAACCGGCGCATCGACTTCCCTTACATTCATTTCCTTCGGACCTTCATAGATAAGTGCTTGCATAGAATCTAATCTCCTCTCAGGATGAAGAGGTGCAAGGAGCCCTTTCTCCCGCACCTCTCTCGTTTATCAAAAGGTAATCGACAATCCACCATCAACCGGAATGACTGCACCGCACATATAAGAGGCATCCTCCGATGCCAGGAAAGCAATGACGCCGGCCACTTCCTCCGGCTGGCCTTGACGCCTTTGGGCGATTTTGCCGCGGGCGACGTATATATCTCGAAACCACTCCGTCTCATGCTCCTTCACGCCATCCACCACCGACATCGGCGTCTCGATAAAACCGAGCGCGACGGAGTTAACACGGATACCGACGTCGATCAGCTCCAGCGCCGTATTGCGCGTCAATTGGTCCATCGCGCCTTTCGCCGCATTGTAGCTCGATGATTCATCCAGCGCGCGGCTGCCGTTAATCGAGGACACATTAATAATCGAACCGCGAGTACCCTTGGCCGTCATCATTCGCGCAGCGGCTTGCGTGCAGTGGAAGGTACCGTCGACGATTATATCGAACACCTTGCGCCAGTTCTTCATCTCCGCACCGAGGAATCGCATCGGCTCGAACATCGCCGCATTGTTCACGAGAATATCCAGCTGCCCGTAGACGCTCTCCACTTGCGCGAACATTGCGGCAACCGCTGCTTCGTCCGACACGTCGCAAGCAATGAACTGAGCGCGATAGCCTTGCTCAATTAGCGCAGCAGCAGCCTCTGCTCCGACATCCGCACGGCGGCCCGTAATAACAACCGTTGCGCCTTCCGAGGCCAAGCGGCATGCCGTTGCATAGCCGACTCCTGTTGCCCCGCCTGTAATCAGCGCCACCTTGCCGTCAAACCTGCCCGCTTTCGCCATGTGAGATAAATCCTCCTATTTGACGCGATATCGTTCCACAACTGCTTCATCAACCGTAACGCCAAGGCCCGGACGATCCGGTACGTGCACGTAGCCGTCTTTAAACTCAATCGCCTCCGAAACCAATTCGCGTGCAAGCGGCGACGTGGAAGCGGTATGCTCGATCATGAATCCGTTCGGGATTGCCGCAGCAAAATGCGTGCTCGCCGCAACCAGAATCCCGGTCTTGAACGCATGCGGGACAACAAGCTTATGACGCTCATGCGCCATGTACGCGATGCGCTTCCCTTCGGTCAGTCCGCCGCAGCGGCCCAAATCCGGCTGGACAATATCATGTCCGCCATCCTCAATCAACCGGCGGAACGCGGTCACGCCGCTCTCCTGCTCTCCGCCTGCTATGCGAAGCGTCGTCCGTCTCGACAGCTCCTGATAGCCGATCAGATCCTCCGGATGAAGCGGCTCCTCGAGCCAGAAGACACCGTATTTCTCATACACTTCCGCCATGCGGAGTGCGCCTTTCAGATCCCAGGCCAGACCGCCGTCGATCATCACATCGATGTCTTCGCCAACGGTTTCGCGAATCGCGCGAATTTGCTGCTCATCGAATTTCGGATCGCGGCCGATCGGCCCCCAGCCGAACTTCATCGCCTTGTAACCTTCCGATGCGAACTGCCCTGCCAGGCGAACCGCTTCTTCAATCGTGCCCGGCATAAGCGAGCTTGCATAGGCTTTGAGCTTGGAACGGTATGTGCCGCCGAGCATCTCGGACACCGGACGGCCTGCTTTCTTACCGGCAATATCCCACAGCGCCATATCGATGCCGCTCATCGCATGCATCACCGGACCGCCGCGGCCAAAGTAGATCGTGCCCCGGTACATTTTGTCCCACAGACGGTCGATTTCAAGCGGATTCTCGCCAATCAGAAGCGAGCGAAGTCCCGTAGCAATCGAATGGGAAGGCGGTGCATCGATAGCTGCCTTCGCCACGAGCGGAACAGAGTCAACCTCACCATAACCTGTAATCCCTTCATCCGTATGAATGCGGATCATAAGCGTATCCTGCGTGCCATCACACCGCTCAGCATCCAAATCCGGAATACGCAGATAAATCGATTCCACTTCCGTAATTCTCATAGCCGGTTCCCCTTTGCTCGTGTAGTATCTTCATGCCGTAAAATGTTCATCGTATTCAGAACTGCCATTCTTCAAATAGCGCATCCTGACTGCGATATATGACCTCAAATAAGTATAGCGCTTACATTTAATTAAGCTTATTGTAGTTCTGGGCTCGAATTATTGTCAACAATATTTGCCTTAATTGTATATTGTAGATTGTTAACAAAATACAAACAAAGTGCATTTTCTACATTTACAACGTATACTAAGATTTATCTGATTACCTAGGACCATTCTGTGAGTCTTACTCTTATAAGGGAGCAATTCTGATATGGCTGAATTCACATTCAAGCAGCAAGCCAATACGTCACTTCGCGAGAAAGTGACGCATGATTTACGAGAAGCGATCCTACACGGACATCTGCAGCCCGGCGCGCGCATTAAAGAGATGGAAATTGCGGAGCAAATGGGAGTCAGCCGCGGCCCCATTCGTGAGGCGATCCGCCAGCTCGAACGCGAAGGTCTGCTGCTTTCCGTTCCCTATAAAGAAACCGTCGTCGCGGATCTGGATGCCGATGAAGTGCAGAACATTCTCATGCCGATCCGTTTCCATATCGAATGGTTCGTTGTGAAGCGCTATCTAGACAAGCTGGATGACCACTTCTTCAGCAAGCAGCAGGGCATTATTGATGAGATGAGAGAAGCTGTAACGAGCGGGGCGAAGAGCCGCCTTGTCGACCTCGATATTCTGTTTCACCAATCCATTCTGGAGATGGCTGCTGAACGCACGGTCATGCTCACGTGGCAAAGCATCGTCAACCAGATTCGCCTGCATTTCTCCAAAAACCTGCCGTTCTACGACTTGGACCACATGGAGAAGGATCATCAGGATTTGCTCAATGCGTTTCGAACCAAGGATCTGGAGCTGATCCAGCAAGCGATATTAAACCATCTTCACAGCGACGACAATCTGCTTTGCTTTACCAAATAATGATTAATCTCATCAAACGAGGCCGCTATGGTCTCGTTTTTTTAATTTCTTCCTCATGCTCTAACAGAACTAACAAAAACCTAATCCTTTTCCCCCGCCTTACCCCAAAATTCTTTAATAGTTTAGATGGATAATGATCAAGCCCACCTTTAATGAACCACAGCTTCTGCTCATTCCGCTGAATCCGCTCCCATGTAGATCCCCTGGTACGCTTCTTTAGCCAATTCCGCCGAATTCGCTCCCATGTAGACTCCCTGGTACGCTGCTTTCGCCCATTCCGCCGAATTCGCTCCCATGTAGACTCCCTGGTACCCTTCTTTCGCCCATTTCGCCGAATTTGCTCCCATGTAGACTCCCTGGTACGCTTCTTTCGCCCATTCCGCCGAATTCGCTCCCATGTAGACTCCCTGGTACGCTTCTTTCGTCCATTCCGCCGAATTTGCTCCCATGTAGACTCCCTGGTACGCTTCTTTCGTCCATTCCGCCGAATTTGCTCCCATGTAGACTCCCTCATTCACGTCTTTCGCCGAGAGCTCGGCTCTCCCTCACCAACAACAATAAAAAGCCCTACCAAAGAACGGAAAACCGTTCCCCAGTGGGGCTTAGCATATTAGGGCATTCCGATCCGCATCGGCAGGCGCGGGAGATGCTCGGTCCGTTTGGCGTAGTCGCCGCAGAGGGAGTCGACTTGCTCCAAGTGGACGCGGCGCTCTTCTGTGGCGCTGCTTAGCATCGCTTGACCATAATAGTGGTCGCGGCGGAAATGCGCATGCATCAGGATGTAGCTGCGCAGCTCGTCGATTTCTTCATCCTTGAAGCGCTGGCACAAGTTCAAGGTGAACATTCTGCGCTGTGAACTTCCTCCGAAGGAAGCGTGAAACAGATTGTGGTCGAACACCAGCACATCGCCTGGCACGACATCGAGTATTTGTGCGGGCAGGTCTGCGCCATGAATGCCAAGCTGGCCAATGGACCGGCAAACTTTTGCCGCATCCTGACCGTACTGATCATCCAACCGATGCGTGCCCGGCATCACACGAAGCGCACCGCTTGAACCATCCAGCTCATCGAGGTACAGCGCCATCTTAATATGCCGACGCGCACGGTTCTCTCCATCCCGGTGCCAAGGCGTGTCGCCGGTGTAATAGTTCCCGTCACTGCCCATGTAATTGAAATCCTCACCTAGCAGCGATTTCGCGATTCCGGCAATTCGCGGGTCATCGATCAGCGAGCACAACCGCTCGCGCTGGTCGGCGAACGGCACGATCATCGTACGCTTAGAGCCGTCATGTTTCTCCTCAAGCATTGGAAAAACCGCTTCGAATTCCTCCGTAATCCAACTGTTCTCCGCCTTCAAGAGTCCGGCAAACTTAATAAAGCCATAGGTGTCAAAGAACGCAAGCTGCTCATCCGTCAACTTCATCATTCATGCTCCTCCCATTGTCTTTCATGCACAACACTCTATCCTAAGCTGCAGAACTGCTGTTGTTGTTGCTGTTGTTGCTGTTGTTGTTGTTGTTGCTGTTGTTGTTACCGCCTGCCTGCGCCTGTTCTCGCTACTGTTCTTGCTACTATTCCTGCTACTGTTGCTGTTCCTGCTACTGTTCTTGCTACTGCTCTACTCCTGCAACCACTACTGCTCCTACTACCTTTTCTAAACCTTCACTTCAGCAAGCAGTTCCTTGAGCCCAACCTCCGGCGCGGCAATCGGGAAATATTCCAGCCCCATATAGCCTTCGTAACCAGCCGCATCAATTGCGTCAAAAATCCGTCCGTAATGCAGCTCCCCCGAGCTCAGCTCATGACGACCCGGATTGCCCGCTGCATGGAAGTGGCCAATCAGCTCCAAATTCGGAAGGATGTTCGCAAGCAGATTGCCCTCCATAATTTGCTGATGATAGATGTCGAAGACCAGCTTCACGTTCGGACTTCCAACCTGACGGATAATATCAAAAGCTTGTTCCGATGAAGATAAATAATAGCCTTTATGATCAACAAGTGTGTTTAGCGGTTCCAGTACAATGGTGATGCCAGCTTCCTCTACCAGCGGCGCGCTCGCACGAAGCCCGTCAATGATGGATTGCTGCTGTACTTCGCGCGATACATCGGCTAATTCCTGCCCTACCGTTAATATCAATGTGGGGCAGTTCAGCTGCTTGGCAGCGGCAATGGACTCTCGCAGTCCATCCAGATAAGCCTCACGCAATGACTCATCAACCAAGTTCGCCGATTTCACACACATGGACGCAATCGTCATGTTGTAATCGCTTGCAAGTTGTGCAAGACGTTCCACATCCTTATCCCACCACGACCAGAACTCGACCGTGTCATACCCAATGGCGCGAACTTCCTCTAGGCTGGCGAAAAAATCCTTCCCGTGATACAAAGCATCCAAACATACGGACAGTTTCATTACAGCATCCCCTTAGAACCTAAATTGGCGCTACCCGAGTCGATTATAGGCCTGCAAGCGGCTAGCTGTAAAGAAGATATTGGAAAAGGGCTGCGCACCGGATTTGATCCGAATGCCCAGCCCTTAACGTAACTCAAGTTTTAACCTTCCACCTGAAAAGCTTGCTTCAATGTCGTAATCCCTTTGCTCGCAACTTCCAGAGCCGTAAGGGTGCCGAAGTCTTCGATGAACAATTCCACCGATAGAAAACCACGGTAGCCGGAAGCGTACAACACTTCGGCAATCTCTTTCAGTGGAGCAACGCCTTCGCCGGGAAATACCCGCTCAGCATCCGTAATGACTTCTCTTGAAGGAGCAGCCGGATAGTCATTGGCATGAACGATGCCGATCTGACGGCCTTGCAGCTGCTTCAAATCCTCAACACTACTGCCGCCAGTGTACATATGGAACGGGTCCAACAGTACCTGTGCTTGCTCGATCCCGGAAGCCAGAACGACTTCCTTCGCTTCGTTAACGGTCGAAAGCTTGCTCGCCTTGCCCCAGAACTCCAAATAAACATCAATGCCGATCTCGCGGCCAAGCGCCGTCAGTTCCGCATAATACTGTCCCATGTCGCTGAGCGAAACGCTCGCCACATCGCCAAAAGGTGGCGCAGCCGCAGCGCGGCAGCCAAGCTCAGCCAGCATGCGCAGTTCCCGCCCCGCTTGGGCAAAACCCTCTGCGCGAACAGCTGCATCCGCATCCGCCCATTTAAAGAACGCAATCGCGTTAGCGAATACAACGTTATTCTCGCTCAGGCACGCTCTGATTTGCTCAGCAGTACCGCCGCTTGCGAGAAAAGCTTCAATGTCCGAAACCCACAGCTCAATACCTTCATAACCTGCTTCGGCAGCAACCTTAATCTGCTCCAGCACATTCAGCTTAAAAGGAAATAATGTCGACGCGTTCAATGACGCTTGGAATGGAAACATAGCTTCGTTCCTCCTATTTTGCAGACGAGCGATTCAGCCTACAGCTTAACCGGCAGCGTTCTGCCTTCCTCACTGCTTTGAAGCGCCAGCTCGATCAAACGGATCGCATTTCTCGCTTCTTCCGGCTTCACATTCAGTTCTGCTTGTCCGATGATATGTTTGTAAATATTGTCATAATATCCCTTGTAAGACGAGTGAAACGTTTCAACAACGCCTTCAAAATGCATGCTGCCGATCGAAGAATTGAGCTTTCCCCAATTTTCTCTCGGTTCAATACCGAATCCACGATCGTTCGGCATCGCGCCGCCAATCAGGGCAGCCTCCTGCGGGTCGGTTCCGTATTTGACGAAAGAGCCTTCCGTGCCATGCAGTACATAACGCGGGCTGGCTTCACGTACAAACTTCGAGGACTTCACTCGCACCTTCTGCTGATTACCATAGAACAGCGTCACATCAAAGAAATCATGAGCCTCTGCTCCTTCTCGCTGCACACGCACATCGCCGTTGATTGCATCCGGTATGCCGAAGAGCGTCAGCGCCTGGTCGAAGAAATGAACGCCTAGATCGTAGAAAACACCTGTACCCGGCAGCGCTCCTTCACGCCAGTTCGTGGAATTCATGACGGGGTCGAAGCCGTCCCACGAGAACGTGCAGTCCCTCACTTCGCCGATCATCCCTTGACGAAGCAGTTCCTGAATGGTCAAGTAATCGCCGTCATATCTGCGGTTATGATAGACGCTCAGTACTTTGCCCTGCTCTTTGGCCAGGGCAATAAGCTCGTCCGCTTCTGCGGAAGTCGGCGTGAACGGCTTCTCTACAACCACATGCTTGCCGGCGAGCAGCGCTTCTTTGACGAATGCGTAATGATCCGTGCTTGGCGTCGTTACGATAATGAGGTCGATGCTTGGATCCTCGTACAAATAACGGACATCGTTGACGACTTTCACGCCAGGGTATTTCTCCTTCGAATGGGCGGTTCTGCGCTCAACAACGGCAGCCAGCTCCAATCCTTCAACAGCATCTACAAAAGGCGCATGAAAAATACGGCCGGCAAAACCGTAACCGATCAGTCCAACTCGAATTTTGTCACTCATGATATGAAGACCCCCATCTTATTTCAAATGTGCTATGCGTCTAGTTGATTGTATTTCAAGCCAAGTGGCAGTGGAGCCGGAACTTCGCATGGTGCTGTGACCGCAATATGTTTGCCGCTCTCAGCGCTGTCGAGTATGCCAATTGTAATATCGAGCACGTGACGGGACAGCTCTCCGCTTGCACGATGTGCTCTGCCGGATTGAATCGCATACGCCATGTCGGCTACGCCGATGCCGCGGCTGTTCTTCGAGAAACCGTGGGAATACGGGAACTCTTTCACTGTACCGTTTGCTTGCTGCAGCGTAATCGCCCCATCAAACATGTTCGGATCGTTTACTACCAGATTGCCTTCCGTACCGTAAATCTCCAGGCGCGGCGTGTAGCCGAAGCTCTCTTTGCCGACTTGCAGCGTTGCGGATACCCCGTTATCAAACTCCAGCAAGGCCGAAACATGCATAGGCGCTGTAACAGGCACCGTTTCGCCAAAACGAGGCGATTTCGGATTCGTCACCGTAAATTCACGATTCACGTTACCTACGGAACCGGACACTTTACGAACCGGACCCAGCAAATTAACGAAAGCCGTCAAGTAGTAAGGTGCCATATCAAAAAGCGGATCCCAGCCGGTTTGCAGGAAGTTTTGGAACTGTGGATGCATGGCATCGTAAGCGTTACCCATAATAATCAAGCCGCTTGCCGCATAAGGCGTACCGATCCAGCCATCTTCGATCAGCTTGCGAGCGGTTTGAAGGCCTGCACCAAGGAATGTATCCGGCGCGATGCCGACACGAAGACCTTTTTCACGAGCTAGGTCAAGGACACGGTCTGCATCTTCACGTGTTAGCGCGAATGGTTTCTCTGCGTATACATGCTTGCCGGCATGCAGGATTTGCAAGTTTACTTCCGTATGAACAGTCGGGGATGTTAAGTTAATGACGATTTCGACCTCGGGCATTGCCAGCAGTTCTACAACCGAGCACGCCTTGGGAATGTTGAACTCTTCCGCTCGCTTCTGCGCTGACTCTACGAACAGATCCGCGATGGCTACAACTTCAAGTACACCGCTGAAGCTGCCTGTGCAGTTCTCCAGATAAATGCTGCTGATTGCGCCACAGCCAATAATACCTACTTTCGTTTTACGCATACGTCCACCTTTCCTGATACAACACCATTGGGTTTATTAGAATAAACTTGCTACCGTTGAACTTCTCTCTATAATGCCGTAACTCCTGCTTTCTTGCCAGTCTAAAATTTAGGGGATTCGCGTTCACATTTATTTTCCCTGTTCTACTATGGTAAAGTTTGAATTAGCAATGTAGAGAACAATTCGGAAAAATCGCATCTGGCGGAATGAACGCCTACGGGAGGCAGAATGATGATTGAGCGTAGTTTTCAGCTGCAATGCGAGGATGGCACCGTTCGCCATGCTTGTGAATGGAGGCCCGAGAATCGGCAGCTCATTCGAGCCGTTGTATGTCTTATCCACGGAATGGGTGAGCATATCGGTCGTTACCGGCATGTTGCTGAAATGTTTACGGCAGCCGGGTATGCGGTCTTCGGCTTCGATCAGGTAGGACATGGGAAGAACGAGGGCAAACGCGGGCACACACCAACGTATGATGCGCTGCTGGACGGCGTCGATTCGATGCTGATTGCGGCACAAGAGAGCTTTCCGGATACGCCGGTTTTCCTGTACGGGCATAGCATGGGCGGCAACGTTACGCTGAACTACGTACTCCGGCGGAAACCGGAGGTTAACGGGGTTATCGTCACGGGGCCATGGCTGATGCTCGCCTTCAACCCGCCCCCGCTCCAAGTTATGGTCGCGCGGGTGGTGAATCGATTATTCCCGTCCTATTCCAATAATAGACCTATGAACGGCGATCATTTGACTTCTGATCCGATTATGATCAAACGGTACCAGGAGGATCCGCTTGGCCATGGCTCCATCACCGCTCGCTTCTTCCTCAGCGTGCAAACCGCGGGGGTGTGGGCATTAAAACATGCTGCCGAGTGGCGATTGCCGCTGCTGCTCATGCATGGTGGGAGCGACAAAGTAACCTCTATTAAAGCTAGCCGGCAGTTCGCCGACTTGGCCGGTGCGCCATGCACCTTCATCGAGTGGCCCAGCCTCAAGCACGAGCTCCACAACGAGCTCGACCGCGATGACGTATTCGACACGGTGAAGGAATGGCTGACGAAGCAGCTTGGGGAGTAGCTGGCGCGGGCGACGGTGGCGCTTGGCGCGATCATGCGCGGGCGGCTGGGTTGGTCGGTTAGTGAGCATGAAGAACGAACAGGCTTCTTTCGGTGGTGGAGATCATGCACGGGAGGCTGGGTTGGCCGGGGAGTGGCGGTGGAGAACGTCGGCTCCCGTTTGGCCGCTGCTCACCACGCTCCTCGCGTACTGCACAACAACAAAAAAGTCGAGAACCTGCCGCTCCGCGCAGCCTGTTCTCGACTTTCTCTCTATCCTAGGACGATTCGATCGTCCGCCAGCTGACGGCCGCTAATCTGCTCGAATTCGCCGAGCAGCTGCGGAACGGTCAGGTCGCGTTTGCGTGATTCCGGAATGTCCAGAATGATGCGACCTTTATCCATCATGATCAAGCGATTGCCGAGGCGAATCGCCTGCTCCATATTGTGCGTGACCATGAGCGTCGTCAGCTTCATCTCGCGGACGATCTCTTCGGTCAGCACCGTGATGAGCTCCGCGCGAGCCGGGTCAAGCGCTGCCGTATGTTCATCCAGCAGCAAAATTTGCGGCTTCGTGAACGTCGCCATCAGCAGGCTCAGCGCCTGGCGCTCGCCGCCGGACAGCAGGCCGACCTTCGCGCTCATCCGTTCCTCGAGCCGAATGCCTAAGCGCTGCAGCTGCTCGTGGAACAGCTTGCGCTTCGCCTTGCTCGCTCCCCAGCTGAGGCCCCGCTTCTTGCCGCGCATATAGGCCATCGACAGGTTCTCCTCGATCGACATCGTAGGAGCGGTACCTGCCATCGGGTCTTGGAAGACGCGCCCGATCCAGCGGCTGCGTTCATGTTCCGGCAGATGGTGGATCACTTTGCCATCAATGCGAACCTCGCCGATATCCGGCTTCATGACGCCGGAGATGATATTCATCAGCGTTGATTTACCCGCACCGTTGCTGCCGATAACGGTAACGAAGTCGCCGGGATTCAGCTTCAGCTGAATGTTCATCAGCGCGATTTTCTCATCCGGCGTTCCGGGATTAAATAGCTTAGATACTTGCGCAATTTCCAGCATGTTAAGCTCGACCTCCCTTACTGCCGGCCGCAACGAGCAGCTCCTGGGTTCGTTTACGGGCCAAAGCCTTCTGCTTCATCGAGCGTCGAACGGTCGGGATGACCAGGGCAGCGACTACAATTAGCGCCGTAATCATTTTCAAATCAGATGCATCGAAGAATTCGACGCGCAGCGCAAGCGCGTAGATAATCCGGTACACGATGGAGCCGAGAACGGCCGCCAATGTCGCTTGAAACACAGTGCGGAAGCCGAAGATCGCTTCCCCGATGATAACCGAAGCAAGTCCCAGAACGATCGTGCCGACGCCCATGGACATGTCCGCAAAACCCGACTCCTGCGCGATTAACGCACCGGATAACGCAACGAGTCCGTTCGATAGACTCACGCCGATGATTTTGGTCGTATCCGTGTTGGCACCCAGGCTGCGAATCATGCGGGCATTATCGCCGGTCGCACGAAGCGCAAGCCCCACATCCGTGTGAAGAAACCCATCCAGCAGCAACTTAACGAGCAGCACAAGAACGGCAAGAACCGGGATGTACACCCAGCTATTATCCGAAATAGCGGAGAACAACGTGTCTGTATTCACAAGCGAAATATTCGGCTTACCCATAATCCGCAGATTAATGGAGTAGAGCGCGATCATCATGAGAATACCGGCGAGAAGTCCGTTGATTTTGCCTTTTGTATGAAGCAGGCCTGTAATCGCACCCGCAGCCAACCCGCAGATAAATGCACAGATGGTTGAAATCCACGGCTCATAGCCATGCGTAATCATGATCGCCGCAACAGCGCCGCCTGTCGTGTAACTGCCGTCAACAGTCAAATCGGGAAAATCGAGTATGCGGAACGTGATGTAGACGCCGATCGCCATTAATGCATACAGCAGACCCAGCTCTACCGCTCCGATCATTGATCCTAGCATCGTAATAGCCTCCTTAATAAAATAAAAAAGGAGCGAGCGACAGGAACCGCCCACTCCGATTTGCCCTACTTAATAATGTTGTTGTCTTGATCTTTCACTTCGCTCTTCATCTCGTCTGTAACCGTGATGCCTTGCGCTTCAGCGGCTTTCAGGTTAAGAATAAGATCCAGCTTCTCCGGCACAGTCACTTTCATGTCAGCCGGTTTCTTGCCGTCCTTCAGGATTTCAACAGCCATTTGACCGACTTGGTAGCCGTGGTCATAATATTTGAAGCCTACCGTTGCAAAAGCACCCTTCTCAACGGTATCGCGATCGCTCGAGAAGAACGGGATTTTGTTATCGTTAGCTACTTTAATGATAGAGTCAACGCTGCTTACAACCGTGTTATCGAGTGCGATGTAAAGGGCATCCGCACGACCAACCAGCGATTCAGCCGCTTGGCTTACTTCGGAAGTTGCCGTTACAGGCGCTTTAAGCAGTTTGATGTTGTGCTCGCCAAGTGCTTTCTCCGCCAGGTCTGCCATAATAACCGCATTCGGCTCGCCTTCGTTGATGACCATACCCACTGTCTTCACGTTTGTAAATTTGCTTGCGATAAATTCCATTAGCTGCGTAATCGCTGCAGGATTCGTATCCGATGCACCTGAAACGTTACCGCCCGGCTTATCCAGGTTGCTGACGATCTTTGCTGCCAGCGGGTCTGTTACAGCCGCGAACAAGACCGGATTTTCTTTCTCTTCTTGCACAACAGCAAGTGCCGACGGTGTTGCGATACCTAGAATGAGATCATAATCCTTGGAAGCAATCTTCTGTGCGATAGATAGATTATTGCTGGCATCCGCTTGCGCGTTATTCATATCAACCTTCAGGTTGTCGCCTTCTGTAATACCGGCATCCTTAAGTGCAGCCAGGAAACCTTCGCGTGTTGCGTCAAGCGACGGATGCTCGACATACTGCGAGATCGCGATTGAATACGTTTTGGAGTCCGCGTTGTTGCCGGAACCTGACGTGTTGTCATTTTTGGCCCCGCAGCCAGTTACCGCCACAAGTGCAGCCGCTGAGATTAGGAGAGAAGCAATCATCTTTTTCTTCACAATTATTACCCCTTTTCATCAATGTTTGTCTAGTACCCCGTTAACGCACATATGCTTTGACTCGGAAAAGTGCCAAAGTGTTAATCCTTATTTTAACGGCGAGTACACAATTTCGTCAATTTTTTAAACAAATTAATTGGTTTTCCATTGTTTGGGGGTCGTTCCGTACGTTTTCTTGAACAATCGGATAAAATAACTCGTCTCCATTCCAAGCTGCATGGCTACCTTCTCGACACTGCCGCTCGCATGCCCAAGCTCCTCCAACAGCTGCACCGCCCGCTTCATTCGGATGCGATTTATATACTGATTCGGTGTCATCCCGTAGCTGCCGACGAACAACCGATGAAAATGCTGCACCGAGTAGCCGGACGCTCGGGCTACATTCGTAAGGAGCAATCGCTCATTATAATGGTCATGCATTAGCTGAACACCTGCTTTCAGCGCGGCATTGCCGTCGCCTCCCGGGGTAACGGATTGCTTCAGCTCCGTCCCGCTTGAGCCCCTAATAACAGTCAATAGCAAATCATAGGCGCCCAGCGAGGCCTCCCAATAGCCGTCTTCACCACTCACGCTGATCATATGCCACAGCAGTTCGAGCTTCTCCCATAGTTCATCGAAGTTAGTCGGTTCGAAAAGATAGTGTATATTCTGCTCAGCCATCGCTGTCGCTGTCACTGCTGCCGCTTCGGATGATCGCATGATCATATCCAGCATCGTTTCTGCCGCTGCACCTCGAAACGCAACAAAACCAAGCTCCCACTGTCCATCGTCCATATCGTGAGGATAATATTCATGGCTCACATGCTCCTTCAGCAGCAATGCGCTTCCGGGCTTGAGCACAATATTCTCGCTGCCATTGATGACGAATTGGCCTGTCCCTTGCCGAGTCAGAAACAGCTGATGCGCGGGAAACCCCTCGGGTCTTATCAAATGCTTCTGCTCATGGCTGCCTATGCAATAAATAGATAGCGGCAGAGGTTTATGACGTTGGGGCAATTCTGCCAGTACAAACGGGAGCATTCTCTCTTCTCCTTTTATGTTCAAATTATCCGATTTATTATTCGTTTCGTTCGATGCGAATCCTGCAATAATATTCTATTATGGAGTTCATATAGACTGCAAATCATAAATCGCAATGCGAGAATTGTACGATAATAATGAGGAGGATTTCAAACCATGACGATAAAGCTCCAAAAGTTTCCCCCGATCAGCGACAAGCTCCCAGCTTTCATGCACGGCGCCGACTACAATCCGGATCAGTGGCAGCAATATCCGGAGGTCCTTGCCGAAGATATTCGACTGATGAAGCTCGCAGGCTGCAATACGATGGCAGTAGGGATCTTCGCATGGGCTGCACTGGAGCCGGAGGAAGGCGTGTTCACCTTCGAATGGATGGACCGCTTGCTGGATACATTCGCAGCCAATGGGATCTTCGCTTGGCTCGCTACACCAAGCGGTGCGCGTCCGGCATGGATGGCACAGCAATATCCCGAAGTGCTTCGCGTAGAAGCCAACCGTGTACGTAACCTGTTCGGCATGCGCCATAATCACTGCTTTACATCGCCTGTTTACCGCGAGAAAACCGCCATTATGAATGCGAAGCTGGCCGAGCGGTATGGCAATCACCCTGCCGTCCTAGGTTGGCATATCTCAAATGAATATAACGGCGAATGTCATTGCGATTATTGTCAGGATGCATTTCGCGAGTGGCTGAAAGCGAAGTACGGTTCACTTGATGCGCTCAACACAGCATGGTGGACGACTTTCTGGGCACATACCTATACGAATTGGGAGCAAATTGAGTCTCCGGCTTTCCACGGTGAATTTCTGGTGCATGCCCATAATTTGGATTGGCGTCGTTTTGTCAGCGATCAAACGGCGGACTTCTGCAGACATGAGGTTGCTTCGGTTCGACCGTTCAACCCACAGCTTCCGATTACAACCAATATGCATATGATCGAAGGGCTGGATTACCGCAAGCTTGCCCAAGAAATCGATGTCATTTCGTGGGATGCTTATCCGACCTGGCATTCTGCCGCCGACGATATCGGGCAGGCTGCTTTCTTTGCCTTTTACCACGATTTGTACCGTTCCTTGAAGCGGAAACCTTTTCTGCTTATGGAAAGCACACCGAGCTTAACGAACTGGCAGCCTGTCAGCAAGCTGAAGCGTCCGGGCATGCACCGCCTTTCTTCCCTGCAAGCGGTGGCGCATGGCTCCGATTCGGTACAGTACTTCCAGTGGCGCAAAAGCCGCGGCTCCAGCGAGAAGTTTCACGGCGCTGTCGTCGATCATGACGGAACGGAGCATACACGCGTGTTCCGGGATGTTGCTTCGCTTGGAAAGACATTATCCGGTTTAACAGAGGTGCTGGGCAGTTCGACGCCTTCGCAATCAGCACTACTCTTCGATTGGGATAATCGCTGGGCGATCAAAGACTCGCAAGGACCGCGGAACATCGGGCTGCGTTATGAGGAAACGGTCATTGCGCATCATAAAGCCTTCTGGGATCTCGGTGTTCCCGTTGATGTGGTCGGTTCCGAGGAGGACTGGTCCTGCTACAACCTAATCGTCGCTCCGATGCTGTACCTATGCACCGAAGAGACAGGACGCCGGCTGGAGAAGTTTGTGGAGAACGGCGGCACGCTCGTAACCACGTACTGGTCAGGCATTGTCGGCGCAACCGATCTCTGCCATCTCGGTGGTTTCCCGGGGCCGCTGCGTAAGACGCTTGGGATCTGGGCGGAGGAAATCGAAGGCTTGTATGACCATGATCGCAACGGATTGGTTTTATCAGAGGGCAATCGCCTTGGGCTCAGCGGAACCTATGAGTCGCACGAAATTTGTGAGATCATCCATGCGGAAGGCGCGGAGGTGCTCGGCGTATATGAGAGTGACTTCTATGCGGGGCAGCCGGCGCTGACCGTGAATCGACTTGGTACAGGTCGCGCCTATCATATGGCGACGCGGCTTAAGGGAGATTTTCTGCGTGACTTCTACGCTCGTATTGTGAAAGAGGCAGGCGTTAACCGCACGATGGACACGGAGCTGCCGGATGGCGTGACTGCGCAGCTGCGCTCAGATGGGGAGCATGATTATATCTTCTTGATGAATTTCAGCGGTGCCGCGCAAAGCGTTGCACTGGATGAATGTGCTTACGAGGAGCTTGAGAGCGGAGCTGCGGTTGGCTCGTCTGTTCAGCTTGAAGCGAACGGGGTTGCATTGTTGAAGAGAAAATCACGGGGGTAAATAGAAAAGGCGGGCTGCTTGGGATTCTGAATCCCTTGCGGCTCGCCTTTTGTTCACATTCAAAGATGGATGTTAAGCTCCCTGTACTTCGGAACGCCCACGTTTCTGTAAGAGGTAACCAATAGCGATGACAAGCAGTCCGCAGATGAACGGGAAGATATTGTCCGCATACTCGGAAACTTTGTGCAGCCCCGATTTCACGGTTTCGCTCTCTTCCAGCATTTCACCGGCCGTGTAACCTAGAATGCCGGCACCGAGATAAATAAAAATCGGGAATTTGTGCAACAGCGACATGATCAACTGACTGCCCCATACGATAATTGGGATGCTTAGCGCGACCCCGAGCGACATCAGCCAAATATTATTGTTGGCAATGGCCGCAATCGCCAGTACATTGTCCAAGCTCATAATAAAGTCGGCCATCACGATGATCCGGATCGCTTTCACGAGCGATTGCGCACCTTCGATGTCCTTGCCGTCACCATCATCCTTAAGCAGCTGTATCGCTACCCAGAACAGCAGCAATGCGCCGGCCACTTGGATGAACGGGATTTTGAGCAAATATACGGCAACCGCAGTCAAAATAATCCGCAGCCCTACAGCAGCCATCGCTCCCCACCAAACCGCTTTCTTCCGGTGCTGCAAAGGCAAATTACGGCTCGCGAGCGCGATAACAACAGCATTGTCGCCGCTAAGTACGAGATTGACCAGCATTATTTCTGCAAGCAATACTAGGTATTCCATTCCTCAAGCTCCTTACGTCAGACTGAGTATCATCTAGTAGTCGATTATCTCACAGATCATTTCAAATTGTCTATTGACGTTCGCTCTCATGTAGACCTCCTGGTACGCTTCTTCCACTCATTTCGCCGCGTTTGCTCCCATGTAGACCTCCTGGTACGCTTCTTCCGCTCATTTCGCTGAAATTGCTCCTTGTAGACCTCCTGGTACGCTTCATCCGCTCATTTCGCCGAATTTGCTCCCATGTAGACCTCGTGGTACGCTTCTTCCGCTCATTTCGCTGAATTTGCTCCCATGTAGATGTCCCGGTACGCTTCTTGCCGCTCGCGAGAGCAGCTGCATGGCCGATGCATCTGCTCTACAGTGCAAATGTTGCGCATCCGGCAACATTTGCGCCGAAAATCTGCCCTCTGCTTCGATAATGTTGCGGCAAAGGCAACATTATCATTGATTATCACGATAAAAGGCCCGGATTTATCTTGAATGTTGCATACAGCGCAACATTTTGCTGGTCTAGTGAGCCAGATTAGAAAAATGTTGTCTAATAGTCACTATTTTTGACTCGAGAGACCTAGTGTAGATTAGTTGATCGACCGAGAGCAGATTACTTCGTGCGACCAAGAGTAGGTCAGTTTGAGAGACCGAGAGCGGGTCACTTCGAGCGAACGAAAGCAGGTAGCTTCGAGCGACCGAGAGCAAGTTACTTCGAGCGAACGAAAGCAGGTAGCTTCGAGCGACCGAGAGCAAGTTACTTCGAGCGAACGAAAGCAGGCAGCTTCAAGCGAACAAGAGCAAGTTACTTCGAGCGAACGAAAACAGGTAGCTTCGAGCGAACGAGAGCAAGTTACTTCGAGAGCAACCGAGAGCGGATAGTCCGCTTTGGACTAACAATCCCGGCACCGAGGCGAGTTTCACCACTCTATCCACAGATTTACTCACAAACCATCCACATTTGACCAAATTTCCGGGGATAACTTCCATAGTTATCCCCATTTATGCCCCGTTCACCCGCTCTATCCCCGCTATCCCCGCTACCCCACTCCGCAACTCTTCTTCACACCAACAGCTGTTGCAGTCGCTGCTCCAGCCGCTCCCGCGGCAAGCTGCTGTGCTTTCCGCCCTTGCGAATGCCGGTACAGCTCCTCATAATATCCGCCGCGCGCGAGCAGCTCCCTATGGTTGCCTTCCTCAACGATCTCGCCTTGTTTCATGACGAGGATCCGGTCCGCTCCCATAATGGTGGACAACCGATGCGCGATAACCAGCGTCGTCCGCCCTTGGGAGACGACCGTCAGCGCCTCTTGAATGAGCTGTTCGGAATGCGAATCCAAGTTAGCTGTCGCTTCATCGAGAATAAGGATCTTCGGCTTGAACACGATGATTCTCGCGAATGAAATCAACTGACGCTCGCCGGCAGACAGCCCGCTCCCCCGCTCAGACAAGCGTGTATCGTAGCCGTCCTTCATCCGTCCGATGAGCGTATCCACGCCTACCAGTCTGCACGCCTCCATGACTTGCTCCCTCGTAATCGTCTCGTCAAACAATCGGACGTTATCGATGATGCTGCCGGAGTAGAGGTAGGGCTCCTGCTGCACCAAGCCGATCAACCGATGAAGCGTCTCCTGCGGCAGATCGCGAACATCGGTGCCATCAATCGTGACGCGGCCTTCCTGCACATCGTAGAATCGGCAGAGCAGACTGATGAGTGAGCTTTTGCCTGCGCCGGTTGTCCCGACGATTCCGATCATTTCGCCCGGCTTCACATGCAGATCCAGATGATGAATAACCGGCAAGCCATCCTTGTAGCCGAATTTCACGCCGTCAAAATCAATCTTCCCTTTCACAGCCGCAGCATCCAAGCTTCGTACATTCTCGGCATCCCGCACTTCCGGCACCGTACCGAATATTCCCCAAATCCGGTTCAACGATACCGTTGCGGATTGAAGGGTATTCCACTGCTGCGAGATATTATTGATTGGCTGGAAGAATTGACGAATGTACGTAATAAACGCGAAGAGTACGCCAAACGGAAGACTTTCGCCCAGCACCGCATTGCCGCCAAGCCACGTGACGAATGCAACGGACAAGTTGCCCATAATTTCAAAAGAGCGGTTAAACAGCACGTTCGTCCGAATTTCCCGCAAATTGGAGCGGAAGTAGAGGCGATTCTTCTCATCGAACTGCTTCTGCTGTTCTCTCTCTTGATGGAACACTTGAATGATGCGCATGCCGGCCAAATTCTCTGCAACAAAAGCAACCATTCTCGACAAATTGGTTCTCGCCATCTGGTAGGTCGTGTGCATATAGGAACGGAATGCGAAAGCATTCAGTGCAATGATCGGCAGCAAAATAAGGCAGTAGAGCGTCATCCTCACATCAAGCTGAAACATTAACGCGATAATGAACACCAGTGTCAGGCCGTCACGCAGCACGCTTAGCAGCACTTGCGAGAAGAACTGATTGAGCGACTCCGTATCGCTCGACACATGCGTGATGAGACTGCCGCTTGGCACACGGTCGAAGTACGACATCGACTGCTTCGAGATATGGCGGAACAGCTTCTTGCGAATCGCAGCAACGATACCTTGGGCGGCCTTCTGAAGCAGATTATTTTGCAAGAACGTAAATACAAATCCTGCGACTGAAAGTAGAAGATAAAGGCCTGCAATGAGAAAAAGCGTATTCGGGCTGCGATCGCCCTTCATCAAATGATCATCGATCGCAATCTTAACCAGATAGGGCTGCAGCAAATCTGCGGCGATCGCAACGATAATACAGCCAAACACGGCCAGAAAGGTCAATCGATACGGCTTCGCATATGCGATAAGCCCCTTGTAAGCTTCCTTATTACTCTCTTTGCTGGGAGCAACCGGACTATCTAATCTCGCGTCCACCTGTCCGTTGTTGATGATTTTAGCCAACGCCGCTTCCCTCCTCCTGAATGGCATGGAGCATGGCATAGATGCCGCCCTGCGCAAGCAGTGATCCATGCGTTCCCCGCTGCACAATCCGGCCCTCGTCCAGCACGATGATTTCATCGGCATGTTTGAGCGCGCTGATCCGGTGAGCGATAATGATCGTTGTTTTGTTCTGACGTTTCTTACGAATCGTATCAATAATAGCGGTCTCCGTAACGGCATCGACGGCGCTGACGCTGTCATCCAGAATGAGAATCGGCGCATCCATCATCATGCCGCGTGCAAGCGCAGTCCGCTGACGCTGACCGCCGGAGAGGGTAACGCCCCGCTCGCCCAGCTTCGTCTCGAAGCCATCGGGAAACGACATGATGCTCTCGTGAATCTTGGCATGCCGCGCTGCTTTCTCCACTAGGGCAAGGTCTGCACCGCGTTTGTAGAACGAAATATTATCCCGAATCGTCGAGCTGAACAGGAACCCATCCTGCGGAACATAAGCAATTCCACCGCGCAAATTCTCAAGCTTCAAGCTGCGCAGATCCTTATCGCCGACTGTTACTGCCCCGAGTGGAGGATCGTAAACGCGAAGGAGCAGCTTGGTGAGGGTTGTTTTGCCCGAACCTGTCTTCCCTACGATGCCAATCGTCTTACCCGGTGCTACCTGAAGCGAAATATGCTTAAGCGCCTCTTCCGGCGAATCCGGATACGTGAAGGACAAGTCGTTGATCGACAGCGTCTCGCGCTCCCAATCGACCTCCACCGCAGAAGGCTCTTCTTTAATTTCCGGCTGCTTGTTCAGCAGATCATTCAATCGCTCGACAGACGCGCGAGAACGTTGAATCGTATTGATCACATTCCCGATCGCCTGCAGCGGGTTGACCATCATGCGAACATAGAGCGTAAGGGCAACGAAGTTACCGAGCGTAATCGTGCCGCCAAGTGCCAAATACCCGCCATAAGCCAGTGTAATGATGAGGGATAGTGCCCCGAGAAAAGGAATGAGTGCTTGAAAATAAGACGAGATGCGCACCAGCTTCAGCTGATTATCCCTGATCCGGTCAACGGATTTGCCGAATTTCTCGTTCATAATGTCTTCTACCGCAAATTTCTTCGTCACGCGAATGCCGCCGAACTGTTCTTCCGCAGATTCCGTCATCGCGCCAAGCGACTCCTGGACAGCAAGAGAGCGCTTACGAATGTTAGGTCCGACTCGCACGACTACCCATGGGATGAGCAGCAACGGCGAAATACAAACCAGAATCAGATAAATCGGAATATCGCTCAGAATCATCATGACGATAACGGATATAATGAGCATCACAGCGTTCGCCGTCTGATTGACGCCCATCGCAATTGACTCCCGTACAGTCGTTACATCATTCATGACATAACTGAGCAGTTTGCCGACGCCGTTCTTCGAATAGTACTGCTCGCCAAGCGTGGTGAAATGGCTAAACAATCGCCTGCGCGTATACCATTCAAATTTGCGGCCCACATACATAATATGAAACTGTCCGATACCGCCAAGTACGCCATAGGCAACGCCAATTAAGAGTAAGATCATGCTGGAATCCCAGACTGCGTCTTTGGTAAGCCCACCTTGCTGGAGTTGATCCGTGAAACTGCCGAGCACTTTCGGAAAATAAGCCTGAAATATATTCGCCGCAATGGAAAACGAAATGCCGGATGCGTAGATATACCAATTGTTGCGAATATACGTTACCAGCAACCCTCGCTGACTTGCCATGAAGCAGCTCCTCCCTCTTACCAGTAATTGCATATCTCCACACAAAATTGTGTACATAATGAAGCGGTGTACGTCTAGATAAATCAAGCAAATCAATGATAGTAGCGTCCATCCGAATTTTGCAATTATCACACATTTTACTCAGCAAAAAAGCCTCTTCCAGGTCGATGGATAATAGAGGCTTTGCGTCATAACCATTCTATTAGCGCGGCGCTTGCGATCGGACGATAAGCCGAATCTCGATGCCGGACGGGTCGCGTACGATGACCGTTCCGCGGTCGGTTTGCAGAGGTACACTTGCAGCCTGCAAACGTGCGAAGAGCGCCATTTGCGCGGATTCGTTTGGAAGTATGATTTCATAATAATCGAGTCCCGGCGCGTTCTCCGGTGTTAACGCTGCGCCGATGCCTGCCCACACATTGAGTCCGATGTGGTGGTGATAACCGCCTGCTGAGATGAAGAGCGCAGAATCCGCCATTTGAGCGACAAGCGCGAAGCCGAGCACATCATGGTAGAAATGTTCCGTAGTCGGCAGTTCAGAGACATGAAGATGAATGTGTCCCACTGTCGTGCCTGCAGGCAGTCCGCTCCACGGTGCATCGCCGGCTTCCGCCAACAAGCCCTCCCAGTCGATCGGATCGAGGCCCATCACATACTGCCCCTTCTCATCGCGTTCCCACTCTTCGCGAGGGCGGTCTCGGTAGATTTCGATCCCGTTGTTGTCGGGATCTGCAATATATAACGCTTCGCTCACGAAGTGATCAGCCTGCCCAATGTGGATGCCGCTTGCAACGAGGTTGCGCAGCGCAAGGCCGAGTGACTTACGGTCCGGCACCAGCAAAGCATAGTGATACAGACCCGCTCCTGATCGGCGCGGACGCGGCACGGCATTCGGGATTTCTCGCAGATGCAGCAGAGGTGCAGAGCTGTCCTGTGCACTCAGCTCCGCTGTGCCTTCTCCTTGAGAGAGAACCTGCAGCCCTACAACTTCACGGTAGAACGCAAGCGAACGCTCCAAATGGCTAACTCGCAAATGGACCTTTCCGATTCGGGTTGCGGCATCAATGACAAAGGACATTTCAATCACCTCTTCTCTATAAATATTCCGCTACAATCTCTTTAATCCGATCAAGCCCTGCCCACATGTCGCCGGGACCATCATAAATAAGTACGATTGCGCCGTTAAACTCAGCCGCACGCACGGTTTCTAAGCATTTGAGAAATTCTTCTCGATCAGGGTATCCGTCGCCGTCATACTGCGCTTTGGCATGAACGGATACGCTGCGATGCAAGGTCATAGCAAACTCTGCATATTTGGTTGGAAACGCGAAATTGCCGAAGTCTGTAATGAAATCAGCCGCGTCGCCGATGCTCTCTAATAATTTCACGCTCGATGTGCCCGTTGAAGTGAGCGCCTTAAAGTTCTCGGTTACAACACGCACACCTTTCTCAGAGGCATAACGACCAAGCTCGATAAGGCCATCAGCTGACTTGCGGATCGCTTCTTCCTGATCCGGCTGCGCTTCTCCGGCAATGATGCGAATCTGCTTCGCGCCTGCCAGCGATGCGATATCAATCCACTCCCGCATGAAACGAATGTCTGCTGCACGCTTCTCTTCGTCTTCGGAGGTGAGGTCGCCATAATCAAGCAGCAGCGTATCGAAGGACAATGCTGCAGCGCTGAATGCTTCCCGCAGCTGTGCTAAATAATCAGGGTCTGTTGATGGAATATGAAAGTGACATACTTCTGCTGCTTGGTACCCTCTTCTCGCCAGTTCGGCTGGGAGCTCCAGCAGGGTCAACGCTTGCGGCTGTTCCTGAACACTTTGCTCATGCTGCCCGGCCTTCGCATTCCACGTCGTAAACCGAAGCGGCCCCAGCAGCCGATGCAAACTCCACGTGCTAATCGATAAATAAGACAACTTGAATAACCTCCTCTTAGCTCCATTCAAC
The DNA here is from genome assembly GCF_056269305.1 of Paenibacillus sp. J22R3. NCBI lineage: Bacteria > Bacillati > Bacillota > Bacilli > Caryophanales > Paenibacillaceae > Paenibacillus > Paenibacillus sp. J22R3. The sequence continues at coordinate 233,178 of NZ_JBWDNS010000004.1, read as the reverse complement.
AATAAACAAAGAATGTCTACATCGTATCACATCCCAGATCATTAACCAATTTAGGGAAATGGTGTAAAGCAGCACTATGGACGCAAAAAACAGGCTAAGAAGTTGTTTTCATCATAGCCATGAACATAGACAAACGATTTCCGTTTCATGCTAAGCGATTCGCGGAATTCCCAACTGGATTTCTCACGAATCCGCGTGAACTCTTTTTCACAGAATGGTTCCTGGTATATAATACGGGGGACTCTTACTGTGAAGATAGGAGAAATCATATGGATATCATTCAAATTGCGACTCATCTAATCGATGAGGATACCGACCAGCCGCGCTATCAGTTCGATGAAGAAGCGCTTCAGGAGCTAATGAAGAGCATCGAGGAGATCGGCCTGCTCTCCCCGATTAAAGTGCGTACCACCCCAGGCGGACGTTACAAAATCATCTATGGCAACAGACGCTACAAAGCCAGCAAGATGCTCGGCAAGGAAACCATCCCCTGCATCGTTTCGAATGTGACCGATGAAATGGAAATTTATTTGGAGCAAATCGCGGAGAATTTGACGCGGGAGGGCTTCTCGCCGATCGAGGAAGCCGAAGCGTTCCATAAGCTGATGAACGAGTCCAAATTCAACAGCTCGATCAAGTACCTCGCCGGCAAACTCGGCAAACCCGAGAGCTATATCAAGAACAAATGCGAGCTGCTGAAGTTCGGCAACTCCGTGCGGAAGCTGATTGTCAGCGGCACGGAAATTCGGGAGGGCAAGCTGACCGAAGACCAGTTGCTGCCGATCAAGGATCTTCCGATTGAGCATCGCGATCCGCTTGCACTCATTATCGCCCGTGACGCGCTGCCTGTCAGCGATGTGAAGAAGATCGCTAAACTGTTCAAGGACAAAGAAATTTCGTCCGGCACGAAGGACAAGCTGCTCTACAAGAACGGACATGAGCTGCTGCAGACGTGGTCCACTGTGCAGCAGAACAAGGCGGAGCGCGAACGCGCAGCTGAGCTTGCGGCGGAGAAGGCCGAGCTCGCCGCCGAGGCGAAAGCCGAGCGAGCACGGCGCGCGGCGGAGGCTGCGGCCGAAGCGGAAGCGCTGGCCGCTGCGGCGGTGACGCTAGCCGCGAGCGGGGCGATGCCGACGGCAGCTGTGCTCGGCGGCGGCGATTTGTTCGCTGCCGCGGCGGCCGAAGCTGCCACGGCAGCGGGCGGCACGGCAGCGGACGGCACGGCTGCAGGCGGCACGGCTGCAGGCGGCACGGCTGCAGCAATAGCAGCGGCTCGCGAAGAAGCGCGGCTTCTTCTATCCGCGCTGCCATTGCCGAGCGGCTTGGCGGATGAGGCCGCCTCCGGCGAGGAGCTGCAAGCTTTGATCGCGGACATCGACGGAGTTATGGCCGCTCTGGCTCAGCGCGCAGCAGCCTGGCAGTCGCTTCGCGAGCTTGCGGTCGCCGCTGTTCGGGGACGGTAGCGCTGTCATTTCAGTAATCTTTGGCCAGATTAGGATTGCCATTCGAGCAGCCTCCTGTGGTACTATTAGCTGGAGGTTTTGCTTCACAGGATTAAAGACGAGAGAGTGAGGATGTTTCCACATGAGAGTTGTTATCCTAGGCGGTACCGGCAATATCAGTACAAGCATTGTTCGTCTTCTGGTCGCGCAAGGCCACGAAGTAACTTGTTATAACCGCGGCCAAAGCAGCGTCGACCTGCCTGCCGGCGTGCGCGTCATCAACGGAGATCGTCAAGAGCGCGAGAAATTCGAGCAAACGATGCAGCAGGAGAAGTTCGATGCCGCAATCGATATGATCAGCTTTAATCGTGAAGACGCGGAGAGCAGCATTCGTGCCTTCCGCGGCGTACAGCAATTTGTTCAATGCTCGACGGTATGTACGTATGGCGTGGAGTATGAGTGGATGCCTGTTACCGAGGATCACCAGCTGCGTCCGATCAGCGGCTACGGCCAAGGTAAAGTGGATGCCGATACGGCGCTGATGGAAGCGTACCACCGCGAAGGTTTCCCGGTTACGATTCTGAAGCCGTCGACTACTTATGGTCCGCAAAGCGGCGTTCTTCGCCAAGTGGCATGGGACTTCTCTTGGATTGATCGTATTCTCAAAGGCAAACCGATTCTCATTTGCGGCGACGGCAAAGCACCTCACTCCTTCCTGCATGTCGACGATGCTGCCAAAGCATTCGCAGGCGTACTCGGCAAGAAGCACTGTCTGGGCCAAACATATAACGTGGTACCGCGCGGCTTTACGACTTGGGAGCAGCAGCATAAGCTTGCTATGAAGGTCCTTGGCAAGGAAGTTGAGCTGGTAGGCGTACCGCTGCAAACACTCAAATCCTTCGATGCCGGCCGTTTCGGCATTTGCGAAGAGATTTTCATGCACAACGATTACTACAGCTGCGAGAAGCTGATGCGCGATGTGCCTGAGTTTATTCCGACCGTTTCCCTTGAAGAAGGGATGCGCCAAGTGTTCGAAGTGATGAAGCAAGAGAATCGCATTCCGAACTCCGACAACGAGACTTGGGAAGATGAAATCATTGCAGCGTACCGCGGCGCTTTTGCACCGCTTGCCGCTAAAGCATAATGGAATTGAAAGACCCTGAGGCACTATGTGCTCAGGGTCTTTTTGCGTTGTTTATGGAAGCAGCAGTCGGTCGAGTCCGATGGCGCTGATTAGCATGCGTTCTTTCTTGCTGCCCATTAGCTGCTGCGTCCAATCGACGAAACCGCCGTCGCCAATGTAATGCACTTTATCGTCTATCGTTGTTTTAATCGTAAATTGAAGCCCTTTGTAGTAGGCATTGTCCGATGGCTCCCTATTAACAGTGACTGTCAGCTCCGGCGCTTGCTCTCGGATATGTTGAATGAGGCGGCTGTTCAGCCCTTCCGGATCCGTATAGCCCGGGCGAGCGTTCATGATAATTTCGATCTCCGCTCCTCCGAATTGTGCTCGGAACATCTCGCGGTAAACGGCAATATGCTCCCAGACAGCCTGTTTCTCGAAGGAGTATGAGCCGTTGTCCTTCCCCGACGTTACCATGGCATAGAGGCCAAAATGCGGCAGAAACCCCGGGACATTCGGGAATTTCTGTGCCCGAACATGGCGATGGGTCGTGCAATAACGCAGCATCTCCTGTGCGTTGCTCAGGTCCCCGGACTTGAGGCCGTCCGCGATATGGAGCGCGAGCAGGTTGGTCACATCCGCGACGACCTCAGTGCCTCTGAGGGAGGAGATGATTTTGTTCTGATCGGCCGGCGCCACGATGGAACAGGATCCTAGCGGCGCAACGGGCGACAGCTGTACCGGCGCGTAAGCATGCTGCTGCGCAATCCGCAGCAGATCGAGCTCCAGCTGCTTCAGCGCAAGCGGATCGACGACCGCCGGCTTCACGAAGCGGTTCTCCTTGTAGCTTCGCAGCAGCTCGCTCGGTTGCCGCTTGGCGGTGCGCTGCCTGAACACTTCCAGCAGCAGCGTGCTCAGGTCCGAGCCGGACATACGCTCGGACAACACTTCCACGAGATCCTCCTGCCCCAGTTCGCGGAGAATTCGCTTGAGCTCGCCTCGATCGGATTTATTTTGCGTAGACATGGCCCTGCCCCCCCATCACAAATGTTAAAAAAGAGTATACTCCACCGTGGGGACGAATGGAACTCCGATTTCATATCGACTACTTGCCATCTCTCACAAATTGCTCCATTCGCTCTCTTATCGAACCGCGTACTTCTCTGAATTTCTCTATGACTTCCTCGTCCGTACCTGTCGCTTTCGCCGGATCTTCGAAACCCCAATGCCATCTTTCAGCTTTATCATTGTGCACAACCGGGCAGTTATCGTTAGCGTGACCGCAAAGGGTAATGATGTAATCCGCAGCTGCTAAGATGTCGGGATCAATGACATCCGAAGTATGATGCGAAATATCGATTCCCGCTTCCTTCATGATTTGAACGGCACGCGGGTTCAAGCCATGCGCCTCAAGGCCTGCGCTTTTCACCTCGTATTTATCGCCGCCAAGCGCCTCTAAATAGCCGTGTGCTATTTGGCTTCTGCATGAGTTCCCTGTACACAAGAAATATACGAGCGGTTTGTTATTCATCGTTTATAGTCTCCCTTATCCTGTTAGTAAACGTAGCCAGAGATACAATCCTGTCAGCGTGATGAAGAGCGTTGGAACCGTAAGCACGATACCTGTTTTAAAATAGTTGCCCCATGTGATCTTAATACCTTTGCGAGATAGCACGTGCAGCCACAACAAGGTCGCGAGTGATCCGATCGGCGTAATCTTCGGACCCAGATCACTGCCGATGACGTTGGCATACACCAGAGACTCGCGGATTACGCCTTGCGTGGCGGTTCCATCTATGGCAAGCGCGTTAATCATCACGGTCGGCATGTTGTTCATCATGGACGACAATATCGCTGCAAGGAAACCCATGCCGATTGTGGAGATATATAATCCTTTTGCCGCGATCGCTTGAATGACACTGCCGAGCTCATCAATTAATCCAACGTTGCGAAGTCCGTAGACGACAACATACATCCCAATGGAGAAAATCACGACCGTCCACGGAGCACCTTTGACAAGCTGCCATGTAGGGATGACTGGGCTGCGGCGTGCGGCAAACATAAACAAAACAGCGACGACTCCCGCAATGACCGAAACCGGAACGTGGATGAACGGACTTACGAAGTATGCAATCAGTAACCCTGCTAAGATAACCCACGAAAGTTTAAATAGATTTCTGTCTTTGATCGCATCGGCTGGTTTTCTGAGCTGCTTTACATCGTAGCTGCCGGGGATGCTCTTGCGGAAGAACAGAATTAATACCGCCAAGCTCGCCAGCAGTGCGAACAAATTCGGAATGATCATTCGGCCGGCGTACTCTACGAAGCCGATGCCAAAATAATCGGCAGATACAATATTAACAAGGTTACTCACCACAAGCGGAAGCGAGGTCGTATCCGCGATAAATCCACTCGCCATGATGAACGGCAAGATCATCTTCTGATCGAAGTTGAGCGCTCGCACCATGGCAAGAACAATCGGCGTCAGAATGAGCGCGGCGCCGTCATTAGCAAAGAATGCCGCTACGGCTGCACCAAGGAGAACGACGTAGACAAACATTAGCTTGCCATTGCCTTTAGCCAGACGCGCCATATGAAGCGCTGCCCACTCAAAGAAGCCAAGCTCGTCGAGAATAAGTGAAATCAAGATGATCGCGACAAAAGCAAGCGTGGCATTCCACACGATGCTCGTGACGTTAATGACGTCGGCCCAATCGACCACGCCGCAAATCAGCGCAAGAATCGCACCGCCGCTTGCTGACCAACCTATGTTTAGTCCCCTAGGCTGCCAGATGACAAAGGTAAGCGTGATAAGAAAGATAAGGGTTGCAATGACAAGCATGATTTCCTCCGAACTTCGTTAAATCAATTATTTTTGATTAATTGTCCGTAAAAAATTTAACAACAGTCTGAATTCTGATCTTTGGGTCTGAAAATGCAGCACAGCTGCTCGGAAAGAAGGGCTCCGATTTCAGTCGGATTAAGCTCGTAATAGCTCCATGTGCCTTTTGTTTCTTTTGTAATTAAGTTAGCATCCAACAAGATCTTAAGGTGATAAGAAAGCTTGGATTGCGGCATATCAACGATTTCGGTCAAATCACACACACATGTATTGCCGCGCTGACAGAGTTCGAATAAGATTTGCAGCCGCTTCTGATCGGCCAGCGCTTTAAATTTCCGCTCGTAGTCGCTAAACGAAATGGACGGTAAAATGAACTGATTTACAGGTAACTCTTTCTTCAATGGAATCACCTTCTTGTTGGAATAAGGGACAGGCCAATAGATCAACTTTTTTTGATTAATAGTCTTTGAACTAAAATAACACGTTTTTACTTGGCGGTCAAATTATGAAGCTCAAATGATAAAACCTCCGATGGAAACCATCAGAGGTTTGTAAGCGTTATGTGCCAAACACGTTGTGAATCGCTTCTAAGTATTTCATGCCATGAATCGTATCCGGCTCCAGGTAGCCGCCCTCCGTCCACTCGTTCCATGCATAGATGGTGAACATGCGCGTGGCAAGGTTGGACTGATCGAGATAGTCTTTCACCTCTTGCAGATTCGCCTCGAAGGCATCGGGGGTATTGCCGGTCAGGATCGGCGTATACGGATATTCCCCGCGCACGAGCGGAATATCTTGTCTGCAGCGCGGCGAGGGATCCCAGCCCATCGTCGAATTGGGGTAGTATGGAACCTCGAATGCATCGCGGAACTCCGGCCATTTGGCGACTGCTTCTGCCGCACAATCTGCGTAGGGAGAACCCGGGAACGAGGCCGGCTCCACATGGTGAATCCAAACGTAGGAAGTAACACTATCAATGTTTAGCGTTCGAATCAGCTCATTCGTGTCGGGTCCGATGATTTCGCGATTGAGCTCGTTCAGCCCCCACTCCACCAGATTGAGATGGAGCTCGCCGCAGCCGGCTTCACGCGTCTTCTCCCGGAAGGACTGCAGGGCATCTCTTGTTTCCGCGATGCCGCCGAGCCCTTTGATCAGGGTATGGCACTCGTAGATGGAGAAATAGAGTTTACCTTCGATCTTCAGAAAATTAGGCTCGTTAAAATATCGGATAATTAAATAATCCGTCATCGCATCGAATCGCTCACGCGTTACCTCATTGTGATTCGCCCACATGATGCCAAAACGCAGCCGGTCGCGATTAGGCGCCTGCAGGAATCCATCCTCCAGCGCACGATGCAGGAACGGCCCTTCGCCGCCGCCCATATCCCAGTACCAGTCATAGATAAACGAAGTGATGCCATGATCCGCGGCTGCATCAATCTGCTTCTCCGACACGGCAGGGTCGGACTCGTCAAGCTCGCCCCAGAGCGGCACCTTCGGCTGCTCATGCCCCTCGAAAACCGGCTTCGCCACCCGAAGCGACGGCCACTCCGTCCAACCTTCGCCCTTGGCCGCCTCATTCTTCGGATCCGGATGCCACTGTGGAAAATAGTACACCGCTACTTCGTACGCTTGGTTATGCTCTGCCATAACTAATCATCGCCTCCTGCGAATATACTAGACGCTCTCGCTAATGTAGACCTCCTGGTACGCTTCTTATTCCGAATTGAGCTCATTCTCGCTAATGTAGACCTCCTGGTATGCTTCTTGCTCATTGCTTGCCAATGAGCGGTAACCGGTACCTCTCTTGATCTCTTTTCGTCGCTTTCCCACCAGTGAGAGGTAACTGGTACCTCTCTCGCTCTTGATCTCTTTTCGTCGCTTTCCCACCAATGAGCGGTAACTGGTACCTCTCTCTTGATCTCTTTTCTGCGACTTTTCCTCCGATGTGTTACTCCTAGAACCACTTTCACCGAATCTGCTACTTTCCCTTCGATGTGTCGCCCCTAGAACCACTTTTTCGCCGAATCTGCTACTTTTCCACCCATGTGTGGCTCCCTGAGCTACTCTTTCACGCGGTTAGCGCAGCTGCATCCACCGCAGAGCCGCCCCTACCCCTTCACCGCTCCCGCGGTTAAGCCGCGGAGCATGTACTTCTGCGTAAACGCGAACAGCACGACGAGCGGCAGCACGGCCAGCACGCTGACGGCGAACACGGGGCCGTAGTTGACGGATTGTTTGTTGAACATGAATTGGACGATTTGCGGCATGAGAGTCATTTTCTCCGGCTGGTTAAGGAAGATGAGCGGGGTCAGAAAATCATTCCATACCCCGTACACATTCGTCACGATAAACGTACCGGTTGCCGGCAGCAGCAGCGGGAAAATAATCCGCCAGTACAGCCGCAACGGTCCGCAGCCGTCCAGACTCGCCGACTCCTCCAGCTCCCGCGGAATCGACTTCGTGAACGCTGCATACAGAAACGACGCGAACGGGATGAATCCCGCCGTATAGATCAGCACGAGCAGTGTCCGCGTATTCATCAGATGAATATCGACCGCCATCGTAAAGAGCGGAATGAGCGAGCCTACCGCCGGAATAACCATGCCGGAAAGGAAGAATATATAGGCGAAGCGAAACAGCTTCTCCTGCCTGCGCGAGAGCACATAACCCGCCATCGAGGCTACCAGAATGGTGAGCCCAAGCGCTCCTGCTGTAATCAGCAACGTATTGGACAACCCGCGGAAGAACGCCATATCGGTGAAAGCCGATTTGTAATAGTCCAGATAGAAGCTGTGCGGCAGCTCGTAAGGTTTGAAGAAATAACGCGGCTCCTTGAAGCTCATCTCCACCAGGAAGAAAACCGGGAACAAGAAGCATAGTGCCGCTGCAAACAGCAGCACCTCAAGCACAATCGAGGGTCTCCGATTCAGTCCCATGCTATAGCTCAACCTCCCTGCGCCGCGTGATGCTGAGCTGAATAATGGTCACGATGATAATGAAGACCGCCAGCACGATACCCGCAGCTGTCGCATACCCATAGGTCTGGTTCTTGAAGGCCGCATTATAGACGGCGAGAAACAGCGTGTACGAGGACGAACCCGGCCCGCCATTCGTCAGCAAGAAAGGCAGATCGAACAGTCGAAGCGCACCTACAATGGTCAAAAACAGCACGATCGTCACGGACGGCATCAGCATCGGCAAGGTCACCATGCGAAACAGGGCAAACCCCTTCGCGCCTTCGATATCCGCAGCCTCGTAAATATCGGTCGGAATCGCCTGAAGTCCAGCGAGATAAATCAAAGCACAATACCCAATTGCCTGCCACTGCGTCAGCAAAATAATCGTCGGGAACGACGTGTACACCGTGCCCAGCCAATCCTGCACATTAACCTCGCCGATGATAGGCTGCAGAATGCCGTTGATAAAGCCGTCATACTTCAGCAGCTCGCCCCATACAACCGAGGTTACGACGAGACTGATGATGACCGGCAAATAGAAAGAGGTACGCAGAAAGCCGCGCGTCCGAAATTTTCGATTGAGCAATAGTGCCAGCAGAAGGGCCAGCGGGTTCTGTACGACGAGGCCAAACAGCACCATTTTGAGCGTATTCTTCATGCCATCAAGCATTTGCACATCCTGAAACAAATACTTGTAGTTGTCGAGTCCGATATAACGCGGCGCCTTAATCCCGTTCCACTCGGTAAAGGAATAGTAGATGCTCTGCAGGAACGGATAGTAGAAGAACATGCCGAAGATAGCAAGCGCCGGCACGAGGAACAAACAGGCGATCCAGTATTGCTTGCGATTCAAACTCATTTGACTTCACCTACTCAGGTTGGACTTTGTAAAACACGTTCAGCCTTGCGGCTGAACGTGTTCATCATACTGTGGATGCTAATGCCTACTTAGGAGTACTTACTGCTTATTCTGCCGGCGGTGATACCGTCGCTTTGTCTTTCTCGAAGCTGCTTTGCGCGGCTTTCAGATCATCCGGGTTGAATTTGATACCGGATACGACCTTCGTGAGCAAATCAAGCATGTTTGTTGTCGCGCTTGCCGGAATGTAGCTAGTAATGTTGGATGTCACAACCGTGCTGTTGGCAACCGCTTCTTGAACGGCATCCATAGCCGGGTCATCGTATTTCACCGTTACATCAGTGAAGGAAGTCAGTGCGCCGTCACCTTTCATGAACGGGCTGATAATGTCTTGCGTCGTCATGAGGTTGATCAAGTCTTTGGATTCCTGCATCAGCTCGGTCTTCGCATTAATACCGAGCGCTTCGTTGCTGCCGAGGCCCATTGCCACTTTACCTTCATCGTTAGCAAGCGGGAAATAGCCGATATCGAACGGTTCGAAGCCGCCTTTGGAGATGTTATCCGCATTGGCGCCAGGCATCCACGGACCTTGAACGATCATGGCCGCTTCGCCTGAAGCGAACATTTGCCCAGATTGCGGCCAGTCGATGCTAATCGCGTTTTTGTTGAAGTAGCCTTTGGATTTCATCGTTTCAAAGTTGGTGTAGACCTTCTGAATGAGCGGATCTTCGTTGAGCTTCACTTCGCCGTCGTAAATTTTCTTGCCAAGCGTAGGATCGGCCAGCTGGTAAGAGCTCATCCAGTTCGTGAAGAAGAGCTGTGCCGTCCATTGATCCTTGAAGCCGAGCGTGATCGGCGTTTTGCCGGCGCCTTTGATTTTCTCGGCTGCGTCGAACAGCTCTTGCGTTGATTTTGGAGGATTGATGCTAAGGTCGGAGAAAATCTTCTTGTTATACCAAACGCCGCCGCCGATGGATAGACCCATTGGTACGCCGAATGTTTTGCCGTCTGCGTGGGTTTGGAAATCCTTCTGACCGCCGTCGTTCAGACGCGGAACCCATGGCTCTGCGGAGAGGTCAAGCAGGTTGCCGGATTTTGCAAAATCTACCCCTTGGTAGAACACGACATCCGGCGCGGAGCCCGATGCGAATTGTGCTTTCAGCTTGTCGAAGTAAGTAGCGCCGAGCACGACATCCCATTGAATCTTCGCTTTCGGATACAGCTTCGCGTAGCCCTCTTCAACAGCTTGCTTAAAAGCCACCATATGCGGGCGATCATCGAGGAACCAGGCGCCAACGCGGATCGTGAACTCCTTGTCATTGGCAGCCGGTGCAGCTGCATCGTCGGCAGCCGCTTCGTTCGTGCTGGTATCATTGGTGGCAGCTGTATTTGTACTCGTATCCGTCGTTGTACTGCTGTTGTTCGCCTTATTGCCCTCGTTGTTGTTTGAATTTCCGCAAGCTGACATGACCGTTGTCAGAAGCAGTACACCCGCCAGCGCTGATAGTCCTTTGAGCTTCATTGCACCAACACCCTCTTTTCGTCTACTGTGATCTCACAAGTTAAGTGTAGCGCTTTCATGATGCCCAGAGGATAGCTGCATTTTACCGTTTCTATGCTGGATTTGCTTTCTTATTCCTCCACGAGACCTTGTCCGCCCCTAACATGCGCGCGATAGGCACTCGGAGAGAGACCGACTTTCTTCTTGAACATGAAGCTAAAATGGGCCGTATCCTTAAAACCTACCGCATAGGCAACCTCATAGGTTTTGAGATCCTCGCGCAGCAGCTTCGTCTTGGCCGCCTCGATCCGGTAATCCCACAGCATATCGGTAAAATTGTGTCCGGTCTCCTTCTTGATCAGCCGGCTCAGGTAAGAATAATTGACATTCAGCTTATTGGCCACTGCCTGCAGCGTCAGCTCCTCCGCGAACCGTTCACGAATAATTTGCTTCACATCCGAGATCACCTTCAGCGGGGAATCCTGCAGCTCCTGCTGCATGAAGACTTGATAGGCAATGAGCTGACGCTCCAGCTCCTTCATAATGTCAGTCAGCAGCACGGCTTTAATCAGCTTCTCGCGGATGTCGACAGACATGCCGTGGGAAGGACGAATGCCGAGATCCGCCAGCGCCGCTTCTGCTTTCTCTATCAGATGAAGCGCATAATGCTGCATGTCCTTCTTGCTTGCGCCGACAGAGAGCATGCTGCGGTAAGAGTCCTTCAAGAGTGCACGGATTCCCTCGGGATCGTTGCTGCGCAGTGCATCCGCAATCCGACTGAGCGATGCGTCGGTTTCCTTCTCTTTCTCCGTCAGGAATGACTCCATCGCATCGTAAGCAATGACGGAGTTTTTGCCGAGCAGCATGCGGTATTCCATGCATTTCTTCACTTGGCGCAGCGCCTCCGGGAGCCGGCAGAAGGTGACGAAGGTCTGGCTGATGCCAACCGACAATGACATCGCGCGAGATCCGCTTATCGATGTGATCTCCTTGGCGAAGGCCATTAACGGCTCGCGGCCGGCGCTCAAGCCGGATTGCTGCCTTAGCGGCACGAACAGGTAAATCCCGCTCGCGGATGAAGCAGTCCAGCCCTGCAGGCCGATGCCCCCGGCGGCTGTCTCAATTTGCCCGCGCAGATGTGCCGCCGCAAACGGGAAATGCTCGTTATCCGAGTCGCGCGGCGCATCAAGCTCGGCATACAGCAGAATGAACTCGCCATCCTGCAGACCGCTTAGTTGCAGCCACTGCTGCTTATATGCCGCTGATTGCTGCTCGTCTGCCAGCAGCTCAAAGAACTGATCATGCTCACGCCAGCCGGCCAGCATCGGCTCATGCTCACGCAGCGATCCGACCGTGCGGATCAGTTCCTCCGGCAGGAAGGGTTTCGTCATGAAATCCGATACGCCCAGCTTTACCGCTTGCCTCGCATAGTCGAACTCATGATAGGCTGTGAGAAAAATAATCGGCATGTCGGCATACCTCCTGCGCACATGCTCCGCAAACGTAATGCCGTCCATAACAGGCATCCGAATATCCGTAATAATGACATCCGGAAGCGTCGTGCACGCGCTCAGCATGCCAAGCGCTTCTTCCCCATTAGCCGCCGTCCAAGCCACCTCGCAGCCAATCGAGGACCAGCCTTCCATCCCCGCCAGAAATTCGCGAATCTCGCGTTCATCATCCACGATCATAATCCGCATGTGCTCAGCCCTCCTCGTTATCCTGCAAAATCTGTATGGGCATTAGCACCCTCGCCATTGTTGTTCCTTCAAGGTGGAGCAAGGTGATTCCGTAGGTGTTCCCGTAATGAAGCCGCAGCCTGGCATTCACATTATCCAGGCCGGTCCCAAGCCCCTTCGGATGTTTCAGCAAGGAATCACTGCTGCCGGCGGCGGTCTCCAGCAGTACTACGCTACCAAGCGAGCTGTTCTCAATCTCGATGACCAGCTCATATTGCTCTTCCTTCACGGTAATGGAAATCGAGCCTCCTTCGGGCAGCCGGTCGATACCGTGAACGACGGCATTCTCTACCAGTGGCTGGAGAAGAAGCTTAGGGACGGCGATTTTGCGATACATATCAGGCAGGTCGATCGTGTAAGACAGGCGTTCTCCATAGCGGTAACGGTGGATTTCGAGATATTTGCGCACAAACTCCATCTCGGTACCCAGCTCGACAAACTGATTGCCGGGCGTAATCGAGAATCGGAAAATACCGGATAAATGCTGTACCATCTGCGGGATATGCTTGGCTTTCTCCTGTGAGTGGGACATGATGCTGATGTATTCCATCGTGTTGTAGAGGAAATGAGGATTAATGTACATGCGAATGGCCTTCAGTTCAGCTTCGCGAACCAGTAGCTCATTCTTATAGTTGGTCTCAATCAGATGGCTTGTCCGCTGCACCAAGCTGTTAAAGCCATTACAGAGCATCGCGATTTCGTCCGTCGTGGTGATGCCGCTGATGAGCTGATATTCCTCCCGCTCCGCCGCGCGCATTAACCGCGTTAAACGCTGGATGGGGATTGTAATTCTACGCAGGATGACATAGGTCACAATCGTAATCGCGAGCCATGCCGCAACTGTTACGCCAATGGAGAACAGAGCCTGCTTCTGCACAAGCCCGCCGGTTCCGGGGTTCGCAAGCAGGACATATTGAAATTCGGAGTAACGCGACTTCTGCTGAATAACCAGCTCGCTCTGCAGCTTGCGGCTGTCGAGCAAATGTCCGATTTGATTTTGCAGGGAGGCGGTCATGATCTGATTATCTGCATTCGTAATATAAAAGGTTCCGGGGGCGTAATCCACGAACAGCGAACGCACCTTGGCGGCATCGAGCGTAATGATCAGACGGCCGATCTCGGAATCGGCTGAGGGGCGCTGGCCTTCATCGAAGATTTTGACCACGCAGGCCATGCGTTTATCGTCATTAAAGAATGCCCATTCCGGCATTCGGTCAAATTCGAACGGCATTTCCCAGAACGCTTCCGCGTAGAGCAGCCGCTTCTTCGCATCGGTGCTGTACAGCACCTTATTGTTGATGCCAAGCACATACAAGTCGCCGACAAAATCGCCGATCTTAAGCTTCGCTGTAGCCAGCTCGGATTGCAGCAGCTCCGAGACGGATGCGTTTAAACTCGCGTTGACTTGGCCTTTCTTGACGTTACGGAACATGGCTTGGAGGAGTACATTTTCGCTGATGGGCAGCATTTGGCTCTTAACGGCATAAAGCACTTCGTCAAACTTCTCGGCGGAGCCGGACAGTCCTTGCTGCGCTTCTTCGGTAGCTTTCTTCTCGATGAGATGACTGGAGCGAATGTAGAAGGTGGAGCTGACAATAATTAACGGAATTAAGGTGAGCAGCGAATAGATGATGAGCATCTTGTAAAACAACCTGGAGCGAATGGGATCTAGCAGATGCGAGGTCAGCCATTTCATAGAGGAGTCTCCTATTCGGTTAGTAAGCTGCTAGTGGGGTTTGCCTCTATTATGCTATAAACGATAGGATATTCAAGAGGTAAGGTGTCTGTCCCCTATAGAATGTTGCTTTACAGGCAGCATCTCTGGATAATCTGGGAGAATCTATTAGGAAAAGCTGCCAATAAAAAAGCCGAGAGCACGAAATTCGTCTCTCAGCTTCATACTGAACCTATTAAACGACAGCTCGCAATCTCGCTTCAACCTGCTCCACCCAAATGCCATCTCGATCCGCCAATAGTGTCTCCCACTCCAGCTCCCTTGCAGCCTTTAAGTTTCGCTCCGCATCGTCAACGAACAAGATATTGGTCGCCGCTTGCTGTATGCGAGAGCTCACCATCCGATAAATAGAGAGATCCGGCTTGCAGCATCCGGCCTCACTCGATATGGTCACACTCGCTATATGGCTGTGAATGGGCTCAAGCAACGGGGTAATCCACTCATGACGATGGTTACTCAGTAGATGAATATCTGCGTATTCACTCCACGCCGGAATGCGATGGAAGGCAGGAAGCTGCTTCAGATGGTTGGCCATTCCTGCTCGTGCAAGCTCCACATCGAGCCCCGCATCTTGCTGATACAGCCATTGCCAGAAGGCATTCTCATCGACCCGCCCTGTCCATAAGTCTTCACGAATGTCTCGTTTGAATGCGGTTCGCAGTGTGTCGAAGGAGACAGTTGCACGATCCGCCACCTCTTCCCAGAATTCCGGCGTGAAATTCGTAAGCAATACGCCTCCAACGTCCAGCACCAATTGAGGTCTGCTCATGACGTACAAACACCTCCTCTTATTTTCTTGAAGGAAATCCGAACGCCAGCAGCACAAACCCGATAAACAAGAAGAACCAAACGAAGAAATTGCCGAAAAACATAGCGAAGCCCCCGAGATGATTCGCATACAAATCCATATTTGCGCTGTTAGAGGTCGCCACTGCGTACGCAATCATCTTCACGCAGCGTTCAAGGGTATAGATAGCGGCACCTGTGATCATAAAGATCGCGCCGAGTTTCATGTAGGTTTTATTTTCCATTATGCACCTTCCTTAAACAGGGTTGAAAGTCTTCGTATTAGATTTGACCCACAATGAGTCTAGCAAGCTCATCCCAATTCTTCTTATCCGTGTTCAATTCCATTGTAGGCACTTTGGAGCGCTGCGCATGGATGCGGCACTGTTCCTGCGTTTCCAGCAGCTCTTGGCAAGCTTGTCTGACTTCAGCCTCGGACTTATCGACCCATTGTGAAGGAACTCGGCTCTTGATCCGTTCTTCCGTCACCTCCGGAGAAATCGTGAGCAACACGCACTTCGCGCCGAGCGCCGCCAAATCCTCTTCAAGTCTATTAATCTCGGTGCACTCTTCCTCTGCAAATGCAACCCGATGATTCAAGTGAAACCGCTCCAGCACATAAAATAGCCCTCTCGACTTCCGAGCATGCGGCCCCAGGTAGACCGCCCAATCATTTAACTGCTTTAACATGTCGACTCTGCTACGTAATAGCTGAAGATGTGCCTCTTGCGACAGACTCTCGTAAGATCCTTGGACGTAATTCAGCACCTGCGAATAATGCTCGCCGAGGACAATGACACTATTCTCAGCCGATTCATCCTGCGCCTGAAGTTTCTTGATCGCCTGCAGCAGTGAGGTTTTGCCAGCATTGGAGTACCCTTCTAGAATGATACCTCTTATGTTCATCGGGAATCTTCCTCCGGATGTTGTCGGGGCTTAAGCTGCTGCGCGGCAAAAGTCAGCCAATTACTTCTAAACTCGATTTCGCGTCCATTCTTTCTCTCGGCGATGTTCTGGGGGATAACGCTCACGTTGCGTATATCCCAATCCCGGTAGAGCTCTTTCAAGAGATGGATCGTTTCTTCCGTCTTCATCGGCAGCTCTATTACTCCGGGGTGCTGCACGCCTAGCTCGATATCGTGTTCCACTACTTCCGTGTTAATGAGGATACAGTTGAACCCCTGATCTCTCGTTCCACGGATCATCCGCTGCACGACAGTTTGAAAGGCGTCGAGATTCGAAACATGCTCCAGGCAAGAGCAAGCGACGATATAGTCGTAAGCATGCTGTGCAATCTCATAGTGCTCCACATCCGCTACCACTGTTCGAATAGCATGATCATATACCTCATATTGAGCCGCATATTCCTCTAGTTTCTCAATTGCTATGGGGAGCAAATCGACGCAATCGACCGATCCGCCCGTCGGTTGGACGGCCTGAGCAATCGGGATACTGTTTCGCCCAACTCCGCAGCCCAGATCAAGAACATGGAGTGCTCTCGGACCGGCTAGACTGAGCTCCTGCAGCAAATTCATGACGGTTTGGACCGGCTTCGCGAGCCAGGTTCCGGGCGCAAACAGCTCCGTTTCCTTATAGAATTCTTCATGATACTTCGTTTCCTGTTCCCTAGCCTCAGCAAAACGGTTCATGTTACACCTGCTTTCTACTTGTTACCTATTTCGCAAACCGGCAGCATTTTCCTTTTTTGTATTCAAAACTAACCAGTACTTCTCTTCCACCACCTTTCTACTAAACCCCGTAACTCAACCAAAAAAAGGCAAGCCACATCTGGCTTGCCTTTCAAGTATTTAAGCGAATTTCGAGTCTAGTCTAGCCTTCATGCTCCGGCCGCTCGGCCATCCAGTCTTCCAGTGTCGCAACGCGCTCCGGGAACTTGCTGCTTCTGGCCAGGAACCCTGCGCCGTGCTGCGGCATCGGGTCTTGATCCGTCGGCTGATAGCGCAGGTCCACGCTCCAGCGGACATGATCGGAATTGTTCGGCGTCGACATATGGAGCAGCCGATCGTTGAACAAAATGGCGGTGCCAGCCTTAACCGGCAGCGAGATCGTTTTGCGAGAACCAAGCTGGTTCTCGTGCAGCGCGGTATAGCCTGTGCCGCTGTACGTTTCCGAGTGCCATTCCAGCAGCTTCGCGTTCTGGGTGCGCGGCTTAATATGGAGACAACCGTTCTCGAGCGTGGCATCTACGAATGAAATCCATACGGTGATGACGGGATTCGCATTGGAATCCGGCCAGTAGGATTTATCTTGATGCCAAGGCACCGCACCGGCCGCCACGCGTGGCACTTTAGGTCGCACATTATAGACTGGGCTTGCGAAGATTTCATCGCCGATCAGCGACTCTACGGCATCGATGATCTTGGGATTGCTCAAGAGATGGTAGTATCCCTCAAGCCGATCTCTCCACCCGCGTCCGAATTTGAGAAAGTCCTTATCCGTTAGTCCGGCAAATAGCTTCGCGAGCCGATATTGAAACGGTTCGTCCTCCAATTTGTCCGTGATCAGCCCATTCGCAACCAAATCATCGGCAATAATGGATACCTTATCAGACATAGCCTGCCGTGGCGCTGCCATATCCTCATCGCTGAGTAGATCCTCCAAAATTAGATAACCGTCCCGATTGTACTGCTCCAGCTGCAAGTTGGATAAACTTCCGCGTGTTGCACGATGAATGGCCATTCCGATACCCCCGTAACCTGTAGTGCTTACATGTTAAATGTATCATTGCAGCCTGCAGATGTATTTATTTTCCTTTCCGCGATTTTGTCATAACTTCCACTAAATCTTCAATCTACTCCACTGTTATCGTCGTATAAACCTCGCCATTGTAATGGCTGTCCACGACTTCCTCGGTAAGCGAGAAAACACATACCGCCGAGATATAGTAAGTGCCGGGCGGAAGCCGCAGCTCCTTCTCCGCATAGAACGTGTGCCAGTAGTCGGCATCGGGATCATCCGCACTATAACCGCCGCTTTTGAAGAATGGATAATCGGTCGTCTTGCCTTTCGCAAGCTTAGTTCCTACTAATTCACTCGTGTTGGCGCCTTCCATGTTGAACTTCTTCCCATCCGTAATCGTAAATCCAATATAGGTATGGCCGCCCCAAATGGTGATGGAATCACCTTCACCGATATAGGTCAAACTGGCTGAATAAACGATCGGCTCATCTTTGGCGAAAGTTGTTTTGGCAATATTCAGCTTCATTTCAAACTGATCGTCCTTATACTGCAGACGCGGTGCGGACATCTTCTTCTGTAGAGCGGGGTCGATGGCAGCTTTCTCGGCTTTCTTACCCCCAGAGCTTCCGCAAGCTGTAAACACAAACATTAGCATGATCACGATCATCGCTTTCATATAACGTCCTCCTACGGGTCCGTCTTCTTAACCACCAGACGAGTAACGCCGGTCAAAGGTTCCTTCTCCTCCCATAAAAAGCAAAAGACCGGCGCTCTCCCGCCGGTCTCCCACCTTCTACGCCAACCTATTACTTAATCGTATCCAAGAGATCTTTGTTCTGCTCGTTGAAGTATTTGGTCATGGCATCCAGTGATTTCTGATCCGCGCCTTGTTGAACGGCAAGCGCTTGGAAATCCTTCCACATCGACTCGAATTGCGCGTCGTCCTTGGCCGCCATCGTCTTCGTCAATGCTTTCTCGAAGGCGTCGCGGTTTTTCCAGAAGGCATCCGCTTCAGGAACGCTGCCGAAGAAGCTCCAAATTTCATAGTCTTTGTTGATCTTCGTCTCAAAATTCGATTGTGCTTGCCCTTCAAGATTACCCGGGTCGAAGAAACCGAGCGCGTCACCGGCGTTTGGAACTCTGTCATAGCTGTTGTACGGAGCCAAAGGACCCGCTCCCCACATGTAGCTAGGATAATATGGCCATGCGAAACCGTAGCCATCCGTCGAGGCAATGCGCGTATTAAATAAATTATAGGACATCTGAGCGCCGCTCGTTTGATCGGTGTACACCATGGCGTTCTCTAAATCTTTGTTCGTGAAGACGCGTTTGCCGTCCTTCTCTTCGAACAAGCCTGCGCTCTTAGGACCCCACTCGTACATTTTCTCGCCCGTTTCGGAAATCATGTAGTCCAAGAATCGAATGACTTGCGGCAAATCCTCTTCGGACACTTTGTCTTTGAAGATCATGATCGAGAAGTTGATACCGTTTTGCCCGCTCGGAATGAACGTTTTGGAGAGGTCAATGGGTTGATCAATCCACAATTTTCTGTAACGGTACGGTTTGCCCGCAGCCTTCAATACAGCAGCATCCGGCGATTCGTACGGATACGGCATTGCATATTGCCCATTGTTCAGCTTCTCTAGATGGGTAGCGTTATTCTCGAGGAGCGAGTTCGGATCCATGACTTTGTCACGGACAAGTTTGTTGAATTGCGCAATACCGGCTTTGAACCAGTCTTGTTGGAATTCGTACTGAATGCTATTCGTTGCTTTGTCGTAGTAAGTAAAGTAGGTATTGCCTGCAGGCATGCGGTATAGGTAACTGAAGAATTGAGTCATCAAAGCCCAGTTGTCTCCGCCGCCGAAGGCGTAACTGACTTGAACCGTTTTGCCGTTTTCCTTGATGTTCTTGTCTTTGATCAGCTTCTGCATATCGTACATAAATTTGACCAAATCATCGGTCGACTTAATTGGCACATCGAAAATATCGTCATGACTGAACTTGCCGTTTTTGAGGTACAGCGCGTCTAATTCATCCTGCGTTTTGGCATTTGGATAAAGCATCTTCAGAAGGTCATCACGCACCCAGACAAAGCTGTTGCCTCCCGCTCCGTTTAGCGGACTCGGAGGAACAAAGTCGGCATTGAGCTGCTTAATGGACCCGTCCGGATTACCCACCATCGTCGGGAATCCCCAGATTTTATTGCCATCCAAATGTTTGCTCGTAATTTGTTCTTCAATCAGAGGGAAGGTATCAAACGGCATCCGCTTCGCTACGTGCGGCGCGTACTTAGCGATCGCGTCGGTCAAATCATACACTTTACCCGCTTTGATCAAGTCTTGGAAAGTCGCCATGTCGCCGTCGACAAAGGCAATATCCGGCCAGTCATTGGAAGCGTTAAGCAAGCCCATTTTGACTTTCGCATCTTGGCCGCCGTTATCGAACGAGCCGTCTTTATCGAAGGAAACGCCGGTTACACGTTTGATTTCCGGAGAAACGACGTCTTTGTCTGCGACCGGACGTTTGGCGTCACCGGGACCATGCGTATACCAAACTTTCAAATTCAATTGTTTGCCCGTCCAGTCCGGCAGCTCAGAGCTGTCAGATACAGTGTCGAGCATATCGTAGTATGCGGCTGGCTCTGCAGGTGTGTTCGTCGTGTCGGTTTCAGTCGATGTCTCCGTACTCGTGTTTGTATCGGTGCTGGTATTCGCGGCAGCCGGTTCATTTTTGGTGTTCGTATTATTGTTATTGCCATTATTGGAGCATCCTGCGATTATGGTGACGACCATGATCACCGAGAGAAGCACGGAAAGCGTTTTTCTCGTTCTATTCTTCATCGTTTAGCCTCCTGATTTTATCGGTATCGGTTTGGCATCCTGCATGAAAGTTGAGAATCAGCCCGCAACTCGCCTACAAAGCGTTTTCTGAGATCCTCCTTTCCTTCGCTGTACCCCTTAACTAGAATCGGATTTCCTGTCGCCAACGTCCTTGACGTTCCTGCCCCACCTCCGGAAGTTAGTAAGGTTCGTTCTACTCTTTAACGGCCCCGAGCGTGACTCCTTTTACGAAAAACCGCT
Source organism: Paenibacillus sp. J22R3 (assembly GCF_056269305.1). Classification (NCBI taxonomy): domain Bacteria; kingdom Bacillati; phylum Bacillota; class Bacilli; order Caryophanales; family Paenibacillaceae; genus Paenibacillus; species Paenibacillus sp. J22R3. The sequence continues at coordinate 212,408 of NZ_JBWDNS010000004.1, read as the reverse complement.
GAAGAAACGGATATATGATGACGATCGGAATCGTGGTGATAATAATATTGGCCGCCCTTATCGCTTGCGGCGTCGTATGTGCTTGACCGGTAGAATTGATGTTGATCCCCTTGATGATGGCTTCTTCCAGCAGCTTGGCCACACGTTCTCCTTCTTTCAAGATTTGCATGAGGATATATTGCATCGTGAACAGCTTGCGATCGGTGACGTAATAGAGTGTCGTAGTCCAGTCATTCCAGTGGTAGACCGCTGTCCACAGCGTCATGACGGCAATGATCGGCATCGACAGCGGCATATAGACGCGTGTCATAATCGTCCAATCGTTCGCTCCGTCGATCCGGGCTGACTCTCCTAAGCTGTCGGGAATGGTGTACAGATAAGATCGGATGATGACCATGTTGTATAGGCTGAAGCCTACCGGAAGGATATACACCCAGAATGTATTGGACACGTGAAGCTCCGAGTAGATCAGGTAAGTCGGAATCAAGCCGCCGTTGAAGTACATTGGAATAATCAAGAAGACGAGAAGGACACCTCTGCCGAAGACATCTTTTAACGTAAAAGCGTAAGCACAGGCGTATTGAACGATAACCGCGATTGCCGTGCCCGCCGCTACCCTCGCAAGTGAAACCCCAAGCGCATGGATAACCTCGTCATTCTCGAACAGGAGCTTGAAGTTATCTAACGTGAACACGCGCGGGAATATCGTAATACCGCCGAATTGAGAATCCATGGGATCATTGAATGCCAATGCCAGGACGTTCAAGTAGGGGAACACCATCGCGAATACGAGAACCGATAGAAAAACGATATTCGCGACCTTGAATATTTTGTATGACGTGGTTTCATGATTCATAAGAGCCTGCTCCTTTAGAAAATCGAGATCTGGGACACCTTCTTGGCGATCTTGTTGGTGGCGATAATAAGGGAGAATGCAACTACGCCTTCAATAAAGCCAACCGCAGCGGCCGTCGAATAGTTGCCTTGCTGGATCCCCGATGAATAGACGACTGTAGAGATGACGGGGAAGTCAATGAAGGCATTTTGCATCCCGTACACAAGCTCGAAGTTGCTTCCGAACAACGATCCCAGCGTGAAAATCAGCATGATGATCGCCGTCGTTTTGAGGCCCGGTAACGTAATGTAACGATGCTGTTGAAACCGGTTGGCTCCGTCGATCTTGGCTGCCTCGTACAAGCTCGGATCGATGGAGGTAATGGCGGCCAGAAAAACGATCGTCCCCCAGCCAACTTCTTTCCACACGCTGAGCAGAAGCAGCATCGGAACGAATAACACCTGATGAGACAAGAACATTGATCGCTCACCACCGTCGCCGATGAGCATCATTTTCAAATCGTTAATCGGTCCATCGATATCAAGAAGCGAATACGTCAAGCCGACGACCGCGATCCAAGACAGAAAGTGCGGCAGGTAACTCAGCGTTTGCACCGTTCGTTTGAAGAGCCCGTTGCGCAGCTCGTTCATCAGGAGCGCGAGAATGATCGGAGCCGGGAAACTGACGAGAATCGTGAGCAGGCTGAGGATTAACGTGTTGAGTATCGCCTGCCTTAGCATCGGGACGTGAAACACCTCTTTAATGTGCTTCAATCCGACCCAAGGACTATTCCACAATCCGGCGAAAATATTGTGATCCTGAAAAGCAACCAGGATACCGGGCATTGGCAGGTAACTGAAGATGAATGTCAGAACAACGGAAGGAAGCATTAATAAGTAAGCAAAATAGCTCTTCTTCATTTTTCGCTTCCAGTTTGGTTTCTTAGACGTCATAACAGGTGGTGCAGCGATGTTTCCTTCCCTGGTTGTAACCGCCTTCACTTGAACTCACCCTCCTACATGCGATTGGTTGACTTGGATTTAGCATACCGATTGAAAGCGCTTAATTAAAGCTAATATATGGAGATGTGATATAAGAATCAGGAGAATGTGATGAAAAAAAAACCTGCGCATGACGCACAGGTTTAACGGGCAATGTCTAGCGGGACTTCCTCGTCGATGCCGACAGGAACAGGAATTTGAATGATTACAGTTGTTCCATTGCCCGGCTCGCTGCGGATTTGCAGCTTGTGCTGCTTCGGATAGAAAATCTCCAGCCGCTTCCTCACGTTCTTCATGCCATAACCTCCGTACAACTCGTTAGCTTCGCCTTCGAGCAGCTGCTCGATCTGGGCAGGCTCCATACCTGCTCCGTTATCAGATATGGCGAATACGACAGTGTCGCCCTCTTGCTTAGCCAATATTCGAATGATGCCGCCCGTCTCCCGTCCAATTAACCCATGAAGTACGGCATTCTCCACGACGGGCTGCAGCAGATGCTTGAGAACAGGACGGTAACCAATTCCCTCATCATATTCGATGTCATAGTGGAATTCAGTACCGAATGCGAACTTCTGAAGCCGCAGATACTGTTCAATCATCTCCAGCTCCTGCACAATCGTCACGATACTGCTGCCTTTATTCAAGGCGATCCGGTAATATTTGACCATCGAGTTGATGACGTCCTTCACCTGCTTGTCCCCGCTAATCGACCGAATCGTGGATAGCGTGTTGTAGAGGAAATGAGGATTAAAACGCTCCTGGAGCAGTTGCGTCTCCAGCATCTTCCGCTCAAGCTCGTAATCCGTGATGCGTTTATAATATTCTTTGACTCTCTGGATCAGTTCAAAGTAAGAATTGCCCATTCGCTCAAACTCATCGTTGGTGGTATAGGTCAGTACCGTATCGTCGTCGCTTATGAGGCTTTCCACGTTTTTGTTCATTTTGCGAAGCAGCGTTTCGAGCCTCTTAGTCAAGTAATGAGAGACGACCTCGACTGTAAAGATGAGAATCGCGATGATGATGAGAAATATGACGCCGACGGAGACCCAGTACCACTTCAACTCTTGGAAAACGAGGCTCTTCGGAATATACCAGGAAATATGGCCAACCGGCGTGTGTAATGGCAGGCTTAGCACATAGAATGAGGACCCCGGATTGATGCCGGCATCAGCCTTCAGCCGATAATCGCCATACGACCCGGTCCCTTCGAAATTAATATAACTCCCTTTCGGGATGTCATAGGAGAAGAATCCGATAAGCTGATTCAGCTGGATGCGCATTTCAATAATGGCGAGCGGCTTGTTGAGTGAAATCAACTTCTTATAGGCATAGATGTAATCGGCTTCAATGGTAGAGTGGACGTTTAGCTTCGCTTTTTTAATCTCCCACAAGAGATCGCCATCGTTAGCGTTTAAGATTTTGTCCTTGAGCGTTGTTGTGGCATTGACTTGTTCATTCTCCAAATTCACGATGCTCCGCATGTATTCCCCGTCGTAATTCGTGTCTTTCAGCGCATAAATAACCAGCTCCGACTGGATATTCTCCGTTTTGGCCGCCTTCATCACACTCTGCAGATACTCGCTAAAATCCATGATGCGAACAAGGTTATGATCAATATTCGTCTCTAAATAATTGACGATGAAGTAGTTGCTGTTGATAAATTCGACTTTATTGATGTTGGAGTCCAGCAGTGCATTCACACTGTTAACGCTGCTTTCAAGCTGGGAGCTTTTCTCGGCCAAAATATCCTTTACCTTGCTGCTGTAGATCCGGCTCGTCAGGAAAGAACCCAGCACGAGCATCGGCAGCAATGCAAAGACGAATATAATCGCCGCGACTTTGTGCCGGTACCTCAACCGATTCAGTTTGAACATGGTTTCGCCCCCGATCTCACGGACATGAGCATTAAAGCGCGGCTTTGCTTTTGAATTCGGCCGGTGTCATGCCTACGTTTTTCTTAAACGCCAGAATGAAGTAGGATGTACTCACATAACCGACAGCTTCCGCTACTGCGGCCACTTTGCTGCCCTCTTCCTTAAGCAGCTGCTTCGCCTTATCCGTTCGGAATTGGACCAGATAATCGAAGATGGTCTGTCCGGTTTCCTTCTTGAACAATCCATTGGCGTGACGCCCGCTCAAATAGACGGATTTCGATATTTCCTCGATGGAGATTTGCTCGCGGTAATGATCATGGATCATCTGTTTGATGGCGGCGATGATCTTCACATTCTTGGAGCTGTTCCGATCGGTTACCCGCTCCTTAATGACCTCGAATGATTGTCTGATCCACTGCACGACCTCTTCTTTGGTGCTCATCCGGTTCAATTTATCCCACACTGCCATGTTGTCGCCGAAAATATCCTTCATCGATTGGTTCGCTTCCATGAACAGGATACCGGACAGATGGGAACAGAGCAGCGCGAAGCCTTTCACGTAATTCTCGCCTTGCCTCACGTTCGCGGCGTTCAAGTACTTATCGATAAATTCCTCGACGTCTTGGCTGTTTCCAAACGTCATGAGTGCTTTCATATCCTGGTAGACTTCCACCAAGCTCGGCATGTCCTCCATAGGAATGTCCGAACGATCGTCGATTTCCTCGAAACGAATGATCGGATTGCTGCCACTGTAAAACCGCGTATTGACCGCTTGCTGCGATTGCTGATACAAGCGCTCAAGCTCTGTCAGCTCACGGGAGCTCTTGCTTATTCCCATCGTCGTATTGATGCCCAGCTCTCCGTTGATCGCTGTATGAATCTGAACGGCCGCGTCTATGACGTCTCGCCTGTCGGTTTCAAGATCGAAAACAATAACGGCATACTCGTCCGCCGAAATTTGGACCGGATACATCGATCTGGAGGCGTTGCCGGCTTTGGAGATTAGGTTCTTCATGGAGTAGGAGAGAAAGTAGGCATCTCTGGCGCTTCGGTGTTCCCGCTTACTATCTGAGGGTAGGAAATTCATGGAGATGACGCTCATATTCGCATGATCGACGATCGGGAGCGCGAGGAATTCAATCTTGTCCAGGATTTCTTCTTTATTGCGGAAGTTACCCAGAAGCACTTCCTTCAGAAATTGTTCCTGCACAAGCGGAAGCATCCCTTCCAGCTGTTTCAGCATGCGTTCTTTCTCGATTTGCTCGCGATGCTGCTCCGTAAACTCAGCCAGAAGCTTGTGAATCGCCTGCTCCAGTTCATCAGGCATAATTGGCTTAAGTACGTAACCGTAGATTCCAAGCTCGACGGCTGATTTGGCAAACTCGAAATCGGTGTGGGAGCTGACGAAGATGATTTTGACGTTCGGATGCGATTGCCTGATTCGGACGGACAGTTCTATTCCGTTCATTAGAGGCATTGCGATATCTGTGATCACGATATGAGGTCTGAGGTCATCCATACGAGAAAGCGCTTCCAATCCGTTCGCGAAAAGTCCTACTACTTCTATGCCAAGCGACGTCCAATCGATCAATTCTTTGATGGTGTTCCGTTCGTATTTGTTGTCATCCACGATGAATAATCTGAACAACGCATTCACGTCCTTATCCCCGGGTGCACTTCTAGCTCCATTATTTCAATAAAAGGGCAAGGAACACAATACCCCTACCCCTTCTCCCGATACTTTCGCGGCGTGACGCCGTTCACTTTCATAAACACATTATAGAAGGACGGCTCGCTCTGATAGCCGACGATCTCGGCAATTTCTTTGACCTGTAAGTTTGTCGTGCGCAAATACCGCTTGGCTGCTTCCATCCGGCAATAGATCAGAAACTGGATCGGACTGACGCCCATCTCGTTTTTGAATAGGTGCGCCAGATGGTATTTGTTCATATAGGTTTCCTCGGCAAGTGATTCCAGCGTGACCGGGGCGCTGTAGTTTTCCTCCATGATCCGCTTCGCTTTCCAAACCGCTTCCTTCGAGGGTACCCGTGCCCGGTCTGCCGCATCGCTATAATGAGCGATCCTTGCTAATTTAGCGAAAAGAATACCCAGATAATGATTCGCAATCGTCTGCGATTCCGGCTCTCCCTTGCGAAACTCTAAGATACAATCGCGCATCAAATTGCGGATGGCCGGCAGTTGATCTTGCAGATGTATGATAGGTGCCGCGGTAGGCGAGAGGAAGAAATCAGCAGGAAGCTCCTCCACCTGCAGCTCTCTAAACCCAATATAGATAGCGCGAAAAGGATGCTTCGTCGACTGCTCCTTATGCCACACGCCCCGATGGTAGACTAGCATCGTTCCCGCGCCGGCTGTGTAGCTCTTCCCGTCAATCTCAAACTCCCCTTCGCCTTCTTCGATCAGCAAGATTTCGCTGTTGGCATCATGCTTGTGCAGCTCCAGCAGGAATCGATCCGGATCGCCGCTTAAGTCAAATGAGCCGCCTGCCAGGAACAGCGGCGGTCTACGAAATATTGTCGAATCCCCCATTGTGGACTCCTCCTTACCTCACGCAAGAATGAATATCTTTTCGCCCAAGTTCACTTATTGTCTCTCTGGCCCGAATGACATAACCTTAATATAGATAGCGTTTGCATATTTATTTTTAGCATAATCCAGAAAGCCGATGTCGTACAACATTAAATAGTTTGCTAAGGAGCGTGCGTGCTTTGCTTCAATTCAAGAAGAGACAGCTGTCCGAAGAGAAATACGAGGCTTGCGCTGTGTTTGACGTGAACGGAGATGGCATTCCCGATATCGTCAGCGGTGCCTATTGGTACGAGGGACCGGACTATGCGAAGAAGCATTTTATTTGCGATGTGCTGGAAATTTCGGAGTATCACGATGATTTCTCCGATTATCCGATGGATGTCGACGGCGACGGGCGTCTTGATATCATAACCGGCGCATGGTGGGGCGAGACGCTTCGCTGGCGCCGCAATCCGGGCGAAACCGGCACAGACTGGGAAACATTCGATATCGACAAATGCGGCAGCATTGAGACGATTCGTTATTACGATATTGACGGCTGCGGAGTGCCGGAGATCTTCCCGAATACGCCGGGGATGCCGCAGGCGTTCTACAAGTTGGTTCGCGATGCAGAAGGCCATGGAACCGGACAGTTTCTGAAGGTTGATATCAGTGAAGGCGCAAGCGGCCATGGAATGGGATTTGTCGATATTAACGGTGACGGACGCATGGATATTGTGCTGTCCGGCGGCTGGCTGGAGCAGCCGGAGGATCCTTTTGCCGGACTATGGACTTTCCATCCTGAGTTCTCGCTCGGCAGCGCAAGCGTGCCGGTTCTCGGCCATGATGTAAATGGCGACGGACTAATCGATCTGATCGTCGGCCAAGCGCACGATTACGGGTTGCATTGGTATGAGCAAGGCCGGGCTGCGGATGGTTCACGAACATGGACGAAGCATGAAATCGATATGTCGGGCTCCCAGTTCCATGACCTGTGGCTCGTTGATCTGGACCTCGACGGCGAGCTGGAACTCATCTCGGGCAAGCGGTATCGTGCTCATAATGACGGCGATCCGGGGGCGCATGACCCGATCGGCATCTACTATTACAAGCTGACAGGCGGAAAGTTTAAGAAGCATGTCATCGACTTTGGCCCTGCAGGCGAGGCATCGGGCGCCGGCATCTACTTCTGGGTGCAGGATCTGACCGGCAACGGGTATCCCGACATCGTCGCTCCGGGCAAGGACGGCTTATATCTATTCGAAAATCACGGTAAAAGAGAGGGATAGTCAAATGAGCAAATTACGAATCGGATTCGTCGGCGGCGGCGGCATGGGACAGATGGCACATCTCAGCAACTACGCGGTATTGCGAGATCAGTGCGAGGTTGTCGCGCTCGCTGAAGTACGGCCCCAATCCGCCAAATTAGTAGCAGATCGTTATGGGATTCCGGAAGTATATGCGAGTCATCAAGAGCTGCTCGCTCAGGCCAAAGTGGACGCAATCGTGGCGCCGCAGCAGTATCGGCATCACCCTGCTCTTATTCCCGATATACTAAGAGCCGGCATTCCTGTCTTCACCGAGAAGCCGCTTTGTTTAACGGTGGAAGCCGGCCGGGAGCTGGTGCGGATCAGCGAAGAAACCGGTACGCTTCATATGGTGGGCTACCATAAGCGGTCCGATCCGGCGATGGAACGCGCCAAGAAGGAAGTCGATGCTTGGCGCGCAAGCGGCGACTACGGCAAGCTGCGCAGCATTCGCGTTGCGATGCCGCCGGGCGACTGGATTGCCGGGGCCGACATGCCGCTGAGTGCCGGCGAGCCGTACCCATCGCTCGTGCTGGAGCAAGGTCCGGCGGATTATACGGATCAGCAGACGCGTGATCTCGATGCATTCGTGAATTACTACATTCACCAAGTCAATGCGATCCGCTTCTTCCTGGGCGAGAACTATAAGCTGACCTTCGGCGATCGCGCCGGCGTGCTGCTGGTCGGCGAGAGCGAGAGCGGTGTAACCGTCTCTCTTGAGATGGCTGCCTACCAAACGTCGATCGAATGGCATGAGCAAGTAATCGCGACGTTCGAGCAAGGCTTCGTCCGCGTTGATCTGCCTGCCCCGCTCGTTCGTCAGCAGGCCGGCAAAGTGACCATTTACAAGGACAATCCGCAACTCGGCTCGCCGGAAATCGTGCAGCCGATCATGCCGAACGTCTCGGCCATGCGCAATCAGGCGCTGAACTTCCTCGCTGCCGTACGCGGCGATCGCCCTGCGCCATGTACCTCCAAGGAAGCGCTCGAGGATCTCATCCTCGCCCGCTCCTATATTGATTTTATGACGCGCACATACGGGCAGCAGCCCGCGAATTTGTAGGGCGGAGATTGAGGGGGGCGCTAGGCGCGCGGTGATGCGGAGCGCGCGGCGGCACAGAGCTCCCATTTCCCCTTTGGGAAATTCTAATGAACTCCACAGGCCTTATTTGGGCCAAATGGGCACCTGAAAATTTCTAACGAACCGTACAGGTGCAATCTCCTCCAAAAGTTTGTTTTTTGCTCGAAATTTGACTAAATAAGACCCCTACGGTTCGTTAGATTATTTTCGCAGCTATTATTGCCGAAATAAGACCTGTAGGGTTCGTTAGAATTTGCGTGGTGTTTGGTTTGCAGGTTTGCAGGTTGAATCCGATAAAAAATGAGGAGCTGAGACCATGAGAAGAATCGCGATCATTGGTGCAGGCAGTATTGTGTTCTGCAAGACGCTGATGCTGGACATTATGGCGACGAAGGTGCTTGAAGAGACGGAGTTTGTGCTGATGGCACCGTCTACGAGCAAGACGACGCAGGTGAAGGCTTTTGCCGATAAGGTGATTGCCCATAATGGGTTGAAGTCCAAGGTTACGATTACGACGGATCGCCGGGAAGCCTTGCGCGGTGCCGACTACGTCATTACTTCCTTCCAGGTCGGCGGCGTCGATCTGTTCGAGAAGGATTACAAGATTCCGCTCTCCTACGGCGTTGACCAGTGCATCGGCGATACGCTCGGACCGGGCGGCGTGTTCCGCGCGCTGCGCAGCATTCCGATCATTCTCGACGTCGCCCGTGACATGGAAGAGCTGTGTCCGAATGCGACGCTGCTGAACTACGTCAATCCGATGGCGATGATTTGCTGGGCGCTTGGCGAGACGAAGATTAACTATGTCGGGCTTTGCCACGGCGTGCAGACTACGCTGGATCTGATCTCCGGCTATGTCGGTGTGCCAAAGCAGGAAATCGACTACGTGTCTGCAGGTATCAATCATATGGGCTGGTTTACGAAGCTGTCGCACAAAGGAGAAGATCTGTACCCTCGTCTGCGTGAGAAATTCGAGGAGCCGGAATTCTACGTCAATGAGAAGGTGCGCGGCGAGGTATTCCGTCACTTCGGTTATTTCATGACCGAATCGACCGGCCATCTCTCCGAGTACGTGCCATGGTTCCGCTCCAGCCAAGAGGCGCTTGATCTCTACTGCGACGAGCCGTCCTTCGGCGGTGAAAGCGGCGCCTACTACACATGGTGCACGTATGTTGCGGACAAATACCGCGAGAAAGATGTCCTTGCCGATGAGCCGGTGGACCTCCCGCCGCGCAGCGTGGAATACTGCGCTTATATCATCGAAGCACTTGAAACAGGGAACACCTTCAAGTTCAGCGGCAATCTGCGCAATAACGGCATGATCTCCAACCTACCGGAAGATTGCTGCGCCGAAGGCCTTGTTTTCGCAGACCGCAACGGCCTGCATCGCACGGTCAATGGTGATCTGCCTCCACAATGCGCCGCGCTGAACATGACCAACATCAACGTGCAGCGCCTGACCGTGCTTGCCGCGAAGACCGGCGACCCGGAAACAGTCGTGCAAGCCGTTGCGCTCGATCCCCTCACCTCCTCTGTCCTCACGCTGAAGCAAATCCGCGAGATGGTGACCGAGATGATGATTGCGCAGCAGCAATATCTGCCTCAGTTCGAAGGCCGACTGCCGCGTCCGACGCCAACGATCAACATCCCGGCCAATGTACAACGCGCAGATGTCCCGATTGACCCGGCACTCGCGGTCTATTCCCGATTTGGGGAGCTGGCGAAGTAAGCTTGCTACTGCATATAAAGAAAGCCTATCCGGCTGTCCACGGACTATGTTCGACCGTGGTACTGGATAGGCTTTTCGTTTTTAATATATCCGATTATTATATTCCCTAATAAGCCGCTCTTGCAGCTTCGCCTCTACCTTGCTCAGCTCGCGATCAAGTTGATTACACTGCTCTGCCGTTAACTGAAGTGCCTCCGGAGCCAACTGCGTATGCTGCAAAAGCGCCGCCATCCGGTAGGCAGTCGGAGGATGCGTACTATTCAAGGTGGAGCCCTCCAGCATGCCCACTCGCCTAATCCGTTCAAATTCTCGTTGTGGAATGCTGCGGACAGCCCCTTTTAACTCATTAAAATAATTCCCTTTATGGCCTCTGCTCGCAAAGCGTTGCAGCGACAGCTCAAAGGTTGTTCGGCAGAATTGAATACGCTCCAACCCTACCGCTCCTTCGGTTCCGCCTACCTTCGCCCCGAGGTAATCCGCTCTATATTCCGCCTTCTGATCTTCATAGTAAATGACATGAATAAAGACTTCAATAAGTGCTCTGGGGATATAAGAAACCAGCTTCATGAGCAGGTTTGTGATTTGGGTGATGATTTCGACAAAGGAAAATTGGTACGTATAATCTCCCATCGGATTTAGGAAGTGATACCACCGCACCAGCGTGTCATAGGCCGTTCTGATATACAAGTATCTGTTAAAATCACCATTTACCCCATGCCCCAGTTCATGTCCGATAAGTGCTGTTTTCTCAACCGGATTTAAGATGCTAAAGAAGGGAAGTCCGAGTGTGACATAGCTTCGCAGCTTCCAGCCTGCTTGCCTATAGGAAGCATTGAATTGTTCATCCAAAATAATACCGCCCACTCGAGGTAACTTTAGATAATCAGCAACGTTATCGACCAGCGAATACAACGTGGGAAACTGTTCTCTCGGCACGATGTCCTCTTTCTCAAATTTGCTTAGTTTCGGGATGCGAGGGCGCTGTAACCACAGCAGTATTAACATGGGAACCGTAAGAATGAATGTAAAGTAATGGTGAAAACTTACCCACAACAAATATAAGCATAGAAGAAAGTAGCTAAACGACAGGCCGTGAATTAATGTAGCAACCAGAATCAGTGCAATGCGAGAAGAGCTCTGTTTGGGCTGCAGCTGCTCCAACTGCTCCATGTCCTTTAAAATCCGCTTCCCCACATTTCTGCCAAGTCGCTCGTAGGTTGTGCGAAACCTGGTCGGTGCGGTATCTCCTTGATAAGGTAGCAGATTCCACCCACACTCGCACCAAGACATAAAATCCGGAAAAGCCGGAATTTCCGCCTGGCATGCAGGGCAATGCTCGCTCTTCATGATCGGCTCCTTCTGAGCCAAGGCCAAACCTTCCATTCGTGCAGCCCCCTATTCTACTAGCGAATATCTCATACTATCTAACATTGTGGCAAGAAAATCCTGCCTAATAGGCAACATTTGGAGCATATCTAAGTGGTATTAGGAGCAAATGATGCGCAATATGCAACATATTAGCCCAATGAGCTTCGTACAAGCCACCTGCACTGCAAGATGTTGCATTTCCGTCAACATTTATTAGTTTTGAAACCTAATTCCAGCAAAATGCTGCATATCCTGCAACATTTGACAAGCCGCCGCAACATTCCGAGGCGGATCGACCTTGGGACAAAAAAAAGCGCAAGGGAACGCTCTCCCCGCGCCTTAACAACTATTTCAATTCACGCATAATATCCTGCAGGAAATCCCAAGTCCGTTCCACGGACGAGATCGACACATGCTCCTCCGGCGTATGGAAGTTATACATGTTCGGTCCGTAGGACACCGCATCGAGATACGGCATTTTCTCGATAAAGATGCCGCATTCCAGGCCGGCGTGGATCGCCTTCACTTCCAGCGGCTTGCTGTATTTGCGCTCGTAGACCGTTTGGAACACCTCACGCACCTTCGAATCCGAGCGATACGGCCAGCCCGGGAAATAATGATCGTGCCGGTACGTCACGCCGACTGCCTCGCCGAGCGTTTCCATCTGCTGCAGCACCGCATCCAGCTGGGAACGATGCGAGCTGCGAACGAGGCTCTCGAAGACGACCTCATTCTCGCGCGTCGACAATGTACCGATGTTCGTCGACGTCCGAACGAGGTTCTCAATCGCCTTGTTCATGCTCAGCACGCCGCTTGGGATCAACGCGAGCAGACGGATAACCGTCAGCTTCGTCTCTTCCGAGAACCAACGGACAGCCGCTCCGCCGCCGCTCCCTGCGTCCATCGTCACCTTCACGCCCGGGTCCGATACTTCATATTCGTCCTGCAGAATACGATTCCACTCTGCAATCCGCTCTTCCGTAACGCGCAGCCCGTCTTCGCTTAAGCCCACAACCGCTTCCGCCTCACGAGGTATGGCATTCACCTTCATCCCGCCGCTAATGCCAGCCAAGTCGAATGCCGTATGCCGGCGCAAATCATCCAACACGCGACCAAGCAGCTTGTTCGCGTTGCCGCGCTCGTGAATGATATCGTCACCGGAGTGACCGCCCTTCAGCCCTTGTACGGCAATGGTGTACGACTTGTTTCCGGCACTGCCTCCATCCTGCCAAGCAATCGGCACTGTATGGAACGCCGATGCGCCTCCGGCGCTGCTCACGAACAGCACGCCTTCCCGGTCAGAGTCGAAGTTGATGAGCATCTTCCCGCTCAGCTTCGAAGCGTCGATATGCTCCGCGCCCGCCATGCTCGTTTCTTCCTCCGTCGTCAGCAGAATTTCCAGCGCGGGATGCGCCAGATCCGTTGAGTCGATTAACGCCATCGCAAACGATACCCCGATGCCGTTATCCGCCCCGAGCGTGGTATCCTGCGCATAGATCATATCGCCGTCCAGCTTGAAGCGAATCGGATCCTTGGTGAAGTCATGCTCGGTCGATTTGTTTTTCTCGCAAACCATGTCCAAGTGGCCTTGGAAAATGACTGCCGGTGCCTGCTCATACCCTGGCGAGGCTGGCTTCTTAATGATCAGGCTGTGACGTTCATCCTGAAACACGGTGCAGTTGCGCGCTTCCGCAAACTGCTTCATGAAATCGCTGACCGCTTTCTCGTTCCCCGATCCCCTTGGAATCGTAGACAGCTCTTCAAAGAATCGAAGTACCTTGCAATCTCCGGTATATACTCTATTTAGTTCTGGCATCGTAATCCTCCTGTATGTAGACACAGATTAGGCCCGACTTGCCCTAGGCAGGCAAAGTCAGGCCATTTCCATTCGATATCGCTAGTGTAACGCATGCTTGGCGAGGAATCCAGTCGCCGCTGCGTATAGACGGATTTATTTTAGACGCCGCCATTCTTCTCGAAGAAGCTCTCGTAAACCTTCGTCATGTCGGCTTGTTTGCTGGAGATGATAAACAACACGTAGTTGCCTTTCGTCAGCAGCTTGTAGTTCTTGGCATTCTCATATTGATCGGCATTCTTGGATTCGAACTCCTTCTGCACTTCCTCAGCCCGTTTCTTAATTCCCGCTTCCACGGTAGGAATATCCTTGGCATCCTTCACTTTGAAGATCGCGACTTCATTCGCGGACAGGTTCGCCATCGGCATGCGCACATTGAAATCCTCCAAGAGTGCTGCATCTATCTGATAAAACCGCTTTAACGTCAGCTTGTCGAGCTCCATAAACATCGGCTGCCCCGCTTGTTTCGTCATTTCGGTAATCATCTCTTTCGCAGACAGCTTCGAACCGACGACCTGCTCCTGCTCCTGATTCTGATTCTGATCTTGGTTTTGCCCCTGGTTTTGCCCTTGATTCTGCCCCTCGTTCTGGTCCTTGCTGTTTCCACAAGCGCCCAGCACAATTGCGATGACAATGGTCAACATGAGTATCGTAATTTTTTTCATTTGGTATAGTCTCCTTGGTGTGAGATTGGACGAGCTATCGTATGAGGTATGTGTCTATTGACGGCAGCCGTGGATAAAAGGTTACATCCTTACCGTTCCCAATTTCTGCACAAAAATAGACGTTCCCTCAACAAAAGCTGAAGGAACGCCCTTTTTCACTAGCAAAACTGCAGTTCCAGTGCCGGCTAGCTTGTAAACAAGCGGCCCGTAGGAATGATTTGCTTCGCTTGCGAAGCACTCGACCAAGAGAGCTGAGCATGCGCATTGCCGCCGTTCTCGATATACTCCATCTTGATGTCGTATTTCACACCGGCGGTCAGCGTAACGGTTGCGCTGAGTTCCCCGTTCATGGCGACCCAGTTGTTAATGATTTGTACGCCGTTCACCCACAGACGCACGCCATCATCCGTGTGGGTGTAGAAGGTATAGGTCTCCGAGTATTGCGGTTGAACTTTACCGGTCCATCTCGCGGTGAACCATTCACCCGGCACATCGTCTGTCGGCCGTCCGCCGCCCCAATCGAAGTCGATGGTGGCATCCGTTCTGCTCAGCGCCAGCGTACCAAACTCGCCGGAATAATATTGGCCCAGCAAGCCGTTCGTTCCTGATGACGGCGCGTTCGTCGTCACGTTCAGCGTGGAGCTGGCAGCGGATAAATTATTCGCCGCATCCTTCGCTTTGACCGTGAAGCTGTACGCAGTGCTGCCGGTCAGGCCGGTTACCGTGAACGTCGTTGCACCTGTCGTCGAACCTGCAAGAGCAGCTCCGTTATAGATGTTATAGCCGGTGACGCCGACGTTGTCCGTCGAAGCCGTCCAGGACAGATTGACGCTCGTATCCGTCTTGGATGGCGAAGTCAAACCAGTCGGCGCCGTTGGTGCCGTCGTGTCCGAAGATGCGTTCGTCGTTACATTCAGCCCGCTGCTCGCAGCCGATACGTTGCCTGCTGCATCTTTGGCCTTAACGGTAAACGTGTAGGCCGTACTTGCAGTGAGGCCGCTCACGGTGAAGGTTGTCGCACCTGTTGTGGAGCCTGCCAGCGTGCTTCCGTTGTACACGTCGTAGCCTGTGACGGCGACATTGTCGGTCGATGCCGTCCATGACAAACTAACGCTTGTCGAGGTCTTGGATGGCGAACTCAGACCAGTCGGTGCCGACGGTGCCGTCGTATCCGAGGCCGCATTCGTCGTTACATTCAGCCCGCTGCTCGCTGCCGACAAGTTGTTTGCTGCATCTTTGGCCTTAACCGTGAAGGTATAGGCCGTACTTGCAGTGAGGCCGCTCACGGTAAAGGTTGTCGCACCTGTAGTAGAACCAGCTAACGTGCTTCCGTTATAGATATTGTAACCTGTGACACCTACATTGTCGGTCGATGCCGTCCAGGACAAACTAACACTTGTCGACGTCTTCGACGGCGAACTCAAACCTGTCGGCGCCGTTGGCGCTTGCGTATCGCCGCCTGTGCCGCCGGCTTGATTAACGTCACATGTCTTGTATTGCCCCACCGCCGGATCCGTTCCGAAGCCGTTGTTGGAACACATGACCGTGTTCGTAAACGTTCCGTATGCGTAGCTGCCCGGTACCCCATAGCGAACTTGCTTCGTGCCTGTGAAGTTACATGGATTGTTCTCGCCGGCACAATTCACCCAGTTTGCCGCAGGATCCGTTGTCACCGTTAGCGCGTTGCTGGCCGCCGAGATATTGTTCGATGCGTCCTTCGCTTTGACTGTAAACGTAAACGAAGTGTTTGATGCAAGGCCCGTTACCGTGAAAGAAGTCGCGCTCACCCCGGTAGTCGTACCCGCCAATGTCGAACCGTTATAAATGTTGTAACCCGTTACGCCGACATTGTCCGAAGATGCCGACCACGACAAGCTGACACTCGTATCGTTCTTCGTTGGCGAAGCGAGGCTCGATGGCGCCGTTGGTGCTTGCGTATCGCCGGCATCCGTCGTTACATTCAGCGTATTACTTGCTGCGGAAACGTTGCCTGAAGCATCTTTCGCCTTGACCGTGAAGCTGTACGCGGTGCTTGGCGTTAAACCCGTAACATTGAACGTCGTTGCACTTGCACCCGTTGTAGAGCCGATCAATGTACTGCTTCTGTACACGTCGTAGCCGATGACACCCACATTATCCGTGGATGCCGTCCACGATAGATCTACCGTTACATTCGATTTCGTAGGTGCGGACAAGCTGCCCGGAGCGGTAGGAGCCGTCGTATCCGGCGGTCCGGTAAAGACCGTAACCGTCTGTTCTTTCACGCTTGCTCTTCCCCCGTTATCCCACACGCCAAGTATAACTTTGTAGGTGCCGGCATTCTGATACGTATAAGTCGGGCTTGCCGTCGTAACCGGGATTCCTTCGCCCAAATCCCACAGATTCTCAACGATCGTTCCATTGTCCGTGGATGTATTCGTAAACGTAATCGGCTGTCCCAGCTGTACGGTCAGCGGAGCCGTGAAGTTCGCCACCGGCTTCGCATCGCTGAAGCCTCTGCTCGTGAGCTGCGTATTCGTCCCATTGCCGCTTACCGTATTATTGCTCCACTCCAGATCCGCTGCAGAGGAAGGATATTGGTCAATGGACGGACCGCCATTGCCGGTAATCGTATTGTTAATGAAGCTGATACGATCTGTTCCGCTGGCTGTCGTAATCTCAATGGCTTTGCGGCCGTTACTGAGGATTTGGTTGCTGTCGAATACGATATTCTTCGTATCGCCATGAATCCGAACCGCGTTGCCGTCATAGCCCGGATAGGCCGCGGCAGGATTGCCGGTTGGACCGGTTTTCCACGTATTTTTGTAGAAGTACTGATATTGCTCCGTGAATCCGGTGCCTGCGCCTTGAAGCTGCATGCCCCACATGACGATGTTCTGAACGGTGTTGTAGTTCCACAGCTGATAGCCTGTTCCAGGCGACTGCTGCATCCCTACTTGCTGACCACCATCCACGAGGTTGCCGGATGTCACGCCATGATCAACCATGACCTCAAGGCCCATGTTGCCCACCGAGCCGTCATTTGCTTTCACGATGTTATTGCGAACCGCAATATATTTGGAACGCACGGCGCTGATCCAATGGTCGACATTGTTGTTCTCGATGATGGAATAGTCCACGTTGGTATGCAGCTCGATGCCGAGCCCTTCCATCTTCTTGCCCGTTCCTGTAATCGTATTGCCGCGCACCGTCGCATAAGGGCTGTCATCATTGACGAAAATCCCTCCGCGACCGGTATTGGAGATCGTATTATTCTCGATCAGCGCATGGCTCGAGCCCCAGCCCGCACGAACGCCCCCACCCCAATCCGAATTTACGCCCGTATTGGTCACGATGTTATTGGAGACTACAAGATTAGTGGATCCGATCGCATAGAGTGCGAAAGGGCCGAAGCCGGCCGATGCGGCCAAATCCTTGACTCGCAGGTTGCGCATTTTGTTGCTGTCGCCTGACTCGGATGTAACGGCGGACAACAACACCGTGCTGCTGTTGCCGTCCAGCGTCATATCGGCCACTTCCGCGTTCGTCACGTTATGAAGGTAGAAGAACATCGTGGACGCTGAGCCGGATGTCATTCTCACCGTCGTTACATCACGTCCGGCACCCGCAATCTTGACGCCGGATTTACCGTTAACGTTCGCAGACAGATAATAGGTACCGGCTGGAAGCAGCACCGTATCGCCGCTTGCTGCAGCATTGACAGCATTCTGAATAGCCGCCAAGTCATCAGCCGTGTCGCTTCCGTTTGCCCCGTAAGCGGTTACATTTAGTGTCGCCGCAAAAGCTGACGTAGCCGGAATAATCGGAAGCATAAGCGATAACGCAGAAAGAATCGTCATGACCCGCACCTTCAACGTTCCATTCTTCTTGCCATTCTTACTTCTCATCCTCAACAATCCCTCATTTCATGAATTTAATCTCGTTTGTCTGCTTAGCCCAATCCTGCTTCACATACCGCCTCTTCCGAAGTTCAGCGCCCCCTCCTCTCAAACTCCATCCTGCCATGCCGCCGATGTCCCGTAAACTGTAACAAATGCGAAAATACATACTGAGCGATTGTATTAAATAGGAATTCATGCACCTCACTTACACGATCTCCTACCACCATTCACGAATCGCTATTTAACACCAACCTACACCTCGATTTATGCGGAATTATGCGGCTATTAATAAAAAGACTTCCCTCACATTTCGTGAAGGAAGTCTTCTTAGACTGTTGCCTACAAATTAGCTGTATGATCTTCCGCTGTCTCTTTAAGATGCAGCTGATCCTCTTCGTTATCGCGGATTGTTTTCTGCAAGACGAGACAAGCCACGATGAGGAATGCACCGCCGATGGCGTAGTAGCCTTTTACATAGAAGGGCTCTTCCAAGGTGTAGAGACCGATATATTCAGCAAGAATCGCGAGCACGAAGCCGGCCCAGGAGAGGAAGGTGAAGGCCGATGTGTTTCTTCTGCGGTAGCTCGGATTAAACTCTTTGAGAAAATTATCTTCGTCATTGTCCCGCGCAACCTTCTGCAGCAGGAAGGAGGTAATGATGAGCAGAACGCCGGTTACCGCATAATAGCCTTGGACCGACAGCGGCTGCTCCAGCGTATAAATACCCACAAATTCGAAGCCGCATGCCAGCACGAATGCTGCCCATGCCATAAATGTGTACGTCGGTGTATTGCGGCGACGGTAAAAGTTTTTGCGATTCGTTGTCGTCGTTTCCATCATGGCTTATAGCCCTCCTGTATAACCTGAACGGTTATTTGTTATGGCTTAATCATACTGCGGACCTTCGACTCCCATAAGTACCATCTTGTTCTAGTACCTGGTATTAGCCCGACTGCTGCTTCGATGCTGCACACAATTCCCCCCTCACCAGTACACAACTTTGCCTTTACCATAAAAATCCACTTTGGTAACCTCTTACTGAAGGAGGTTGAAAGCGCTTAAATCCATGGGAAACCAAGCAGTCTTACACCACTATTCAAGGAGGCATATGTAATGCGGAAATGGCTTTCGATTGTACTGGCAATTGCCCTGATTTGGTCATTCACAGCGTATCGTGACGAATCCACGGTAATGGCCGCGACAGATATTACGTTAAACCCGGTAGCGGATACAGACACGCAAAGCGATGTTGCTGCCGGCACGAATGCGACATTGAACATCAGTCAATGGAATAACTTGTTCACCAAATTCAGCCTGTCAGGCGTGCCAAGTTCCATCGCCAGCGCGAAAGTCAGAATCTATCATTCCACCCACACCACGAATCATAACCTGATCGTAAACGGTGCCTCGACCGAAAGCTGGAGCGAAGGCTCTGCCAAACCAGCATTAGGCTCCCAAATTAATACGAAAGCCGTGTCCGCTGTCGGGTACGTCGAGCTTGATGTAACTGCAGCCGTGCAGAGCAAATTAAGCACCGCAAGCTCCTCTGTCACCTTCGGCTTCAGCACGAATATCGGCTCGTGGGAAGTCTATCAATCGCGGGAAAGCAGCAACAAACCGGTGCTCGTCATTACGCCGAATACGACGAGCTCAACTTCTACGCTTAATCCTGTCGCTGACACGGATACGCAGAGCGATGTCGCTGCCGGTACGAATGCGACCTTGAATGTCAGCCAGTGGAACAACCTCTTCACCAAGTTCTCGCTTAGCGGCATCTCTTCTACCATTTCAAGCGCGAAGGTTCGTATTTACCATAACAGCCATGCCACTAACCATACGCTGATCGTAAGCGGTGCCTCGACCGAGAGCTGGAGTGAAGGCGGTGCGAAGCCAACATTAGGCACGCAAATCGCTACCAAGTCGGTTACGGCCAACGGATACGTGGAACTCGACGTTACAGCGGCCGTGCAGAGCAAGCTGAGCGCAGCCAGCTCCTCGGTGACCTTCGGCTTCAGCTCCAACATTGGCGGCTGGGAAGTGTACCAGTCACGGGAGAGCAGCACGAAACCGGAGCTGATTATTACGACCGGCACCGGCGGAGGCGGCACAAACCCTCCGGGCGGCGGTACGGGAACGATGAAGATCGGAACGAACTTCTGGTTCATGGGCACGTGGAGCGGAGAAACGCCGTTCAAAACGACCGTAAACTGGGCCACTGCCTACGCAAACGGCGATGATGTGTGGAACCCGACGTTTATAAGCGAGCTCGCACCTTATTCGACGCTTCGTTTCATGGATTGGGGCGGCACCAATAACTCCAAGGTTCAAACGTGGTCGCAGCGCCGCTTGCCGAATGATTCCGTCAACAGCGACATCGGCTACATCGGGCCAACGGATCCGATCAGAGCTGGCCTTGCCTACGAATGGATGATCGATCTCAGTAACCGAACCAACAAGGATATGTGGGTCACCCTGCCGCATATGGCAGATAACAACTATGCCAACCAGCTTGCAACGTTGATCAAGTCGAAGCTCAATCCGTCGCTGAAGGTGTACGTCGAATACTCCAATGAGACATGGAACGGCGGCTTCGCACAATTCCAATATACGCTCGATCAAGGCGTAGCACAGGGATTGCCCGGTTCCAATCAATGGTACCAAGGCGGCGCATTCAGCCTCTACAGATCGGTTCAGATCTGGAACCAATTCGCGACTGTTTACGGCTCCGAAATGGCTGCACGCGTCGTGCGCGTTGCTTCCTTCAGCGGCAACTATGACATCTTTGATCAAGGATATGCGAATGTCGTGAATAGTACCACTTGGAATCCAACGAATCAGAAAGCCGATATGATCGCCATCGCCCCTTATGTCGGCAGCGGCTTGGACGGTGCAAGTGCCAGCATTCAAAGTCAGTTCCACGCCGATATTGATGCTACCTTTACAGATCGCGTACTCACTGCAGTCGCCATCGCGCAGAAATATAACGTGAAGCTCGGCTGCTACGAAGGCGGACAGCATGTGCTGACCAATGCCGATCAATGGAGCGGCAACCAGAACATCTACACCGAATACACGTACATGCTGAATAAGTTTGCTCCGTATTTCGTGCTCTATAACCATTATGCACATGCCGGTTCTTGGTCTTCCGGCGGCGCGTGGGGAGCCAAAGCGTTCACGGGCCAGTCCAACGCAAGCGCGCCAAAATATCGCGCCATCGTCGATTGGGTTGCCGCCCACCCTTGATGACACTTCTTTAACCGAAAAGGCGGCGCTAGGGAGATTCCCCGGCGCCGCCTTTTTGTATGTGCGTACAGTTATTGCCTGCTTAATGCTCATCTCCAAAGGTGAACATGCCGTCCCATTCCTTACCTCCTATGCTAGATTCCCGCCTGTTCTGCATCTATGTTGTAATGTAACCATGTTAACGTTTTTGTGATTAATATGCTTAATTATGCGGGCATGCGAAAGATCCACACCCACAGCAGTGGCTGCGGATCCCCGACCGCCACGTTCAAAACCGTAACGGTTGTGACAGCGCTTATTTTGCATAATTGGCCCACTTTTCTGCTCTAACGGTTGCCAGTGAGCTTATTTGGCCATTTTCCAGTCGGAATCCACCATTTTCATGCATATAGCCTCTGTCACAACCGTTAACGGTTTAATACGCGATTTTCCCACGAAATAAGCTCTCTGACAACCGTTACATTTGTGCTAATCGGACTGGTGAATGCGCATGATCCGAAGTGCGATGTCGACGACATACAGCGGAGCTTCAACGGTTAAGCTGTCACCGATAGATTGAAGCCTATGTTTGCCTATAACCTCACCGGACTTCGGCTCCACCCACTCAGCCGTGTATATGCCAGCTGGCAATTCGAGCGTTAATTTCGTCGTATGGTCTTCCGCTTTGACGGTGTAAACCTTCTTATGCCCCGTCAGAACGCCATGGTGCAGAGAAAGCCACCTTCCACGCCTTGCAGCATAATCCCAACCATTCCCCCAATCAAAATAGCTGTCCCGGGAGTGGCATAATGCCACTCCCGGGACAGCCTCGCTCCCTCATGCGGAATCCGGGACACTTCGCTTATTATTTTCCCTTTTTATCGTCCTTCTTCTCGTCCTTATCATTCTTCTCGTCTTTCTTGTCTTCCTTCTCTTGCTTCTTGTCTTCTTTCTCTTGCTTCTTCTCTTCTTTCTTGTCATCCTTCGTCACTGGCAGCATGACGATTGGTTCCGCCAATTGCACCTTGTCCTGAAGGTTATTCCAAATCATCACCTTGACCGTAAACTTCTCTGCGCGTTTCGGCAGATCGAAGCCGCTGGTGAACGTAGTTGTCTCGCCGTCCTTCAACGTTCTCGATACGGAGGACATCGCCTTCATGACACCCTTCTTGTTATACAGCGCCACAACGAGGGTCACGGGCTGAGCCGCACCATGATTCGTTGCCGTCACTTCGGCGAGCAGCATGCCTTCTGCAGGCACGCTTGTTACTACTGCGCCCGCCTCATTCTTGAATACAGCGGCATCCAGCGTCAAGCCTTGCGGTTCAGGCGTCACATCTCCCGGGTCTTCCGCTGTTTCCACCAATTGAACGTTGTCGATCAGCAAATCGACGCCCGCTGTGTTTTTCCAAATAAACACGTTCGAAGCCGCTACGCTTGCTCCCGTCTTAAACACGACCTCTTTCTTCGTCCATTCGGTCGAGTCGAACGACAGCACATGCTTGATTTGGTCAGAATCCGGTGACTGATCCGTCGGCTTGTATTGGAAACCTGCCGCGGCGCCATCCGCTTCGGTTGCTCCGCTCACCTTGCCCCAAATCGTCAGCTTATAGTTCGTGTTCGGTTTCACCGTTACGAACTGTCCGCCGCCTCCGGCGCCTCCGGCTGTCACTTTCAGTGCCTTCGAGCCGCCAACTCCTGCACCTGCCGCTGCTTCAAGACGTCCCCAGTTCATCCAAGCGTCCAAATCCTTCTCGAAATCGCCATTCACAATGATTGGCGGCTGTTCGGCAAGAGACACGTTGTCGACCAGCAGATCCACGCCTGCGGCTGATTTCCACACGAATACGTTAGCTCCCGCAACGCTTGGCCCCGTCGTGAACGTCACTTCTTTCTTCGTCCAAGCTGTCGAATCAAACGACAAGATGAATTTGATTTGATCGGAATCCGGGGATTGCTCCGTCGGTTTGTACTGGAAGCCGGCATCCGCACTATCCGCCTCAATTGCTCCGCTCACTTTACCCCACACCGTCAGCGTATACGTTGTATTTGGCTTAACCGTAACATATTGACCGCCGCCACCCGCTCCACCGGCAGGCACTTTGAACGCTTTCGAGCTGTCGATGCCAACGCCTGCTGCAAGCTCGGCACGCGACCAGTTCAGCCAGCCGGTCAAGCCGTCTTCGAAGTTACCATTAACCATAACAGGTAGATTTAGTGTTACCGGCAGCGTCAACGAATTATGATTGTCATCCCACACCTGTGCGCCTAACCAGCTGAGATTTGTCGGACGCGAACCGTCCAGCTTATCGACTTCCCAGCCGCCGCCTTTGGTCGTACCGGCCGTAAGATCGAATTGGTCTTCGCCTTCCCATGCCCATACAAGCCGACCGACATTACGCTGAACGGCTTCGTTGAACATCGCGGCCGTTACGTTCGTAGTTTGGCTGTCGCCTCCGCCATATTCCCCAATGATGAGTGCCAGGCCTTTGCTTGCAGCTTCATCCAGATAGTTCGCGAGCCGCTGCTGGCCATTAAACCATTCGCCATACATGTGGAGCGAGAACACCAGATTATCGTATGTTGCTGCCAGCTGCTCGCCCGTAGACAATATCGCGCTGTCAGCCGTTCCGTTTCTGAATCCACCTTCTTGGCCGTAGAAATGACCATCCAGTACGATGATATTCTCCGCTCCGATCGCTCGAATCGCGGCAATAATTTCTTCATGTACTTCTTTCCAGCGCGCAATGGATTCGCTTGTTGAATACCCTTTACCGGCTTGGCCCGGCTCGTTCATGATGTTGAACCATACGTAGGGGTTGTCTTTGTACTTCGTAGCCAGATCGACCCAATACGCTTTGAGCTCGTCTACCGACATGGAATAACTGCCATCTGATTCCGTAACACCGGTTTCACCCGGATATGAGCCTGTAAAATCATGATTTTCGAGCATCGTTACGACATGTCTCGAGGTGAACGCATTCACGATGCCGTCCAAGTCCATGTTATTGGTAATGTTCCAATGCTCCATGCGCGGGAACATGTTCACTCGAACCGTATTGAATTTCCATGTGTCTACAATCGTACTGACGTCTGGCAATGTCGGGCGAGACCAAGGCCAGCGCGGTCCGTTCACGTTAACGCCTTTGGCGATAAACTCGTTTCCAGTCGGATCCTTAATTTCACTCCCTTGCACTTCGAAGTTGCCCTCTGCCATAGTCGGCGTCTCTACGACCGGAACTTCCGGCTGCTCCGGCGCCGTCAATTGTTCTACACCCGCAACGACACGGAAGTTATCGAAATCAATCGGGCTGCTTCGGACACCGATTGCAATTTTGCCTGCATTATACGTGTGATCTTCGATCCGGTCATACAGCTTGGTGACCGTATTCGCTTGAAGAGCGCTCACGGAGATATGTCCGTCATCCTCTTGGACAACTTGCAACGTGGTTGTTTTGCCGCCTATTCCAAACACAATATCCGGCGCTAAGCTGGTTTCTGCATTGTTCACGATTTTCTTCAAAGAAACGTTGGTCGCATTGTTCGCTACGCTTGCATTACCCAGGAGCAATTCGTAATAGTTGCTTGCATCTTGATACCCCCAGAGCAGCCGCGTGGCATTCCAATGTCCGCTCGACAAAGGGGCCTCGACGTCGACTTGCATCGAGTAGGTACCAGTAAAGCTCTGATCGGTAATCGCCGATTGCAGATAGGCACTCCATGACTCCGAATGCAGCTTACCATTGGCGATCGAAAGCGTAGGATCCAGTGTCCAACCTTCGGCACTGCTAAAATCACTGGCAAATTGCTCATTGGAAGCGTTTGCGAGAACGGGCACGACTTGGCTAGCCAACGAGAAAACCATCATTACGGCTGCTATTATCGAGACCCACTTCTTAATGCTGACCATGTTCACCATTTCCCTTCATTTTTCGAATGACATGCTGGGACCGCAATTCTAATTATAATTTTGGCGCGGAAGGTCCCAATATGGAAAATAGTAGGTAGAACAGTGAAATCTGTCTCCTCCTTCGCTGGAAATCGTACGCAAATCTACCTTCCAATCAAAAAGGACCGCTACGCATAGGTAGACGGTCCTAATCAACGATAAGAGTTACGAAACGAATTCAATCTTCTTGCTGAGCTCCACGACCATCTTCGCTTCATTCGCGCCGCGAAGCGGTTCTCCTTGATAGGTCAGGTTACGAATTGTAACCTGCTCAATCATATGTCCGGCATCATAGCCGCGAATAATGGATACCGGAAGCAAGCCGCCTACAATCGCAACATCCTCGAAACGAATGTCGCGGACATGACCGCGCTCAGCGTCCTTCGAGTATTGAGAGAACTGCACTTTAATATCAATGAGCTTCTCGCGTGAATCCTCTACACGGATATTCTTGTACAGCACGTTATGCACATCCGCACGGTCACCGTTATGAATCGTAAAGGTTCCTCCGGACTCGTAGCCTTCGAATTCACAGCGAATGATGTCGCAATCGCTAAATTCAACCTCGGAGATGGAAGCGCAGCGCGTCTCATAACCGATTTCGAGCGCATTGCCCCATTCCGCGTTCCAGAAGACCGATCGCGTAACACGTACATTTCTCACATCATGCAGGCCTGCCTTATGGAAATAATCGACCGCTTTAATGGCGATGCAATCGTCCTTAGAGCGGACAAACACATGATCCACCGTCACATCCTCGCAGCCAACGATATCAATTCCGTCACCGGTTCCCGCGTACGTCAGGATATTAATATTGGTGATCGCTACTTGCGTGCTGCCTGCCGGCACCACATGCCAGGTTGGACCATCAATAATCGAAATCCCCTCAATGGCCACTTGCTTGCAGCCTGCAAGAAGCATCATCAGATGCCGTTTGCTTCCCTCTTCGGCCTCTCTCCATAACGAACCGTCCAAGATCCCTCTGCCGCGAATCGCAATGTTCGATGCGTTCTCAGCCTTAATTCGTCCATGAACGACGGCACCTTCCTCTATATAGACCGTCTCTCCGTCCGACAATACGATTTCCCCGGCTTGATGGACTTCTCCGCCTTTGAAATAACGCACTAATGGATCGGCCGGGTCCGGACGTGCCTCGCGTTCAAGCGGGTTGATCCAAATAAACAGCGGCTCTCGGATGTTATCATCGAACTCTACAGACAGTTTTAGCGGCGCCTCTGCCTCGAAACGAAGCACGCCGCCGTCTTGAACCGGCTGAATCGCATGGCGGAGCGGACGAACGACAACTTGCTCAGCCGCTTGGCTGTCTTCGATTTCTACCGTGACCTTGCCTTCAGCGGACAGCATCGCATAACCTGCACCTTGACTGCTGTAAACGAATACCGACTGTCCGTTGATACGTACTTTATAACGCTCGGAAGCTGCAATTTGCGCTGCCGGAGCCTGACACTGAATCGTGGATTGCTGCATAGTTTCACTCTCCTATTGAGCTGATCATCCTATTGTAGCGAACGTCCATCGTGAAGCGTGTGCGAAACTCGTCTGCACCCTGTACGAAACTTATTCTTTGCGTACATGCTTGGGCAGCCTGCCGGTCTGCTGTTTATAAAATTTGCTAAAATATTTCTCGTCCTGAAAGCCCGTCTTCTCGGCAATTTGATAGACGGGCTCATTCGTCGTAGCCAGCAGCTCGGTAGCTTTCTCGACGCGCAGGTCGTTCAGCACATCTTGAAACTGCTTGCCGACATATTGCTTAAAGCAGCGGCTCAGATAGCTGCGGTTCAAATTGATCCGTTTCGCCACCTCAGTCTGGTTCATGCTGCTTTGCAAATCGATTGAAATCATCTGCATCGCCCTCAGAATGCCGATGCATACATCCTCGGATAGCTCATGATGGCGCAGCCGTAAGCGGACAAGCCCCAGCCAGTCTGCCCATTGCTCCCAGAACAGCAGCTCTTCGGAAGCAGCCGCCCAGTCCGTCGACTCCGAGATCGATTCGAAATGCCGCCAGAGCAGGACCGTGTTCCTCAGATGCTCGATCCAAACGGAAACCGCCGGTTTGCGTTCCCGCACCTTGTCCATCAAATCGTGAAAAGCTCCGTCATGGTACACCCAGTAATAGGAGCGCCACTGCTGCTTCAGCACCTGCATAACGGCATCATCGGTGGCGACGGGCCTAGTCTCCAGCTCGATCCAATCGATTTCGTAGCCTGTCTTCTGCGACTGGAAATCGAAGAACAGCTTCTCATCCCGATACCGGGTCAGCAGCTGCACCATGACCTTCTCGGGCAAATTCCGCACGCCGCGGATCATGACCGGAATCCACTGCGTCCAGTCCATCGCGGCATACACCATTGCGATATTCGTATATTTCTGCAGAAGGTCTTCCCGCCTTACGTAAATCCCCTTCTTCTGTATCGTAATTGCCCGGCTCCTGCGGCTAGGCATCATTAACTCCAAGGGCAGCTCCCAATTTACCTCATTCATTACAGGCGTCAAGAACAACGCCCACGGCTCTTCCTCCTCCTGGTGCTGCTCTTGCAGCTCCAGCTTGCGTTTCTCCTCCAATCGAATGCGTTCGATGATACGCGCTATGGATTTGTTTAAGGTATCGTTCTCCAGCTCTGTTTTGACCACATAGTCGATTGCACCAAGCCGCACAGCCTCTTGAATATGATGAAAATCCTGATGACAGGTTAAGACGGCAATCCAAGTACCGAGATAATGTTCGCGAACCTGCTTGATCAGCTCGAACCCGTTCATCACCGGCATCGTTAAATCCGTGAGCACCAAATCCACATGGCATTGTTTCATGAGCTCTAAGGCAATTTCGCCATTAGCCGCTTCGCCGATGATCTCGATCCCGAGCTCTTCCCAAGGAATGATATGCCTGAACCCTTTGCGCACAAAATATTCGTCGTCCACGATGATCGCCTTCATCATACGATCTCTCCTCCAAGTTAATGCGTGGCTGTGTCTGATCTCCGACTGCTATGCCACCGCTTCAGACTTCACTTTTGCGAGCGCCTGATGGTCTGGATGCCAAGTTCCCCCTAAATATATATGGATCTAGTAAAGTGTTCAATAAAGAGAGGGGCGAACCCTGTTGGGTGAACGTAGGAATATTGTTGCTTTCCCTAACAAAACAAGCCGTCCCGTTGTGGGACGACTTGTTCGTCTGGTTCATATTGCTTTCTTCACATTTAATGTCGTGAATCGTCTACTATCTCAATTGTAGCAGGACATCAAAAGGATAACGACCGGCATTTCGTCCGTAGAGGGCAAGACCGCCTTGCTCGGCCTCGAACGTCAGCTTGAAGCTGCGGCTGCGATCAAGCTTCGCTGTAATTCGGCTTGGCACGGTTACGTTGCACAGGTAACCGAAGGATCCGGCTTCGTCCAGCTTGTTATGCACCTCTTGATACTGCCAGGACAGAACGCCCCGGCTATCCGCAGGGTTATCCGGAAGCAGGAACGAACCGATACGCTCTCCGTCAATGAGAACATGAATGCGGGATTCATGACGCTCTTCATCTGTCATGTAGTACGTGTTGCTGTTGCGCTCCACGTCTGCGTTAGCTCCATGCATGAAGCTAATGGTATGCGCGCGATCCGTGGCCCCTTCCACATTGCGGGCAAGCAGTCGTTTCGCGCTTGCTTCGAAACGGATATCCATATGGTGGATCACGTTCTGCTCGGCTTGGCTTGGCAGATTAATGTCATAAACGAAATGGCCTTCTCCGCCGCCGTTTGTTTTGAAGCCTTGAATTGCGTTCCACTGATAGGTAAAGCTTTGCTCAACGAATGACGTAACCGGTACATTGACGAAACGGCCTTCTGCATCGTAAACGCCATCTTCGCTTCCGCTGCGCACATCGAACGTAATGAAGTTGCGCGTTACAACTTTACCGGAGGCGTCTTTCAGGGATACCGCCAACACGGCAACTGCATCCTGTTTCGGCATCGTAACGGTAAGCGGCGCGTCAATTGCTGTTACGCCGAAGCCATCCCAGTTAAGCTCGACTGTACCTTGATCAGCAACTGTGCGGATACCGAGATTGTCATACCACAGCTCATAGCTCAGCTGCAGCTGTTGTCCGTGATAGTGATCCGAATAGCTGGAGCGCAGCAGCGGAACAGCAACCTGCGTGCCTGCTTGAAGTGTCTGACATGGCGGTGCGTCAATGACGATAAAGTCTGCCGTATGCAGATCGGCAATCGACATACCCGGTACAAACTCCTCGTAGCCGAAATATTTGTCCGTTCCATCCAGGCGGTAGTAGCCGTTAAACTCATTCGTCACATCGCGGAATTCCGTGAATACGAATCCGCACATCTTGTCATGGCGGCGGAACTCGTTGAGC
Organism: Paenibacillus sp. J22R3; assembly: GCF_056269305.1. Taxonomy (NCBI): domain Bacteria; kingdom Bacillati; phylum Bacillota; class Bacilli; order Caryophanales; family Paenibacillaceae; genus Paenibacillus; species Paenibacillus sp. J22R3. Next base: position 182,730 of record NZ_JBWDNS010000004.1, on the reverse strand, counting down.
ATATACCGATAATGCCAAGCAAGGTCGCTGTCGCCTGCGCCGCTGGTAAAGCCCCAAACATTCCCGCACTCACTGTTGATGAGCGGAGCATCGCCTTGCAGGTTGCCGCCGATATAGTTGAAATCTGAGCCCGGAAAGGTTTTCTCCACGATCTCGGTTACATGCTCGCGCACCTGTTCATAGCCGTTGATATAGAAATGCCATGAATTCAAATCCGACTCGACATGGTCATAGTTGCATGGGGAGTTATCTTCGATGATCCGGGATGGATCGGTCTGCTTGGCCCAGTGGTAGATTTCGCGTACCCACTCCTGCGTTTGCGGCAAATACGAGCTCGGCTGGCCCGGCTCCCCCGTTAACCCGCCCCCTTGCGGGTTGGTCTTCAGTCCCCAAGTTTCGTTGAACATGACCCAGCAGAAGATGGATGGATGGTTGTAGTCACGGTCGATAATTTCCTTGGCTTCACTCTCATAAGAAGCGCGCGCCGTCTCATCAGGGTTGCCCCAGAAGCATGGCATATCTTCCATAACCAGCATACCGAGCTTATCCGCCCAGTACAGCTTGCGCGGCTCTTCCGGTTTGATATGAATACGGACCATATTTAGGCCAAGGCGTTTCAGCAAGTAAATTTCATCGTGCATCTCTTCGTCGCTTGGATAGGTAAAATAACCGGTTTTGTGGAACGACTGATCCAGTGTGCCGTTCAAGTAAACCGGCTTGCCGTTCAGCGTAATCCAGCGGTAGGAGCGGTCACCGAACAATGCCGTTCCGAATTCACGAATACCGAAGTACGTGGAAACGGTATCGGTGCTTGTGCCGCTGCTGAGGGTAAGTTCACCTTCATACAGATACGGTGATTCCGGGCTCCACAGCTGTGGGTCGCTTACTGTGAAGGAAACAGTGATCGCATTGCTGCCTGCCTCGAGCTGAACAACTGCTGTATGCTGCACCGACTGATCAGCAAAGCTGAATAGCAGAGTCGCTTCTCCGGCTTCCTGCGCAGTAATCGCAGCATTCACTTCAACGGTGCCGTCTATTTTGGTAATGAACTTAGCCGATTGGATATATGCCTTCGGTCTTGCTTCCAGCCATACCGGCTGCCAGATTCCGCGTATTTCGCCATATCCCTGCTTGCCCCGTGCTTGCGAGCTGCGGTCGAAGTCTTCTGCGCGTACGACGATCGTGTTCTCCGCATCGTTTCTCCACACCGTGCTGACTTCGAACTCGAAGCTGCCATAGCCGCCGGCATGAGAGCCGACATGAACGCCGTTCACCCATACATCGGAGCGATAATCAACGGCGCCGAAACGCACGAATACGAGCGATTCGCTCTCTGCCGGCGCCCACGCTACAGTCTTCTTATACCAGCCTGTACCGGTATCATTACGGCCAATACCCGACAACGGACTGGACCATGAGAAAGGTACCGTAATTTCGGAATCAAATTGAGCTGTAGGCTGCAGGGACGCGTAATCGCTTACATTCTCTTCAGTATCTAGGCGGAAATCCCATACGCCGTTCAGATTCAGCCAATCTTGACGCTGCCAATCCGGACGCGGGTACTCGGGACGCGGCATTTCTGTTTGTGCAGATTTCAAAGCTTGAGCAGCCATTAGGGAAGCACAACCTTTCAGATGATGGATTTGGAATTGCCATCATTTTAGCATTCGTATATGATTTAATCAATACGTATTATGTTTTTACAATACACCAATTATAGAGTACACTGGTGATAAAGAAAGAACTGAACGATGAAGGGTTGAAACTGCTCATGAGTGAACTCAAACAAGATACCATTCGATATCCCTCCACCCGCCTGATCGATGTGGCCAAAGCGTTGTCCGGTGACGTTCGCGTCCGCATCCTGGAAGCGCTGGGCGAGAAATCAATGAGCGTCAGCCAACTCGCCGAAGCGCTCGGCGTCGCGCAGCCGACCATTTCCGTAAACGTGCAGATCCTGGAGAACGTCGAGCTCATTACTTCCACGCTCGGTGCGAGCAGGGAGAAAATCTGCTCCGTCACCTGCCGCTCCATTCAATTGGATTTGCCCGTCAAGCTCGGCGAAGGATTGCTTCGCACGGAGGAACTTCGCATGCCGATCGGCATGTACGCGCACTGCTCCGTTCAACCTACATGCGGTATCGTCACTCGCGATTGCACGCAGCTGGGCTCCGTTGATGATCCTCGTGCCTTCTACTTGCCTGAACGCGTAGAGGCTTCCTTGATCTGGTTCGCCGGGGCTGGTTATGTGGAGTATTATTTTGCCAATCCGATGCCGCCCGGCGTTGCGATTAATGAGCTGTGGTTCAGCGCGGAGCTGTGTTCTGAAACAGCGGGTTTCCAGATGGATTGGGCTTCCGATATTTCCCTGCTCATTAACGATCAGCTTGTCGGCACATGGACAAGCCCCGGCGATCTCGGCGACCGCAAAGGCAAGCTGACCCCGGACAAATGGAAGAGCGGCACCGAATACGGCAAGCTGACCGAGTGGCGCGTTACCGCATCCGGCAGCCAAGTGAACGGCGAAGTGACGGCGCAAGGCACGACGCTTGCGTCACTTGGTCTCCAATACAACAAGCCGATCCGCGTCAGGCTGGAAGTATCCGAGGACGCGGTCAACTGCCGCGGCCTTAACCTCTTCGGCGCCGACTTCGGCGACCACCGGCAGGATCTGCTGCTGTCGTTTATCCGCTACGTGGAATAGATGACGCCAAGAAGGACTGACTCAGAAGTACGCAGCCGCGACTTTTGGGACAGTCCTTCTTCGTGCCGGCTCTGTGCGGGCTCTTCCCGGCTGGCTGCATGCTTGCTCCGGGCGGGAAGAGCCCGCACAATATGCAACAAATCAGACGATCCAAGCACGAAATGCTGCAATTGTTGCATGGAATGCAACATTTCTCAGCAGATGAGCTCCCAGAGGCCCTCTCTTGTTGGGAATGTTGCATATTGTGCAACATCTTCAAGAATTGGACTAGTTTTACTCCATTATGTTGCACATTGTGCAACATTCAACCGCAAACGCATTATACTTGCTTCCCATCCCAGCTATCCGCGCCACGTGACAATACGAAAGGCTGCCCCTCGGCAGCCACTCGCATCCTCACATCACATATTTCCACAGCAACCACGAAACAAACGCTGCCAGCCACGACACAAACCCGAAGATCATGACGATTTTGTTCTCGCTCCACCCATATTTCAAGCTAAAATGATAATGAATCGGAGCCATGCGGAAGATTCGCAGCTTCGTCTTCTTGTAATACCACACCTGCAGAATCACAGACAGCTGCTCGGCCAGATAGATAATGAACAGAATCGGAATCAGAATCTCTACCTTCTCGATGACTGCTAGGAAGGTGAGTGAACCGCCTATCGCAAGTGAGCCCGTATCGCCCATAAATGCTTTTGCAGGGTAAATATTATAGATAAACAGTCCCAACAGACAACCGATCATGACCAGAGAGAACGTCTGCACTTCGACTCTCTCGGAGATAACGAAGAAGAAGAAAAAGGTCGGGATCGCAACGTTAATCAACAGCCCGTCCAACCCATCGGTAAAGTTAATGGCATTAGCCGAGCCCACAATGAACAGCAGCATGATCACCAGATATAGCCACGGCGGTAAGTCCAGCGAGAATCCCCGAAATATTATAATATCTGTGCTTAACTCGAATTGCTGAAGCAATACAAGCAGCAGCATACAGGCAAAGGTGAACTGAAGGACCAGCTTCATTTTGCCGGAAATGCCTTGTGGATCTTGAAATGCAGCCTTGCGAAAATCATCCAGGAACCCCACGATGCCGAATAAAACAAACGTTGTGCCAATAAACAGCACCATCGGCTGGGGATGCACGTAGACCGATACCATAATGCCAATTAACAGGATTAATCCCGACATCAGCGGCGTACCGCGTTTCGCTTGATGATCCGGCGGCAATTCTGCACGTATCGGCTGCGTTAGCTTCAGCGTGCGCAATCCCCAGATGAGCAGCGGAGTTAGCAGCGCAACAAGAAGGAACGATATCCCTGACGCGCCTAGTATAAAAATATCCATTAGCTCGGTTCTCCTTCGACCCGGGATTTATGACATTTAATAATGAGCGTTGATGGGATGATGCGTGCCTTTGTTCCGGAGTACCATTTTGCCGAATTGACCGTGTCTCCTTCATCCACCTCAGACTCTTCAATAACAGCATCGATGACGAATCCGGCGCGGATCAAGGCGTTGATGAACGTACTCACCTTCCGATTGTGCATCACAATCGGTGTACCTCGCCAAGCCTCATGCCGTTCGAAGCTCTCTGACACATAGGAGCGTCTGAATTTCAACACTTCATCGCTGTATTCCACCACACTATGTACGGGATGCTCCCAGCTAAACACGAAGATGCCGCCCGGCTTCAAGCTTCTGTGAATATGACTTAACGTCCGCGGCAAATCCACGGTCCAGCCGAGTGCATAGATCGATACCGCTTTGTCAAAATAGTTCTCCGGCAGCTCCGACATCTCTTCCATAGGCGCTTCAATGAGGACGACCGGCTTGTCCAATTTAGAGACAACCTGCTTTGCCGTCTCAATCTGGGCACCCGACAAATCAACGCCCCAGAGCTCGCGCGCTCCCCGGTTGGCCAGGTATTCCAACGTATGCCCGCTTCCACAACCTACTTCGACGATCGCGCAGTCTGCTATCGTCCCCAGCAAGTTTAATTCTTCCTCCGTGGGGGCGTAGGCACCATAGGATAGACGTTCGAATGAGCCTTCAAAAAACTGATTCGCTACTTTATTCCAGCCTTCTTTATTCACTTGAATCATATCCTTGTGCTGCTGCAGCATGCTATGATCCCTCCGCTTTGTTTGGAAGTCTACTATCCTAAATGCTAGCATTATATGGAAAATAGGCGCAAGAGCTAATTCGCACAATTCGATTCGGAGCGGCATATTGTACCCTCATAAGAGTTCTTGACTTGGAAAATATTGTGTACTATAATCTCGAATAAGCTGAATATTCAAATAAAAGCTGTGAAGAGAAAGAGTATCGCGTTGATGTCTTTAACAGAGAGCCCCGGCCGGTGCGAAGGGGTAAAGAATAACCGCGAGAATATGGTCTCTGAGCTGAGCACCGAACCCTCAATGGGCGTAGGCTGCGCCGGATCCTGCACCCGTTACCGTGCTAGGGTATACTCGCAAACCGCGACGTACCCGAAGAGGTGAATGCTGCGAGGCGTTCATACAATTGGGTGGTACCACGTGAGCACAGCTCTCGTCCCTTCGGGACGAGGGCTTTTTCTGTTTTCTGTTTTCTATAAAAGGAGGGAATGTGGATGGCACCTGTATTTATTGGCGGCGCTTGGCCGTATGCGAATGGTTCCTTGCATTTGGGGCGATTGGCGAGCTTATTACCCGGAGATGTTCTGGCACGCTATTACCGTTCCAAGGGCGAGCAAGTTTTGTACGTATCAGGAAGCGATTGTCACGGCACTCCTGTCGCGGTTCAAGCGATTCAAGAAGGCGTCAAGCCGAGTGATATTGCGGACCGCTATCATCAGGAATTTGCCGATTGCTTCGCACAGCTTGGCTTCACCTATGACCTCTATACGCGGACGGATCAGCCCTTCCATCATCAGGTCGTGCAGGAGATCTTCCTAAAGCTGCTCGAGAATGGCCATTTATATAAGAAAACGATTCAGCAGACCTACTGCGAGACGGATAGACGGTTTCTGCCGGACCGCTACGTAGAAGGCATATGTCCCGTGTGCGGGAGCCGCGCCAGAGGTGATCAATGCGATGCTTGCTCCACCATACTCGACCCAGCGGATCTATTGGATAAGTCATGCAAAATTTGCGGCAATCCCCCTACCGTACGACCTACGGAGCACTACTATCTCGCGCTCTCCCGTTTCCAAGATGAGTTGGCGGCCTATGCTGACAAGTCGCATGGATGGCGAGAGAACGCCGTTCAACTGACTAGGCGTTACTTAGAAGAAGTCCTTCTTGATCGAGCGGCAACGAGAGATCTAGACTGGGGGGTCGATGTACCGATTGAAGGCTTCAAGGATAAGAAAATCTATGTCTGGATCGAAGCGGTCAGCGGTTATCTCTCAGCCAGTAAGCAGTGGGCTGCTGAGACCGGCGGAAGCTGGGAGTCCTTCTGGAAGGATGGAGGAGCGACTATAACGGCTTATTATGTGCATGGCAAAGACAATATCCCCTTCCATACGTTAATTTGGCCTGCCGTACTTCTGGGTGGAGGCGGACTGCATGTGCCGGATCGGATTATTTCCTGCGAATACATGACGCTGGAAGGGAAGAAGTTCTCGACCAGCCGCAATTGGGCGGTCTGGGTGCCTGACATCATGAGCCGGTATCAGCCGGACTCCATCCGTTATTTTCTCATCGCCAATGGCCCTGAGAGACGGGATGCGGATTTCTCTTGGCGGGAGTTTATCCACAGTCATAATGGGGAGCTGCTCGGCGCATTCGGTAATTTCGTGAACCGCACGCTCGCTTTTATCGCCAAATCATTCGATGGACGCGTTCCCGCAGGCGAGCTTAGCGAAGAGTGGAAGCAGATTCTTACGGAGCTGTACCTGGAGTCCGGGGCTCTAATTGAAGAAGGCCGCTTGAAAGAAGCGCTGGAGCTGATCTTCGCTCAAATCCGGCAGGCCAACAAATATTTCGATGAGCAGAAGCCATGGGTACAGATCAAGGAGAATCGGGAGGATTGCGGCTTTACACTTCATACCTGCGTAGGGATCATAGCGAATTTAGCCAATCTGCTGCAGCCGTTCATCCCCTTCTCCTGTGAGCGTATCCGAACCTTCCTCTCCCTCGGGCAGCCTGCTTGGAACCTTATTACCGTTCCGGCTAATCAGCAGATTCAGAGCTTATCGCTGTTATTCGAACGCATTGATCCCAAACGCATTGAGGAGGAAGAAGCGGCTCTATTGAATAGCCGGGCTCAGCTGTAGCTTTAGCTGCAGCTGCAGCTAATGCTGGATCACCTCGCAAGTATGGCGTATCCGTTTGTGGTTCCCTTTTATGCAACTCCTAACCGAATGTGGGGGCCCCGTTTGTTCAAATGCTGCCTTTTGTGCAACATTTCCTTCGCAAAAGTGGATCATCGGGGAGATGTTGCATGTCATACAACATTTTCACCTCCTATGGCTTCTTAGCTGCCTAATTTCATTAAAATGTTGCAATTCATGCAACATTAGGGCTGGTTTTGACCTGTGTGATGGGTAGGATGTTGCATTTGCTGCAACATTTACGCGCCTAACTACCTTTCAAAGTCAGAACAAGAAGAACCGCCAAGGCCCTTTGCCCTGACGGTTCTTTCCTCTTCTCTCACTCTTTACTTACTCACCAAAGTAACAAACAAATAAACAGCCGTCCCCCACATGACAACAGCGGAAACTTTGTTCAGCGCAATCATGATTCGCCCTGATTTGTCCAGGCTGCCCGTTAGTCGGCCGGCCGCGGCCAGACTGGTAAACCAGAGCCACGAAACGACTACGCAGGCCACCGTGAAGAGCACTTTCTCGGCACCGCTATACTGCAGGGAGCCTGTCCCAATGACGCCGATTGTATCCAGAATCGCATGCGGATTGAGGAGCGATACCGACGCTGCAAAAGCGATTTGCTTCTTCGCTCCGAGAGCCTCGGCGGATGATGAGTCCCGATTTGCCGGCTTGCTCCTCCAAGTCAGCCATCCCATATAGAGAAGGAACAGGATTCCCACCGCGAACAGGATGGTCTTCAGCCAAACAAACTGCAGGACAAGCACCGATACGCCGAGTACAGCCAGCAAGATCAACAATGTATCGCAGATCGACGCCGTTATTACGACAGGCAGCGCCTTGCGGAATCGACTCTGAACCGCACCTTGATTAAACACAAACACGTTCTGAACCCCAAGCGGCAAAATCAATCCCAATGCCAATATAAACCCATGAATCATTGCAGCAAGCATGTTCGTATTCTCTCTCCAATTCTAGTTGTCTATTTACCTGAGCCCGTGGCTAAACGCTGAATATGCCGGTTCACTTCCGCCCAATCGGCGGCACGCAGGACAAACTCACTCGTAACCGCTCGATTATAAGGCTGATCATACAAAATAATCGGTTTACGCATGCGAGCAAACTCCTCCGCATAATGAGGCGCATCATCAATCAATATATCCACATTAGCCGCTATGCAGGCTTCAAGTTTATTTTCGGCGAATGAGATATTGTTGTAAGTGAACTTATGACGGTTCAACCAATCTATTGTAACATCCCGGAACAGCATTGGCCTTGCCGTTATAATAGACAGCTCATGCTCAAGTGAGAGTTGCTGCAGCATATCGGCTGCGTTCGGATATGGTGCCGAATGCCAATGAATATCGTGGCCGTGCTTCGCATAAGCGATATCTCGTTCTTCCCGGTTCCAACCATAGGAGCGATAGATATAGAAATCTTGAATATCCGCGGCGGTTAGCGCCTTTCCGGATGCCATATTATAATAGGTTACATGCGCTGCCGTCGCGTCCAGAACGGTATTATCCAAATCTATGGCAATGTGCAAACGGGCTCAACTCCTTCGAGGTGTTGCCTATTCATTCTGGTCCGGCATATATGTTAACTCATTATACCGTTCAACTACTAGGGGTGTGAACCTAATTATGAAAGCCAATGAAGCTTATAACGACGTAATTGAAACCGAGGAGGAGCTGCGCGCGCTTATAGGATTCCCTAGCGAACTCGTGAGTCGTAAGACGATTACTCATCTGGATCATCATTGCACCGATTTCATAAGCCGCTCTCCATTCATGGTCATCTCGACTGCGGACAGCAACGGCTCTTGCGACGTTTCGCCGCGCGGCGATTATCCGGGATTCGTGCTGATCCAGAATGAGCGGCGCTTAGTGATTCCGGAGCGACCGGGGAATAAACGCATGGACTCGCTGCGGAATATTTTATCCAATCCACAGATTGGTTTGCTCTTCATGATTCCGGGACTTGGGGAAACGCTTCGAATTAATGGACGAGCATTCCTCGTAAGGGACGATGAGCTTCTGGAGCAGATGGCCTATAACGGCCGTAAACCGCTGCTTGGCATTGCTGTAGACGTTGAAGAATGTTTCATCCATTGCGCCAAAGCTTTTATTCGAGCGGGTTTATGGAACCCCGATTCGTGGGCGGATAAGGAGTCACTGCCATCTGCTCCGCGAATGATCGCGGACCATGCGAAGCTTCCCGGCTCGGATGCGGAGGTCATTGCACGACGATTGGAAGAAGGGTATGCACAGCGTCTTTATTAGAAGGAAACGGTTACGATATTGTATCCCGATGTGGATAACTTCAATTGTGGATATGTTTATACGTCCCCAATACTTATACACGTATTGCTGTTGAAGGCTGTTGACACTGGGGATAACTATGTGAATAACCTTTTGGCACGACTAATTTATGCTGGAGGAGGCCGCCCATCATGTCCGAATTAAAGAACGCCCCTATCACCGCTTTACCTATGTTAGGACAAACCCTCTCCGCCATCGGCGCTGATCTGGTGATTGCCGAATGGACCGCTGAAGGCTGTCTGCCGGACACCGAACCGATGCGCATTGCGCCGCTGCATGTTCATCATGAAGATGATGAAGCGTGGTATGTGCTTGAAGGCAAGCTGGCTATTCAGATCGGCGACTCCGTTGTGGAGGCAGCCGGCGGCAGTGCCGTCATTGCCCCTCGCGGCGTGAAGCATACTTTCTGGAATCCGGCGCCGGAGCCTGCACGTTATCTGATTATCATGAACAAGCGCATTCAATCGTTAATTGATGCGATTCACGCGATGGAGCAGCGAGATCCGGAAGCGATGCAAGCCTTGTTCGCGCAATACCAAGCTGAACTGCTCGAATAGATGAGCGAACAAAAGGCCGCCAGTCTCCTTCTCCGGAGATTAGCGGCCTTTCCATACTCCTATGAACCCAATCTTCCAATTGCAATAAACACAGCAATTGCCAGTAGAACGACGTTCATGACAATCGCTTGGTTCTCGCCTCTTCTGGCATGAACCCCAATTGCCAGTACCATGATTACCGCTATACCAATAGCAGCAACGCCGGCCAACCATGGCAGAATGTCCGTTGCAGTTGGCACGATAAACCCGATTGCCGCAAGCAGCTCGGATAAGCCGACGAGAAGAACTAGCCCCCGAGAAGAATCTTTTGCCCATGGCATGGTCGCTCTAACCTTCTCGTATTGGAATGTCTTCATGATCCCTGCCATCAAGAACATAAGCCCTAATAGAATTTGAGCGACCCATAATGCAATATTCATTATCTGTATTCTCCCCTTGTCAGTTATATAGGTTTATCATACGACAAAGGGTGATTATCAAGAAGTAGGCACATGAAAGTGCCCTTGTTTCCATAATGAAACCATAGATACATACAGGAAAATCCGAGCAGGAGGCTATCTCTTCCCACTCGGATGTCTGCTTGCGATTTACAACATGCCATAAGATTTTAACGTCTTTAAGCGTTCCACCGTAACGAAACCACGCCATTCGGCTTCCGCTCCCGGACCTACCGGCTCCCAGCTGATGCCCCAGCCCCCATCCTCTCGCTGCTGCTTAATCAAAGCATGAAGATGACGATCGAGCTCACCATCCGAAATCACTTTGCCTGCATAACTGCCGCGCTGCGGAGCCCAATCCAGCACCTTCTGCACATAACCATCGGCCTCCGGATCTCGTTCGATAATCCCGGGCTGCTGCAGCCAATCCTCTATCCAAGCTAGGTACGGAGCCGCTTTCTCTTGTTCAGGTGTATGCTGAAGAAACGTAATCCACTGAATGCCATCATGAAAACCATGCGGTTGCTCCTGCTCGAGCGTACGCCAGATATAAGCTGTATTTCGCTGGAACCATTCTTCCTTCCAAATATCCGTCCGTACTTGCTGCTTATATAACGTGCCTATAAGCAGGCTGGTTGGATTAATCGAAGCGATATCATCCCGCTCTGCATTCCACCAAGGCGCATGCGGGTAAGCCGCGGCACTGCGAAAGACGAACGGAACCCCGCCATCCGGTAACGTAATGCTCTGCACATAGCGGATAATACCGTCAAGCATATCCGAATCATACCCGTCGTCCATCTCATCCATCATCGCCAGCGCGACCTCTGTCGGCACAGGCTGACTGTTTGGGCAGCGAATATCCGCCTCCAGCGCATGTCCGAAACCGCCGTCCTTATTCCGGTAAGCGCGCAGTGCGCTGAAGACCGCCTCTTTCGTACCATTCTCGAAGAAATATTCGAACCGTCTCCGATCAATCAATCTGCCGTTTTTGTATAGAAATGATTGTGCCCGTTCGAGAATTTCATGATTTCCCATCCTGAACAACCTCCTCAATAATAGGTATCCCTACTCCACTGTTATTCCTTGGCTGTATCTGTCGCATACTTGCCTTGCCATCCGAAGCAGCTCCTCCCGCAAATGCCGGGGCTCCTTCACTTCAGCATCCATGCCAAGCGAATAGAACAACTTGACCGCCCATTGCCACTCCGAAGCCGGGCACATAAAATCCAGCTCCCAACGCTCATCCGCGACTTGTTTCACGTTGTCGCCAATATGGAAGTCTTGCTCGGCCAATAGCGCTCCCCGGTACGTTAACTCCGCAATAATGCGGGTAGTACCCTCATCGCTGCCGACCGGACTCTCGGCTTCCCGAGCCAATTGCTCCACCTCTTCGCCAGGCACCTCCATGAGCTCCATCGCTTCGAAGCGATCCACCCGAAATGTCCGCTGCTCGTTATGGGAAATCGAATACGCCTCGCAATACCAATACCCGTGCGCAGCATACATTTTACGAGGCAGCACTTCTAACGAGCGGGTATGCTTCTCCGAACGATACCGCACGCGAAGCCATCTCGATTCGGCGGTGTATGCCAATAAATCGGACAAATACGGGGATTTGACGCTGCGCTGCGGTACTTCGACCTCCACATAATGAAGCATGGACTCGATATGCGCCAAAGTCTGCTCCGGCATAATGGCCTTCAGCTTATCCATCACCGTCCATCTCGCCTGCTGAAACGGTGTATCCGCCATGCGCGTCAAACTGCGAAGTGCGAAGAGGACGGATAAGGCTTCGCTGGAATCCAGCTGCAGCGGCGGCAGCCGGAAGCTCTCCATCAACCGAAAGCCTCCTGATGGACCCGATACCGCATACAAGGGAACCCCCATCTCGGCGAGCGACTGCATGTCCCGCAGAATCGTTCGTTTCGTCACCTCGAATTTGTCCGCCAATCGTTTGGCAGTTGCCGGCTCTTGCTGCAGCGCGATGAGGATCGCCATCAGTCGGTCCATTCGCCTCACTGTCATCCCTCATTTCAACCTCATTATATCACCCTATTGGTGACATGAAGTCTGTCACCAAGCCGCAGCCAATGCAAAAAAAAGATGACCGAGTAAATCTACCTCAGAAGTCATCTCTCATTAGCCAAACTTACTCCGCCGCCGCAAACTGCACACAATCCCGCCCCAGCTTCTTCGCTGCATAAAGCGCATTGTCTGCCTGCTGAATCAGTGCCTGCAGAGATCCATACTGCTCCGTATTACCTGTTGCGCAGCCGCAGCTGACTGTCACATAGGAAGCCGTCTTTGATGCGGCATGGGGAATTTGCAGCTTCCGAACTATCTCTCTCAGCTCAAGCGCCATATAGATTGCAGCTTCCCTATCCGCTTGCACGATAACGGCAAACTCCTCGCCGCCAAACCTTGCCGCCATTCCGCCCATAAGTCTCGCTTGCTCTTGAAGCGCAATTGCAACCTGCTTCAAACATGCATCACCGGCCAAGTGCCCGTAGGCGTCATTGTATCCTTTGAAGTGGTCGAGATCTATCAGCATCATACTAACAGGAGTCCCTTCTGCACTCGACCACAGCTTCTTCGCGACATCATCGAACTTGCGCCGATTCGCAATACCTGTCATGGCATCAAGCCATATCAGCTTCTCCAGCTCGCGGTTCGCCTCTTCAAGCTCAAGCGTTCGCTCACGGACTTTCTGCTCCAAGGTGAAGTTGAGCATTCTGAAATTGCTCAGCAGCTTCTCGCTGGATGCAAACGCTGTGGAGAACCGTACGGATAGAATGAACGATTGCGCAAATACAAAACAAAAGATGCCAAGCGGAGTTAAATTGTAATTCGGCAGCCAGTCATACTGCGCGAAGATATCTACAACAATAGCCGCAACCATGATAAGCTGACAGATGAATACGATGCGCGCGCCTTCCCTCCCTCGAACCATCGCCAAGAGGAACACTACATTTAAATAAAGGACATACACGAGCAGAAACACCTGAATATAGGGCAGCAGCGATGTAAAGTAAAAGGCGGAATTAGTTACAGTCAAGATGAAGAATAAGGTGCAGCCGCAAGCAATGATCGGGATCGCAAGCTTGATGAATTCTGCTGAATACAAGCGGCTGATAAACAATGCGAAGGCAAGCATGGTCAGATAGATTAAGCAATACTCCATGGTAAGCATGGTTTCCCAGCTCATGGAGGGCATCAGCCTGGCAATCACAATCCGTCCGCCGAACAGACTCCGAACCGCTACAAACAGACAGACGAGGCCAAAATAAAGCGTCGATCGCTCCTTCAACCTCCGAACATATAAGCCGAAGTGGTACATAGCCATAATAAACAAAGCACCGGCCACAAATAGCTCAATAGCCAGCTTTAATTGATCCTTTCCCGTAACCGCCGAAGCTTCACCAACTCGGAGTGGCTGCGAGATACCGCCTTGAGCATTATCATAATTAGAGACCTGCAGCACGATCTGAATGTCCGCTGCCGATTTATGAAAGTAGATGAGCTTCACCGCTTTACCGGCTGCAGAAGCTTGTGCAGACGTTCCGGAACACCAACACCTTCATAAACCTCGCCATTAATCCATACTCGATATGCGCTGTAGATAGGCGGAATCTCCAGCGCCCAGCTACCCGTCTGTTCTTCTATGCGAATGGTCTTGGCATAAGTAGCGTATCCGACTGAGCCAAGCCTCTGATTATTAATTGTATAATCCTCCCACATGGACGGAAGGTTCACCATCCGATCCGCTCTCGCATGGCGGATTTCATCCGGTGTTAGTAAACGGTTCCAATAGAACGACCAGTTCTTGTCCAACATCTGGACTGAGCCGTGACTACTCGGTACTGCCAAGCTTTGTCCATCTGCAAATGTGAATGCGGAACAGCAGAATAATGTACTTATAAGCAAGACCATGATCAACCAACTCTTATGAATTGTGCGTCTAGGTGTCATCTCATTCTTCCTTATCCGCTGATTTATGCCAGAGCAGCATGTACTTTATTTTATCATAATTCTAACCACTAATTGGTATTTTATAATGAATTTCCAGATAATCGAATCCCTTTTCCCTTACCAAAAAAACCAACATTGCAAACATATGTTCGGTATTGTATGATGACGTTACTGGCCATACTGATACGGCCACCTCAATTACAAAGGAGCGATTATAAGATGATTACAATGTTGGTCCCTTATCTGGTTATGAACGGCAATGCAACGGAAGCGATTACATTTTATCAAGAAGCTCTACATGCAGAAGTAGTCATGATGCAAACCTTTGGAGAGATGCCGCAGAACCCGGAGATGCCGCTCCCGGAAGAAGCTAAGAATCTAATCGGCCATGCAACAATAAAGGTCGGCCAGACAGACCTTATGTTCTCCGATGCATTCCCGGGTACGCCTCATCAGCTCGGCAACCAAGTTACAATCTGCCTGTGCACGGACGATGTAGATACATCCAAGCAAGTATTTGCCTCGCTCGAACAGGGCGGTCAAGTCAGCGTGCCGCTAATTGAAACGCATTTCAGCCCAGGCTATGCGGTTGTCACGGATAAATTCGGCGTTACTTGGCAGCTTTACACAAACATGCACCAATAGCAGCACCTATTCATTAACGAGAGACACGGCTTCGCGCATCCTGCGAGCCGCGTCTCTTTTTTACTGTCCAACTATCGGTAATTCCAAGAAAATGTCATATCCATTTCTTTGAGACATGGTAATATGAAGATATGTGTCCAAATGAATGAAGAAAAAGGGTGTGCACGATGAAGATTCCAGTCGTAAAAAGATACAATAAAAAAGAGTTCGATATCGTTTCTATTGATCTTGAGGACGTTCTTCTCATGCGCAGCTACCGCGGCGAGGTCTATTATCAAACAAGAGAAGGTATTTACAGTCAAATTTCCACGTTTGAAGAGCATGAGCGCTTCTTAGTAGGCGAAGGTTTTAAGAAAGTCGATCGATGTTACGTCGTTCAGATGGATCAAGTGGAGTTCTTCGATGAAATTCAGCATCGGTTATACTTTGTTAAGCAACCGGTTAATAGTGATTCACCCAGCGCGCCTGTTTCCGGCGCACATCTGAAGGAAGTAGTGCGGCTCTGCAACGCTGTAGAATCACCTGCGAATCGGAATGATCTGACCGGTGGATTATCGACAACATAAATCAAAGAAGCCTTCTTCCCCTGCCGGGAAGAAGGCTTCTTTGATTTATCCGTTTAGGTTAGGATGCTGCTTGAATCGAAGCAGCTCTGTTACGACGAATACGCAGCGCCATGAGCGACGCCAGCAAACAGAGAAAGCCGGACATCACGAAAGGCACTGTATAGCTGCCGAGCCAAACGCGCAGCAGTCCCGCTTCATAGGCCGCAAGTGATGCGCCCGCTTGATGCGCCACGACAACCCAGCCGAAGATCATGCCGGCCTTCTCTTTGCCGAAGGTATCGGAAGCCAGCTTCGCGGTCGGCGGAACAGTCGCGATCCAGTCGAGTCCGTAGAAGACTGCGAATACGGTCAGCTGCATATAGCCCATGCCGAGCGCATAGGGCAAGAAGATAAGCGACAGTCCGCGCAGGCCATAATACCAGAATAGGAGCCAGCGGCTGTCGAAACGATCGGACAGCCAGCCCGACAACGTCGTGCCGACCAGATCGAACAGCCCCATCAGCGACAGCAGGCCCGCAGCAGTTACAAGCGGAATGCCATAATCGCCGCAAGCCGGAATCAGATGCGCCCCGATGAGTCCGTTTGTGGAGAAGCCGCAGAAGAAGAACGTTCCGGCGAGCAGCCAGAAGGTCCCGTTCCGCGCAGCGCCGAGCAAGGTTTGAATCGGGGTGAAGAACAGATTACCGGTAAACGGTACAGGCTTCACTACTTCGGTTGTACCGAGCGCGGATACGCCAACATCGTAAGGATGGTTGCGCATCCAGATTCCCACGATCGGTGTCAGTACCGCCAGCACACCTACAACCGTATATACAGCAGTCCGCCAACCGATATCCTCCGTCAGCTTAGCCAGCAGCGGCAGGAAGAGCAGTTGACCGGTGGCGGCACTCGCCGTGAGCATGCCGATTACAAGCCCTTTGTGAGTGACGAACCAACGACCCGCAATCGTAACCCCCAGCACATTGGCCAGAGATCCGGTGCCGATCCCGACCATGATGCCCCACAGCAAAGTCATTTGCCAAATCGACGTCATGATCGGGGTAAGCGATAAGCTGACGATAAGCAGCAGCATGGAGATCACCATAATTTTGCGTACCCCATATCTTGCCATGAAAGCCGCTGCGAACGGCCCCATTAAACCATACAGCAGAATACGAATGGAGATCGCGCCGGATACCGCACTGCGATCCCAGCCGAATTCTTTCTCGAGCGGCAGCATGAGAACGCTGGGTACGGAATTAATCGCCGCCGAAACGAGCAGCGTCAGAAACACAATGCCGACCACTACCCAGCCATAGTACAACCTAGATGATTTCATTCCCCGCATCCCCTTACTTCAGCTTATAGGCAACAAGCGCCATCTCCAGACAGCGCCGTTTATCGGCTTCCAGGAAGTCTTCTCCCAGCAGCAAGCTGAGCTTTTCTAACCGATTATAGAGCGTCTGTCGGTGGATGTGAAGCTTCGCCGCCGTCTCTTGCTTCGAGCCCATGCAAGCCAAATAAACATCCAGTGTCTCGATAAGCTGCAGATGATGCTCCCTATCATAGGCGATAAGCTCGCCAAGATGGTCATCCACATAAGAAGCGAGGAAGGATAACTTCGGAACGGCCTTCAGCAGCTGGTACACACCAAGACGGTCATAGAACATGCAGCCCTCTTGCGTCGCTACATTTCGAGCCACATCAATAACCTGCTGCGCTTCTTCGAAGCTTCTGGATGATTCCACGATTTGCGTGCGCAGCTTGCCGAAGCCGGCATGGAGCTTCAAGGATTTGGTCGGTTCATGTGCAGAGGCTCGTAATTCCTCCGCAAGGCGCATGAGCGTCGCTTGGAAATTGACATGCGATTCCTTATGCAGCGCGTCTTTGGCGCAGAGCATATAGATGCGATTATTCTGGATCATCACCAGATTGTACAGCCCGTGCTTCTTCAGCAGCTGTCGAACCAAGATGAGCATATCCTGCTTATCTGCCTCAATGGTAATCGGTTCAATGTCAGCCGTATGCTGAATTTCGATAATGCCGCTGGCGAACAAATACTCGCCTTTGCTCAACTGACGAAGCCCCATTCGGGATTGCGCCTGGTCCTCGTTCTCGATGCGGTTGTTCATAATATCCAGGATGAATTCATTATGGTCGCGGGACATCTTCTCTTCCAGAAACTCGGTGCGCAGCGTAATCGCGGCAACGGCCTTCGTGGTGTAATCCAGCAGCAGCGTCAACGACTCAGTAATCTCGGCGCGATTGTGCAGGAGCACACCGACATAGGAGAAGGTCTGACCAAAGCAAATAACAGGCTCCACGACGAGCAATTGCTGTGCATTCATCGACAGAATGGAGACGTCTTTGGCAGAGAGCGCCTTGGTATCCATTTGCCGCTGCAGGAAGCTCGAAATCGGCCCCGATGCTTTAGTCGTTAATGCAGGGTAGAAAATGCTGTGATCGAGCGACGAGAAATACAGCACCTGCCTAGACGATTGCTCATGGAAGGCTTTCAAGATCTGCGCGATTCCCGTACTCTCCAGGGTTAGACGCTGCAGCTTTCGCGAGTAGACCTCCAGCTCCTTCAGAAACTGATGCTGCCGGTTAATAATCAGAGCATGAATGTCCTGCGTAATCTCCACAAACCGCACCGGCTGCTCGAACACAATGAGCGGAAAATGATGCAGGTCCGCCAGCTCCACAATTTCCTTCGGAATGTTATCAACGGTAGTGCCCATCTCAATGCACAGTCCGGCTGCTTGTTGGTCGATCAGCTGTTTCATATAGGCAAACCGTTCCTGCTCGTTCTGCTTCAGCCACAGACCCGTCGTCAGAATCAAATCATTCGGACTCACATACGGAGCCACATTCGTAATTTCAAGTACATGCACCCAGCCGACGGGATGATGAATCCCTTCCCGTCCTGCAACCAGCCGCGCAGCGCGAAAAATCGGCCTCTCGAGCAGCTGTTTGATGCCAAACGTCATCGTGTCCATTTTATCACCTTTATATTAGACATTTTGTCTATAACTAGTAGGCTCAATATACATAAATGTCTATTCATCTGTCAATTCACTTTATGTTTTGTATGATGTTTATGCTTCCGATCCATTTTATAATGCAACTAAGAACAACAAACAACGTGAGATTTCAGAGGTTCGCATTCAAGAATGGGGAGAGATCAATCATGATCATTGGCGTGCCGAAGGAAATTAAAAATAATGAATGCCGCGTAGGGGTAACACCATCCGGTGTGAAGGAATTCGTGCAAGACGGACATACCGTCTATGTGGAAACGAATGCCGGTTACGAAAGCGGCTTTTCGGATGCTGAGTACCAGCAATCGGGAGCTGTTATCCTGACGGATGCCGCCGCTGTTTGGCAGCAAGCAGATATGGTTATAAAGGTGAAAGAGCCGCTGCCAAGCGAATACCCTTACTTCAGAGAAGATCTTATTCTCTTCACTTACCTGCATCTCTCCGCAGAGCCAAGCTTGGCTGAAGCACTTGTACAGTCGAAGGTAACCGCTATCGCTTATGAAACGGTCAAAGAAGGCGGAGCTCTTCCGCTCTTGACGCCAATGAGCGAAGTAGCCGGCCGGATGGCCGCACAGATCGGAAGCCAACTGCTTGAGCGCTCCAAAGGCGGACGCGGCATTCTACTCTCCGGTATTCCGGGAGTAGCCAGAGGCAAAGTCACCGTAATCGGAGGCGGCGTTGTCGGTACGAATGCAGCGAAGATCGCCATCGGCTTAGGCGCGGAAGTGACGATTCTCGATCTGAATGCGAACCGCCTGCGGCAGCTCGATGACCTGTTTGGCAATCAAGTACAAACGCTTGTATCCAGCCGCTATAACATCGCGCGGAGCGTTGCCGAAGCGGATTTGCTTATCTGCGCCGTACTGATTCCGGGAGCGAAAGCGCCTGTCCTCGTTTCCGAAGATATGGTGAAAACGATGAAAAAAGGCGCCGTCATCGTTGATGTGGCCATTGACCAAGGCGGAAGCGTAGAGACGATTGATCATATTACAACGCATGACAATCCAACCTATGTGAAGCATGGCGTCATTCATTATGCCGTAGCCAACATGCCTGGCGCTGTTCCGCAGACATCCACCATTGGTTTGACCAATGCAACCATACCGTATGCCCTGCAAATCGCTCGCAAAGGTGCCTATCAAGCGATTCAAGGCAGCCCTGCTTTGCAAAGCGGCACGAATATTATTAATGGCAAAGTAACGTACAAAGCCGTAGCCGACGATCTTGGTTATGCCTATACGCCTCTGGCACAGGTGCTGGAGCTGCATACCCTTCACATATAAATCAATTCGAATTCCTGAACCTGGTTCAGAACCTCTTCCTATTTTTTAAACCCCATGCGAAGCCCCCTTGAGAATGTTCTCAAGGGGGCTTCGTGTATCTATATTCGCCAGCTCATTAACGGTATTGCGACAACATGATTTGTATTCTCTGCATCCATGCCTGACTGACCGTGTGATAAGAGCTGTCCTTGATATTGTTCGTTGCCGGATCCCAGCTGTAATGGTAGCCGTAATTGGTCGTATCCCTCAGCTTGGCATTCAAGGTGTCGATATTTTGCTGCGCGGTATTGAGCCAGTTGACGTTGCCGTCTGCTTGGTACAGCTTAATAAAGGATTGCGAAGCCCAGCCGCTGTAGCATGGGTTAAATACGGGATCGGCAGTGTTGATGATGAAGGCACCTGTACTATTCTGCGTGTTCCAGAGCTGATTCTTCATCTTGGTGGCAATATTCTGCGCACTCGTCAAATACGCATTGTTCCCGGTAATGGATCTATAGAGCAGATTTACCTCGATCATAATGGCATTGTCATACGTAAATTTAACCGGGGTCACGCTATTGTTCGTGAGCTCATATTGCCAATTGTACAAGCCGGCAGTGGTGTCGAACATGTAGGTGTCGAGCCACAGCTTGATGGAATCTGCCCATGACTTGTAATAGGTCTGCCCTGTAATTATATAGAGACGGAGGAACAGCTGACACGCGAGCCCGTTGACCTCCGAGCCCTTGATCTGCATGTAAGGGGTCGTCTTGTTCGTCGTCCACCAGAACCCGCCGCCTGCGGTGGAATCCCAGAGTCCGCTGTACATGAGCCAATTCGCCACAGCCTTAGCCGAGTTGAGATAGTTCTGCTGCGTTACCCCCGTCGTCACCTCGTAAGCGTCCAAATAAGCTGCACCGGCAAGGGAAGCGTCATCGACATATTTATCTCCGCCTGCACCCGTGCCGTCCAGATTGCTCAGCGCGAAGTAGCCGCCAATCGGGCTTGTCACATCCCACATATAGCCCATAAAGCTGTATGTATTGTTCATGTAGGATAAGTACCGTGAATCACCTTGCTTAAGCATCGCAGCATCCGCATAGATTTGACTTACGTTGTACCACTGCGTCGTTGCATTGTCCCCGATTTCGGTTCGGTAGCTATTGGATGTCGTCAACAAATTGCCTGCCGTGAAATTATGCGTTTCCTGTGCAAGCGTCCAATACGTAGAACCGGAACTGGCTTTAACAGCTCCGGGCGGAGCCATCATGAGTACGATTGCCATAATCAACTGTACAATCACGATCTTGGAGCATGCTTTCGGTAATAGAGTAGAAAACTTCTTCATCCTATAACCTCCTATGATGTGGGTGATTGGACATGCTGTGCAGCTGCCCTGTTTTCTAGTATGGCGATTTAATAGTTTCCAGTAAATGGAAAGTTTTAGTTATTTGCAAAAAGGTATCCACGCTTACAAGTACGTAAGCAAGCATGGATACCTTCTACCTCAATGGCTATTCCAGTGATTCTTCCACTTCTTTCGTGACCTCGTCGCCTCCGGAAAGCTTCCATGTCGTCACGAACTTATCGAAATCCTCGATTGGCGCCGCACCGGTTATGATGCGCAGGAACGTTTCATTTTCCAAATTATCAAGGCTTGTCCCTTTCTTCACCATCGTTTCCGTCGTACCATAGAAAATCGGATTCACCTTCGTTATTTCTTTGGTCCCCGTAACAGCCCCGCCTGTGTAGTAGGCGAGCGAATCCGCGAAAGCCGTGATGTCTTGCTTCGGTTCCTTCTTGTTCTTCAAGATTGAATTTACACGTTTAATCAACCTCGCCGGCATATCCTGCAGATCGTTATCCTTCACTACCTTGTCGTAGATCGGAATATCGCGGGCTAACGAATCTTGAAAGTCCAGCTGTACATTCAGTGGATAGTTGAGCCAGCTGACGATCTCATCCTTGTATAGCTCATGCGACTTGGGATCAATCAGACGGATGCCTTCGTATTGGACGCTCAGCATTTTCAATGCCGCCTCCGGATGCTTCGCATTCTTCTTCACCACAAGGAAAGTGCCCGATGGTGCCGAAGGCACTACATTCCGTTTGCCGTCCCCATCAAGCGGTGCAGCAAGCGGTACCCACTCCGCTTTCGGATCGGTCTTCACGCTGTCCGCCAGCATCCAGCCGGCAAACCATGGCGCAAACAGAATCCCCGCTCGACCACCGGATACAAGCGCGGCATTGTCCTGCCATTTGCGCGTAAGAAACTCTTTATCAATGAGACCTGCCTTGTACATATCCCTCAGCTTCATGAGCGCTTCTTTCGTCTCAGGAGTTGTTGACCCATACACAACATTGCCGTCGGCATCCTTAAACCAGCTCTTCGGATACGAATGATACTGGTTAAACACCGGGTCGAAAGTGAAGAACTCCGCATCCCCGACGATCTGTTTGTCCCCAAGCAGGCCTACCGTATCGGGCTTGCCGTTCTGATCGGGATCCTGCTCCTTGAAGGCTTGGGCAATCGTTTGAATATCCTCCAAGGAAGAAGGAAGCGCAAGCTTCAATTTACCCAGCCAATCCTTACGAACCCACAGCAGCTGGTAAGTACCATCTATGTTCGTATTCGGCATCCCGTACAGCTTGCCATTGACACGACCTGTGTTCAGCACACGGTCGCCCGAGAACGACTTATAGTAGTCTTTAATAAGCGGTGAGCTATATGTCTCGTAAATTGAGGTCAGATCGGCAAGCATGTCTGCTCCTGCCATCTCCTTGAATTGCTGCTCATTGACGACCATCATATCCGGCATGTTATTATTGGCGATCGCCAAACTGACCTTCTGATTATAATCATCCACATCTTCAATGGAGAACTCATAATTGACCTTCACATTGAGGCGGTCTTCGACGTAGCTGAGAAACTCGTTGTCTTCCAACGTATCTCCATTAGGCAAATTATTGCCGGCAATGCCTTGCCTCCCGAGTGTAATCGTAATCGGCTTCTCATACTTCGTAAATGGCCCATCATCATTGCTATCTGCATATGTATTTGAGTTGTTCTCTTCATTCGAGTCGCCCTCATGATAAGTAGCACTAAACTGATTGCCCTCACCTGCACCATTCCGATCGCAAGCTGTCAAGCTTAACACGATTGATGCACACAGAAATAAACTCACCGCTGTAGTTTTCATCTGCTTCCCCCAAGTTTATGTTTGCTGTATAACCCATTATAGTATCGATAGACCTTCTATTCTATGTAAAATCAATTTTAATTCATACTATCCCTATATTCATCCTAGTAGATTCCAATTCAGTTAGAGATTTAGGAAGGTTTATGCGCGTAATCCACGTGTAAGCGCTGTTATGATTTCGTTTGAAAAAGCTGGTTGGACGCGCCACGAACCGGAATTGCCGTCTTGCGATTAAGCTTCCTGTACTTTGCGGGCGTCATGGCGAATCTGGCTGCAAACATTTTGTAGAAATAACTTAGACTACTGTAGCCGCAATCCAGCCCGATGTCGAGTATTGACGCTTCCTCCTGTTTCAACCATACAGCAGCGTGCTGAAGCCTTTGTTCATTCATCCACGCCGTTGGGGTAAGACCTAGATACTTTCTCATTTCCCTGCAAACATGCTCTTGTGAATAAGGAGCCAACCGATAAAGCGCGCCTGTTCCTTCCACCAAGTGTGCTCTTGTGCCGACCTGGCTAAGCAGATCCTTTAACCACTTCGGTGCACCGGGATGGACATCTGCGGGCGGAGGCGAAAAATGCTGCACCAGCAGCTCGATCAGCAAACCTCGTGCCATAGAGCGAATGGCGGATTTGTTATCCGCGCTCACGGCGTGGATTCGTTCGTATTGCCCGATCAACCATGCAGCTTGTTCCGGCGAAAGCGTACATTGGGCCGGCAACAGCGGCTCGGTCAGCCGTTCTCTGCTGAAACCTTCACCCAGATAGGCAAATGCCTCCTCTACCATCGAGCTGCGAAAATTAATATTAAGCAGTTCTACTTCTTCATCGCCATATCGCTCATAACTATGAATATCGGTTGGACGGATGAAAGTAAACATACCTTCTGTCATAAGCTGTTTCACGTCATTAACAAGGTGGTAGACGCTTCCCTCCGTAATCAGGAAACATTCGTAGAAGTCTTCGTGATCATGCACGGTCGTCCAGTACTGCAGCTTACGGTGATAATAGAACTCTGTTTCAAGCTCCGCATCGATTAAGCCACTGGCGGTCAAACGCAGCATGGTCATACCTCCCTTGTCATGTCATGTTCATTATATCAACAGAACGCAATTTTGAATCAATGAGAATGAAGATTCTTTGATTTATCGAATGGTACGCTAGCAATAGATTGAAGTTTTTACAAATATGATTGTATAAAGGGAGATGAACCGCCTTTGCTGCGAATTCCTTTACATGAAGATTGGCAATTAACGTTTGAGGATTTATCGTGTGGTCCCGGTGAAGCTTACCGAATATTGGGCAAGCAGCAGGATTGGATGCCTGTTGGTTCGCTGCCCTGCGATATTCATATGCCGCTCATCGAGCAAGGCCTCGTGAAAGACCCGCTGCTCGCCGATTATTGCTTTGCTGCGGAATGGACGGAGAGCAAGTCGTGGTGGTTTATGAAGCATTTCTCCCTTGACGAGAGGACACTTGCTCGACAGCGCATTATGCTGCATCTGGAATCGCTGGATTCGGAGGCGGATATTTGGATAAATGGCATCCATCTCGGCCATCATCGCAGCGCCTTCTACCCGTTTCGAGCAGCTGTACACTCTCTGCTGCACGTTGGCGAGAACTCGCTGCTCGTGCGTGTCACATCGGGACTTGAGCATGTATCTGCTCAAGATATGGTCATGACTGCCGGGACACTCGCGGAAATGGAGAACGAGGCCATTGGCAAACGCGGCGACGACAGGCGCGCCAACGTACGTAAGCCGCAATTCGTCTATGGCTGGGACTGGGGGCCGCGCGTTGCCACGACGGGCATCACCGGCAGCGCTTGGCTCGAAGCGGATAGCATCGTCAGCATTCGCAGCGTCTGCGCGGTGACACTGGCTGCATCGGAGGCGAGAGTGGGGACGAGTCTGGGGGCGGGGGAAAGTTCGGCGGTGGGGGCAAGTGCGGTGGTAGGGGCAAGTGCGAGGCTTCGCTTTGAAATAGAGGCGGAACAGCTTCATCCCTTTAAGACGCGGGAAGCGATGCTTTCCTTGCGGCTGCTGCACCCGAACGGCAGTATTAGTGCTGAGGTGAGCGAGCAGGTCTGTCTTCGTTCGGGTATTAACTTCCTTACTTATGAAGTTGATGTGCATGATGCCGAGCTGTGGTGGCCGAACGGCATGGGAGGCCAGCCGCTCTATGTCGTTCAAGCTTCACTCGTAAGCGATGGTGATGAGCGGTTTGTTTATCCGGATTTTAAGCTCGGCATCCGAACGCTTCGGATTAACACGGAGCTGATGACCCCATCCTCCTGGTCGAACGAAGACGAACCGGAGCGGCAGTTTACCCTTGAAGTGAATGGCGTGCCTGTCTTCTGCAAGGGAGGCAACTGGATTCCGGCCGATTCTATCATTGCCAGAGTGAGCGATGAGAAGTATGACACGCTGATTGCTGAGGCGCGGGAAGCTAACTTCAACATGCTTCGCATCTGGGGAGGCGGACTCTATGAGCGGGATATTTTCTATGAGCGTTGCGATGCGTACGGTATTCTCGTCTGGCAAGACTTCATGTTCTCCTGCGGGAAGTATCCGGACCATCTCGATTGGTATAAGCAAGAGGTAACGAAGGAAATCGATTACCAGACCCGGCGGCTGCGCAATCACGCTTCCCTTGCGCTCTGGTGCGGCAACAATGAGAACCACTGGGGCTTCGATGAATGGTGGAACGGTACTCGGCACCCTGATTTTTATGGTGGAGCCGTTATCTATAATGAGATTGCGCCGGCGCTGATTCGCAGCAACTGCCCGCATATTCCTTATTGGAACAGCTCTCCCTATGGCGGCGAGCATCCGAACGGCAACGCTATGGGAGACCGCCACCATTGGCATGACGGTACGATGAACCCGGATATGGAGCGGCGGATTACACCCGAGATTTATGACGAAGTGCAAGCGAAATTCGTTTCAGAGTATGGCTATATCGGGCCGTGCCGTTTATCTACGATAAGTGCTTACTTCGACGGAATGCCTATTGATACGAGCAGCCGCATCTGGGGACTGCATACGAATACATTCGAGAAAGACACCGTCCACGCCGGTATTCGCAAGCATTATACCGAACGCGATGATCTGTCGCTGGATGAATATTTACTCTATGCCGGGTTATGCCAAAGCCTGATGTACCAATATTCGCTGGAGTCCATACGCAGCAAACCATTCTGTTCCGGTGCATTATTCTGGATGTACAATGACTGCTGGGGCGAGGTCGGCTGGACGATCGTGGACTATTATCTGAGGCGGAAGTTGAGCTACTATGGCGTTCGGCGTGCTTTTGCCCCGGAGAAGCTAATATTGCGGGAGGGGCCCTCCGGCATCGTGGAAGTAACAGCAGTGAACGAAACCGACGAGCCGCTGACGGAGATGCTTGAATGTGGCTTCCTCTCCTTCGATGGCCAGATACGTCGGACGGAGCAGATTGACGTGGTCATCCCGGCGCGCTATCGCGGTGTGTTGCATCGTTTCTCCGGCGGGGCTTTATCTGCCGGGGCTGCGGCTGGGGTTGGGGATGGGACTGGTGATGGGACTGCCGGGACTGCTGGGAGTGCTGGAGTTGGCGAGATTGGCAGGTCTGCCGGCGCTGCCGGAATGTTTGCGGCTGTTATTCCCGTTGGCGACTCCTCGCAGAGAGTTCAACCGGCTACGCTTCGGCCTGGGGACATTCGCGCTCTTGGTCTACCCGAGGCGGAAATTTGCATCGTCTCTTCCCGTGCGGAAGGCAATGACCTTCATGTTACGGTGAAGTCGCGCACCTATGCGCATGCGGTGCATTTTGACTTGGCGGATGATGTGCGGCTAAGCGATCATTACTTCGACCTGCTGCCCGGCGAAGTCCGCACCGTTACAATCTATGGCGGCGCCTCGGCAGGGATTCGTTTAGAGGCATTAAAGATTGCCTCTATTAAGTAACGGGAGCCCATCTCGCCAAGCGCGAAGCGATGCGCAGCTTTGGAGATGGGCTTGTTTTGTGCAGCGGCAAGTGATTGCAACGTCGCCACCGCAACTAACCATCCTGCCTCCGCATGTACCAGTGAGAGTCGGAAAATTCGACTCTCAGCATCCACACTAACCTATCAGGCCCTGTGCGTGGATGCGAGAGTTCTAATATGGAACTCTCACCGCCGAATCAGAGGAGGAGCGATGTCACCTGCGGTTGTGGTATAATCTTGGTCACAAAGTAATCCACGCAAAGGGAGTATTCTCATATGTTGATTGATATTAAAGCAAAACTGGATGAGGAAGCGATTCAGGAGCTGCTCGGCTGGTCAGTATTTCCGGACCCGGAGCATTTGGAAAGAGCGGTTCAGCACTATAATGACGATGCGTCGGCTAAGTTGCTCGGCTATGTATCGGAGAATGATATTATCGGGTTGATCGGGTATCACAGCGCGGGAAGCGATACGATCGTAATCGACCATATCGCCGTTGATCCATCGGAGCGGTATAAAGGCTACGGCAGAGGAATTATACTGGAGCTGCTGGAGCTGGAGAAGCCCACTGTGCTTCTGGCTGAGACAGATGAAGAAGCTGTCGACTTCTACAGGAGCAGCCGATTCACGGTGGAGAGCCTCGGCGAGAAATACCCGGGTACGGAGCGGTTTAAGTGTACGTATTACGCGGATGAGGACGACAACGAATAGGAAGTGGCGGCGTTAGGGGACCTCCCTGCGCCGATTTTTTGCGGCACGACCGCGGAGCTACCTGGCCTTCACACCTCTGAGCCTTCACGCCCTCAATTCCCCGCGCCTTCATACACCCACGCTATCACATCCGTTATCCGTCCAAGCCTTCCATCCGCTCCGCCATCAGCTTTTCCGCCGATGACCACGCCTCTACCAGCGCATCGTACCAAGGCCGTTCGCCCGCTGCCTCGATTGCACCCGTCTTATCCAGCTCATCAATAACGCCTCGAATCCCCTGCTCCCACTTCACGGTATAGCGAAAATCCAGATCATGCCGTGCCGCACTATTGTCGAACAGGTTATTGTACCGGAAGTTCTCCACGCACCACTCTGCCTTCTTCGGCAGCACCAAGCCAAGAAGATCAGTCGGGATATGAACAAATCGCGGCTCAGGCGCACCTAGCGCATCAGCAACCGTTCTCCAATAACGGTCGTACGTCATCCATTCCTCACCTGTTACATTGTACGCCTTGCCGAGAGTTGCCTCGTTGCCCACAGCTTGCACGAAAGCTCTCGCCACATCATCCCGATGACAAGCGACCCACAGTGAAGTGCCGTCGCCATGAATAATGATCGGACGCCCTTCGCGCAGCCGTTTCATATTGTAGTTGCCATCCGCGATGGAGGGGACGGCCGTCCCGCTGCCGCCGTACGTTTGAGCCGGCCTCAATATCGTAACGGGAAACGTGCCGGGATCATGAGCGTCAATCAACAAATTCTCACTCAGCACCTTATTGAAAGCATACGGGAAAGAAGGCAGCGCCTCACGTTCGCCGTCTTCCGTAATCGGGTAACGCTCCGCCTGCTTCGTATACACATCAACCGTGCTGCAATAGATATACTGACCGACTTTACCCTTGAAAGCACGGATCGCGCTCTCCGCCTCATCCGCTTGAAACCCAATCATGTCAATAACGCAGTCGAACCGCCCTGCTTCCGCCATCTGCTCTCCAAACGCTGCAAAATCCCGCCTATTCCCAATAATCGTCTGAACACCTGCAGGTGCTTCCCCCCGGCCCCGATTGAAATGCCAAACTTCCGTATCCCCGCGCCTTAGCAGCTGTTCCGTAATCGCCGTGCTGATCGTTCCCGTTCCGCCAATGATGAGCACCTTCACTTGGTTGTCGCCTCCTTGATCGCAATAATGAGTACGTCCGTATTCGTATCTGACATCGGAATCCTGCTGTTGCTCACACCATCCGCGGCGGATGTGGTTGAAACCGCTGACTGCAGGACATTCCGCCTATCCAAATCAATCATTTTCACCGCGTAGCCTTCCGCAGTCAAATCTAATGACAGCTCCACATCAATGCTGTAAGGAACATAAATCACCACTATGCTTAAATCTCTGCTGCCGGCAACGCGGATTTCCGGATAAGAGGTGACGAGCAAATCGTTACGCGGAACAAGCTCGAACATGGCATGCTGCTCGAACAATTCTTTGGCATAGCCGATATCCCACGCACCTGAGAATCGCAGCGCCACTCGCCAGTCGAACGGTGTTTTGGCAAAATGCTCATTATGAAAAGGTGTCCCTTTCCTATGCCAGGACCAGATACCGTGCGCGCCATAGGTAAAGCCTGCTTTGGCCCCGCCAAGAACACTCCACCAGAAGGCGCGACGAATATCAAAAGCACCATACCGGCCATATCGATTGCCATATCCATGCCCCTCATAGCAGGGCTCTGAATTCAGAATAGGTCTACGAATGGTCTTCTCCATGAATTGCTCCGGGAGCTCGTAACAATCGGACTGCGTCTCCGTCAAGTGGCCGGATTGATAGATATACAGGTCCAAGTCCTCTGATTGCACAATCCGATCCGGAATGTCGTGCTGATGCGATCCCATGTGCATCGCCGTTACGGCCTCGGGAGCGCAGCGCTTCAAGGTTTGCAGTGCTTTCTCGTAATAGGAGGTCACTTGCTCGTTCTCAAACTGCGTGTCGCCGCTGATGTAATAAAGGGGATTGTAGCGCGCGAACCGCTTCGCTATGTACTCTGTGTAGGGCTGAACAGCCTCCCACGGAATCGTATACTCCGGATGCATGTTATTCACGCCTGTGCCGGGAACATAGTTGTGCCACAGCACGACAAGCACGGGAAGGAAGTCGCGTTCGCAGGCCATCTGCAGCATCTTCTCCGCTTTATCGAAGTAAGCCTCATTGCAGCTCATAAAGTCCCATTTGCCATCTGCGCCAACTCGAAAAGGCAATTCATCAGCGACCGTCTCATGCACGAGCGGCAGCACGCTGATCTGCAAGGCATTAAATCCCTGCAAGCGGCGGTATTCGAGATAGACCTCCCACTCCTCCAGCTTCGCGGCCGAGAATACCCCCCACACTGTATCTGCCAAATAGAAGAAAGGCTGTCCTCGGTTAAGGAGGATCTCCTTGTTATCCGCTACCGTAACTTGTCTCATAGTTCCCCTCTTTTCGAGTCCATGTCATGCTTTCCTCTGCACTATACCATGAGGCAAAAATCATTGTCTACGTAATAAATACATAATGTATACAATAAAATAATGTTTTTTTATTGAGCTGGAACAGGGCAGGAATATAGGGTTCGCTTCCAGAAAAAGTATAATCGAGGTTAGGTATGTATTCGCGTAAACGGAGGATTGATCATGGAAAACAAATTACTTATTGAGGATATTTTTCAAGCCGCTCGTTTGGGTGAAGTTTCTCAGCTTCTTGCCACACTGACAGCTCATCCGGAGCTCGCCAACACCGAGAATGACGATGGTTTAACGCCTCTTGGATTCGCAGCGCATTTCGGAAACAAAGATGCGGTGCAAGCGCTGCTCGATCATGGGGCATCGGTAAATGCCATCTCGCATTCCAAAGTATCCTACATTCCATCGAATACGGCTCTGCATGCTGCTATCGCGGGGGAACGTAACGTGGACGTGATTTCGCTGCTGCTCTCCAATCAAGCTCAAGCTACTATTCTGGACAGCAATGGGCATACCGCGCTCCATACGGCAGCTTTTCATGACGATAACGAAGAGATCATTTCCTTGCTTCTTGCACATGGGGCCGACATTCATGCCTTAACCGGGGACGGAAAAACAGCATCCTCGATAGCAACCGAGCAAGGCAATCATCGCGTTGCAGCGTTGCTTCAACGTGCGAGCGAAGCTGTGAGCTAACAAACTGAGAAGCCTCCTGAGGCTATTGAAGCCGTGACTCAAATCATAAGCTATCTCGAGCGTGCGCCATGCGCGTTTCGAGGCAGCTTTTTTTATGGCGAGGTGTATTTTCGTCGAAGAGAGGTAACCGGTACCGCACATATGCGCCAAAAGCCGGTTTTCGGCTAATGCGCGGCTCCTGGTACCTCTCTTGCTAAGGTTCGTTAGCGTGAACTTAGAGCAAACAAAAAGCAGCTGAACAAGGTCTCCCCTCGTTCAGCCACTCTATTTCGCTGCCGGAATCAGCCCATTAAACCGGAACCTGCTGCAGCGCGACCAGTGCAACCGGTTTGTTGATGTAATACCCTTGAATGCCCCAGCAGCTCATCGCCTTCAGCATCTCATACTGACCCGCGTCCTCTACACCTTCCGCAATTACCTTCAAACGCAAAGCACCGGCCATAACAAGCATGGCGGACAGAACAGACTCATTCATCTCTTGGATAAAAGAGCGATCAATCTTCAACGTATCGATGGGCAGCAGTGTCAGCATACTCAGCGAGGAGTATCCGGTGCCGAAGTCATCCAGCGCGATGCTGAAACCGACGGACCGCAGCCGACCGAGCGTCTGTCTTATGCCCTCGGAATCGCTGATTACCGTACTCTCCGTCAGCTCAAGCTCGATCGCTTGCGGAGGGACATTCTCCTGCTCGACGATTTCAATGATCCGATCTACAAAATCCGGCTCACTAAGCTGCACCCTCGAAATGTTCACGGAAACGCGAATCTCTTCCCCGTAACCCTCCACCAGCTGATGCCAATCCTTGCATGCCTGGCGGATCACCCAATAGCCGATCGGTACAATGAGGCCGGTTTGTTCCGTAATGGGAATAAACTCTGCGGGCTGCACCATCCCTACAAGGGCCCGGTTCCAGCGAAGCAGCGCCTCAGCGCCGACCACGCATCCTTGCTGCGGGCTGTAAATCAGCTGATAATGCAGCTCGAATTCCTTCAGCTCAAGCGCGCTCGACAACGCAAGCTCATGGATGAAATTCTCGACATGATCGTACCGGGAGGTTGCCTCGTACACGTGGAAGCTTTTGCGACCGGCTCCTTTGGCCTTATAGAGCGCAATGTCCGCCTGTTTGAGCAGTGTCTGAATGTCTTCCTGCTCCTGCTTCAGCGCAATTCCGATGCTGCAGTTCAGCTTAATTTGCTGGTCGTAAATTCGGAAAGGTGCGCGAAACAACTCCATAATCAGAAAAGCCATCGTCTCCGGCTGCTCTACAGGTACCCCGGCAGCTACGATAAATTCATCACCGCCAAGTCGAACCAGCGTATAGTCCGTCTTAAATACGATACTTAAACGAGTTGCAACCTCCACAAGCACCGCATCTCCTGCATCGTGGCCGAATGTATCGTTAATATTTTTAAAATAGTCGAGGTCGAGCAGAAAGAGCGCTTCGGCACTCACCATTTTTTCCATGAGATATCTGCGGTTGTACAGTTTCGTTCGGTCATCGTGGTAAGCATAGTGGAAGAGCAGGTTCTCGTAATTCTTGCGTTCGGTAATATCGCGCGTCAAGCAGATCACATATTCGACCTCGCCGCTCTCACCGAAAATTGGCGACAGCATCGATTCCCCGCTCATCGTCCCATTCGGCATCACGACGCCATCCTCATAGCGAATATCCGTCCGCTCCGTCACGACTCTAACGTATTTCTTATATAAATATTCAGCCATTGCAGGCTTATTGCGTTCGAAGAATGTCTGCCCTACATCTGCCATCGTAATCCCCGTCATACGGGTAGCCGCTTTATTCACGTAATAGTAGGTCAGTTCCATGTCCTCTGCTTTCATAATAAAGACACCGTCTGCGATATCATCCAGCATCCGACCGATTTGCAAATGAAACTCATAAGGGTTCATATCCCGTTCAACTCCTTGTGCGGTGCCTCTACGATGTAAATGTTTTGTGTATCCCTATACTTCTGCAATTTGAAGGCGTTCTCCTGCTCTACGCGATCGCTTAGCTCATGAATATTTAATCCCTTTAATCATAAGATAGGTATCTCCGTGAATCGGGACATTACCAGACACACTCGACAAGCAGAAGGAAATATTGCATGCTAGTTACTAAAGTGAACGAGTAGAATGGAGGAATGGTTAGATGGATTTAGGATTTCGCAATCGTACTGTAATCGTGACGGCATCCAGCAAGGGACTTGGAAAAGCATCCGCGCTTCGGCTCTCTGAGGAGGGAGCGAACGTGGTCATCTGCGGCAGAAACGCAGAAACCATTGAGGCAGCTGCGGCTGATATCCGCTCGACTACCGGAGGGGAAGTGCTTGCGGTGCGAGCCGATGTTTCCTCGCCCGCAGATATTGAAGCGCTTGTGGCCGCAGCTGTGGAGCGGTTCGGCAGCATCGATGGGCTCGTATGCAATGCAGGCGGCCCACCGGCCGGAACGTTCGCCAGCATTACGGACGAGCAGTGGGAGTCCGCCTTCCAGCAGAACGTGATGAGCGTGGTCCGATTGGTTCGGCATACGCTGCCGCATTTCCCGGCTGAAGGCGGACGGATCGTGTACGTATCCTCCACGTCGATCAAGCAGCCGATCCCCGGCCTCGTGCTCAGCAACTCGCTGCGCCTCGGCGTGCAAGGGCTGATCAAGACGCTTGCGGACGAGCTCGCGCCGCGGAATATTCTCATTAACGCGGCGGCGCCCGGCAGGTTCGCAACGGACCGTGTCCGTTCGCTGGACGAGTCGCGCGCGTTGGCTGCCGGCGTTACGTATGAGGAGCAGCGTACACGGAACGAGGATGAGGTCGGCGTAGGCCGTTATGGCGATCCGGCTGAATTCGCCCGCTACGTCGCGTTCCTCGCATCGCCAGCGAACAGCTACATGACCGGCCAAGCGTTAATGGTCGACGGCGGGTTGGTTCGCGGATTGTAGGGATAGGAAAGAGCCTTTCTAGCTCGATTTCCTCACTACAAGGCCCCAACGATTTGTTAGATTTGAAAAATGGCTATTACTGTAGGAATAAGACCCTCAGGATTCGTTAGCGCAAAACTGCCTTCAGATGTCCCATTTACAGTTCTTCGATAGATCTCAATAAAAGAGATGTTCCTCCTGCCATGACCATCACCATGACGGAGGAGCATCTCTTCACTTACCTCTTATTCCAAGTATCCTTCAGCGGCACGATCCGATTAAACACAAGCGCCCCCTCAAGGCCGCCGCTATGTTTCCGATCCACGCAGAAGAACCCATGGCGGAAAAATTGGAACTTCTCCTCCGAACCGGCATCTTGCACCGACGGTTCGATCAGCGCGTCCTTGACGAGTACGAGCGAAGCCGGATTAATCGCATCGGCCCAACTGCCATCCTCGCGTGTTGGCGCACTCTCGTCAAGCAGCAGCTTGTCGTACAAATGAACATCCGCCTTCACCGCATGCGCTGCCGAAACCCAGTGAATCGTCCCCTTCACCTTGCGTCCGGTGAAACCCGATCCGCTCTTCGTAAGCGGATCATACGTGCAGCGAAGCTCTGTAACTTCGCCGCTCGCCGGATCTACGACCACTTCCTCGCAGCGGATGAAGTACGCGCCTTTCAGCCGCACTTCACTTCCCGGGCTCAGTCGGTGATACCCTTTCGGCGGCACCTCCACGAAATCATCTCGCTCGATATAGATCGTCCGCGAGAACAGAACCTCACGCCGCCCCATAGCTTCATTCTCGCTATTATTCTCCAAAGTCAACAGCTCTGTTTCACCTTCAGGATAATTCGTAATGACTACCTTAAGCGGCTGCAAAACCGCCATCACACTCACCGTCTTCTCCTTCAGTTCCTGTCTGAGACAATGGTCCAGCAAGGAAATATCTACCGTGCTAGTCGTGCGAATACTGCCAATCTCCTCGATAAAACGGCGAATGCTCTCCGGCGTAAAGCCCCTTCTTCTAAGGCCGCGCAGCGTAGGCAGCCTTGGGTCATCCCAGCCGTCTACGTAGCCGCCGGTAACAAGCTGCCTCAGGAATCTTTTGCTCGTCACAACGCCTGTTAGGCTAAGCCGCCCGAATTCCCTTTGCCGCGGAGGCTCTTGGATTCCCAGTCCCTCCAAAACCCACTCATACAACGGCCGGTGGTCCTTGAATTCGATCGAGCACAGAGAGTAGGTGATTCCCTCGATGGCATCTTGAATCGGATGAGCAAAATCATACATCGGATAAATGCACCACTCGTTCCCCGTCCGGTAGTGCTCTGCATGGATAATTCGGTAGATGACGGGGTCGCGCAAATTGAGGTTAGGTGATGCCATGTCGATTTTGGCACGAAGCACCATGGATGAGGCCGGATAGTCGCCATTGCGCATGTTTGCAAAGAGGGCCAAATTCTCCTCGATAGACCGCCCCCGATACGGACTGTTCTTCCCAGGCTCCGTTAACGTTCCGCGATACTCCCTCGTCTCGTCCGGGGTTAGCTCACATACATACGCTCTCCCCCGCTCAATTAAGGTGACCGCAGCTTGATAAATTTGTTCCGAGTAATCGGAGCCGTAATAGATGTGCTCGCCCGGATCGTAACCTAGCCAGCGGATATCCTCTACAATTGCATTCACGTACTCGATATCCTCCTTCAGCGGATTCGTGTCGTCGAAGCGCAGATTGAAGCTGCCGCCGAACCTTTGCGCCATCGTATAGTTCGTATGAATCGCATAGGCGCTCCCTATGTGAAGATAGCCATTAGGCTCTGGCGGGAACCTCGTGCACATGGCTCTTCCGAAAGGCTCCCGCTCCAATTCTCCGCTAATCAGCTTATATAGAAAATTCTCGTTATGATGTTCCTTCTCGTTTTCCAAGGTTGACGCCTCCTAATGAAGTCATGACGTGACACTGACACTCCGATTTGCAAAAACTAAAAAAACTCCACCCCCAAGACATTTAGTCTTGGGGACGAAGTTTATCGATCGCGGTGCCACCCCAGCTTCATTAATATGTCGCCATATTAACCTCTTCAAGTACGCCGCCTGCCTGTATCCATGCAGGTGGTTATACTCTAGCTCTGTAACGGGAGCTCCCGTCCTGCCATCCCCGCTTACGGCGGTTCCGACATGCTGCTCAGAGGCTTGTTTCGCGAAAATGTCCCTTGCTCCTTCTCAGCTGCCGGAGCTCTCTGTATAAGAACGATGTTTCCCTACTCTTCTCGTCATCGCGTTTAATTATTGGAAAGATGATAACAGAAAATCCTTTGACAGTAAATAGGCGTTCGGTTAGCGCTCTACTTACAGTGTTCCCGAAACCACGTTGCCACGATACAGCGAAGCGATTCGCGGCGCTCTTCTGGCCACTGCTTCCGCGGAACAACTCGCCTGAACGAGTACGGCCGAAGCATCGTCGCCAACAGCCGGCCATACGCGCTGTCCTTGTTCATTGAGCGGCAGCACGCCGCCGGTAATAAATCCAAGCGCACGGGTCAGCGAATACTCGTCCGACATATGGTACACCTCAGCCAGACGGCCCGCTTTCTCCAAATTATCGCCATTGCCGAAAGGTGACCAGTGATCCGTAAGGCTGTCCGTTCCCAGATCCACCTTCACTCCTTTGCGATGCAGCATCGGAATCGGCATGACCAATCCCCCAATCGGCACCGTGGATGCCACCGAAATCCCCGCTTCCGCAAAACGTTCCGCCAGCTGCTCGGCTTGCGCCGGTGTCCCGCTCGCAAAACCAAACGCATGGCTGACTGTAACCCGCCCCTGCCAGCCTGCATCAATCGTCATCTCCGCAAGTCGGTGCATCGTCTCATAACCTGCTGCCCCTTGCTCATGAAGGTGCATGTCCACGCCGGCACCGGTTTCAACGGCAAGATCCATCATCGCATGCAGCGATTGTTCCATGTCGCCATCCACAGAGGTAGGGTCGAGTCCGCCGACATGTGTGGCTCCCTGCTCAATCGCCTGCTTCACCAAGCCGCGCGAATTCGAACGCAGCAAACCGTGCTGCGGGAATGCGACCAGCTCGTAGCCCAGTTTGCCTTCGTAGGCGGCAAGTGCTCGCTGAGCAACTTCCAGTCCTCTAAGCTCGCTGGTCGGCTCGATGTTGACGTGACCTCTCATATTTGTCGACCCGAATCCGAGCAGCAGCTCAATGATTTGCTTCGCCCGATCTACCGCAACCGGAAGCAGCTTCGGCAGTAAGATTTTCTCCTCTTCGATCCGGTCAAAAATACTCCGAGCCGGCTTCACCGCCTGCCAAGGTCCGCCGAAATAGGTTTTATCCAGATGGATGTGCGCATCTCTGAATGCAGGAAGCAGCAGCATTCCTTTCGCATCTCGCTTCGGACGCTGATCCTCTGCAGGAATCGCCTCGAACAAGATCGATTCGATTCGGCCATCCACAACCAGCACATGGCCAATAGCCGTCTCTGTTCCGGAGACAATTCCATTCTCACGCTGGAACCCCGTCTCAAGCCGCACGTTTTGCAGCCAATACGTCGTGACATTCATTTTGCTTGCTCCAATCTATCGGTTGGTTTGTAGATATCCTATTAATTTACCACATTGGGGGAGAAATCGAATCATTGGCGGTGCGTTAAAAAACCTCCAGCTCCACTAGTTAAAGTGGTTCTTGGAGGCTCCGGCTCTTATCCTGATAGGTGATGGCGAGGCTCACTTCTTATCCACTTGAAGCAGCGAGACGTTCTTCACCGCATACGTATCCTTCAGCTTCTCTTCGTTTAGTACGTTTAATTTGATTAAGCCCGCTATCTTAGAAGAATCCGGCCTAGACAGCAACCGCCATACTTCTGGATCACCGAGCGATTCATACAGCTTGATGTCGTCGTATTCCTTGCGCTCCTGATGAACGACTTTCACCCGGTATTTCCCCGTCTCCAGCTCCGAAACACCCTGATCCTCGCAGTGTACCAAAATCTCTCCGCGCAGCTCGGTCAGCTC
The DNA here is from genome assembly GCF_056269305.1 of Paenibacillus sp. J22R3. Classification (NCBI taxonomy): domain Bacteria; kingdom Bacillati; phylum Bacillota; class Bacilli; order Caryophanales; family Paenibacillaceae; genus Paenibacillus; species Paenibacillus sp. J22R3. The sequence goes on along the minus strand of NZ_JBWDNS010000004.1, from coordinate 144,931 downwards.
CTGCTCGATTTCTTTCTGCTTCTGCTTCAATTGGAAATAGCGTTTAACCTTCTTGTCCACCTGATTCACGCTCCTCTGTTACATACCTATGCAGAGGATGTTCTTAATATTTATTGTGTCCGTTTCTCACAATCTACGCTAGCACCAAAAGCTTGAGCGACTGTGCGCAGCGGCACCATCGTACGGCCCTGCCCAACAAATGGTTTATCGCCGCTGGCTTCATTGCCACTTATAAAAAATCGCTCCTGCCCGATCTCCATAATAACCGTTTTGGAGAAATCTTCTTTCGAGAGACTTCGATTGTAATCATCGTCAAAAAAACCGCCTCAAAAGGCGCGTTTCCGCGCACTTTTGAGACGGCTTCACCATGCGCCAAACGTAGGCGCGTCTACTACTTATCAATCGTAGATGAATCGTAAGACGCTTGCATCAGCTCCAGGTAACGCTTCAGGTTCAGGTCATCCAACCCTTTTACATAATCGTCCCAATCCTTATCGAGACTCTTAGCACCTGTCACAAACTGCAGCGCATTTTGATCGATGTAGTTCTTAATGTTCGTTTGGATCATGCCGGCTTCGTCAGCGCTGGCCGGATCCACCCATAGCGCCCAGTGCGGGAAAGTATTCGTCGGCTGCTTGCCGTCATATAATTTCGTTGCTTCGAACAGGCGGCGTTCGTAGCCATTCTCGCCATAAATATCGACACCTTGCACCTCGGAGTCGCGGAAAGCTTTGAATTGGTTGTACTGCGCCATTGCTCCCCATAGATCATTACGCGGTGCTTCCCCTTTTGCAAGTGGAATTGTCGCATAAAGCGGCTGCACGTCCGAGTTCAGCGCAACATCGCCCTCTTTCGGTTGACGCCAGCTTTTCCCTTCTTCGCCGAAGATGCCGTGTAGCGCTCCTTCTTGCGTATAGAGATAATCCAGCATTTTGACAGCCGCAACTTGTACTTCTTCGCTTGCTTTGCTCGTCAGGACGAAGGTTCCGCCCGGATCAATTGGATAGTTGTACGTCGCATAGTTGGCATGAGGACCTTGGAGCGGCGGCACCGGATTGTAGTCCTTCACATAAGGCGCAGTAGGCGCGGATTCCACGAAGATCCAAGGATGCATCCCCGCTCCGGCACCTAAAATTTGCACATCCGCATTATCGCCGATTTTCTTGAAGGCTTCCGCATTTTGCGTAAACGCGCCCGGATCGATAAGACCTTCTCCATACATCGACTTGAGGAAAGCAAGCCCTTCTTTCCACTCCGGCTTATTCGCTACTGTCTCAACTTTACCGTCATTCATTTGCAGATAAGTCCGGTCATCGTCGTAAATAAAACCATTCATAAAGTAAGGGATAATGTGCACCCCATAAGCCTCAATCGAGCCGCTAAGCGGAAGCTCATCCGCTTTACCGTTACCGTTCGGGTCCTTCGTTTTGAACGCTTCCAGCACTTTCTTGAAGTCGTCCGTTGTTTTGGGCATCGTCAGTCCTAGCTTATCAAGCCACTTGGTATTGAGCCACATTTTGTTCGGGAATGAGCAGTGGTAGCATTCATTTAATCCGGTTAATCCATATATGTTGCCATCCGGCGCTGTATTCATCGCTTTGTAATAGGCATTGTTGTCGAGTGTATTCTTAATGTTCGGTGCATATTTATCGATGAGATCATTCAAAGGAAGAATAACACCTTGCTGGCCAAACTTGAGCAGATCGGATTGCGAGAACCGGTCTACCCAAGGAATGAGCAAGTATAAGTCCGGATAATCGCCGGATGCAAGCGAGATTTGTCTCTTCTCCGCCGCCCCATCGAACGGTACCGTCGTCCAGTTGAACGAGATATTGAATTTACTTTCGATTTCCTTCGTAAACTTGTTGGTTTTAAGATCCATGTCCGTGCCTTGTTGAGCAAATACGTTAATCTTCACGGGCGGGCCGGCAGTAGTGGTGTCTTGATTTGCTTCTGTATTGGTATTCCCGCTTCCCGAATCTGAGGTATTCCCACTCCCATTTCCATTTCCATTTCCGTTCCCGTTATTGGAAGATGAGCAAGCAGTCACAACCAAGCTAAGAATAACGACACAAGCAACTAAGAGCGACCATGATTTCTTCTTTCTCATGAATAACCTCTCCCTTTCTTCTTCATCTCTTTGCCATGCCCCTATACATGTGATAAGCCTGCCTCGTTACATCGTCATCCCCCCTAATTGAAATACACGTACCGTACTTAACCTTTGACTGAGCCAATCAGTATACCCTGGACAAAATAACGCTGAACAAACGGATAAATCACCAGCACCGGCAAGCTTGCCACCACGATAAGCGAGTATTTCATCAGGTTGGTCATCTGCTGACGAAGCACCATTTCACCGGCGTCTACATTGCCTGTACCGTTGTTAAGAATCAGAATACTGCGAAGAACAAGCTGCAGTGGATAGAGTGCCTGCGTCTTCAAATAAATCAGCGCATCGAAGTAGGCGTTCCATTGCCCAACCGCATACATGAGCGCAAGAACGGCGATAATCGGCTTCGAGAGTGGAATGACAATGCTGCGAATAAATCGGATATCGCTGCAGCCATCAATCTCTGCCGCTTCCGAGAGCTCCTCGGGAATGGAGGACTGAAAGAACGTCCGAGTTATAATGACCTGCCATACCCAGATCGCATTAGGAATGAGCAGCGCCCAGCGTGTATCGATAAGTCCGAGTGCTTTGACGACCAGATAACTAGGAATCAGTCCGCCGGAGAACAGCATCGTGAATGTAATGAAAATCATGAGTCCGCTGCGGCCAAAGAACGTCTTCTTCGACAATGGATACGCAATCATAATCGTTAACGACACGCTGATCAGCGTTCCAAAGAAGGTATAGAAGATCGAGTTCCCATATCCGCTTATGACTTGGCTGTTCTTTAATACAGTGATATAGCCGTCAAGCGTCGGGTGAACCGGCCATAACCACACTTCCCCTGAAGATACGGCGGCAGGGCTGCTGAAGGAAGAGCTTATAATGAACAACAGCGGATAGAGCACCACAATCAGAATAACAAGCAGGAATAGGTAGGTCAGAGACAGGAATATGCGGTCACCCAGGGATTCCATAATTTTATTGCTGCGGGATACGGCTGCGATGCGGCGAGATGCGTTCTGGCTCTCGGTAATCACCCATGTCCCTCCTTCCGTGTCAGTTGTTTACCACAGGCTGGTGCTGGAGATTCGTCTTGCGATCGTGTTAACGAAGACCAGAAGAATCATATTCACGACAGAGTTGAACAACCCGACAGCTGTGGCGAAGCTGTAATTGGCGTTGAGCAGACCGATTTTGTAAACATACGTTGAGATGATCTCGGAGGCGGAGAGATTAAGCGGATTTTGCAGCAGATACATTTTCTCGAAGCCCAGGGCCATAATGCTGCCAACATTTAAGATTAAGATAATGACCATCGTGGGCATGATGCCGGGAATATCGACATGGATGATCTTCTGCAGCCTAGATGCACCATCCACCTTCGCCGCTTCATAGAGGGAGGGATCTACCCCCGCTAAGGCAGCTAGGAAGATGACCGCCGCATAGCCCATGGACTGCCACACATCAGAGAAGACAAACACCGAGCGAAACAGCTGCGGAACACCTAAGTAATTGATGGATTCGAATCCCATACGGTTGGCAAGCATGTTAATAATGCCAAGACGCGGGGCCAGAAACAGCATCACCATCGATACCATGACCACCGTTGAGATAAAGTAAGGCGCATACGTGACCATCTGAACGATCTTTTTGAACCTCATGCTCTTCACTTCGTTCAGAGCAAGCGCGAGCAGGATCGGAATCGGAAATCCTACAGCAAGCTGATAGAACGATATGTAGAGCGTGTTCTTGATCAGCGTCTTGAAGGCCGGGTTACCGAAGAACAGGTCAAAGTATTTGGTACCGACCCACGGACTTCCCCAGATGCCTTTCATCACGTTATAGTTCTTGAAAGCCAGCACTGCGTTCGCCATGGGTAAATATTTAAATAGAATAAAATAAACGACCGGCGGAATCACGAGCAGATACAATTGCCAGTGTCTTCTAAAACTTCGAGCCGCGATGCTCAAATTGTCCTCTCCTCTCGCTTTCCTCTCAAGCTAAATTGTAACCGCTTACTTTATGGGATTGATCATATCCCTTAGCGGCGAACGACGTAAAGGTTCACTTCTTTCATGCACCGTACACTTGCGTTTTCACGCCGAAACCCAGTCATATCGGGGCTTCGGCGGTTTGTCTGTACGCACTTGGCGAGATTCCTCTCACCCGCTTGAACGCTCTTCGAAACGAATGTGTACTGTTGTAACCGACATGTACGGCGATCTCATCGATCGTCATTGTCCGCTCATTAAGCAGTTCGGTCGCTTTGCCAATCCGTATAAGCTCCACGTAGTCCGATAGGTTCTCGCCGGTGTATTCCCTGAACAGCTGCGAGATATATTTCTCCGGTCGACCGATGGCTTCGGCAACCTGATACAAGGTTAAATTCGATTCCGGGTACCGATTGTTAATGTATTGAATAACCTCATCGATTGTCTCTTGATCCATGACCGACTTTTTCCGAACGACATCGTGGCACATATCCGTAATTAAGGCTTCTAATTGCCCTTTGAGCTGTTTGGCTCCACCTGTTGCCTGGACATGCATGATCCGATGCCTAATTTCTTCGGCTGCAACCTCATCCTGCACCACTTTCTGCTCCACCAGCTTCAGTAACGTGCTCTTTAGCTCCATGGTGAACTGCTGCATCATCTCATACGAGAGATCCCGTTTCTCAAAATTGCTCGTGAACAGCTGGGTCAGCACAGCAAGCCCCTTCTCGGAATCACCGGCTTTTACCGTATTCATCAAACGCTGCTCGGCCTCGATGGAGTAATCGTACATTTCCGTCTCACGGATCGTGTCCTTGTAGTGGGTGATATCTTCCGCACCGGTATAGATAGCAAACTCCAGCGCTTGCTGGGCTTCATTGAAGGATCGGCTCATCTCATGCAGCATGCTGTAATAGAGAGAGCCAAGGCCGACCTTAATCGAAAGGCGATATTGGGTATAAACCGTATCCATGAGAAGCAGCAACTGTTCGAAATCATAGTTCATTCGCGGGAAGATGATCGCAATCTTATCGAAGCCCATATCGGTCACAAGCAATTCCGGACTGGCTTCCAGAAGAGACTGCTTCAGAATTAAACGTGCCACGCTTAGCTCTTGAACGATATCTGCATTTTCCATCCCGCCATAGCCGTTGATTCGCAGTAGTCCGACATACCCTTGATCACTTTCAATTTTGATGCCGGTTTGCAGCGAAATCGCTTCGATTTCTCGCACGGAGCTGAATTCTCCGTTTAGCAGCCGCTTAATGAACGCATCGCGAAGCAAAGGCAGCTGGTTATGCAAATCCGCCTTGAGGGTTTGATTATCATTGATGAGATTGGAGATGTTACCTGCGAGGAAATCATATTCGTTCTTGGAGCTGCCGCTGAAATGGCCATTCTGATCACGAAACGTACTCAGCAGCCGATGAATCGGAGCACTGTTACGATAAGCGAGCAACAGTCCGCTGACGAGGGCAATAATGGAGGCGGCCAACGTGTAAATTCCCGTTACTTTCTTAATGGTATTCGCTTTGCCCATTAACGCTTGCTCCGGAATACCTGCCGTATAGAGCCAGCCATTCGTATTCGATCGGATGGAAATAAGCAGCCTGCCATTATCGAATCGGCTGGTATCCGCCTCCACTCCGGATGGGATAACCGAAACCTTCTTGTAGTCGGCCTCATCAATTCCTTTGGCGATAATGGTTTTCCCTTTATTGTCCGTAATGACCGCCCAACCGCCATACTGCTGCACAATATGATCGAGCGTTTCCCCTAGCTTCGTCTCATCAATAATAATGGCAACGGTAGCCATCGATTCTTTGAAGCTGTTGATCGGAAGCGTTTGGAGGAAGGTAATGGCCGAAGTTTTGCGCAGCGCTGTGTTTCCGTCATTGCGGACATAGGTGTGTAGAGGCACAATTTCATTAAAATGGGGCTGCATAAGGAACGACTTCTCCCATTCATCGAAGCTCATGTCGTCGAACTGGTTCAGTTCATAATAGTGCTCGGGCCGGAAGAAGACGGAATTCGGTGTCAGAATGGCATTATAATTGCGCAGATAGATGAAGAAGTTAGACAAATAATCGTTGGTGCTGCTGTAATTGACTAAGCTGCGCTGCATGCGTCCCAGTCCATACACATTGTTGGGATCATACGGCTTCGGGTCGACGATGAGCTGATTTAATTCGGCATTCACCGCTAATTGCTTCGTAAAGCCGGCAACCTCTGCCAACCGCCGCTCTAGTATCTCTTTGCTCATATTCAAGGTTACTCTGCTATTCTCGATGGAATCGAATTTGGCCACATCAATTGAGGTGCGATAAGAGGCGTAGGCAGCAATTAGCGGGAGAATCAGCACAATAAGATAAGAAATCAGTAATTTACGGAAAACCCGTGAACCGTTAGCCCCTTTTCTCTTCATAGAACAATCGCCTCCGCAAATAGAGTGATTATGCAAGATGACCTCCCCTTTTCTAATTGATTTAGGGGAGGTCATATAAGGAAAACCCATGTTCATGCTTTGTATAACCTAAAGCTCCACCATCGCTTTGATCACTTTCGATTCCGGCTTCAGCCAGCCTTGGAATTGCTCGATCATCTCGGCCAGCGGTGCACGGTGCGTGATGTAGCGGTTGACATCAACGGCACCTGCGGACAACGCGTCCAAGACATTGTCGAAGTCTTCTCTCGTTGCATTGCGGCTTGCCATCAGCGTAAGCTCGCGTTTGTGAAACTCGGGATCGCTGAAGGTGATATCTGCTTTGACCAGCCCGACAAAGACAAGTCTGCCGCCGTGGGCCACATAACGGAACGAGTCGCCCATCGATCTGGCATTGCCTGTTGCATCGAAGACGACGGCGGGCAGCTCGCCGCCGCAAGCATCCATGATTCGCTGAACCGGCTCCTCCTGCAGCGCGTTTACAAGCGCGTCGGCCCCAGCCCCTTGCTCGCAGAAGCTAAGCCGATCATCGTTGATATCCATCGCGATGACCTTCGCCCCAATGTGCTTGGCAATAGCCATCACGCCGAGGCCGATCGGTCCGCCCCCGATGACCAGCGCCGTCTCGCCCGCAGCAAGACCTGACCTGCGCACAGCATGCGCCCCGATCGCAATCGGCTCCAGCACAGCAGTCTGGTCCAGCGTGAGTTCATTCGCCGGGATCAAACAAGCGACCGGAACCGAGATCCGCTCTCGCATGCCGCCATCGCGATGCACGCCGAGCACCGACATATCCGTGCAGCAATTCGTTTTGCCGCTGCGACAGGCGATGCAACTGCCACAATGCAAATACGGGATAATGCTGACTTGATCACCGACCGTAAGTCCCTGCTCATTATAGCCAACCTCTTCAATAATGCCCGCAAGCTCATGCCCGAGAATACGCGGGTAAGAGAAGAAAGGTTGATTGCCTTTGAAGGCGTGGAGATCCGTCCCACAGATGCCGATTCGTTTGATGCTGACAATGGCATGTCCCGCTTCCAGTACCGGCTCAGGCAAACTCTCCGTCCATTCGAAACGGTCTACTTCCGCACAGATGATTCCCTTCATAACTGCCCCCTGCCTAACTTCGCGTTATTTGCTGCGTGACTCGCTTCCATCTCTCGAATGAATACCGTAACTCCATCCGCCAGCCCTTTGATGGCAGATAAATCGCTGCCCCAAATCTCCTTGTGGCTGAGCAGAAGAGCGACAATCTCTTCAAGCGGGCGTTTACTAGACCAGCTCCCGGCTAGAAGCTCCAATGATGCCGCATCGTCCCTGACCGTATATGGAGCGCCATTAAGCGTGCGACCTGTGAAACCTTCACCTTCTCGAACGACTTGGTAATATCGCAGCAGTGCGGCTAACGACTTCACGATTCGCGGCGGAAGCGACTCTCCGCGATCCGTATAATAAAGCAGCGTAGGCAGCAGCCGCGTTCTGAACTTGCTAAGGCTGTTCATGGCAATATCCGCGAGACGATGGTTAATGAATGGATTCAGAAACCGTTCATACACGGCCTCCGCATAAGCCATTAATTCCTCTTCCGGCATGGCAACCGTCGGCACGATTTCAGCGGCAACGGCTTCCCTTACGAAGACTCCGAATTGCGGATTCTCCATGACATCTCTGACATATTGCTCGCCATGCAGCAAGGCAAGCGGGGTCATGAGCGTATGAGCGCCATTAAGAATGCGTACCTTCCTTAGCTGATACGGACGCAAATCATCAACCCAACGTACATTCAGCCCTGCCTGCCGCAGCGGCAGTTCTTCGTCAAGCTTCGATTCCGCTTCGATCGCCCAGAAGTGATACGGCTCTGCAGTAGTCAGCATCGCATCTTCATATCCCCATTCCGAGAACCATTCATCCGCTTGCTCACCTGCTGGATAGCCCGTTACAATGCGATCCACTAGTGAATTGAGGAAGCGATTATGCGTCGATACCCATTCCCGGAACGGCTCCGGCAGCGACCAATCCTCGCAATATTGCAGCACGCAGCGCTTCAGCTCATCGCCATTGCGTTCAAGCAGCTCACATGGCAGGAATATAAGTCCATTGTCCTCGGCTCCGTTGCCGCCTAGCGCCAAATATCTGCGATAGAGCAGCCATGCGATTTTGCCCGGAAATGACTGAATCGGTTCGCCTTCCACAAGCGGCTCCGGATTGTAGACGAGTCCGGCTTCCGTAGTGTTGGATACGACAAAACGTAAGGCAGGACTCTCCGCCAGTGAGATGAGCTGCTGCCAGTCGCTGTAAGGGTCGAATACCGTAGAGAATACGGATACAATCTCCTTATTCTCCACTCGCTCCCCATTCTCCAGCCCCCGCGTCACTAAGGTATAGAGACCGTCTTGGCTTTGCAGGGTATTGATTTTCGCTCGACCTCCCGGCCTTGGCTGCGTCAGCGCCACACTTCCATGGAATAAGCCTTGCTCTTGGCACCTATGAATCATCCAATCGAAGAAGCCGCGCAGAAAGTTACCTTCGCCAATTTGCAGCACCGTGACCGGGCTTTGCTCCATAACCTCGTATGCTTGCCGCTGCTTAGCAGGTAAAGTCTCGCTCCCCAACTTTGTTCCCATCGATTCAAACCCCTTTGCTTGTTTGGTCTTAACCTAAATGTAACACCCTGATGAGATCATAAAAGTGCATATTATTGCAGATTTATACCCTCATTTGATATATCCTTAGAAAAGATACGGACAACAAAGGAGCGCTCGCACATGAAGCCTATACGCAAACAGTTCGATGCCCAGCCTTCATTCCCTTTCGCCTTCACGTTCAAGGATCGGAAGACGCTGCAGCGCGAACTGCCTGATCATTTGCATGATTGGTTTGAGCTTGTCTACGTGTACAGCGGTAAGGGTGCTTTCTTCATCGACCGAACGATTTATGACATGAATCAAGGTGATCTCTTCATCATTCCGGGCAACACCATTCACCGTGCATTCCCGGACAAAGAGGATCCCGTTACGTCCACTGCTATGTTCTTTCATCCCATTCTGATGGACCGGATATCGCTGGGCGAATCATTTTCATATATGGCGTGTTTCGAGCAAAGCCGTACCCATCATAGTTTCAAAATGGAATGTACTCCGGCGCTTCAACAACATGTTGAGCGAGCACTGGATGGGGTTGAAGCTGAGCTGCGGACAGCGCAAGCAGGCTATCGCCATGCTATTGTTCTGTGTTTAGAGCAGCTGCTGCTGGCGGTTAATCGGGAGATAGATGGCGAGAGGAAGCATAGAGCCAGCTCCGCCTTTATCGGTCCAAGCTGGATGAAGGATAGTTTACTGTATATCGACCGGCATTTTACGGATGCTGTCAGCCTCAGCAAGCTAAGTCAGATGGCCTCCGTCAGCCCTGCGCATTTCAGCCGTGTATTTAAGCAGAGCACAGGGATGAACGTCACCGGGTTTATTACGGTTAAACGAATTGTGAGAGCCAAGGAGCTGCTGCAAGGCAAGGATGATACCATCGCAGTCATCGCTGAAGCATGCGGCTTCGAGAGTATGCCTTATTTTCACCGGGTGTTTAAGCAGATTGTCGGCATGACGCCTGCGGTCTATCGGCAGCGACGCAGCTAAAAAAAGCCGCCGGCGAAGAGGCATTTCCTCCTCCCGCGGCGGCTTCGAAACTTACCCGGTAATGGAGTAGCTTCCGTCTATATGAGTTGTGAATCGATACAAACCTCCGTCTACCTGTTCGGCAGCGACAAGGTTTCCTTCTGCATCCGTGATCGTAATTGGCGACTCAGAACGCAGGGTGCAGCTGCCACCGACAAGCGATTTCACACTGGCCGAATGCATTTTGCCTTCCTTCCAGATCATGCCGACTTCGAATCCCCCGCGAGCCCGCAAGCCCTTAACAGACCCGTTTCGCCATGCATCCGGCAGCGACGGAAGCAGCCATACATAATCCTGATGGGATTGCAGCAGCAATTCCGCAATGCCTGCCGTTGCGGCAAAATTGCCATCGATCTGGAATGGCGGATGCGCGTCGAATAAGTTGGCGTATACGCCGCCCCGGTGATAGTTTTCTTGGGCATACTCATCGACAAGTTGTAGCAGGTTGTTCACTAAATTGAGCGCTCGGTTGCCATCTCCAAAACGTGCCCATAGTCCTGTTTTCCACCCCAAGCTCCAACCGGTTCCTTCATCTCCGCGACGCTCCAGTGAGCGGCGGGCTGCTGCAAACAGCTCCGGTGTGCCTGCTTCGGTCAGTTGACGGCCGGGGTAGACGCCGAATAAATGCGAGACATGACGATGGAATTGATCTTCATCCTCGAAGTCCTTATACCATTCCTGAAGCTGGCCATACTTGCCAATCTGCAAGGGGAATAAGCGCTCCTGGGCTGTTTCCAGCTCCACTCTCCACTCCGCATCGATCTCCAGCTCCTCGGATGCTTCGATGCAGTTCGTAAACAAGTCCCATATAATCGATAGATCCATCGTGGAAGCCACGCTAACACCGGATAGCCCGTCTTGTGTCACAAATTTATGCTCCGGCGATGTGGATGGTGACGTAATAAGTCTTCCTTGACCGTCGTCAATGAGCCAATCCAGGCAGAACATAGCCGATTCTTTCAGGATTGGATACGCCTTGTCTCTCAGGTAGGCTTTATCTCTGCTGAACGCGTAATGCTCCCACAAATGCTGGGCCATCCAAGGTCCGCCCATTGGCCACAATGCCCATGCCGCGTCACCTTCTCCAAAATCACCAACCGGCGCAGTGTGTCCCCAAATATCCGTGTTATGATGAGCCGTCCAGCCGCGAGCACCGTAATGAATTTGTGCCGTTTCCCGGCCGCTCTTCGATATCTTCTCGATTAAATCGATCATAGGCTCGTGGCACTCCGCGAGCGCACAGGTTTCTGCCGGCCAATAGTTCATCTGCGTATTAATATTAATCGTATAATTGCTGCTCCATGGTGGTCTTGTTTCCTGATTCCATATGCCCTGCAGATTCGTCGCTTGCGTTCCCGGCCGTGATGAAGCAATCATGAGGTAACGACCGTAGTCGAATAGCAGCTTTACTAGTCCGGGGTCATTTGCCCCGTTTTGCTTAATCCGCTTATCCGTCGGAAGCAGCTCGTCCGACTCCGATGCTGGGCCCAGATCCAGTTCTACACGATTGAACAATGCTTGGTAGTCCGAGATATGCCGAGCGCGAAGCTCCTCATAGGAACGGCTCAGTGCCGCATGAACGCGCTGCGAGGTGAGTAGCGCAGGCTGCTCGTCTTTCGCGTAGTCCGTCGCCGCATCGAAGACTAAGACAACCGAGGTTGCGCCGCTTACACGAAGTCCATCGGTGCTTGCCTCCACCGTACCGCCTTCCGCGGATGCTGCAAGCCTTCCGTTAAACCGGATGGCTTGTGACGTCGACTCATCGCCATACCGAATCGGGTTATCGGAAGATTGATAGCTCGGCGCAACATGCTCGGGAGCGATGCCGCTCAGAATGAGATCGGACGCTCCGTCTTGTTCCATACGGTGACGAAGCGGACTGCTCAGCTTGGCATGGAAGGAGATCTTGCCTGGCTGGCTGGCTGTCAGCTTCATCACGATCACTTGATCCGGATGTGAGGCAAAATATTCACGCGTATACGACACATTACCAATCCGATAGCTCACCGCCGAAATCGCTTCATCGATGCGGAGCTCCCGGCGATAATCGCTCGTATTATTACCGTGCTCGAACAGAAGGTGCAGATGGCCAAGCGGCAAATACGCTTGCGTGTATGCCCCCATCATTCGTTTACACAGCTGATCTGCTTCTACATACTTCTCTTGCGCCAGTAATTGGCGAACCTCCGGCAGGGCAGCAAGCGCCTCCGGATTGTTCCAGCTCGGGTTCGGCCCCGACCAAAGCGTGTCTTCATTAAGCTGCAGCTGTTCGTGTTCCACACTGCCATAAATCATAGCTCCCAAACGGCCATTCCCAATTGGCAGCGCTTCCGTCCAAACTCGTGCAGGTCCCGGATAATGCAATTTCAATTCATTTCCCTCCCAATCAGTCCTTGATGTGTCCTATTCACACAGTAACAAACTTCCAAGCGTCTGTGTTGCATTTTTTTCCAAATGGGAGGGTTAGATGAAACTTTCCTACACTGAAAACCAGCTTTTGGCGCACATGTGCGGTAGACGGTACCTCTCTTTAGCTAAGTACCAGCTTTTACCGCACATGTGCGGTAGCCGGTACCCCTCCTTTCCACCATTGTGTTGTCATAGGTGCCACTCTTTCACCAAATTCGCGATACTTCCGCCAAGCCCACCGTTTGAACAACGCATTGCTCAGGTAGGGAGCAACTCTTTTCCTTGCTAACCTACCAAACACAACAAAAACAAAGCCGCCCCAAAAGTCACCTGCGCACTTTTGAGACAGCCCCACATCTAAACCACATCAAACACTCGATCCACATTCACATAGTGAATCGGTACGGCCGCAAACAATTTACCGAGCCGATCTGCCAGCAGCCGCATACCGGGTTGCTCGCTCTCCAGATGGCCGAGAACGAGGAGAGACTTCGCCGCTCCCATGTGAACGGCGTCCCTCACGTACTCCGGCGTTTCCCACTCGGGTCCTTCGCCGTACAGGATCAGATCCAGCTGGTACTGCTCATAGAGCGGAATCGCCAGCTCTCCGCCTCCCCTGTAACCAGCGAGCAAGCCGACGCGTCTACACGAATCAGACAGATCACCTACGGCACGGAGCGACTCTATCCCGAGCCGCTTCTTCACATGTGCCGCAATTTCGAGGCCGGTATGCGGAGGAAGCTCAACAATCGAGGCAGCAGGGAGATGCTCCGCGACGAACGCCTCCCAGCCCAGCTCTTGAAGCAATCCTTCCATAATGCCATCGGGTTGCTGCCGATGTAATCCGTCATGCAAGCGGTAGACAGCAAGGCCGTGCTCGGCAATCAACTGTTTCTTAGCAGCGTACACCGTGCCCTCCATAGACGCGACCTTATCTCCGTCATGATGATGACTGTAAAAGATCCCTTCATGCGAAATCACCAAGTTCGCACCTAACGAAACCGCCTGCTCCAACACCTGCTGCGATGCGATAAAGGTGACGACGATTCCACTGACAGCCTGCCCGGCATCACCGAAGAGCAGTTGATCCGCACCACAACCAATAGCTTCACCGACTCCCGTCGCCTCCAAAACATCAAGCACATCCTGAACAATGAGCGTCATCCCAGCCGCCTCCTCCTATACGCCTGAATACGCCATAAATCCGCCATCCACCGGGACCGTGACCCCGGTGACGAATCCGGATACGGTATCGTCCGCCAGCCAAACAAGTGCACCAAGCAGGTCCTCCGGCTTTCCGAATCTACGCATTGGCGTATGAGTGATGATCTTATGAGAACGTTCGGTCAGCGAACCATCCTCATGGGTTAACAGCTTCCGATTCTGTTCCGTCAGGAAGAAACCCGGCGCAATCGCATTGACCCGAATGCCCGCTTCTGCCATATGAACCGCGAGCCACTGCGTGAAGTTATCGATCGCTGCCTTTGCCGCGCTGTAAGCAGGCACTTTGGTCATCGGGCTTGGTGCGCTCATCGACGAAATATTGATAATCGATGCTCCTTCGACTTGAAGCATTTGTTTCGCAAAAGCCTGCGTAGGCAGCAGCGTGCCTTTAAAATTCAAATCAAACACATACCCGAAGCCCTTCTCCGTTAAATCGAAAAAGGTACGAATGCCCTCGACTCCTACATCATCTGCTTTAAAAATCTCATTCGTCGTGCTACCCTCCGGATGGTTGCCGCCTGCTCCATTAATGAGCAGGTGGCACGAGCCCAACTGTTCCTTAACGACAACAGCCGCCGCGTCCACACTTGCAGCATCGAGCACGTCGCAGACAACAGCTATCGCTTCATTACCTTCACGGCGAATCTCTTCCACCACTTTCAGGCCCGATTCTTCCGTACGGTTGAGGATAGCCACCTTCATTCCCTGCCGCGCTAACTCCTTCGCCATCGCGGAACACAGGACGCCGCTACCGCCGGTCACTACAGCTACCTTCCCCTGCAAATGCTCGTGCTTCGGTATACTCATGCCTATCATTTCGTCACCTCGCCTGCACGCATGGAATCCCAAACGCCCCACAAATACATAATGCCTAAGGCCCGATCATACAGCCCATAACCCGGACGACATTTTTCGTCCCAGATATGCCTGCCATGATCCGGACGGGCATAACCTGTAAATCCTGTCTCGAAATAGGCTCGCACGATGCCTGCAATATCTACCGTTCCATCAGAGGTCCTGTGCGAGGTTTCAATGAAATCCCCATTGTCATAGACGCGCACATTCCGAATATGCGCGAATGGGATACGGCCCTTAAACTCATGCACCATTGCCACAATATCGTTGGCCGGATTAGCGCCAAGCGATCCGCTGCACAGCGTCACGCCATTGCAAGGGCTGTCGACAAGCTGCAGTAACCTGCGGATGCTTTCTCGGCTATTAATGATGCGCGGCAAGCCAAAGATCGGCCAAGGCGGATCATCGGGATGAATGGCCATTTGGATGCCATGACGCTCCGCGGTTGGGATAATCTGCTCCAGAAAATACTGCAGATTGCTCCACAGATCTTCTGCCGACACCTGCTTGTATTGCTCAAATAACGGCGCAAGCAGCTTTAATCGTTCCGGCTCCCAGCCCGGCATTGTAAAATCCACCTCATTAGCGATACGACTCACAAGCTCGCCGGGATCCATACTATCGACCTTAGCCTTCTCATAGAAAAGCGCCGTCGAGCCATCCTCCAGCTCCTTGAACAACTCCGTCCGCACCCAATCGAATACCGGCATAAAGTTGTAGCAGATCGTTTTGACGCCAACCGCTGCCAGCTTCTCGATTGTCACCTTATAATTGTTAATGTAGTGGTCCCTAGTTGGCAGCCCTAGCTTAATATCCTCGTGGACATTTACACTTTCAACTACCTCCAGATGCAGGCCATAAGCATCGGCTTGTTCCTTATAGGCGAGGATTTTGTCCATCGGCCACTCTTCACCTGCAGGCACATCATGCAGTGCCCAGACAATACCTTCCACACCTGGAATTTGCTTGATCTGCTTCAACGTAACCGTATCATTGCCGGTCCCATACCAGCGGAACACCATTTTCATTTCTTCCTCACCCTTCTCCTCCAAGGTTTATTTCTAGGCTTTATTTATAAAGCCGCGGAAGGGTGAAAGGGATTGTGCCGTAGAGTTTACGTGCCGCCTTTGATAGTGTGTTGTTACCTCCAATTCTAATCCTAGAGAACACACAATCAACAGCGGCCGAAGGCACATCCCTGATCCCTGCAGCATTAGCTTTTCGCATCACAGCTAGTAAATCAACCTCCCACGTTCATCGGCAATCCCCGACTTGCGATAAAAATACGTATTAATACAATCGCGCCATTCTTCCGCATGCTCCGCTTGGTGAGTGAGTCGATCAAGTACCTGCTCGTGCCGTTCGCTTCCAACCAGCGAGGCTAGCAAATTCCACTGCTCTACCAGCTGAGCCGCACGCGCTGCACCTTCGAAATGCGTGTCGTAAATATGCTGGATCACCGTCTTGCCGCTCTTAAGCCGGTGCGAATACGGAACATGATGGAAGAACAACAGAAGCTCATCCGGGCATAACGCCACTGATTCGTACCGCTCCGCCACCGGAGAATGATACTGTCCCGCGTAACCAGTGCCGCTGCGCACGGTACGATCAACGCCCATGCCATGGCAATCCGCATAGTGATACGTGCCCCACTTGGAATATTCATAGCCGTCAACGTTAGGGCCATAATGATGATTCGGATTGACCATCCAGCCCACGCCAAGCGGGGCCGTATAGTCCTCGTAAATGCCGTAAGAGCTTAGCAGCATGCCTAACAAGACACGCTCCACCTCTGAATTCAATCCGAAGGTCATCGCAATCCATTCCCGTGCAATCTGCTCTGCGCTTAACTTCGGATTCCATGCCAACCGTGCATAGCCGTACCAATTCGCCTGTGCCAAAATATGTCCGGTCCAGCTCGCATCATCCCCGATATTTGCGACTGCCGCAACGCCGCCGCGCGCTCTCCCAAACAGCCGCCCGCCAGCTACTTCCGCAACCGTAGAACCTTCCCCACGGGCATGCGTATCAAAGTCCATTACTTCCTTCCACTGCGGCACCAAGAAACATACATGCCGCTGCTGACCGGTGTACTCCTGCGTAATCTGCAGCTCAAGCAGTTGGTTCGTGTCCTGCAACCCGCCGAACAACGGTGAAACCGGCTCTCGTACTTGAAAATCCATCGGTCCGTTCTTAATCTGAAGCATGACATTGTCACGGAATGTTCCATCCAAAGGCATGAAATGGTCATAGGCAGCACGAGCACGATCCGTGCTGCGATCTCGCCAATTCTGCAGGCAGTTGTACACAAAACAACGCCAAATCACTTCGCCGCCAAAAGGCGCCAGCGCATCTGCCAGCATATTCGCGCCGTCCGCATGATTCCGTCCGTACGTAAACGGCCCCGGTCTGAATTCGGAATCAGCCTTGACCAGAAATCCGCCGAAATCCGGGATGTAGCGGTAAATATTCTTCGCAGCGCCATGCCACCATTCCGCTACCTCCGGCGCAAGCGGATCCGCCGTGTTCAGTCCGCCAAGCTCCATCGGACTCGCATAATTCACGCTCAAATACAGACGAATACCATACTCGCGGAAAATAGCCGCCGTCTTCGCCACATCCGGCAGAAACTCGTCGGTAATGAGCTTCGATTCCTGGCTGTGCACATTAACGTTATTAATCGTTAGGGCATTAATGCCACCGGATGCCAGCAGCCGAGCATAGTCCTGCACACGCTCCTGATCCCCGATAAATCGACCCTCATGGAAGAAAATACTTCTCCCGGCATAGCCGCGCTCAATCGATCCGTCCATATTGTCCCAATGGTTGATCATACGCAGACCATTGCTCGGCAGCTCGCAAATGGCAAGCCTCTCGATACTCTCCCCGGTTTGCAACAGCCGCATCAAATGGAACACCGCATACAGCAAGCCTTTATCCGCATCAGCTGACAGATAGATCCGATTCTCATCCGAACCGGAAGCATGAATGACATAACCTTCCTCGCCTAGTTCATTGAAATTATAGATACTTGCAAGCGGGTTCAGCAGCTCGCAGCTGCCGATTGTACCGACCACAATTACCGGCAGGCTCAGCTCCTCAGCAACGGCATCATCCTCGACCTCAACAGGCGTTTCCCCAAGCATCACGCCCAGTGCAAGCTTCAACTCTCTGCGCGCCGCTTGCAGCAGCGGTGAATCACCGATCACCACAAGCTGCGAGCAGCGCTTCTTATATTCACTGCGTAATGCTTCATTCCGGATAAGCTGATAATCAAGCCAACATGCATAGCCGCTCTCTATTCTTCTTCTATTCATGGCTGCGACAACCTGCCTCTCATTCGCTGAAATGAAAAGAGCCTCCTGTAACAGGAGACCCTACCTACTACATATCCATTTATTCTGCTGCTTCTGCCGACCATATTCGGTAATTCCCGCTTAACGCCAGCAAGGCGAATAAGTAGAGGCAATTATCATAATAACGCCTGTCACCCTCGCGAACAGGCGTCTTCCAGAACAGCGCTACACTCTCTCTCGCATGTAGGCCGTTCGGTGCCGCTAACGATGCAGCTGCATTCGTAGCAATCAGCCCAACCGGATGAAGCGATTTCTCCTCGAACGGCTCACCGGCAATCGTATACCGCCGGTAGTCATCGGGATGCTTATCCGCGAAGAAGGCTTGAATAAGCTCTGCCTCCCGAGTCATCCATTTGCTTGCGCCAAACCACAGCGCCTCTAGTCCGATATTGGCTGCGACCCGGTAGGAATCACTGAAGAAATGCCCATACCCGCGATCATCGTTAGGCGTTCCGTCATAATGGGCATATTCCGGTGCTAAGCCGGTTTCCGGATGGCAAGCCAGCAACAGAAACGCCCTGCTGGCTTCCGCCGCTTCTCTCCAGAATGGGCGATCCGCTTCATTAGCCCAAAGAGCAAACAGCTCATAGAAATGCGGCAGATGATACGACGGATCGGAGTATTCGCAGTTAGGCACGAATTTGATTAATTTATTGTCCGGGTTCCACATCGGATAGCCGATGCCGTCTTCTCCGTTGTGTATGCAATCATGCAGCAATGCACGCGCCTTTACGCCGTAATCCAGAGGCGCTGCGCCGTCGCCCCACCGATGGGAGGCGAACAATAAAGCAAGCGCGAAGTATTCCTCGCCATCCGGCGCCGGTCCGTTCGAGCGCTTCGTTCCATCCGTGTTGCAGGACCAGGCGAAATAACCTTTGTTCTCGCCGGAAGTCATATACATGTATTGATAGCTCCATCTCCAAAGCCGATCGAATACATCCTTCTTATCCAGCTGTACAGCCATCATCATGCCGTAGGACATGCCTTCCGTCCGAACATCGAGGTTCCCGGTATCGAGCATATAACCCATATCGTCACCGGACGGGTAATACATTCTCGTCGCTTCATGATCGCCGAACAGCAGCTCCCACGTTTGCTCAACCTTTGCCTCGATATCCTTCGCGTCATAACCATAAGCAAGCAGTAGATTGTGATGTGCCGCCATTAGCCTTTTACGCCTCCCAGCGTCATCCCTTTAACAAAGTACTTCTGCAGGAATGGATAAACCATTACAATCGGCAAGCTCGCGACAATCGTCATCGTAGCTCGAATGGATGTCGGCGTGACGAAGTTTGCTGCCGTTCCGCCCGAGCCATCCATATTGCCGCCGGAAGAGCTGATCGAAGCATTCGAGTTTTGGAGCATCTTCATCAATTCGTATTGCAGCGTACTCAGGTTAATATGCGACGAGTTGTACAGGAACACATCAAACCAGGAATTCCAGTGGTACACTGCTGTGAACAAGGATGTTGTCGCAAGCACCGGCATCGACAAAGGCATGACGATCTTGAGGAACGTCGTAAACTCGCCTGCCCCGTCAATTCTTGCCGATTCCAGGATACCTTCCGGCAGCGTCTCAATAAAGGAACGAATCACGATGATGTTAAATACGCCGACAATACCCGGAATGATGTAGACCCAGTAGTTGCCCATAAGGCCAAGCTCGCGAATCAGCAAGAAGTTCGGAATCAATCCACCGTTAAAATACATCGTCAGCACGAAGGCCAGCGTAACGAATTTGCGTAATACAAATTCCGGACGGCTGATCGTATAAGCTACCATCGCCGAACAGAAGGTAGAGATGAGCGTCCCGAGAATTGTCCGCGAAGCAGAAACCATAGTCGCGTGCAAAATCTCTCCCTGCTTGAACACATAATCATAATTTTCCCAGGTTAATACTCTGGGCCATAAGTAGACGCCGCCCTTAATGGAGTCTCCGGCATCGTTGAGCGAAACAGCCAGCATGTTGATGAATGGATATAGTGTCACGATCATGAGGATCACCATGAACGTGTAATTGGCGATATCGAACAGCCGATCTCCTGTCGACGAATGATGGGCCATAGTTCCTTGCGATTTAGCCATGCTGTTCTCCTCCTTAAAACAATCGTTCTTGGCCTAGCCGTTTTGAAAGGTAATTCGCCGAGAACAATAGCACGACACTGATAACCGTCTTGAATATCCCTGCTGCGACGGACAATGAATAGTTGCCCAGGTTCATACCATACTTCAGGATGAAGATTTCAAGATTCTCGGAATAATCGAGGTTCGGTCCATTGCCAAGCAAGTATTGCGGCTCGAAGCCAGTCTCTAGAATTTGTCCAAGGTTAAGAATAATAAGAATGATAATAACAGGTTTGATTCCGGGAAGCGTAACATGGAAGATACGCTGGAAGCGTCCAGCGCCATCAATCTCGGCAGCTTCATACTGCGCAGGATCGATTGAGGTCATAGCGGCTAAATAAATAATCGTGTTCCAGCCTACGTTCTTCCATACTTCCGAAACGCCTAGAATACCCCAGAAATACTTGCCTTCTCCAAGCCATAGAATCGGTTCCTTGATGAACCCAAGACCCATCAAAATTTCATTGAGGACCCCTCCATCAGCAGAGAGAATGGTCTGAATAATCGTAGCTGCGACAACCCAAGATATAAAATGCGGTAAGTAGCTGATCGTTTGTACGACCCGTTTGAACGCTACTTTTCTTAATTCGTTTAATAGAATGGCTAGTATAATGGCTGTTACAAATCCGAGAACGAAATTGATTAAGCTCATAGCAAGCGTATTGCGAAGCACCACCAGGAACCGGTCATCGGAGAACATAAACTTAAACTGCTTCAAACCTACCCATTTCTGATCGCTGAAGGCTTTCGCCGGCTTATAATTCTGAAACGCGATCGACCAGCCCCATAGCGGAATATATTTAAAGATCACAAGCCAAATAAGGAACGGAACGGACATCAGGACCAGCGCCCGCTGCTTCACAAGCTTCTGCAGAAATAATCCGATCCCGGATTTCTGACCGAGAAGGATCCGATCGGCAGTCATCTCCTGCTGCTTGGTTTCTATCATTGCGATCACTCCTCTCCATACCTACCCGGTTCTATACGTCTAAATTAGGAAAGGCCGGCCCCGTACTGCATGCGAGCTCCGGCCTTCCCCCTTACACTTGATTAGCCTTTAATCTTTGCCACTTTTTCTTTGACTTTTTCAGTCATCGTTTTCTCGTACTCACCTACAGGAAGCTTGTTAATTTCGCCTACATACTCGTTCCACAGACCGTCGAATTTATCCGGCGATGCAAGGACGATTTTCGCAAAATATTTACGTTGTACGTCTGGTTTCTTAGCCGTGTAGATTTGTGCATCCGAACCTTGCTCAAGTGCGATACTCCATGCTGGGTACCAAGGACGCTCATCCGGAGCGGCGAACATTTCTGCGTACGTTTGAACGCCGTATTTCGCAAGACGATCTTTCTCAGCAGGCGTAAAGGATGCTTGTGCAACTTCCGGTTGTCTGCCTGGGTTTACAGCATTGCCATCCGGGAAGGTGGAGCCTTGACCGTACATTGGCCAGTAGTACTCGAAGTAGCCGATACCGACTTGACGTTTGTAGTCGTTATCTTTAAGCTTGTCTATTTCTTCTTGTGTTCTGTACAATCTGCCTTTGTCGTCCACTTCATAGTTCTTGCCTTGAATGCCCCACTGTACCATCTTCTGGTTCTCGTCCGTAAGCAGGTTATTGAAGAATTTAATAATACGAACTGGGTCTTTCGCGCTTGTCGTGATTCCCACTCCGCGGTTGTTAACAAAGGAAGCCGGATCGATGTATTGGTCTTTCACGCCTGCATCGAATACGATTGGCAGCGGGAAATACTCCAGATCGTCGTTACCGCCGTTTTTCACCGTCTCGGTTTTCAACGTTTGCAGCGCTTGGTTCACCTGCCAGCCGTAATCAAAGAAGCCAAGTACTTTACCGGAAGTCAGCTTCGCCAAGTATTGATCGTAGTTGTCTACGAAGGAGGACTTGTCGAACAAACCTTCAGCATTAAACTCATTCAACTTCTTCAACCAACGTTTGGTATCATCGTTAGCTGCGTAGATTTTGGAATCCATCGAAGTCATATCGACTTGAACTTCGCCGTCATTCGGGAAGCCCGCAAGATGGTTCGGCGGGTTCGTTGTTGCAAAGAAGCGCCAGTCGTGCGTCAGGGACATGAAGCCCGTCAATTTGTCGTCTTTATGTTTGCCTGCATAATCTTTAATCAGGTTAAAATACTCGTCGAATGTTTTGATTTTCGGATAGCCGGCATCCTTCAAAACGCGGTTTTGCACCCAGAATGCGCCTTGGTCAATCGTTGGGTTTGGTTTATATTCGCCTACGATGGCACTGAATGGCAGGAAGTAAACGTTGCCGTCTTCCGCTTTCATCAGGTTCATGTAAGGGCCGTAAACGCGTTTAATGTTTGGACCGTATTGATCGATAAGATCGTTAAGCGGAATGAATGCGCCTGCTTCCAACACTTTATCGATGCCTGAATCAGGAGCCAGGATATCCGGATATTCGTTGCTTGCGATCATCGTTCCGATCTTCGTATTCAAGTCGCCTACAAGATGCTCCATCTTGAAGTTGACGCCCGTTTGATCCTCCAGGATTTTACCGATTTCCGTCATATTCGTATCTGTGTCTTTGTTTGCCGTAGCATTGAAATAAGTGAAGGTTACCGGCTCCGCTTTCTCCGGCTCAGCTGCCTCAGTTGTGTTCGTAGTTGTGTCTGTGTTAGTCGTAGCAGCATTGCCTGTTTCCTTTGGAGCGTTTTCATTTGCATTGTTATTGCCGCTGGAACAGCCGACAATACTCATCATCAGCGTGAGCGACATGATGCCTAGTTGCCATTTCTTTCTCGTTTTCAAAGAAAAGTCCCCTTCCTGCTCTATAATTTGTAAGCGCTTCAATTGAACATCTTCAGTATACAAAGCAGATCAATCTTTGTTTACCAGGTAAACTATATATCGCGCTTAGTAAATTAAAGAGATCGTATTTCGATCCGAATCGACGTCCCCGCCCCTTTGCTGCTCTCCAAGTCGAAGGTCGCCTGGTCGCCATAAAACATCTTCAGCCGCAAATACACATTGCGAATGCCGATGCTTTCCCCGCTCTCTTCCTCGGTCGAATACAGGTTTTGCAGCAGCTCTTTTCGTTTCTCTTCCGTCATCCCCACCCCGTTATCACTGACCACGCAGAGAAGTCCCTCCGGAGATTTGCGCACGCTGATCGTGATGAAACCGGCGTTCTTCAAGGGCTCGATACCGTGGATGCTCGAGTTCTCGACAAGAGGCTGCAGCGTCATCTTCGGAATTTTCTCTGTGGCTGCGTCCGGATCTACCTCAATGCTGTAATCCAGCTTGTCCCCGAATCGGTATTTCTGAATCTGCAGGAAACTCTCGACCAAATCGAGCTCGTCCTTAACCGTTACCATATCTCTGCCCCAGGACAGAGATTTACGGAAGATCTTCGCCATATGATGAATGATTTTGGCCGTCTCTTCCTCGGACTTCATCAAGCTCCGCATCCGAATCGTCTCCAGCGAGTTAAACAGGAAATGCGGATTGATCTGGCTTTGGAGCGCATGCAGCTGCGACTGATTGCGGCTAAGCTCCAGCTCCTTCTTCTGAATGTCGGCCATATAAACATCATGAATCAGACTCTTGATCTGCATCGTCATCCGGTTGAATTCCGTTGTCAGCTGGCCGATTTCGTCATTCGTCTCTTCGTTGTCGATCAGCTCGAAGCTGTGGTTCTTCACCCGCTTCATCTGCCTCAAGATGCGAAATAGCCGCTGATTGAGCGAGCGCGTAAACCAGACGATAATGAGCGTAGGAACAAGTATGTTCGGGAGCGCCATATAAATAACGAATTCCCGTGACTTCCGAACCTCTACTAAGACCTCACGCTCCTGGAATTTCCCCACAACATGCCAATTCATTAGATATTCCTTGTTCGCAAAGCCTTCATCGAAAATAATGCCATCATTCTCCGAGTCCTCTCCGCTGTACTTCTTGCCTGACGAATACTGAACGTTATCCCCTTCGAGCAGATACACGCTGCCCTCCAGCGTTACATTGCTTAATACTTGCTTGATAAGACCGGGATCCAGGTCAATCTTGATGATTTTATCAAAATTATTCTGCCCCGCAGAGCTGCTCATTCGTCTGACAATGCTGATCCCGGGATCAGTGATCGACAAGTTATTGCGAACGAGGATCGGATTGGCCGTACCTGAGCTTACCAACCGCTTATACCACTCTGCATCAGGACTAATTTGTGAGATTGGCGAAACATAGCCGCCATAAATAATCGTATCGTTATTCGTGTAGATGGTAATGTTCTGAATCGCTCTGTATACAGGTGCGTATTTCTCCAGCATGTCCGTAATATAAGAGTGGTAGTTCATGACGTAATCCGATGAATAGACATAGCGTTGATCCAAGTAGTCATTCATGATGGAATCGTTATAAAGGACGGACGAGATGCCCACTACGGCATCGATCTGATACATGAACTCGTTGCGCATCTGCTCAATGGCCAGCGACAAATCCTTCATCTTCTGATTCTTCACGTTATTCGTCGTAATGTTGTAGAAGATGACGTTCGTGAGCACGACCGGAATTAACACGGATAGAAAATAGATCATCAGCATCTTGCTTCGAAGCCTGATGTTGTGGAAGGCGCTGCTTATTCTCATGAACGTGAATCCTCCTGCGCCTTCTATGTTTTTGCGATCATCGCATTTTTGTATTCGGTCGGGGTTTTCCCTTCCACTTTCTCGAATTGGCAGACGAAATAATCCGCATTCCCGAATCCGACATTAGCCGCGATCTCGTAAATTTTCTTATCCGTCTGACGAAGCTGACTCTTCGCTTCTTGAATCCGAATCTGCAGCAGAAACTCATTGAAGTACATGCCATATGACTTCTTGAATAGTTGACCTAAGTAAACCGGATTCATATAGAAGAGCTTGGCAATGCTCTTCAGGCTGATATTGCTGGCATAGTGGCTCTCGATGTAGCTTTTGATTTTGCCAATCTCGCCTTTCCCGATCTTGCTGCGCAGCGACGCCATATAAGCCGTACATTCCGTTAGGAATTCCATCAGCAGCCCCTTAACACTCTCTAGGGTTCGAGGCTCGTTATCCCAATGCATAATGGGATTGAAGGCCACCAGTTTATTCACGTCGCCTTGCATCGTCTGGATAATCCGAGTTGCGCCGTGCACGCATCTGGAGATCGAAGCGCGCATCGATTCCAAGGCGAAGCCTTGCTCGCGAAAGGCTGCAAACATCGCATCCACAAGCTTCGTAATGGCCTCGCTGTCATGCTCTTCCAAGCGCTCCATCAGCTCGGTGTATTGCGTCTGCTCAATCTCCTTGTACTGCAAAGCCGTGCCTTTGATGTCGTCATAGAGGATCGCCGCTTTAGGCGCCTGCGCGAATTTATATTTCATCGTTTCCATCGCGGACATATAAGAAGCTTTCACCTGATCCAGTCCGGCAGTCCTCTCGCCAACATACACACTGGTGACGCCTTCGCCTCTTCCTGCCGTCCCCCTGATCAGATCATCTGCAAGCCGCTTTACCCCATCCGGCTTTGGATCCGATGATGGAATCAGAAATCCAAGCCCATAGGGACTCGGAATGTAGATGAATGGTTCTTGATCCGGCGCATGCCGCTTCACTACTTTGATGACGGCTTCCTTTAACTCGCCAATCTGTTCGATCTTCTCATCCTCACTCAAGCGGGAAGGGACGTTATTGAGCTCAAGCGCAATGTATCGCAGCGGTTTATCGATTGGCAGCCCCAAGAATTGCGATGCATCCGTAAGCAGCTTCTCATCTGATTTTCCCGAGAGAAGCTGTTCAAACAGCGAAATTTGAAAAAGCAGCTTGCCGCCTTCTTGCCACGTCGGTCGCTCATTAAGCATCTCATTAATCCGCCCTAAGGTTTCCATAAGCTCGTTCTCGTCAATTGGCTTGAGCAAATAGTCATGAACGCCGTAACGAACAGCTTGTTGTGCATATTTGAAATCGCCATATCCGCTGATAATAATAAATTTGATCTCCTTGCTGATTCGCTCCTGAACCGTCTGAATAAGCTCAAGCCCATCCAGCACCGGCATACGAATGTCGGTAATGACGAGATCCGGCATCAGCCGCTCAATTAATGCGAGCGCTTCTTCCCCATCTTCAGCCTCGCCAACGATCTGAAAGCCACATTTCTCCCAAGGGATAAGTCCTACAAGCCCTTTGCGCGCAAACATTTCATCGTCAACCAGAATCGCTTTTCTCATAGGAATGCCTCCGATTTTGGTTTATCTATCACTGTAATCGCTTACAAGTCGTGTCACCAGAAAGTTTCTGTTCCTGTAGTATTTTCAAAGTTAATCCATTTTACTAAGACATGTTGTTTTCGTAAACGTAAAGAAGTATAGATTTTACTTTGTATTCTAAAGAAATGGTGCCGATTGCGTTCTATTACCTGTTCTGTGATACTCTAAGGCTAGGGATTTGGGCTACAACCGTCAAGTTATTAATGAGGTGAAATGATGGGCAACATAACGATTGAAGTGATAGAAGATGGCAATATTGAGCCATGCCGGGCGCTTTGCGATGAACTGATGGCGTTTCAGCAGACCCAAGCAACGATGCTGCCGGAAGTTTTTGATGCGATGAATTTCGATACCCGCATGAAGCGAAGCTATGACCGTGCGCCGGAAAGTCAGGTTATCGTCGCGAAGGATGACGGTGAACCGATTGGCTATGTATTCTCGACCATTGGTCAGCTCGACGAAAGCAGCAGGAATGCTTACCCCGACTGGGCTCCTCGCGGAGGCAAGGGCTTCTATCCGGATTGGGATGATCTGCCCACTAAGGTCGGCTGCTTGAACAATTTGTATATCCGTGACGGCTACCGAGAGATGAAGCTTGGCTCCAGGCTGTTCGACATGTCGATCGCCTGGCTGGAAAGCTCCCCGAATGTGGACATCATCTTCATCTATATATCCAATGGTAATGATGCAGCGCTGAACTTCTACCTCAGTCGCGGGTTCACCTACAGCCACGAGGTGTTTGGCGGGTTTATTAAGGCGGTTTATAAGATTACGCGCAGATAGCGAAAAGAACCCCAATGCGTGCATGCCGCGGGGTTCTCGGATTAGAAAAACCCAACGTTAGCCATAACGCCGGGTTTCTATTTGCTTTTTGTTTTGTGTGAGAACGTGAGAACACCTACTGAATCTCTAACGGTTGTCAGCGCGCTTATTTCATGAAATTAACACCTTTATAAATTGTAACGGTTGTGAGCATCGTTATATGCTGCATAATGGTTGATTTTTATCGGAAAATGGCCGAATAAGCTCGCTGGCACGGGCCATTTAGCCGCTGTCACAACCGTTACAGTTCCTAGCCCCACCTTGTTTGCACAAATGTTGCAGAATGTGCAGCATTTCCGAGG
This sequence comes from Paenibacillus sp. J22R3, assembly GCF_056269305.1. Lineage (NCBI taxonomy): Bacteria > Bacillati > Bacillota > Bacilli > Caryophanales > Paenibacillaceae > Paenibacillus > Paenibacillus sp. J22R3. The sequence continues at coordinate 117,356 of NZ_JBWDNS010000004.1, read as the reverse complement.
ATAAGGTCCTGTGTTGACGAAAATGTTGCCCGTTAGGCAGCATTTTCGTCTCCGCAGCGGCCTAGGATCAAATTCACGCTGAAATGTTGCAGTTTACGCAGCATTTCACGGTATTTGCCCCCAGGAGGGGATAAAATGTTGCCTTTCCGGCAACATTTCTCACTTGCTCCCCCACCAGCCTTAACCGATCATCCGGAAATCAATATGGGTCGGCGGCGGACAAAGCTGCATCGCTTCTTCAATCAGCTCCGGTGTCAGCTCGACGTTCCTTTGTGCAGCGAGCTTCTTGGCGTTGTACTTAAACCACAGCTCGATGATCAAGGTTTCGCCCTCGCGGATGACGGCAAATTCGGTGGCGAACAGCTTCTCCATAAATGCATCATGCCCAAGCTCCAGCGCGACAGCGCCTACAATAATCTGAATGCGGTCGCTGCTCGCGAATGCCGGCGGCAGCGATTTGTATACGCGCCACGCCCCCTCGTAATCCTTGTTCTGAATCACGAGATTAAGGTACTCTTCCACGAATGCCCGGTCCGGGAAATGACCGGAAACACCATACGCCTGCTCATAATAAGCCAGCGCACGATCCGTCTCGCCACGCTGCTTCATCACCACGGCTAAATTCCGGTATACCCATGCCGAAGGCTTCATACGAAGCGATGCTTCCCAAGCTTCAATCGCCTCCGCGTCCAGCCCTTTCTCATAACGCATGACTCCGTCATGCAAGAGCGCCGTCCACGTGCGATGATCAGCGTGCTCCAGGCTGCGCTTCAGCCTGTCCATCCATGCGTCTTGAATCATCCAAGACGGCGGAACCTCTTCAACATCCTGCTCCGGAAGATAATCTTCCCGCAGTAGGACAAGCCAAGGCTCCTGCTCCGCCCCGAGCGTCTCATCCGCGAAGAGGAAGCCTTGCGGGACGCCAACACCGCCCTCGCTCTCCCTCCGCAATCGCTCTAACGCGCCCCAGCCTGAGCCCGTATGCAGCGACAATTCCGGCGTTTTGCCCGCCAGCGCCTGATATTTCGCATGCGCGGCATACACCTCTTCCTCGCTGAGCTCCTGACTGACTTGCTCTTCTATATATTCACGTGCCTGATCCCAATTCTCCCGATAAGCCGCTTCCGTATCGATACCGCTCAGCATGCCAATCATTTGCGTAAAATCCCAGACGGAATGCGCAGGCATCTCGATGTCATGCAGCTGCGTTGGCGCGAACCCGCCCTGCACCTCGATGTAGTTGCCTTCGCCCGGTTTCGCCAAGAAGTCGCACCACCGTCTGCCTCCTGCGTGATTGCCCCAGCAGAACATTTTCCGATACCGAAGCCTTGAAGTCGATCGCTCGAAGAACATGCGGCCATCCTCATAGGCGACAGCTTCCCACGGTGACTTCTCGACTGCAGGCGTCTGGAAGAAATACTCGCTCGCATACGGGAATCCCATCGGATAGGACACGTCCACACCCGGAACAGATGGAAGAATCGGCATGCAGTCAGCGCCATAGCCCTTCTGCGCAGGGTCGATATAGATAACATCGCCTGTCCCCGAGAACACCCGTGATCGCTCGGTCTCTTCTACCGCGATATTCGTCCACCAATACATAGGCACGGCCGCCGCTTGATCATTCACGATACGGACATAGACCCCTAACTGCCTGGCACCCCGCGGCAGATGAAAATCGATATGCCAGAACAGATTCTTGCATCGCTCATACTCGTAGATGCGAAGAAACTCGTTTCCTGCATCATCGGTGAGCTTGGCAGCGTGCATCGGCGAACTGGTCGTGAACGTATGTCCTACATGACCGATATTCCACTCGATCCCGCCCGAGAACCACGCGTTCAGAATGGCTAAATTAGCCGGCTGGAACACCGGATTCCGGTACAGGATCTCCCGCCCCGTTGCCTTCTCTTGCAGCGAATACAGCCTCCCGCCGTATTCCGGCAGAAACACAGCTTTCAGCATGTCATTTTCCAGCACAATCGTCTTCAGTTCAATCGTATCGCGCTTCCTCGAATACCGATCCTGCATCCGATACGGCAAATACCGCTCGCCGGTATTGTCCCCCATATATAGCTTATGTTCCGGCGTCAGACTGCCATTATCCGTTACTTCGCGATGCGCGTTCTTATTTCTGAACATCGGCAGGGGGTTCTCCCCTTCCGGCCGTGCTCCCTCAATCGTCAGACTTGCGGTCGTCACCAACATGGCGGTCCATCATCTCCCCAGCTTTTATCCTTTTACAGCACCTACAGTCAAACCCGAGATAATTCGCTTGGATACGAACAAATACACGATAAAGCTAGGCAGAAACACGACCATACAGGCCGCGAAGATACCGCCGTAATTGCCCGTATTGGCATACCCGTACACGATGGATTGCAGCGATAACGCGAGTGTGCGCGAATTGGCATCATTGGAGAAGATCAGCGCGAAGAAGTATTCGTTCCACACCCCTAGAAAGTTGAAGATCGATAGCGTAATGATGCCCGGCTGTGCCACCGGCAGAATGATTTGGATGAACGCTCGAATCGGACCACAGCCATCCATTGCGGCAGATTCCTCAAGCTCTTTGGGAACCGAGGAGAAGAAGCTGGTGAGAAAAAACACGGCAAACGGTACGTTCGTGCAAATATAAACGAGAATCAGCGTAATGATCGAGCCGGTCAGCTTCAATTCCACGAAGATCGAGAACAGCGGAATCGAGATGAGAATACTCGGAATCGCAAGCGCGGACATGAACATCATGTTCAGCAGCCCGCGTCCCTTGAAATGAGCTCGGCCCAGCATGTACGCAGCCGGAGCCGCAACGACGACGATGCCGATGCAGGCCGTAACCGTATAAATAACACTATTCGCAAAATATCGCCCAATGTCCTGCTGCTTGAACAAGTCCGTATAGTTAGAGAAATGGATGCCGCTTTTCAGTAAGGAATTCGTGAAAATATCTCTCGTTGAACTCAGCGATGCCAGGATGACCCAACCGAACAGAATGACGGAGAAGATCAGCCAGCCATAGAGCGGAATGTAAGCCGGTAATAGATTCATTTTCTTTCGCATTGCTACGCTACGCATGAAGATTCCTCCTCCTCTTAATATTCCAAACGGTCCCTCGGGAAAAGTCGGCTGATGAGTGCAGATGCAACCAGAGTCGCTAACGTAATCAAGATGCCTACACTAGCTCCTGATCCGACGTTGAATGCCCCGCCATCGGTCAGCACGGAGTTACCTTTGGCCATGCCGAACACCTTCTGGTACATGTAATACCCCGGTGTAACGGTATGCGGATCATCGAGCCCGAACGTCGCCGACCACACGAAGAAATTGAACGCCGTGATGGTCCATAAGACCAGCGTCGTACGAAACACATCCCGCAGCAGCGGCAAGGTGATTTTGAAGAACTTCGTCCACGGACTCGCCCCCTCTAACGTAGCCACTTCGTAGAAATCGCCGGGAATGCGGTTGATACCGGCATTCAGGATAAGCATGAAATAACCGATCGAACCAAAACTGAACGCCATAATCATGGCATAGTAAATATGCTCGTTATCCGTCCACTGTATATTGGCAAGCGCCGTTAAGCCCAGGCGATTAAATACGGAGGTTAGCAATCCGAAACTCGAATTGTAGATATACTGCAGCCATACGACGGACATGACCACCGCGGAGACCGTATTCGGCAGGAAAATAAGCGACCGCCAGAAGTTTTTCCCTTTTACCCCGGATGTAAGGATGGCCGCATAGAGGAATGCAAAGGTGAAGATCAGCACGCCACCAAGCGCCCATATGCCAAGAACATTTTTGACGGACCCGATAAAATAAGTGCTGCTCGTTACATCCTTGTAATTCAGGAGGCCAACAAACTTCCACTCCGCAATACGGCTGGAGAGAGTCGGGATATTATAGAAGCTCATAGCGAATGTACGCAAAGTCGGATAGAGAAAAATAGCCAAATATATAATGACGGCCGGCGCTAAGAACAGCGCGATAATCGATTTTTTCATTCTCATGACAGCACCCCCGCAACATGTCAGCCCTCAAATTCGTAAAACGCGGCGCTCCCACGAACGCCGCGTTCCGATTGCAATAGCGTTACTTAGCCTTACTTGCCTTCATAGAACTTTTTCGCTTGGTCTGCCATTTTGCTCACGTACGCTTCCGGCTTGATCTTGCCTGTTGCCAGCTCCATGAATGTCGGGAGAACCGTGCCGCTCGAGAAATCGCCGCCGTTGTCGATACCGAAGCCCCAAGGCATGTTAACCTTCGCGTTGCCGAAAGCAACTGCAGCTTCCGCAAGCGGAGCAGGCCATGTCGAGTCAATCGTAGCCGGAATCGCAAGTGCTTGCGCCGACATGCCCTCTTGCGCTTTCTTGCCGACAAGGTACTTCACTAGCTCGAATGCAGCAGGAACGTTCTTGCTGTTCTTATTCATCAACAAGCCTTGTGCGCCGAAGGAAAGTCCTTGTTGGCCGCCCTTGTCATTGCCGTTCGCCACGACAGGGAATTGGAAGGAGCCCCATTGGAAGTCAGGACCTGCTGTTGCCGCTACTTCATTCGGCAGCCAAGTGCCGTTCAAGTACATGGCCACTTTGCCCAGTGCCAGATCTTGCTGTCCTGCCGGATACTTATTACCTGCGATTTTCTTGGAGAAGTATCCTTTGTCATTCAGGATTTGCATGTCTTTCGCAAACTGGAGGACGATCGGATCTTTCCACATCTCGCCTGTTTTGTCTTTGACCAGACTGTCGGTCCAATCGCTGCCCATCGCGCTTCCGAGGTAACCGCCGATGAAGAGATCGCGGTAAGCATCATCGAATGTTAACGGCTCTACGCCTGCTTTCTTGAGCAGCTCGCAATCCGCCAGGAACTCTTCCCATGAAGTAGGAACCGCAGTGATGCCTGCTTGCGCAAACAGGGCTTTATTGTAGAAGAACAGAACCGCGTAAGGCTGCTGAGGAATGGCATAGTAGCCTTCTTCAAGACCTGCCGGCGCAGCCAGTGATTTGACCCAGTCCATCAGCGATGGAAGCAGGGAATCCTTCACGGACTTGCCATCGATACCGATCGACGGCTGCTCTAAGAGCTCGTCAAGCTTCAATACATGATCCTTCAGATTGCCGAGCGCCGAGCCCGGGTCTTGCTCGAAGATATCAATTTGCTCTCCGCTTTCGAGAGCCGGCTTGATCAGTTTATTAATGTCACGACCGTTATACTTCACTTCGACATCCACATTCGGGTTTGCAGCCTCAAATTCTTTGACAGCCTCATCAATGACTTTCGCCTGCGGCTCCGCATTGCTCCACATCGACCAGAAGACGACTTTCCCCTCCAGGCCTGCTGCGGTGCTTTCGTCTGTAGTCGCATTGGCAGCATTCGCATTCGTGCTCGTATTTGCAGTTGCAGCGGTGTTCGTAGATTCCTTCTCATTCACAGAAGCATTCGTTGTCGCGTTATCGTTGTTTGATTTCCCGCAGCCCGACAATACGGACAGCGCCAGCATCGTCGTTAACGTTAATGCGGCTAATGGTTTCTTTCTGATCAAAGTGAATTCCCCCCGGCATGTAATGGCTTACAAATGTGATTATAGGCGCATTATTCCGAAGTAAGTATGACCGCGGATTAGATAAAACTGGATTAAACTAAGCCTGCTTTGGAACGCAAACAAACAGAGAGGAGACACCGTCCCCCTCCTATAGGCAACTTGAAGAGCAAAAAGTATGTAAACCAATTATAAGAATATGGATTAATCTAAGAGCTTTGCTTGAAACCGACTCTTTCGAAATCGATGATGGTATACTCATTTACATAAACTCCATTTCACTCTCGATACGGACAGGTGCTATCATGGGAATTTTAACGAGATTGCGCATCAAGACGCAGCTTCAGTTAGCTGTTGCACTCATTGTGATCATCATGCTGATGATTATTTACTCCTTGTACACCCAAACCTCTCAAATTGTAATTAAGAACAACAATCAATATACCGAAGATACCATTCGTAAATTCAAGCTTAATCTCTCGCAGAAGACCGATGAAATCAGTCAGATTATTCTCAGCCTAGGGTTCGATCCCTTCGTGCAGAAATTCATGACGCAGAACGACCCCAGCTTACTGTACGAGATGAGTAATGAACTGGACCGCAAGATCATCTCATTAAAGGCAGGCCGAACAGGCTTCCGGGATATCGTCTTAATCGGTACCAGCGGGATGCGCTACAGTCTTAACGGCAGCATCGATTTCGTGCAGCGCTCCAACCAAGCAATCGAATCCAGCAAGACCGTGTATGTCAGCGGCTTGGAGGCCTATGACTACAGCTCCGCTTCAAAGAACAGCATGCTGTTCGCTCAGAATATCTATTCCAGCGACCTCGGCAACGGCACGGATGGCAACAGAATCGGCTACATAGCCGTCATTATCGACGTGGAGGCGATGTTCTTCGATGTCGACAGGAGCAAGGCGGAGCCCGGCGTCGGATTCTATCTCATCGACCACTTCGGCAGTGTCTATCCGGAGACGAATTCGCCCGATATCACCAGAACAATTAGTACGTTAAGCAGCCAGCATAATAGTGAGCAGAAGCTGACCGATTCTATCGGTGGCGTCAAGGGTGCCATCCAGATCCAGCGGCTCGACCAGATCAATGCTTCCGTGCTCAGCTTCGTTCCGCAAGAAGCGCTGTTAGCGGAGCTCGACTCCGTGCGTAACCGCAGCATTCTCATCGTTATCCTATCGATTCTACTCATGGCCGTGCCTTTCGCGGTGATTACGAATAATATCGTGCAGCCCATTCAGCGGCTCGTGCGATTCATTAACGGCATCAAATCCGGCAGCATCAAAGATCTGAAAACAACCATTCACCTGGAAGGCAATGTGGAAATGAACGTGGTCGCCGAGAATTTGAACGGGATGTTAAGTGAGATCGACAATCTTACGCATCGCCTCGTCGAGACAAACACCCATCTGCTGGAGGCGGAGATCGAGAAGGAGAAAGCCGCCACGGCTTATCTGCGCAGCCAGATCAATCCGCATTTTCTGTATAACACGTTAGAATCGATTAAAGGTGTTGCGCTGGAAGCAGAGGCTCCTCAAATCGTCGAAATGACTAAGGCACTCGGCAAGTTGTTTCATTACAGCATCAAAGGCTCCGGTTACGTCACGCTCGATCAGGAGCTGAATGCGGTCAAGTCTTACGTATATCTGCAATTGATTCGTTTCGAGGATCGTTTCGACGTTACCTATCATTTCACGGACGAAGCCCTGCAAGTATCGGTGCTCAAAATGATTCTGCAGCCGCTCGTGGAGAATGCGATTTTCCACGGACTTGAACCGAAAACCTCCAAAGGAAACCTCACGATCGTCGGTGAAGTCGAGAATGGCAGGACGCTCGTGCTCCGCATCACCGACGATGGAATGGGCGTCGATGAGGAAACCTTGCACCGTATTCAAAGCAAATTGTTGGAGAAACCTTCCTCATTGAGCCGTGACGGTCAGGATTCATCGGACAGCGACAGCATAGGTTTGCTTAACGTGAATAATAGACTTCGTTTAGCTTATGGCTTTCAATATGGGCTCACCTTCGAAAGTGAAGCCGGTCATGGAACATGCATAACCCTTACGATGCCAAGTCACTACGTACAACAGGGAGGGGATATCCGTGTATAAAGTACTTCTCGTGGACGATGAGAATCTTGTTCTGAAGAGTTTGGCGGCAGGCGTGGATTGGAAGAAGTCCGGCTTCTCTGTTGCGGGCAAAGCGAATAATGCCACCAAAGCGCTTCAATTGATTCAAGAGCTCGAGCCGCATGTCGTGTTTACCGATATCCGCATGCCGGGGTTATCGGGCCTTGAGTTAATTAAGCAGATTAAAGAACTGGACAAGGATATTCAAATTATCGTCATTAGCGGCTACGCTGAATTTGCCTATGTTCAGAAGTCCTTGAATTACGGCGTGCTGGGCTACTGCCTCAAACCCTTCGACGATCATGAAATCCATACCTTGCTTCAAACGGCAGCCGGTAATCTGGATGAGATCAAACACAAGCGCGAAGGCAAGCTGCTGGAATTGCTCGATGATCCGGCTACGGCAAGGGCACAATCCTCTTTTCATGAAATCTTAACGGATGCCGGCGTCACTTCAGATGCCATTTATCTTCTCGTTACCGTCGGCGGCAAAGGCCGGTTAACGTTCCTTGCGGAGACGAATTATGTCGGCCTTAATCTTGGTAATTCCCGCAGTGTCTATTGGGTGCAGGCGGCTGATCGGGATGCGTTATTAGCAGCGATCCAATTGCCTTTGCAGGGCGGCATTCTTGGCATAGGCATCCAGCAGTCAGACCGGAATCTAGAGGGCATGATGCAGCGAATCGAACAATGCACGGTGCGTGCCTGGGATTTCTTTATTCATAATCGCCGGGATCTGTATTGGGAGGAACAGCAGTCGAAGGAGGATACAGCAGCGCTTCTGATCCGAAGGCTTGAGCGAGCGGTAGCGAAGCGTGAATTCACCCTTGCCAACGACTTGCTGGATGAGATGTGTCTGCCTTCGAATAAGCTATGCCTCACGATCTACCATACGCTCCGAATCTATAATATCGTTTATTTTCATTCTGCTTCTCATTCGTCCGAGGACGATTACATCTTCAGTAAGGAGCAGCTGCATCATCTCTATCCGAGCTTCGATCAGATGATCGAAAGCTTGAAGGAGAGCCTAAACGACGAGCTTGAGTGGGCCTCTGAATCTGTTGTAAGCGCATCCCGCCCTGTGAAGGGCGAAACCGAACACGCGAACTTGAAGGAAATCATTAAATATATGAATGAAAACTATCGCAATCATATCTCCATCCAGAGCATCTCGCGCATCTTCTACCTGCATCCGAACTACTTAAGCCAGCTGTTCAAGCGTGAGATCAAAGTGACGTTTACGGAGTACTTAACGAATGTGCGATTAAAAGAAGCGAAGAACCTGCTGCGTACGACGAATCTGCCGATTGGCGAGGTTGCGGAAACGATCGGGTTCCGAGATTACTTCTATTTCACGCGCATCTTCAAGAAGAACACCCAGCAAACTCCGAAGCAATATCGAATGCTGAGCAACGGGGGCAGCGAGTCATGAAGATGAACATTGTGACAAGACGGCTGTCCCTTCTGCTGGCAATCGTATTGCTGGTTGCCACTGCTGTAGGCTGCCGCGACACCAGCCAGCAGAGACTGCCGGCGCAGCCCGCTTCCTCTGCTCCGCCTGAGCATATGGATATTTCCGTTGCGATCTGGGAGCTGACGGATAACTCGCTTGCAGAGGACCCGCTTATCCAACGCTTAGAGAAGAAGCTCAACATCACGATAAAACCGATTGCCATTACTACCGCAAATTACGTGCAGCAGTTTCAGATGTGGGCTTCCACGGGCCAGTTGCCTGATATCTTCGCAGTGGATGCCGTGAATTCCCAGTACTACCGCAATTGGAGAGATCAAGGCGTCATTAAGCCGCTGCCCCGCGATTTATCCGCCTATCCGTATTTGGCCAAGTATTTGGCAACGCCTGAATTTCAAGATCTGAAGGACAACGGCAAGCTGTACTTTATCCCGCGCAAAACCTACGACAGCACCGACTATAACGTTCTGGACCGATTGGTTGCCTATCGTTGGGATCTGGCTCAGCAAGCAGGCATTACCAAAGAACCTGAGACATGGGATGAGTTCCGGGCCATGCTAAGAGCGATTGTGGATAAAGATCCGGAGAACAAGCGTATTACAGGTCTCACCTCCGTCTCCAAGCTGCTGCTGGGCGGATTGTTCTGGCTGTACAGCTCGCCTGCTGCAACAAGCGACGGCAGCGGCAGTGATTTTAAATGGATCAAGGAGGATGGGCGCTTTATTCCAGCCGTATTCTCGAAACACGCTGTCGAGTCCTTGCAGCTGCTTCGAGATTTCTATACGGACGGATTGATTGATCCGGATCTGCCGATTACCAGGGGCAATATGGGCTTTGATAAGTTTGCCGAAGGCAAGGTGGCGGCACTCATCACATCCGGGATGTTCCGCTCCGTGGACTCCAATATAAACAAGAATCGCTGGCAGAAGCTGCACCCGAAGGATGAGGACTTCTACGATAGTGTCCGGTTCCTCAAGCCTCTTCCGAGCACGGACGGCAACAGATACGGTGCGGTGTTCAAAACCTTCTGGTCCGAGAGCTACATCTCGTCGAAGGTGAGCGAGGCTAAGATGGACCGCATCCTGCAGCTGTTCGACTACATGAACTCTCCGGAATTTCTGGAGATGCGGCATTACGGCCTGATCGATGTCGATTACACCAAGAGTGGAGATGCCATACAGAAGAGCGATCCGAATACCAACATTCTATTAAAATATCCATCGTTCACAGCCTTCGCGAATTTGGTCAACTGGGATGGCATGTTCGGGCTGGATCCCAATTTCTCCGGCATTTCGCCCGAAGCCTACGATGCGCAGCAGGAACTGATTGATTACTCCTTGCGCATGACGAGCAAGCAGGCATACGAGCCGCGGCTGACGAACCTATCCACGAGGGCGAAGGATACGTTCACCATCTTCGACAACGATGATATGATTCGCGTCATGATCAGCAAGCTGCCCGTAGAGGTGATATGGAAATCCATCATCGACGGCTACAAGGCCAAAGGGCTGAATCGGATGATTAATGAAGTTAATGCCGAAGCGAAAAGAATGGGCATCGAATAAAAGGTACAGTCCCTCAGCGTTATTGAGGGACTGTACCTTCTCAGGCTGTCGAGAACGTCTCGACAGCCACTTTTTTGTCGATACAACTTGAATAAAACTTTAACGGTTGTCAGCGTGGCTATTTCATGAAAATGAGCCCTTTGGAAACGCTAACGGTTGTGACAGACGTTATCTGTAGCAAAATGATCGATTTCTAGTGAAAAACGTTCAAATAAGTTCGCTCGCAACCGTTAGAAAATAAAAAGGTTAAATTTATACCGTTTAACCACTGTCACAACCGTTAAAGTTGGAATGCAACAATGCATGCGCTCATTGCTCACGAAAGGACAGAACATTAAGAAGATTGCCCCTCACCACTCGTGACACTTTGTACCCTGCCTGCTTACTGCACTCTCAAATTATCGAAGTAGTAATCCAGCGTCGTTCTGCCGTTAAGTTGAGCGGTAAAGCCGGACCACACATATAAATTCACATTGTTGATTTGATGGCGATTGGCCTGGGCGATTCCGGTCAAGCTGATGGTCACGGTGTTCCACTGGTTGGCCGTCAAATTAGGCAGCCGGTTCTCATAGATGACGCCGCCTGTTTGATCCTGGAGCTTCAACACAATGGGTTCGGTTTGCCCCGATGGTGATTGGGTTGTCGGATACACATCGATCTTCAAGCTGGTAGCGTTAGCAATATCTACATAAGGACTGCTAATGGTGTAGTAGCCGTTAGCCCAGCCGCTCGAAGGCACCGTGTAATGGAACTTGATGGATTGAGCGCCTTCGGTTTTCTTCGTAGTATCTGCTGTTCGCGTAGCCTCTCCTGCCCATTGCGCCGTATTCTCAAAGCCGCTAATTAAGAGGCCCGAAGAGGAAGACGTCGTTGTAACTGTGTAGCTGTCGATATCCGCTGCCGGATTATCGGCGGAGTCTCGCTGAATCTTAATTGTATTCGATGTACCCGCATTCAACGGTATCGTTATGGAGCCCGTATTGGAGAACGTGTTCCAGCTGCCCGTTGGCGCGAAGCTGGTTTGCTGGATTTTCACATTGTTCACGTACAAGCTTAACGTTCTCGCATTCGTATTCGCGTTGGAGAAGCGGACAACTAGAGTCGCATTCCCTCCTGCGCCGCCATTTACACTGTTGACTTGGGAAGACGCGCCTACACTGTTCAAATTACCGACAACCTTGCCATTAGACGCATTAGTTGCATTCTGCTGCTGCCCGCCGCCGGCATAGGTTCCGTTCTCCGCTTCGTAGACCGTCGTTCCTCCCGTAGGCGGCGGCGTCGTACCGCCATAACCTGAGGTGGCCGGAGCAGGTGGCGGAGGCGAGTTCGTCATAATCGAGAGAAGCTGGCTCATGACAGGCTTAAACGTATTATTGTTGCGCAGCAATCCGAAGTTGGATTCCGGATCATTCAGATTGGTGCTGCCATCTTTGTACGTATACAGAAACATCGGCCCCGTCCAAGCTGCCCACGCAGACTGCGTCCACACTTGGAAGGCAGACACGATATAGTCGCTTTGCTGCTGCTCCGTTACCGTATTCGGACCGGATGTGGGGTATCCGAATTCCGTTGCCCATATTTGCTTGCTTCCGTCTCCGTTGTTGGCCATAATCGTATGAATTTCATTCGCCCGCAGAAGGGCGTTCCATACGCTCGGCGTTGTCGGAGCCGCAGGCCAGCAATAAGGATGAATCGCGAGCGCATCAAAATAGTTCTTTCCTCCGTTCGCATAAATCCCAGTCACCCAATCATACGGATCCACGATTCCCGATGTATTGATGAGGTTTGCCGGTGCGCCGTTAACGATCGTAACCGGTACTTGCAAGTCCGTAGAAGCTGCACGGATGGCAGTCGATCCCGGAATGAGAATATTGCTGACGAATAAAGAAGGACTGGATTGCACCGAGTAATTCGGCTCATTCCATAACTCATAAGTCGTTACGCCAAGCGGCAAGTAGCGTCTTACGGCAAGATCGAGGAAGTTCTTCCACGCGTTGATGTTCGCCGCATTCGGATAGTAGCGGGTATCCGAATTTCCGCCATTCGCCCAGCTCGGCGTGTAGCCGGCTACGAGCATTACCTTCAGCCCTCTGCTAAGCGCTGTGTTGACCATTTTGTCAGGCCAGCTCCAGTCATAGGAGGTAGCTCCGCCTGCTTGCACAATGTCCCATTTCAAATCCAACCGCACCCACTTCAAGCCTGCGGCTACGACATTATCTGCGGCCGTATTGAGTTCTGCTTGCGTCCCAAAATACCATTGCCCCATTATTCCGCCTCTTGTATTCGGCGTACTGTAAGCGCTAACACTTGATGGCATGGCTAACGTCGAGATCAACATAGCCAGCATGGCGATAATCAGTACAACCGAGATCCTGCTGCTTCTTTTCATGATAGAACCTCCCAATCGAGTTTTAATCATGTCGACCCGTGGTGGATAGAAGCTTTCTTGCGTTGCGTTGCGTTGCACGACAGGTAACCAATCTTCCCCCTTTGTGAGTGGATTAGCACAATGTCTCTATTGTGCTTTGCGCATATCGTACTTTACAGCCAAATAGGCGTCAATTGAAGATCTTTACCTCTGTTCTATTGGAATTATGATTGTTGTTACTGCTGCGCATAAACGATTTCAATCGGAATGCCCGACAGATCGTTTAGTGGCGGCTCGTTCGTGATACGCCTTGTACTTGCCGGGTTCTCCATCATCAATCGAGCGGTCAGCGCAAGGACTGTCGCATCCAGGACATCGTCCATTTTAGCTGAAACATTGTTCCAGACCGGGTCTCCGCCACTAGCGACATCGTTGATATAATTCGGGATATGGGCCTGAATAACCGCGAGCCGTTCGAATAAGCCTGGGAGATGATGCTTGCTCGAGAAGCTTCCACGATTCGATAAAGCCAGGAAACAAACTTCAGGATGTGCTTCCGAAACCACGGGACGGTCCGCGATGCTTAATACGAAGTCACGTACATTCGCAATTCTGGGGACCAATGCATAGCCGGGAGGGGTCAGATTAATTTGCGTATCTGTAACATTAATGCCATTAATCGCGTTGTACCTCTCTCTTGGCGATCGTGCTGGTTCGCCATCCGATTCTGCACGTGTAAGGCGCCGCCACTCCTCTAACGCATTGTAACTTGGCGCATGGAAGCATCTCTTCTTATTGGCAGGACCCAATATATCCATAACTAATTCATCACACCGACGTTTGCCGCTGCTGCTAAGCCCGAGCGGCATATCGATCAGCAGCTTCCGGCAGGTCGTGCCGAATTCGGCCCAGAGCTCTTCCAAACGTTCTACCTGAACATAGCGGATTGTCGTCTCTTCCTCTGTACCATCCAATAGAGCTGCTACCCATTGATTTTTGGAGCCGTCAACACCGATATACACGCATTCTTCCCCCTATTGAAAACCTATGATCGTTCCACACAATATTCCCATCATACTCCGCTTAGATGATCATTCGCTAGTCTGAGACTCTATCTCTCTCAAGGTAGACTACCGCTCTGATTGGTAGGCAATCAGCAACATCACTGCAGCCAAAAAGTAACCCTTCCGGCTTAATTGGGGGCCGGCTGTCACAACCATCCAACCATCATGTGTTGGTTAGGGGACTCCCCTTGCAGCTCGAGGCTGCTGTCTTACGAACATTCGTGAGTTTCTCCGCAAGCTGTGACTGACTGAGCATGAGCTTTGAGATGCTCAGCCTGTTTTTGCTATTTTGGGAAGTGCGAAATATTTTAACGAACCGTACGGGGCTTATTTGTCCGAAAATAGCTCCCAAAAAATTCTAACGAACCGTACAGGTTCTATTTGATGGTATCGAGGCAATTGGAAGCCGATTTTCCCAGAATAAGGCCTGTACAGTTCGTTAGATTCTTGAAGCTCCGGTTTTCGGCCAAATAAGGCCTCCACGGTTCGTTAGATGTTCGCGAATCAGATGAGGGGTGTCAGAAGCGGTTGGCTAGATGCGTAATTATGGATGTGGTAGACGAGATGCTGAGTGTGAAATGCAGGAGTGTGAGATGTGGATTGCGAGTTGCGGAGTATGAGTTGCAGAAGCGCGAGATGCGGAGTGTGAGTTGCTCGCTTTTGCTCTATTTGTAGGAGGCGCATTAAACGTGGGCCGAATCTAGTAGAAGAACGATAAGATACTAAACACTAGCTTCTCACCTAGCTGAGCCGGACCCTTATCAGGTCCGGCTGCTGGCTGCATGGTTACGATGAAGCCATACTAAGGCATTCCGCTATCAATTCACTTTCACGAGCTGCCACTGCTGATTCGTTCCGCCGTTGTCGAAGTACTGGATGACGTCGCCGCCATCCGCGGTTGATGCGCCGCTGACATCCGCGAGTTTGCCGCTATTTCGGTTGATCAGCTTGTAATAGCTTCCGACGAGCACCGGCTGCCATTGCTGACTAAGACCGGTGCCGCTTGTATTCTGGATGATATTGCCGCCATCCGCAGTCGATTGCCCCGACACATCGAGCGCCTTACCGCTATTGCGATTTACCAGCTTGTAGTAACCGCTGCCGACGGAAACGAATTGCCACATTTGGTTCGTGCCGCCGTTGTCTGTCCACTGGATAACATCTGCTCCGTCCGCTTGCGATGCTTGGCTAACATCCATCAACTTGCTGCTGTTGCGGTTCACCAGCTTGTAGTAGGCTGACGTATCGATTGTCGGCGTAGTGACACCGGAAACGCCGGTGATGACGAAGGTACTGACAGAACCGGCCGGAACCGTCGCCGTAAATTTCTTGTTCGAGAGCGTAAGACCGGAAACCGCAGCCAAATTCTCCGTGCCGCTGGTCCGAGTCCCTGTCACCGAACCCGTCACGTTCGTAAACTGCGACAGGTCATACGTCACCGTGTTGGAAGCAGAGGAGTCGTTGACCGTAACGATGACGAGCTTGCTTCCCGTACTGTCATACGCTGCGATGGAATCCCCATCGGCGATATCGAGAATTTTGTAGCCTGGGCGGATGTACTTGCTCCACTGAGCCATAGAATAGTACTTCTTCTTCACGGTGAAGGTGCCAAGGTTCGCGCTGGCATTATTCAGATCGGTTTCGATCATCCCCCAGCCGCCCGGTGTCTCTACCGCTTGCCAATAGACCCATGCTGAATTTTTCATATACTTGATATCCCACAAAATATTCCGAGACATCGTGATTCCATTCGCTTCCCCGTCACCGTGCTCGGAGTTCCAGATCCGTTTGCCGCCGGCTGCGGTGTTCAAGCCTACACGGTCACTGCCCCCGTACGTATGCGAATTGTACTGCACAAGCTTCGCCTTAGTCGCCGCCGAGTAACTGTTAATCGTATCCCTCGCAAGGTCGATACTCGTTTCTTCCGGCGCGCTGATGCCCGTCGTTAATCCTTTGGCAGTCAGCGAGTTGTACAGCTCACCGATCATGATCTGCTGATTAGCGGGGTACATGCGGTTGCCCTCTTGGCGATTGCCGAACGTCCAATAATTGGAGCTTGGCTCGTTAAAGGCAGAGAGTGTGCGGAAATTAATGCCCCAGCTGGTCTGAAAATGCTGCGTAACCGTCGTCAGATAGTCCGCGAAATCATCATACATATCCACCTTCAGGTTCTCGTCGGCGTTGTTATTCCCGGTAACACTGCCGCTCTTCGTCATCCACCACGGAGGTGAATTGGCGAACGCCTCAGCAATGAACTCGCTCGGGCTGATTCGTGACTTAGCGGCGTTCAATACCCAGCGTTGATTGGCATCTTGCGTCCAATCGTAGCTAGCGGTAGCCGAAGCCTTAAAGCCGGGTATCCGCGCCCGCAAGTCCATATGGTTCGGATAGGCGGGATTCTCACCTCCACCGATATTGTAGCGCACGATGTTCAAATTCAGCCCGCTCGTGTTGAACAGCCGATCCGCATAGTCGTTGCGTACCGAATCCGATGCACCTCCGACACGGTGCGCCCACCAAGCGAGCGTCGTGCCCCAGCCTTCCCATGTCTGATATTGAACACTTGGATTAACGACAGCTGTATAAGCAGCTGCACTTACCTTGGGAACATGCATGCCTCCCAAGCCCGATCCCATCATCGTCACCATCACCACCCAGCTGAAAATGGACAAACCAATTCGTTTCAACATTACGCCATTGCTCCTCTCATCATTCGAATGTTCATCAGGTAACTGATCACGTAACTCAGGTGGACCGCTCTCCGTCCGTCCCTTCGCTTCGCCTCACCCCCTTTACGATCAAATCAAATCGATAAGCAGGAATAGAGCAATAAACTAGCCCGCTACAGCAATGAAACCCATTTCATCAATGAGCGGCAAGCAACTAGATTGTACCATATTTATATGTAAGCGTTGTCAATTTATGGTCCTTCTCCGAAATAAAAAAAAGCCCACCCATAAGCGAGCGAGCGTGTCTATGCTATTAACCTTCGCCTTCGTAATTCTGCAGGAGCAAGCTCCCTCGCGATGAAGGCTGAGGGTTCGCAAATCGAACTCTCAGCTTACGGATTCCGGGTAATTGTCTCTCCCGAAGCCGTTATGCGGATATGCCGCTTAAAGTATCAAAACCAGCTAGTTGGAGGCACCGATAGCGAATATACCGCTTATCGAGTCGGTTCTCGGGTAGAAATGAGCTCATCAAGCGATTTTCCCAAGGCCCAGCAACCACCGCCTCCTACACAGACTCAGCTTCCCCGCCCGCGTCGGCTCCCATATTTCGCGGCAAACGAACCTCGAACAGCGTGCGAATGACATCGCTCTGTGCCGTGATGGTCCCTTGATGCTGCGTCACGATGTTCTTCGCGATGGACAAGCCAAGGCCTGTGCTTCCTTCGCTGCGATGGGTACGCGCTTTATCGCCGGTATAGAACATATCGAAGATGTACGGCAGCTCCTCCGGAGGAATGCTGGTGCCGTAGTTAACCACCTGAATGATGGCTTCCTCCGCTTCCATGTGGCCGTTGAGATCGATAAAACGTCCCTCTCTGCCATAGCGAATGGCATTGGTCAGCAGATTCTCAAACACGCGCGCCAGCAGCTCGCCGTCCCCCATGACAGTCAAATGCGGAGCCACATTCAGGCGCGTAGTTAGATTGTTTTTCTCCAACGCCGGATAGAGCTCCTCGTTCAGCTGAATGAGCAGCTCGCTCAGATCAAGCGGCTTCTTCTCCACCTGCAGCTTGCCATAATTCACTCGCGTGATTTCGAACAGCTCGTCAATCAGCTTCTCAAGTCGCTGCGACTTCGTGTACGCGATGCTCGTATAGTGGTTGATTTGCTCCGCTGTCAGCTGATCGCCCCGAAGAATGAAATCCAGATAACCAAGCACCGAAGTCAGCGGCGTGCGCAAATCATGCGCCAAGTTTAAGACCAACTGCTCCTTGCTGTTCTCTGCAAAATCGCCTCTCTCCAGCGCTTGCTGCAACTTCTCACTGGCTAGATTAATATCCCGCGCGATATCCTCGAATTCGTCATTGGATGAGAGCTGTACACGATTGTTGAAGTCTCCCTTGGCAAGCTGATTGATTCCGCTGGATATTTCACGAAAATAAGACGCATAACGGCTGGTGAAGAGGTAGAAAAACAAAATGGAGAGCGGGATAAAAACGATCATGAAAAAGTTGATATCGCCGATTTCGCCGATAAAAGTCCGTACCCTAAAGAGCGGACTTTCCCGCTTGGTAGTCGAATAATAAAGCTGCAGCACTTTATAGAGCAGATAAGTAATGCCGCCTGACAAAACCATGCTCAGTCCAAAGTACTGAAGCATCTTAAATCGGAAGCTGCGGACCATCTCAGCCATGGAAGGAATACCCCACTCCCCATACCGTCTTGATCAGCTTGTTCTTGCGAACATCTTCACCAAGCTTCTTCCGGAGGGTACGAATATGAACCATGACCGTATTGTTTCCTTCAAAATAAGCTTCACCCCACACCTGGAGAAAAAGTTGCTCGGCGCTGAACACCTTCTTCGGATGACTGGCCAGCAGGTACAGGATATCGAACTCTTTTGGCGTAATCTCGATCGTTTCCCCATAAAGAACAACTTTGCGTTGCTCTGGATTGATCAGCAAACCACCTGCTTCCACTGCCAGTGGATTCGCTGCTGCAGGCTGATTCAGCAGCATGGATCGTCTCAGCTGCGCGTTCACGCGAGCCACAAGCTCCATGGGGTTGAACGGTTTGGTGACATAATCATCCGCCCCGCTGACGAGTCCGGTAATCTTATCGAGATCGGTCGTTTTGGCGCTTAAGAAGATGATCGGCAGGTTATAATGAGCGCGAATTTGCCTTGTTGCTTCGTAGCCATCCAGCTTCGGCATCATAATATCCATAATCGCCAAGTCAATGGGATGCTTCTGGATCGCAGCGATCGCCTCATGCCCGTCCGTCACTTTTATGCAGTTGTAACCCTCTTTGTGTAAATGCAGCTCGATTAGATCGGCAATTTCCGCCTCATCATCTGCTATCAGAATTGTGATCGACTTCATTCGTTCCTCCCTGGATTCCATTAGCATGAGGCATGCTCGTAAGTTTCATACTTCCATTACTTGATTTGTGTGGTCACAATGACCCCGTCCTTATTGTTGCCTGACAGCTCATACTTGCCATTCGCCGGTACGGGAATGGTGGTATCCCCGGTGATCGGATAATAAGAGATCTCATAGATTTCATTATCAATCTTAATCGTAATTCGCTTCTTGTCCTTCAAGTAGTCCAAGTACTCTTCCAAGACAAAGTTCTTCTTCTCCATCACAGCACTGTGCGGCAAACCAACATAACGGAAGTGCCACGGCTCGAACTCAATGCCCGTGATCTCCGTTTTGTCTTCAGGATACCGCAGGATAAACCCATATCGCCATGCATTCTTCTTCAGCCACTTGCCCTCAAGCGCTTGACTCATCTCCGCTTGGGTCGAACCGATATCCAGCGATAGCCCCAAATTATGTTCACTGTAGCCTGCCGGCAGGGCGTAATCAGCACCCTTCTGATTATAAAGCAGATTCTGCTCCTCATGATTCCGATAACCGCTGTTGATCATAAAATGGCTCACGCCATCGTTCTTTGCAGCCTTGACCATATCCGCAAATTTACGTGCCAAACTTGGCGACAGCTCAATCTCATTATCCAATAAACGGAATCCATTCACCAGCTCCAGATGCTGAGACAAATTAACCGCCCCGGTCTCCTCACTTTCCGGATGCACCGGATGATCCTTATTCACAAGCAATAAGTCGCCTTTATAAATTTGATCTACGTCTATATGAAGCTCACTCATTGGAGACGATGCCTCTTGAGCTTGCTTGCTTTCATTCAGTTGAACTTCGTTATCGGCGCTCAATTTGGTCTCCCGGACACCGTAGCCGAACAACAGCGATACGAGTATTACAAAACAAAAAACCCACTTCTTCATTTCCCAAGCCCCCTTACCCCTCTATGTATCTAAGGATAAAGAAAACTTGTTAAGAAGAAGTGGGGGAAAATCTAAAGGATTTCTTAAACTTCGCCTGTTCCTTTACGTTCAACGGTCTAAGCGAGTTCCCCAATCCGAATATCATCGAATGTGGCGCTGCCGAATTGAACGAATAACCGCAGTTTCAGTGGTGCTTGAGCCTGTCTTTGAAATCTCGAAATTAGGGTCCGATTGCCGTTCACACAGAGGTCGATCCAATTCTGTTTGATCACGACCTCAATCGAGGTGGTTTCATGCAAGGCTTGGACGCCATAGATCGAAGCAGCTTCATTCTCGAGCAAAGAGGAACAATGGGCACGGTGAATGCCGACTTTGCTGCGGGAAGGATCGAATCGAATATCATAACCGTCCTCGAATCCGTTTGGTCCGGCAATGGATAAGCCGTAATATAAGTTGCGGTTTCCAGGGGTAGCCTGACAAGAAAAGATCAGATCCCCTTCGAACCCATCGAGATCAATATCGCGATCGATAAATCCGTTGAAATCGTTTAATGCTACCTGGTCAATCTCATGCGTAGCAACCGGCTCCGTCGCTAGTTCCGGCATGGGCTTGAACCCTAATGTACCATCAGCATGCTGCACAAGCTCACGAATAACGAGTTCTCCTGCGTACCTATCCGGTGTGGACAGGAATCCCGCCACAACTCGTCTCCCATCATGATAGGCGGCTGTCTTCGGCACGCGCCATTGCACGCAATCGAATACATCCATCGCCGGACGCAGCCACGGCCCCATCGGCTCTCGGGAATAACGATACCGCGCAACGCCGTCATTACTGTAAATCAGATAATACCAGCCATTCCACTGAAAATAATCCGAGCATTCCGGCTCATCATGATACCCCGGCACGATAAACGGTTCCTGCTCCGTCCAGCTCACGAGATCCTCTGACGTCAGATGGGCTAAGCAGCCCTGATTGCGAGAAGGCGCGAGCAGACTCGTTGTAATCAGCATATGGTACACGCCATCCTCATCCTGAAACACATGCGGATCCCGGACAGATGCCAACGAATACTTATTGGACAGTCCTATGTACTGCTCTGTTTTGTGGAACTTCGATCCATCGGTGCTGATTGCATACGTTAACTTGGCCGGGGAACCATCCGTAGCCCTAACGGCATAATAAGCATAATACCTATCATCCTTCACGATGACCGAACCCGTGCAGATCGAACCTTCCCAGTCCGCTGTAATGGCCACGGCCATGGGATGATGCTCCCAGGTTTTGAAATCACGCGTACTTATCTGAGCCCATTGATGCGCGCCAAGACTCCATTTGCTCGCATGACCTCTACGGTCGTACAAGTAAAACAAACGGAATCGTTCACCATCAAAGAACGGCATGCAATCCCCGACTCCGGTATTGTATCCACGCGGCCTCCAATACTGGATCGACGTTGGCTCCACGCCAAGATATTGATCCTCGAGCTGCGCCGCAGGTTTCTCAGGGGTGATTGCATTCTTCCATACATAGAGTTTATCGCTGGCCTGACCGGTCCTGATCTCCACATTCGCGAGCGGCAGTGTACCCATTGGCCAATCTTCGTCCACCAGAACGCCATCGACATAGAAGCGAACCGAGTGACCGTTATAGCTGAGGAATAATGAATGTCCCTCGCGACCGACTGCATCCCACGGAACAGATAAGGTTAACGGATTCGGACGTGCGTCTGTACGAAATTCCACGATAATTGAAGACTGCTGTACGGCAGCCGAAGTTCCGGAATAAACGCGAATAATTTCCTTATGCCCCTGCTCATGATGATCTTGATCTTGATCCTGCTGAACAATGGACACGTAGTCTTCTTCGTCAGGCACTTGCGCGATCGCAACTTGCAACGACAAACGCTGAACATGACCCCAATTGAATTGGACGCTCTCACGGCTGTTTAGAAACAAATCGCATGGTATCTCTACGGGCTGGCTCATGAATGATACACTCCGTTCTATTCCGATTCTATAGGTGGAAGAAATAAGTCCCGATTACGCTCATAAAGCTGCTTGTACGTTCGATAGCCCCGCTCATACCTAGCTACGTTGCAGAGCTTCCATTCCTCCACCTCCATGAGTTTCTTCCTATAACATATAATAAACATACAGAATAGTCACAACAATCATACACAAGCATTCCAAATAAATAAGGGAAGCAGCGATTCGCTGCTCCCCTTATTATAAATTAGTGCGCTGCTCTTCTTGCCTGTTCTTGCTTTAATTTCTCCGGCGTAACATCATTGCCGTCCGGATCGATGATCGTGGAATGCAACAGCAGACTGCCTACAGAGCCGCGAAAGATGCGAAGATATTCTTGGCGCAGATCGGCTTGTTCTGCTTTCTCGGCTTCCGTTAAGCCGGAAACTTTTTGCTTCCTGGACAGCTCATTAATTCGATTAAGGATATTCAGTATGATGGCTCACTCCTTTATTGCGGACGTTCAATCTCAAACAGGCTGCCGAGCGACGAGTAGAAGTTGCCTGCCATCCGGCTCACAGGTGCCAGCTTCTGCGCATCAATTCTTCCGTTCTCCAGAATCTCCTCCGAGATCTGAAAACGAACCACTCGCGCAATCAACAGGTCACATCCAGGTGTTCCGCCCGTTCCACCTAGCTCCAAAGCCTGTTCCAGCACACATTCCATTCTGATTTGGGACTCTGCAATCCCCGGTACTTTAACCGTTTCACTCTCAATCGCCGTGAGCCCTGCTAATGAAATCTCACTTTCATCCGGAGGCAAATTCGCTGCAGTTTCATTAATGGCAGCCACATTGGTCTCATCCACGATATGAATCAAAAGCTCTCCCGTTGCAACAGCATTTCGTGCTGTATCTTTCATTACGCCGTTCTTACGCTGAACAGCTATGGATAACAGCGGTGGATTGCTGGAAACGATGGAGAAATAGCTGAATGGTGCGCCGTTCAATACCCCTTGCTCCGATAGCGTGGTCACAAACGCGATGGGACGCGGAACGACACTGCCGATCAGGAGCTTATAATTATCTCGATCACCTTGAGCTGCCGGATCTATGGAGATCATATCGTTCCTCATGCCGGAAAATGTACTTGAAACCATTTCGTAGCCGCATTAACTTCGGAGGCGGTCAACTGGTGACCGTAGTTCTCCCAATGGACGGCAACATCGGCTCCTGCTCCTCCGAGCAGCTGCTGCAATTCCTCTGTTTCCCTTGCCGAGCAGATCGGGTCATTCGTTCCGGCACCGATGAAGATCGGAGTGCCTGACAAGTCAGGCAGCTCCAGTCCACGCAGCGGAACCATCGGATGATGCAGGATCGCGCCTTTGAAAGCATCCGAATAATGGAACAGAAGGCTTCCGGCGATGTTAGCGCCATTCGAGTATCCGACTGCTACGAAGCTGCTGCGGTCAATGCCATATTTAGCTGCGGCTTCATCCAGGAAGTCGTAAAGCTCTTTCGTTCGGAAAACAAGATCCTCTTCATCGAAGATGCCTTCGGCCAATCGCCGGAAGAAGCGTGGCATGCCGTTCTCCAGAATATTGCCGCGAATACTTAGCAAGGATGAACCCGGAGAAATTCTCTGCCCCAGTGAAATCAGGTCTCTCTCCGTTCCGCCTGTTCCGTGCAGCAGCACTAAGGTCGGTGCACCCTCTGATGTTCCTTGTTCAAAAATATGCTTCATTATTTATTCGCCTCCAACTCACGAACCTTGATCGGATGCAGATTGGCTTGAATTTGCTCGCGTTTCGGTTCGAACCAAGATGGCAGCTGCAGCTTCTCGCCCAGCGCATCCGCTGACTCATCATTCGCGAAGCCCGGTGGATCCGTAGCGATCTCGAACAGTATGCCGCCGGCTTCCCGGAAGTAAATCGCGTTAAAGTACTGACGGTCGATAATCTGAGTCGGCTGATAGCCGGAATTGAGCACTTCCGTTTGCCACTGCGCATGCTCTTCGAAATCCTTCGCTCTCCATGCAATATGGTGCACTGTACCTGCGCCGCTTGCGCCCCACTCCATATCCGCTACAGGTACGTCGATTAGGTTGCCGAGATCTGCAGAGGCTTGGAAGCGTGCATACCCTTGATCCTCGCCGATTTTGGTCATGCCCATAATATGCTCAAGAGCATGTATCGTTTGCGCTGATTTCGTACTAAACAGTACGGCTCCGCCAAAACCTTTGATCGCTTTATCCGTAGTAACGCCGCCAAAGGACCATTCGTTGTTTGCTCCCGCTTCACGCTCCACGATCTCAAGCTGCAGCCCTTCGTTATCCGAGAATTGCAGATAGTTCTCGTTGAATCGCGTAACGGTTGTCGTCGTTATACCGAAGCTTTTCAGACGATCTTCCCAGAAGCTTAACGCTCCTACAGGAACTACATAGGTGGTAATCCCCACTTGCCCGCCGCCAACTTTGCCTTTACGGGAATTCGGCCATGGGAAGAAGGTGATGATTGTGCCCGGAGTTCCGGCTTTGTCGCCGAAGTACAGATGGTACACATCCGGAGCATCAAAGTTAATCGTCTGTTTCACAAGTCGAAGGCCAAGAATACCTGCGTAGAAATCGACGTTCGCCTGCGGATCTCTTGCAAAGGCTGTAATATGGTGAATACCGGCAGTTTGTAATGACATGAACAATCACTCCCATTGGATTAATTTGTAATGACGTGCACAATCCGTAGCTATTGCAGTTAGTATACCGCCAATTTCTCGAAAATAATGAGGTGTATGCGATTAGTTAAAAAGTGCATCCAGCGAATATGAACCTGCTCCGGCGAAAGCTACGCCGATCACCACCGCAAGAACCATAAGCGGGTATTCATATCCGTTAGCCGTTACCCAGAGCCCGTTCTTCCCATGGACTTTAACGATTGCGCCAAGCATGGTAAGTGCAATAAGCGCGGCTGCCAGCGGAGTGAACAATCCGGCTGCGAAGAGCGCACCGCCAACTAATTCCATCAGCCCTGCTGCGACAGCCATGAGAACGCCGGGTTTCATCCCGATGGATTCCATCCAACCGCCAGTTCCCTTCGGACCGTAACCGCCAAACCAACCAAACAACTTCTGTGCACCATGCCCGATAAACAACAAACCAATTACTACGCGAATAATCAATAATCCTAATGCTAACATTTCTTAATACCTCCATATAGTTTTATTTTAATAGTCTTTGATTAAAGATATTTGACCTGCGCATTAGTTGAACAACAGGGCGTCCAGCGAATACGAACCTGCTCCTGCAAAAGCAACACCGACTACAACTGCGAGTGCGACAAGCGGGTATTCATAACCGTTCGCCGTTACCCATAGACCATTCTTCCCGTGTACTTTTACAATTGCGCCAAGCATGGTTAATGCGATAAGCGCGGCTGCCAGCGGTGTGAACAACCCTGCTGCGAAGAGTGCCCCGCCGACTAATTCCATCAGCCCTGCTGCCACAGCCATCAGAACGCCGGGTTTCATGCCTATCGATTCCATCCAACCGCCCGTTCCCTTCGGACCGTAACCGCCAAACCAACCAAACAACTTCTGTGCGCCATGTCCGATAAACAACAAACCAATTACTACGCGAATAATTAACAATCCTAATGCTAACATGTTAAAGTTCAACCTCCATTATGTTTTGGTTTTAATAATCTTTAATTAAAGATATTAGGCAAAAAAAAAGTGGTGCACAGAGCTTCTAACTATCTACGCCTTTCCCTAATTTCTTCAGAAGCTCAATAAGGGTCAGCTTTTCTTCATGGGATAAACTTTGTGACATCATGTGGATGGAAGCAGCATGCTTGGGAAAAATGTCATCAAACAAGTCGTTCCCGGCTTGCGTGATTTCCGCAAAGATGACTCTGCGATCGTCTTCACATGGAACTCGCTTAAGTAGCCCTTTCTTCTCCAATTTATCGATGTTGTACGTGATGCTTCCACTTGTAACCAGAATCTTCTCCCCAATCTGCTGGAGCGGAATTCTTCCCTTTGTGTAGAGCACCTCAAGTATCGTAAATTCGGAAGATGACAGCTCGTATTGCTTCATATCTTTAACGGCTTTATCCATCACCGTTCTGTAGGCTTTGGAAAGCACGACGAAAGTTTTAAGCGAGACCGCTTGGTCGTCATCGAGTTGGAATGACATTAGCGTTCACCTCCCTCAGATGTCTTTGATTTAATTATCTTGAATTAAAGATATCTTATTTTTTGGGTGATGTCAATACTTAAATGACCCCCTAAATCCCCTAAAAGGGGGACCCCGAGGGACCCGTCCCTCTGGACACCCGGAATTTGACTAACGTAGGTGCTACAGAGAAGCGCTCGCGAGTTTGTTTGGCGCGTAGGATCGCTTTCGTCCCATTCGGGACACGCTTAACTTTAGGCGGATTTTATCGACCTGGTGTCCCTCGCGGGACCATGAAAACGTAGTCCGCTTCAGAGGCGCGTGTGATCAGGTGCGTGCTTGTGCTCGCTTTCGTCCCGTTCGGGACACGCTTTACATTTGGCGCGCGGAAGAGATGGGATGGTTATCAGGTGCTCGCCGCTTTGCGACTCGCACGATAACCTAGAGGCCCGCTCTTCGCCCCCGCGGGGATGTTAGTTGAAAGACAATAAGGCGACCTCATTCCTTGTCAGGAACTTCGGTCGCCTTTTATCTATAAGCAGCCTCTATAGAATAGGGGCTAGGGGCTGCATCACAATTAGGATTCTTCACTAAACAGCGCAGCATACGCGCCGTAGCCTCTTTTCTCCAGATCGGCTTTCGGAATAAATTCCATGGCTGCGGAGTTCATGCAGAACCGCATTCCGGTCGACGCGGGCCCATCGTTAAACACGTCGCCCAAGAAGGAATCCGCATTCCGGCTTCTAACCTCCGTTCCGGAGAAGAAACCTTTGCGTTTCAGCACGACATTATCGGACTCCAACGGCTTGGAGAAGCTGGGCCAGCCTGTACACGCATCATATTTGTCCTTGGAGCTGAACAAAGGCTCGCCGGAAACGACATCTACGTAAATGCCATCTTCTTCGTTGTTCCAGTATTCGTTAGCAAACGGTCTCTCGTCTATACCGCGCTGCGTTACGTCATATTGTTGTTTGGTTAGCTGCTTTAACTTCTCTTCTTTATTAAAATTCACAGCTTCGCCTTGCTTAGCGTTCGTTTTCATTTCGCCATCTCCCCGTACGTTATTTATCAACATTCAACGAATTCAGCATGCCGTACACAACACCTTGGTGATAGTGCATATGCATCGCGGACAAGTAGAGGAGCTCGCCGATATTCTCGGCGTGCAGGACGTTCTCCCTCACTGGTTCGTCCAGTTTGTCCTTCAATGTCTCGTGAATATGCTTGTTCAATTCTTTGAGCTTGGCGATCAATTCGTCCCACTCTGGCGGTTGTCCCTGCCAATCCGCGGGCTTCGTGCCATAGGCGAATAAAGCTTGATAGCGGTCAGGCAAGGAGAAGAAGCCCGACGCCCCCGAAAGAACAAGAACATCAAAATGCGTGATGACCAGAACATGGCCCAAATGCCAGTGGATATTGTTGCTGTAGCCTGCCGGTATCACGGTTCGTTTCTCCGGCGGACATTGATGAAGTACACGAATGAATTTCTTGATGTGTTTGTTCAATTGGCGAAGAGCGAATTCAGGTCTCACTGGGCAGCTTCTCCTCTCCAAAGAGTGCGGCATAATCGCCATACCCGCTTTTATCAAGCTCAGCTGCCGGAATAAAGATCATCGACGATGAGTTTATGCAGTATCGCAGTCCCGTTGGTTTGGGCCCGTCATCGAATATATGCCCCAGAAAGGAATCCGCGTACCGGCTTCTAACTTGGGTCGAAGTCGAGAATAACCCGGGATCCGGTTTCAGGACAATATTGTTCGACTCTAACGGCTTAGTAAAACTAGGCCAGCCCGTACCGGCATCAAATTGGTCCTGAGAGCTGAATAAAGGCTCGCCCGAAACGATATCGACGTAAATCCCTTCCGCTTCATTGGCCCAATACTCGTTCTCGAATGGCGGATCCTCGAAATCCCTCTGAGTGACGTTAAATTGATGCTTAGTCAACGTTTTCAGCTTCTGCTCTTTATCGAACGCTTGATTGAATCCGATCTTGGCATGCAATTTCACTTCCCGATCCTTGCCCCAAGCGCTATTCAGGAAAGCGTCGCGGCCGGAAGCAAGCTCGGTCAGCCCATGCTGGAGTGGATTTTTCTTGTAATAATCCTGATGTTCGGTTTCAGCTTTGTAAAAGGTAGATGCAGCTGCTATCTTCGTAACAATCGGCTGCTTGAACCTCTTGGATGCCGCTAATTCATCTCGTGATGCTTCAGCCAGTTCCTTCTGCTCCTTGCTGCTGTAAAACACAACGGTTCGATATTCACTGCCGCGATCGGCGAATTGGCCTTCCGCATCCGTAGGGTCAATGCTGCGCCAATAAACCTGCAGAAGGTCTTCATAAGTCAGTTGATGCGGATTATAGAGTACCTCTACCGACTCGAGATGACCTGTAGTTTGAGAGCCCACTTCATTATAGGTGGGATTCTTCGTATGTCCTCCTGTGTATCCCGACTCGACACGCAAGACGCCATTCACCTTCTCGAAAACCTCTTCCATCGGCCAGAAGCATCCACCGGCAAAAACAGCGATTTCGTAAGGCGTATTCGAGTTTTTAATATACGTCGTTAACAGCTCTTGCTCCTTCGCCAGTTCTTTATTGTGATGGGACATATAGACGGAATAACCAATAAACAATACCAGGGTCATCGCCAATACAATCAACATGCTCTTTTGGAATGACAATGTTCGTTCACCTCTGCCTGGATCTTAATAGTTCAAGAAGCAATTTATTTCATAAATAGATCCGCCGACAAGAGCAACGAGAAGAGTCCAAGTGATAATTTTTCTGTACATATTCAACATCCTCCTCATAAAGTAACTATCTATATTAGTTTTGCTGGTTACAATATATCATGGGCACACACGAAAAGCAAGTAACTATCCATATTAAATAGTATGGTTAATGTTGGATAACGAGAAATGCAGCCCCCGCTTAGTGGGACTGCATACTAATACTCCAATTATGGGATTGCTCCATTCTTCGCCCGCAATCAAAGAACTCATGACAAACCATCAAATGTTCCGTCAAACTAAGGGAATCGTTATCGCTGCTGAGCGCATCCAGCTTATTGACCAACGCAACGACCTCATCAAACATGGTGGCTCGGCCTATATATGTAACGGAAAGCTCAACTAAGAAATATCCATTGCCGTTTCCTTCGGTCTTATTCAAGATCAAAGTGGCATCCGGTGTTGAATCGTCTTCGTCTTCATACGAATAAATATGGATTTTCCACGTCTTCGAGCTGCCCGAGCCATCGTGGAGATAACCTTTTTCACACTTGTCCTTGCCGAGTTCAAACCAACCTTTTTTCATTACGTCCCTTCCTCTCTGCTAACATCCAGGTATTATATCAAGAAAGGGGATTAAGCAATGCTGTGAAAAGTCATGAAATGCAACTGACAAGAGCCCTCCCATAGGAGCGGCGCATGAACAATTTCATGCTTACCTGCCAAAAGTCATGCCCCTTCCTTATAAAAGATGACGTACTGCATAGATCGCTGCCTGTGTCCGATCGCGCAGTCCCAGCTTCGCGATTATATTGGATACATGATTCTTCACGGTACCTTCCGAAAGATGCAGCAACCCGGCAATTTCTCGGTTATTCATACCTTTCCCCAATAATGCGATCACCTCTTTCTCTCTCTCGGTCAACTGACTCAGCTCATGAGGCTCCGATTTACTTAGCGGATGCGCCGGATCAGGGCTCATATCCGACACTTTCTTTAATTCCTTGAGCAGCATAGCCGTGATATCGTGTTGAAGCACCGTTCCGCCGTTATATACCGATTGGATCGCACAGATGATTGCCTCCGACGGCATGTCCTTCAATAAGTAACCATGAACGCCTTTCTCCAGAACCTGCAAAATGAGTTCCGCGTCATCGAACGTCGTCAGAATCAACACCTTCGTCTCCGGAAAGTGCTTGAGAATCAGTTCCGATCCTTCCACGCCATCCATGCCCGGCATACGAATATCCATCAACACAACGTCGGGCTGCTTTTCCACCACTTGGGCAAAAGCATCCCTGCCATCCTCGGCTGTCCCGATCACTTCCATTCCCGGCTCCAGACCAATGATGGTCGCAAGCCCCTCTCTCATCAGGCGCTGGTCGTCGACAATGAGGATTTTCAACTTCGTTGCTCCGTTTCTGTTTTGGAATAAGGAAACGTTACTTCTACAGCAAAGTCCGTGCCCGGATCCATCCTAAAATGGACTTCTCCATTCCATTCCATCACTCGTTCTTGCAGGTTCATTAACCCAAACCCCGGCTTGAGTTCAACAGGCCGCTCTCCGTTATTACGTATCGTCAATGAAAATCCGGTTTCGGCATAGGTTAACACAATGACGGCATTCGTCGCGTGGCCATGCTTCTGAGCGTTGGTAAGGGATTCTTGAATGATGCGATAAACGGTTAACTGAAGATTTCCCGGAAGTGGCGCAACCGGCGTCCCCTTAACCTCCAGGACCGTGTGAACCTTGGCGAATTTAGTAAACTCTTCCGCTAAGCTGGTTAGCTTTTCATTGAAGGAAGTCAAGCTATGAGACTCATCTCTGATCACCCTTACGGATAGACGTACCTCTTGTAAAGCAGATCGGATTAACCCCTCGCATTCCAGGTAGGCTTGCTCACTGCGTACGGCATCAAGCTTGCTGAGCTTATGAGCCACTTGAATTTGAACCAGCAATGCCGTCAGCTTATGGCCGACCGTATCATGGATTTCCCGAGTAATTCTTACTCTCTCCCTGGCGGCCGCCCATTCCTCGGTTTGGAGGGCATATTCCTTCAACTGCTCGTGGGACTGCTTCAGTTGATCATACAGCTGCATCGTATCTGCGCTTGCTCTTTTATAGAAATGAATCATAAAGCTCACAATACACGCAAACACAATAAACGAAGAGGATATGAAATAACCCGATACATTCAGATGCTGATACAACGTCCAATCAATGGTGCACATTGCAGCCAAGTAGAGAAACAGCAGCAGCACGCCGGATGCGATGAGCAGCCGCGTATTCTTCACGAACATGAATATGGCTAGTGCCGTAATGCCATTAAACAGATGGTTGGGGATTTTGCCCCCGATGTAGATATAGCCGTATGAAGCAGACACCAAGAAATCGATGACCAAAAGGTATAATAGCCAATGCTTTTTCAAACTGGAATAGAAGAAATTGACGAATAAAAAAACCAGTACAGAAAATACGATGAAGCTTAGCTTCCAAACGACCGTAATGGAGTTCTCGAAATAAAACATCCCGGTCAGGACGAGATCGTAAACGAGCTTTAGCCCGAAGAGCCATCTTAACGAAACAGATTTCATCCACAAGCGGTTTGTTACTTTTAGCATCGTCTGTAACTCCCTATCCCGCACTCCTTGTCTTAACCGAACCTTGAAAATTAGTCTTAACCATAACGTGATGTCCTATTTATACAGGGTTAAAATAAAAAGGAGCTGCCTTGCGGCAAGCTCCTTTACTTCCATATATAGCTTCGTTTATCGCAACGACCGCAGTCCTGCGCGGATTTCTTCCGTCATGTATTCCGGCTGCTCCCAAGCAGCGAAGTGCCCGCCCTTAGGAAGTCTGTTGTAATGAATCAGATTCGGGTAAGCCTTCTCTGTCCAGCTCTTCGGCGCTTCGAATAGCTCGTCCGGAAAGACGCTAACGGCAACCGGAAGTTTGACGCCTTGTACGGCGAAGAAGGACGTCTTGTTCTCCCAGTAAATACGAGCCGCGGAAATCGCGGAGTTCGTCAGCCAGAAGAGCGTGATGTTGTCGAGAACATCGTCGCGCGTTAACCCTTCTTGGATACCGGCAAACGTTCTTGTGATGAGGGCAAGGCTCTTCCAGTCGTGATCCAGCATGAACGCTGCCAAACCGATAGGCGAATCCACCAGACCGGTCAGTGTCTGCGGACGCGTTACCATGATGAAGGCATAATAGAACTTATTCTCGCGAACTTGCTCGCATGCTTTCTTCTCTTCATCGGACAGACCTTCCGGCAGCGGGTTGCCGGACCAGATCGCCGCATCAACATCAGCCGGAATTACCTTAGCCATATTGGTGTGAATGCCGAGCAAGCCCTTAGGCTCTTGAACGCCCATAGCATCAACAACAATTGCACCCCAGTCGCCTCCCTGTGCAACATATTTCTCGTAGCCAAGACGCGTCATCAATTCACCATAAGCGCGCGCGATGCGTTCCGGATCCCAGCCGGTTGCTGCCGGCTTACCTGAGAACCCGTATCCGGGCATCGATGGAATCACGACATGGAAAGCATCCGATGCGCTTGCGCCATGCTCCGTAGGATTGATCAGCGGTTCGATCAGCTTCATCTGCTCGATGATCGAGCCCGGCCATCCATGCGCAATGAGAATCGGCATTGCGTTCTCATGCTTCGAGCGAACGTGGATGAAGTGAATATCCAGACCGTCGATTTCCGTAAGGAAATGAGGAACGGCGTTGATTTTCGCCTCGATTTTGCGCCAGTCGTATTCGTTTGCCCAATAACGAGCAAGCTCTTGCATCGTTTCAAGCTGCGTGCCTTGCGATTGATCGGAGACCGTTTCTTTCTCCGGCCATCTTGTTGCGTTGATGCGATTGCGCAATTCAGTTAGTTCCGCTTCCGGAATGTTCACGTGAAACGGACGAATGCTTTGTGGAATAGTCATTTGATAATCTCCTTTTGATTTGAGTTTGTGGGTGGCCGAGCAAACTAGCGCAGTGACTTGATGTAAATTTGCTTGTGATAACTACGCGCAGCCCAGCTTCGCAGGCCTGAATCTCAGGAGAGTAAAGTTCTTGAGGGAACGAAATATCAACTGCATTAAATTGTCGTCAAGCGTTAGAGCGAATCTTCATAGCAAAACATTCACACTCGGTTTACACGATTACCACACCACGATGTAACCACTTAATTAAACTTAATTGGTTACGTGGAGTACTATATCATGTGCCGAGAGTGAATGCAAGTAACTATCTATAATATTTTTATAGGTTACATATTTGATGTTCAGCATGACCGATGACCATGTGCTCATTCCATAGTCCGAGCGTCATGTTGTCCACTAATGTCCGCGTTTCTTCGTATTCGGTATACGTTCTTGTGACGCGCGAAGACAGTGACGTGGATATCTCCTGCTGCGCGCAGCCAAGCGGTTCCGCCAGCTCTGCGATGGTAATGCGCTCCGCTCCTTGCCGTCCGATCAACGTCACCAGTGTACCTTCCGGGCAAGGCCGCGGAAGCTTGATCATCAGCTGGTCCATGCAGATCTTGCCGACGATCTTGGCACGCCGGCCTTCAACGAGCACATCCGAACCTTGCATCCGCTGATTCCAGCCATCCGCATATCCGATCGGCACCGTTCCGATCCATTCGTCTTCCTCGGCTTGGTACGAATTGTCGTAGCCGAGATATTCGCCTTTGGCCAGCTGCTTCACTTGAATCAGGCGGCTATGCAGGCTTAGTGCCGGCTCCAGCTTCACGGAGCGCACAAGCTTCTCCGGATAGAAGCCGTACATGGCCGCCCCGATCCGCACCATATCCATCGCCAGCTGCGGAAACCGCAATGCCGCGGCGCTGCCAGCACAATGATAATGCCGGATCGCCAAGCCTGACGAGCGGCCCCATTCCTTCATCTCTATAAAGCGCGCGACTTGCTGCTCCAGAAAGTCGGTGTCCGCTTGCCCTGCCGTTGCAAAATGCGTATAGAAGCCGTCCATCTCGACATCTTCCGCGCGCAGCCACGGAACGAGCTCGTCCCATTCTTGTTGCGTTCGAATTCCGATCCGCCCAAGGCCCGTGTCCATTTTCACATGAATACGAAGCTTTGCCGAAGCGGCGTACGGGATCAGCTTCCGCAGCTCCGCAAACCATTTGGCACTGGTTACGGTTAACGTTAAATCATGCTCGAGCGCCATTTGCACCAACTCAGGTTTAATAGGAGTCAATATGAGCAGCGGCAATTTAATGCCGCTGGCACGCAAATGAAGGGCTTCCTCAAGGTATGCGACGGCCAGATAATCCACCCCTGCCGATTCCGCCGCCGCGGCTGACTCAAGGTCGCCATGTCCGTAGCCGTTCGCCTTCACGACGGCCATCAGCTTGACGGAGGGATGTAAGGTACGGCGAATGGTCTGCATATTCTCGCGAATGCGGCTCAAACTAATTTCAGCCCATGTGTCTCTTAGCATCCCTTCCACCTCGCTTATTTCGAATATCGAATCGTTTGTTTGTTCTCATGACGGTCAATCGCGTGGTCGATCAATTTCTCGACCAGCTGCGCATACGTCGTTCCGTCGGTACGTTCCCACATCACCGGATACATGCTGAAATTCGTGAATCCGGGCAAAGCATTAATCTCGTTCAGGAACAAATCGCCTTCTCTGTCCAGGAAGAAGTCGACACGAGCAAGACCCTCGCAGCCGTGAGCTTGATAGGCTCGGATCGCCAGCTCGCGGATTCGCTCGGTCAAGCCGTTCGGCAGCTCAGCGGGAATGGACATTCGGAGCTGCTTATCGAAGTACTTGGATTCGTAATCGAAGAACCTATGGTCATGAATGAATTCCCCTGGCAGCGATGCAAGCGGCCTTTCATTGCCGATGACCGCCACTTGAATTTCTCTGCCGGCCACCTCGCGTTCGAACACGAGCTTCTTATCATAAGAGAACGCCTCCCGAATGCCGGCCAGCAGCTCTTGACGGTTTAAGCATCTGCTGATGCCGATACTTGATCCGAGAGAAGCCGGCTTCACATAGCAGGGATAACCAATGCTCTCCTCGACGCCGGAGAGGATCGCCTTCTCATCACTTCTCCACTCCTCGAAGCGGCATACGACATATTCGGTTTGGTGAATGTCGGCTTGGGCCAATACTTGCTTCGACATCGCCTTGTCCAGCGTAAGGGCAGCCGACAGTACGCCGTTCCCCACGTAGGGAATGTTCAGCAGCTCCATCAAACCTTGCACCGTGCCGTCCTCCCCGTTCGGGCCATGCAGAAGCGGCATGACGACTTTAGGTCCGGGAAGTGCCAGCACGCCCGTCAATATTTCGCCGATTGAACGGGCTGTGTCTGTAGACGAGGGCCGCGCGATCAACTGCTCGACCGTTAAACCTTCCTTGGAAAGATGTCCGGGCGAGCACCATAAGCCATCGCGCGTAATGTAAATCGGATACACCTCAAAGCGGCTTTCATCTATGGAAAGAAGTACGGTAACTGCCGTTTTCAATGACACGTCATGCTCGACGGATTTACCGCCGTATAGTAGGTACAGCTTTGTTTTCATGTGTAATGCCTCCTAAGTTTCTTGTCCGTTGCTCTATCTCTAAGATAACGCCCCGGGCCAGGGAGGTTTATAACATGCCATAAAGGATTCCTTAAATATTTCTTATTTGTAGTCAAGCCCATTAGGATTGCTCCAGCACAAAGCGTCTTGGCCTGTGCTTCCGTTTCCGCCGGTACTCCACTGCCCATACCGCAGCGGCGGACATCCCGACCGACACCAGGCACACAGCGGCAAAATGGAGCAAACTGTTCGAAATAAACAGCCGTTCCAGATGCGCTGCCTCGGCCCCGCCGCGAACGAGCACGATCGCAATAGGATGCAGAATGTAGACCCATACTCGCCACTCTCGGAATGTTTTGCTCGACTGTACCTTCCACTGCATCGCCCAATGGAACAAGAAATACGTCGCGGGCAGCGCAAATATATACATGCTGTCATGCCTCGGAATATCATATGCGCGCAGTATCGAGCCTTCGAGAACCATCATGGCGAGCGAACAGGCAAACAAGGTCGCATTGGCCATCGGCGATCTGGCCGGAGCCGGATGCTTGGCAGCCCAAGCGCCGAGCGCCAAGAAGATCGGGGCATAGAAGAACCCGTTACGCGTGTAATCGAACACGGTGAACATGCCCGCGTACACTTGAGTGATTCCACTGCCGCTTGGCAGGATTCCATAATAGCTATCCCCCAGCAGTCCCACGATGTACAAGCCGCCCGCGACAGCCAGCATAGCGTTCATGGACTTCATCCGATAGATCACGTAAGTAATCAACAAACCCAGCATTAAGGCCGGCAAATACCACAGGTGATAGAACGTGCCATCAAACACAATGTCCTTGATCAGCGAATAAACGGTGAAGGAATCCGAAAAATAACCCTTATACGCATTCAGCGGAATGTACAGCACGATCGCGATCAGATATAACTTCCCGGTTCTTCGCATATAACCGTACAGCGTTTTACGGTCCTTCGCCGGATCCCCGGTTAGTTTGCGATAAAATAAATATCCGGCTGTCATGAAAAAGACCGGAACAGCGATGCGCGTAAGCAAATTGCTTAGAACAAAATCAGCCGTGGCGCTGTAGGAGAGAAACGGACCTGTATGATTAGCCACGACCATTAGAGCGACGATAAATTTTAGCCAATCGAGTCCGCCGAAATTTGGTTTAGACATAAGCTTGGCTTCCTTTATCCCGGAATGCCGTCACAATAAATCCATCGCTGTTATTTCCCGAAACCGTGTAACGCTCGCAAGGTATGAGGGGAATGCTCGTCGTCGGCCCCTCTCTTTCCTCCGGTACATAATAAATCTCAATGTAAGTACGCTCATCCTCGAATACAAGATGGCCCTCATCATAGGGGTAGCTTCGGAGCTGATCGATGTATTCCTCCAGGCACCAATCGTTGCGATCCATGATGGCAGCGTGGGGATAACCGACATAACGGAAATGCCACGGCTCGCAAGAAATATGCGTAATGGTTTCCTTGCCTTCCTTATAGCGTTGGATAAACCCATACCGGGCAGCAAGCTGCTTGAAGGTCAAATAAACGTCGCTGTCCGGGAAAGACGGTGCAATGAAATCCACGTCTTTGTCGTCCTTGTTCCGCTTGCCGACGTCGATAGCCAGTCCCGTCTGATGCTCGCTCTGATTGGGCCATGCCACATAACAGGCCGTGTATTCCGCGCCATTCTCGACTAGCGAGGATTGATAAATCTGCTCCTGTTCCATTCGGGTCCGATATCCGCTGACCGCGATAATATCGTTTATCCCTTCACAAGCCTCAATCAAATCAGCCAAATGGTGCAAGCAGGTCCGATCCAGCAGCATATCCTCGCTAAGCGTATGGATGGCCGGGAACGAACGCAGCGGCAGCAAACGGTCTGTAGAAACTTCCTCCCGGATTGGGTGCTCACGGTTAATTAAGACCAGATGCCCCTGGTGGATCTCATCATTAGCGGCTCGTACGGCATTGATTTTCGTATAACCGTCTATATGTTGTTCGGCTTGTTGTAGTCGTTCCATCTCGCACGAACCTCCTCGTTATCGTTAAATGGTCTTGCCACTCTACGATAACGTCCCGAGCCGGAGAGGTTCATAAAACGCCTTAAAAGAAACCTTAAGTTTTTCTTATTTGTGGATTCATGCGGTAGGTTGCGGAAACGATATCTGATAAGCTAATGGTACAAACACGGTAGTTAACTTCATTTAAACGGAGAGATTCTTCTATGAAATCGATTCAAATTCTGATCGCAGACGATGACCCGGAAATCGCCAAGCTGATCAAAATCTTCCTGACTAACGAAGGCTACCAGGTGCTGACGGCAAGCAACGGTCGCGAAGCACTCGACTTGATCGCCAAGGAATCGGTCCAATTGCTCGTCCTCGATGTCATGATGCCGGAGATGGATGGGCTGGAGGTCGTTCGTACGGTTCGAGCGGAGTACGATAATATTCCGATACTGATGCTGAGTGCCAAAGCTGAGGATATGGACAAGATCATGGGGCTGACTACGGGGGCTGACGATTATATGGTCAAGCCATTCAACGCCCTTGAGCTGCTGGCCAGAGTAAAGTCGCTGCTGCGCAGGTCCATGCATTTGAATACGCAAACACAACCGATACAGGAGCAAGATGAAATTCTCATCCAATCGGTGAAAATCAGCAAGAAGCTGCATGCCGTGACCGTGGAGGATCGGAATGTGAGTTTGACGTCGACGGAGTTCGATATCTTGTATTTGCTGGCGAGTCATCCCAGGCAGGTGTTCAGTGCGGAGGCGATATTCGAAGCGGTGTGGAAGGACAAGTTCATGGAGTCCAACAACACGGTTATGGTTCATATAAGCAAGCTTCGCGATAAATTGGAGAGCGAGCTGGGCGGCTTTAAGCTCATCCAGACCGTCTGGGGAGTGGGGTACAAAATTGATCCATAACCGTAGTCCGTGGGAGAGCCTTCGTTTCAAAATGTTGTATTTGTTCGCCTTAAGCGCGCTTGCGTCCAGCCTGACGGTCGTTTTTCTAAGCTTGATCGCCATCGCCGCCTACCAAACCAATATCCCTTTCATCGCCAATCTCGTGGACTTGGTGAGATCTCAGCTCGGCATTCCGATCTCATTTACTTTAGCCGGCCTATTGTTTACGATTATCTATTTCTTCGTCTTCAGCCGCTCCACCATTCACTATCTGATGGAAATCTCGCAAGGCATCGAACGGATCGCCGGCGGGAATTTCGATTTCCGCCTTCCGATTCGCAGAGAGGACGAGCTCGGCGCATTGGCCGACAATATCAATCGAATGACGGCACAGCTGAAGCTGTCCATCGAGGAAGAACGGCGCGCCGAGCGAACGAAGGCCGAGCTGGTCACGAACGTTTCCCACGATCTACGCACGCCGCTGACGTCCATCGTCGGGTATTTAGGTCTGATTAATGATGATCGTTATCAGGATGAAGTGGAGCTGCGGCAATACGTCCAAATCGCACATCATAAATCGATGCACCTGAAGTCGATGATCGATGATCTGTTCGAATTTACGCGGACAAGCGGCGGGATGAAGCTTCGACCGTCACCGATCAATCTCGTTGAGCTGATGGGACAATTGGCAGGTCAATTTCGTTTGCAATTCGAACAGGCGGGGATGGAGTGCCAATTGATGCTTCCCGACCATCCCCTTGTCATCCATGCGGACGGGGACAAGCTTGTTCGGGTATTCGAGAATTTAATCGTCAATGCCATCCAATACGGCAAGAGCGGCCGGCGTATCGAGATCACGACTTGGAGCGGCAACGGACAAGCTGTCGTCGAAATCGCAAACTATGGCGAGACTTTGCCGGCTTCCATCATTCCGCTGCTGTTCCAACGTTTCTATCGCAGCGAACAATCCCGCTCGCGGAATACGGGCGGCTCGGGACTTGGCCTTGCCATCGCCAAAAACATCGTCGAGCTTCATCAGGGTACGATCTCCGCAGCCAGCGACGAGGGGAGAACCTCATTCGAGGTCAAGCTCCCCCTCTCGAAGTAACTCAAACGGGGCAGATATTTCTATCTGCCCCGCAAACGCTCGCGACACCCATCAAGAGCCGACCGAGCCATCTTCCAACCTGTAACGGTTGTGACAGGGGCTATTTGGCCGATAAAGCCCCGCTTTATTTTCTAACGGTTGCCAGCGAGCTTATGATGTCATTTTCCGATAGAAATCAGCCATTATACCATGAATAACGACGCTCACAACCGTTAAAATTTGAAAAGGGCTTCTTTTCATAAAATAGCCACGCTGACAACCGTTAACCCCCCGCTTCCTTATGCCCGGTCATGATGAACGGTTTTACCTTCATAGAACATACGCTCCAAAGGTGCTGCTTGTTCTTTGGCCGACAACGAGTCTGCAGGCAGCTTATAGATCGCGGTTTTACTGCCTAAGCTGGATACATACCGTTCCAGATGAACCCGCCCAAGCGGTCGATCGTAATAACCGGGCACATATTTATCCAGCATTAGCTGCATCGCCTCCATCGCCTCGTTCACATCCGGAACCGGAAGCAGCGCTCCTTCGATAATGACACTCATATAGGCCGTATCTGTATCGGCCGGTACCGGGTTCGTGATCGTCCCATAACTCTCGCTGACAGTGAAACAGGCTCGCGGGTTCTGTGTGATATAATCGATCTTCCTGCCTTCTTCTGCCCCGTGAAAATAAATGGCGTTGTTTAACCAAACATAATTGAGCGGAATGACATAGGGAATATCGCCTGAGGATAAGCCAAGATATCCAGTCTGAGCCTGCTGGAGAAAAGCCTGAATTTGGTCTGTATCCGTACAGCTGCGGTTCTGATTGCGCATGGGGTACATGTTGAATCACTCACTCTCGTTCTAATTTCTCTCCACTATAACAAGTGAATAAACAGTCGGCATTGTCCCGCCTGACATTGCACTCTGAGATACAACCTTCCATCCTTCTTGAAGAAGTTGATTCAACTCGCTTAAGTTATTCTTTTTATCGGTAAAATAATAAACGACGATCGCCTTCTGCATGATACACCTCCGGAACTCACTTTATATCACACCTATTACTCCATAACAATGCCTATTCGTAACATAGCCGTTATTTATACTTTACATGGTTTAGAATAACTATGAATATCGGATCCAAATATAGGTGATGAACATTTAGTAACTAGCTAAGTGCAAACTTGAGTGTTACAATAAAGAAAAATTCACATGAAGAGGGGGTATACGCGAATGTTTCAATTATGGGAGGACTTTCTGAGGAGCGACTATCGTGACTGGAGAGGCAGCGATCATACCGAGGAACTGCTCGATAAGCCGGAATGGTTAGAGCAATGGCTGACGATTCACAACCTTCCTTATCCGGGAGCACCGACTGCCAAAGAAGTAAATGAGTTGAAGAAATTACGAGGGCATATCCTCCGTATCGTCCAGAAGCTGACGGCGCGCGAAGCCGTGGACCCCGTGAATCTCGAAGGGCTGAACCGTGCATTATCGAGCGGCCCCATGATTCTGCACATCACGGAATCGAACTCCCAATTTCGTTTGGAGAGTACTCCGTTGCACAAAGGCTGGCCCCGCATCGAAGCGGAGGTTGCCGCTTCCTTCGGCCACCTACTCACAGATTGCGAACCCTTCCGCTTGCGCATTTGCGATAATCCGGATTGCCGAGCGGTTTACTATGACGAAACTCGAAACCGGTCCAAACGGTTCTGCGATGAGAGAGCTTGCGGCAATCTGATGAAAGTCCGTCGGTTCCGCGCACGCCAAAAGGCCGCCGAAAACGGCAGCCCTTCGAATTCTTAACAGCATTTTAATTTGGATCACTGAGAGTACGATTATCGTACTCTCAGCTAGCCTGAGCGGGGGGCTACTCAGCCCCCGCACGAATCGGTTTACTTCCAAAGCTCTTGGCGCTTGTTGTAGTTATCCGTAATAATCGCTTCCACATTCTCGTCGCCGGCTGACTTCATCTCCGCAAGCATGCTGTCGAATCCGGTGTTTGCCTCTTGCTCGCTCTTCGCAATGATGATCTTCGTGATCGATTGCTTCATGATATCCTGAACCTTCTGGTAGCTGAGCGATTCCGGAGTACCGCCCCCTGGTCCGAGGTTATCGTATGGAGAAGTATCCCATACCGTATCGGATAGATTCTTGAACGCCATCAGGTCGATTTCGCCGCGATTGTTGTCACCGATGTGATAAGGCGTGCCGTCGCTGCCCAGTCCGTTCTTGACGAACCACGTCCATTTCTGAAGACCGGTCTTCTTCTGTTCAGCAGCCCAGTCCTCCTTCAAGCCTTGAAGAACTTCCGGCTTCGGCGTATGTTTGCCGTCCTTCATATCCCAAGTTTGGCCTTCAATCCCCCACATGAGGAGATACTGCCCTTCTTCACTGGCAAGGAAGTTGATGAATTTCATCGTTTCTTCCGGATGCTTGTTGTTCTTGGAGATGGCAATCGCATCCCAGCCGAGCGGACTCCGCGGACCGAACGTTGTCGCTCCCGGATCAACGCCCGGTGCAATTACTTTATAGGAGAATAGCTGTTTATCCGCGCCGCCGGATTTCAGCAAAGCGTTGTTCGCGTTACCCGGATCCCAATAGGCCGAAGCCGTTGCGAAGACATAACCGTTAGATAGCTTCTGTTCCCAGGTTTGCGATTTATTGACCGCCCATTCCGGATCGATCAGCTCTTCGCGGTACAATTTGTTCATGTAGAGAATCATTTCACGGTATTTCGGGTCCTTGACGTCAAACTTGAGGCTTCCCCCGTCTTCGTAGTAGGCTTTCATCCCCCACATGCCTTTGAAAGTGCCAAGGACTGCGCCCATATTCTCCGCATTCAAAGTAAGCGGTATCGAAGCTTTGCCGTCAATGTTCGGATATTTCGCTTTAAAATCCTTCAGCAGCTGCTCGAATTCATCCGTCGTGAACGGCTGGCCGCCTTCCGCTTTGTCCGGCGCGAGCTCCTTCAATAGATCCTTGCGCATCTGAATGCCGAATACCGGGCTGTTATCCATGCCATACCAATTGGACAAATAGTAGTTTTTGCCGTCCGTATAACGCGTCTTTTGCAAGACTTCGCCGTATTGGGATTTGACGTCAGCTCCGAAGTTCTCGATCAGATCATCCAATGGAATGATGGCGCCTGCTGCAATATATTTGTTCACGATATCGCTGCCGCGGTCCATGAGGATAATATCCGGCAAGTCGCCGCTGGCAAGCATCAGATTCAGCTTCTCCGACGGATTGCCGCTCGGCTGTTGAATTTCGACAGAGACGCCTGTGCGTTTGGTAACCTCTTGCGCTACAGGGTTCGTGAAGGCATCGCCCGTATTTTTATCGAAGAAGGTAAGCGTAATCGGCTCCGAAGGTTTACTGTTCGTTTCCGCCGCCGCATTGTTCGCATCCGTGGAATTAGTAGAATCAGCAGTAGCCGCGGTATCATTGGACTCGTTCGTTGCGGTGTTGTTATCTTTACTGCTGCAGCCGATAAGCAGCGTCGTAAAGACCATGATTGTGAGCATGACTGTCAATATACGTTTCTTGTTCATAGCGTGTTGCTCCCCCCAAATACATGATAGTTGATTCATGAGCGTTTCCATAGACATTCCGTGGTAAAACGATAATTTACTGCCCGTGCGTCATAATAGCCGCCTTCCACTCACACTCCTTTCATAACTTGAGAGAAATCAGCTTTTGACTGCGCCAAGCGTCATGCCCTTAACGAAATATCGCTGCAGGAACGGATAAACCAGCACAATCGGAAGTGTTGCGACCA
Source organism: Paenibacillus sp. J22R3 (assembly GCF_056269305.1). Classification (NCBI taxonomy): domain Bacteria; kingdom Bacillati; phylum Bacillota; class Bacilli; order Caryophanales; family Paenibacillaceae; genus Paenibacillus; species Paenibacillus sp. J22R3. The sequence goes on along the minus strand of NZ_JBWDNS010000004.1, from coordinate 74,033 downwards.
TAGTCGCTGCCATACGGATCGTATCCGACGATACCGCCAGCCTCTTCGAGGAATCTGCCAGCTGCTGGGCTTCGGACACCATGCTGCCTGTCTGGTACTGATTAAGTATCTTAACTAGCACTGCTTGAAGGGTTTTCAAGCTGGGCTTATAGGTGAACACATACGAATCGAACCAAGCGTTCCAATGACCGATAGCCGTAAACAGGGCGATCGTCGCCAGCACCGGCGTCGTCAAAGGAAGAATGATACGGATGAACACTTGCAAATCGTTAGCGCCGTCAATCTTAGCCGACTCCGTCAGCTCCTGCGGAAGCTGTTCGATATACGTCCGCACAAGAATCATATAGAACACATTCATCAGCCCCGGGAAGATAAACACCCAGAACGAGTCGATCAAGTGTACATTCTTGAGCACCATATAGTACGGAATCAATCCGCCGCCGAAATACATCGTGAAGATGAAATACAACGTTATCGGCCTTCTAAGCACCAAATCACGATTGCTCAGCGGATAGGACAGCAAGCTGATGACCAGAATCGTAAGCGGCGTCCCGATCAACGTTCGTGCTACCGTTACCCACACGGCGTGAATGATTTGACCATCGGTTAAAATCTCTTTATAGCTCGTAAATGAAAGCTCCCTCGGCCAGAAGTAGATGCCTCCCTTGATGGTATCCGACGCACTGTTGACCGATAGAACCAGCACATTCCAGAACGGGTAGAACGTTGCGAATACGACTGCCAGTAGAAAGGCGTATACCGCGCCGGAGTAAAGCATGTCTCCCATTTCCCTGCTTTTCATGCTCTCTTTTCCTCCCTAAACCCCTATGTTAGAACAGCGATTGATCATTGACTTTCTTCGCCAGCCTATTCACCAGCAGCACTAATATAAAAGCGACCACCGACTTGAATAATCCTACTGCCGCGCCATAGGAGAACATCCCATTTTGCAAACCGTACCTATACGTATAAGTGTCGATAACATCGGAATACTTCAAGACCAGGTTGTTCTGCAGCAAGTACTGCTGGTCGAACCCGGCATTCAGAATGCCGCCAACCGCCAGAATGAGCAGGATGACGATTGTCGGGCGAAGCGCGGGCAACGTCACGTACAGCATCTGCTTCATACGGGATGCGCCGTCCACCTTGGCCGCCTCGAACAGCTCGGGATTAATGGAAGCAATGGCCGCAAGGTACATGATGGCGTTGAAGCCCATGTCTTTCCACATATTAGAGGAAGCGATGATCCACCAGAAATAATGCCCGTTCTGGAAGAATCCGACCGGTTTATCGGTGAGGTGCAGCAGCATCAGCACTTTATTCACAAGCCCCTGCGACGACAACAGCGTGACAATGATGTTCGCTGCAATAACCCAGGAGATGAAGTGCGGTAAGTACGAAATCGTCTGCACGATCCGTTTGAACGCCCCGCTGTTGATTTCATTGATCGCGATGGCAAGAATGATCGGTGCCGGGAATCCGAACAGCAAGCTTAATGAGCTTTGGGCCAGCGTGTTGCGCATAATCAGCCAGAAGTCGCCGTTGTCGAAGAAGTATTGGAACCACCGCAGTCCGACAAACTCGCTGTGAAAGAAAGATCCGAAGAAAGATCCGCCTGGCTGGTAATTAATGAACGCCATATAGAGTCCGAACATCGGGGTATATGAAAACAGCAGCGTACAAATAAACGCGGGCATGATCATAAGCCATAAATACTTCTGCTGACGGAAACGCTTCCACTTTCCGTTAGTCTTTCCGAGCAGCGGCGCACGCTGCAACGGTTGTTCGATATGCGCTTTCAATTACGCTCTCCCCCTGCCTTATCGTCTGGAATATCCTCATTATAGGGGAGCTTTCCGCAGCCATTCCATGCAAACATCCGCCAATTCATACGCCAAAACACCGGATTTCATATTGTGCCATTGTTGAAATACCGTAGGCCGACTACAATAAAACAAGTAATGATCACCCCGCTCTTACATAGGAAGGACGTGGCTCACCTATGCATTCGATACTGCTCGTAGATGATGAGAAGATAGAATTGGAAACGCTTACTAGTTATGTGCCTTGGGAAGCGATGGGGATACGGGTTATTGGGACCGCCCGCAACGGCCGAGAAGCACTGGAGTTAACCCAGCAGCTTAATCCCGATATCATTCTGACCGATGTTCGCATGCCCATCATGGATGGACTCGAGTTTGTAAAACGCGCGAAGCAGGTTCGCAAGCGGGTCAAGATCGTATTTCTCAGCGGTCACGATGAGTTTCAATATATTAAAGCCGCACTCGCCGTCGAGGCATCCGGCTATCTGCTCAAGCCCATCGACATGGAAGAGCTGCGGCATCTCATGGAGAAGGTCAAACAGAAATGCGAGGAAGCCAAACTAACGGAGCGCTCGGAAGAGATGGCCAAAGAGAAGCTGCTGCGCATGCTCCTCATGGAGGAAACGCCGGATCGGCGCGCCGAATTGGTGCAAAGGCTGCTGCAGCTGGACTCCATTGCCACGCCTCCATTGCGCGGTCCCTTCAAAGTCGCTTACTTGGTGATTGACCGCCCGAGCCGCAACGACGGGGCTGCCGTGGATTCGAGCATGCCGGACCCGCTTGAGCGTAGTATTGGCGAAGCGGTGCATAACCGTTTAATGGCGCTCGGTTATATTGGTGAGCTGATCGATTGGGAGTATCGCACATTCGCCGGGGTGTTCCCGGACTCTCTGTTTGACGGGGAACGGGAGAACTGGCAGCAATTACAGAAGCTGATCGAGGCGGATTTCCCCGTGTCGCTGACAATCGGACTATCCCGAACAAGCGATCGTTTGGAGGATGCCTATCACCTCTTCAAGGAGGCGCGCAGCGCTGCGGAGCAGGCTTTCTATTTCGGCAACGGGGCATTGTTAGCTGCGGAAGACGTCCAAATGCCGTCTACGGAAGAGGTCGAGGTCGAAGAGCACCGAGCCGCACTTTGCCGGACCATCGTGCATCAGCGCTCGGAGGAAACGGAGCAGGAGGTTGCCCTGTTCATCCATAAGCTGCGAGAGAAACATGTACACCCTCATCTTGCCCGTTCCGCGGCTGTTCGTCTCATCACGGCTGTGGAGCAGCATTTCAGCGGCGCGATTAATGAGCTTCAGGTCGGCCCGTTCAGCAGCGAATGGGAGATTATGAGCCATTGCCAAACGCTGGACGAGATCGGGGAGCATGTCCTGCATGTCTGCCACAGCTTAATCATGGCCCTGTCGGAGAAGGACAAAGACCGCCATCAGCATATCGCCCGGCATATTCAAGATATTATTGAACGTTCCTATCACAAGCCGCTAACTGTCGAGGATATCGCGAAGGAAGTCTACTTATCGCCGAATTATATCCGCACCATCTATAAAGAGAAGACCGGACGCACCATTCTTGAGGTGATTACGGGGACACGAATGGAACGAGCAACCGCGCTGCTCGCCGATAAGTCGCTCAAAATCCATGAAATCGCCGGCTTGGTCGGCTATGAGAACGTCTCTTATTTCTGTTCTATTTTTCATAAGACAACGGGCATGACTCCCAACCACTATCGCAAACAAATTTACTGATTCGGAGGGACGCTCGTGCCCGGCCTCATTCATCGCCTGCTGATAAGACCTTTTCTCAACATGCACTTGCGCAACAAGCTGTTCGTCGTCTTCGGGCTCGTATCCGTTATTCCCCTGATTTTCTTTGCCATCTATTCCTACGAAACGATGAAGAGCGAATTGACCAGACAGATGTATTCCAACATGCTCTCCACGACCGATCAGATTGGCTCCAACCTGAAGATGAAGCTCGATTCCTATTCCAAAGTCTCCTCCTCCTTGTATCTGGACAGCCGTCTTCGCGACTTCCTGACCATGGATTATTCCAACAATAACCAATACGTCGATGCTTATGAATATATCAACAGCTCGTTTCGAAATCTGCTCGTCACCAACACGGATCTGAGCAGTGTGACCGTCTACACGACCAATCTGACTTTGCCCACCGATCAGGTGTTTATTAAACGCGCCGATAATGACCTCATGCGTTACCCCTGGTTCAGCTTGGCGAGTAAGTCTTACGGCAGCGTTACGTTCACCGTTATGCCGGCCACCAATCCGTCCAGCGATCAAGTGACACAAGGCATCGAGGAGCGCAAACCGTCCCGCATCGTGCTCGCTCGTCTGCTGGACAACAACAGCCTGAACTATCCCTACGGAATCCTGACCATGGATATTCCTGAAGTCGACATTTACGCCCTGATGGCAAAAGAAAACAATAACAAAGAGCTATTCATCGTTTCTGAGGATGGAGCCATCATTTCCGGCAAGGACAAAAGCAAGATTAACCACAATCTAAAGGAGTTTGTGCGGGGCGATTGGGGGAACAGCAAGGCAGGCAGCTTTATTGGGATGTATAAGGGCGAGCGTGTTTTTGTCGTTTATAACTCCATTGATAACGGCTGGAAAACCGTCTCTATCGTGTCCTATAACAGCCTGCTAATGAATGTGAAGATTGCGTTCTCTCGGTTGTTTACGATTGCCATCGCCAGCTTAATCCTATCCATTATCCTCATTTACATAACGGCCAGGTGGTTCACGATTCGAATCGAGAAGCTGCTGCAGCTCACACGCCGAATTGAGTCGGAAGACTTTGATGTCCAAGCCGTATCGACATGGCATGATGAGGTCGGGCTGTTATCCTTCGCCATGACGAAGATGGCCAGGCGCATGAAGGAACTGATAAATGAGGTGTACAAGAAGGAGATTGCGAAGAAAGAAGCGGAAATGAGCATGCTGCAGGCGCAAATTAATCCGCATTTCCTCTACAACACGCTGGCCTCCATCTCCTCGCTTGCGATGCGCAGCGATGACAATCGCATTCAGGACATGGTTACCCATCTGGCGAAGTTCTATCGGATCTCGCTGAACAAAGGAAAAACCATTGTCGGCTTCGCTGAGGAGCTGCGGCTGACGAAGTCCTACATTGCCATCCAGCAGCTGCGCTTCGAAGGACTCCTTCATGTGCACTATGACATTGAAGAAGCCGCACTGCCTTATCCGGTGATCAAGCTGATGCTGCAGCCTTTTATCGAGAATGCCATCAATCACGGGATATGGGACGACGAGGCCGGCATCAACGTGATCATAAAAGCTTGCATCCATGAGGACACGCTCGTGCTCCATGTCATCGACGACGGCATGGGCATGCGGCCGGAGAAGCTCCAACGGATACTCGGTGATGAGGAAGGTGACGGAGCTTCCGGCTACGGCATACGCAACGTGGACCGCCGCATTAAGCTGACGTTCGGAGACAGCTATGGCGTCCATATCTATAGCCGGCTGGGCATCGGCACTGCAGTTCAAATTCTGATTCCGTTAAGAGGAGCTTTATAAAAAGGCATTAAGAAAACCATGACTCTGATCCCGCCGAGGGCTGAGAGCCGCAAAAAGCGACTCTCAGCGGCAAAAACGCCGCAAAAAGAAACTGAGAGTCGCGAAACCCGACTCTCAGCATCATCAAACCCAAGACCCTCCCGTGCGAGAATAGAGCAAATTTGGAGCTTCAACGATCGTGAGAGCGGCATATCCGCTATCGTTCACCAATTCCGTTTAGTTCTTAGGCGTCAATCGGAATAGCTTCGATTCCATCGGCTCAAGCGTCACTTGCAGGGAGCCTTGAACGTCGCCGGTAGCTGCGCCCGTCCAGAGATCCTTCAGCTTATAAGCCGCACCGCTGTCCAAACCGGCCCTTGCTAAATCTACGGTTCTCTCGACAGGCGTGCTGCCGTAGTTAAAGAGCGCGATGTAATAATCGCCTTTATCTTTCAGCACGAAGGCATCCGCAGCTTTAGCACCGGTATTCCCCTCGATCGGGCGGAATGCTTTTCCGATTTGAGCGACTTCCAGCACGGCCTTATTCGTCAGCAGGGCCGTCATGTATTCCTGCGCTTTTGCATCGTGAACGTTATCCGAATCCATAAACACCGTACCCGAAATAACAGCGGAGTTGACTCTGCTTCTAGCCTCGATTAACGACCCCGCTCTGGACAATGCCATATGATCGGGATCCGTGTAATGATAGATCGTTCCGTTCTGCCACCAGCCATACGTCAATGCGTTCAGTTGGAACTCCGTATCGGAGATGCTGCCGAACGTGTCGGTAGCGATCCGTCTGCTATGCGCGTATTGGCTTGGGAACAGCGGCGCAATGGAGGCGCTGATAAACATTTTATCCGCGATGAGGCTATCTACATAAGCCATACCTTGGTTATAGGCTTGCGTTCCGGTTTGGACCGCAGGATCGTAGTGGTTGCCTTCCAAGGCACCATGGGTGAGGAAATCCAGCTTGATATATTCGAAGCCCAGATTCTTAAAGCGGTTAAGGAAATACGCGATCCGCTCCTTAGCCCCCGGGTGAGACGGATCTACCGCATAAGCGCCGTCCAATTTAGGCAGCGGGTTGCCTGATTCATCACGCAGGATGATATCTCCGTATTTATAACTGGATCCCTCCACCTGCTGCTCCATATTGTCGCCCCAATAGACGAACGGTCCCCAGTAGATGCCGGCTTTCTGCCCGTTCTTGCGGACCTTGGCCACAACGTCCGCTAACTGCGCTTCCGTTAGATTATCCCAGTACGAATCCAAATTGATATAGGTAACCTTCTTATTATTGAAGCCTTCCTTCTGCAGATGCTGCTTCACGTAATCGGACGTATCCAGCACATCCTGATAGGTCAGATTGCTGCCAAAAGCACCCCAGCTGTTCCAGCCGACAGGCACGCCTTCGGGAACTTTTTTGCCGAATGCAAGCGGCGGAGCAATCACTGCGTTTGCCTTACCGTACTCTTCCATGCCTTTCCGATAATCGCCATAGAAGCCGACGAATGCCGTAGGCGATGACAGTACGGTTCCCTTAATGCTACCGTGAGCAACCGAATCATGCGTTTTCGCGGTCGACACGCCGCCGAATACTTCCAACTGATTCAAGCGATTGTTTTCGCCGGTGAAGCGAATTCCCGTTTTCCAAGTATCGTGAGTTACCGAACCTACAATAAGACCGCTCCTGCTGGCATTATCATAGATCGCGGACACTTCATAACTTGTATCTGCTGAATTGATCGGCACAGCTTGATGACGAATCCACATATCGTTGTCATAAGGAACGGATAATACCCGCCCGTCCGTATAGCTGCCGATATCGATGCCGCCGGTTGAATTCGTTACGAGCGGAGCCATATAGTTCGTTTGCAATTCTGCAGCGGATACCGCTTCTGTTCTGGTGAAGAAATAAGGCTTATCCTCATAGAAGCTGTACCATTGGTTCAAAGTCGGACTGCCTTCTTGGCTGTTGACGAATTTCACCTTTATGCCTTTGCCGAAGCCGTCTTTCACGGGGGTCACATCCGCCATGGAGAAGCTGTGGCTGTCGTAGCAGCTGCTCGCCTTTTCTGCGAATTTGCTGTATACCCCTTTGGCGATCGTCTTATCCTTCCAAGCATAATCCGCCATCCCGCTATCCGTGCGGTAAGTAACGGCATAGTCGCCATTTTGGATGACAACCGCGTCTGCATATTCAGAGAGTTTGATCGACCCGAACTTCTTCTTGGCTACCTGTTCGCCAAGCGCCGCTGCTTCTGTGGTTACCTGCTCACAAGGCTGCACTTGCCCGCCTTCTACAGGCGTTACGACGATTTTGTCCATATCCGGTGAATACCCGCCTCCATCCGAGAACAGAATGGTGTTGCTTCCGGCCGCCAGATTGACGCTGATGGTCTGTGAGCCTACGGTATTCCAATCCTTCGTGCTCTGGAAGAGAATATTTTGCGCCGGACCGCCGTTCGTGCTCACATCGGCAGCACGCGGATCTCCGGAAATATAAAATACGGTAACGTTGTAGCTGCCCGCCGCCGGGACATTAACAGCATTAAATTGCAAGGATGCACCTTGATAGAGATTTCCTACCTTTTGCCCGCCGGAGCAAGCACCGCAATTCGATACTTGCGCATTCCCCGTCAAGGTGTTGCCGGAAGCTTCCGCCTCATAGCCTTGTGCGATCGGATAAACCTCGATTTTATCAAAATCAGGCGAGTACCCGCTGCCATCCGAAATGTCGATGTAGTTGCTGCCTTGCACAAGCGTCATCGGAATGGTTAACGTGCCTAACGTATTCCAGTCTGCCGTCTTGTCGAAGTCGATATGACGGGAGGTGCCGCCATTTGCGCTAATGTCCGCGCTTCTCGGATCTCCGGAGATGTAGGAGAATACAACGTTATACGAGCCGGCCTCCGGCACCTCAATATTGGTAAACCGCATGCTGCTTCCTTGGTACAAGCCCCCCACCTTCTTGCTGCCTGAGCAGACGCTGCAGTCGGCAATGGATGCATTCCCCGTCATCGTGTTCCCCGCTGCTTCCGCTTCGTAGCTGTAAACCACTTCGTTCGCGGAGCTTGCTGTGGCGTCTGCATTGGAGCGCGTAGACGTGCCGAAGGACAAACTGCATACAAGCATGAAGAGTGCTAAACAAGTTGTTAGCGTTTTCATAATGAACTCCTTCCAACCTTTTATTTGGATACATCTATCAATTTAATGCAGCGCGAATAGCGGTACAATCCCAATATCTTACGAAACATACGGCAAAATAAAGGAATCCTGACGGCCGGATTGGAGCCGAAGTCCCAAGTCATCATCCGTTCTCTACTTTCGCTCTACCATCCTCAACTTCTTTCGGAATGTTCGTTGTAAGATAGCGTTTACACGCTATACTTAAGAGAAAATCCACCAAAGGAGAAGGTTCCGAATGAGCTTTCTGCGCCGGCTTACCCTCTACCCCAAGCTCGTTCTGACCTTTCTGGTCATCATCATTCCGCTCGTTACCATCAGCCTTCTCATGAATATCCGCAGCGAGCGTCTCGTACGTAACGAAATAACCAGCTCGATGCAAGCCAAGGTTAATTATTATATCAACGCGCTTGAGGATGATTTCGGACCTCTTGTCACATTGGAGCAGCAATATACGCTCGACGATGACATCTTTAACCTCGCCTACTCATCGATCATCATGACCAGCGAGCAGTATACGAATGCGGTCAGGAATGTCCAGAAGAAACTGCAGATTTTAAAGAATATGAGCCCTTACGTAGAGGACGCCTTCGTCAACTTCCCCGTGCTCGATCGTAAAATATCAGCATTATCCTTCAATGAATTGAACCACGAGGAAGCAGCCGCTTTGAATCAAATGGCCGATACGTTCGAATCGCCCTTCCTTCTCTACCAGAACCGGCTATGGATGAGTCTGCCCTACCCGAACAGCCAAGCCATCGGCCGCGGGTTCACCATTGCGCTCGAAATATCGAGCCTTGCCATCAAGGATTCGCTGTCCGGTTTCCTCATCGACGGCAATGGCGGCGCTATGCTTATGGATGAGGGTTTATCCTGGAGCGAGACGAGCGGCAACGTGCCTTCCGACCGCAAGAAGCTGCAAGCCCTTATTCACGCACAACTACAAGCCGGGCAGAAGAGCGGCTACGAAATCATCGAGGATGGAGACTCCACGTATTACGGGTTCTTCGAGAAGTCATCGAAGCTGGGGCTTACGCTCGCGATTTTCGTGGAAGAAAGCAGCTTCATCGGTCCGCTTAAACAATACGCGATATGGCTATGGGCCATCTCGATTGCCGCTCCGATTCTTATCCTGCTGTTTTCCTATCGGCTCTACCAGCTTATCCATACGCCGCTGAAGAGGCTTGTCAGCGCATTCAAAGGACTGGAGAAAGGCGATCTCTCCGCCCAGCTGAATTACCGTTCAAGAGACGAATTCAATTACTTGTATTTGCAATACAACCGCACCGTGTCCAGGCTCCAGGATCTGATCAACGAAGCGTACGTCCATCAATACCAAATCAAGGTTGCCGAGCTCAAGCAGCTGCAGTCGCAGATCAATCCGCACTTCTTGTACAATAGCTTCTTTAACCTGCACCGGCTGGCGAAACTTCAAGAGAATGACAAAGTCGTCGCCTTCTCCAAGCATCTGGGCGAATACTTCAAATACGTTACCAAGAACGCCGACTTCGTGCCGCTCGAACAAGAGATCAAGTTCTGCCGATCCTATGCGGCTATTCAAGGCATTCGGTTCGACGATCATGTCCGCGTCGAATTCGGCGAAGTCCCGGAACGCGTCAGCTCGCTGGCCGTGCCCAAGCTGCTGCTTCAGCCGCTTGTCGAGAACGCCTACCAGCATGGATTAGAGGATCAAGTGAAAGAAGGGCTCGTTATTGTCGCTTTCGAGGATTGCGGGGACCATGCCGAAATCGCGGTGGAGGATAACGGGGCGCTGGACGAAGAAGAACTGGCGCATATTGTTGCTCTATTGACCGACGCGGAATATAAGTCCGAGAGCGAAGGTTTGCGTAACGTTCAGCTGCGCATTCGGCTGAATTTCGGCGAGAATGCCGAACTGCTCGCGGCTCGGGGTGCGCTCGGAGGCTTGCGAATGACCATCATCATTCCATTTAAGGAGGCGGCATAAGGAGATGTACCGATTGTTGATCGTGGATAACGAACCGATTATCGTAAGAGGGCTTCAGCAGCTATTGGGAGAAGAGGCACCGTTCGAGCTCGACGTCTATGGCGTACATTCGGCCGAAGAAGCATTGCGGCTGCTCGGTATGATGAAGATCGATATCGCTTTGCTCGATATCCGCATGCCCGGGATGAACGGCCTTGAGCTGCAAGCCAGGATTGTGGAGCAGTGGCCGGACTGCAGAATCGTCTTCCTCTCCGGTTACGACGACTTTTCTTATATCCAGACCGCTTTCCGCAACGGAGGCGTCGATTATGTGCTCAAGATGGACGGCGATGAAGCGATCATAGCTGCCATTCAGAAGGCGATTGACGAGCTGTCGCGTGCAAGCTCCATGAACCAATGGATTGACCAAGCCAAACATAAGCTGCAGCAGTCGCTTACCCCCTTGCAGCGAGATTACGTGAGCCAGCTGATTCACGGCTTAGCGCCTGCCAAGCAAGAGCGAATGGATGAGCTGAAGATGGCGATGGACGCATCCGTATCGCCGCTTCTTCTAATCTCGCGCGTCGATCGTTTTGCCTCGTCTCATTCCGATTCGGATAAAACGCTCATGTATTACGCGCTGCAAAATATTGCCGGCGAGTTCTGGGCAGGCTGCCGGGCTTTCAGCGTCATGCTGGATTCGTCCGCGATGGTGACGTTTATCCAGCCTGTTTCAAGCAGTCAGTGGGAGACGCTCAGTCCGCGATGGATTCGGTTCGTGCATGGCCAGCTGGAAACCATACAAGCCGCCTGCAAACAATATTTGAAGCTTCCTGTCTCGTTCGTAGCCAGCTCGGAGACCGTCCTCTGGGACGACATTCACTTGAAATACGCCGAGCTTAAGCAAATCTTGTTCTACGGCTTCGGCCAGCGTACCGAGATGTTACTGACGGATGGCGTCAATCGCAACTTCTCCTCGGGAAGCCCGCAAACCAACGAGACGATCATCAAAGCCCAAAGTCGGTTAAAGCAGCTCTTATCCTCCGAGATGGCGCTTGAGAATCGGCTGCTCGCCGATTTCGATGAGCTCGCCGCGCTCTCCCGCAAGCTGACAGGCAATCATCCTTTTCTGTACGAAATGTACAACGGCATCGCCTATATGCTGTTATCCGCCATTAATCACCAGCCACGGACGGAAGAGTTTCCATCCGATTGGCTGACCAAGCTCGTTTCGCTGGATGCCCACTCCTCTTGGGAAGAGGCGCTCGATTATTTGCGGGACATCATCCGACGCTTGCTCGACATTCGCAATCAAGAGAGTGAGGCCGGTGCTCATCTGCTGATTGCCAAGCTGAAATCCTTTATCGACAGCCACTTGAACGAAGACCTGTCGCTCGTCCGGCTTGCGGAAACCGTCTACTTGAATCCGACCTACTTGTCTCGCCTGTTCAAGCAGCAAACCGGTCAAGGGATTTCCGAATATATCGCCGAGCTTCGGCTGACCAAGTCCTGCGATCTGCTCAAGTTCTCGAATCTGAAGATACAGGATATCGCTTTGAAGGTCGGATTCGATTCTGCGACATCCTTCGGCAGGTTCTTTAAGAGAGAAATGAACGCGACGCCTCATGAATATCGGGAGAGCGCATCCGCATCATAGAAGAAAGCCGCCGGTGATCGATCACCGACGGCTTTCTTAGTTATTGGAACTTATTGAAACACCCTGACATAATCGACAAACATGTCGACTTGATTGTTATATCTGGCGAGATCGATCGGCCAACCGCCGCCGAGCGCCAGGTTGAGCATGAAGTACATCGGCGTTTTGGCTTGGTCGAACGTCGTATGGCGCCATACCTCTACGTTGTCGATGTAGTAGATCGTGTCGGTCGGCGTAATCTTGGTTCCGTATATATGCCAGGTCGACGCGTTGTCACCGAACGCGAAATTAGAGGAAGAACAATGCGTGTCGTGCATTTCCGGATTACCGGCCCACCAGTGCTTCGCCTGGCAAGCGCCGTTCGGATCTTGTCCGTAGGCTTCGACCGTATCGATCTCCGCCGTCGATGGCACGCTTTGCGAAATGCTGTTCTGCGACATGAGCCAGAACGCCGGCCATGTCCCTTTGCCTGCCGGCATCAGAATGCGAGCCTCAAAGTAACCGTAAGTTGCAGCGACGCCCGTACCGTTGGTACGTACGGAAGACAGCAAGCCGCCGGTGTAGGTGCGGTTCCAGCCCATCGGATCAACCGTACCGGCCGGCGCTTTCTTAGCTCGAATGCGCAAGTAGTTGCTTCCGAGGATCGCAAACGGATCATTCGCACTGCCGTAATCGGCGAATATCGCTTCACCGAATTCGGTGCCGTTCGGCGCGTCCGGTTTAGAGGTTGCATAGGTGGCTCCGGCGCCTGTGCGGGATGCCGACAATGTACTCGTGAAATCGTCTTGGAAAAGCACGCTCATGCCTGAAGCTTGGGAAGGCGCGGACGGTATGCCTTGTTTCCATGTGACACCGCCTTCGTTATACAGCTGGACATAACAGTTGTCCGAGTGCGCATAGTTCGGATTGCCTTCAGGCGAATCCCATGCGCTCAAGATGACCGAGATCGGTCCATGCGGGAAGTCAGCGGCCGGGAATGTTACTTCGCCATAACCGTTCGCATCAGGTGTTACCCGCTGGAACCAGGCATCGTAGCCGTTCGCGTTCGGATGCGCGGTGTCCGGCTGGTGCCAGGACCTGGCCCATACGTTCTGCATGCCCGGAGCGTAGAATTTAATCGTAATTGTGCCGTTAATCGAAGCGCCGTAGGAAGGCGAAACGACGCTCACTTGGTAATTCGGATAAGTCCCCGGGTTGGTTGGCGGGTCCGTTGGAGGCGTCGTTCCACCTCCGGTGCCGAAATACTTGATTTCCGTCGCACCGGATGCCGAACCTGATTGCGGCGTGAAGACAATTCTCATCTTGGAGGTCGTAACCGCTGTGAAGGTGACCGTATTCACCTGACCGCCTGTCGGTGCAGCCGGCGACTTGGATTGGCTTGCCGCATTCGTCCATGCTGTCCCGTTCCAGTATTGCACGTTATAGGAAGCCGGAGCTTTCACGCCGCCTCCGTCATCATAAATATAAATTTCAGCTTGGGATACGGCGCTGCTTGCGCTCAAATCCTTCTGCACCCAGTCGGTTGCGTTCGGTGACTGGTAGCTGGTCCAGCGATTATGCGGTGAATTTACATACGAGATCGTTCCGTCATCGACATCGTCCACCTCATCCATGTGGAACGTATAGGAGGCCGTGGATGTTCCGGCCAGCAGCGATGATGGCGGGTTAGTTGGTGGATCAGTCGGAGGCGTGGAAGAACCCGTGCCATAAGCGATTTCGGTTACACCGGACTTGGAGCCCGATTGGTGCGTGAAGACGATTCTGAATTTACTTGCCGACACGGACGTGAAGGTTACCGTGTTGACTTGGTTGGCGGTCGGAGAAGCCGGGGATTTCACTTGGCTGGCAGCGTCCGTCCACGTGCTGCCGTTTAAGTATTGTACCTTGTAGGAACCCGGTACCTTCACGCCGCCTCCGTCGTCATACAAATAGACCTCGGCGCTGCTTCTCGTTACGGCCGAACCGAAGTCCGTCTGTACCCAGTCCGCGGCGTTCGGTGATTCGTACGCTGTCCAACGGTTGCTCGGCGTATCATCGTAAGACACGATTCCGTCGTTCACCTCGCTCGTCGCGTCCATGAAGAACGTGTAAGACGCCGTGACAGTGGCCCCGGTGTCATACGCAAAAACCTGCATGCCGGAGAACAGCGTAGACAAGAGAACGCTTACAATTATGAGCGATAAGAACGCTCGCTTGGGCCTTAATCTCTTCTTTGTCATTAATCATCACTACCTTTTCGCTAAATTGGGCTGCAAGTGTATTATAGCGAAGCCGCGCGCCGCTGCCATCAGCCGTTCGCTACTTTCGCTCTACCGTTTTCTACTTGTTTGGGGTCGGGCCGGTCAAGCTCAAATAAAGCGCAGCCCTTGGCGGACTGCGCTTACTCATCTTCCAACCTGTAACGGTTGTGACAGTGGTTATTTGACCTCAAATGCCCGCTATTATTTTATTACGGTTGTAAGCGAGCTTATTTGGACATTTTCCAATAGAAATCAACCATTATGCAGTGAATAACGATCCTCACAACCGTTAGATTAATAAAAGTCGTTCATTTCATGAAATAGCCACGCTGACAACCGTTACAAATATTGCCCTTCTCAGATAAACCGAAAATGAAGAAATCCTGCGTAATGAAACGTGGGGTACTCTACAAACAGGGAAGGACTCGAGGCTTTCGCGGTTTTCCAGACTTTCCAGACTTTCCAGACTTTCCAGACTTTCCAGACTTTCTAGGCTTTCGCGGTTTTCCAGGCAGCTGAAAGCGCAGCCCTGAGCGGGCTGCGCTTCTAGTTTACGCTATGGGCAGACTCGTCCGAAGCATGATGCATCGGAATTCGCCTTCACCCTCCGCTACAATGGACGCGTCCCCGGGCTTAGCGGGGCGGCATGCGCAGTAGAAGTGATAGAAGCGATGATTCCAATAGATCACCGAGGACTTATGCGCATGAGTCTCATCCACCTCACCCGGCTCGCCATGCGGAATCCACGGCTCATTCACGATGGCCCAGTCCGTTAAATCCTTCGATGCCGCAAGCAGCCCTTGCGCATGCTTGCCGTCGAACCCGAAACCAAAGTTCAGCCAATTGCCCGTCCGGCTGTCGAACCGGATATGGGGGTCGCTCACGTATTGGCTGTAGAACGAACCCGGCTTCGCACCCATAACAGGTTCTCCACCGGCGAGTCTCGTCCAGTGCAGCAGATCATCTGACACTGCCAACCCCGTCTCCTCCGTCCATGGCCAATTCGGTTGATCCTTGGCATTGTAGAACATCCAATACCGTCCCTCGAATTCGACGAAGCAGCACTTATACAATCCTGCCCGCTCCCAGCTGCCGCCGTTCTCATACGAGAAGATCGGCTCTTCGAGACGGTGCCACTCCAGCAGGCTCTCGCTCTCGCACCAGGCCAGCCCCATCTTCGCTCCCCCGGCCTCATAACCAAACTCGGGATAGGCATGATAGATCATCCAGTACTTGCCGTCGACCTGCTTCAAGCGAGGCAGCTCGTATAAATCATTATTCTCCAGCAGTACCCAAGAGTACGCCGCACCTACATAATCCCAGCGCGAGGCATCTTCCCCCCGGTCCAGAATCACGCCTTCGTGATTCCACTCCACTAAGTTGTCGCTCACAGCAAGCGCCGTCCGATACCCTAATCCATCAAAGCCGATATGCATCATATAAAACTTGTCGTTGTGGTAGAAAACAAACGGACAATCCACCGACATCGCATTATAGGTGCCTGCCTCGCCTGAACCTTGAAGCACCGGCACTTCCCGTTTATACGGGGTGCGCAGATGCTCAAATTCACCTTTCGCTAAACCTGCCATACGCTCCGGAGCTCCTCTCACCTTCAACTCTTCTACTCTTTCACGCTGCCTACGATAACGCCTTTAATGAAGAATCGCTGCAGAAACGGATACACGCAAATGATCGGCAAGGCAGCCAGGAAAATCTGCGCGCCTTTCAACGTGCGATCCGAGATGTCCGCCAGCGCCTCCGCATCCACCATCGAGACGAGGCTGAGATCGCGATTAATGACGACGGTTTGCAAATAGCTTTGCAGTGGATATTTGTCCGGTGAATTCATCAAGATGAGACCGTCAAACCATGAGTTCCAGTGCCCCACCATGGAGAACAAGATCAGCGTGGCGATTGCCGGCATCGACAGCGGTACATATACTTTCCATAAAATCGTCCAATGTCCTGCCCCATCGACGAAAGCCGCTTCCTCCAGCTCTTTGGGCAATCCACGATAGAAATTAAGGAGCAATACGGCGTTAAATACGTTCACCGCTCCGGGCAGAATAAGTGCTCCCATCGTGCCTAACAAATGAAGCTTCTGAATGACGAGGTACCAAGGCACGATTCCGCCACCGACCAGCATCGTCAAGACGAAGAACCAGACGTAGAACAATCTACCTCTAAATGCAAATGATTCCTTGGACAACGGGTATGCGAGCGTAATGGTCAGCAGCATGTTCAGCGCCGTCCCGAGCAGCACCCGCTCTGCGCTGACACCGAGGGCCTTCATAAACTCGGGCTTCTGCAGCACGAAATTGTACGATTGCCAGGTGAAGTCCACCGGCCACAGCGACACCTCGCCGGAGCTCGCCGCAGTACTCGAACTGAGCGATACCGCCAGCACGTTTACGAGCGGGAACAAACAGAGAAAGGCAAGCAGGATGAGAAATAACGCATTAAAGACATTGAATACTTTTCCGGATACGGAAGTCGTCTTCATTATGGGTTCCGCTCCTTATTAGAAGATTCGGTAATTGGCCAAGCGATAAGCGAGATAATAGGAAACGGATATCAAAACGATCGATACGCCTGATTTCATCAACCCTACGGCCGTTGCCAGACTGTATTGCGCTTGCTCAAGACCGAGCCTGTACACGAGCGTGTCGATGATGTCTCCGCTTTCGTAAACGATCGGACTGTACAAGTTGAAGATTTGATCGAACCCGGCATTCAAGACGTTGCCCAAGCTCAAAGTTGCCAGAAGTACGATGACCGGCGCCATGCCCGGCAGCGTGATATGCACCATCTGCTTCCAGCGGTTCGCTCCATCGATAACAGCTGCCTCGTAAAGCGCCGGATTAATACCCGCAAGCGCAGCCAAGTAGACGATCGTGCTGAAGCCAAACTCCTTCCACACGTCCGAGATGACAACGACGGCCGGAAACCAATGCACATTGCCAAGGAAGAAGATCGGTTCGACGCCGAACACGCCGAGAAATTGGTTCACAATACCTGAAGTCGGCGACAAAATATCGATAAGAACGCCGCCCAAAATAATCCACGATAGAAAGTGAGGGAGATAGATCAGCGTTTGAATCGAACGCTTAAACGTGTGCTTACGCACTTCGTTCAGCAGAAGTGACACCACAATCGGCACAACTAACCCTGCTGCGATTTTCATCACGGCGATGAAGACCGTATTGCCAATGACCTGCCAAATGTCCGGCAGCTTAAACATGTAGTCAAAATTGTCCCATCCCACGAACGGGGAGTGGGCAAAGCTCTTCACGACGGAAAATTTCTGGAACGCTATAACGAGTCCTGCGATCGGGCCGTAACTAAACACCAGCACCAGCAGGAACGAGGGAGCCACCATCAGATGCAAAGGCAGCTGTCGGCGCATTTTCGATTTCAACATCTACGGACACCGCCTTCCCGGCACAAGATAAGGAAGGGAGGCCGGAAGCAAGTCCCGACCTCCCGATTGCGTGTATTACTTATGAGGATTAATGATTCATGGTGTTTATTATTTTTTGGCGTACCAATCGTTTACTTCCTGCGTAATTTGCTCGCCGCCCAGTTTGTTCCAATCGGATACGAATTGGTCGAAATCAGAGATCGGCGCACCTAGAATGATTTTCGTAAACTTCTCCAATACCAATTTATCCAAAATCGCTTGTTTGTCCGTCATGCCCGGCGTTGGAGCACCGAAGAACTCACTCTTCATCAGCAAGTTTTGATCGACGTAATTCGCTCCGATGACATCCCACGAGCCGCCGGCTCCGAATACTTTGTTCGTGGCCCAGTTCGTTCTGTCGCCGCCGTTGAACAGCACGATCTTGTCGTAGTAGCTCTTCTCTTCCGGCGTCAGTTTGGCTGCATCATTGGCTTGCAACGCTGTAACCACGTTCTTATGCACGGACAGCAGACCTTGCGGTGTTCCGAAGCCGCCTTGCAGCAGCGCGTATTTGAAGAACTCGATCCCATCCGCGCTGTGGAACTTGGCAGGCTCAGCCGTTTCTCCGATGATCTTCTCATTGTAGAGGTTGAACAGCTTCACGATCGCTTCCGGATGCTCGGCGCCTTTCTTGACGACCCAGAAGGCGTTGAAATCAGCTTTGGATTGCGCCATGGCAGGCGTTCCGTCCACGGAAGGGATCGGGAACACGCCCCACTCGGCGTTCGGATCTTTGTTCACGCCGTCTTGCAGCGGCCACAGCGGATTCCACATGGCGCCGAAGCTCATCCCTACTTTGCCGGCCGTTTGCAGCTCGGCTGCTTTACCGCCGTCTTTGACGCCGAATTCTTTGTCAATCATGCCTGCTTTATACAGCTCTTGCAGTTTCGCGAGGGCGTTCTTCATTTCCGGCTGCGTGCTGCCGTTGACGAGCTTGCCGGAGCTGTCCTTAATCCAGATGTTCGCGTAAGCGTGGAAGCCGTTCATGAAACCGGAGAAGTCCGGGTATCCGCCGAACAAGTCCTTCGAAGCAGCAAGGCCGTAAGTATCGTTCTTGCCGTTGCCGTCCGGGTCTTTTGTCGTGAAGGCTTCGGCAATTGCAATGAAGTCATCCATTGTTTTCGGTTCAGGCAGGCTAAGCTTCTTGAGCCAGTCTGTTCGAACATACAGTAGCGGAGCTCCGCCTAGGTAATCTTCGGCAGGCGGAATACCCATCAGCTTGCCGTCATACATAGCCGCCGACTTGGCGTTGGTTCCGCGGTCAATCATGGTTTTCGTCAATTCGGAACCGTAGTCCGCGACGTATTGCGTCAAATCCTCAAGCTGGCCGCCTTCTGCCAATTGGCGGAATTGCACGGAATCGACCTGGAAGATGTCGGGCAGATCGTTCGACGTAATGGTCAGGTTCATCTTCTGGCCATATTGGTCGCCATTAACGATCCATTTGTACTTGATCTTGATGCCGAGCTCGCTCTCGTAAGCTCTCGTCCACACGTTGTTCTCGATCGTGTCGCCGTCTTTGAATTTGTAAGTAGGGTCTGTGTAGCGGACAGCCGCTACTTCGATCGGCGGATCGTATTTGGCGTTCGGATCGATCGCCGCCGGAGCTTCGTTCTCGGCTTGTGCCGGTTCGTTAGTGGTTGTGGATTCAGCTGTAGTCGCGGTGTTGTTCTTCGTGTCAGTCCCGCCATTGTCGCTATTATTGCCGCATGCAGTCGTAACTGCCAGCAATAGAGCAACGGATGCGGTCAAGCTTCTGTTGCGCAGCTTCTTGTTCATACTGTGCCTCCCCGATTATATGTGTGTCGTAAGGAATCGTTCCTTATATACTTAATGATAAAACAGCTTTATGCTCAAGCCTATCGTCCGTTGTTGACATCGGATCGACCGATTTCAACTTCTTGCGCGGTAGAGATCATAGAGCAGCGCTGCTGTCTCCGCGCGAGTCGGCGTATTGCCGAGCTGGTCGAACAGGCCGCCGATCGCTGCAGCATCGAGATGAGAAGCTGCCCATGCCCGCTTCGCGATTGTCGTCATTTCGACTTTCGTGATGGAAGCGGACGGATTGAATTTGTTATTTCCGCTGCCCAAGACGATACCTACTGCTCTGGCGGTGCGCAGGGCATCCGAGTAGTAGGCCGTGGCGGACACGTCGGAGAAGCTGTCGTCTGACTTCTGTCCTTTCCATTCCAGAATTCGCGAAAGCAGCACGACGAAATCCGCGCGGGAAATCGTTAGTTCCGGACTGAATTGATGATCTGACGTTCCTTTAATAATGCCTTTGGAAGCTAACACTTCGATGGCTTGCTTCGCAGGCGATGAGCCTATGTCTTCGAATGTCTTCCGGACATCAGCAACGGCATACGCGCTGAAATGGGTTGTCGTAAAGACGACAGCTTTCGCTTCGGCATCGTAACGTCCGTTTGGCACAGCATGGATTTGGCCCGATCCATCCACGTACCACACGACAATATGCTCGGGATTCCGTAATTCCTCCGCCGTCGGCACATAAGGAATACGGACCCGGACCGGAGCCAGCGGGTTATTCCACGAAATTGCCTTATCCCCATCCAGGGCGGTCAGCTCGATAACGGGATGATTGCCGATTAGTTGTTTCGTCTCTGCATGCAAAGTATCGGTATCTATGCGGCCAATCTGAATGGAAACCTCGGTTGAAGCGATGGACTGGCCCTTCAACATATCGCCCGGCAGCTCGACCGATGCATGCGGCGTTTTCACTTCAATCGCTAGCGACGAACCGCCCAATAAAGCGTCGGCAGGCAGTTTGAGCTCATAGGTTGGAGCTGCTTGTTGAGATGAGGATGCTGCAGGCGCTTCGAGTACGATTTTATGGATACCGCTGGCTGCTGCTGCAAGGTCTTGGGCTTGCTTCCATACGTCTTTGCTCACGGCTAACGTCGTCGTTCCCGTAGTTGCATTCGTCGATACACTAGGTTCGACTACGACCGTATCTCCGACTACCTTCGTTTCCGGAATTGGCGCAGGCGCAGATGAACCGGACGTTGGAGGCTGAACAACTGCGTTCGGTTCAAACACCCTCACATAATCCACGTACAAGTCGATTTGATCGCCGTATTTCGCCAGATCGATCGGCCAGCCTCCGCCAAGTGCCAGATTGAGCATGAAGTACATCGGCGTATTGGCTTGTTCGAAGGACGCATGCCTCCATACCTCGACGTTATCGATGTAATAGATGACTTCCGAATCGGTAATTCGCGTGCCATACGTGTGCCATGTCGAGGCGTTGTCGCCGTAAGCGAAATTGTCGTCCGAGCAGTTTGTTTGATGCGTTTCCGGGCTGCCTGACCACCAATGCTTGGCTTGGCATGCACCGCTGGGATCGTGACCGTAGGCTTCTACCGTATCGAGCTCAGCCGTCGATGGCAGATGATCCGGACCTGAACTGTTCTGGGACATTAACCAGAATGCCGGCCATGCTCCTTTGCCTGCAGGCATTTGCATTCGCGCTTCAAAATAACCATTCGTCGCGGCAATGCCGGTTCCATCTAATCCGACGGAAGAGAGCAATCCGCCGATATATTTGCGGTTCCAGCCTTGCGGATCAACGTAACCATCCGGAGCCTTCGTTACACGAATACGCAAATGATCGTCACCGAGAATGGCAAACGGATTAACCGCATCAGTCGGATCTGCGAAGATCGCCTCGCCGAACTCCGAGCCATTCGGCCAGTCCGGCTTCAGCGATGCATACCTCGTGCCTTCACCCGTCTTGGATACCGACAACGGGCCCGTAAAATCATCCTCGAACAGTACATGCATGCCTGCCGTTTGCGGCGGCGCTGCCGGAAGTCCTTGCTTCCACACGACTCCGCCTTCGTTATACAGCTGCAAGTAGCTCGTTGTGGACTTTGTGAAGTTCGGATCACCTTCCGCTGAATTCCAAGCATTCAAGATGACGGTCAGTGGACCATGCGGCAAGGTGTCGGCATCGATTTGGATCGAGCCATTTCCCTCCGCATCCGGTGCAACGTTCTGGATCCAGGCGTCATAGCCATTGGGATCCGGATTGGCTTCATCCGGTTGATGCCAGACTCTCGCCCATACATTCTTCATCTCCGGGGCTTTGAAGTCGATAGTCACATTGCCCGACACATTCGAACCAATCGTTGGGGAGATGATTTCGATCGCAGGTTCGACTATCACAACAGGAGGTGCCGTCGGTACCGGTTCTTTGTTCGTGTCGACATACGAGATTTCGGTCGCCCCGGATTTGGCGTCACCTTGGTGCGTGAACACGACGCGATACTTGCTTGCAATCACCGTGTTGAAAGCAACGAGATTTAAGCCCGCAACCGGTTCGGCTGGTGTGCGCACTTGTTCGGGAACACTCACCCATTCACCGCCGCTTAAATATTGAACATCGAACGACGCCGGTGATTTCACACCACCGCCGTCATCGTAGAGATAGACACCGGCCATATTGCTGGAGCGTGCATTCTCATACTCCGTCTGCACCCAATCCGAACTATTCGGAGAGCCGTATGCCGTCCAGCGGTTACGCGGAAAATCATTCAACGAGATGATACCGTCATTGACAAAGCCAGCGTCATCGCCGTTGTTTGAGTAAGAAGCCGTCGCCGTGCCCGCGGAAGGCTCCGTCGGCAGCGACTGTGTGGAGGAATCGACATACTGAATTTCGGTAACGCCGGTCTTAGCTGTGCTGTGCGTGAAGAGAATCCGATATTTCTGCGCTTCCACCGAAGTGAACGTAACCAGGTTAAGCGCATTGCCTGCAGGCTCGGCAGGCGTTTTCACTTGATTAGCAGCGCTCACCCATTCATTACTCCCATTTAAATACTGAACGTCGTACGAAGCAGGCGGCTTGATACCCCCTCCGTCTGCGAAGAGATAGATGCCGACCGCGTCCTTCCGCTTCGACGTGCCAAAGTTCGTCTGCACCCAGTCGGTTTCGTTCGGAGATTCGTAGGAAGTCCAGCGATTCGCGGGAGCCGCTTCGTAGGACACGATACCATCGTTAACGTGACTTACCTGATCGAGACGGAACGTATAGGATGCCGATGCATTGCCAAGCGGCGATACTTCCGCACCGGGAATTGGCTCTGTGTTCGAATCAACGAAGGCGATTTCCGTCACGCCGCTCTTCGAGCCGGAATGCGTGAAGAGCACACGGAATTTCGCAGAGGTTATGGAGTCGAAAGTAACCAGATTCAGCTCATTGCCCGTAGGGGCAGCCGGCGATTTCGTTTCGTTCGGAACGTTCGCCCAATCTGTTCCGTTCCAATACTGGACGTCGTACGAGCTCGGAGCCTTGATGCCCCCGCCGTCGTCGAAAATATAAACGCCCGCCGTGTTTTTGGATGTGGGACTTGCATATTCAAACTGTACCCAATCCTGCGGGTTGGTGGATTCATAAGAAGTCCAGCGACTCTTGGGGTCGTCGTCATAGGATACAATGCCATCGTTCGCATCTTCCAGACGGTCACCGTGGTACGTGTAAGATGCCGTTAGCGAAGCTGCGGAATCCCCTGCGGCTGCCGCCGGCAGAATCGGAAAGCAGCTTATGATCAAACCTAAGGTTACTGCCATAGAGAACCATTTGATGAGTACGGATTGCCGTTTCATTGCGTAAAGACCACTCCATTCTCCTTAGAAGGTACTCGGCATTCAGGGCCCTGAACGCCGATAACTTAATCTTACGGGAGGGCTCGGCTCGCGAATATCATCCGTTGCCGACTTCGAATCTACAATTCTTTACTATTTCGAGCGAACATACCAAAGGCTCCTGCCTGTAAAGGAAGGAGCCTTGCTTTATTAACGATATGAACCATTAACCCACTTCCACTTCCCATTGCCTATGCCCAATGCCCAATGCCCACTTCCCAATGCCATATGCCCAATGCCCACTTCCCCGCCATCCTGCTCCCGTACATTTGCTCCTATTCGGCATCTTTGCCGGAGGCTGCCCGAGAAAGTTTAACGGTTGTCAGCGTGGCTACTTCATGGAAAAATCGACTTTTCCTACGGTAACGGTTGTGAGAGACGTTATCTCCAGTAAAATGGTGGATTCCAATTGATAAATGCCCAAATAAGCTCTCTGGCAACCGCTAGAGAATGAACAAGGGCTTTTGATGAAAAATAACCACTGTCACAACCCTTACAATATAAAATGCGGTTGTTAAGGGGCTGAGCCTTGAGATTCTATATGCGGAAGAGCTCTAACGAACCGTACGAAGCTTATTTGACCGATAATGCCTCCATAAAAATCTCTAACGGATCGTACAGGCCTTATTTGACCGTATGTGGGTATTTCGAAGCCGATAATCCCAATATAAGACCCCTACTGTTCGTTAGAATTTCGAAGTCCCGAAATTCGGCCAAATAAGGCCCCCACGGTTCGTTAGATTTTCGCAGAATGCGCGATGCGGAATGTGAATTACTGGGTTACTAGGTGTGAGGTGTGAGATACGGAATGCAAATTGCGAATTGCGGGGACGTGAGACAGGAACAAGGCGGGAGCTTGAAGTCTTCGCCGCACGCCTCGGCAAACCGATAGTAGCCGGCAGCGATTCGCATCTCCCCGTCCAATTCGGCGTCGTGCGCAACATCCTGCGGGACGATTGCCTGACCATCGACGATGTTCGCCACTGCATCCTCAATGGGCGCTAGGGCATCGAAGTTTCTTCCACCGTCAACCTCCGTGTCGGTATGGCGAAGTTGATCAAACGGACGATAAGCTGATGGGCCGCGCTTAAACGATAATCGCATGAGAAAACCCCGAAACACGGCATGAGCAGCCGTTTCGGGGTTTCTCTATTTGAACCATATACGGCCTTCCCCGTTAGTACTTGACTGGGGTAGCGGCTTTCTTTTTATTTTTCAGATATCTCCCAAACCAACTCATCTTCTTGTTTCGTTCCAGTATAAACTTAGCTCCATCAATCAATAGTCTGGATCTCAACTCGTCGCGTCGATTCAATGTATGCAACCTCTTCAGAAACTGCTCGTCCACCGGCCCATCCCCCCAATGTTGTTCATAGAGAAAGTAGGAACTTATGCGTACCTACATCTTATGATGTCCGGTGAAAAAAGAGTGTCATACTATCTGCGAGAATACGATGAGTTTTGTCGAATTTGAATAAGATTTGATTTACTCTCTCCGAATCTCCTGCTTGTGCCTATCCTTGATTCACAAACCTTACTTCCATGCGTTGCCGAAGCAGCTCTCGAATGCCGTCACCTATTGCCCGGATGCCGGGCTGGATGAGTCCTTCCTCTACCTGCGAGACGCTCAGCCGGAGGATACCGTCTTGCCGGAACTCCGGCAGGTACATGTGCGCAGCAGGATTGACCCGCACGCCGAGCTGCAGCAAGTATTCGGCCGTCGGCTGCGCCCGGAGTGGTGCCGGCAGGCCGATCGTGGTATAGAAGCCGGAGGTTGATCTGGTATAGGCGGTTCCCGGCGGCAGATACTTGCGGTACGCTTCCTGCAGCAGCACCGCCTTACGGCGGTAAATCTTCCGCATCCGGCCGATGTGGGCGGCGAACATACCGCTCTCGAGGTACACCTCAAGAGCCCCCTGCGTCAGCAGCGGCGAATGCACGTCGGCTGCAGCCTTCGCCCGCAGGAAATCCTTCCGTAGTCCATCCGGCAGCACTGCCAGACCAAGGCGTAAGCCCGGAAGCATGACTTTGGAGAAGCTTTTCACATAGATAACCCTTCCGGACGGATCGTAAGCGAACATGGGATCGTTCTTCGAATCGTCATCGAGGTCCCCCATATAATCATCCTCGACGATATACACGTCATACCGCTGAGCCAGCTCCACCATGCGCTTGCGGGCTTCGTTCGTGTGGCTGTACCCGGTTGGGTTGTGGAAACGGGAAACGGTGTAAAAAAACTTGACGTCACCTTCCCGAAACAACGTTTCCAACCGCTCCAAATCCATACCGCCTTCCTCGTACGGGATACCGTACACTTCGCCATCATAGCCCCGCAGCGATTCGATCATGCCGACATGCACGGGCTGTTCCAAGACGATATTCCTCTTGCCATTCGGAAAAGGCAGTCCCACCAGCAGATGCAGCGCCTGCTGAGAGCCGGTCACCACATAAATGTGCTCCGGGATGGTGAACACCTGCAGTTCCCGCAAATGCCGGGCCAGCTGGAATCGCAGCGAAGCGAGACCCTGCCCCTCCGAATACGTGAACATGTCCTCGCGGTACCTCTCGATGGCCTCGTTCATGCAGTGCTGGAAATCCCGGTACGGCATGGCGTTTCGGTCCGGACCCGCCCATTCAAAATCGATGGCATCCTTCCCCTCAGTTGAGCTTCTTGCCTCTTCCCCACTTTGACGGCGATGCGCGACATAATAGCCGCTCTGCGGCACGGCATAGATCCGGTGGTTTTGCTCGAGCTCCCTGTACGCCCGTATCATCGTATTTCGGCTGCAGTTGAACGCTTCCGCCCCTTCCCGGATCGACGGCAGCTTGTCCCCCGGCCTCCGCTTCCCGGCCTTCATCTCTTGCAAAAGCTGTTCCACAATCGCTTCATACAGCATCTCCACATGCACTCCTCTCAGCCAACTGTATGGGTACAATCGCTGCAAACGGCGAAGCAGCACCGCCGTTAATTCCTCTATACTCAGTGTTGTCGACATGAGCCTTCCTCTTATTCCATTATGAGGAAGCCAAAGGAGGAATTCAATTTGATAACTTGGAACAAGTTGAGCCACGTCGTCCTGGCGCTCGTCATCTTACTGTTCATGGGTGCAATAGGCATTACCGCATTGCCAGTACATGCTGCCCCCAAAGAGATGAAGCTCCCCTGTCAGGAGCTGTTCCATGACGTGCAGGGCACCGTGATCATCAAGAACCTAAGGACGGACCGAGTCTATGTCTGCAATGCCGAGCGCAGCCGGCAGCGGTTCACGCCAGAGTCGTCGTTCAAGGTGCCGAACGCTCTCATCGGTCTCGAGGTAGGAGCGGTTCGGGACGAATATGACGTTAAGAGGTGGGACGGCGTCATCCGTCCGTTCGAGGTATGGAACCGAGACCATTCACTAGCCTCGGCAATGCGGTCATCCGCAATCTGGTATTACCAGGCGATGGCCAGGGACATCGGAACCGAGCGGATGATGAGTTATGTGGAGCGAATTCATTACGGCAATATGGATATTAGCGGGGGCATCGATACCTTCTGGCTGAGCAGCTCGCTAAAGATCTCGGCGGAGGAGCAAGTCGACTTCATAGAAGACCTGGTGGAAGAGACGCTGCCCTTCCAAGAGCAAACGCAGAAAACCGTCAAGCGCATCATGATTGATAACGACCAGGACAACTACACGGTACATGGCAAGACGGGGACGCGGCTGTCCGACAACGGCCTCGGCTGGTATGTGGGCTATGTAGAGCTCGGGAAGACCGACTGGGTGTTCGCCGCCAATGTAGACAGCAGCGGGTCGACGGCCAAGACGGTCACGTTGGAAGCCTTGAAGCGCCTCGGCATTATATGAGTATTTACCACGTTGTCATTTATGCTGTACTGTTCATCGGCCACGGCATATTCCAGCTGTGGGCTTACCGAAAGGGCTACTCCCTCAAGGTAAAGTTAGGCGGACTGCTGCTCACATTACCGCTGCTGCTCTTGGCGATTCAGCTGGGCGGACTGTATGCAGCCTACCTGCTGCTGGTGCCTGTAATTCATACGATCCTGTATACGGCCATGGCCGTGACGGGGATTGAAGCGCTGCTCTGTCTTCGCCGAGGGAGAGCGGACAAGCGGTTCGTCGGCCTGCTGCTCCTGCTGGCGGTTCTGGTTGGCGTGATGTTCGATCTACGACGCATGCTGTGACGGCACGCAGCCGTGTCACTAACTCTCAGGAGGAATTAACCATGAAGAAGTCTATTCATCTTAACTCGAGCCTTGAAGCCATCCACCCCTTCCAACTTGAAACCTCGCAGGCTGAACTAGACGACCTTCATCTGCGTTTGTCACGTACTCGCTGGCCTGATGAGATTCCGGGAACGGGATGGGATTACGGGGTACCGCTTTATTTTGTGAAAGAAATGGCGAACTATTGGAGCACAGCTTTCTTCCATATTACATCCCAAGAGAGCCATGCCAAGCCGCTCTTGCTCATTCACGGGTGGCCCGGATCACCTGTCGAATTTCTTGATCTTATCGGACCGCTCACCGATCCGACCTCTCATGGCGGCAATGCAGAAGACGCCTTTCACCTAGTCACACCATCCATTCCTGGCTTTGGTTTATCCGGTCCTACAACGGAAGCAGGATGGACATCCGGACGAGCTGCCCAAGCCTTCGTGGAATTAATGAATCGGTTGGGCTATGAACGTTATGGTGTACAAGGCGGCGATATGGGTGCGATGATCGCCCCAGAAATAAGCCGGATAGCTGCAACTCATGTTACAGGTGTGCATGTCAATGCTGCCACGATGGGGTTCATCCCTATGGGACAGGTTGAAGAGGACGTGTTCGTGTTACTGACTGATGCAGAAAAAGCCCGACTCGCGCGTCTGGGTCAATTTATGAGCGAGCGCTTCGGCTTTAACATGATTCAATCGACCAGACCGCAGACGCTTGCTTACGGGCTGCATGACTCCCCGGTCGGACTGCTCGCCTGGACATCCGAGATGTTCTATGGATTCGGCGATGCTGTGGGGGCTGTTGACCGAGACCGATTCTTAACCAATCTGATGTTATACTGGTTCACTGGAACGGCCAACTCTTCTGCTCGCATGTATTATGAAGGTGCACATGATCCTGGTGCCTGGGCACCTAAGGCTTCAAGTCCAACACCTGTAGGCGTTGCCGTATTTGAGCAATCCGACGTTGCGATTCGTCGTTATGCGGAGCAGAACCACAATATTGTACACTGGAGCGAATTTAACAGAGGCACACATTTTGCCGCAATTGATGCTCCGGATTTAATGATCGATGATATCCGCGCGTTCTTCCGGATCGTAAACGCGACGAAGTAAACCCCGTTAATTAACTCTACTAATTCTTTCGAACCTAACAAAAGGCCGGCTTCCTCCTTGAGTTGTACAAACTGCACGACAAACTGAAGCCTTCCGAGAAAAAAGGTAATTAACGTGTATAACATGCATTTGAAATACGCATAACCCACTAAATTCATGAGAAAGAAACGTATGAATTGTACGAAGTACACGTCATATGTCATTTGAGACCAGAAAGCAGCGAACGTGTTGTACGCCTTACACGTCATCTTCGATCGGCGTGACAGGTGATCCTTCCCACCTCATTCCTTTGTCAGCTAGACAGCGAAGTCACCAAAAAAAACGAATCGCTAAGATCGCTAGACAACCTAAGTTATTAAGTGGCCGTGGGTACTCTCCCTCGGCCTTTTCGTGTGCGATGCCTCCTCCTCCGCTGCAAAACGATTTTCACTCCTTCTTTCTTATGGTAGATAGACTCTTGGCTTTACTTTTATAAACTAGATTTATAATAATAGCCTCCTTATGCAACAGATTTATACCTGCTATAGTGGTCTCCAAGGCAATTGAAGCTTCAATGCCCAGCTTAAAAAAACAACTCGTGAGGTGAATTCTAGCAATGAATATCGAGGCCAAAAAAACGGATTTGATGTCTACTTTTAATTTCAGGCATGCAACCAAAGAATTCGATCCGGCGAGAAAAATAGCGGATAAGGATTTTCAATTCATACTCGAGGCGGGCCGTCTCTCTCCCAGCTCGGGAGGCAATGAGCCTTGGAAATTCGTAGTCGTACAAGATTCGGAATTCAGAGGAGAACTCGCGCCGCATGTATCGGGTGCGATGCGATCGCTGCCAACGTCGAGCCATTTCGTTATTATTTTGGCCAGAAAAGGACTTACTCATGATCATTCTTACGTAATGGATCAAATGACCCGAGTGAAGGGTATGCCTATAGAAGTTTATAAAAGCATGGAGCAAGCCTACGCACAGTTCTACGACGACCTTCATTTGAATTCGGAACGCGAGCTGCTGGACTGGTCTTCGAAGCAGACGTACTTGGCAATGGGCAATATGATGACGGCAGCGGCGCACATCGGCATCGATTCATGTCCGATTGAAGGCTTCGATATGGATGCCGTCAATGAGCTGCTGCGCAAGAAAGGACTACTCGGTAACGACGAATTCGGCTTGAGCGTGATGACGGCTTTCGGTTATCGGGCCAGCCAACCGAAACGCGCGAAGACAAGACGTCCCATGGCGGATATCGTTCAATTCATATAAGAAGAAGCTTCTACAAAACAAACAAAGGACGTGTTCATATGTTGGAAAACAATCAGCAACTCGCTGCGAAAATCGCAGAACTAGAAGAGCGATATGAGCGTTTGGAGAATAGGGAACAAATCAAACAATTGAAAGCCCGTTATTTCCGTTATGTTGATGAGAAGAAATGGACGGAATTTGGGGAGCTCTTCACTTCCGATGCCCTCATTATTTCACAAGGCCAAGATTTTTCTAAAGGCGGCGGCGCAGCGTACGGGAAAATGATCGGGGAACTAGTGGATAGAGCTCCTACGGTTCACCACGGCTATATGCCCGAGATCGAGATCATCGACAAGGATAACGCCACAGCCGTTTGGGCTATGGATGACTTGCTGACTTTCCCTGACGCGAAGGATGCCTATCCGGGACATCACGGGTATGGTCAATACCGCGAATCATATAGAAAAGAACAGGGTGTTTGGAAAATCAGCAGTACGGTTCTGACGCGATTCCGCATGGATCCTCTTCCGAACTGGGATCCGAGTACGGACCCTGTGACCGGAGCTCCTATAGCTGGGTAATAATCTGCAATCTAAAAGGGACAGCGCAGACTTTCTGCGCTGTCCCTTTATTAATCGGTCACATAAGAACCCAACAAAAACCCGATAATAGCTAAAAAATATTGCGAGCTGATACATTTGGAATCCACGAAATTCGAGATAACTTGCATCAAGTCGATTTCTGAAGTGTTGCAATTTCTCTCAGGCAAATGGACGTTTCTAGTCATAACGGAGCTGCTGAAGGAGCCCCAACGTTTTAATCAATTGCGAAGAAATCTGGGTAACGTCAATACGAAGGGTTTAACCGATACCTTACGGAATTTAGAAGATCATCAAATGATCAAACGCCAAGTATTTCCGACCGTACCTGTGTCCGTCGAATATTCAATCACGGAGAAGGGAGCATCCTTCTCGAGTGTATTTCAGCACATTAATGACTGGAAAACCGCTTGGGATACTCCCGCTCCGAAATAAAGAATTTTCTTCGCTCCTAGCTCGCTGTAATGTTTACCATTTAATTTGCTTAATGAGCCGGATGATCTCCTCTTGTTCCTCGTTACTGATCTGCCAAGTCCGGATGTCTTGGACAATGGTATCCATGTTGGCGAAGCCTTTCGCAATTCCGTTTAACCGGGCAGCCAATGCTGCATTCGTCAGGTCATCCTCGGCCTTGAAGAGCGTTCGCAGCTTGTCTACAGCATCCGGGTATCTTTTCAAATAAAACTTCTGATTTCGATCCTCAGCAGGATAAAAAACGGTAAATGGAGTTAACTCGGTGTCCGGCACTCCTTTTCCTTGTTCCCCTCTGTTCTTCATAACCTTCTGGATGACACTTAGCTGTGCCGGGTCGCGATACAAGATCAAGGAATTGTACAAACGATCTCTGTAATTATTGATATTAGCCGGATTATGGCTGTTCCAATACAGATCCAAGATCGTCTCCAACTTTACGACAGCCGGATCGAATTCGATTTCGACCATCTCGGTGTGATCTCCCGTATGCCGCGTCGCAGGGTTATCGGTCGTTCCTCCGGCATAACCTACACGCGTTCTCGTGATACCCGCAAGTTGTCCGAACAAAGCATCGGGGCCCCAGAAGCACCCCATACCGAGTGTTATCGTTTGAGTGTTGTTAGGGTTCATCACATTCACCTCTCACTCCGCGCGGACCCCACCGGTTGACCCACGCACAATCAATCGCGTCGGCAGGAGCAGCTCCGTATAGGGATCGTCCGGATTATTAATGCGCTCTATCAGCCGATCAACAGCTTTGACAGCGT
Source organism: Paenibacillus sp. J22R3 (assembly GCF_056269305.1). Classification (NCBI taxonomy): domain Bacteria; kingdom Bacillati; phylum Bacillota; class Bacilli; order Caryophanales; family Paenibacillaceae; genus Paenibacillus; species Paenibacillus sp. J22R3. The sequence continues at coordinate 42,093 of NZ_JBWDNS010000004.1, read as the reverse complement.
AAAGCTTCAGGTCAACCTCCACCGTCGTGGATGGCGGCGTGGAGATACGGGACAGATAGCCGTTATCGAAACTTACAATAGATACGTCCTCCGGTACCGACAGACCTTGCTGCTGTACCGCGGCGTTTAGGAAGAAGCCGAGACCGTCATTGACGCAAAACCAAGCTGTCGGCCGTTCACTCATCTCTTTTATATAGGAACAAATGAACGAGCCGTCTTCAAGCGCCGAGGTATGGACCCATTCCTCCTTTATAGGAAGCCCATATTCATACATCGCCATACGATAGCCGTCTAATCGTTCGTAGTAGCTCGGCGAGAAAGCGATATCGCCTACAAAACCGATGTCGGAGTGTCCTAACCCGATCAAATGGCTGACTGCTTCATAAGCACCGAAACGATTGTTTGTAAGTATACTGTCTGCCTTAATTTGCGGGTGATGATGGTCGATCAGAACGGCGGGTATGCCTGTATCCAGAAGGGCATTAATATAATCAGTCGTAATATGGGACAAGATAATCATGCCATCTACCGATCGATTCTGCACGATTGGCGGCATAAGGAGTTCCTTGACGGCATCGGGGCCGATCGATTGAATGACCAGCTCATAGCCCTGCTGCTTCACTTCTTTCTCCACGCTCAAATAGATTTGCCCAAAGAAGCTGTGCATGCTAAAGGCAAAATCCGAGGCAATCAGCGCAAATTTGCCGCTCATCGGGAGGTTGCTCATCTCCTTCTTGCCCTTGCTATATACATAGCCCATCCGCTGGGCCGTCTCGATAATCAGCTTGCGAGTATCTTCGCTGACGCCGTCTTTTCCGGTCAAGGCTTGCGAGACGGAGTTTTTGGATAAATTAAGCTCGTCGGCTATATTCTGCATCGTTACTTTCGGTTTCATGACCAAAACACCCTTTCGACGCAGCATAGCAAATGGTTAGACTTCCCTACCGCGCAGCACTTTCTTATATTGTAACGTTACAAAATAATATTGTAAATATCTTGTCCATTGACAGAGCATCTGGAAATCAAATTAATCACTTGACTTTGCGTTACAAATAATCAATAATTGATGACACAAGCGCTTACAAAAATAATGTAACGTTACTTTAGTCATGACAAACCTCATTACTTATTTTGTTTACACATCAAAGGAGGAATTTCACGTAATGAAAAAGCTCGCTTCCACCCTACTCATCACCGCAATAGCCGGTTCGATGCTCGCAGCCTGCGGCAGCAAAAGCAACGATAACCAAAATCAAGGCGCTGATTCAGGAAATGGCGTAACCACAATCGAGTTTTGGGCTGCTCCCAACCCGACTCAGCAAGCATACTGGGCTGATTTAGCCAAAGCTTACGAGAAAGTCAATGACAAAGTAAAAATCAACGTTAGTGCCATTAAAGAATCACCTACTTCTGAGGCGAGCATTCAATCGGCTATTGCCGGTAAGAGCGCGCCTACGATATCGGAGAACATTAACCGCGGATTCGCGGCTCAGCTGGCTAACAGCAAAGCATTACTTCCATTAGAATCGATGCCGGGATTCGAGGACGTCATCAAAGGCCGTAACATGACAAACACGATTGAGCCTTGGAAGTTTTCCGATGGCCATCAATATGTGCTTCCGATCTACTCCAACCCGATGCTGTTCGGCTGGCGCATCGACATTCTAAAGCAAGCGGGCGTTAATGAAGTTCCGAAAACCTATAGTGAAATGCTGGATGCGACCAAGAAGCTGAAAGCTAAATTCCCGGATAAATACGTATGGGCTAAACCGGATCTAGCTGATCCGACCGCTTGGAAACGTTGGTTCGACTTCTTCATGCTGTACAATGCAGCATCTGGCGGCAACCACTTCGTCGAAGGCAGCAAATTTGTCGGTGACGACAAAGCAGGCACGGAAGTATTGACGTTCGTAGATAACCTGCGTAAGGAAAAAGGCATTCTGTCGCAAACCGTTACAGATCCTTTCGAAACCGGCGTTGGCGTCTTTACCGATATCGGTCCATGGACGTTCAACATGTGGAAAGAGAAGTTCCCTAAACTTAAAATAAACGAAACGTTCGCGCTGAGCATGCCTATCGTGCCAGATGGTACTGACCCGGCTGCAAGCAAGACGTTCGCGGATACGAAAGGTCTCGTCATCTTCGCCCAAGCTTCGAAAGCGCAGCAAACAGCGGCTGTTGACTTCATCAAGTGGGTCTACGCCGATCCGAAGAATGACGTGAAATGGCTGGAGCAAACAAAACTGCCGCCGGCACGCGACGATTTAACAACAAATGAATCGTTCAAAACCGTGCTCGATGCGAATCCGGAATTGAAGCCATACGCGGAGAATGTGCCGAATGCCGTGCCTCCGATGGACAATGCAAAATATAACGACCTACAAACGCTTATCGGTCAAGAAGCCTTCAACAAGGTGGTACGCGGTGAAATCGCGCCAGCTGAGGGCTGGGCTAATATGAAGAAAGCCATTGAAGCCGCTCTTCAATAGAGGGAGTTGTCCTAATGGATCAAAAAAACAATCGGTTGGGCTGGTTATTTACCAGCCCCTACCTCATTTATTCGTTGATATTCTTCTTCGGCCCGCTGATCTGGTCGTTTTACCTTTCCTTTACGGACTGGGACTTGATCGCGCCGGATTACAACTTTCTTGGGCTTAAGAATTTTACGGATGCCCTGAAATCGCCCGGCGTGCACGCCGCGTTCTGGGTGACTTACAAATTCATGATGATTTTCGTCCCGCTCGTAACGGTTCTCGCATTGTGCGTTGCGGTCGTCGTGCACAACCTGCCACGATTTAAGAGCCTGTTTCTAATCGGTTTCTTCTTGCCCTACTTGTCTTCCGGGGTTGTATCGTCTCTGATTGTGAAAGGATTCCTGTCCTATTCGAGTCCGCTCAATACGGTTCTTCGCAAGGCAGGCATAAACATCGACTGGCTCGGCACTCCGATGTCAGCGTTGTTCGTCGTCGGCTTGATCTTGGCGTGGAAATTCACGGGATATTACGCTTTGATTCTGACTTCGGGACTGAATAGCATCGACGCTGAGATCTACGAAGCCGCCGCGATCGACGGCATCACGGAACGGCAGCGATTTTGGCGCGTTACGCTGCCGCTGCTCTACCCGGCATTCTATACGACGCTCATTTTAGCGTTCGGCGTCACGTTTGGTATTTTCACGGAAGTGTATCAATTAACCGGCGGTGGACCGAATTTTGCTACGAACACGTGGCAGATGGAGATTTTTAACCAAGCCTTCAAAAACTTGAAAGCCGGCTACGCATCCGCCGTGGCGCTGCTCGCATCGATTGCAACCTTCATCTCGATCTTCATCATCCGTAAACTGCTGGAACTGTGGGGGAAACGCTATGGTTGGGACTAACCGAAACAGTAAAAGCAAGCTGACTGTCCGCTATGGGCTGGCTGTCATCCTTCTGTTCATTATGGTCTACCCGTATTTATACATGGTGCTTAATTCGTTCGCGGATTGGAGCCAGGTCGACCAGAAATTCATACCGAGTTCGTATTCGACGAAATCGTACAATTGGCTGTTTTCCGGCGGCGAGACAGGTATTACACGCCCTTGGGTAAGCTCGTTCTTCAATAGCGTGCTCGTGTCGATCGCTTCGACTGCCCTGATGATGATGTCGGGCATCATGGTTGCTTACGCGCTTTCCAAGCTGAATTTCCGCGGGCGGGACACGATTAACAACTTCGTCTTGTTCCATATGTTCTTCCCGGCGATTATTCTGCTCATTCCGACGTTTCTGATCGTTCAGAAGGTCGGCTTGTACGACACTTACTGGGGGATGATTCTCCCTAAGGCGGTCAGCCTGTGGGCGATCTTCATGTACACGAACTTCTTCAAGGCAATCCCGTCGGTATTCATCGAAGCGGCCAAACTGGACGGCGCCAATGATTTCAAAATCATGTACCGCATCATGCTTCCGATGTCCAAATCGATCACGACCGTCATCTTCCTGTTCCTCATTATGGAACGCTGGACGGAGCTGCTATGGGATATGATCATCGTGCGCAGCGACAATAAGCTAACGCTGAACGTGCTGCTATCGCAAATGTTCGGCCCGTACGGCACCTACCCGGGGCCGCTCTACGCCGCATCCGTGCTGCTGACGATCCCAATCATCATTCTGTTCATCTTCTTCGGTAAGAAATTCCAAGAAGGCATGCAATTCAACTTGAAATAGCAATTATTTGGGTGAGAGGAGTCGGAGAGCTTGAGTTTGAACAAAACGGCTACAAAAACATGCGAAGAGCTTCTACGAGCGTTTCAATCCTCGGAAGCCTCGGTGCGCGATGCACAGAAGATCGTCTTTACAGGCGGCGACGACTTAGAAGGCAAGGACGTTTACAATATTACCGCACCGTTCACGGACGAAGGCGAACAAGTCATTGCAGGACGCGTAGAGTCGCGCGACAGCGAGCATTCGGATATCCTGTTCTTCACGCAGCAGGGCGGAAGCTGGTCGCCTAGAGCCGGCGCGCCGTCATTCCGCTTGCAAGATCCTTTCTTCACGCGAATTGCCGGGGAGCTCGTGCTCGGCGGCGTGGAGATATTTCCGGATCCCATGAAGCCGGATGCGCTGAAATGGCGAACCGTCTTCTACCGCGGCAAGAGCATCGCCGCGCTGCAGCCATTCTTTAAAGGGCCTGACGGCATGAAGGATATCCGTCTCGTCGAGCTTGCGGACGGTTCAATCGGCGTATTCACGCGTCCACAAGGCACCAAAGGCGGCCGCGGCAAAATCGGCTACGCCCATATCGCCTCGCTGGATGAGCTAACCGTCGATCGAATCAACGAAGCACCGCTGCTGGACGGACAATTCGCCGACGAGGAGTGGGGCGGCGCTAATGAAGCCCACCTGCTTCATAACGGTCTGGTTGGCGTACTCGGCCACATTGCCTCGTTCGACGATCAAGGGGACCGTCACTATTACCCGATGGCGTTTGTCTTCGATCCAGCCGACGGAACCTTCTCGGATATCGAGCTGATCGCGGTTCGCTCCGCCTTTCTGCCCGGCCCGTCGAAGCGTCCGGATCTCCAGGACGTTGTCTTCAGCGGCGGTCTTGTCCGCAAGGGGGATGGAACGGCCGTCCTGTACGCCGGCATAAGCGACGCCGATGCGCAGCGGATAACCATTGCAGATCCGTTTGCGCGGTTTGAACACGAAATTGCTTGATAAGGGAGTTATCGATTGTTATGAACGTATACCGTTATGAAGAAAATCCACTAATTACGCCGCTCGACGTGAAACCGCACCGTGACAATTTCGAGGTCATCGGCGCGTTCAACGCCGGCATCGCGTCTTACAATAATGAAATTATTATGCTGCTGCGCGTGGCGGAACGGCCAATCAGTTCCGTCCCGGGCACTGTGCTGGCGCCGGTTTACAATACGGCCACGAAAGATCTGGACCTGATCGAGCTTCGGCTTGATGATGAGCGCTACGACTTCTCGGACCCGCGCGTCATCAAGAACAAGTCGCATAGCGCAACCTTCGAGTATTTAACCTCGATTTCCTACCTGCGGATCGCGCGCAGCAAGGATGGCCATAGCTTCACTGTCGATGAGAAGCCGTTCCATTATCCGTCGAACTCGCTAGAGACGTTCGGGATCGAGGATCCGCGCATTACGCAAATCGGCGACACGTATTACATTTACTACTCAGCCGTAAGCCCGGTCGGCGTCGGCGAGTCGATGATTTCTACGACCGACTTCGTGAACGTCACTTACCACGGCATGATTTTCGGGCCGGATAACAAAGACGTGCTTATTTTCCCGGAGAAAGTAAACGGCAAATATTACGCGCTTCACCGTCCGACGACCAAGAGCACCGGCAACCCGGAAATGTGGATCGCCGAGTCGGACAACCTGCTGTACTGGGGCAATCACAAGCATCTGATCGGTCTTCGCCAGGGCATGTGGGACAGCGGCCGCATTGGCGGCGGCTGCGTACCGTTTAGAACTGAGCGCGGCTGGCTGGAGCTATACCACGGTGCGACGCTCGAGCATCGCTATTGCATGGGGGCCGTGCTTCTTGATTTGAACGATCCGTCCAAAGTGATCGCCCGCTCGGGTAAACCCATTCTGGAGCCGGACGCCGATTATGAGAAGAAAGGCTTCTTCGGAGACGTCGTCTTCGCCTGCGGAGCGCTTGTGGAAGGCGATGTCGTCAAGATGTATTATGGCGTCGCGGACACGTCCATGGCAGCCTGCGAGCTGAGCCTGCAGGAGATTTTGGACAGCTTGGTGCCCGTCGAATAACTTAGTGAAGAAAGAAGAACCTCTGGGACGACGGTGTCCCGGAGGTTCTGTTTTTTATATGATGAATACTGCGGCCTACCTAGCAGCTTCCTCCGCCGCCAAGATATCTTGAAACAATTTGAGGGCTTCGGCCTTCGTTTCTTCTCCTAAATCATCCATGATCCATACGTTCCGAGCACACTCTATTAGATCCTGAAGGACCCTTTCTAAGCGGTAATAGGCGAGCACTTCCTCATCCACCTCTACGGCTCCGTACCCTTGGAAGAATGCTTGGTCATGCGGATGACTGACAAAGATGAAATCACGCTCTTTGGGAGCGAGCATCACCTCGTCCCAATCGATAACAAACACTTGCCCTGCCTGATCTCTAATCACATTGGCCGGATGCAGATCCGCATGACAGATGACATGCGGGATCTTTCGCAATTGGAGCGTCCCAGCCAGCTTTTCTAATGCGGTCAACTTCGAGTGTATCGTCAACCTATGCTCTACCCAAGAAGCATGCAGTGTACGATCCAATGGACTTCCGCCTTCGAAGCGTTTAAGTTGATCCTCAAGGGTACTTATCCATCGAACATATTCCGTGGCATCAAAGGCCTCCTGTCGGAGCGATTGCAATCCTTTAGGTGGTAAATTAATCCTGTGAATTAGTTGTAAGGTAGTCCCCAGCTTATTCCACTGCTCCGCCGACATTCCTTCGAAGCTTGAATCCCCCTTGATAAAGGGGTAGACCACGACAATCAAATCCTCTAGACAGGACCACAGGGTACCGCTCTTGGTCGAAATGGGGGCCACGACACCTGTAATCCCCTGATCGCCAAGATATCGAGGAACCTGATATTGAGGTTCGTATAAAGGTTTAGACGTGACTTTGAGCAGATAGTCAGTTCCCTGCTCGCTCACCACATGATACACCGCAGAGCTGTAATCAAGTCCCAGCGGAAGAAACTCAAGTGTCGCAGGAGTCCATTCATACTGCTCCTTTAAGCAGGATTGAAGGAGTTCCTTCGAAACGGTAGGTGTATTACGCATAGCTCTATTTAATTCCTTCCTATACAGGTGTCATCGGCAGCCGTCCTCGGCAGCAGCGGATTCTTGCCATGCGGCCTTATTAAGAAGTGCTCGTCTTTGAAACTCTGTTGCTGGGCGCAAACCAACCAAGAACGGCAACTGCAACCAAGACAGAATAGAAGACTACAGTCCATCCCGTGCTATGAGGAAAATGATGATCAAAAACGCCGATATCCTCATGAGCAAGCGTAATCACAGCAAGCTTTACCCCCACCCAAGCAACAATCGCATAAGCCGTTGTCTCGAGTGCCGGTCGTTGTCCGAGCAGTTGTACAAACCAAGCAGCAGCGTATTTAATTAGTACCAATCCGGCAACCCCGCCAAGCACCACAACAATAAATTGCCCCCCGTCCATGCCACCGAACTCTCTCAGCGGGGAATCCGGCAAGCCAAGCGCGAGCGCAACCGCAGCGAGAATGGAATCAATCGCAAAAGCGAGATCGGCCAGCGCAATCTTGCCGACAGTTGGCCAGAAGCCTTTGCCTGCTGCTACTTGCTTCTCTTCCGCGTGCGTATCTTTATTCTTTTTGCCGAATCGCTCTTGAATAATGTGCTTTAGGCCTAGGTAAAGAAGATAGGCGGCGCCGATCGCCTGCACCTGCCACACATTCGCAATAAAGGATATCGCGAACAGGGCGGCAAAGCGAAAGACAAAGGCCATGATGATCCCGTAATTGATCGCTCGTTTCTTCTGTTCCTCCGGTAACTGCTTTGCAATGACTGCCAGCACGAGCGCATTGTCGGCCGACAACAACCCTTCCAAACCGATAAGAATAAGTAAAGCCCATGCATACTCCAACCACAATGATTCCAACTTGATTCGCCCCCTACGCCAGTAAGTTTCCCTTTTAGAAAATACATATGTGCAATAGGTATACGTAAAAATTGCCGAAGGATTTCAACTTTTTCAACTGTCATCAAAAATACGATACCAACAAGCCCCAGAACGTTCCCTAACCCAATAGAAGCAGCAAAAAGTCCCGATAATTCATAACGCATCATCGGGACCTGAACATTTTTAATAACCTTCAGATAAAAACTCATGAAAATCTTAAATTTGCTAAACGCGCTTCCAACATCACGCGCAGTTCATCGGGAATCCGCTCAAACTCGGTCCCTTTCCCCAGAAACAAAAGCCAATCCGCATAATACGCCAGCGTTTCGGCATCGGTCACATCCAGCTGCACATTGAAGATCCCACTTGACTGGAACATCCCGGTAAAGGACAAAATGATCCCCGGCGGGTGCATACGCTTAAAGCGCTGAATCCCGGTCGTATCAAGCTTCACAACAAGATTGGACTGGCGTGCACGAAGCAGCTTCTTGCTTAGGATCTCTTGCTCAGATAACTTCATCGCCTGCTCCGAAATGGCCGAATCCCGCAGCATGTCGACAGGCAAATAACGAAACTCATCCGTATCCAAATCATAAATCTCGACCAGCCACTGCGCGTTCGAGTTAAAGATATGCAGCAAATATACATCCAGCAGCTGCGGCCAGCCGAGACTCAGCTCATACGTCACGCGCAAATGCTTATCCCGCACAGCAAGCGAAATCAGCTGGTTCAGCTCCGCAGGCGCCGCATCATCGAGCTCCAACAGATTCGGATTGGCGGGATTGGTATTCTCAAATAGCAAGATGTTATTCAGCTCGATCAGCTCATCCTGTTGGGATTGCGACGCGATGCCGATGAGTTTCTCCGTGATGGAACGGCGATTCTGCAGATAAGGCAGCTGTGAATTTTTGGAGGCGATAAAGCTGATAAAAATCGCCTTCAGCTCATCCGGAGTGAAGCGCGCTGCGGGCAGATAATGGTTTTGCAGCACGTTGTAGCCGCCACCTCGCCCAAGCTCGGTCGTCAGCGGAAAACCTAAAGCCTGAATCTCGTTAATGTCGCGAATCGCTGTCGCGCGGGAAATCTTGAATTCCCGCTGGATCTCGGCAATCGTAAAATGCGCACGGTTATTGATATAGCGCATGATTAGGTTCACTCGTTCTGTTTTTTTCATGCTTCTAGTGTATCAAAAATGCTGCAATAAAAGGTATCATTTTTTGATACATTCAGCATCTAGAATCAATCTTGTAAACAACTACATCCCCCAAAGGAGAGAATAATATGACTAACTACTCCATCCAAACCATCTCAGAAAACTACAAAATGACTGCTTTCGGTGTTACACTTGAAGACTACAACGACTGGGCAGGCAATGCAGCCAAAACGGCAGCGAAAAAAGCTGAAATCACTGAAAACGGCAAGCTTGCTGAACTTCTCACGCTCGCAGACGGGCAAGAATATCAAATCAACTTCGCCATCGACCGCAAGGCTTGGCGCGGATTCGGCGTGATGGGTGAGTTCGACGTGGAAGGCGCGATCGTCCTCGATTTCCTAGCTGGCGACTACCTTGTCGTTCCTGGCACAGGCGCTGACAGAGAACGCCTTGCTGATGAAATCACAGGCAAAGTTTTCAGCGGCATGTTGGAAGAAATCACAGACTACAAATACGTTGGTCCCGGTAACTCAACCTTCGTCAAAACAGATGAAAACGGTGGTTTCTACGGCGAAATGTGGCTTCGTGTCAAAAAAGTCGAAGGCTAATCTCTGGAAAAAGGAGCATGCACATGACAGCTTACACACTTGATCACAAACAATCATTCACATTGACCGCTTATGGTTTTTCCATCCAATCCAATTTCCAAGACATGCCGGCGATGCAGCAAGAAAAAGCCGAGTTTTGGGACAAACTTAAGGCTGACGGACGTTTTAATAAACTCAAAGACGCCGCAAAGGACGATCGCGAATGGTCCGTCAACGAGGTTTATCAAGGCAAACCGTGGAATTATTTCGCGGTAGAAGCTAGAAAATCAGTGGCTGACGCAACGCGCACCATCGAGTTTCCGGAGAGCGAGTACATCGTGGTTGCAGGAAACGGTGACAAAGAAACCTTGTTTGATCAGCTGACTTACCGTGCTTTTGGCGAAGTCTTGACCCAAGTTACTGATTATGCTTACATCGGCGGTCCAAATGCGACTTATCGCAAAGATAACGGGGACGGTACGTTCTACGGCGAATTCTGGGTGCCTGTGGTTAAGAAATAATTGGAGTATAGAAAAGAGCAGAAGTTCTCTTCTGCTCTTTTCGCTATCCCTATCACTTGAACAGTACAACCTCTTCGCGACGATCGAAGTCTTGATCGAGGCTAATATCTTCTTTATAATTCCAGCGACCATTGGCATATTCCAAATAAATAAGCGCTTCGTATATATCGTCGCCTTCCATAATGTCTTCTGTCACATCGCTCCAACTAAGCATCCCTTGGACGACAGCCTCCTTCTGTCCAAGGAAGACGACTCGTTCATCGGATAACTTGTACCTCTCTTCGCTATGGTCAAAAATCCCTTTCAGACTGTCTTCCCATGTTTCTGGACCCAAGACATAGTCGTTCCAATGTTTGATAAACGAAGGAGCTGTGTATTGCAGCGTTCGATTAAGGTCCTCTGCGTTGTACGCTGTATAGTAAGTTCTTAGATCCGACAAAACGGCATTCTGCTCGTTAAAGCGGTTCTTCATGATGGCTTCAGCTTTCTGGTCGATGTCCTCCGGAGCTTCCATGTTATTAAAGATCATGCCCTCGTGCGCGATTCTCCATTGTCCTGCTTCATAGCGAATGTTGTACCCGAACACATCTTCACGGTTCAATTCTTCCGTACGCTTGCTATAAGTGACTTGAAGCGTTGCTTCATTGTCAGAAGTATATTCAATTCGATCAATGTTCACTTTGAAGTCGCGGACCGGGATTTCGCTGACTGCTTGATTCGCTTCATAATCGTATTCCAGATTCATATAGCCCAATGTTAGATTGTCAGATGTCAGTAATTTGGGACTAAAGGTTTCGTAATACTTCGTAACGAGCTCTTTCACAGCAGCCTCTTGACCGTAGCCGTATGACTTTAAACTCACGGTGAGCTTCGATTGATTATAATAAACCGAGTACTTCGCGATTTGTCCAAACTGGCGAAGAGGGATATACACTTGTCCGTTAATGACAGGAATGACATGGTCTAAATAGTAGCTGCCATCGTCATATTCTATAACATTATCGCCGGACCAGAATAGAATGTTAGCGCCGTTAACGGTCCCAGAGATTTGCCCTGTACCCGGACCATACTTCGCCTTATACCCCATAGCATCAAATAATTTGCGAAAAGGTACATACATCACGCCCGATTTGACAATCGGATTGACGCCGGCAATCTGTTTATTATTCACTACCAATTGAATCGGCTTACTAACAGAAGCAGCGCCCGCTACAAGCGGGGTAGTTACGACCAAGCAGAAGACAAGCAACAAACCGATAAGCTTTCTGACCATATGACACGTCCTATTCGTAGTATATGATATTGAACCACATACCTTGTTATCGGTTGTAGAGATTCAATAATTTACCACTATTTCCTCTTTTGAACTTATGTAAAACGGAATCCGACCAAGCGGTTCATCGTCAACGACCAACAGATTGATCATAATTCCCACCACTCCTTTGAAAATAGTCCAAACGCTCTTAGAGTGAAGTAATCATGCACCTTTCGCCCGCTACCAGCGCGATCGAGAATATCTCGTTCCTGCTGCAATGAACCTCTTGATCGGTAGAGCCAATTCGCAACATCAGCCTTTCTCCAGCGAAACTATTCTGTACGCGGAAGATTCCTTCGCGTTCGGCACGAAGTTCGACATATTCAAGCTTGTCTGCATGAAGCCTAGCCGAAACAAGCACGCCCATCTCGCCGCGAAAATCGCGGAATTCGACGCTTCGCTTTGCCCAATCGCGTGGAATAGCCGGAAATGGGCGAATCGTTTCTCCATCCGTATGCAAAAGCATTTCCTGCAGTGCACTAACGGCAGCGAAGTTGCCTTCCAGTGTAAAAGGACGATAATGAAACATGCAGACGCCTGCTCGCTTGTAGTCCCCGTTCAGATGAAAACCGTTCGGCGAGCATGTATGCTGCCACATCTGACGAAGATGATAAATCGCCGCTTCTCCGTTGCCTTGCCGCGCATAGAAAGCAGCTGCCCAAGCGAAGCTATAGCCCACCCATTGACCTTTGCCGAGACGCTCTAGGTTCGCAATCGTTGCATCGGTGATTTTGCGATCACGCTCAGATCCTCGATGGTCAAGCAGCTGCAAAGGATAAATCGCCATCATGTGCGAGTGGTGCCGGTGGCTTTCTTGAAGCGATTCTTTCGGATTCAGCATCAGCACATGACGCTCATTAACGGCAAGCTCTGGAAGACCCGCTAGCACGTTCGCCCATCTGTGGGCATCAGCTTCATGATCGAGCCAATCAGCCATATCCTTCAATCGACGGAACAAGTAAATCAGAAGCGCGAGGTCGTAGTTGCTCATGGGATCAAACCAAGCCTCAAGCAAATTGTCGTGAACCTCGGGCGAGCTCGATACAGGCAGACGCAGCTTGCCGTCTTCGCCAGGTACTAGCCATCGCTGCACGCAGTCAGCGGTTTCCTTGAAATAGACATAAGCTTTATCGCGCAGAAAATCACGGTCTCCTGTATACAGCCAGTAATGATCGAACGCCTGGCACACCCAGATGATATTGGTGATACTCATGGAGTACATTGCCCAACCGCCCATTGCTCCGGCAGTAAGCGTCATGACCGAAGGCAGGTTGAGACCCGGGGCATCGAAGAAGCTTTGCGCGAACCGATGGCCCTGAGGCCGCAAATCCCACAAGAAATCGATAAAGCTTTCTCCTTCTTCCAGATGGTTCGCCTTCAAATAGTGCCAGTAACAAAGCTCTGTATTCAAGTCGTGATGATAATCGCCTTTCCACGGCGGCAGAAGCCCTTCATCCGCCGTCCATACGCCTTGCAGCGGCATCGGCGGCGCCCCTTTGCGCGAGCATGAAGCAAATAAATAGTTGTTCAAATACCACTGCTTCTCCGCTTCCGCGTCCGGCAGCGAGATAGAGCTCTTCGCCCAATAACGCCCCCACCAAGCACTATGCTCGCGGAACGCAAGATCGAATCCATCCATACTCGCGTCCGTTACTTTACGCTTGGCATTCTCTAACCAATTCTCTCCGTCATGATTGGCCGTTATCGCATAAACCCATTCTCGCGTACCGTCATCGGTCTTCCGCTGCGCAACGACAATTGCATATTCCAGCTCATGGCACGTTCGCTGATAGAACCATTGCAAGCTGCCTTCCGAGTGTTTAGCCGCAGCCGGGTACCCCAGCCGAGTAAGGCTTGTAGCAAAGACGGGGTCGTTGCTTTCTTCCTGAAACGCACCCGCGTAATCCGGAGGCAGAACTTCCAAAAGTCCATCTGTTTCCGCAGCCCCGGTCATTCTGATATAACCGAGTCCGTTCAAGGCGTGCAGAAAGCTGGATACACCGACAATCTGATCGTCGAACGTAAGCTGGACATGCGCGCAAGCTTCTTCTAAGGCAAGATGACTCCTCATCTTGTCAGCGTGCTTGCTGAAGCGCAGTTCCAGACTGCCCGCTGGCAATTTCGTCGGGTAAGGATAAGTCTCATAGAAGCTGTCGAACCGGTTAAGAAGCGACTCTTGATCACCGCGGCGCACGCAATCGATCATTTCCGCATAGGTGAACCCGTTATCCAGCGCCTCAGGCGCCAGCCGTAAATCCCAAATATCGCCGCGGTCCAAGCTGAATCGGAGCGGCTTCCCATTTCCCCATAAGAGGCAACCGGTCAATCCGTTGCCTAGAGGCAGCGCCTCATCCCATCTGGCGATTGGTTGATCAACTATCAAGTCATGCTTGCTCATCGCTTCAGCCTCCCGGTATAAATAAACCATCCCCCCTTGTTCGGAAGCATCAAAGGAGGAAATGGTTTATTTGCCTTATTATTTCTTCACTTTACTATTCTGCAAATCGAGAATCGCTTGCAAGTCTCCCATTTTCTTGATCGTATCCAGGTAGTTATCCCACTGGTCAAAGCCCATCTCGCCTTTAATAAATTTGACCGCTGATTCTTTGACATACGTGTCGATCGGCGTCATCGTATTCGCTACTTCATCGGTTTCGTCTTTCGACAGCATCACCTTCGGCGCTCTGTCATTCGGCGAGATCGATTCGCTGCCGCCATAGTTATTCGACGCCATATAATAGTTTTCCAATTGCGCCTTGCCGTCGTGGTAGAACAGCACATCCGGAATGGAAGTATAAACGGCGATTCTCTCTTGCGGCGTAAAGACGATGCCAGGACGCGTGCTCATGGATGCGGAAACCCCCATCTTCGCGAGCTGGTCTACGAAGTCCGGAGCGGATTTGAGCGCTGAAAGATACTGCTTATGTCCGTCCTTCACTTCGTATGATTTGCCTTCGATCCCCCACATCAACAGCTCGATCATTTGGTCGCTGTATTGATAATCAAGCAGTTTCACGACCTGCTCCGGATGTTTCGTCTTCGCGGAAATGACGAGGCCAGTGCCGTTTCGCAGCCCTTTTCCTTTAGGCTCGCTGTCGTACTTCCACGCTTTACCGTATGTTGGATTATCTGCCGTCATCGCAAGCGTCCATGTTACGCCCGCTTCCTTATTCGCATTGAAATCAGCAACGTAACCAGACCACAGCTGCGGATAAATGAACGTTTTGCCGCTCGTTGCTTTCGGTTTCGCCTGATCGATCTCGTCCGACCAGAAGGCCGGATCGATCAGCTTCTCGGAATAAAGCTTGTTAAGGAACATGAGCCCCTCTTTGTACGCATCTTCAGTCGGTCCGTATACATACTGCGTGCCATTCCAGTAGATGCCGCTCGACGTATGGTTGGCGTTCAGAATGCCGTCGTAGCCCAAATACTGTTCGCTTTGACCGATCGGATAAGAATCCGGATACAACGCCTTCAGCTGCTTCGCGGCCGCATACATTTCTTCTTGCGTAGCCGGCACTTTGATGTTGTTTTTCTCGAATACATCAAGACGGTAGGCGGCAGCGTATTGGCTTGGCTCTACATCAGAAGGATTCGAATAACCGTCGTAGAAGGCAAACAATTGATTGTTCTCGGTCATCAAGTATTGTTCTTTGTTCTCGGTAGCGTCGACGAAGGTTTTGTAGTTCTCTTCTTGATCGATATATTTGTTCAGGTCAAGGAAAAGACCTTGCACGCCGTATTTGACAATATTATCGTTGCCGAGCACGAGCATAACGTCCGGAATATCGCTGCTTGTCAGCATGATTTGCGTTTTTTCCCTGTACTCGCCCCATGGAATGCGCGTCCACTCGATCGAGACTTTAGTCCCCATGTAGGCTTCGATTTCTTTCTCATATTGCTGCTGGATGAGCGTTCCCGTCGGATCGCCTCCGAAGTGCGGGATCACAACCTTGAGCTTCAATTCTTCGGGTGCGGAAGCTTCGTTCGCGGGAGCGTTCGCTTCGGAATTATTGGATGAAGCGGTATTCCCATCATTCGATTTGCTGCATGCACTTAGAAATACAGTCGATATAAGCGTAATCAGTATCAGTACTCTCAAGATCGAAAACGATTTTTTCATACTAGATCCCCCTCTAGGTTGAACGAAATGGATTGGAATGCAAATGCAACTCTCTATCCCTGCCGCAAAGCTCGTTGAAACGTTCACCTCCCTTCATAGGGCATGCAACAGAATCAGAGATGAAGCTCGTTACCCTTTGATAGAACCTACCATGACGCCCTTGACGAAATACTTTTGCACGAACGGATAGATGCATAGAATCGGAGCCATGGTGATGACGATCGCCGCCATCTGGATGTTTTTCGGATTGATCTGCCGGTTCAGGATCATCTCCTTTACACGCGAGCTTTGCCCTTCCTGCTGCGTGAAAATGATGGAGCGCAAGAACATTTGCAGCGGATACCGATTCTCGTCCTTCAAATAAATCAGCGCATTAAACCATACATTCCAGTGCGCCACGACAGTGAACAAGGCGAAGGTGGCTAGCAGCGCCTTGGACAGCGGCAAATAGATGCGGAACAGTACGACCAAGTCATTCGCTCCGTCGATATAAGCCGATTCCCGAAGCTCCGATGAAATATTTTGAAAGAATGTCCGAAAAATAATAACGTTATAGGCGCTGATGCAGCCAGGCACGACCATAACCCAGAAGGTATTCAGCATATGCAGCTGTTTGATGATCAAGTAGGTCGGTATCATGCCCCCGCTGAAGAACATCGTAATGGCTAGAAATACGGTAATGCTTTTCTTGAGCTGAAATTTTGAAATCGTGAGCGGATACGCCATCAGCGATGTCAGAAACAGCGTCAACAGTGTACCCGCCGCGGCGTAAAGCACCGTATTGCGATAGCTGATGTAGAGCATCGGCTTCTCGAAGATGACGCTATATCCCATCGTGTTAAACCCTCTTGGGAACCATGTTACCTTCCCTAGCGAAATATAATCGGAGTGACTTAAGGAAACCGAAATTACATTGAGCAGCGGGTATATTGTTACAACCACTAGCAACAGCATGAGTCCGATATTAACCGCATCAAAAATACGGGATCCCAAACTTGATTTATATACCATGCGATTCACCTACCATAAGCTCGTTTCCGAGTATTTGCGTGACAGTCGATTCGTAATGAGGACGAATAGGAAGGATACCGCCGATATCATCAATCCGACGGCTGCCGCATACTCGAATCGTCCACCTTCAATCCCTAATCTGTACACATAGGTATCGATTACATCAGCCTTCTCGTAAGTACTCGGGTTGTACATGAGCAGCACCTTCATGAAATCGGTACCTAGAATTCCACCTACGGACAAAATGAACAAAATGATAATCGTAGGCATAATAGCCGGAATCGATATATTCCTGATCTTCTGCCACCGATTTGCTCCATCGATCGATGCCACATCGTAAAGCGTGGGATCCGCATTGCTGAGAGCGGCTAAGTATAGAATGGTTCCCCATCCAATCCCCTGCCAGATGCCCGAGCCGATGAACAACGTGCGGAAGTATTTCGATTCTGTCATAAAGTTAATTGGTTCTAGGCCGTATAGCCCCGTAATCTGGTTAAACAAGCCATCGAGCGATGCAAACTCTTTGAGCATCCCCACGATAATGACGGTAGATATGAAGTGCGGAAAATATGAGACGGTCTGCACGAACTTCTTTAACGCCGTATGCCTGATCTCATTAAGGAGCAGCGCTAGAATGATAGGTGCGGGAAATCCGAATACGAGTCCGTACGCACCGAGAATGAGCGTGTTTTTGATCGTTCGCAAGGCCATTGGATTGTCCAGAAATTGCTTAAAGTATTTGAGACCGACCCACTCGCTCCCCCATATTCCCTTTGCCACGTTGTAATCTTTGAATGCTACAAGCACGCCGTACATTGGAAAGTAGGCAAACACCAGCACGATCAAAAAGCCGGGGAGTACCATGAGGTACAAATATTTTTGCTGCATGCATTCACTCAAAAATCGGTTTGGCCCGCTTGTGCCGGAACGCGCTTTCATTATGCCTTTCGCAGATGCCGTCTGATTCACGACGCGATTCCTCCTTCTTTATGCTTAGACCCGTTATCGTTCATTTCGAACGTCCGCTGTCTGACCTAACGATAGGAGAAACCGTTTTCAACCGCAATTTAAAAGATGTTAGATCATCATCAAAATGTTAGATTCGGCCATATAACTTTTGTTAGGTACCTTAGGCGAAATAAGCTTCTTGACGCTATCCGTTCTTATCATGTAAGGTGAGACCTACATGTCTGTCCTTTATTCGTCCTAGGAGGAAATCATGATACAACTGTTGAAGTCGATTCCGCGCAAAGCGACGGCTAGCATGAAGAAGAAGACGTTGGTTAGCATTTTCCTGCGCTTTTTTGTGCTGACTGTGCTGCTGATGGTTTCGTCCGCCACGATAGCTGTTTATTCGAACTACCGGATGATCGGCGACGCGAAAGAATCGAACCGGAACTATTTGCGCGCTGTCTCCTCGTCGCTTGATGGCTTGTTCAACAAGCTTAAAGACAAAGGCTATAGCATTGCCTCCGATACCGATTTTCTCAATCTGGTTGCCATGACGGACAAATCGCAAAAGAACTATAGCTCCGCCTCTTACGAATTGAGCAATAAGCTGTACGGTCTGTATATTAGCGATGATGTAGTCGATGATGCCTTTATCTATTTCCAGAACCTTAATACTGTACTGGCCGGTTCCGGATCATACGATCCGACTTTTTATTTCAATCGTCATTATCGCTACAAGGACTACCCGCAAGCCTTCTGGAACAACGCGCCCGAGAGTGGCAGCGATTCTTCCATCTTCCCCGCTACCGACGTAACGACGCAGAGCG
Organism: Paenibacillus sp. J22R3; assembly: GCF_056269305.1. Taxonomy (NCBI): domain Bacteria; kingdom Bacillati; phylum Bacillota; class Bacilli; order Caryophanales; family Paenibacillaceae; genus Paenibacillus; species Paenibacillus sp. J22R3. Next base: position 23,416 of record NZ_JBWDNS010000004.1, on the reverse strand, counting down.
GCGACTCCGGAGAGAAACGATATAAGAGCATCGTTCCGCTTCTTCTCAACATCGAAAGCCTTGCTCATGCGCGCAGCTACATGGCCATTAATATAGACGAACAAAAAATCTATCGATTGATTGACGACATGAACATTACGAAAAAGGGAGATATTTACCTCGTCGATACGCTTCATAACCGATTTATTAGCACAACAGACCGCAAAAAGCTTGGCGAAACGTTCGATGCAAAGTCACTCCGCTTGAATGCGACCGACGGCAGCACCGAATCGACCGTGAAAATCGGCAGTGAACGGTACATGCTGTCTTTTCAACATTCGACCTGGAGTAATCTTGGATTCCTGATCGTGACTCCGGAGCACATGCTGACCGGCCCAACGAACCATTTTCTATATTGGACCATCGGTGTAATGGTCTTGTTCATGCTGATCGGGACGTTCATTTCGGCCGTATTCACGCGGGGCATCTATTCGCCGCTGGCGGAGATCGTCATTCAGATGAAACGCTTTGCAATGTCCCCTTTCGAGCATGGCGGATCAGAATACGATTATATAAAAGAAAATATGACGTCATTGCAGCAGTTTCATCAGGAAAGCATGCCCTCGCTCCTGCAAATCTTGCTTTACCGTGCGCTGAATCAGCAGATTGATCAGGCAGACATTGACCGCCTGCAGCAGAAATACGATTTTTTTCGGGGCGGGGACTGCTTCGCCCTTGCGGTCGTCAGAGTCGGCTTCTCCGCTTGGAGCGAGCGGTCACCTGCAGATTTGAAACGGCGTTTAGCCGACTTCAACAAACCTGCGCTTGATATTTCAGAGCATGAGAGCATTCTCTTCTTACAGGAACATAACGCGGAGGACATACATGCGTGTGTTCAGCGGTTAGGCGATTTATTCGCGGCATTCCTAGAGGATCAGCCTGTAAGCGTAAATCTAGCTGTAGGCATCAGCCCGATATTTCATCAATTAGAGCAAACCTCGAAGGCCTATAAAGAAGCTTGTGCTGTCTTGGATTTGCGAAGCGTGAATAAAGAGGGCGTCCTATTTACGGACGCGGATGAATCCCGAGGCGGCAGAGCTAGCGCTTATCTCGCGGCAGACAAGAAAGAAATGCTATACAAGCATTTGGATCACGGAAATGTGGAAGGCGCCGCTCATTTGTTGGAACAGCTGCTTGGGGAGGCGCACAATCAGGACATGCCGTTTAAATCGTTCAAACAGCTGGCGAGCGATCTGGTCTATCTCGCGGTCGAGATCGTCTATGTTCGCGGCATAGACGATCAATCTTTATTTGACATGCCTGCCGACGAAGTCATCCCTTACATCGGCACCGTTCAAGATCCCCGGATCATGGAGTCCTTATGCCGAGATATCTATCGCGCGCTATCCGTTCATATCCAGAACCAGCTCCAATCGTCGAAGACGATTAATGGGATGCTGGATTATATTGCGCAGCATTTGCCGGAGGCCAATTTGACGATGATTGCCGATCGTTTCAGCATGAATGCCAACTATGTTTCGCAATATTTCAAGAAGCAGCTAGGCGTTACGTTTACCGACTACATTAATGGACTAAGAATCGATAAAGCGAAGAAACTCTTGGTTGGCTCGGCGCTTACGGTAAATGACATCGGCAAACAGGTTGGCTTCAATAATGCGAACGCCTTTATTCGCATGTTCAAGAAGCTCGAAGCCGTGACGCCTAACGAGTACCGCAAGGGCAACCAAGCGCTGCATCAGCAAGCAGCAGCAGAGAGGTGATGAGATATATGCTGTACAGACATCGAACAATCATCCTAGTACCCTTACTGACCGCGATACTTCTGCTTGCAGCTGCTTGTCTGTTCGTCGTATTCGATAAGAAGGCTGAAGGCAAGCAAGCTGAGCCGCCGATCGTAATTAAAGCGGCCGTCCCTTCCTTCGCTAGGGAACGAAATACGATGATCGACCTCGAGTACGAGCGGCTTACGCAGTTGAAGTTCGATTGGATTCAGTTTCCGGTGAACGATTATATCAAACGCATCAAGCAGCTGCTGGCCTCGTCCGGAGAGAAACCGGATATCTTCATCATCGACAAAGAAATGGTGCAGCGGTTCGGTCCGCAAGGGATGTTGCTCGATCTACAGCCCTACTTGGATCGGATGCCGAATTTGCAGCGCTGGATAAGCAAGTACCCGCAAATCTACCGCAGCATCGTCACCGAGGATGGCAAGCTGTATGGGATTGACGGCTTCAACACGTATGGGCAAATGCCGGTCGGCTATATGCTGCGTGCGGATATCTTCTATCGCAACGGAATGCTGCTACCGAAGACGTTCGATGAGTTATACGATTCGCTCAAGCAGCTCAAGAACATGTATCCGGATTCGAAGCCGATTTCGAATCGGTGGGGGCCGAACCGGCTCTTGGAAAGCTTCTTCATGGCCTATCACACGCATTACGGCATTTACTTCAATAACGAAGATTTGAGTTATAAGTTCGGACCTGTGGAGAGCAACTACAAGAAGGCGGTCGAGCTTGCCAGGAAGTTTTACGAGGCGAAGCTGATTGATCCCGATTTTGCAACGACCGCGGAGTCGCAGTATTTCGAGAACATTACATCGGGCAAAACATTCGCTATATTTAACGATTATTTTATAGAGATGGACGGGTGGCAGGAAAAAGGAAAAAAACAAGATTCCTTCTTTAACTTGAAAGCAGTCCTCCCTTTCATTACCGATACCGGCCTTCAAGCACTCGAGAAAGTTCAGTACCCGAATACGCAGGGAACGTGGGTCATCGCGATCAACGCTAAATCCAAACATATCGACGAATTGATCCGCTTGCTTGATGCTCAATATTCGGCTGAAATGATGGAGCTTGTCAATTGGGGGATCGAAGGAGATACGTTCGTTTGGGCTAACGGGGAGCGTACGTATACGTCCAAGATTCAAACGAAATTGAACCCGACGGGGACAGTTCCGCCGCAGCAGCCAGGTATCGACGGCCGAACCGGTATATGGGTGCCCTACGATCAAGATGCGGAGTATAAGCGAAGCTGGGGAGCACTGGGGCTCGAAGCGCAGCAGTCCTATAACGAAAACGCAAGCCGGATCGGATTCTTCGATGGGCCGGCTGTTCCGTTCAAGCAGGATGAGCTAAACACGATTACGAAGATTATGACCCCGCTAGACAAATTGATAACGGGGAAGCTGATCAAGTTCGTCACGGGCGAGCTGAACATGGATAGCGACTGGAACTCGTTTCAAGAAGAGCTTGGCAGAATGGGCTACCAGCGCGTGCTGGACATGTACCGCGAGAAGTTCGCAAAGCTGCCGGAAGATCAGAAAAAGCTGAATAAGACCATTAGGTAACTAAAAGAACCCGGAACAATTTCCCATTGTTCGGGTTCTTTCCATCTAGGAAAGTTCCCGATGAAGGAAGCCATCGGGAACTCATCCATTTTTCTTTCGTTTTACCTTACACGGTATTCATCAAAGAACATCGGCAATATAGTCGTTGAAGCACCTGGCATTTCAGGCAGCACGTAGAATCCTTCCTTGACGGTAGCCGGCTCTTCAAAGATGTGACGAATCCAAGGGATATACTCCAGCATTATCGCATTCTGAGTGGAGGCAACGAGATGCTGATGGATTTGACCCATATCCCCGACATGCGGACAGATCGGTACATCGTAAGATGCAGCCAGTCCCGCAACCTGCAGCCACTCGGTAATGCCGGCTACGCGCGTCACATCTACTTGGCAGTATTCTACGGCACCTTGATGAATATAATCGCGGAAGGCGTATTTGTTATAAACATGCTCGCCAAGCGCAATCGGTACGTTCAGTTCATCGGCCAACTTCTTATGACCCATGATGTCGTCCGGATTGAGCGGCTCCTCGAGCCAGAACAGGTCGAATTCTTCAAGCTTCTTGCCCCACGTCATCGCTGTATTGATGTTCCATTGTTGGTTGACGTCGATCATAAATATAATGTCGTCACCGATTAACTTGCGAACCGCTTTACAGCGGTCGTAATCTTCGCGCGGATCCTGCTTTCCGACCTTAATTTTGACACCCGTAAAGCCCGACTCGACGATCGCTGCCACATCCTTCAGCAGGCGCTCTTTCGACCAATTGAGCCATCCGCCGTTCGTGTTGTACGCTTTAATCGGCTTGGACTTCGCTCCGCCAAGCAGTTGCCAGAGCGGCTTATTCGATGCTTTTGCCATAATGTCCCACAGCGCAATGTCCACCGCCGCGAGTGCCATGTGCGTAACTCCAGCTCTGCCAATCCAGTGCATTTTACCAAAGCGCATCTCGTCCCACAGCTCTTTTACCATATACGGATCTTTACCGATTAATAGAGGTTTGTAATACTTTTCAATTGTATCGGCGATCATATCGTCGCCATGGGCGCAAGTTCCCGTATATCCATAACCGATAAAGCCTTCATCCGTATAGATGCGGACACCAGCTAAGCCCCAATGCGTCGCGACGTTAATGGCATCAGTAATCGGAGGTGTGATCGGTACGTGCAGGACAAACGTTTCTACATTCGTAATTTTCATTTGTAACCGCTCCATTCATTGGATATGAAAGTATGAAACTATTAGTAACCGAGTGACGCTCCCCCATCTACTGGAAGAGTTACGCCCGTAATGAAACCGAATTGAGGAGTGGACCTCTCCGGGTCACGATAGCCGTTTTCCCCACTAACTCGTCTAATCGCCCAACAATAATTAATCATTAATCATGTATGATTTATTTCAAAAAAAAAAATTATAGGAAGAAGTTTCTCGTACGTATATGCGAGTTTTTCAAATGCTGAAGAAGGTGGTTTGCTGCACCATCAAAATCGCGGGAAACCAAAGCATTGACGACAAGCATGTGCTCCGCCCACTCTTCTTCAATGACTTGAAGCTCCATCTCTTTATGGATAAACGATAAATATCTATGTATGCGCTCAATATACATGTTGATTAGATTTTTTAGCGTTTCGTTATCGCAGTATTGCAAAAGTAAACCGTGAAGGTTCCGATTCATTTCCGCAATCCGCTGAAGCTTCTCTTCGTTTTCCGTTGGCTTGTTAGTAGACCATTCTTCCATGTCCCGGACGATATCTCTAATTCTGTTGTCGGGGATGAGAGGTGCTGCTTTAGATAGAGCAAGCGTTTCCAGGTTCATTCGAATTTCAAAAATTTCATCCAACTCTTGCAGCGTCATCTCATTCGCGTACATGCCTTTGAAAGGCACCATGTGAACTAATCCTTCAGCTGTTAATCGGGACAGCGCTTCTCGAATTGGGATATTACTGACCTCCAGCTCGCGAGCCAATTGATCAATATTGATCTTCTCGCCAGGAGGGATTTCGTGATTCATAATCTGTCTCTTGAGCAAAGCATAAATCTCATCGGTAAGCACATATCGGCTTAAACCCTTTTTCACAGTGATCACCGACCCTTTAATGTATCATACACGATTTATTATAGAAGAAGATTGGTCGTTAGACAAGATCAAATCATACAACACATTCAAACCCTCGACGTTCCGGATTCCACAATAATGGCAGTTGATGAGGGAAATTAATGTTTGTTATTGGAACGTTAGTATTTATGCGGCTTATTAGGTTTACTTATAGGCGTTATAACATGAAGTTCTAGTCGGACTCTTGAGCATGTGCCTAGACAGGCGCCCGGTTCAACGCTTGTCGCGCAGGCTCGTAGGTATGAACTGGCGCGGTTCCCGCGTATCCGTCGGCCGCCTCGTTTAAGTGGGGGGAACGTCCCCTGCCAGATGTTGCAGCGGTGCTCGCCGCCGGGCTCGAGCTCGTCGCCCCAAGGGTAGGTCTTCTGCACGAGCCCTCCTCTCGCCGGGGCTGTTTTACGAATAAGTTAGTATCGTCTTCTAAATTACAAAAAAAGACCCGGGAATGCTGCTCTCCCAGGCCCTTAAATGTGCAGTACATATCGGAGGCCCCAGCCATATGGCCCCATACATCTCGCTACCGGTCATTTTTGTTTCTGATGCTACAAGAATTGGATCAGAGGTTTTTTGGGTGATATAACCCGTGTAAGTAGCTTTTACAGGCAGCGGTTCGACAGCTTCATTCTGCTTGTTGCAAGCCGTGATACCAAGCAAACTGATTGGGGGATACTTCCGCTACAAAACGATCTTATCCTGAGTTTCTGTATTTTCAGGATTAATAACCTCTTCTGCCGTGAACAAATCATTCAATGAACTAAGCGATCCATCCTTTTCTACCTGATACACATCTAGCTTCTCACCGACGAGACTCATTTCGATACAACAATTCCAACAGAAATATTGATGAGGACCAATCTTTCCGATATCTATCGAATTGCAATTGATACATTTCAATAGTTAGCGCTCCTCTCATGACATTTTGGTAGTACTACTAGAGTTACCGAATTGTAGTTCGTATAAACTAGCTAATCGTTCAATATTGCTAGTATTTTAAACTAGGAACAACTCCGAAAAATAAGCGCAGCATACAACAAGGACCTGGGAATTCTCTCCCAGGCCCTTAAGTGTGATCATCTAAAAGAAAAATAGTATTAGACTATCCTTTGGCTCTCTAACCTAATTAGTCATCAAAGCCGTCGAACACTTCACCTTTATCCTCTTCACTTAGGTTACACAAGGCTTCATCATAAAAATAGTCAAATGCCTCCTGATTAACTTGTACTTCTACTTCTTCTTCATTTACTTTGTCCATTACTTTACTCCTTTCTCGATCGCAACTCGTCGATTTTTTGTTTCCGTGGTGAATAGCACTGTTCGCATAGGGTCTGTACCCACCTTAAATCCCTTCGCAACACGCCGGCACCACCGCAAGATTCGCATACCGCCATTGATGCATCTTCCCATTTTCGTACAATATTCTTAACATCCCGATGAAGCTCGGAACGCTTGGATTTTGCCTGAAGACCGCCATCATCAAAGGGATCAACGGCTTTAATACCACTATCTATCAGATGGTAATCGAAACGTAACTTCCCGAACTTTTCCTTTACCCGATCAACAACAATGTCTACAGGCAACCCCGCGCTTTCGTATGACTTTTTGACTTCAGTGCAAAGTCCGCGGAGCACCTCATGCCACCCGTTGCCAACTTCACATCCGTAAGCACCAAATAAATCGTGTATTTGGCCACTTTCCTCCTGTTCTTCATAACTTTCTCCTCTTTTCATGAAAAAAAATTGATTCGCCAAGTGTTCTTCTAGTTCTTTTTTCATAGTCATCCCCGCATTCAATAGTCTCGCTGCGCACATGATATGACAATTTCTTAATGTTATAGATATGCTGTCTTCGTTGGTTGGTACTTGAATGCCTTTACATATTCTATGATACAGTCTTCACAAAGCTTGAAGCTCCATCTCTCAGTGTCAAATTTGCTGCCATATCCGAATACGAACTCAATTTCATGAAACTGGTCGTCCTCATAACCATAATCAGTAACTTCCTTGGCTTTCCCACAACGATTGCAAGTGATTTCTGCTCTTTTATTATCCACATCAAGTCTCCTCGCTTCCAGAAATGGCTTCAGATTGGGGCTATGCTTGGAGGTGACATAGAAACTTCCTCAGCAACACTGCTTTTGTGGTTAGCCCACGTTGTTACATAGCAGTTTTAACTGCTATCGAAAGCTTAAGCATGTCAAGAAACGCATTAAAAGAACCAGACACAGCAACGATTCTTCCAAGAAGCTTAATTAGCCAGTCATATTTAACGCGCTTGAGTCCAATAACCCGGGCCACAGATCTGGTCAAATCGTGGTGAATTGACGACTCTTTCGGTACAACCATTTTTACCGCAGCTAAAGCGAGGGCATCTTTATTGATCTCATCCTCTGAATCCAATCTGTATGGACCGCAACAAGAATTTCCTTTATCACCAAACTCTGTCCACGCAATATAATCGGCATGCTTTGCTAACAATTGGACGGTAGCTCTCACTTCATTTATATTTGTCACTCCAATCCTCCATCTACAATTTTCTTGATAGCTGTAATTTTCCCCCATGCTTCTTCGGTATCACTTTCTAATAACTCGGCTACCTTTCGAATTAGAGAAATGCCATCGACCTTGAGCTTTATAACTTCTACGGGTACAGTTGTTTTATTCACATTCAATCTCATTCTAGCGGCGAGAATACAAAGCCTAGTCATATAACTAATTCTAGGCTTTGATAAATCTAACTGATCCCTGAAGCTTTTCACAACTACATTGAAATCCCCCTGTTCAATATTAAACGTCCTAATAGTTGAATATTCATTCGGATCAAGTTCAACATTGTTATCACCTTCAAATTTAGTTGCTGCTACTTCTCGCCAATCTGGAATCTTTGCAGCTGCATCTTTAAATGAATAATATAGCGCTTCACTTTTTCCCTTTTCAATTCTAGGATCATGATTTATGAGTTCCTGAAGACCGATTACGTCCCCCTTTGTTAATCGTATCGACTTACTTAACATAGTATCATCCTCTCGAAAATTGTATTGTTTTGTATTAAATTGTATTTCGTTGTTATTATGATAACAAATGTAAAAGGTGATGACAATATGTTATGTATTTTTTTTTATTTATTTGTATTGTATATTACAATAAAAGCAGTCCTTGGCTTTCATAAACCGATGTACTCGCATCATTACCGCACGGGATCGCTTCATTACTTCTGTAGTCGGCGGACTCGTATCTTTAAAACCTAGACCAAACGGTACCACCTTAAACATAGCTTCTGAACTCGATCCCGGCCCTTCCGGATGAAGCCCTGCTTTACGATTGACGAGGCGGTGACGGCTGCCGGTAAAATTACTTTATAGAAATTAGAAGCTGACTTTTAGAGTCCGCCATAAACTTGACCCCATTAAAAAAGGCAACCAGAGTGATGCTCCTCTGGTTGCCCTTTATATTAGTCTGTAATTGTTGTTGTCACCTTACTGCTAAATCCCTACTCCACCGTAACGCTCTTCGCCAAGTTACGCGGTTTATCCACATCATTACCACGTGCCAGCGACGCATAGTACGCGATCAACTGCAGTGGAACAACCGACAATGCCGGCGAGAGAAGAGGCAGCGTCTTCGGAATCGCGAAGAGCTCATCAACCGACTTCGCCACTTCTACTTCCAAACCTTCATTGATCACGCCAAGCACATGCGCGCCGCGAGCTTTCACTTCTTTAATGTTGCTAAGTGTTTTCTCGTACAGATCTTCTTGCGTGATCAGCGAAATCACCGGAATGCCCTCTTCGATCAGCGCAAGCGTACCGTGCTTCAGCTCACCCGCTGCATAAGCCTCGGAGTGAATGTAGGAGATTTCTTTCAGCTTCAGCGAGCCTTCTTGCGCCACTGCAAAGTCAACGCCGCGGCCGATGAAGAACAAGTTGTTGTGCTTGGAAAGGTTATCTGCCACTTGCTTCAGTACAGGCGCGTTATCCAGAATGCTTTCCACTTGCTCAGGCAGCTGGTGCATCGCCGTAACTACTTCAGCGATAAACGCGCTGTCCTTCGTACCGAGCGTTTCCGCCAAGAACAGACCGAGCAGGTAGAACGCGATCAATTGAGATGTGTAAGCTTTCGTCGAAGCAACCGCAATCTCAGGTCCTGCTTGCGTGATGATCACATCATCCGCTTCGCGGGAAACCGAGCTGCCTACGACATTCGTAATCGCCAAGACGCGTGCGCCGCAGCGTTTAGCTTCACGCAGGGCAGCCAATGTATCAGCTGTCTCACCAGATTGGCTAACTACGATAACAAGCGTGTCAGGCGTAATGATTGGGGAACGGTAACGATACTCCGACGCCACATCCGTTTCAACCGGAATGCGAGCCAGGCTCTCAAGAACGGTTTTACCAACCAAACCAGCGTGCATCGCCGTACCGCAAGCTACGATATGGATCTTACGGATCGCACGAATCTCGTCTGCAGTCATGCCGATTTCGTTCAATTCCACGGAACGGCCATCATCCGAAATACGGCCCATCATCGTGTCGCGGTAAGCTTTTGGCTGCTCATATATTTCTTTCAGCATGAAGTGATCGAATCCGGCTTTCTCCGCCGTTACCAGGTCCCAATCGACATGGAATATTTCCTTGGAAATAAATTCGCCTTCAGTCGTCATCAATTCGACACCGTTTTTCGTCAAAATCGCCATTTCGCCGTCATTCAGAATGTACACATTACGCGTATGCTCCAGAATAGCCGGGATATCCGATCCGATGAAGTTCTCGCCTTCGCCAACGCCGATAACGAGCGGGCTAGCGAAACGTACAGCAACCAGACGTTCTGGTTCATATTCGGTCAATACGCCAAGTGCAAAAGCACCGCGCATCCGTTTAACCGCACGTTGTACCGCCTTCACGATATCGCCATCGTACTCATCGGCAACCAGGTGGGAAATAACCTCCGTGTCCGTTTCGGATACGAACTTGCAGCCTTTGGCGATCAGCTCATCCTTCAAATCCAGATAGTTCTCGATGATGCCGTTGTGCACGACAGAGAACTTATGCGAGTTGTCTGTATGCGGATGGGAGTTAGCATCCGACGGTTTGCCATGCGTAGCCCAGCGCGTATGACCGATACCAACGGAGCCTTCAAGCGGCTGTCCGTCTAACTTCTGCTCCAGGTTTGCAAGGCGACCGATCGACTTGCGCACTTCAAGACCGTTCTTCGTGAAAACAGCAATACCCGCCGAGTCATAACCGCGGTATTCCAGCTTCTTCAAGCCCTCGATCAAAATATCCTGCGAATCCCGTTTACCAATATATCCTACAATTCCACACATATGAATAGACCTCCGTATTGGGTAGTTTACCCCGCTTCAACGGTTGCCATGAATACAGAATGGGTCGGCACAAAGCCGCCTCCGTTCGCCGGCATCGTCCCTGCTAAGGTTCGAAATATCAAAAAAAGACAATAAGAAAGAAAGCGCACCATCCGTGCGTTTTGAAAAATAACAAGAAATAAGTCCGAACACAACGCAATAGAGACAGCCCCTCTGTGGGTTGCTGCCACTGCCGTGTACATCTACAATCTCAAATCGACACACTCCGGCTTCCGTTGCCGCAGGTGCTTCACAAATCCTATGGAGCATTTTACCGACCCTTTGTCAGCCCGGTCGCCCGGTCTATTTGAGTATCGGCTTACGGTTAAATGCAATACCGGGAGGTCCCCGCCGAACATTCCGAACACCTCCACCTCGTCAGCTTGCCGCTTTATACACCCGACTACCTGCATGGCCATTTCCGAATGGACCGTGCAGCAGTTGTATAAACCCTTGCAAGCTCTGGCGCTTTGCGATGCTTACAACCTCTATCCTCACTTTCGCTTCCTGAATGATACTTCTCCTACTATATTCATTTTTATGCTGAGGTGCAACTAATAATTGAGGTAACCGTTTACAAAACGCACATATTATCCAACAGCCTATCTTACTTCGCATGATCCCATTCCTTGCAAAAAGCAACCCCAGACGTTCGCAGTAACTGCGTATGTCTAGGGTTGCCCGATCACCAATAGTTATGAACGATAATGCCTCAATTTACTACTCTGCACCAAGCTCTGCGCGCACCGTGTCTACGATACGAGCTACGTAAGCCTCAACTTGCTCTTTATCCGGACCTTCTGCCATAACGCGGATAAGTGACTCTGTGCCCGAAGGACGCACAAGCACGCGGCCGTTGTCGCCAAGCTCCTGTTCCACTTCAGCGATAACCGCGGCAATCGCCGGATTATCCTTGTAGGTGCTCTTATCTGCAACGCGCACGTTGATCAGCACTTGCGGATATTTGCGCATCAATGTTCGCTGTTCGCTAAGTTTCTTGCCGGAACCAACGAGCGTGTCCGTCAACTGCAAGGCAGTGAGAATACCGTCACCGGTCGTATTGTAATCGAGGAAAATAACATGACCGGACTGCTCGCCGCCCAAGTTAAATCCGCCGCGGCGCATCTCTTCCATCACGTAACGGTCACCGACCGCCGTTTGTGCCGTGTTCAGACCGATTTTGCCAGCAGCCTTGAAGAAACCGATATTGCTCATAACTGTCGTTACGACCGTATCGTTCTTCAGCTTGCCGGCCCGCTTCATGGCATCACCGCAGATGCACAGAATGTAATCGCCATCGACTACTTCGCCTTTCTCGTCAATCGCGATCAACCGATCCGCGTCACCGTCGAAGGAAAGTCCGAAATCCGCGCCATGCTTCAGCACTTCTTCACGCAGATATTCCGGATGCGTCGAACCTACGCCATCATTGATGTTCAGGCCGTTCGGCTCAGCGCCGACCGTAATGATTTCTGCACCAAGCTCACGGAACACAGTAGGCGCAATGGAATGCGCGGAACCGTTCGCACAGTCGAGCACGATCTTTAACCCTGTGAAAGAATGCGTAACCGTCGTCTTCAAGAAGTCGATAAATTGGCGTTTTGCCGTATCATCCACCGTAACCGTACCGATATCTCCGCCTTCCGGACGCGGCAGTTCATCCACTTCCGCATCCATCAAACGCTCGATTTCAAGCTCTGTATCGTCGGAGAGCTTATAGCCGTCTCCGCCAAAGAATTTAATGCCGTTATCTTCAACCGGGTTATGCGAAGCGGAGATCATGACACCCGCATCCGCACCCAGCACACGTGTTAAGTAAGCCACTGCAGGAGTCGATACAACCCCGATTCGTACAACGCTTGCCCCAATGGACAGCAGACCCGCAATCAGCGATGCCTCCAGCATTGGACCTGAAATACGGGTATCGAGCCCGATAACAACCTTCGGCTTCTCAGCCTGACCGGCAAGAACGTAGCCGCCGCAGCGACCGATTTTATAAGCAAGCTCAGGCGTGAGCTCGCGGTTTGCTACACCGCGTACACCGTCTGTTCCGAAATATTTTCCCATTATACTGAAATCCCCTTTATCTATTCTCAAATAGGCATCATTCAACATTGACCACGCTACGGCACCGATGCTCCTGTGTTGGAGTTTGCATTCGAATTCGTTGCGCCGCCACTATTACCTTTAGTCTCGCCGGCAGATTCATCTCCGGTTATCGCATTTTCTCCGCCGTTCACTGCCTCGGAATCAGGCGTGTTCGTCGCCGGATCTCCTCCGGAGTCTCCCCCGCCGCCAGGATCGGTAATCGTCTCCGTACTGTCTGTTATCTCCACCGTAATCGTTATCGGCGCATTTGGTGCTTGATCGACGAACCGCGGCAGATGTACCTCAAGCGGAACATCATGGCTGCCTGGCCCCAATCCGCTTAAGTCTGCGATGAGCTGAACATCCTTGGACTGCAGCTGAGCCAGAACGTTCGAGGCCCCTTTCACGATCGCATCAACCATGCCGTTTGGCGGCATCGTCACTTTGGCGTTCAAGCCCTCCGACAGACCAATCATCTTCACCGGCAAATGTGACATTACTCTAGTCTCGGCAGGTACAATCAAATACTCGAACTTGACTGTCAGCGGATCTACTGTGGCAATTCCTTCTATTTGTGGAACATCGAGCTCCATCGTACCTGATTCTGTCAGCTTCGACAAGTCAATTGTAATGCCGTCATAATAATCATACTTGTCCAGCACGTCCTGAGGTCCGTATACCGTAATCTGTTCCACACTCTGTTTAAAGGAGGCAATCGCGTAACCGTCCGTAAGCTTTCCGGTAAATCCAATCTGCAGCGGCAGCTTCTTAAACGGCTTTGTTATCGGAATTTCCACTTCGACCACACTCGGGTTGATGACTGCGTCCGTGAGCTCATTGCCTTCCTTATCGTAAGCTATAAGCTTCATCTTCTTATCGTTAACCGTCTCTTCTTCACCTTCAACCGATACCGTTCCTCCGACTGATGCGACCAAATCCATCTGATCCTTCGGCAGTGTCACATGCACGCGGTTGTTCGGCTTCACAACAGGTTGTCCGATCTTGTACCCTTTACCCGGAATACCGTCGGTCTTAACCGTAACTTCATATTCTTTCGTAACGATACGTTCTAATACGACCGTCACGTTGCTTGGTCGCACTTCAATGAGCTCCAGTCCGCGCGGCAAATTCACCTTAACCGGAAGCACCTTTCGTCCTTCCGTTGCTTGGCTGAGATCGACCGTGACTTGATAATCATTGTTGCGTGAAGCGATCAGAAAATCCGACTTCGAGCCCTGTACCGTCAAATGAACGACTTCCGGATCAAGCAGCCGAAGCGCATAATTCTTATCATCCATTCCAATCGGCGTGACCTGAACCGCATCAATTTCCTGTGTTTCCGTCAGATTAGCCACCGTATTGGGCGTTTTCTCCGAATCGAAATGCACAACGGCCCACATCAGGATTCCGATCATCAGCGAGAGGATCTTAATCGCCGTCGGATGGCTTAACCATTTATCCATGCTGATTGCCTCCTTTCCGTTTCCAGAAAGGTTTCTTCGCACCTTGACGCTCACGCGCCTTGGAGTTCGGGTTCAGCTCCTCGAACAGCTTCGAGATCAATGATTCTTCTTTAATGTCGCGAACGATCATCCCGCCGACTGCAAGTGAAATCTGACCCGTTTCCTCCGATACGACGATCGACACGGCATCGCACACCTCGGTCACGCCGATTGCGGCACGATGCCTTGTCCCTAATTCCTTGCTGATAAAAGGGTTCTCCGACAGCGGCAAATAGCAGCCCGCCGCCATAATTTGACTACCTCGAATAATAACGGCTCCATCATGAAGCGGCGTATTCGGGATGAAGATATTAATAAGCAGCTCCGAGCTCACGATGGATTCCATTTGGATTCCGGATTCGATGTAGTCGGATAACCCGGTATTGCGTTCAAAGACGATCAATGCGCCGATTTTGCGTTTGGCCATATAATTAAGCGACTTAATGATCTCTCCGATCCGATCACTAATATCCCGCTCCACTACAGAGGACCGGCTAAACAGACTGCCCCGTCCAAGCTGCTCCAGCGCTCTGCGAAGCTCCGGCTGAAAAATAATCAGAATCGTAACGACCCCGAACGTAAACATTTGATTCATAAGCCACTTGAGCGTATACAAATTGAACCAGGTGCTGATGGCCCATGTCGCAACCAGGACAATGATCCCCTTCAACAGCTGAACTGCTCTTGTTCCTCGGACAAGCAGAATCAATTTATAGATAATGTAGCTAACAACGGAAATATCAATAAGATCTTTGATCCATTCTTTCCAAGTCAAATCTGCAAAATAGTTCATCTGCCAACCCCCAAAGACCAAATGCCTGGGCATTTTAATTCTTTTATCGGATTTCTAACTTTATTATTTTCTAGAACCGGGGATGCAAATCCTTTTTTTTTCACAAAAAAACCTCCCGCAAGAGGAGGCAGTCATAAATCAATAGGCCAAACTGCTGATGGAATGCGTAACTTTGTACCAAAACCAGTCCAGCGCCTGGTCAATCTGCTTCACTTCTCCGGATATATGTGCGGTAGAGGCTTGATACAACTTACCTGAAATCACGGTTACATCGCCTTCTACATCGCCAAGTACGTTTGCTTTGCCGTTCTCAACCGTAAGGTCTCCCTTCACATGGGCGCCTTCCGGTACAGTAACGGTATCTCCTTCAATAATAACCTGTGCGAGATCCGCACCGCGTACGGTGAGATCGTTATCCTGCTGCCACATAGCGAGGAAGCTGGAGAACATTACAAGGGCAAATACGGCGGCAACCGACACGGCGGGATGATTCCGAATCCAGTTGGCAAAACCGATTCTACGGCGTTTCACGGGCAGCGAGCCCATAATGCGACTCGTGAGCTGCGCGGATTGGTGCGGCGAAATCGTGACGCGAGTGTCCATCATCGAATGTGTCAGCGCTTCCGTCCGTTCCAGTTGCTCAAGCCTTACGCGGCATGATTCACAGGAATCTATATGAAGTTTCAATTCAGCCAGATCATCGTGAGGCAGCTCATCATCCAAATAATCATGCATCAGCATGACGGCGACGTTGCAATTCATAGCAGCCATTCCTTTCTTCATTAGTTACAGTAATATACGTTACGTGTGCAAGGCGGCGATGTTTCACTTTTTTTGAATATCCGCGCTTGACCAGAATTTAACAACCGGCTTCATCCGCTTCTGCCTACAGCTTATGCTCCAGTTTCTTACGAAGGAACTCCCGTCCGCGATGGACACGGGTTTTCACTGTCGTTACCGGCATATCAAGCACATCCCCGATTTCCTGCAAGGACAGCTCCTCTAAGTAGCGAAGCACCATAACCGACTTATACTTAGCCGGCAGCGTCTCAATGGCTTGATGAATGATTCGCTGCGTATCCGATAACAGCATCTCGCTCTCCGGCGTACGGTTATCACTTGGGATCATGGCGTAACCATCAAGACCCTCGTGTTCACCTGATTCCGCATCTAAGGAATACACCGGCTTCCTCTTGCGCAATCGGTCGATACATAAATTCGTGGCGATCCGATAAATCCAGGTTGAGAATTTCATCGTGTCATCGTAACGCTCTAGATTCTTGTATACACGCAGGAAGACATCCTGTACGACATCCTCCGCTTCCTGGCGGTTGTACAGCATTCGGTATGACATATGATAAAGCTTGTCCTGATAAAGCTCCACGAGCTCTGCAAAAGCCCGTTGGTCGCCTTTCAAAGCTAACTTGGCTAATCTCGCCTCAACTGATTTCAATGCTTCTCCTCCAAACGCGCCGAGTTCCCCTTCCGTTTACCGGTCGACAATTCGGCTATTCCGATCCCTGCTACAATAAGCAAGATACCAACTACCCGCCCTAAGCTGAGCGGCTCTCCAAGGATAGCCCATGCCGTCAAGATCACTACCGGCAGCTCTACAGCGCCGAGCAAGGCAGATAAGCTGCTGCCAATGCGGGGAATCCCGATATTAAACAGCAATGTGGGTACGACTTGGGCCAATGTACCAAGCAGCAATCCCCAGCCAACCAGTGCTGCTTCTCGACCTGCTGGGAAGGCCCCAGAGCCATAGAGAAGCGTAATGAGTATAAAACCCGCACTGACCATGACAGCGGAGCGTATAACCGTATCCTGTTGCCCCTCAAGCTGCCCCGTCCACCAAATAAACAAGCTATAAGACACGGCGGACAAGAATCCTGCCAGCACACCGGTGACGCTCACCTTGGTCAGCCCGTTCTCCGGCAGTTGGGCGGCAAGCACGGTACCCATCATAACGATAACAATCGCAAGCAAACGCAGCTTGCCGGGCCATGTCCGTTTCTGAATGCTGTCTAGCAAGATGGTAATCCATGTAAACTGAAAAAGCAATACTATCGCGAGCGATGCGTCCAAGCGCTGCAGCGCCGCATTATATAGAATCGTCGTCATCGCGAGTCCGCATGTACCGATTAGAACAAGCTTCAGCCACGATCCTCGAAGAGGATTCTGCCACCGCTTCCACCGTACGAGTGCAATCAGCCATAACAACACCATCGCAATGCCCGTCTGATGAACGGTCACTTGCCCCTGCGTAAAGCCGTCCTCATACGCCTTCTTAATAATAACCGGCAGCAGCCCGTAGCTCGCAGCCCCCATCAGTACGCAGAGTAAGGACAACCAATACAACGGATCCCGCTTCATGCGCAGCCGCCTCCCTTGCCAGATGACCGGATAACAACGAAAAAAAGCCGGACCCCGGGCGGACAACAGCTGTCCGGGCGTCCAGCCCCTTTTATGAATGTTATGCACGATATGATAAAGGGATGCTACTGTCCCCCTTCGGGGACAAACATCTCGACCAATGCTGCCCAAGCCGAAGGCTAGTGCAAACCATGATCGTCGACCAATGCTGTGTGACCTACCGGTCACCCAAACCAATGGTCGTCGACCAATGCTGTGTGACCTACCGGTCACCCAAACCAATGGTCGTGCATCAGCCCGTGTTGCGAAGTCCTGCCGCTATTCCGTTGATTGTGAGCAGCACTTCACGCAGCAGCTCCGGATCATCGGCTTCGCCGTTGGCACGTTTCTCGCGCAGTTCCTTCAGGAGCTGCACTTGCATGTAGCTCAGCGGATCTACGTACGGGTTACGCAGACGGATCGACTCTTGGATAACAGGTACGTTATCCAGAATATCCGCTTGGCCTGTGATTTGCAGAATGAACGAAGATGTCATGGCATACTCTTCCTCGATTTGAGTGAAGATGCGGTCCCGGATCGTCGTGTCTGAAATCATGCAGGCATATTCTTTGGCAATTTGCAGGTCGGCTTTCGCAAGCGCCATTTGCAAGTTGTCAATTAATGTGGTGAAGAACGGGAATTTCTCGTACATGACGCGCAGCGTGTTCATACGCTTCTCGTCACCTGCGACATACCCTTGCAGTGCCGTTCCGGCTGCATACCATGCAGGCAGCAAGTAGCGGCTTTGCGTCCAAGCGAATACCCACGGAATAGCGCGCAGATCCTCGAAACGGTCGCTGCCTTTACGTTTGGCCGGACGGGAACCGATATTCAGCTCGCCAACCTCCGGAAGAGGTGTCGACTCCTTGAAGAACGTCATGAAATCCGGATCACGGAAAATCAGATCCTGATACTTCGTGAGCGCCGTCTCCGAGATGCCGCGTGCGATCTCTTCCCACTCTGCAGTTGCTCCGGCTTCTTGTTCCGGATACTTCGCCAAACGGGAAGCGGTAACCAGCGCCCAAGTCGCTTGCTCCAAGCTGCGGTAAGCAATGCCCTTCATCGAGTAACGGGACGACAGTACTTCCCCTTGCTCCGTAATCTTAATACCGCCTCCAACCGTATGTGGAGGCTGTGCAAGAATACTGCGGTTCAGCGGCATACCGCCGCGTCCGAGCGCTCCGCCACGACCGTGGAAGAACTTCAGCTTCACGTCGAATTTCTTCGCTGCACTTGTAATCGCATTAAGCGCTACGCGCAGCTCCCAGTTCGCCGTAACCACGCCGCCGTCTTTGTTGCTGTCGGAGTATCCGAGCATGATTTCATGCAGATTTCCGCGCGCTTCAACAGCTTGTCGGTAGATCGGCAGTGCAAACAGCTGCTCCATAATGCCAGGTGCCGCATGCAAATCGTCGATTGTTTCGAATAGAGGTACTGCCTGCAGCGTGCAGCGAACGTTGCCGTTTGATTCCTTACGGAACAAACCGACTTCTTTGGCAAACACCATTACTTCAAGCATATCGCTCGCGCCTTGCGTCATGCTGATCAGGTAGCTGGAGATACAGTTCACACCGAATTCTGCTTGCGCACGATAAATCGTATGATAAACATCCAAGCACTCGCGAGTGCTATCGGAATATTCAAAATGCGGCGAAGTCAGCGGACGCGGATCGTTCAGCAACTTATGCAGCAGCTCGATCTTCTCGTCTTCTGTTAATGACGCATAATTATTCACGATATTCATGTTCGCAAGCACTTCAGTCATCGCATTCTCATGCTCTTTACTGTGCTGACGAACGTCCAGTGCAGCAAGATGAAAGCCAAACAATTCAACTTGGCGAATCAGTTTACGAATGTGCGTATCCGCAACATAATCAGCAAAATGATTACGCAAGCTTCTATCGATGATACACAGATCCGCTTTCAGCTCATCCGCGCTGTTATAGCGCTTAACCGAGCCTTTAAGTGCATCTTTCGATGTATTAGCGAGCTTCTCCAGCATATAGCCGAGCTTAACCCGGTAAGGTTCTTTATCGTTACGCCATAGATCCACACTGCGCGTGTCGATCTTCTCGCGATCACTCTTAATCGAATCCAGCAATTCTTGTGAAACCTCAATGATATTCGTGCTGAAGCTGAGCTGACTCATAACTTCTTTCAGCAGCTCCTCATACTTTTCCAGTACAAGTCCGCGCTGCAGCGTTAAAGTCTCCCAAGTTACTTTTGCCGTTACCGAAGGGTTACCGTCACGGTCGCCGCCGATCCACGAACCAAAGCGGAGATACGTAGGCACATGCCAGCGCTCTTCTGGGTAGTACTTGTCCAAGCAGCGCTCAAGCTCTTCATAAACACTTGGAAGCACTTCGAACAAGGTCTCGTCAAAATAGTACATGCCATTACGAACTTCATCGATAACCGTAGGTTTACGATCGCGAAGCTCGTCCGTTTGCCACAACGTCAGTACTTCATTAAGCAGCTTCTCACGTAATTTCTCACGCTCACGGTAAGTCAGCGTTGGATTGTCCAGCTCCACGACATCCGCTGCAATGCGCTGATGAATATCAAGCACGGCGCGGCGAGTAGCTTCTGTTGGATGAGCCGTCATTACGAGCTCAAGTGAAATATCTTCAATAATGCTTCTAACATTGTCTACATCAATTCCTTGATCTTTAAGCACTTGAATGGCGCTCTCGATCGATCCTGGCTGTACCGTTTCTCCGGCAGAACGCTCGTAATCGCGTTTACGGCGAATACGGTGATTCTGTTCCGCAATATTAACGAGTTGAAAATAAATCGCAAACGCACGAATAACCTGATGACGCGTCTCCGGATTCAAAGCATCAATAACTGCAGTGAATTCTTCATACAGCTCCGGCAGGAATTGCGCACGCAGCGCTTTACTCATCTCACGGATTTTCTCTACATTCTCCAGCAGCTCGTGACCGCCTTGGTGGACAAGTACATCCCCAAGAATGTTCCCCAAGAACCGAACGTCTCGGCGAAGTAAATTGTTTGATTGCGGCCTTGTGCTTGTGACAGTCGTTCCAGCATGTTCCGACATTCCCTAATCCTCCTCCAGGTTTCGCATGATGCAAAACCACCTCGTAAGCATAGTCTTTGTGTGTAACGGAGCAAAAACACTCGTAAGCAAATCTTCGGATTTAACGCATGAATTCTACTTGCCATGTGTATTTATACGACTTACTCTCAGATTTCAGGTCTTAAAATCATCAACATAAGCCCATTTAACCCGTATTGTCGGTTTTTAACTTTAACCATCATACTACAAATTAACAGTCGGTTGAAGCTTTTTCCTGCATGGAAGAATAAGGGTGAAACTATATAAAAATAAAAAGCCTTGGAGTACCAAGGCTTTGATTATCAATTGTATGGAGCGGGTGATGGGAATCGAACCCACGCTATTAGCTTGGAAGGCTAAAGTTCTACCATTGAACTACACCCGCAGAAGAAGATGGTCGGGATGACACGATTTGAACATGCGACCCCCTGGTCCCAAACCAGGTGCTCTACCAAGCTGAGCTACATCCCGTTATGTAATGCTGCAATTAAAGAATGGCGTGCCCTGAGAGATTCGAACTCCCGGCCTTTTGATTCGTAGTCAAACGCTCTATCCAGCTGAGCTAAGGGCACTAATGGAGCGGAAGACGGGAATCGAACCCGCGACCCTCGCCTTGGCAAGGCGATGCTCTACCGCTGAGCCACTTCCGCATAGTGGCAGTCGCTTTATCTCAAGCGCGACAAGTAATAATATATCATGCTGAATTATGAAAAGCAACCCTTTAATTAAAAAAAATATGATTCCTTTGCAATCGCCGGCCATACTGCTATGACCAGCGATGTATCGCGCTTATGACGCTGCTCTCACAGCTGCTATACCGACATACTGAGCGGCTGTGGAATCTCTTGTTGAACCGCCGCAGGAGCTCCTGTACGAGCCAGTGCATACGGTAAACACAGCGGTACGCCAGATCGAGGATCCAGAATGATATCCGCTTCGATGCTGAACACTTCACGGAGGACATCCTTGTTCATAACGGCAACCGGTGTACCTTCCCCAACCACATTACCGCTCTTGATGGCAATCATATGGTGGGCGTACCGCGAAGCATGATTCAAGTCGTGAACGACCATAACAATGGTTCTGCCAGCCGTTTCATTCAAATGCTGCAAGAGCTCCAATACTTCAAGCTGATGCGTCATATCAAGAAATGTTGTAGGCTCATCAAGGAATAGCATATCTGTCTGCTGAGCCAGTGCCATCGCAATCCACGCACGTTGACGCTGACCGCCAGATAGACGGTCAATTGGTCGATCGGCGAATTCCGTCATCCCCGTCTTCTCAACTGCCCACTGGATGACAGATCGGTCTTCCTTGCTGAGCGAGCCAAAACCCTTCTGATAAGGGAAACGCCCGTAAGAGACAAGCTCAGCCACTGTCAGTCCATCCGGAGCCGTTGGATTCTGGGGCAGGATTGCAAGCTGCTTCGCCACTTCCTTCGTGGATTGTTTATGCACCGATTTGCCGTCCAGGAGCACCGTTCCTGCAGAAGGGGACATCAATCGAGCCATCGTCTTCAGAATCGTCGATTTACCAGATCCGTTGGCTCCCACAAGCGCAGTGATTTTACCTTTAGGGATGATTATATTTAGATTCTCGACAATAAGGCGTTCCTCATAGCCGATATTGAGTTTGGAAGTCATGAATGAATTCATCTATTTACAGCTCCTTGCAGAACAAACCGTCCTGCTCTGATAATATTTCTCATTATTGTACTATATCATGATAATCATTCTCACTAGATCCGTCAAGTGTTAGCGTGAGCCCATTGAAATTATATCCCCACACCATGCACAACTCTGTGAAGAACCGTTTATTATCGTGCAAATTGTCACAACATTCGGCGAAATTGTGGATAAGTAATGCAGTCATAGCAAGTGTTTCACCGATTATGCGATAGTTATCTACAGAGTTATACACAAAAAGACCCTCAACGAGGGTCTTCTGTTTGTTATGCGCGTAGAGGGACTTGAACCCCCACGGTCGCCCGCCAGATCCTAAGTCTGGTGCGTCTGCCAATTCCGCCATACGCGCGCATATCCAATTCCATTCTCAATAGGTGAAAATGGTGAGTCATGTAGGATTCGAACCTACGACACCCTGATTAAAAGTCAGGTGCTCTACCAACTGAGCTAATGACTCAAACTAAAATGGCTGGGGATCTAGGATTCGAACCTAGGGATGACGGAGTCAAAGTCCGTTGCCTTACCGCTTGGCTAATCCCCAGTATACTGGTGGAGGCTGACGGGATCGAACCGCCGACCCTCTGCTTGTAAGGCAGATGCTCTCCCAGCTGAGCTAAGCCTCCGAGATAGAGAGAAAAAATGGTGACCCGTAGGGGACTCGAACCCCTGTTACCTCCGTGAAAGGGAGGTGTCTTAACCACTTGACCAACGGGCCATCTTGCAAAAAATCACTGGAGCTCTCAACCGGAATCGAACCGGTGACCTCATCCTTACCATGGATGCACTCTGCCGACTGAGCTATGAGAGCATGATGGCTCCCCGAACAGGACTCGAACCTGTGACAACTCGATTAACAGTCGAGTGCTCTACCAACTGAGCTATCAGGGAACAGTGTTATTCAGGAACCTTGTTCAAAGCTTACGCCTTGAAAACTGGATACGAACCTTTGCGAAGGTTTTCATTAGCTGATTGTTGTCCGAAGTTGAACATCCGAGCAGATGTTCGTAGGATAAGCCCTCGACCGATTAGTAT
>NZ_JBWDNS010000015.1:0-58047 GCF_056269305.1 Paenibacillus sp. J22R3 | reverse complement strand
ATTCAAAAAACTAGCTTTGCGAAACGTTAGTTTCGCGATTTATGACCATTTGACTGGTCGCTCATTGTTCAGTTTTCAAAGAACAAATACTTCGTGTTACTCTTGTTTATTTCCTTCCGGCTCATGACCGGAATTAGATCTTACCATGAATCGAAGCATGATTGCAAGCTTTATTTTTCAACTTGTTTTTGTCTCGATCACCGCTTCCAAGTTAATGTCTCGGAGGCAGAAATAGAATATAACATGGAAGACATGGGTATAGCAACAGGTATTATTATACAATTTATCTCAACTCTAGTTACCCCTCTATACCAAAAAGGCTCGACTGCTCGTGACAGTCGAGCCTTTACTTCTATAATACTTATTTTAAACGGTCGGTAAAGAAGGACATGCCTCGTTTGAACGCCGTCATGCCATACAGCATGGAGCTCCAATCGATCACCGTTACCTTCTCCGGATACCAGCGCTCTGCTCCTTCAAGATGCCACCAGGAGAAACGATGCACCCCGTATTTGTAGGCAGCTTTGAATTTGGCCTCATCTACCGGGTCTTGTGGATTTGTATACACGTCATATGGAATATGCAACTGATACATCGCATACATATCGTGAATGCCCGCAGGGTACACCGGCAAGAAGCCGGCTACGATATAAGCGGAAGCGACATTTCCCGGCGAATCATTGATTTTATCGGCGTGATACGTGTTATAGAGGCCGTCATTGGCTCCCGCTCCATACCCCCACACGTAGGAAGGCACATCGCTAAGCTCTTTCCACTTCAACCGGTCTGCCAGACAAGCATTCTCATAGAACTTATTGTAGGTTTCGCTCTTCGCATAGTCCGGCACTAAATAGTAAGGGAACTGATGCACGAATGAAGACAGAAACGCCAGATGGTTGTCGGTTGTGTTCGTGTCGGTGATGACCGGAATATCCCGGTAAAGCTTCTGCGGATAATGGTTGATTTTATCAACCGCAAACGTGTTATCCCATAGCTCGGCGATATCGGGGTGATCCGGCTCGGCGAGCTTGGCCAAATAAGCAACCATTACATATTCGTTAAAAGCGGGCAGCGGTGCGATTCCTTTACCGTCTTTGACAATCATGTTGATGATGCCTTTATCCTTATCGGCGATGACGACACTCCAATCGATCTGATCCAGCAAATCATGGGCCATCACGTCGATCTCCGGCGCATTTTCTTTAAAATGCTGTCCAGCGAAGAGCGCTCCGGTTACGAGCAACGTCGTATCAATCGTCGATATTTCAGAACCCACGTCGTTATTGCCCGAGTCCATATCTATGAAATGCGCGAAGAAGCCGGTCGATTCATCTCTAGTAGGACGGCAGCCATCTACGTTGCCCAGTGCGGCGTTTAAAGTAAGCTTCACCTTCTCCGCCGCTTGATCATCCCAACCTTCATGATCCGCGACACATAGGCTGATTAAGCCGACTCCGGTAGCAGCCACAGAGCACATTTGCTCTGGATTACTACCAAAGCTGAAATAGGCGTCGCCATACAGACCGGTACGCGGATTGCGGCAAGCGTCAATCAAGCGGTACGAATCCATATGCTGGCGATCAGCGAACGCTTTGACCTTCTCCGAAAGCTGTTCGTATACTTCCATCGTTTGCTTCATAACACTCTCTCCTTCACTACCAAATTCTATTGAAACGTTTCAATACACAATCCATCATAATTTGGAAACTAAAGCGCGTCAAATATTAATGTAATCGCTATCATTAATTCACGATATTAATAGCAACAACCCACATCCTCATACGGATGTGGGTTTGTACCGTTCTTCCTATCAGTTCTACTCCTTCACGGCGCCGAGCATAATACCGGATACGAAGTATCTTTGCAGGAAAGGGTATACGATTAGCATCGGCACCATGGCGATAAACACCTTTGCCGAGTTCAGCGTCCGGTTAGACAGCTCCGAAAGCTTCTTATATTGTTCCGGCGTCAGGCTGGTGCCAACCGGAATGTTGACGACCAACTGCTGGATATAAGTTTGAAGCGGATATTTCGCAGCCGTATTCATCAGCACCAAGCCGTTAAAGAACTCGTTCCAATGATAAACGGCAAGGAACAACGCAACCGCAGCAAGCACAGGAATCGAGCATGGGATATATACCCGAAACAGAACGGACCACGGACCGGCTCCGTCGACTACGGCTGCCTCATTCAGCTCCTTCGGCAGATTCTTGAAGAAGTTCATGATCAGAATGACGTCGAAGACCGGCACACCTCCGCCCAACACCAACGCCCAGATCGTATCGATCATGTGATAGTTTTGAATCGTGAGATACCAGGGGATTAATCCTCCGTTAAACAGCATACAGAAGACAAGGACCCACATGAAAGTATTGCGCATTTTAAAATCTCTCTTAGGCCGAGCCAGCGGGTATGCCATTAATACGGTCATCAGCAAGGAGAACGATGTACCTAGCACGGTGCGCTGGATGGAAATCCAGAACGCGTTAAAGAACAGGCTGTCGTTGATAATTTCCTTATACGGGGCCAAGGAGAAGCCGATCGGATAAATGGTAACCAAGCCTGCATTAGCGGCCGACTTGATGGAGATGGATACACAGAACGTATACCACAGCGGGTATACGCAGCTAATAAGCAGAATACCGAGGACGATAATATTGGCAATTTCAAACGTCCGCGAGCCTAACGTTGTATTTCTGACCAATGCAGCGTCCTCCTTCAGAATACCGTGTAATCGGCATAGCGATACGCCAGACGATAGGATATGAAAATCAGTACAAAGCTAATGACCGACTTGAACAACCCGGCAGCCGTCGCCAGCGAGAACTGAAGATTTTGCAAGCCCAGCCGGTATACCCATGTGTCCAAAATATCTCCGGTTGAAAATACAAGCGGGTTATACAGGTTATACACTTGATCGAAGCCGGCGTTCAGTACGTTACCTAAACTTAAGACGCCCAGCAGAACAACCGTGGTCGTCAGCGCGGGAAGCGTGACATGCCGGATCATCTGCCAGCGATTAGCGCCGTCAATAGCAGCCGCCTCGTACAGATTGAGATTAATGCCTGTCAGTGCCGCAAGATAGATAATCGCGTTATAGCCGAACTCTTTCCACACATCACTTCCAATGACGATCTGCCGGAAAATGCCCGCATCCGCCATAAACAGTTTTGGATCATGGCCAAACATGCCGATAACCGTATTGATAACGCCATAATAGCCGAAAATCCCAATGACAATCGTGGACATGATCACCCATGACAGAAAGTGCGGCAGGTAAACAAAGGTCTGAACCAGCTTCTTGTAACGCAAGCTGCGAAGCTCATTTAGCAGAATGGCGAAGATAAGCGGCACAATCAGATTAAGCACGATTTTGCCGACAGCGATGATTAAGGTATTGACGATAACCGTCTTGCTGTCATTAAGCTGAAACATATACTTGAAGTTCTCCAGCCCGACCCACTCGGATTTGAACAGTCCCGCTCCCGGATTATAATTCTGAAATGCCATCAGAATGCCGAACATCGGCACAATGCTGAACATCACAAGCCAGACCATACCCGGCAGCAGCATCAAATAATAGTGCTTCTGATGGCCCAATTTTCTCATTCCGTCTAACCTCCCTCTCCCTTTCCCTATTCTTATTCCTATCCCTGTCTCTCGCCGGATAGTAAAGCTTGCGAGAGGCACCCGAACCGGCAGTGCCTTCCGCAAGCTTCTGCATCATTACTTCTTCAAGAGTTGTGCAACTTCCGCCGTGATCTCATCTCCGCCTTGAGACTTCCAATCACTCACAAACTTGTCGAAGGAGTCGATGGACGCTTGGCCCAGGATGATTTTCATAACCGTCTCATCTTCCATCTTCTTCAGATTCGCCCATTTGGTTTCCATGGTTAGCGTCTGGTTGTAGGTTACGCTGAAGACCTTCTTATCAATTGGAACCGTTGTGAACGGACGATCGCCAATCAAGAGGGAATACAAACGCTGGAAGTCGCCGAAGTTCGCCGTGCTGAAGTTGCTGACATTGAGATCATCGTATGGAGGCTTAACGACGTCCTTGACCTTCTTGGCATCCGCATACATCAGTTTGTACAAGCTGTTAGGCTTGTTGTAATCCTCAGCGTTCGTCTCGCCCTTCAGTACTTTCAGCAGCTCGGTATACTCGTATTCCGTCTCGTTGGCCGCAGCCATAACGTTGCGGAGCGGATACCAGCCCACATTAACCGATAAATCGAAGGTCGATTCATCGCGCACAAGTGCGTTATTCATGATCATGATGGCTTTAACGACATCCGGCTTGGCGTTCTTACTGATAACGGTGTACGTGCTGCCGGTCGTCTTCATATGTGTATTCCACTTGTTGTCGTCTGTATAAACCGGATAGGCCTGCCAGTTCGCAGTCGGATCGTTCTTGAAGGAGTCCCCGTTGCCATAGCCGCCATTCCACCAAGGACCGAAGAAAATCCCCGTCTGATTGGCATTGATCGGATCGCCCACGTTGTCACGTGTGCCCACCTCGGGATCAATAAGCCCTTTTTTGTACCAGTCAGCCAGCAAAGCCAACGTTTTCTTCGTATTGTCGGAAGTCGTTCCGTACGATACCGATCCGTCGCCATTGTCGAGCCAGTAGCCCGGATAAGCATCATTCGCACCAAAAATCGGATCGAAGCCGCCCATGTTATTGGAGGAAACGAGGAAGGTTGAATAAGGGAACGAGTTTTTGGAAGGACCGGCGATACCGATCGTTTTGTCCCCGCCAAGCTTGTTATCAATAAACGCTTTCGCCGTTTTCTCGATATCAGACAAAGTCTTCGGCACCGGCAGACTCAGCTTATCCAGCCAATCCTTGCGAATCCAGAGAACGTGAACGCCATCGGTATCCACCGTGATGTTCGGAAGCGCTACCATTTTACCGTCATAGCTGGCATTCTCGAGTGCACGGCCCTCGGTGCTCGCCATGATTTCCTTCACCTGCGAAGATTGATATTGATTGAAAATATCGGTGATATTATACAGCAATCCTGAGCTGGCTGCTTTGGTCATAAAGGAACGGTCGTCGACAACCATACCGTCGGGCAACTTACCCGAAGCGATAGTCAAGCTGACCTTCTGCTTAAAGTCGTTACCGGTAGCCGCGGTCCAATCGACAATAATGTTGATGTTGTACTTGTCCTTCAGATAACGTGTGTACGGGTTGTTGCTTACACTGTCGCCTTCCGGCAGCGTCTTGTCCGTCGGATCCACCACCATGCCGATGTGAACATCAACAGGCTTCGGGAATTTAGAGAAAGCCAGATCATCTCCCGTTAATGCCGGGGTTGCGGAGTTCGAGTCTGAATTTGAAGACGCTTTCAAATCATTGTTCGATGAATCATTGGAACTACATGCCGTCACAGTTAAACCAAGTAATGCAGTGGAAAGCAACAATGCCATTTTCCTTTTCATCTTAACCCTCCCCTTTGTTTCTTGCCTTTTCATTGTACATGGGAAGCGAAGAAAAAAAGTCAGACGGATGTGCCGCGTTTTGCGGCGAATACAGGACTGAGGTGGATATTTGTTCGATCGATTGCAATCAATCGTCCCCCTTGTGGAATTGCGCTCGAAATTCGGAGGGCAATAGACGCGTCTGCTCATAGAAGAGCTGAGAGAAATACTTGGAATCATTGTAGCCTACGGCATGAGCCACCCATGCGATGGACTGATTGGTTTCGCACAGCAGCCGCTCGGCAGCTCTCATCCGCTCTTGCCTTAAGTAATCATTGAACGTCGAACCCGTCAGCTTCTTAAAGCATTGGCTAAAATAACTCCGGCTCATATGCACATGATCCGCGACTTCCTCGGCATGCAGCGTGTTGGAAGCCTGCTCGCGAATGAACCATACCGCCTTGAGAATACTGGTCGTCGTGTTCGCAAAGTCCGCTGAGGCCCTAACCTGTGCGTACACACGTTTCCTGTAATCGCGCAGCCATTCAACCGCCGAGCGAACGTCATTGGCCTCCGAGCGGAGTTCGATATCCAGTGCCGTAATCGTCTCGAGTTGGGAAAGGACACGCATGAACAGGCCTTCTACTCGGCGAAAAGAAACCTTGGCTTCAATTGTCTGCTTGCATAAGCGCTGAAAAACCGATTCATTATACAGCCAGTAGTGTGAGCGCCACTCTTGCTCCAGCGCGGACCAAACTTCTTCCTCTTGTGAGCGAATGTTGGACTCTGGGTCAGGAGAAGCAAGCGATATCGCAGGCGACTTAGCTTCGGTCTGACGCGACTTTTCGCCGGTCATTTGCTGCTGGATTCGTTTCAATATTTGCTCGTCGTCCTCGGATTCCAATCGGACCTTCGATAGGTAATCGAGTGCCCCCATGCGATAAGCCGTTTGCACATTCTCGAACTCTTCGTGGAAGGATAAGATCACGGAGCGCAGCCCCGGGAATCGTTGCTTTGTCACCTGAAGCAGCTCCATGCCCGACATGACAGGCATCGAGAGATCCACGAACATGAGATCCACCTCATGCCTTTCCATAAACTCCAGCGCCTTCGCGCCGTTGGCCGCTTCCCCGACAACAACCATATCGTGACTTGACCAAGGCATGATCGAAATCAATCCTTTGCGCGCCAGTTTGTCATCATCAACGACTAATACTCGGATCAAATCGCTTTCTCCTCTCTATGCTGAAGATAAGGTAGATCTAACGTTACCGTTGTGCCTTGGTTCGGCGTGCTCTCTATACCCATACGAGCGTTATGGCCATAAAATGATTCCAGCATGGATCGCACATAACGAAGCCCGATCCCCCATCCCGTCTGCTGCTGATCCGGCGTATCGCGCTGCAGCAGTGCCAGCGTCTCATGACTTAACCCTTTGCCATCATCGCGGATGATAATGTGCACCATCTGCGCCGTTTCATCAGGAGAGATGGAGATTTCCAGCATGCCGTGATCATCAAGGCCGTGACAGACGGCATTCTCTACGATGGGCTGCAAGATAAACCTAGCTACGGGGCTATCCAGATAGCTCCCTTCCTCGATCTCCAGCTTTACTTCAAAATCATGCCGCATCTGCTGAAGCGCCAGGTAAGTTCGCATGACCTCTGTTTCCGATCGGAAGGTCGCGGTTTCCTTTGATTTACCTAAGTTATAATTCAACAGATTAATTAGCGAAGAAACAAATTTCTCAATCTTCGCCTGCTTATGCATCACTGCCAGCCAGCGCACCGAATTGAGCGTATTCATCAGAAAATGGGGATTAATCTGGTAAGCCAGCTTCTCGATCTCCAGCTGATGCCGCCGTTTCTCCTTCTGCTCCACGTCTATAATGAGCTGCTGAATTTGCCGTTTCATAATATTGAACTGATCGAATATCCGGTCAAATTCATCGATCCCCGTACGATACTGGCTGGTCCCCATGTAGCCCTTGCCAAACGTCCTCATTTCCCTCTCAATGAGTTGAAACGGACCGTTAATGAGCCGCCGCAACAGCAGCGTAAGCAGAAACATCATCAGCAGGGCAATAGCGAGAATCCAATACATATGATTCTTCCATGTATAGAGCTCATGATTGTAATAAGAGACGGGAAGAAGCAGCGTAATGCCGTAGCCGTAATCGCCAGTCATTCGGTTCCATACATAACCGTCTGTTGAACCCGATTGTCCCGTTAGCATGAGCCGTTGGCCGGCCGCAAAAGCCGTTGAATCGCTGCTATTATAGGTCACCAAACCCGCAGAATCCGTGAATACAAGCGAATAGGGCATGTTTACGCTTTCTGAAAGCGAATTCATATCTGTCGAAATGTCGGTCTTGGCTTCTACATAAACGACTAACTGCGTTCCGTCTGAGAATTTCACTTCCCGTGTGACGGACACCACCTGATCATCGCTGAATCGACACAACGATTTATGCGGGGACTGGTATTTCAGCTGCCCCATACCAGAGACATCAGGTAAGGATTGCAGCGTAAAGTCTCCCCGCAGAGGCAAATTCGATAAAGTAGGCTGTCCGGTTTCGGTATGAAAATACATCACCAGCTCCATGGCCGGATTAGAAAATGTGATTAATCCAATATTGTAGGAGATATCACGAGAGAGAATACGCTGACTATAAGAGTCCTTGGCAGAGAGATAAGACTCCATCAGATTGCCCACCGTGCCTTCCGGCGTCATCTGCTGCGTAACCTGAAGCAAGTTATTGTACATTTGGTTCAGCTTCGTTGTTTGCTGGTATAGATCGAAAGCCATGGAGGTCTTGATTTTATCGTGCTGCATGGTATAGATCGCATTGTAAGAGACCAGTGCCATTAAGCTGGCGAAGCCGACTAAGCCAACAGTCAGCAAGATCATAATTCGTTTGCGCAGCGAGGAGAAACCAAACCGATTAAGCAGCACATGCAAGAAACTTATTTTCCTGGGAATCGTTCTGGTCGTCTTTATCGAGCGAATGCCCCGCACCTCCGCCACCTCACTTTAAGTATGGAACAATATTCGCCGTTTGGGTGGTTTATCCTTCTTGCAGCAAAACTGACCATTCTCTTGTCATCTTAATTGGCAGGATTCGACTTTGCCTCTCTAAGAAGCCGGCCCGCTCCACTTGATACAGATCATAGACTTGCTGCGTCGAATTGATCGATTCATAGAGCTGCGGGTTGCGATCATTCGCGAGCTGAACATACGGCAGCTTCTCTACCGCCTTTTTGGAACGAATATTGTGGCTGCGAATCTTCAAATACACCGTCTCGATGCGATGTTCAAGAAACAGCTCTGTCATGAAGCGTTCTTTTGCCCGCGCATTGTACCCTTGTCCAAAATAAGGAGCTCCTATCCATGTCGCCAAAAAGCCTGTTCTATTCCCAATATCGTATAACTGAATCGTACCAATCGGATGTCCAAGCTCATTCATAATCGTTCTCGAAATCAAGGTTCCCTGTGATTCCTGTGCGATCCACTGTTTAGTGGTGAACAAATATTCTTCATAGGACCGGCACTTATTACGGACGTAAGGAAAAACGGCAGGATCGACCATCAAATGATGCAGCGAATGGCATTCATGCAAATCATGTTTTTTTAGTATTGTGAACGACCACCCTACTCCTTCTGATTCGTCTCTTGGACCATTCCAGTTTATATAAGGAGGTAGGGGTTTATATGAATTCCAGTTATAGGTTTTGTAAACTTCTGCTTCGCGTTGAAGGCACCAGCTGGCTGTAGACAATGGATTAAGTGCCTTCCGCGAGTCCGCTTCTTACCTTCAATTTCTTATGCAAGTACGACAGAACCATCCATGTGAGCAAGGCCGGAACTACCGCAAAAATGACCAATATCAGCGCATCCTGCCGCACAAGCGCGTAGTCGCCTGTTGAAAGCAGTGCGCGGAATCCTTCCACCGAATACGTCATCGGTAATCCCCCGTGAAGCGCCTGCATAATGCCCGGCGTCAACTCCGCAGGGAACACGCCTCCGGTAGCCGTCAGTTGCAGGACGAGAACGATAATGCCCAGCAGCTTCCCGAAATCGTCAAACGCCGTAATCAGCACTTGAACGACGGACATATATACAAGGCTGGATAAAAAGGCGAAAGCGAAAAATTCGAACGGGAAAGACGGACTTAAGCCGACCCCGGGGATCAGAATTAAGCTGGCGACGGCGCTCTGAACGAACGCGATGAGGGCGAGCACGCCGAATTTCGAGAAGAACCATAACAATCCCGACGGGGGAGGCGCACTCGTCGCTCGGAAGGCAAAGACGTTGCCAAATAAGAGCGCACCGATATAAAGACTGAGCGAAACGAAAAACGGCGCGACCCCCGTTCCGTAGTTTGGCAATGGATGAAGGGCCTGCTCCTTCAAATGGACGGGATTGGCGAGCATCGCGAATAAATGATCCGACGCGTGAATATTTGCCGCTTTCGCCGCCCCTTCCGATAACCCCCGGCTCAGCTCTGCGCCTCCTTGCGCGAGCGCTTGCTGGCCGTCCGACAATTTACCAACGTTGGTCGTAAGACTGCTCCACCCGCCGGCCACTTTATGGATACCATCCGCAGCAGCAGTTACGCCGTCGCGCAGCTTGGATGCGCCAGCTCCAAGTGCCGCCAGCTGGCTCGCGAAGAGTCCGGCTCCGTTCGATAGCTGTGCCGCACTGCTGCCGGCTTCCGCAACGCCTTTGGACAGCGCGTTTACACCGCCGCTTACTCGATCGATCGCATCGGACATCTGCTTGCTTTGTTTTCCGATGAGCGTCAGCTCTGCATCTTTGGCCTCATCAGGGTGAGCTGCCAGCCATTTCGACAACGCATCACTCAGTTGCTTTGCCGAAGCCGACGCTTTATCCGCCCCTTGAGCAGCGTCCGTACTTCCGGCTTTGAGCTGATCCATCGCGCTGCTCAGACTTCCCAAGCCGCCGGAAAGCTTAGTGGCGCCTTGTCCTAACTGCTCGGCGCCTCCGGATAAGCGCCCCGAAGCAGACGCCAGCTCGGCAGCACCTTGTTCCAGCCTCGATATAGGAGCTTGTCCATTACGTAATCCTTCGAGAAGCGCTTTCGTGCCGTCAGCCGACTGCATAAGGCCGGTATCGAGCCGTGATGCTGCATCGCTCGCCTTCTGGAAGCCCGTGCCGAGCGGGGTCAGCTGTTCGTAAATGGCTTTCGCGTAGCTTGCCGATAACTCTTCTGATAGACGTTGCCTGATCGTTTCGACTGCCGATTTGCCAATTTTGCTCACGATATAATTAAGGCCTTCATTCAGCTTCAGGGTCAGCTCAAGCGGCGTTGGCTGATCTGTCCCCAAGGTTGTCGCCCGATGCGAAAAGTCGGAAGGAATGAATATTTCGAAATAAAAATTTCGGTTCCGCAGCCCCTCATCCGCTTCCTCCGCATTAATAAACCGCCATTCTAAGGAACGGTCCTTCTTGAGCTCGTTCACGAGATCATTGCCAATCGCAAACGTTTTACCTTGAGAATCAACCGGCTGGTCCTCGTTCACGACAGCGACCGGCAGCCTTTCCAAGTGCGCGTAAGGATCCCAATAGGTCCATAAATAAGTACCGCTGTAAAGTGAGGGTATTAAGCACATTGCGATTATCGGTACGAGCCTTTTCCGCGATCCAAAGAGCGTGCGCCATTCATTCCATAACCAGTTCAAGACATTCGCCTCCCGAAAATTCAACCGATTCGACCTCGTACCACCATTTCCTTAGTATCTATCAAACGAGAGAAATCATTCCGAAGATGCCAGCTTATTCATGCACAACAATTACCCTTCCAATTAGGTAAAAGAAAACCCGGAAAGCCTAAAAACCCCATCCGCAATGGCAGATGGGGTTTACATTTAGTGGAGGCTAACCGCGCCTATGTTAAGCCACTAAGACTAGCCATTAATCAAATCGATTCGCTTCCGGATCGTCCACATCGTAGCCGAAGGCATCAAGCGCCGGCCATAATTCAGGGGCAATCGGGTAATTCGCGAGTTCCACCGTCTGAGCGACACGTTCCGGCTTGCTCATGCCAACGACCGTGCTGGTGACGCGCGGGTCGCGAAGCGAGAACTGAAGGGCTGCGGCGGCCAGCGGCACATTAAATTCCTGGCACACTTTGACGAAAGAGCGCGCTCTTTCCAGTATGATCGGCGAAGCTTCGCTATAGGCATAACGGGCGTATGCATCCGGACCTTTGGCCAAGATGCCGCTGCCATAAGGAGCACCGTTGATGACGGCGACGCCCATGCGACTCGCGACATCAAGCAGAGGTTCGGCAGCTCGATTAAGCAGCGTATAGCGATTGTGAGTTTCCACCGCGCTAAACGCTCCCGTTTCTACGTATTGAATGAGCAAATCGATCGGTCCGCCGGATATGCCGATGTGATCGATGACTCCCTCACTCTGAAGCTTCTGCAGTACTTCGAGCGGACCTCCGGATCCCATGACATTTTGGAAAGTGGTATGTTCAGGATCGTGGATATAAACGTATTGCAGATGATCAAGTCCCAGACGCTCAAGGCTTTCTTCGACGGAACGTTTGATTTGTTCGCCGCTGAAATCGCCGGTCGCGAAGTCGCGGTCGGCTTTGGTGGCGAGCACGTAACCCGCCGGAAGCCCGCCATTGGCTTGAATGGCCTTGCCGATCCGCCGCTCGCTCTCGCCAAAGCCATAGGATGCAGCTGTATCTATAAAGTTGATGGGACTTTCAAATGCGGTGCGCAGCGTTACCAAGGCTTGTTCTTCCGGCGTGCCATATTGAAAGGTTTCCGGCATATCCCCGAGCGGGGCGGCTCCAAGACATAGCGACGTTACGTACAGGCCGGTATTGCCGAGCGGCCGTTTGGATAATAGTGTGTTCGACATTGCGTGATCCTCACTTTCATAGATGGCTGCGTTATAGTGATACGCCTAAAAAGCCCCGCGTCAATTGGAAATCGATATTACCTTGCTGATAGAGACGCGGCGAATAAGTATGTTCCAGCACTTGCTTGCTGAGCTCGAGAATTTGGTTCGCCCATACATCGGGGCTGCCCGAGAGCACCAAATCGACATCTTGCTGATGCTTCTGCAGCACGGCCTGCTCGGATGCGATTTGCAGCATCGGGACGAAAGGATGCGTCTGCATCGGTCGATTGCCGATCAACGCGATCACGATTTCCACACCGGTAGCTACAAGTCCCGTGACCGTCTCGACCCAATGTGTCGTTGGCGTCTCCATAATGTGGAATCCATTGCGGCGAACATGTTCCCCATAGGCGATGGATGGCTTAGCTTGAGGTGCAGTAAATAGATGTTGGCCGAACGCATCCGCCGCAAGCAATCCGCTATTCTCAGGAACGACGACCAAACCTCCTGCACCGACAACCATCTTGGCAAGCGCTGCCAGCTGCTCGCCGGCATCGTCGCTTATGGCGCCGTCGCTAACGATCCCGATGCGCAGTCCTTCCAGTCCGACCGTCACCTTCTCCGCAGGCGCAGCCGCGACCAATCGTTCGGCGAACCAAGCTTCGACCTTCTCGCTCACCTTGGCGATTCCGCCGTCAAGCTGGATGCTCGCATAGCCGAGACGGCTCGCATCAACGCCATTGACTTCCATCTGATGGCGCATATAATCGTTGTGCGTTTTCTCGCAGCCATGTTCGAGCAGCAAACAATGCTCTACCATCGGGTGCGTGATGTAGCCGATCATCGTGCGGGCAAACAGCGATTCGGCCGGTCCCCCGGAAGCGCCGCAGCCCTCCGTGTGTGCTAACGCGACGAAGCCCGAGAGATCGGACTGCCCCGCTCCTTGCTCGTTCAGTCGCTTGGTGATCATGCCCGCTACCTGACCGGCACAGAGGCTGGTCGGCACAATCAAGCCGATATTCCCGCTGGACTGCCGATCACGCTGCCGAGTCAAAGTAAATTGAATCGGGTTGGCCAACGCTGCAGCATCCTCTTGAATGGCGATCGGAGCTCCTGTCGGTGTGGGTGCGTGCAGCAGCGTCTGCAGCTGGCTCGCATCGTTCTGCTGCCAGTTGCGCCAAATTTGCACCTGGGCATGGCCCGCTTTCTCGCCGACGCTTTGCTGGCCGGAGGCAATTTGAATCGCCAATTCGAATACCTCTTGTCCCAGCTCATCCATCGACTTGCCTTCCAGATACTGACCTGCGTTCACATCCATATCGTTCGACAGCAGCTGGAAGCGGCGAGTTGTCGTGACCACCTTGATCGTCGGCACATACGGGAAATTGGTTATCGAACCATTTCCCGTCGTAAAGAAGATCATGTTGCAGCCTGCGGCCACCTGCCCGGCGATGCTCTCCAGATCATTTCCGGGGCTGTCCATGAAATAGTAGCCGCCATCCTTCATGAGCTCTCCGTACTCGGTTGCATAATCAATCCGCGTTGCAGGGTCTTTCTTCATCGCGGCGCCTATGGATTTGAGATAGATGTTGTACAAGCCGCGATACATGTTACCGCCGGACGGGTTACCTTCCGCGCTTGTTCCATGCCAAGACGTGCGCTCCTTAAAGCGGTCCAGCAGCTCCAGAAATTTACGCGCGGTTTCCACATTGCGTACCTTTGACAGGACATAGGGCTCTGCGCCAATTAATTCATCGGTTTCGGCCAGGCTGGCCGCGCCGCCGTAACGAACCAATTGTTCCGAAACCCAGCCAAGAAGGGGATTCGCGGATACGCCGGAAAAAGCGTCCGAACCGCCGCACTGCAACCCGATTCGCAAGTGGCTTATGGATTCAGGCGTCCGCTGCATCGCATTGACCGTCGGCAGCCACTCCCGTACTAATGCTTCACCTATAACCAGTTCCTCTTCGAAGCTGCCCGTGAGCGATACGAACTTATGAAGGACTTCATCAATGGGGTAGCTATGCTCGCGTGCATAAGCCTCCACCATCTGGTTCGTGACCGATTCATTGCCGTAATCGACAAGCAATACCGCACCGACATTCGGGTTGACCATAAAGCCGGCGAGCGTCCTAAGCAGTAAGTCCACGTTATTCGGCTTCTCCGTGCCGCCCTCCGTGTGCGCAGCGGGGACAATTCCATCGATATTCGAATAGTTATCGCATTCGCCTTGCAGACGAGCGGCTAGCATCTTCACATAACTGCCCGTGTGCGACGTGGTGCCAAGCAGTACGACGTAGTTGCGCGTGCCGACCCCGCGATCTTCATGCCGGCGATACCCCATAAAGTTGCGCATATCCGTATAAGCCGGCGATGCCGGAGCAGGCTGGAAGTTCTCCTCATCCAGGATATAAGGATGAGCTTGATCCGCGAAATTGGGCACAGGCGGCAGCACGAATGCCAACTTGCGCACACTGAGCGCTGCCAGAACGGTTTCGTTGATTACATAGTGACCGGGATCAATCGGCATAAGCGCCACGCCGAAAGGCAATTGCCACGAAAGCAGCTCATCGCCGGGAGCGATCGCTCGTACCGCGAACCGATGGCCTTCCATAACGGTGTAATCCAAGACGAAGGATTGGTTTTCATACTGAATGACAGTGCCGGCGTTCAATTGGCGAATCGCAACGGCGCAGTTATCCCCGGGCAAAGGAAGTCTGGCTACTTCTTCAAATTGGTAAACGACGTCCATCGATAATCGGCTCCCTTAACATCAAAATTCCCGCGACATCCAACTCTATCGTTGGGTGCGCTTACATATCATCCATTCCTATAAGGCCAACTGGCATGTTTAGTAAGATTATATCACGAGATTAAGGTTGCGTGGCGTAGATCCTTCTTCATCTAATTCATAGGAACACGTAGTGGAAAACAGAGGAGCAGTCACCTTTTAACAACAATAATACATCTTTATATAGTAAAAATTTATTGTAAAACAATAATTATTGAATTAGAATCATATTAAAACATTGAAGTGCTCGCTCACACGCTTCAGCCATTACCATATAGAAGGAGATCGATCATGAGCAATGAACCCGTCCTCAGCTTGCGTCAAGTAACCAAACGAATCGGCCGTTCCACGATCATTGATAATCTAACATTCGATGTTCCGCAGGGAGAAATTTTCGGATTCTTAGGGCCCAACGGGGCCGGCAAGACGACCACCATTCGCATGATGGTTGGCTTAATGTCCATTACCGAAGGCGAAATCTTCATCAAAGGGAAAAATATAAAAACCGAGTTCGAGCAAGCGATCCGTCATGTCGGAGCCATCGTGGAAAATCCGGAAATGTACAAGTATTTGAGCGGCTATCACAATCTCGTTCATTATGCGCGAATGGTGCCGGGCGTGACCAAGGCACGCATCGATGAGGTAGTCAGCCTCGTTAAGCTGGACAATCGGATCCGTGACAAGGTGAAGAAGTATTCTCTGGGAATGCGTCAGCGATTAGGAGTAGCGCAGGCACTCCTGCATCGTCCGTCCCTGCTCATTCTGGATGAGCCGACCAATGGGCTTGATCCGGCGGGCATTCGCGAGCTTCGCGATTATTTGCGCCTGTTGACCCGCACGGAAGGAATTACCGTCATTGTCTCCAGCCATTTATTGTCCGAGATGGAGCTGATGTGCGATCGCGTTGCCATCCTCCAACAAGGCAAGCTGGTCGATGTGAAACCGATTCAGGAGTTTGTTCAGTCGGCAAACCAAACGCAAACCTTCGTCATAGAGGCGAAACCGGTCGATCGCGCACTGGATGCCATGAAGGCGATTGCGTATGTGAAGGAAGTGAAGGCTCTTCCTGAAGGGCTCGCGTTTGTGGCTGAGAAGGAGCGGATTCCGGATATCCTGATGGATCTGATGAGAGTGGATGTCAGAATTTACGGTGTTCAAGCACAACGTCAATCCTTGGAGGATCGATTCTTAGAAATAACGGGAGGCGGACAAATTGGGTAGTCTGTTGCTAAACGAAAATATGAAGCTGTATCGCCGAATCCGAACGTGGATCATGATCGGAGTCATGATCGTTATTCTTGGCTTTGTGAACTTCGCGGCATGGAACGACTACAGTAATGACCCGAAGAGCGGTACTTGGCAGGAGCATGTCGCCGCGGAGAAACAATCCCGACTGCAAGCTTTGCAAAAGCCGGATCTGAGCAAGGAAAGTCAAAGCAACTATGAAGAGCTGGTAGCCCTATACGATTATCAGCTTAAGCACGATATCCGGCCGGTCGATGGCACGCTTTGGATGGGTATTCATATATCGACGAACTTCGTGATTCTGGTTACGTTATTTACCGTTATTGTCGCAGGGGACAGCATGGCCGGCGAATTCTCCTCCGGCACGATCAAGCTGCTGTTGATCCGACCGAGCAGCCGGCTCAAAATCCTTCTGTCTAAATATGTATCCATGATTCTATTCGGGATCACGCTCCTGATCATCCTGTTTATCGTATCGATCTTGATTAACGGAATGTTGTATGGATTCGGGCACATCGACTTGCCCTTGCTAAGCGTTAATGCTGACGGAGATGTTGTGGAACAGAACATGGTCGCGAACCTGCTGCAAACATACTTGCTTAAAGGGATATCGACGATTATGTTCGTTACCATTGCCTTCATGATTTCGACAGCGTTTCGCAGCAGTGCGATGGCCATCGGAATCTCCCTCTTTTCCATGTTTGCGGGTCAGATCGCTACCGAGTTCCTCCGTCCCTATGCCTGGAGCAAGTACA
The DNA here is from genome assembly GCF_056269305.1 of Paenibacillus sp. J22R3. NCBI lineage: Bacteria > Bacillati > Bacillota > Bacilli > Caryophanales > Paenibacillaceae > Paenibacillus > Paenibacillus sp. J22R3. Next base: position 40,950 of record NZ_JBWDNS010000015.1, on the reverse strand, counting down.
TTTTGTTTGCGAATATCGATCTGTCCCCCTATTTATCAGGCCACCCTTATCAAGAAGGGATGACCCTTGCTTTTTCAGTTGCTGTACTGATCGTTTACTTCATCGTGTTCAATCTGGTCTCTTGGCTCGTATTTACGAAGAGGGATGTTGCTGCGTGATTGTGAAGTGGTGAACGAAAGGCATCAGTAGCGACGAATTATTTGCAGCTCTACAAAAGCAAAAACCACATCCTCATGCGGATGTGGTTCTACATTTGGTGGAGGCGAGGGGATTTGAACCCCTGTCCGAAGACAACGCCACACAGGCTTCTACGGGTGTAGTCACAGTTTTGATGTCACCCGAGCAGCGCCCCGTAACCGGCTCTGCGTTGGGTCAGCCTGATTATCTTCTTCCGTCGACCCCAGGCGGAGACCGAAGCGGCGTATCCCACTATATGTGAGCCCCTATCCCAGTCACATGGGCGATGCTGAGGAGGAGCACGCTAACAGGTTATTAAGCTGCTAAAGCGTAGTTGTTTTGTGATTTGCCGTTTAATAGGCTTTAGCGTTGATGAAGTGGACGCGTCCCCACTACCCGCAACCCATGCTCGAACTATCCCCGTCGAATCCATAAACGCCCCCAATATCGCATAAACGGCTCCATACGTTCCGTTTAGCAGGTAAGACGCTCTGTCGACTGGTACCGCCTAACGTTCAGGCAGTCTCAACGTACTTGAGCATGTAAAACGATACTTCGTCGTTCGTTGCTTACTTAGTATAACACAGGTGCCGCCTTCGTGAAGGCATGTCTTTCTGGAAGCGATGGCGACGTTCACCATTACAACCAGCAGCCGAACAATCCCGACTATCTGGCAACCTTCTGCTTCTCACGCAATGCACGTTGAATATCGCGCTGCGCATCCTTCTTCGCCGCCGATTCTCGTTTATCGTACTGCTTCTTCCCTTTACCAAGGCCGAGCAGCAGCTTCGCGTAACCGTTGCGAACATAAATCTTAAGCGGCACGATTGCATAGCCATCTTGCTTGGACAACCCAAGCAGCTTATGAATCTGAACCTTGTGCATCAATAACTTGCGCGTCCGAGTCGGATCATCCGGATTGCTTCGGTTACCTTGCTCGAAAGGACTGATGTGCAAATTGTGAATGAAAATCTCACCGTTCCGAATCGTGGCAAACGCATCACCAATGTTGGCCCGTCCCATCCGAAGCGACTTAATTTCACTTCCCATCAGCACCATGCCCGCTTCAAAGGTATCCTCGATGAAATAGTCATGGGAAGCCTTCTTATTCTGTGCCAGCTGTTTCCCGTCACTCTTCTTCGCCACTTCTATCCCACCTCTCCAGTAATAAACGGACTCCTAACCATTGCAGTCAGGAGTCCATTGTAACAACTTTACAGATTGAAATCAAGATTTGGTAAAAGCAAGCTTCAACCGCGTATTACAAGCGTTTCTTCCGCACAAAAGCTGCGGTCGAGTTGCCGTCTTTCTTCTTCTTACGCGGCTTCGAGCCAGTGCCGCCAGTACCGGCTGTGCTAGTGCTCCCTGCATCAGGTGCAGGCGTTACAGGCGTAGACTCACCGCCAGCCGGTTTCTTACGGCGAGAGCCGGTTCCACCGGCAGCACTGCCGCTTCCGCCACCATTGCCGCCGCCGCTTCGGGAAGATCCTCCGCGACCTGAGCCGGAAGAACGACCGCCAAATCCGCGGTCACCGCCGCCGCTGCGTGAGCCTCGGCCACCGCCACCATCACGACCGCGCGAACGGTAAGCATCCGGATCTTCACCGTTATCCTTAAGCGACCCTGCATTCAGAATCGGCAAGCCCCACATATCCGTGCGGACTGCTTTACGCTTAGCTTCACCGGACTCGCCGCCACTACGCGCTGCACCATCCGTACCGAGAAGCCGATCGAGGTTGAAATCATCCTCCGGCTTCCATGCACGCGTATCGCCTTCGCGACGCACCGGCACGACTCCCGCGCCTTGCGTCGCCGCTCCGCCGCTGCGCGCCGCTTCGCCGCCGCGGCCCTTGCGCCTGCGTCCGCCGCGCTCGCTGCCGCCGCGCTCCGCCTGCGGCGCTCCCGCTCCGCTGCTGCGCGTCGCGCCTGGCTCCGCCGCAGCTGCGCCGCCGCGCCGCTGGCCGCGTCCGCGCGGCCCAACGGCCGCTTCGCGCGCCACCGCCGGCGCGCTGCCGCCTCCGCGGCCCTCGCGCGCGCCTGCGCCTCCGCGCCCGCTGCGCTGCGCGGCTGCGCCGCCACGCTCGCGGCCTCCGCCGCCGCTGCGCGAACCGCGGCCGGCTCCGCTGCGGCCGCCGCCAAGCCCATACTCGCGCGCACGGTCGGCGCCGTCAGCGCTCTTATTCTCGAGCATCCCAAAATCAATGGTATGCTCATCCATATTCACCCGCTCCACGCGGATGCGCACCTCATCGCCGATGCGGTACGTCTTCGACGTACGCTCGCCGATCAGCAGCATGTGTTGCTCGTGGAAGTGATAATAATCGTCCGAGAGCTCGCTCAATCGAATGAGCCCCTCGACCGTATTAGGCAGCTCCACGAAGATGCCGAAGCTCGTCACGCTGCTAATGATGCCGTCGAAATCTTCGCCGACTTTATCGAGCATGTACTCGCATTTCTTCAGCTTCTCCGTGTCGCGCTCCGCTTCAACCGCGAGGCGCTCCCGCTCCGACGACTGCTGCGCGATATCGGGCATACGCGCTGTCAGCGCTTCCTGACGAGCATCCGTCAGCGTGCCGCCATTCTCGAATACTTCGCGCATGACGCGGTGGATGACAAGATCGGGATAACGCCGAATCGGCGACGTGAAGTGCGAGTAGAACTCGGCGGCAAGGCCGAAGTGGCCGAGACTCTCCGCATCGTACTTCGCCTGCTTCATCGAACGCAGCATCACCGTCGATATAACGGTCTGCTCCTTCGACCCGCGCACATCCTCAAGCAGCGTCTGCAGCGCACGCGGATGAATGACGCTTCCGCCTTTGCCTTTAATCGTATACCCGAAGTTAGCCGCAAACTGCACGAAATGCAGCAGCTTCTCTTGATCCGGATTATCATGCGTCCGGTACAGGAACGGTACCTTCAGCCAGTGGAAATGCTCCGCCACCGTTTCGTTCGCTGCTAACATAAACTCTTCGATAATCGATTCCGCAATGGAACGCTCACGCTTCACGATGTCGATCGCTTTGCCATCGCTGTCCACAATGACCTTGGACTCGATGAAGTCAAAATCAATCGCGCCACGCTTCATCCGCATATTGCGCAAACGCATCGCAAGCTCTTCCATCAGCTTGAACGTCGGTACCAGCTCGGCATAGCGCTCCATAACTTCGGGATCCTCATCCGCGACGATTTTGCGAACATTCGTATAGGTCATACGCTCTTTCGTCCGAATGACGCTCGTAAACACTTCATGGCGCACGCGCTTAAGCGTAGCTGCATCAAACTCCATCTCGCAGGATAGCGTCAATCGATCCACCTGCGGATTTAAGGAACAGATCCCGTTCGACAAGCGGTGAGGCAGCATCGGAATAACACGGTCCACCAAGTACACGCTGCATCCGCGGCGGTAAGCTTCTTGATCCAGTGCCGAATTTTCTTTTACATAGTAACCGACGTCTGCTATATGCACGCCCAGCACGAAGTTGCCGTTCTCGAGGCGTTCCACATTAACTGCATCATCCAGGTCTTTAGCGTCCTCGCCATCGATCGTTACAATGACCTTATCGCGCAGGTCACGGCGGCCTTGACGCACAATCTCATCCTCCGTGATGGAATCCGGAGCTGCCTCGGCTTCTGCCATCACATCATCAGGGAAGCTCTCAGGCAGCTGATGCTTCCGAATAATGGAGAGAATATCAATGCCCGGGTCATCCTTATGACCGAGCACTTCAATGATTTCACCTTCAGCCGCCGAACGGCCTTCCGGATAGGACACGATGCGCACGACAACCTTTTGGCCGGTTACCGCGCCTTTAAATTGACCCTGTGGAATAAAAATATCCCGATTAATCCTTTTATCATCCGGCAGCACGAAACCATACGACTCATGATGATCAAATGTTCCGACAATTTGCGTCACAGCGCGATCGATGATCTTCACGACTTCGCCTTCCATGCGACCGCCGGATGCGCTCTTCGAAGTGACGCGCAGGAGCACGATATCGCCGTTCATCGCACTCTTCAGATCGTTGGCGTTGATGTACACATCGCCATGTCCCTTGTCCTCAGGGATTAAGAAAGCAAAACCTTTCGCATGACCCTGTACCCGCCCGCGCACCAAATTCATCCGCTCCGGAAGCCCGTAGCGGTCGCTGGAATTCCGTACGACTTTGCCCTCATTCTCCAGCTCGTTTAAGACTACAAGGAAATTGCGGAACGATGCCGCATCTCCCTCTCCGCCCAGCTGCTTATCTAGCTCTTGGTAGGTCATCGGCTTGTACGCCTGCTCACGCATAAACTCCAGCAGCTGCTGCTCTGTTACCATAACTTCTCACCTCATGTACCACTTCGGTTGATAGATTTGCCATATACTATATAGTATACACGAAAGGTATGGCCACCATCCGCACCAGCCTGGCAAAAATAACAATTTTCGCCGGCGGTATATACTCAGTCAACTTTTTCCAGTTCCAACAAGCAACAAAAAAAGCGAGCCCTAAGCCCGCTTTCTGTACATCTTATTTCATTTACGCCTTAACTAGGTACGCAACAACCAGAGCAGTAATAAAGAAGCCTGCTGCCACTGCAATTGTCATACGCTGTAAGAACAGGTCCAAGCCGCGTGCTTTAGTCTTACCGAACAAGTGCTCAGCACCGCCGGAAATTGCACCCGACAACCCAGCGCTCTTCCCTTTTTGCAAAAGTACAACTGAGATCAGAGCCAAGGAGAAAATAATAAGCAAAATTTTAAAAGTGATTTCCATAGTTCCACCTCCTGCGCACAAGGAGCAAATTTAAAGTTTGCCGTGCCTTGCCTAAGGAGACAAGACCTAGAAACAGCAATATTATTGTACCATAGCAAGGTGGCTAATACAAGCTAACAGATTTTGTCCTTCTGCCAGCGGATCTCCTCGTTGAACGGCAGGAACGTGAACTGCTCCTTCTTCCAATAGTACTGCAGCTCCTCGCGTGTCCAGCCCTCGTACAGTTCATCCCACTCGAATGGCCCGTGCGGCAGCAAGGAGGCGTTCTCGATTGGTTGGCTGGCAGGCTGAAACCGCAAATCGAGCGACAAGCGCACCCGTCCGGGAATCGTGTTGGCAAGCGCCTTATGCACCGTCAAGCTGTGGAAAATCAAGATGTCTCCCGCTTCATAGTCGGTCTCCGCCCATTCATAACCAAGCCCGCAAAGAATCGACTCCAATCCCCCGGCACCGGGATTAGCCGTCACCGTAAGCAGCCCCGTATCATGACTGCCTTCAAGTACCGATAAACCGCCGAGCGCCTTAGGCACATCGCCGATTGGTGCCCAGCAGGTCCATGTGGTGTAGCTGCCCTGGATATGGAGAAAATCTTGATGCGGCGGCGTCACGTTCAGCTTGTCGCTTGGCAGCATAATACGAGCAATATTGCGAGGATGCGGGAAGGTGCGTTCACCGAACAACGTATCGAACAAACCAAGCAGCTTGGGATGATGAGCCACAGCATGGAAGGATTCCAGCTTCTGAACCTTATGATAAACCTGCTGCGTCGTTCCGATTCCATTCCAGTTCAGCTCTTCGACCGTCATGTTGTCAATAAGCGGCTGATTGCCAATCCCATCAAGCAGCGGCGCTTCATCGTCCAGAAGCCCTTCTTCCTGCAGGACATTCAACATCTGCCCCCGAAGCTCTATCACTTCTTCCCGAGTGAAGAAATGCTTAAAGAACAGATACCCCTTCTTCTCCGCTTCGCGTCTTAGTTCCTCAGGTGCCGCCAATAAAGGTGTCGCATCTTCAAAAGACCGCGTTGCCGGTTTAATTGCCGGATCCATCGCCATCCCACCCTTTCATCCCATTAGGAATTTGTCGATTGTCGACTTTATAAATCCATTATATGCTTAGATGAAAGCGGTGTATTTATTTGCATCCGACGGATTTTTAACTCTGAGCGACATTCTGATTCACAAGAGGGGGCACTCAACTTGTCCAACGGTCCCGCGCCAACCATTAGCTGGCAATCGCTGCAGCCTGCCGTTTGGTATGCCAATAAACTGCAGTGTCTGCCGGGCTTCTCGTTCGGTCCAAGGGTTATCGATGAGCATCAGTTTATTTTCGTTGCCGCCGGTCACGGAACGGCTTTCATTCAAGGCGAGTCTTACAGCGCTCTCCCCGGCTGCTTGTTCTACTACGGCCCCGATACGGTGCATCACTTCATCGCCGATGAGGCAGCTCCGTTTCTCTTATACGGCTTGCACTTCAGCTGGGAAGAACATAACCCCTTAGAGAGAAGCTCAGGGATTAAGATTCGCGATACCGCCAAATTCGACCCGGCGCAAGACACTACGCAAGATAATAGAATGCTGGTCGGAAGCGCAGATCTTCCGGATGATTGTCTCCAATTCCAAGATATGCGGCAGCTGTCTGTGGATCGGTTCGAGCCTCGCTTTGCACGTCTGGCCGAATGCTACAGTGCCGAATCGCGAGCCTATACAGCTCCGCTCCTTCGCGGACTTCTGCTAGAACTGCTTGCTGCCATTAAGCAAGATGAGCTTCGCAAGTCCAGCAAGCAGCAGCCCCTAACTCCTATCATTAGCGCGATCGCAGCCAAATGCGACGAGCACGCTCGCGAACGTTATGACCATAACTGGCTTGGACAGTGGAGCTCCTACCACCCTGATCATATGGCAAGACTCTTCCGCGCACAGATGGGAACGACCCCCTATGATTATTTCATGAGTCGCAAATTGCTGCTAGCCAAGGAGCTGCTAGCCCATTCCGAGCACTCGATCCTCGCCATCGCCGATGAGCTTCAGGTCGGTTCCATTCACAACTTTACCAAATGGTTTAAACAACAGACCGGCGTACCTCCAGGTCAATTCCGCAAGCATTCTCGCTTTATCTAGCACTGGCAGCATGCAGCATGCAAAAAAGGCTCCGCAATCCCAAGCCGGGAACGCAGAGCCTTTCTATACTTAACGATTATAGGTAGTCGTTCTCGCGGAAGAAATCAAGGCTAATCTTCGCGCTCTCCAGCGACGAAGAAACGAACTGCTCTTGTTCCACGAAGATGTATTGAATTCCGGATTGCTCCGCTACGTCCAAGACGCCTTTCAAATTCACGATTCCTTTGCCCACCTCGGTGTCGCTGCGACCTTGGCCAAAATCTTTAAAGTGCGCCAAAGGCAAACGGCCCGCATAACGGTTTGCATACTCAACCGGGTTTTGTCCGCCCATGTGTACCCAGCCGAAATCAAATTCGGCAATGAGGTATTCTGCAGGCACTTTCTCCAGAAGCAGATCGATAACCGGTTTACCGTCAACCAGCTTGAATTCAAAATCATGATTATGATAGCCGTAGATAAGTCCCGCTTCCGATACTTGCTTACCGGCTGCAGCCAGAATGTCTGCCAGTTTGTTCACATCTTCCACCGTCGGGTTCTCAGGCAGCGGAGCCCATGGTGTCACGATATATTGAAGACCGATTTCTTTAGCATATTCAATTTGCTTTGCCAGGTCGGCTTCGATTTTCTCAGGCTCACCGAAGTTTAGACCGACATGCGCCGATGGAGCTTGCAAGCCAAGCTCGTCCAACAAGGCTTTCAATTCCTTCGCAGGCGTATTGAAGTAACCTGCAAATTCTACTGCTTTGTAGCCCATTTCAGCTACCTTGCGAATCGTTCCGATGAAATCCTTCTCCGTTTGATCACGAAGCGTATACAACTGTAAGCCTACAACCGGTTTAGCCAATGCTTCCACCTCATAGCTCTATAGTTTTTTGTTCTGCCCTTCCTGCTCTTTCCATGCAAAAAGGGAGAGCAACAAGTCTTGCGCCTTGTTATCTCTCCCTAATTATAGCGAATGCCTAGGCTTAAACTACCTCACCTTTTGGGACACTCTTATGCCATTTTGGCTTCAACCGTTTTTCCCTCGAAACTTATTTAAAGTTTTTCAGGTTGTAAAACGCGCTTTTGCCTGCGTATTGAGCTGTGGAACCCAATTGATCTTCGATGCGAAGCAATTGGTTGTATTTTGCAACGCGGTCCGTACGGGACGGAGCGCCTGTTTTGATTTGGCCTGCGTTTGTCGCCACTGCGATGTCTGCAATTGTGCTGTCTTCGGACTCGCCGGAACGGTGGGAAATTACAGCTGTGTAGCCGGCGCGTTTTGCCATTTCGATCGCATCGAATGTTTCAGTCAGGGAACCGATTTGGTTTACTTTAACCAAGATGGAGTTACCTACACCTTTGTCGATACCGTCGGACAAACGCTCTGTGTTGGTTACGAACAGGTCATCACCAACGAGTTGGACTTTACCGCCCAATTTGTCAGTGAGCAATTTCCAACCTTCCCAGTCGTCTTCGGAGCAGCCGTCTTCGATTGTGATGATCGGGTACTTCTCAACCCACGAAGCAAGCAGGTCCACGAACTCAGCGGAAGTGAACGAACGGCCTTCGCCTTCAAGGTGGTATTTGCCATCTTTGTAGAACTCAGTGGAAGCCACGTCCATACCGAGGAATACGTCAACGCCCGGCTTGTAGCCTGCGCGCTCGATAGCGGAGATGATTGTAGTGATGGCTTCTTCGTTGGAACCAAGGTTCGGTGCGAAACCGCCTTCGTCGCCTACAGCTGTGTTCAGGCCTTTATCTTTCAGAACCGATTTCAGGTTGTGGAAGATTTCAGTACCGATGCGAAGAGCTTCTTTGAAGCTTTCTGCGCCAACCGGCAGAACCATAAACTCTTGAACGTCGATGTTGTTATCAGCGTGCTCGCCGCCGTTAACGATGTTCATCATTGGAACCGGAAGTGTTTTCGCGTTGAATCCACCTAGGTATGTGTAAAGAGGTACATCAAGCGCGTCAGCTGCTGCACGTGCACAAGCCATGGATACGGCAAGAATTGCATTTGCACCCAATTTGCCTTTGTTGTGCGTGCCATCAAGCTGGATCATTTTACGGTCGATCAGCACTTGATCAAGCGAATCCAAACCGATGATTTCAGGAGCGATGATTGTGTTTACGTTCTCGACAGCCGTCAGAACACCTTTACCCAGGTAACGGGATTTGTCGCCGTCACGAAGCTCAACAGCCTCGTAAGCGCCTGTGGAAGCACCGGATGGAACGATTGCGCGGCCTTTGCCGCCGGACTCCAGCATAACCTCAACTTCAACAGTAGGGTTACCGCGGGAATCAAGTACTTCGCGTGCATAAACGTCAGTAATGATAGACATGTTCGTAAACACTCCTTTAATTTTGATTGATTCTTTACCTAGATTATCGTCATTAATCATTAAACGCATGAATGAATATAGTAAACCTGCCTAGGCAATTTACCATTGTCGTTCTTAGCCTTGCACCAGAGGTGTTCCTGTCATCTCTTCCGGCTTCGAGAGACCTGCAAGAGATAGAATCGTCGGTGCGATATCCGCGAGGACGCCGCCTTCACGAAGAGGTCCAACCTGTTTGGTGACGATGAATGGAACCGGATTTGTCGTATGGGCCGTGAACGGACGACCATTCTCATCGATCACCATATCAGCATTGCCGTGGTCAGCCGTAATCAGACATACGCCGCCTTTAGCCAGCACCGCTTCCACGACTTGCCCCAGACACTCATCCGTTGCTTCAACCGCTTTGATCGTCGGCTCCAGCATACCGGAGTGACCCACCATATCCGGATTCGCGAAGTTCAAGATGATGACATCTTGACGATCTGCTTCGATTTCTTTCACAGCTGCAGCTGCTACTTCGTACGCGCTCATTTCCGGCTGAAGATCGTAAGTGGCTACCTTCGGAGAAGGAATCAGAATACGTGTCTCGCCAGGAAGCTCTGCGTCGCGACCACCGCTGAAGAAGAACGTAACATGCGGGTATTTCTCCGTCTCGGCGATGCGAAGCTGACGCTTCCCATTCTGCACGAGCACTTCACCCAGCGTGTTGTCGAGGTTCTTCGGCTTATACGCAACGAAGCCGCCAACGGTTTCACTGAACAGTGTCAAGCAGACAAAGTACAGATTCTCCGGCGCTTTCGGTCCACGGTCGAAACCGCGGAAGTCGCTGTTTGTAAACACTTGCGACAGCTGAATGGCACGGTCAGGACGGAAGTTGAAGAAAATAACCGCATCTTCGGATTCCACCACACCTACCGGGCTGCCGTCTTCTTTGACGATAACAGTCGGCATGACGAACTCGTCATAAACCGATTTCTCGTAGGATTCCACAACAGCTTTAATTGGATCTGTATATTGCGGTCCATCTCCATAAACCATTGCACGGTACGATTTCTCGGTACGCTCCCAACGTTTGTCGCGATCCATCGCGTAGTAGCGGCCTTGAACAGTCGCAATTTTGCCTACTCCGATTTCTTCGATCTTAGCTGTAAGTTGCTCGAGGTATCCTTTTGCGCTGTCCGGCGACACGTCGCGGCCGTCCAAGAACGCATGAATGTACACTTCCTCGACTTCTTCCTTCTTCGCAAGCTCAAGCAGGGCGAACAAGTGCGCGATATGGCTGTGTACGCCGCCGTCAGACAGCAGGCCGTACAAATGCAGCTTCTTGCCACTCTCCTTCACGTGACGGATGGCACCCATCAACGTCTCGTTGTCGAAGAACTCACCGTCGCGGATCGACTTGCTGATGCGAGTCAGGTCTTGATAGACGACACGGCCTGCGCCGATGTTCAAATGGCCAACTTCGGAGTTGCCCATTTGACCTTCCGGCAAGCCTACTGCCTCTCCGCACGCCGTTAATGTCGTATGCGGGTAGGTATTCCAGTAGCGGTCGTAGTTCGGTTTGTTCGCTTGTGCAACCGCATTGCCGGTAACATCGTTGCGCAAACCGAATCCGTCCAAAATAATGAGTGCAACCGGAGCTGTCATCTTACTTCGCCCCCTCGACAAGTGCGATGAAGGATGCAGGCTCTAAGCTTGCACCGCCAACCAATGCGCCGTCGATATTGGATTGACCCAAATATTCGCTTACGTTGTTCGGTTTCACGCTGCCGCCGTATTGAATGCGAACTGCATCAGCCGTTGCTGCATCGTACAATCCCACGATAACATCGCGGATGAATGCAATCACGTCTTCTGCATCAGCGGAAGTCGAAGATTTGCCTGTGCCGATTGCCCAGATAGGCTCATAAGCAACGACAACTTCTGCCGCTTGTGCTGCGGACAAACCTTGGAAAGCTGCTTCGGTTTGCACTTTACAAACCGATTTGGTTTGCTCTGCTTCGCGTTCTTCCAGCTTCTCGCCAACACATACGATCGGCGTGAGACCGTGCTTGAATGCAGCATGGACTTTCTTATTTACAATCTCATCGGATTCCGCAAAATATGCGCGGCGCTCCGAGTGACCGATGATTACATATTGAACGCCAAGGTCTTTCAGCATAACGCCGCTGATTTCGCCCGTGAACGCACCGTTGTCCTCGAAGTGGACATTTTGCGCACCGATTGCGATCGCTGTGCCTTTAGCCGCTTCTACAAGCGCAGGCAGTGTTGTGAATGGCGCGCAGATGACTGTTTCAACACCGTCAACCTCTGCTTTGCCTTTAACGTCTGCGAAGAATGCAGTCGCTTCAGAAACCGTTTTGAACATTTTCCAGTTGCCTGCAATAATTGGTTTACGCATCGTTATTCGCCCCTTATCCCTTACTTATCGTTCAGTGCAACGACGCCCGGAAGCGCCTTGCCTTCCATGAATTCCAACGAAGCGCCGCCGCCAGTGGAGATGTGGTCCATCTTATCAGCAAGACCGAACTTCTCTGCAGCAGCCGCGGAATCGCCGCCGCCGATAATCGTGTAAGCATCTGTATCTGCACAAGCCGCTGCAACTGCACGAGTACCGTGCGAGAATGGCTCGATTTCAAATACGCCCATCGGTCCGTTCCATACAACCAGCTTGGAATTCTTGATTACATCTGCATACAGCTCACGTGTTTTCGGACCGATGTCGATGCCTTCCCATTCAGCAGGGATGCCGTCAACATCAACGATTTGCGTGTTTGCTTTCGCGCTGAACTCGTCCGTAATGACGATATCAACCGGCAGCAGGAACTGCTTGCCCATCGATTTGGCTTTCTCGATAAACTCAAGCGCCAGATCAAGCTTGGAGTTGTCGCAGAGCGATTGGCCGATTTCATGGCCTTGCGCTTTGAAGAACGTATAGGAAAGACCGCCGCCGATGATGATGTTATCTGCGATTTCGATCATTTTGTTGATAACGTCGATTTTATCTTTAACCTTGGATCCGCCGACAATCGCCGTGAATGGACGTTCTGGTTTCAGGAGCGCGCGACCAAGCACGTCAAGCTCTTTCTCCATCAGAAGACCGGATACAGCCGGCAAATAGTGTGCGATACCTTCAGTCGATGCATGAGCGCGGTGAGCAGCGCCGAAAGCATCATTGACGAACAGATCCGCCAGCTCGGCAAATTGCTTCGCCAATTCCGGATCATTCTTCTCTTCACCCTCGTAGAAACGAACGTTCTCAAGCAACAGCACGTCGCCTTCTTTAAGAGCAGCCACTTGCGCTTTAACAGATTCACCAACGGCTTCGTCTGTTTTGACAACCGGCTTGCCAAGCAATTGCGACAAACGAATGCCGGCTTCAGTTAAACGCATGCCTTCAACGACTTGACCTTTTGGACGTCCCAGGTGGCTCGCCAAAATCACTTTCGCACCGTTCTCGATCAGATACTTGATGGTAGGCAGCGTCTCGCGAATACGCGTATCATCCGTAATCGCACCGTTCTCCATTGGTACGTTAAAATCCACACGAACAAATACACGTTTACCGGCTACTTCAACGTCACGCACACTCTTCTTGTTCATTAGTGAAATCCTCCCGGGAACCCCATGATAAAGGTCTTAAGTATATTTAAATTCTCCACTTGCTATCCATCCCGCAGTCTGTGCGGGTTTATATCTATATGTTTCGCTCTAGTTTCCCGCAGGGAAACCGGCGTTGCAGGTTGCAACGGGCAACCGCTAATAAAAAGAAGCATCCGGATCCCCTGAAGGGAGCCGCAGATGCATTAAAAACTCTTGAACTCTGAACTAGGGAGCGCCGCATGAAAGCTTACGATCCCGTGATGCGCCATGCGGCGTATCACGAAGTTCGTATGGCGAGCATCCGCAAACTATCGCGAAGGAGCTGCCACAAGCAGCTCCTTCGACGGTTATTGGGTGTCCAGAGGGGAACCCTTGGAATCCCCCTTTTCAAGGGGGACTTAGGGGGATCGTCCTAGGAATTAAAGGGTTCTTACAGACCCTTAGAAGCGATGTAAGCAGCAAGGTCAACTACACGGTTGGAGTAGCCCCACTCGTTGTCGTACCAAGAAATGATTTTAACCATGTTACCTTCAACAACCATAGTCGACAAAGCGTCGATTGTGGAAGAAGCCGGGTCGCTGTTGTAGTCGCTCGATACAAGCGGCTCATCGGAGTAGTTCATGATGCCTTTAAGGGAAGTTTCAGCTGCATCTTTCAATGCTGCGTTTACTTCGTCAACAGTTACGTTAACTTTCAATTCAGCAACCAAGTCAGTTACGGAAACGTTAGGCGTAGGAACACGCATAGCCATACCGTTCAATTTGCCTTTCAACTCAGGCAGTACAAGGGATACTGCTTTAGCAGCGCCTGTGGAAGAAGGAATGATGTTTTCTGCAGCAGCGCGAGCACGGCGCAGGTCTTTATGTGGAACGTCCAATACGGATTGATCGTTAGTGTACGAGTGAATAGTAGTCATCATACCTTTTACGATACCGAACTTGTCGTTGATTACTTTAGCGAATGGTGCAAGGCAGTTCGTTGTGCAAGAAGCGTTGGAGATGATTGTGTGAGCGGAAGCATCGTATTTATCTTCGTTAACGCCCATTACGATAGTGATATCTTCGTTAGTAGCTGGAGCGGAGATGATTACTTTCTTCGCGCCGCCTTTCAAGTGAAGCTCAGCTTTGTCTTTCGCTGTGAAAATACCAGTGGATTCAACAACGATTTCTGCGCCTACAGAAGCCCATGGAAGGTTCTCAGGGTTACGTTCAGCAAAAACCTTGATTTCACGGCCATTTACGATCAGCGCGCCTTCTTTAGCTTCTACAGTAGCTTCCAGCTTACCATGAGTAGTGTCATATTTAAGCAAGTGAGCCAGTGTGTTTGTGTCTGTCAAATCGTTAACAGCCACCACTTGTACATTCGGGTTGTTCAATGCTGCGCGGAACACGTTACGGCCGATACGACCAAATCCGTTAATACCAACTTTTACCATTTTAGTTTCCTCCTAGGCATAATTTCATTTATCTCAAGACGAGGCGTTGGACACCGGTTTCCGGCAGTCCACTCGTCAAGATCACAACACTTACTGTTCCTGATCGATGATCGCTGCAATTTCAAGGGCAGCTGCCTCGTCGGTGACGAGTACATCATCATGTCCAAAGCGCATTACAGCTGCGATCGCTTCACCTTTACTGCGGCCGCCTGCAATCGCAATGACAACCTCAGTTTCCATAATGTCTTCGATTCGAAGACCTGCAGTGAGCATCTTATGAACGACAGAACCGCTCCGGTCAAAATAGTACCCGAATGATTCAGCAAGCGCTCCTTCAGCCTTGAGTGCATCGACGACTGCCGCATCCACGCGTCTGCGACGAGCCATTACCATAGCGTCCCCGATCCCATGAACGACGATGCGGGCTTTGCGAATAACTTCCACAATCTCCCTCACGTTCGGTTCCTGCATCAAGGAGGTGTACGCTTCTTCGCCCAAGTGGTCCGGTACATGAAGCATCCGGTATTGCGCACCTGTTCGCTTAGCCATTGTCGAAACAATCGTATTGGCTTGGTAGTCCAAGCTTTCGCCAAGTCCGCCACGCGCCGGTACGAACCAATTGCCTTTGAGCGGTGTCTGCACAGTCAGTTGATTGGCAACTTGAGCTAATGTCGATCCGCCTGTTACGGCAATGACATCGTCGTTCTTCATCGCTCTGCTCAGTACTGCGCATCCTGCTCGTCCCAACTCCCGCTTAGTATGAGGGGAAGCATCGGAATCACCGGAGACGATAACAACTTGCTTTAAACCAAAATGCTTGCGAATTCTCTCTTCCAGCTCCGACAATCCGAACATCGCTTTGTAGAAAGGCTCCATATCCTCAAGCAGCCGTTTACCGGCATCACTGATCCGCATCCCTGCAGCATCAATGAGGAGAAGCTCCTGTGCTTTGAGAAAATCCGTTTCTGCGCGCAGCACCCGCTCTGTCATATCGAGTGAAGCCGCTAACGTGCGCCGACCGATCATATCCGAGAGCATGACCTGACGGAGAATAAGATACCTTTTCCTCATGACGATTAGTAAGTCTGGCAGAAGCTGCTGCTGTATTTCGATGAGAGATTGCATCTTCCAACATCAACTCCTGTTGCAGAGAGAGGCTTTCATATCTCTTAGGACAATCACAGGGACGCGTTTCGTCCCATATGCTCTTTTTAAGTCCCACAGCTATTGTAACCCAAACTGAAGTCAGGGGCAAGATCAGTTTGCCTAATGAAACCGTTTACTGTCACGATTTGCACAAAATTAATTTCTCTAGCAGCCTTGCTTTTCTTTCCTCAATCACATATACTTATCTTCGCTGTCACTTTGCGCCCGTGGTCCAATGGATATGACGTAGGCCTCCGGAGCCTGAGATCGAGGTTCAATTCCTCGCGGGCGCGCCATAATAACTATAATGAATGTCTCATAATGAAGGACCTTCCGATTTATCGGAGGGTCCTTCTTCATGTTTCAGGCAGAAGCTCACCTCCAACAGCATCTCCATTTCTACTCGAATGTAACCTTCATTTCTGCCTGTTTAGCTTGTTTACAGACAATTTGACCATCTTTGACTTTTAATTCACAATCCGTTATGATGAATTTATTAGCAGTTCAATAATCAAGGGTGATCATACCACTCCGATTGCTGCATCTGCGTTTCACCACTATATGAATGTTCTAGAGGAGGGACTTACGATGAGTTTCGTACCAATGGTTATCGAATCGAACAACCGCGGCGAACGCGCATACGACATTTACTCCCGTTTGCTGAAGGATCGAATTGTATTCCTAGGCACGCCAGTCAACGATATGGTGGCTAACTCCATTATCGCGCAGCTATTGTTCCTTGCAGCCGACGATCCGGATAAGGACATCTCGCTTTACATTAACAGCCCTGGCGGTTCGGTCTCTGCAGGTCTCGCCATTTTCGATACGATGAATTTCATTAAACCGTCTGTTTCCACCATTTGCGTGGGTATGGCCGCTTCGATGGGCGCATTCTTGCTGTCAGCCGGCGCTAAAGGCAAACGTTACGCGCTTCCTAACAGTGAAGTCATGATTCATCAGCCGCTTGGCGGAGCACAAGGTCAAGCAAGCGATATCGAGATCCGTGCGAAGCACATCTTGAAAACGCGCGATACGCTGAACCGGATTCTAGTGGAGAATACCGGCCAAACGCTTGAGAAGATCGAGCGCGATACCGACCGCGATTACTTCATGTCCGCTGCAGAAGCAGCAGCTTACGGCCTCGTTGATAAGGTTATCGAGAAATTGTAAGCCAATAGCCATTGCGGATAAGAAACAGAAGAGAGCGTTAATCCTTTGCGGGATTAACGCTCTTTTTTATCTGCCTTCAATCGATTACCATAGTTAATTGATTATGTCAATGACAATTTGAAGCGCTGAATGGGAAGGGACTGCTCCATCAAATCATGATAAGATGTACTAAATGATTCCATATCCACCGTCACTTAGGACATGTTTCGGAAATCTAATATAAACGGAGTTGCACACGCATGAAACTTACGAACCCATTCGCAAGCGTGCGAAATTTCATTCGATCCAGTGATTCTGGCAGCGTCTTCACTTCCTACACGCCATCGTATGAACCTAACTTTCAGCATGCCACAACTGAAACAGATAATCAGAATCTCTTCTTGCCTATGCAGGACAAGTCTCTCCTGTTGCGTCCACTTAGCGATACTCATTTAATTGAAGTGTATCATGAAGCTAGAGCGATGCGTTTATCCGAAGAGTTTATTGCGCTGATTGAGCACGCTATTGAGCAACGTGGTTTGTCCACTGCTGATGAGCGGAAATCATTAGCCTAACTCATGTCGTCCAGATCATCATATAAGGCAGACCCTTCTCCATTATGGAGAGTGGTCTGCCTTATTTTTTCGCTAGTATACCGCCGTCGTATTATTGCATTTCATATACGACTGTAACATCCGCAGATACATTAATTACCCCGGTTTGCACACTCGTTTCCGCTTTATCAGCCATACCCGCTGCTTCCGGAGCCATTTGATCCCGGCCGTAGTAGATGGGTCCGCTGCTCATGCCATTCTGCGAGATGCTGATGACTTCCTTCACTTGTTTGCCAGCCGCCTTCGCAAGTGCAGTTGCTTTCACTTTGGCGTTAGCCATTGCTTTCTCAAGCGCTTGAATCTCATATTGCTCTTGCTTCTCGGTATTGAACTGAACACCGTCTACCCGGTTAGCGCCATTAGCCGACAGATCATCCAGCAATTTGCCGATGCCATCTAAATCACGTGTTGTAATTTGGATGTTGTGCACGGACAGATAGCCTTTGATTTTGCTTGTGCCGTCTTTGCTGTTGTATTCATATTCCGCCTGCACGTAGAATCCTACCGTCTTGACATCCTTCGCATTCATCTTGTACGTGTCGAACAACACTTTCTTCAAGCCTGCGAACTGTGTCGCATTCTTCGACTGTGCTTCCTTCGCCGTAGCCGCGCGCGCTTCTACCGCTACGCTAAGATATGCCACATCCGGTGCCGCCTCCAGCTTACCAGTGCCCGCTACTGTAATCGTGCTCTTCTGTACCATGACCCCATTATCCACCGCATACACCTCATTGCTGCCATGACCGCTTGCCCCAAACATTGCCCCTACGCCTACCGCAAGTGCCAGTACTGGTACCATCAGCCATTTGGATTGCAACTTCACCATCACGTTCAGCCCCCTTCAATCTCCATATTTGGTTCTATCTACTCAGACGCTGTTCTCCAATCGTTTGTTGCGGCAATGCAGCCAATAATTGCCCATTAAATAGAAAAAACCCCCAATAGGGAGCTTCTTCGATGCGTTTATGTCTGATTATTGGTTTTCAAGCTCTTCCTTGCTAACCAGGTTGACTAAAGCGGTTACAGCTTGATCGGCGTCGGAACCTTCCGCGCTTATTGTAACCTCAGTACCTGAGCTGATAGCAAGACTCATAATACCCATAATCGATTTAGCGTTCACTTTTTTATCGTCTTTCTCTACGAACACCTCGGAAGAAAACTTGTTCGCTTCCTGAACAAAAAGTGCGGCCGGTCTTGCATGAAGACCTGTCTTCAGTCGAACGACAACCGGATGCCTTGTCATGGAAACCTTACCCCCTATACGAAATTCAATCTTGCGATCATTTGCACCAAGTCATTTTATTCGCTATTATATCACTTTTCTAAAGTCTACACTAGCCTTCTGCCTAACCGTTCCTTAATTTTTCGGCTAACTCGTCGATTTTGCGCAAACGGTGGTTTACACCGGACTTGCTCACCTTGCCCTTGAGCATCTCGCCGACTTCCGTTAAATTCAAATCCGGATGCAACAGCCGTATATTGGCCACCTCGCGAAGCTTATCTGGCAGTGTATCCAGCCCCACCTCACGCTCGAGCAGCTTAATATTATCGATCTGCCTCACGGCCGCACCAATCGTTTTGTTCAAATTCGCCGTCTCGCAATTGACGATTCGGTTGACAGAGTTACGCATATCACGCATGATGCGTACATCCTCGAATTTGAAGAGCGCTTGATGGGCACCGATGATGCTGAGGAGCTCGATAATTTTCTCGCCCTCTTTCATGTAGAAGATGAATCCTTTCTTACGTTCAATGCAGCGGGCGTTCAGTTCAAACTTATTCGCCAGCTCCACGAGCGCTTGACAGTGCTCTTCATACATGGTGGCTATCTCCAGGTGGTAGGACGATCCTTCCGGGTTATTTACGGAACCCCCGGCCAGGAACGCGCCGCGTAAGTAGGAACGTTTGCAGCATGACTTGCGAATAATGTCCCTGTCGATGCCCTGGTTAAACATGAAGCCCTCGGAGACAATTTTGAGGTTACTCAATATCTCTTGCACGTTGGTCGGAATCCGCACGATATAGACGTTATTCTTCTTCAATCTCATCTTCTTGCGAACCAGCAGCTCCGTATGAACAGCGAACTGCTTCTTGATGAGGGAATAGATCCGTCTTGCAATCGCCGCGTTTTCCGTCGATATATCGAGTATTACCTTTCGACTCGACAACGAAACCGAGCCGTTCATTCGAATCAATGCAGAGAGCTCCGCCTTCTCACAGCACGGATCGGCTTCGATGAGCGTCAATTCTTTTTTGGTTTGTCCCGCAAAAGACAATGTAACTCACCTCTTTCGTTCCATCCAGTTTTCCACAAGCTGATAAATATGATGACTTAACCTAGCTGCATCATGACGCAAATACGTGCGAAACAGTACGAGCCGGTCTGCAATAACTTCATAGCCGCGCCGCTTCACTTCTTCGAGATCAAGATGTACAGCTTTTGCACCTCGTTCGGCGTACTTATTTTGCACCTGCTCAGGTATTTCACCGTCGTTAACGATGACATAATCGAACAGATGATGACCGATATGCGCATGTACAGCAGCCAAATGGTCGCTTACCGAATAATTATCCGTTTCTCCCGGCTGCGTCATTACGTTACATACAAACATCTTCACTGCATTGGAATCCACGATTGCTTGAGCCAGCTTAGGCACCAGCAAATTCGGGATAATGCTCGTATAGAGACTGCCCGGACCGATCAGGATTGCATCGGCTTCACGGATTGCCTCCACGGCTTCTTCCAGAGGCTCGACATCTGGCGGCTCAATAAAGACCCGCTTAATCGCTTTGCCTGCCTTCGGAATGTTCGACTCGCCTGTAATGATCGTGCCGTCCACCGTCTCCGCCTTCAGCACAATGGCTTCACCTGCAGCAGGCAGTACACGTCCGCGAACCGCAAGCACTTTACTGAGCATTCGAACGCCGGACACAAAATCACCGGAGATGTCGGTCATTGCCGCAAGCATCAAGTTGCCTAAGCTATGACCCGCAAGGCCGTTTCCGGAATTAAACCGATACTGCAGCAAATCGGAGAGAAGCGGCTCGACGTCGGCAAGGGCAATCAACACGTTGCGGATATCGCCCGGAGGCGGCATCTGCAGTTCATTTCGCAGAATACCGGAGCTTCCGCCATCATCGGCCACCGTTACGATGGCCGTTATATCAAGCGGCTTCTCTTTCAATCCACGCAGCATGACCGACAGCCCTGTACCTCCGCCGATAACAACAATTCGGGGCTTCTGTTCTTTTCTCCGTTCTGCCACGATTACCTCAGCTCCGATCACGATCTGAATCTCGATGACTGACTCGAACGAGCTCTGTGTCACTGCTGCCAAGCATTCGCCCTAGATATTCGGCAATGGCGACCGAACGGTGTTTACCGCCCGTACATCCAATCCCGATCACAACCTGGCTCTTGCCTTCTTTCCGATAAAGGGGAATAAGAAACTGCAGCATATCGAGCAGCTTCGTGAGGAATGCCTGTGTTTCCGGCCATTTCATCACATACTCGAACACTTCTGGATCTTGGCCCGTATTGGGGCGCAAATGATCGACATAATGCGGATTCGGGAGAAAACGAACATCGTATATGAGATCGGCGTCGATTGGGATTCCATATTTGAATCCAAATGAAGTGACATTAATAGAGATTGTATTGAGATCTGAGTTCGTGAAGCGAGACATGATTCGTTCTTTCAGCTGAGCCGGTTTCAAGTTACTTGTATCGATAACCTGTGTCGCCCAGCCTTTCAGATCCTCAAGAATACGTCTTTCCAGCTTAATGCCTTCCAGCGGCAATCCTTCCGAAGCCAGCGGATGAAGTCGGCGGCTTTCCTTATAACGCTGCACGAGCACGCCATCCGTTGCATCCAGGAAGAGAATCTCATACCCAATCGTGTAGTGCTCCTTCATATAGTTCAGTGATTCAGACAAAGCCGTGAAAAACTCGCGTCCTCGTAAATCAATTACGAGTGCGACCTTACCGATTTTGCCATTGGACTGTTCTATGAGCTCCGCAAACTTCGGAATGAGCACCGGCGGAAGATTATCTACGCAGAAAAATCCGAGATCCTCCAGGCTTTGTACCGCAATCGTTTTACCAGCACCGGACATGCCTGTAATGATGACTAGCTTTGCCATCGCTGTTCCCGCTTCCACACTCAATCCCCCCCACCGTCTACCATGACTTTCTACGCACGAATAATTAGACCAGCCGCACCGACAACGCCTGCATCGTTACCAAGAATAGCCGGTACGATTTCAACGCCTTCTTGCGCCATTTCAGGTGCAGACTTCTTGAATGCTTCACGAATTTGTTCAAACAGGAACTCGCCTGCTTTGGATACACCGCCGCCAATGATGAAACGCTGCGGATTAAGAACAACCGCTACGGTAGCCATCGACTTACCCAAGTAATGCGCTGCGCGAGCAACGATACGAGCCGCTACTTCATCTCCGGCTTTAGCTGCATCTACGACATCCTTCGCCATAATATTCGTTACGAACGAAAGCGAAGTGCGATCCCCGCGTTCGACAGCATCTTTCGCCATACGGATAATACCCGTAGCGGAAGAAACCGTCTCCAAGCAGCCCATTCTGCCGCAGCCGCATTGAATCGCTTCGAGATCCGGCACGATCGGAATATGACCCAGCTCGCCGGCCATGCCTGCGAAACCTTCTACGATTTTACCGTTTATAATTACACCGCCGCCAACGCCTGTTCCAAGCGTGTAGCATACGCAATCCGAAATATTACGGCCTGCTCCCGCCCATGCTTCGCCAAGTGCTGCAACGTTTGCGTCATTATTGACTAGTACTTTTTTACCAAGCTTCTCTTCAAGAATCGCTTTCAGAGGAACATGATCAAAGAACAGATTAACCGACTGCTTTACGATGCCGTTCGGGATATCGAGGAAACCGGCAATACCAATGCCTACGCCTTCTACTTGTTCCCACGTGAATGGGGACTGTTCGACGATCAGCTTGGCATAGTCAGCGATATTCGCGCAAACGACGTCAGAGCCTTTCTCAACTTCAGTTGCTCCTTCAAACGTATGCAACAATGCGCCTTCCATACTGCAAATACCAACTTTAATTGTTGTACCGCCAATATCTACTCCAACGACTATTTTCTCAGACATAATAGGCCACCTCTATAATATAAGGATCTGGGGTTACTTCTGTTCCAACTAAACTATAAGCGAACGCTTCCAACTGGTCAAGGTGAAACGGCTGCCGCCATCCCATTGGTGGCGCAGCGCGTTTCATTCCGTAGAAATACAAGGTGAGTGTAGAGTGAAACCTTTACTTTCTTGTATTTCAAGGCTCGCTCTATCAGGTGAAATTAACGGGTCTTAGGCTTAATAATATAAGGGATTAAACTGCCCCAGCCGCGCTAACATGAAGTGACGCCGTCCGTTGCTACGGACAGCGTCATCCATACGTCATTCACTTGTGCAGAGCCACTCTTGATGCAGTACGCAGCTTGCTATTATACCGATTGACTCCAGTCATGCACGGCGTGACCTTCAATGAATTTCTCACAATCAAGTGCAGCCATACAGCCGCTTCCCGCCGCTGTAATCGCTTGGCGGTACTTGTTGTCCTGTACATCGCCGCAAGCGAAGATACCGGGAATGTTCGTTTCCGATGTACCCGGCTTCACGATCAGATAGCCTGTCTCGTCTGTTTCCAGCTGGCCGCCGAGGAATTTCGTGTTCGGCGTGTGGCCGATCGCAACGAAGATTCCGTTAG
The DNA here is from genome assembly GCF_056269305.1 of Paenibacillus sp. J22R3. Classification (NCBI taxonomy): domain Bacteria; kingdom Bacillati; phylum Bacillota; class Bacilli; order Caryophanales; family Paenibacillaceae; genus Paenibacillus; species Paenibacillus sp. J22R3. Next base: position 17,865 of record NZ_JBWDNS010000015.1, on the reverse strand, counting down.
TTTCGATAACTTCCTCTTCCCCTGTTTGGTTGTTGCGCACTTTAAGGCCGGTTACAGCCATGTCATTTGCGACAACCTCCAGCGGTGTGCGATCAAGCGCCCAAGTAATCTTGCTGTTCTCGCGTGCACGGTCCTGCATGATCTTGGAAGCGCGCATTTCTGGACGGCGGTGAACGAGTACGACCTCCGAAGCGAAACGCGTCAAGAAGTTCGCTTCTTCCATAGCGGAGTCGCCGCCGCCTACCACGATAATTTTCTTACCGCGGAAGAAGAATCCGTCACAAGTTGCACATGTGCTTACGCCGCGTCCAACATTCTCGCGTTCGTTAGCAATACCGAGGTATTTAGCCGAAGCACCCGTAGAGATAATGAGGGATTCTGCTTGCAGCTCGCCTTGCCCTTCCACTTGAATTGTGAACGGACGCTTCGAAGTATCTACCGAATTAACCCAGCCTGTACGGAATTCCGCACCGAAGCGCTCCGCTTGCTTACGCATGTTGGCCATCAGATCAGGACCCATAATGCCATCAGGGAAACCCGGGAAGTTCTCAACCTCTGTCGTTGTCGTCAATTGTCCGCCCGGCTCAGGACCTTCAATAATAAGCGGGTTCATGTTCGCACGAGCCAAGTAGATCGCGGCTGTCAGCCCTGCAGGGCCTGTTCCGATAATAATTGCTTTATGCACAGATGTTACCTCCTAAGCATGGACTCCCCTAGTCGCGATGTTCCGCAAGTCCCGGGAATGTCATTCTCATTTTTTCTTTAATACCGCATATTTCATCAATGCGTTTGGCGCATTTGCTAACCGTTGCAATCGACGTCCCATACCGCTGAGATACCTCGTGGTAGGAAATTTCTCTCCGGTGCATTTTGGCTGTCAAATACTCAAGCGCAGCAGCCCAGCCTTCCACTTTTCCAAGTTTCGGCACGTTGGGGTATATCCGCGAAAGAAACTCAATCCACAGCGTGAGCAAATCATGCTGCTGAACGAGGTCATAATGCTTGTTCATCCGCTGCAATGCTGCTTCAAGAACCGATTGCCATTTATCCTCCCAAACCGGAAGTCTCGAGGGCATCCGGCTATGTTCGATAACCGTTTCTTTGCCTTCAAGCACCGCTTTAAGCGATTCATGCACGCCGATGGAACGAAGCACGAAGATCGCAATTCGTTTCAAATAGTCATCTTCCTGCGGCTCTACGATAAAATCACGCAGCGCATCCTTCACTTCATTATCGGCAATCATACCAAGAGCTTGGATAACCTGCAGCTTCGTATGTCTGTCGCCATGTCGCAGCGCCCAGAAGAACGAAGAACGAACAAGCGGATCCCGCTTCATATGATCAGGCAGCGCTTCGGTCGACTTCTCCCACAGCTTGAACTGCTCTTCGAAGGGCAGGTGATAATGGTAGCTCGTAGGCGCCACATTCAAACCCTTCTCCATAAGCGAAAGCTGCTCCAGATAGTAGCCCGGTACATGCGATTCGCTGTCCAGCTTACTGACCTGATGCCACAGTTTCTTAGCCTCTTCGTAACGCCCCATATTGCAAGCCGCAACGGCCGCATAGTGGTAGAGACACGGATCAGACTTCAACGCATTGTCCTTGAGCAGACGAATGAAGTGACGGTACGCCTCGCCGTGTTCCCCTAGAATACCCATTGTTGTAGCTAACTTAAACACATGCTCCTGATGGAATGGCACGGTTTTGCAAAGCAGCTCCACTAACGGTTTCAGCTGTTCCTGATCACCGGCATGCTGATGGAAGATCGCCAGGTTACATAGCGCATGCAAATTGCCCGGTTCAATGTCCAGCACCTGATGAATCGTGACCATCGCTTTGTCGAAAATACCCATATAGTAGTAGGCTAACGCTAGGTTGTTGCGAGCCGCAAGAAATTCGCCGTTCTTCTCGACAATACTCTCCAGCAATCGCACCGCTTCAACAAACTTGCCTTCTTCGAGCATGGACCTTGCTCGGTCATGTTCGAAGAATCCTTCGCGCGCCTTGATATAAGCCAGCTTCATCGGACGCTCCAGCTCAAAGTGGAGCAGCTCCATCATTTCTTCGGCTTCATCGAGAAATTGCCCTTCGGGATCTTCCTCCAGGTATTTCACGAGTGAATCCTCAGCGGCTTCGTAATTCTCCATGTTGGCGAAATTGTTCGCCATATAGAAATGGCATTCCGTCATCTCCGGATCGAGCTCGTTCACAATCGACGACAAGATTCGGTTCGATTCCTCGTAATTGCCCATTTCTGACAAAATGCCGGCCATATTGCAATGATTCACCGGATTATCCGGTTCATACTCGGCCGCGCGGCGGAAATACTTCAGTGCCTTGTCATAATGATAACGATCCATCGACCGAACCGCTCGCTCGAAGAAGAAGGTTGCGTCCCATTGTATCGGAATGACTTTCGTGCTGTGGCTGGCTACCGCAATTTTCTTTTCTTTCATAACAAAAGGCACCTCCCCGGTACATCAAATATTCTACGATTATACCATAGCGCGGCCTATCCTTACACGAAAGAATATGTGGGAAATCGCGGGCATTCGCCCGCGATTTCGGAGTTTGGCCTTACGTACAGGCCGTATATTGCCTAGATTCCGGCATTTTTGAAGAGCGTGCTGATGGAGCCGCCTTCAATGATAATGCGCGTCGTTTCGGCTAAGATTGGCGCTACAGACAATACGGTGAAGCGGTCGGAACAGTTCTCCGGCAGCGCAATAGAGTCCGTTACTACGACTTCTTTAATATTCGGATGGTCTAATCGCTGCACTGCAGGGCCGGAGAAGAGCGGGTGCGTTGCACACACGTACACATCTTCAGCGCCGCGTTCTTTGAGACCTTCCACAACATTGACGATCGTCGTGCCCGTATCAATCAAGTCCTCGATAATTATTGGAGTCTGGCCTTCTACATCACCGATAACATGCGTTATGACGGATTCATTGTGTGCCGGACGTTTCTTAATCATAATCGCGAACGGTGCATCCAGATAGTTAGCCAGCTTCTCGGCAGTCGAGGCACGGCCCGCATCCGGAGATACTACAATCGGATTCTTAATGTTCTTCGATTTCAAGTAATCACTGATTAGATCTAGGCCAGTCAGATGATCAACAGGGATATTGAAGAAGCCCTGGATCGCCGGTGCGTGCAGATCAATCGTAATCACGCGGTTTGCACCAACGGTCGTCAGTACGTCCGCAAGCATTTTAGCCGAGATCGGTTCACGCGGAGCCGCTTTGCGCTCTTGGCGTGCGTAACCATAGTACGGCACGATGATGTTGACGGTACGCGCGGAAGCACGCTTCGCCGCATCGATCATGACGAGCAATTCGACAAAATGATCATTGATCGGATGTGAGAACGACTGTACAAGGAATACATCACAATTACGGATTGTTTCCTCGTAGTGAACATAAATTTCACCGCTTTTGAAACGAGACACTTTGATTTTACCGAGCTCCAGACCTAGATTCTCGCAGATCCGTTCCGCAAGTTTGGGATTCGAGGACCCCGAGAAAATACGCAGCTTGTCGCTAAACAACATAATACCCTCCTGAGCGATTAGACCACTTTTTATTTACATGCATCAAAAACACCGCTTGATTCGACACCCTTCATTATACATGGAAATCGTAATATTTCAAAAAACGATCAAATGCGCAAAAAGACCCATTATCCGCAACAATTGCACGTTCTCGGCATCTTTCAACAGCTAGCTCGGTTTGTCCCGATTTATGAACGTTTTATGGCAAAACGCCGTAGAACCGAGCACTGACAATCAGGCTCGGTTCCTTATACAGCCGCTTGACTTCAATTACTTCGGCTGTTTGGATTTGTTGTGACGACGACCAAGCTCAGTCATGACCTCGTCCAAGGACAAGCCGCGCTCGCGAAGCAGCACCATCAAGTGGAAGATCAGATCGCTCGTTTCACAGCGCAGCTCATCATTGTCTTTGTTCTTAGCTGCAATAATGACTTCTGCCGACTCTTCGCCGACCTTCTTCAAGATCTTGTCGACGCCTTTCTCGAACAGATACGTTGTATACGCACCTTCCGGACGCTCTGTATAACGCTGTGCGATTATGGCTTCGAGCTGATTCAGCATCGCGAATCGGTCGCTTGTCAGCGTTGTCGCATTCTCATCTACACCTTGAATGCCCGTCACTTCATTCGTGAAGCAGCTGTATGAGCCTGTGTGACAAGCCGGTCCGGTCTGCTCGACGCGAAGCAGCAGTGTGTCGCCATCGCAATCATAATGCATCGAGACGATTCGCTGCGTATGGCCGCTTGTCGCTCCCTTGTGCCACAATTCGCCGCGCGAACGACTCCAGAACCATGTCTCGCCTGTCGCGATCGAACGACCAAGCGACTCCTCATTCATATAAGCCATCATAAGAACTTCTTTGCTATTGGCATCCTGCACGATTGCCGGTACGAGTCCGGCCCCCTCATTCCATTTGATCGCTGCAGCAACCGTCTCTATTCCTTGTCCAGTACTCACCTGATCTCGACTCCTTTCAGCCGCAAGTCATCCTTCACATCGCGGATCGTCAATTCTTTATAATGAAAAATCGTTGCTGCAAGACCCGCATCTGCATGACCCTGCTGAAATACATCGTAGAAATGCTCCACCTTGCCGGCACCGCCGGACGCGATAACCGGAATGCCGATTGACTGCGATACCGCTTGAGTCAGCTTAATATCAAACCCGTCCTTCGTACCGTCCGCATCCATGCTTGTGAGCAAAATCTCGCCCGCTCCAAGCGACTCCACTTCTTTCACCCAAGCAAGCGCCTTAATCCCGGTCGCTGTACGTCCGCCGTGCGTGTACACTTCCCATTCGCCCCAAGCCGGGTTGAACTTGGCATCGATCGCAACTACAATACATTGGGAGCCGAACTTTCGAGCTCCGTCCTTCACTAGCGAAGGGTTCTTTACCGCTGCCGTATTGATGCCAATCTTGTCGGCTCCGGCGCGAAGCAGCCGCTTCATATCATCGACGTGAGAGATGCCACCGCCTACCGTAAAAGGTATCGTAATTTCGCCGGCCGTTCGTTTGACGACCTCGATCATCGTCGCTCTGCCTTCAACCGAAGCGGAGATATCAAGGAAAACAAGCTCGTCCGCGCCTTCCTTGTCGTAAATGGCTGCAAGCTCTACAGGATCGCCTGCATCGCGCAAGTTGACAAAGTTGACTCCTTTCACAACCCGGCCGTCCTTCACGTCCAGACATGGAATAATACGTTTGGCCAGCATCCGAATGCCGCCTCCCTTCTAGCTTGATATATAGAACACCACTCGCTGCTATCGAGCGGTTTCAAGTGATTCTGTCGTAAGTTCCAGAAAATTCCGCAGCAGGCTCATGCCGAGCTCGCCGCTTTTCTCCGGATGGAACTGCATGCCGTACACATTGCCTCTGCCGACAATCGCGGTAACCGGACCGTTATAGTCCGTAATCGCAAGCAGATCATCGCCGCGCTGCGGCTTCGCATGGAAGGAATGGACGAAGTACACATGTCCTTCCTCAAGCCCTTTAAACAGCGGACTCTCCTGCTTAAACGACAGCTTGTTCCAGCCCATATGCGGCACTTTGAAGTCTCCGCGGAAGCGGATGACGCTGCCGGGCAACAGCCCCAAGCCTTGATGCTGTCCGTACTCCTCGCTCTCGCTGAACAGCAGCTGCATGCCAAGACAAATGCCAAGCAGCGGCTTGCCGGATGCGGCATAGTAGCGAGTCACTTCTTCGAGGCCGGTATTCTGCAAATTCTGCATCGCATCACCGAAGGCGCCAACACCCGGCAGAATCGCGCCGTCCGCCTCCATGATCTCCTGGGCATCCGCGGTTATGACCGCTTCATACCCGAGTCGCTCTACAGCCTTGCTGACGCTGTGCAGATTGCCCATGCCGTAATCGATGATCGCGATCATCCTACAGCACTCCTTTCGTCGAAGGCACTCCTTGCACGCGCGGGTCAATGGTAGTCGCTTCATCCAGCGCACGGCCAAGCGCCTTGAACACCGCCTCGATCATATGGTGCGTATTCACGCCGTAATGTACGATAACATGCAGGTTCATGCGCGCTTCAAGCGCCAGCTTCCACAGAAACTCGTGAACCAGCTCCACTTGGAAGCTGCCCACTTGCTGGGACGGATACTGCGCGCGATATTCGAAAGCCGGACGGTTGCTCAGATCAATGACCACCTGTGCCAGCGCATCGTCCATGGGTACGAACACGGAAGCGTAACGTTTAATGCCGCGTTTATCACCCACTGCTTCGCGAAGCGTTTGACCCAGGCAAATACCGATGTCTTCAACCGTGTGGTGATCGTCAATATCCACATCGCCGCGTGCTTCCACAGTGAGGTCGAATAAACCGTGCTTCGTGAATAGATCCAACATGTGGTTCAGGAAAGGAACATCGGTATCGATCTTGGAGATCCCTGTTCCGTCCACTCCGAATGCCAGCTTAATGTCCGTTTCATTCGTCTTACGCGCAACTTCGGCCGCGCGGATTGCGAGATTCTCTGCCATGTAACATCCATCCTTCTTTCCACTGTACCCTATATTTTTGACGATTGCTGCCCTAACGAATGACTGCTACTAAGCGTTACGCTCCCGCTCCAGCCGAATTTCGATCGCCCTGGCGTGCGCTTCAAGCCCTTCATGGCGAGCAAGCGTCATAATGTTATCGCCGTTCGCAAGCAGCGCATCCTTGCTATAGTAAATCAAGCTCGACTTCTTCACGAAGTCATCCACATTCACAGGAGACGAGAAGCGAGCCGTGCCGTTCGTTGGCAAAATATGATTCGGACCGGCATAATAATCGCCGACCGGTTCCGAGCTGTACGGTCCGACGAAGATCGCACCGGCGTTCTCGATTCGGCCGAGCAGCGCCATCGGCTCTGCCGTCATAATTTCCAAATGCTCCGGCGCCATGCGGTTCACTGCGTCAATCGCCTCGGTCATCGTTTCGGCGATCAGAATCGCGCCATAACCCTCAATGGATTGTCTCGCCGTGCCTTCGCGCGGAAGCAGCGCCAGCTGACGCTCGACCTCGATCGCGACAGCATCGCCAAGCGCTTCCGATGTCGTTACAAGAATCGCGGACGCCATCTCATCGTGCTCCGCTTGCGACAGCAAATCCGCGGCCACGTAAGCCGGGTCAGCCGTCTCGTCGGCCAATACAACGATCTCGCTCGGACCTGCGATACTGTCAATCGCGACAACCCCATAAACCGAGCGTTTCGCGAGGGCTACGTAGATGTTGCCCGGTCCGCAGATTTTATCCACCGGCGGAATCGTCGCCGTACCATAAGCCAGAGCCGCTACCGCCTGCGCACCGCCGACGCGGTACATTTCCTTCACGCCTGCTTCAGCAGCCGCTACAAGAATATAGGGATCGATTCCGGCTTTGCCGCCTGTAGAAGGCGGTGTCACCATTACGATTTCCGGAACACCCGCAACCTGTGCCGGAATGACATTCATCAGCACCGAAGACGGATAAGCGGCTTTCCCACCTGGGACATAGACCCCTACACGTTTGAGCGGTCTAAGCAGTTGTCCAAGCATCGTACCGTCCGGCTGTACATCCACCCAGGATTGACGCATCTGCTTCTCGTGAAATTTCCGAATGTTCGCTGCAGCTTCACGAATCGCCGTAAGAAAACCTTCATCGACATGATCATAAGCGGCTTGTATTTCACGCTCTGTGACACGCAGCTGCGACTCGTCCAGCTTTACGCGGTCATGCTGCTCGGTATAGCGCAGCAAGGCCGCGTCTCCTTCAGTACGTACCGCTTCAACGATTTGACGTACTGATTCATTTTGTTCCGGTGAGCCATAGTCCACCTTACGTGTTAATCCAAACTGCTCCGCACGCAGCTTCCGCATAACGCCACCCGCTCCTTTCACTTCTCCCACCGCATAAACTTGTTTACGCTTAGCGGTGACAGCTTTCTCTCGCTATCTATACGCCTGCTTTAGCTGCAATCGCAGTCTGCAGCTTGTCGCATAAGCTCTGAATCGCATCATTCTTCATCCGGTAGCTGACACGGTTGGCAATCAACCGGCTCGTAATCCCGAAGATCGTCTCCATCTCTACAAGTCCGTTCTCGCGAAGCGTTTGCCCGGTCTCCACCATATCGACAATACGATCAGCGAGCCCAATAAGCGGCGCCAGCTCAATAGAGCCATTCAGCTTAATGACTTCCACCTGCTGCCCCAACTCGCGAAAATATTGCGAAGCCACATTCGGATACTTCGTCGCCACGCGAGGATGAATGACCGGCTTCCAATCCGGCAGTCCGATGACGGACATGCGGCATTTGGCGATACCCAGATCAAGCAGCTCATAAACGTCTTTATTTTCTTCCATGAGTACATCTTTGCCTACGATGCCGATATCCGCCACGCCGTACTCGACATAGGTCGGTACATCGACGGGTTTCGCCATGATGAACGACATGCCTAGCTCCGGCAGTTCGATAATAAGCTTCCGTGTGTCGTCAAAATCACTGGGGATCGGCACGCCGGCTTCCCGAAACAGATTCGATGCCACCTTATAGATACGTCCCTTAGGCATCGCGACCTTGAGCAGCTCGCGTCCAGATATGTCGCCGGTATATAAACCGTTACTCACTATGCTCATCTTGAAGTCCCTCCCTGAACGCCGCCGAAGAACGTCAACAGCTTCGTAAACGTGACGCCTTTGTAGATCACTTGACCGTCGACTGAATCCGATGCAGCAAGCACAGCCTGCTGGGCGTCAGCGCCGTCCATTTTCCCCGTCACCACGATGATTGCCTCGTCGCAATTGGCGCCTCTAATCGTATCCGCCGCTTCACGAAGCTCACGCGCCTTATTGAGCGCCGCTGCACGACCGGCAGCATCGTATCCAATCAGCACGCGTTCCGTTCTCGTTTCGCTGGCATGGTCCCCAATAAGCTCCAGAATCCTCGTTGTCTTAAGCGCAAACCCTGTTGCAGGTGCCGGACGGCCAAACTGCTTCAATAAGTTATCATAGCGGCCGCCGCTTGCTACCGGGAATCCGAGATCCGCCGCATAGCCTTCGAACGTCATGCCGGTGTAGTATTTAAAATCGCCAATCATCGTCAAATCAATCAATACATGCTCGCACACCCCATACGCCTCAAGCACATCCCACATCTCGCAGAGATGCTGAATCGAAGCCTGCGCCGTCTGATCAAGGCTAAGCGCCAGCGCTTGACTGCAGATCTCTTGCCCGCCGCGTAGACGAGTAATCCCTTCCAGCTCGCTGCGCATCGCCTCAGGCAGTGTCAGCTTCCGCAAGCCTTCGCGGTACCCGACATAATCTCGTCCAAGCAAGTAGGCTTTCAGCTCTTCTTGAGCAACTGCCTGCCCCGGTAATGCTTCCTCGAACAGACCGTTCAAGAAGCCAACATGCCCGATTGCAATCTTGAAGCGGTTCACACCTGCTGCTTTAAGCGAGGCGATCGCAAGCGCAACCACTTCGGCATCCGCCTCAGGGGAAGCGTCTCCGACAAGCTCAACGCCGGTTTGGAAGAATTCCGCCTCACGGCCTGCTTCCTCTTCAATCGCCCGGAACACATTAGAATGATAAGAAAGACGAACAGGGAATTGCGCATCCTTCAATACGGAACTAACGACACGCGCAATCGGTGCCGTCATGTCGGAGCGAAGCACAAGCGTCGTCCCGCGATTGTTAAGCAGCTTGAATAGTTTCTGGTCGGAAGTCGAGCTGGCAACACCGACTGTATCGTAATACTCCATAGTAGGGGTCATGATTTGCTCATACCCCCATGAGCTCATGCATGCAAGCACTTGATTCTCAATTTGTCTCAGCTTCGTTACAGCATGAGGCAAATAATCTTTCACGCCAATCGGCTTCTCAAATACCTTCGGTTTAGACATTATATGCTCACCTACAATGCTTTAGTTAGTTAACGTGTTACCATATTACCATACTGCCAAAATAAAGGATTAGACGTAATAATAACACGCGTCCCTCTATTCGTCAATACATAAACAGCCAATTGTATCCAACTGTCAAAGCCTGTAGATATAGAAAAAACGGAGAGCATCGCTCTCCGTTTCTGACCCGCAAAGAGTGCCATTATGTACCTTGTTCCGTCCCGCTGCGTATAATCGCAATCGGGTTCCCTCCGACGAAAGCTCCGGGCGGCACGTCCTTATGAACAACCGATCCGGCCGCGACGACAGCACCATCCCCAATAACAACGCCGGGAAGGATCGTCGTGTTCGCGCCAATCATGACATTGGAGCCGATTCGAACCTCGCCAAGCCGGTATTCCTTAATCAAATACTCATGCGTCAATATTGTCGTATTATAGCCGATGATTGAGTTCTCCCCGATACTAATCTTCTCCGGGAAGAAGACGTCAACCATTACCATGAGTGCAAACGCGCAATGCCGCCCTACCTTCATGCCAAGCACATGCCGATAAATCCAGTTCTTTACTGGCAGAGAAGGACAATAGCGCGCTATCTGGATGAAGATAAAATTCCGTACGGCCTTCCATCTGCTGACCGTTCGGTATACTTGCCATAGGGCATTTGGCCCTTCGACCGGATAACGCTCAACGTTTCTCAAGTAGGGCTCTACTCCAATCCCGCGAATGCATACAGCTCGCGCATGTCATGGATTACATGACGAGCACCGCTTTCCTTCAGCTTCGCTTCACCTTTCAGTGACCACGCCACTCCGACCGAGATAACCCCAGCCTCTTCAGCAGCTTCGATGTCGACCACACTATCGCCAACCATCAATGTCGTCGCCGGATCTGCGCCTAATGCTTCTAATGCTTTCAGAACCGGCTCCGGGTGCGGCTTCGGATGCTCGACATCTTCAATTGTCACGATCGCGCCTGGCTCCACGTAATCGTACAGGCCTACATAACGCAAACCGCGTTCCGTCGTCAGACGCATTTTGGTCGTTACGATTCCGATCTTTATCCCGGCTTCATGCAGACGCGCGAACACTTCCACAACCTGTGGGAAAGCCGATACATAATCGTCATGCATCTTAAGATTGATTTCACGATAAGCCGCAACTAGGTCCGTAACATCTTCACGACCTGAGAATAGCTGCATTTGCATAGTAAGCGGCTGTCCCATGCTTGGAATAATATGTTCCCGATCAAACTCAGGAGGGACGATTCCTTGTAGCGAGTGCAGGAACGATTGAATGATCAGCTCATTCGTGTCCATAATCGTACCGTCTAAATCAAACAACATTGTTTTCACTATTGCTGCCATGCGATTATTTATTACTCCTTTAATGTCGATTCTCCGTGACCTTGACCGTCCGATTTCTTATCCGGCTCAGTGCGATCAACCTTCTTCTCAGGCGCTGCACCTGCTTCTAAACCGGTTTTGTAATTGATAACCGGATCGCTATAACGTGCATTCGCTTCACCAGTAGTACGACGTCCGATAATCATAGCGACCGCCGCGATAATCAGCAATACCGATACCAGCTGCGAAATCCGGATGTTCCCCTCTGCAGGGTTCAAGTAACCTTGATCGAAAACAATGCCCATCGGCGACCATAGTGCATTCATAACGGAAGCCGCCCACGAAGCGCCATGGAAAGCCAAGCTGTCTGTACGTAATGCTTCAATGAAGAATCGTCCGATGGAGTAACCGATGAAGTACGTCATCAGCAGTTCACCTGCACGCAGGAACGGACGACGACGAATAACAAGCAGCACGACCAGCACAAGCAGGTTCCACAGTGATTCGTATAGGAAGGTTGGATGGTGAAATATACCGTCAACATTCATATTGGTTACGATCCAATTCGGTAGATGAAGCGTGTCACGCAGGAAGCTCTCTTCAACAGGTCCGCCATAAGCTTCCTGATTGACGAAGTTCCCCCATCGACCGATCATTTGGCCGGCGATAAGCGATGGCGCACAGATATCCGCAATTCTCCAGAAGCTGTAGCCCTTATATCGGAAATATATAATACCGCATATGAACGCACCTATAAGCGCTCCGAATATCGCAATACCGCCATTCCAAATCTTAAAGAAATCGAGCAAATTGCCCTTATACTCGTCCCACTTGAACGCTACAAAATAGATTCGCGCGCCTAGGATAGCAGACGGAACACCAAGCAGCAGTAAATCCATGAAGAAATCCGGAGATAAACCGAATCGTTTTCCTTCGCGGACTGCAAGCAGCAATCCTACAAGCGCTGCCGTACCCAAGATAATACCGTACCAATGCACAGTAATAGGGCCCAGCGAAAAAGCAATCGGATCTAAACGTAATCCATACATGCGTCAACGGCTCCTTCTCTCTCCATAATCGATAGTCTGGCTACCTATTCATTCATTGTATCTACGACGACAATCAATCAAAATCATCCGCATCTTCAGCGATCGTTTCTGTCAACTTATTCGTAAACTGCAGAGCTGCATTATAGCCCATTCGTTTCAGCCTGAAGTTCATCGCAGCCACTTCGATAATAACCGCCAAGTTTCGGCCCGGACGGACAGGAACTGTAACGATCGGCACGTCCGTATCGATAATTCTCGTTGTTTCTTCATCCAAACCAAGCCGGTCATACTGCTTGTCCGCTTGCCAATTCTCAAGCTTGATAACCACACTGATCTTCTTCATGTTGCGAACTGCACCGGCGCCGAACAGCGTCATGACATTGATAATACCAAGACCGCGAATTTCAAGTAAATGGCGAATAAGTTCAGGTGCCGTACCATGCAATTGTCCATCTGAGGTCTGGCGAATTTCAACAGCATCATCCGCGACAAGGCGATGGCTTCGCTTTACCAGCTCAAGCGCAGTCTCACTCTTACCAATTCCGCTGCCGCCCGTTATGAGCATACCCACTCCATAGACATCGACAAGAACACCATGAATAGTAGCAGAAGGTGCCAGTTTCCGTTCAAGGAAGTTGGTAATTCGGCTTAAAAAGATTGTCGTAGCCGCATTGCTGCGAAGTACCGGAATTTGCTTCAGATTGGATTGCTCAAGCAGTTCAGCCGGCGCATCCATGCCACGGGTAATGATGAAACAAGGCGTTTCATCATCGCATAAACGTTCCATGCGATCTACACGTTCTTGTGTGCTAAGCGTATCCATGAAAGAAATTTCGGTTTTCCCCAGAATTTGTACGCGCTCCTTCGGATAGTAGTCGAAATAACCTGCTACCTCAAGTCCGGGGCGCGATAAATCGTCTAACGTAATGCTGCGGCGGAGTCCGTCTTCTCCACTTAGTATTTCAAGCTGAAATTGACTTACCAGATCGGACACTTTCACTTTCTTAGCCACTATTTCGGCCTCCTCAAAATCGCAGCCAGCTACGAGTTGTTAGATTAATTAACCAGATATCGTTATCGTATCGGAAATAACAAATAAAAACAACCGCCCGATAATTCGGGCGGTTGTCAGGGAAGGCTCAGCGCCTTATCTTATACTTCAAATACGTTCAGTTCGCTCTCTTTGTCGAAGACATGAACTTTGTTCATATCAAGAGCAAGCTTAACGTTTGTACCTTCTTTAACGCCGGAGCGGCCGTCAACACGAGCGATTACTGTGTCTTTGCCAAGACCGTTCAGGTACAAGAACATTTCGTGACCAAGGTTCTCAGCAACTTCAACGTGAGCGTTCACGATTGTTTGCGGGGAAGCTTCGTGGAATACAGGCTCTTCGTGCAAATCTTCCGGACGGATACCAAGAATGATCTCTTTGCCGATAAGGCCTTTTTCTTTCAATTGTTGTGCTTTACCTTCTGGAACAAGAACATCGATGTTAGTCGATTTGAAGCGAACAGTACCGCCACCTTCGCTAAGCGTACCCGTGATGAAGTTCATCGAAGGAGCGCCGATAAAGCCTGCTACGAAAATGTTAACTGGGTGGTTGTACAGCTCTTCCGGGGAAGCAGCTTGTTGAATGATACCGTCTTTCATAACGACGATACGGTCACCCATTGTCATTGCCTCGATTTGGTCATGCGTTACGTAGATAACAGTTGTTTCAAGACGTTTAGCCAGTTTGGAGATCTCCGCGCGCATTTGACCACGAAGTTTAGCATCCAAGTTAGAAAGCGGCTCATCCATCAAGAATACTTGTGGTTCACGAACGATTGCGCGGCCTAGGGCAACACGCTGACGTTGACCACCGGACAATGCTTTTGGTTTACGGTCAAGCAAATGCTCGATATCAAGAATTTTAGCAGCTTCACGAACGCGTTTGTCGATCTCTGCTTTTTTGAATTTACGAAGTTTAAGGCCAAACGCCATATTTTGGTATACGTTCATGTGTGGGTACAAAGCGTAGGATTGGAATACCATCGCGATGTCACGGTCTTTAGGGGCAACGTCATTAACAAGACGCTCGCCGATGAACAGTTTACCCTCGGAGATTTCTTCCAGACCTGCGATCATCCGAAGTGTTGTGGATTTACCGCAACCCGATGGACCGACAAGAACCAAAAATTCTTTGTCTTTAATGTCGAGGTTGAAATCTTTTACGGAAGCGAGATCAGTTCCCGCGTATTTTTTGTAAACGTGCTCTAAGCGTACACCAGCCATTGTATTTCCCCCTAAAAGAAATAGTGTAATTCAATAACCTTAGTTTATATCAGTGCTGTCCTAATGACTATGCACATACTTTACAAAAAAACTACGACCTTTTCGTCACTTTATACAATAGTAAAATAATTTTGACGAGTACAGCATCACGGAATTGCCGAACATCCAGTTCTGTCTCTTGTTTTAGCTTATCAAGTCTGTACAGAAGTGTATTCCGGTGAATATAGAGTTTCTTCGCCGTTTCACTCACATTGCAGTCCAGACTGAAGAACGTTTCCAGCGTTGTTAAGATCTCCGGGTCTAGAAAAGCATCTGTACGCTTCAGCGCTTGCTCTACAAACTTAAGACGATGTGTTTCAGGAATCGTGTTTAACAGCCGCTCTAAATGCAGCAGCCATGGCAAATGAATATTGGATCCGATATGAAACGTTCTTCCCAAATGCACCGTCTCACGCAGCAGCGCTGTCGTTCCAACCAGTGAATTTGCCGGTGAGATCGGCTGGGAAACGGCAAGATGGCATTCCCCCATCCATTCGCTGGTCAGCATATCGTTCAAGCCGTTGACGATGGACGCTAAGCTTTCCTCGACCGATTCCTCTTCTTCGTCATCGCGTTCCTCGGACTGCGCTTCATGAATAAGTGAAACTGGTCCTAATACAAGCCATTCCTGCTCCTTAAGAGGAATGATAATGACCTCTTCCGCAAGGAACGTACGCAGCAGCTTCTCCAATTCGCTATAGCTGGATCGACCGGATTCAGCCTGCTCACAGACGAGCATGAAAGGAATCATGGAGGAGAATAATCTTCCTCGTGCGATAAGTCGCTCCGGCAATGAGTGCTTCGGCTCCGTGGAATCAAGCTGCTCATCAATCCAGGCACCCAGCTCTCGCGCGTAACGTTCAGATTCCGTAACGCCTTCGTAGCTCTTGGAGCGTACAGCCAGCATTTCGGATAATGTCCAGCTAATGAGGCGCTGTTCCTTCTCGCTTAATTGACTCCGCTCAATTTCGAGCAGGTCGACAGTGTGCAAATTCACATTCATGACAAACCAAACGGTACCTTCGGTACCATGCACGTAATCCCCAATGCTAATCGTATTATTTTTAATTGATGATTGCTCTTCTGTGCTTGCACTTTCCTCGGCCAGCATTCTCCAATCTTGAATTGGCAATTGATGCTCTCGGACCGGGCAATCCAGAACAGCTTGCAATTGCGCCATCCATTTTGCTTCACTCATCGGCTTGCCCCTATCCTATCCACGCCTAAATGCGCTTTATTATATAAGGAAGTAACAATTCTAACCATACTTCGCTTATCTTCTAGGGAAGAACGTTATTCCACCACCATGTGCAGGCGGCAGCAGCTGTTTCTTCTTGGGACATTGTACCATAGATTGGGATCTATTTCAGCTTAAGGCAAGCAGCAGAACGATTGATAATAAGGAGAACAACGCCGCTACCAGGTAGATGAAGGAAACGGTTTGAATTTGGGTTAGCCCCCAGCGCATCAAGACATGGTGGGTATGCAGCTTGTCCGCCCGGTGCAGTCCCTTGCCCGATAGCAGTCTGCGAAGCATAACGACTGCAGTATCCAGAATCGGCACACCCAGCGCCAGAAGCGGCACTGCCACGGTAACAAGCGTAGCACTCTTGAAAGCACCATCCACCGCAGTTACAGCCAGGGCATAACCAAGGAAGGCAGCACCGGCATCTCCCATGAAGATTCTGGCCGGATAGAAATTATAGATAAGAAACGCCAGACATGCCCCGACGAGAATAACGGCAAGCATCGCAGTGGAAGGTTGGTGCTTCAGCAGCGCGGCAATAAATAGCGTTAATGAAGAGAAGGTCGAAACCCCTGAAGCGAGACCATCTACGCCATCAATGAAATTAATCATATTGATCAGTGCAAATACCCAAATAATCGAGCTTATGGTGCCGAGCCATGTCGGAAAATGGATCAATCCGCTCGGACTCGACAGCCCTTCGATTCGAATACCAAAGAATAGCGGCAGAATCGCCGCAGCCAAATAGATCAGCACCCGGGGCCATACCGGGAATTCCGCTCCGTTTGCCTTCGCCGCATCATCCGCTAAACCAATGACTACGAGCATCAGGCCGCCAATACTGATGACCATACTTAGCGGGGTTGCGCCTTGAAATATAAACAAGGTAATCACAATACCTGCATACAGCGCAGCTCCGCCCATCAGCGGAATGGGAGTGCGATGAATTTTACGCGAAGATGGTTTGTCTACAAAACCCATACGAATCGCATATTTCCTTAGTATCGGTACCAATACGACAACAATGGCAAAGCAAAGCATGGCAGCAAATACGTATTTCATCTCTATATGACCCC
Organism: Paenibacillus sp. J22R3; assembly: GCF_056269305.1. Classification (NCBI taxonomy): domain Bacteria; kingdom Bacillati; phylum Bacillota; class Bacilli; order Caryophanales; family Paenibacillaceae; genus Paenibacillus; species Paenibacillus sp. J22R3. The sequence goes on along the minus strand of NZ_JBWDNS010000015.1, from coordinate 915 downwards.
CTGAACAGCCCTTTGTGTTCAGTTTACCCGCAGTAGGGTGAAATACTCTGACCTCTCATGTAATATTTGCGCAGAAAACAACAAAAAACCTGTAGGTCAATGACCTACAGGTGAATGGTTTATGAAATGGTGAGTCATGTAGGATTCGAACCTACGACACCCTGATTAAAAGTCAGGTGCTCTACCAACTGAGCTAATGACTCTTACTGTAAAGGAATGGTGGAGGGCGATGGATTCGAACCACCGAACCGTGAGGAAGAGATTTACAGTCTCCCGCGTTTGGCCACTTCGCTAGCCCTCCACAAGATAATGGTGGCTCGGGACGGAATCGAACCGCCGACACGAGGATTTTCAGTCCTCTGCTCTACCGACTGAGCTACCGAGCCTTACTTTTAAAGTTAAATGGCGGAGCCGACGGGATTCGAACCCGCGGTCTCCTGCGTGACAGGCAGGCATGTTGGGCCACTACACCACGGCTCCGCATTTAAAAATTATGGTGGAGGCTGACGGGATCGAACCGCCGACCCTCTGCTTGTAAGGCAGATGCTCTCCCAGCTGAGCTAAGCCTCCATATAGGTGTGGTAGCGGCGAAGGGACTCGAACCCCCGACCCTCCGGGTATGAACCGAATGCTCTAGCCAGCTGAGCTACACCGCCACACAATTGCCTCATAGTACTGCTTGTCCATCACGACTGAGGCAGCCGTAATAACCAGGTTAACTTACGCCCTGAAAACTGGATACGAACCTTTGCGAAGGTTTTTCATTAGCTGATTATTGTCCGAAGTTGAACATCCGAGCAGATATTCGTAGGATAAGCCCTCGACCGATTAGTATTCGTCAGCTGCATGCATTGCTGCACTTCCACCTCGAACCTATCAACCTGGTCGTCTTCCAGGGGTCTTACATACTGGGAA
>NZ_JBWDNS010000016.1:0-54767 GCF_056269305.1 Paenibacillus sp. J22R3 | reverse complement strand
TTTAAGAATTCGCTTGTTAGCTCATTCAAAAAACTAGCTTTGCGAAACGTTAGTTTCGCGATTTATGACCATTTGACTGGTCGCTCATTGTTCAGTTTTCAAAGAACAAATTTCATGTCCAGGTTTGTTGACCCAGAATTAGATATTAGCACATTCCGAAACATAATTGCAAGCTTTATTTTTCAACTTGTTTTCGTTTCGTTCACCGCGTCGTTGTTGATGTCTCAGCGGCGGAATTAGAATATAACATGATTGTCTACACAGTTGCAACAGGTATTATTTTACAATCCATATATCTCATAGAAGGGCGCGCCTGCGAGAACAAGCGCGCATCATTCCTATGTTCCAGTACTGCATTATTTCCACTCTTCACTGCCTTGAAACGGCATATGACGAGCTTCATCAAATTTAGGGAACGGCAGGTAATCATTAATACCCGATACAGCATTACCTCGCAGCAAGAATGCCGAAGGCCACTGCGGCACTTTAATTAACGTGCTGGTTGGGATATAGCGAATCGTCAGGCCGCAGCGACGCAGCGGGGAGTGATTGGCTTCCGATCCGTGAATGATGCTCGGATGATGGACGGAAACGCCGCCTGCACGCAAGATGAGATCCACTGCTTTGTCCTCTTCAACCAGCGCAGGATCCACTTCGGATTCCAGAACATTCGCCGTTGTCGTGTTGGTTTTCATTTCTTGAAGCTCCATCGTTTGTGTACCCGGAATCACTCGCAGACAGCCGTTATCAGGCAGGGAGTCATCGACTGCGAGCCACAATGTGACTACGTTCATCGGTTCAAGCGGCCAGTAGCTGCCATCTTGATGCCAGAGAACAGGGCGGCCGTCGAATGGCGGCTTACTAATATAGTGGGAAGCGAACAAGGCGATATCCGGACCAATATACTGCTCTGCAATATCGAGCAGGCGATCATCGCTGACTAGGCGAAGCCAGAAAGGATCATCCGCCAATAGCGTGTGACCCAGGTTCTCCGGGCGAAGCCCCGGGTTCTTCTCCATCAGCCATTCCACATGCTGCTGGGCTTCTTGAATCAATGATGCATCGAGAACATCCGGATAGACGGCATAGCCATCACGATCGAACTTTTCTTTTGCCAGCTTTAATTGATCTTGGGACATTGCTGGTTCCTCCTCATGAATTTGAATAACTGCGCGGATTAAGCGTCTTGTACTGCTTCCAGATAAATTCGTTCATTAAAGCCGCCGCGTTTAGCGGATTTCTCCGCTCTTATCGTTTCCAATTGCTCCGCATTGAAGCCATGGACACTTGAGAGCGCATGAAGGAGTTCAAGGATATCGGCCAACTCTTCCAGGGCACTCGCGTTATCCTCCGCTTCCATGTACTCGTGCAGCTCCTCCGATAATTTAAGGCGCAGTTCTTCGTGATATGAAGCTTCATCCAGAATACGAGTCGTGCACGTCTTGCCGTTGTTTGCGATGATTTCCGGAATTCGGTCGCGAACCAGCTTATTGTATGTAGGCATACAAAGGGCTCCTTCTTTAGGGAGTAATTCTAATAAATTCCTCACTTCGAGCCTATTATACCGTGATGATGACACAGATTAAACAGATTCCGGATAAAAAACACCAGCTTCGCAAGGCTTGTGCCCCATGCGGATTTCCCAATCACTGCGTACGATAAAACATCGGGATTCCATCGCGGGAGGAACAGACGCATGAAAGTGGTTGTGACAGGAGGGGCCGGGTTTATCGGCTCGCATCTCGTAAGAAGTTTAATTGCGCGCGGAGCGGAAGTACATGTCATCGACAACCTCTCGTCAGGCTCGGCGGAACGCGTACATCCGAAAGCAAGCCTTCATATAGAGGATATTCGATTCGGTAGAGCAAAACGAATCATAACGTCCGTCAAGCCGGATGTCGTCTATCACCTCGCCGCTCAGGCAGATGTACAGCGATCTATCGCACATCCCAACAGAGATGCCTCTATTAATGTCGGAGGTACGATTAATATGCTTGAAGCCTGCATACTAGCCGGCGTTCACAAAATGATTTTCGCCTCCACATCAGGGGTATACGGCAATTTAGAAAGGGATCGTATCACCGAACAGGATCCCACGGACCCGATATCATTCTACGCAATGTCCAAGCTGACAGCCGAACGATATATCCGCCTCTATAGCCGATTCTATGGGCTGGGATATACGATTCTTCGCTACGGCAACGTATACGGTCCCGGTCAGACGGCCAAAGGCGAAGGCGGCGTCATCGCGAATTTTATAGAGAGAACGGTAAAAGGTTTGCCGCTCGTGATCAACGGAGAAGGGCTCCATACAAGGGATTTCATCTATGTAGGAGATATTGTCTCGGCAAATTTGGCTGCAGCGGAACTCGGAGATCATGAAACTCTTCATGTAAGCACGGGCCTCCGAACGTCTATTAACCACTTAGCTGAGCTGCTTCGAGACCTACACCCCAGTGAAATCGAGGTGCTATATCGACCGGCGAAACCGGGAGATATCTTGCACAGCTGTTTGTCATGCGAGCGAACACGGCACATCCTGCAATGGGAGCCGATTACCGGCATAGAGCGCGGGGTCGGTGAAACGTACCGATTCTGGACGGAGCCGTGAAGCGAACCAAGCAGCTGCAGGTGCGGCAAAATAATAACAGCCTCGTTCTTAGCTCTGAAGGCGATCAGAGTGAAGAACGAGGCTGTATGATTGTCACGGTGCATATACGGAGCCTTGAAGGGTGTACGGACCTGTAATCCGCGCACGCGCGTCATTCGAACGTACGGTCAAGTAGTAGCGCCGCTGCGGAATGGTTCCAACGAAAGTCAGCTGCTCCTTTGATCTTCCTTTTGCAAAACAAGATTCCATATTCCAATAAACAACCAAGCCATCCGAGCTATCCTCACGCAGCATGATCTCCATCTCGCCCGAGTCCCAGCTCGCAAGATCCGGATTCTCCCACCCCACCTCAAACCGCAGCACTACTCGGTCACCGGGCGCTATCGAATCAAGACATAGCGAAGTAAGAACAAGCTGCTCTGGGCCTACGAGGATGGGCTCGAAGCTGCCGACATCCGCACTGCTTTTATCCGAGTATTTCATACCGCACATTCCCTTCCAATTCCTTTAGATGGTTTGCAGCATATGCAAGAAATGTTGACCATACTTTCGAGGTGAAAACTCCACATGCACAAAGCTCATCGCTTCTGCGCGTATTCGTTCTCGCAGCTCCGCGTTCTCCATAAGCTCGCGCGCTTCCTTCAGTGCCTCCGAAACGTTGCCAAGCGTGTAATACTTTCCCGTTCTATTGTGAGTGATCGAGCTAGACACGCCGTCCGAGTCCGTCGTCAGCACCGGGCATCTGCAACTCATCGCTTCTAAGACTGAATAAGGAGCTCCTTCAACTTTGGAAGTGGCACATAGGAACCCCCCGGAATCTCCGATAATCGAAAACCAATCCGGCATTTCGGAATGAGGAACATTAGATCTTACAGTCAAACGGTCCCATAGTCCAAGCTCTCCCACAATCCGTTCGAACGACTGCCGCTCTGCCGGATCTGCCAAATGGGGATCATGAAACATCCATAATCGCAGGCTTGGATACATAAGCGATAGTCGATAGCCTATCTGCAGAAACTCGCGCCAATTCTTGTTATCCTCCAATCGTCCGAGCCACGCCATGATTGGGGATGCATCCGTTAGAAGCGTTGGCCGATACGAGAACGCAGCTGCATCAATGCAATTATTGAAGTGAAACTGCGGCTTATTCGGAAACAAGTCATGGAATATCGAGGCGATATGCGGGGTGCGTGGATTAAGCAGCGCTGAAGCATGGGCCGCTATAACCGGCGAAGCCGCCGAGAGTGCCTGCCTCGCATCTTCTTTGGGGCCATAGCCTTGAATCTCGTAGATGAGCTTCCCATAATAACCGAGCATCCGGAAACGAGTGAGACTCTTATGGTCCGTCGTGACGATTATGGCTTCGTAGCCGCCTGCATCGATCAGCTGTTTAATGGCAATATCGCTATCCGTAATGCGTACATCCGAGGAATCATCCCTATTTTGCAGACCGGCCCCCCATTTGTAGTACAGGCAATGCCCGTACACTCCGAATTCCCGCAGCGCCTTGCACCTTATTCGGTTCAGCGTGTCCATGCCTCCGCTTGGCAGGTAGTAGACAAACAGCACCTTCAACGGCCTCATCCCCCCTTCAGCCCTCAATCCAGCCGATCAAAATCCTTCTCCGTTAATGTCGCAATCAGCGTGCCTTTATTACGAAGTACGGCTTTAATTCGCATCGGCTTATGCGTTGAATAGTTCGTAACAATCAGCAGACTGAACGGTGCATAGTTCGGCGCTACCGGGGGCAAATCAATTTGTTTCCGCGCTTCCATCTCCTGCAGCGTCTCGTAGAATAAAGTCCCGTTATTATAGACGTGCACGAGGCAATCGAATACTTCATCGCCGTCATTGACGATGGACCATGAAATAAACTCAATATACCGGCAATCAATTCTCGCGAAAGCAGCGGCATCCAGCCGAAATATCGCCATGAACTCCCTCCTCCGCACGTCTTTCTTCTATTATCGTATGAGAAGCAGAGGCAAACGTAAGGGCCAAACCGCCCCGGACAGCCACCCAAAAACAAGGGTAACTCATCCATTTGTCCAAGCAGATTCCCTATCACCAGCATTAACTAAATAGAGTCTATCTACGAAAGGAAGGATGTGTGGACGATGCAACTCGTAGACTTGAAGGGGAGCTACGACGCCATCTACAGCCTCGGCGACCTATGTTTGCCGGCAATCCAAATGGAGCTTAACGAGATTCGGCCATTCGCAGGCCCGCTGGACTGGATGCAATCGCAGAACCTCTCCGATGTCACCAGACTGCTTCGAAACCGTTTCGCCCGCTTCATGGATTACAGCCATTTGGAGGTCATCAGCAAAGCAAGCGAGAAGCTTTATTATGTCAAAGAGACCGAATATAACGTGTACTCGAATCATGACTTCTACACACACAACAATTTTCCGCCGGAATTGAACGCGTACCCCGAGGTGAAAGCCAAGTACGACCGCAGGGTTGCCCGCTTCCTGGAAAAAGCCGCTTGGAGCGACCACATTCTATTCATTCGTACCGAAGCGACAATGGAGCAGACGAAGGAACTGACTGACGTTCTCTCCGCTATGGTAGCAGGCAGCTATCGCCTGTTGGTTGTGAATCACGCACCGGTGAGCGGTATCGCCCAGCAGCATTGGCCATTGCCGCATGTATGCGCCATTCAACTGCCTGATGAGGAAATATGGCATGGGAACGACCTGCTGTGGAAAGAGATTTTTCAGGGAATTGCGCTCAATGAGGAGTAATGGAGAAAGGGCATCCATATCGGATTGCCCTTTTATCGTTACGGCTTCTGTTGGTTATCGACCATTGTCGAGAGTACAGGCCAATCCGGCAGCTTGTAGCCGCCGTTCGCGAGTCTGAGTCCGGCCAATATTCGGTTCCACACCTCATAGTCCACCATGACCCCGGGATCCGGCGTTTGGTCTGCAAATATTCGGTTGTACAAATCGCCTTTCACCATGAATCTCTCATTCGGCATAGCTGCCCTCCTCACTTCTCGATTGTTACTTCTTCATAACGGATTGATAAACGTCCAGTACCCGCTCCACCATCTTTTCCATCGACCACTGGGCGGTGCCCCATGCTCTTGCGTTTCGTCCAAGCTGTTCTCGGAGACTGTCATTGGCAAGCAGCAGCCCCAGCTGTTCAGCAAGCTTAACCGAATCGCGCACGGGAGAGATTAGACCTGTCACTTCATGCTCGACCATCTCAGGGAGTCCGCCTGCCGTCGACACTAAGGAGGGAAGCCCTGCCACCTGCGCCTCCATCAAAGAGAAGGGCTGATTATCTTGTATGCAGGAATGAACGAAAATATCGGATGTCCGAAGCAGCCCCGGAATATCATCCCGAACGCCGAGAAACAAGACATCCTGCTGGAGTTGATGAGCTGCCGTCAGCTGCTCAAGCTCTGCCCGCTGTTCGCCGTCTCCAACGATCCAGCACACCCAATCTCGGCGTGTCCATTTCAAAATGCCCAGCGCTGCGATGAGGATGTCAATTCCTTTGACGAACGAAAGGCGTGCGGGGCATATAATGATTTTCTTACCCGGTGTGCGCTGCATCGTCGTTCCTTTGCTTGCCTGCCTCTCGAAGGCGTCGATGTCCAGACCATATGGAAACACCTTGATTCGCTCTTCCGGCACTCCGAACGTGTTTAATAGCAGCTGCTTCTGCCAGTTGTTCGCCGTCACCGTAACATCGCCTGAGGTCGCACCATAATGCTCGATGCCGTTAAAATAATTCCAAGCCGGCGAGTTCTCCGCTACGCCTAATTGGGGGTTTAATCGATAGTTCATCGTCACTTCTATCGCAACGGAGCCATGAACATGGGCAACAAGTGCCGTCCTCGGGGACTTCACCCGTCCGAGTGCTCTAGCGGCGAATATATCATGGGTATGGATGATGTCATATTGTTCGAGCCCAAAATAAGCAGCTGCCAGCTCCAAATAATAGCGCTCAAATTCGCAATGCATCACATAGGGGTCCACGTGAATCTGCGAGACACGAGACGCGCTTAGCTTGGCGGCGATCAGAGGACGCAGCACTTCCTTGGCAATCTCCTTATTCAGACCCGGCATATGCACTTTATCAGGAGCGGTGCCGAGCAGGTCCACTTGATGTCCCATCAGCTCAAGCCGCTCTTTCAGCTGCGTCATATACTTCCATACGCCGCCAACATGCGGAACCTGCCAAAAGGTGGCCAACAATATCTTCATGCTGTCCTCTCTCCCTGCATCCGTCAGCTGCCGGACAACTGCTCCGGCGCGGAAGTGGTCATACGTTGTCGTAGTACCATCGTATGTACGAGATATCTTAAGAGCCACGACGGTTGGACCCCGTCAATGGACTATTTACTGGGAGGCTTTTGTATAGCAAAAAAACCTGCTCCCGGTAATGGGAGCAGGTCAGGCTGTCGAGAAACGCACGTGTTATATAAGAGGAGCCGTCTACCAACCTGTAACGGTTGTGACAGTGGTTATCTGGCCGAAAAAACACTTTGTTATTTTCTAACGGTTGCTAGCGGGCTTATTTGGACATTTTCCGGTAAAAATCGGCCATTGTGCAGTGAATAAGGATGCTCACAACCGCTAGAATTTTAAAAGTCGTTCATTACATGAAATAGCCACGCTGACAACCGTTAGAGGAGAATCAAATGGCAATATCGGTATTGCGTCCAAACAGTCGCTCATGGACGCGGCTCTATGCGGAACATGAAGACTACGCCTCAAGCAATCTGTAAATCACTTTCGCGCTTTCGGCACGGGTTGCATGTCCTTGCGGCTCGAAGCTGCCGCCGTTCTTGCCATCGAGGAGGCCCAGCTCCTTGGCCGCCCCGATCGATGCTGCAGCCCAGCTGCTGATGGCATTCGCATCGGAGAAGCTCTTCAGCTCTTCAGCTTGATCAGCGGTCAGCTTGCCGTGCTTCAACTCATACGCACGCATGAGCATGACGGCCATCTCTTCACGCGTAATCGTGCCGTTCGGCGCGAATGTTGATGCGCTGCGGCCGTTCACGATACCCGCTTCAGCTGCCGCTGCCACGTAAGGCGCGTACCAAGCGCCGGCCGATACGTCTGCGAATGCAGCCGACTTCGTCGCTTTGAGCTCCAGCGCGCGAACAAGCAGTGCGGCGAACTCAGCACGGGTGATGCTGCGGTTTGGCTCGAATCGATCCGCGCTTGCACCGTTCATGATATGCTTCGCCGTTAGTTCACTAATCATCGAAGCTGCCCAGTGTGACGCGGACACATCAGAGAAGTGCTTCGTGAACTCCAGTACAGCGTAGCTGGAGAAGTGAGAAATCCGGACGGTCATTGTGCCGTCAGAATTCAGTTTGCCGCCAACAAACTCAAGTTGACCATTGTCTGCGATATAATAGACGCCGATCAATTTCGTGTTGGCATTGCTGTTCACCTTGAAGGTAAGGGTAAGCGGTTGTACAAACTTACTCAGTACAGCTGTTTCCTTGCCCTTCGCATCTACAACCGCGAGACGGAAATCGTAAATATCCGATGCGACATGCAGCTCTGTTGTGCCTACTTGCTCGGCTTTAGCCACAAGTGCTTGCTTAGCCTGCTCGCTTAGCGGCTGCACATGGAGTGAAATTTGGCTACTGCTTCCGGTCGCACTGTCGCCTTGCTTGACCAGCTCGTTCAACACGTCAGTCGGAACACCGACTTTAACGTCGCCTTGGTTCACTTCCAGTGATTTGTTGCCAAGAAGCTCTGCCGTATTCACAGGCAGAAGCAGCTGGCTCTTCCCTTCCGTATTGATTGTTACTTTGTCGCCCGTTGCTTTGCCGATTACTTCTTTCAATTGTGCTTCTGTACGTCTATCTGTACCTTTATCTGTTTCGCTAACGGTTCCTCCGGAAGTAGCTGACGGAGGCGGCGAAAGATCGCCTTCTCTTGTAATCGTCAGCTCAAGCGTCTTCGTCGCTTGGCTCGCACGTCCTGCATCGGTATACCACGGAAGTGCCAGCGTTTCCGCACTTGGCTCAATATGCAGCGTGAAGTGGTTAACTCCCACAGCAAGCGGCAATTTTTCGACAAGTACATCACCTGTTGCATTCATGTCCGATGCATCAATTGGCTTACCGTTAATGGTGAAGGTTACACCATAAGGTACGTTTGCTTTTAGCGCAAATTCTTTCTCGGACGTTGTAAATGCAATGTCATCGCCGTACGAGATACGCGGCATGGTCACGATCATCGGCATATCCACCCAGCGAAGCACGTAATCGTCCACAACCATCGTGTTGCCGCCTTGGTTCTTGATCGTCAGCTGCATATTCGTATCCGTCGAGGAGTAAGCGTAGTTGCCGGCATCCTCGGTGTCATTGGCTTTACGAGTATGCGAAGTCAGTGCCTCTGTTGACCATGCCCCGCGTGTATATTTGTATTGAATGGTTTTGCCGGCCATCATCTTGAAGCTGTATTCCACCACGTCGCGCGTCGTTGCGCCGCTCGGTACATTCAGCTTGTTGCCCGATGCATTCCAGCCGTTAAGATCGCCTGCCAAGTAAATATCATCTTGAACCGGCGTGTAGCTTGGAAGATGAACGCGCAGCTTCACATCCACCATGACCAGCTTCGGCGTAACCGACTTCTCGTCGGAATAACCGCGATTATAGGCGCTATCTACTGCTGCCACTTTGTACGTGTACGCCGTATCATTGCTGACCGTAAAGTCCACATACGATGTAGCTGTGTTGTCCACAACTGCAATGCGCATAAATTCCGTGTCCGCTTTCTTGCGATAAACCTCATAATGATGCGCCGCTTCCTCAGACGCTGCCGCAGTCCAGGTCAATTGAACACGGTTCGACTCTGTCATAATATCAGCGAGCACAGGCGCTTCCGGTGCCGTCGTGTCGCTGCTGTCTGCGTGTACATCAACGCTCTGCTGCTCGGACTCCGTGAATGTATCCCCGTTGTCGCTGGAGACTTTCGCGAAGTAATAGTAAGCACCCGCCTCGATCGGCTCAAACGCTGCCCAATATACTTTCTTCCCGTCTTGCGTGTCCTGCTTATAACGCAGCTTGGTTTCTACCGCATCGGATTGGCTTGAACCTTTCTTGTAATAAGCAAGGCGTGCAATCAGATTCGGCGCTTCGCTGCCTGCATAAGCTGCGTTATCGGTAAGTCCCGGAATGTCGATGGCGACTTGGATTTCGGAGGTCTTGTGACCCGCGCCGAGCGTAACCGCATCCGATTGCTTCGTAATCGTTACCCCGTTCACTGCAAAAGAAGGCGTCGCCGATGCATACTCGCTCAGCAGACTCTCACCACTGCCCGTAACTGCAGTCACGGTGTAGTAGTACTTCTTCCCGTTCTCCACGTTCACATCTGTCCATGTGTTGCCTTCTGCTTGGCCGGCCAATTGCAGCTCAGCACCTTCGATTGCCGCACGGTACACGTTGTAGCCCGTTGCACCTTGTGCAGCATCCCATGTCAGCGCAACCTCGCCGTTACCGCCGACCGCTGCAACATTCTGCACCTGCGGCACGGTAACAAGCGCGGTCGTGGAGGTCATCATCAGACCACTCATCGCTTTCACTGTAAGCGAGATGGTACCGCCTGTGACCGTACCTTCAATTTCACTGCCCAACTGATCTGCTAATGTGATGCCTTCAGGGAGGAACCCTGCAACATTGGCTTCAAACGTAACATCAGTCGTGCCGCGATTCACTACAACAAGACCTGCTTGACTGTCCGTTTTGCGCGCATAGGCAATTACATCGCCTTGGTTGTACGCCGTCTTCAGCTCACCTGTGCGGAATACTTCATTATCCTCACGGATGTTCGCTGCTTTCTGATACGTATCAAATAAATTCGCGTACTTGCCTACTCCTGCATACTCACCATCGGAACCCGAAACGCGCTCCCACGGGAATGTGCGGCGGGAATCCGGATCCTTCGTACCCGTCAAACCAACCTCATCACCATAGTTGATCGTAGGCGCACCCGGATAACCCAATTGGAAAATCGCGGTAAGCGCCTGCATCTTGAGGGCTTTATCCGATGCATCAGGCGCAATCGCCAAATGTTCCTCTTCCCACTCCGGTTTATCATACTTCGTAATGGAACGAATCGTATCATGGGAATCCACGAGGTTCAGCATGACTTGCCACGCTTCTGCCGGATAATCCTCACGAATGGACTCCAGCGCATCATTTAACTGTGCCGCATTGCCGCTGATAATGAAGCTTTGCAGCGCACCGCGGAAACGGTAATTCATAACGGAGTCAAACTGATCGCCAAGCAGGAAGCGAGTGGCAACGCCCCACTCTTCGCCCAGAATGATCGGTTCCGGAATCGTATTGCCATTGCTGTCCACGCGGCCGGCTGTCGATTTCACCGCTTTGCGGAATTGCTGCCATGTACCTGAGGATACATCCGGCGCAACGTCAAGTCGCCAGCCGTTCGCACCCATCCACTCCCAGCGCTGCGAGTTCGCATTTTGCATCAAGGCATCTGCGTCTTCGTCCGTCTTGCCGCTTAGGTCATGACCGATGACGAGGTCGCGATAGCCCTGCACGTTCCACTCATGGTTGCCCGAGAGTGCATCATTGTCGCCATCCGCCGCTTGCGGTGCATCGACAACAGGCAGGGAATCGTAGCCCCACCAGCCTTCATATTTGTAGTGGCCGTCTACTTGCTCATTCGAAACGGTAAACCAAGTGGTAAAGTCAAAATCATTCGGATAGGCATAATGCTCCCCTGTAGCTGGGTTGATCTGTGCCGTGAACGCATCGATTGTCTGCTGCTTCGCAGCTTCTAACGTTACGTCATCCTTATTCACTTTGTCGTACACTTTCGCCCAGAACTCATAAGCGCCAATCTCCGGATATTTCTCATAACGGTCAAAATAAATCGAGTCATCGCCGACATGGTTAAACACGCCGTCCACGATCAGCTTGATGCCCATCTCGCTTGCTTTCTTCGTGAAAGCAGTGAAAACACGGTCGGAAGCAATGCGCGTTGCTTCATAATCGAGTCCGGAAACCGGGTTGCCCGGTGTATTGTAGACCGGCTCACCGAACATCGGATCCAGATGCTTATAATCCGTCGCGTCATATTTGTGGTTCGAAGCCGCCCAAGCGACGGGGTTGAAGTAGATGACGTTGACGCCAATAGACTTCAAATAGTCGAGTTTCTGTGATGCACCTGCAATGTCGCCGCCATAGAACTCATTCGTCCATAGACCATCTGATTCAGCCTCCGGGAAATACGGCTGCTGCTCAGGTGTTGTACGATCCGGATTCTCGGGTACGTCATTCCAAGAGCCCCACACTTGATCCGATGCAGGATCATTCGATACGCCGCCATCAAAATATTGCAGCTTATGACCGTTCTTCTCCGTCAATTCCTCACCTGGGAGGGCTGCCCCGCCACGATACCCATCGACGATCTTAGCGCGGTTGTTGGAAGAATCCCCATCCAAGAAACGATCCGGGAAGATTTGATAGACGACCGCATTCTTCATCCAATCCGGCGTCTTGAAATCTTTGTCATACACAGTCAAATCGTATGGAAGAACGCCTTCATCCGCAGAAGCACCGCTGCCGCCGCGTGATCCATCGTCCCCGTATTCCACTTTCGCAGGGCCGTCGATCAGAATGAATTTGTAGCCCCAAACACCGATCCCTTGGAACGCAGAAGCAGGAATGGTTACCTCCCAATAATCCTTCTCGTCAAAAGAAGTCGCTTTGCGCATATCGAATGCCGAAGCCAGCCCTTGCGGGTTGCTCAACTCGACGCGCACCACTTGTGCGTCGCCAGCTTCCGTTGCGATGCGGAGTGTTACCGCCTCGCTGCCTTCTTTGATCGCGCCGAAAGGTTTCTTGTACGTAACCGAACGGGAGTCAAATACCAGCTTATCGCGGTGAATCATGCCGTCGAATTGGCTGTCCGCCGGTTTATAGTCCGTCGTGATCGTGCGATCCGCGAGAACGGTGGTGAACGTCACGTCCGCAGGATCCAGTGTTTGCAGCACGAAGTTTCCGCCGCCTGCACCGTAGTTGTTCGCATCCCAGTTATTGCCTTGCACGACTTTCATTTCGTAGCGTGCGGCCGGAAGCGTGCGTTGAAGCTTATAAGCCGATCCGTCGAAATTATAATCTATGAATAGCTGCCGCGCTTGATCCGGTGCCCATTCGGATTCGCCGAATACAGCTTGAATGCTGCCAACAAGCCGCGGCCATTCCGTGGAACTAAGGGCAGGTGTATACTGCTGTGCACCGGCTACGTTTGGCAGGTTGATCCGCACTTGACCCAGCTCGTCATTAAGATAGAAATTGACCTTCGTCTGCTCCGTCAGTGTAAATTCGATATTATTGCCGCCATTGGAATAGCCGTCCCAAGTACCTTGGTGCACGACTTTAAAGGCGTATGAGCCTGCGTCCAGCACAGTGGAGTACGCGTAAAACTCACCAACGAGATGCTTCATCTGCGTCACGGCGGAATCGTTACTCCAGCCTTGGAAGGAGCCGACTACAACCCACTTGTGGTTGCCGCCAGGCTGCTCTGCGAAGGTATCCGCTTGAATCGCACCTTCTCCTGCGGCGTCTGCATTTGCTTGCTGTGGAAAGAAGCCTACAATCTGTACAACCATAAGCATGGATAGAAGAAGTGCCCACATGCGAGTTTGGCTTTTGCCTATCATGGTTATCATTCCTTTGCCTCCCTAAGTTAAAATGACTGACGATGCTGTGCCTCTTGAGCTGAGTAGATGAAAACATGAAATTTCGCGCAAACGTTTGCGCAAATACCCATAAAATCCCCTTTCCGCCGATAAAAAAGAGCTATCCCCATGAAGAGGAGATAGCCGGGGTTGTTCCGCTTCGATTATCGAAGACCGGAAAGCATTGCCCTTAAATTAGCGATAATCAGCGTAGTTCATTGCCTTCATCTTAGTATGAAAACGCTTTATAGTCAATGATATCCATTAAGGAAAATCATTGGCGATATTCGCGGCATGCTTCTTTTCATGCAGTAGTACGCGCAATCGTTTGCGCTTTCCATTATTTTCTGTGAGTATTGCTGCATATGACTTCCTTATCACTCTGCAGTTTCGTGCTGCGTTGGATACACAATAAAGTGCCGATAATCATGTTAAAATTTCATGAACTGTGTTGTATATTTATACATGATATCATATAATTATCCGTAACAAGGATATGAGGGAGGATCATAAATGTCACTCGTAGTACGCAATGTAGAGTTTGAGGACGTGAACGGCCTAGCAGCCTTAATGCATAATTATATCGTGGGCTTCTATAAGAAGGCATGGCCCGGAGATCGCGTTGTTCGTCAATTGATTCAAACGCTGCTCGAGAAACAAGAGGGCATTCAATTCGTAGCGCTGAAGGATGGAGAAACGGTCGGCTTCGCCACGCTCTATTTTACATATAGCACCATGAAAGCCGAACGGATCACCGTCATGAACGACCTCTATGTTATGGAGCCCTATAGAGATACACAGGTGGAGTCGCAGCTGTTCCTCGCCTGTCAGCGTTATACTCATGATCTCGGCTATGCTCGCATGTCGTGGATTACCGCTAAGGATAACACCAGAGCGCAGTGCTTCTTTGACAAAATGGGCGGTGTGCAAGATGAATGGGTCAACTATTCGATTGGATAACGCGCTCATATCGTTAAAAAAGCCGCACCCCTTAACCGGGATGCGGCTTTCTTGATTCTATAGGGAGACGAAGGCACCGCCGGCGTCTGCCGACTTCTGCTCTGCTTCGATAATATCCAGTGTGCGCGCTGCGCTCTCCGGCGTGCATACTGTAATTGGCTTATCGTTTGCCAACGAATCGATGAAGGAGCGAATTTCGAAATAGTACCCCATATCATCGGACAGCTCAGCTACGAAGCTTGGCTCTTCGTTTGGATTAACCTTCACCTTATTATCCGCGAAGATGAGGTTCCCGCCTTCGAAGTTCAGACGGTAGTTCATTTCAAAGCCGAAATCGCCGCGAAGCGTCCAATCCGCTTGAGCATTCAATACGAGACCACTGTCGTATACATAATGCGTCGATACGATATCATAGGCGCTGCCCGGAATGACATTGCGAGCCATTGTCGAAACCTTATCCGGCACACCAAACAGCCAGTGTACCATATCTGTATCATGAATGTGCATGTCCAGCAGACAGCCGCCGCTCTTGCTGCCATCAAGGAACCATTCAGCCGGCAGACCTGAGCCGCGGAAGAACGAACCGCCAAGCGGCTTGCCGTAACGTCCATCTTCGATACATGCTTTGGCATATTCATAGGCCGGCCAGAAACGCAGACATTGACCGATCATCAGTTTCTTGCCTGTACGTTCCGCAGTTGCTACCATTCGCCAAGCATCCTCAGCGGTGCGAGCAATCGGCTTCTCACACATCACGTGGTAGCCTTTCTCCAGCATCATACAAGTGATATCTGCATGAAGCCCTGTAGGCAGCGTGATATCGATCATATCCAGATCTTCATTGGCGATCATTTCTTCAATATTGGTATACAGATTGAACGGATCGAGATTGTACAGCTCTTGATTGGTCGCAATATTACCGATTGCCTTGCCGTCCTTCAATTCCTCGATGCGCACATCGCAAATGGCCTTCAATTGAACCGGCGCGCCTTCCGCCATAAGCCGAGTATAGTTGTCAAAATGCATACGTCCCATAAAACCAAAGCCGATCAGACCTACCTTAATCATGCTGCTTCCTCCTTTTAGTTGTTGCCTCGTCCCAGGATGGCATCCATCGCGCGGGATGTGTTGTAAATGATTTGCTCACCATGATGCGTGTATCCGGGAATCATCTCTGCGATGACATAGTTGTTATAGTCGATGGCGCGAAGAGCCTCTACTACTGCAGGATAGTTCACATCGCCGGCAAGCAGATCAACAAACCCGTGCAATCCGCCCGCTTGTCTGCGGTAGTCTTTGAAATGCACTTTTTTGATCCGGTTGCCCAGAATCCGTACCCATTGCTCTGGATATCCGTTAGCCACGACATTGCCCACATCAAAGTAGGAGCCGACATAATCGGAGTTAACCGTGTCAATGAACGTCCGCAGCTCGAGTGGGGAAAGCAAGAACTTGTTCCACACGTTCTCGATGCCGATTGAAACCCCCGCTGCCTTCGCATCTGTAGACAACGTGCTGATACATTCAAGCGCGCGCTCATAAGCACGCTCGTAATCCACTACTTCACTGTCCGGTATGAAATCAACGCCTACTGCGCCTGGAATAACCAAGATTGTATCGACGCCAAAAGATGCCGCAAGCTCCAATTGCTTGCGAGTAATATCCATTGCTTTCGTGCGGTTAGCCGCCGATTCGCTTGTCATGGAGTAGGACCAGTAGAGACCTGTAGCAAGACCGCAAATTTCAAGATCAGACTGCTCCAACTGAGACTTGATATCGCGTACCTCTTGCTCTGTAGCTTCCAGACTAAGCTCGCCTGTTTCGTTCAAGGACAGCTCGATTCCTTCGAATCCAGCGTCTTTGGCAATGCGTATCGATTCGGCAATCGTCGTCCCTTGTGGAAAAGACCAAATGTTAACTCCCTTTTTCATCAGGCTTGCCTCCTAAGTGATTTGTATTTTTCCTGTTTATTGCGTGAAGCTGATCATTTATAATGAAACTGCCAACAATAATCAAAGTATAGTAGAAATGACGAGAAAAATATTTAGCGGAAACAGATATAATTTGAACTTTTCCGAGATCATATCCGCTGATGAAGAGTGAGGTTCGTTCAGATGGAGCAGCTGCATGCAGAAGATCGTCATCAACTTGCTTACGCCCATTTTCGCGAGTGGTCGCCAAGCATCCATTATGCCAAATATCAGAGCCTTCCCCCCGGAAAGCTGCCAAGACGAAGGCTCTACGACTATGAAATTCTATATGTCAGCCAAGGCGAAGCCGCGACGACGATTGGGGAAACGCGCTACGAATGGAAAGCCGGACAGCTCATCTACCTGCCAGCGGGGCTGTTCCATCAGAATGAGATCGTCTCTCAGCCAAACGCCCAATTTCTCGGCATCCACTTCGACTATTTCGATGAACTGGAGGTGGGCTCTGACGAGGATATGGTTGTGAATGAGGCGCATCCTCCGGCGGAGAAGTTTTGCCGCGAGGCAACGAATGAGACCTTCCCGCCACTGTCGGAGCAAATTATCTATACCCCCTCCCTGCTCTGCGTGCAGCTCATGGAGCAGTTAGTCGAGGAGTTCACTACGCGTCCTCCCGGGTACGAACTGGCTTGCAAGGCGCTGATGCTGAACATTTTGTCGCAGCTGCAGCGTTCCAGATCCACGCTCCATCAGCGTGCTGCCGATACGGTTCACGGCCAGCGTCTGTTGTCGCTCATGAAGCAGATGGAATCATCGCTATCTGAGGCGTGGAGCAACAAACGATTAGCCGATCTGCTGCTCATGAATGAGGATCACGCTGCGAAGCTGTTCAAACAGGTCGCCGGACAGCCGCCCGGCGAATTCCTGCGCTCCATCCGGCACCGTGAAGCTCGCAGACTGCTCCGCGAAACCGACTTGTCCGTCGAAGAAGTCGGCGAACGCACGGGCTGCCCCGACATCCACTACTTCAGCCGCCAATTCCGCAAGCAGGAAGGGCTGTCGCCGAGCATGTACCGCAAACTCTCGCGGGTACTGTAGGGGGAAGTCGGTCTTCAAACTAGCCGAGCTGGATCTTGAGATGCTGAGAGAACGAAAGTCGAACGCTCATCGCCGAAGCCACATCGAAAAATGACTGAGAGTCGAGAAATCGGCCTCTCGTGGCCAAACTAACTGTTGTGTGCTGGCGTTGGTGGTGGTGCTGGTATTGGTATTGGTGCGGGATGATGCTAGTACGGTGCTGGTGTTAGTACGGAGCTCAAAGACCACCGGGCGTCGGAACGCTAACGAACCATGCAGGCCTTATTCGGGCGAAATGAGCCCCCATTTTATTCTAACGAATCGTGGTGGCCTTATTTTAGTGAATTGAGTCTACAATGAGCATTTTCAACCCAAATAAGGCCTGTAGGGTTCGTTAGAATTTCAACCCCCTCGATTTGGCTGAAATAAGACCTCTGTGGTTCGTTAGAGCTTCGGCGGACCGGGGCGGCAGCCACGAACAAAAAAGCTGCCCCACAACCCGCGAAAGCGCGCCTGTGGGACAGCCTTGATTCCAACTATGAACCGTTGGCACCGCCGGTGCCTTCGGGATTATTCTTCGTACCTTTGCTCGTATACGGCTTCGGCGCGCTCTTCTTCCGGTTCTCGGCAGCCTGCCAGCGATTCCAGCCTTTCTTGCCTGTACCGCGGCCTGTACCGCCGCCTTTACTCTTCGCCATGACTAGCCTACCTTCTCGAAAGCGAAGCCCAAGTGCTCTCAAGCCACTTATCGAAATCTGCTTCTTTATCGCCTTCATAGATATCGTACACGTCGGATCTCATCTTCTGCAGCTTCTCTTTGAACTCTTCGTAGGTGTGGCCATCCGGCAAGCTCTTCTTGATCCGCACCAGAATCTTGTTCAAGCCTTTGACCAGCTCGCCTGTCTTGCGTGCCGGCAATTGCACATCTTCGCCAAGCTCCTTCAGCACACGATGAGCTGCAGCCTGCACTTGATGCGTCATATCGCTTTGCGCAATCCGTTTCAGCAACAAAGTAGCCTGCTCGCCGCCCAATTGTCCAAGCTCCTCTACAGCACGAAGACGTTCACGCCAGTTCGATGTACGACCAGCAGCCTTCTTCAACTCTTCATAACTAACGGGTTGTTCTACTACTTCTTCTTCTGTATGTTCCAATTTCGATCAAGCTCCCTCGATTAACTATTCTATACACGCTACTAGAATGATTCAGGAAAGTCAATGTTTGGCTTGTTCGTATAGCCGGATTGCTTCGCATTCATGCGATATTGGCTGGGCGTTAAGCCATACGCCTTCTTGAATTGGGTGAAGAAATGGCTCCGGCTCGCGAACCCCGATTTATCCATAATATCCGTGATCGTATCTGTGGACGTCGCAACCAGCTGGCTAGCGTACGCGAGCCTCACATTATTAATGAAGTCCGACACCGACACAAGCCTATGCTTCTTAAATAGTTTGCCCAGATATGGCGGTGACAGATCAACTTCATCCGCAATGTAATCCAGCGACAGCGCCGGATTCGCCAGCTCACGGTGCACAATCTGATTCACCATGTCGAGCAGCTTCAAATACTTATTGTCTTTCTTCGCTTCGAGCTCCTGTGCCAAACGATCAAACAGTGCGGAGAAGTCGGCCATGATCTGCTCTATCGTTTCCATTTTCTGAAGTTTCATGAGATAGGCGTTGAAATGAAAATCCACCTTCATCGCATGATTGGTCTCCAGCACCTCAATGGCATGACGAATGAGCAGCAGGATCCGGATAAACATAGAGCTCAGCGCCGAATAGCTGTATGCCGAAGCGTCCTTCAGCATGGCCGACAACGCATCCTTCGCCTCCCCAAATTGCCCCTGGATGAGTGCCTCCTTCAATTCATCATCCTTCTCCTGCGACGATTTGAAGTCATCCGTTCTGACCGTGATGTGCTCGCTGAAAATCATACTTTCATGACCGTAAATCAGTCGGTAATAAGACAAGTCGAGCGTCTTCAAATAATGAAAATTCAGCTGGGAGAGCGTTTCGAACGGCTCGCTGAACGTTACGGATACGGCAAGGCGCAAATACTGCTTCGTATGCTGCTGTATCTGCTGCATCCATTCCACAAGCGTCAGCTGCTCGGAAGGTGCACTAAGCGAATCCGCATTGAGCAGCAGCATGACCTGATCCTCTTCAAGTTCCAAGCATTCATGAGCGGCCTTCTGCTGCATCAGCTCAGTAACAATATTGACGATGCCAAACTTTAATAAACTCCGGTCTCCCCTGCTGTATGTCGCGCAGAAGTCCGAGAAGTGATCGATTTTGAACAGCACGATGAGAAAAGCCGCGGAAGGATCAAGAGAAATATCGTATTTGAGAAATTGCCGCCTTAATTCGTCCGCAGACAATGGCCCCTTGGAATGCATGATTTTGCGCAGAAACTGCTGCTTCCGATCATAGGACTCCCCCCGCTTCTCCATCTCCAGCTGGTTATATTTCTGAATGACGAGTGACATGGGCACCATCAGTCTTCGCGAGAAATAGAAGGTGAGCAGGATGCTGCCGACGATGAACAAGACGACGAACAGATACGTCTTCTGCTTCATTCGTTCCACATCTTTGACAATGTCGTGATAGGGCGTAATGCTGACCAGATTCCAATCGAAGGCATCCGTGCTCGTATAGGTAATAAACGAATCGACGCCATCCACATTCATGCGGAAGTTACCAGCCTGCACCTTAGAAGCGTTGATCCGCCGGATATAAGGCTTGTCCGACAAATCTGCAAGCAGAGGATGTGCCTGATCTGCCGATAGCAGCATGCCCGTACTGTCGGTCACGAAGATGCGGCTGCCGCCGGCATCGTTCTGAGAATGAATGCTTTGACGCAGCCACTCTTCCGATATGTTCAGGATGATCGCTTCATTCACTTTGCCGCTCGCGACCTGGGAATCAAAGAACAAATACGAATAGACGTACATATCCTTGACAGCGCCTGTAGCGATGCCGGACATGATATTCGGAATTTTGCGCAGCACGATACTGTGTGAGGGGTGGTTCTTTATGTCATCGAGAATCGGGAAGATGCCTTGATCATCAAATGTGGTGCGGTCATAGATAAATTGTTCTCGGGGGACGGCATAGATTTGCTCACCGTTGTAGATGTAGATGGATTGAAGGAACGGATAAATATTTTTGTACGATTGCAGTTTGATCTGGTACTTCACATAGTCATCGGAATCAATATCCGAGTATAGCAAGTCCGTAATAATGTCATCAAAGAAAGCCGTTGTCGACACCGATCTGGCGGTCTGTTCAAGTGCGCTTACATTTCGGCTCGTATATTGAAGGTCCGCGAGCTGCTCGCGATAAACCTGTTTCAATGCGAAATTCTCGAAATTTCGGCTCAATAAGGAGGATTGAACGAAGAGCAGAAGTACAGTGCTGACCAGGAAGGGAAGCAGAATCGTCAGAAAGAGCTGAAACGGGTTCTTCAGAACGAATTTCTTGAACATTATGCATGCAACTCCTCTACTTCCAAGACTATCACACAACCCGAAAATGATTCAATTTGTTACCGTTTCCCTTCAAAAGCCTGTTTTCAGAACAAAAAGTGATTTTGAGAACTGCTCCATTCGTTCGAAAGTGAACTGAATTGGCATTTAAGAAATTGTCAGCTCCCTGTCTGATCAACTATGATCAAGTCAGTCGTTGAGAACGTTTACATTCTTACCTAAAGGAGGTCTGGCTACATTGAACAAAATTCCGTTCTTGGCTTCATCACGCCATCTAAAGAAGAATCTGCAGCTGGCGCTGCTTGCACTGCCCGCCTTTCTAGTGATCTTCGTTTTCTCGTACCTTCCCATGGGCGGGATCTTCATTGCTTTCAAAAATATCAACTATACCGATGGCATTCTGCACAGTCCGTGGGTCGGGATTGATAACATCAAGTTCTTCTTTACCTCCAGCGACGCTTGGATGGTCGTCAGAAACACGCTTCTATATAATAGCATCTTTATCGTTGTAGGCACGTTCTTATCTGTCGTATTCGCGATTCTGCTCAATGAAGTCGTAAGCCGCAGATGGGTCAAAGCCTACCAGACGGTCTTCTTCTTCCCTTACTTCTTCTCCTGGATCATCGTAGCCTACATGGCTTACTCCTTCATCGGGCCGTATGGCGTGCTTACTACGTTAACCGAGAAACTGGGTTTTGATGCATTCGACTTCTACTCCACCACGTGGGTTTGGCCCATCATGTTAACCCTCATTAATATCTGGAAAGGGCTTGGCTATGTCAGCATTATTTTCTACGCAGGCATTCTGGGCATTTCGCAGGAATACTTCGAGGCAGCTGAGATCGACGGCGCTTCCAAACTCCAGATTATTCGAAACATTACCATTCCGCTCATCATGCCGCTCATCACGATTATGACCCTGCTTTCCATCGGCAAAATCTTTTACTCGGATTTCGGCTTATTCTTCTTCGTCCCAAGAGAAGTCGGACAACTGTTCCCGGTCACCCAAGTTATCGATACGTATGTGTTTCGGATGCTCAAAGTTTCAGGTGATATCGGCATGTCATCAGCGGTCGGGTTATTCCAATCCGTGATGGGTTTTATCGTTGTACTGGGAAGCAACTATGTCGTGAAGAAAATCGATGATGACAATAAATTATTTTAGAAGACGTCTGGAGATGAGCCTATGCCACAGAAGAAAAGGAAGATTTCGCAGCTTATTATCCATTTAATCTTTATTCTCTTTAGTCTATGTTGTATCCTGCCGCTCGTCTCGATCTTGTCCATCTCCTTAAGTAATGAAGTGGACATCATCAAGCACGGATACAGCTTAATTCCGCGCATGTTTGATTTGAAAGCTTACACGTATGTCCTCTACCGCCCCATTCAGCTTCTTGGCGCGTTCAAAGTATCCATCATGGTCAGCTTCATCGGTACTTTTCTCGCCGTGCTGTTCATGGCCGGCATCTCTTACACACTCTCTCGCGAAGACTTCAAATACAAGAATAGCCTCAGCTTCTATGTCTTCTTCACGCTGCTGTTTAACGGCGGCTTAGTGCCCACTTACATCTTGATCAGCAATTACCTGCATCTAAAAAATACGATCTGGGTGCTCATCCTTCCATACTTGGCCGTACCTTGGTTCATTCTGCTGCTGCGCTCCTTTATGCAGAAGATCCCTTTCAACATCATTGAATCCTGTATGATCGATGGAGCAAGCGAGTTCCGGATCTTCTTCCAAATCGTCATCCCGCTAGCCAAACCTGGTTTAGCTACAGTCTCCTTATTCACCATGTTGCTTTACTGGAACGATTGGTGGCTCAGTTTGCTCTACATCGAGAATGAACACCTTGTTCCGCTTCAATATATGCTTTACCGCATGATGAACAACATTGCCTATCTCACCAGCTCGACCAACATGATGCCGGCTAGTATGAAGAATGCCGAGCTCCCTTCCGAATCCGCGCGGATGGCGATGGCGATCTTGGCAGCAGGACCGATGCTGGCTGTCTTCCCGTTCTTCCAGAAATATTTTGTGAAAGGACTTACTGTCGGCGCAGTGAAGGGATAGCTTAAACATGGATCTTTGATCCAATTTAAGATAGCAATGCCAATATAAAAAAGGGAGGATTCACAATGCAACGAGCAAGAGCATTCCGATTGTCCAAGTTAGGCCTTCTATGTACGATTGTGCTTCTTGTATTCAGTATGCTGGCTGTAGCGTGCGGCAACAACTCCACTAACAATGGAGAAAAAAACACAAGCACGAACAACACTAGCAAGTCCGACAATACAGCAAAGAATGATACTTCAAACGCTGCTGCCACAGACAACACAGCTGCTACAGATACGAATACAACGGCAGATCTGCCTGAAGTTAAGCTTACCTGGTATTTCCCCGGAAACTTCCCGCAACCTCAACAAGATAAGATTTTTGCTGAAGTCAATAAAGTGATCAAAGAGAAAATCAATGCTACCGTTGATTTCAAAGCGATCCCGTTTGGTGACTTTGATCAAAAAATGCAAGTGGTTATTGCCTCCGGCGAGCCTTACGACATTACGTTCACGGCCGGCTGGATCAACAACTATACGCAGAACGTAGCCAAAGGCGCATTCCTCCCGCTCGATGACCTGCTTGCCAAATACGCACCGACAACGTTAGCCTCTATGCCCGCTTCCTTCTGGGATGCAACGAAAATTAAAGGACAAATCTACGGCTTCGTCAATCAACAAATTTCCGCAAGAACACCGTCAGTTACGGCTCCAACAGCATTAATCGAAAAATATGGATTAGATATGAATGCCATTAGCGGTAAAATTAACGAAAACAGCTTAGACCTGCTCTTACCATTCATTCAAGCTGTTCAAAAAGATAATCCTCAGAAATACCCGGTTATCGGGATTGACCCCGATTTCTTCAACATGGAGGCTATCGTCGGCTTCAATGTACCCGGCGTCGTGAAGTTTGGCGATAACTCCCTAACGGTTATCAATCAATTCGAATCCGATGCCTATAAGAAATTCGCAGCGACGCTTAGAGATTGGAATGCGAAAGGCATTCTACACTCCAAAGAACGAATTTCCAAGAAAACCGATGATTGGACAGACGGCAAAGCAGGCAAATGGGTGCTGAACATCGGCGGCGCATTCAAGCCGGGCGGCGCTAACCTTGCCTCCGCGCTTGGCGGAGAGCCCTACCAAGAAGTTCCTGCCGGTACTGCGCATTTGACTACTGGCGGTATCACGGCAACGATGCAGGCAATCAACCGGAATTCGAAAAATCCGGAAAGATCGATGATGCTGCTTGAATTGCTCAACACGGACAAAGATTTGTATAACCTCTTGAACTTCGGTATTAAAGGCGAGCAATTCGATTTCGATGCTGACGGTCTCATGATTCCCGGACCTACGCAAGCCGACTACAACCCGCAAGTGCCTTGGATGTTCGCATCCAACTTCTTGGCTAATGTAGAGAAAGGCATGCCTGCAGATGTTTGGGAGCAAACGAAGAAAGTAAACGCAGAAGCTGAACCTTCCTTGCTGCTGGGCTTTACGTTCGATGCCGAGCCTGTAAAAGGTGAAATCGCGAAAGCATCTGCCGTGAATGACGAGTATTCCCGTGCGATCAGCTTGGGCGTTACTTCCGAGGAGAAATACAACGAGTTCGTGGCGAAAATGAAAGATGCCGGCGCGGAAAAAATTATCGCGGAAATGCAGAAGCAAATCGATGCTTGGAAAGCAGCGAAATAATGATGTAAAGAAAAGAAGTCGTGCAGCTCGCTGCACGACTTCTTTTCTTTGTAGGGAATGTCGCGGCTAATCCTGCAGCAAGAACCGATACCCGATACCCGGCTCCGTCTCAATGAATACCGGTCTCGTCGGATCCTCCTCCAGCTTCTTGCGCAAATGGCCAATGTAAATGCGCAGATAATGGCTGTCTGATTCATGGTGATGGCCGCCCCAAACCTGCTGCAGCAATTGGCGCTGCGTGATGACCTTGCCCGCACTCGAGGCTAATACTTTAAGCAGGTCGTACTCCGTAGGCGTCAGCTTCACTCGATTGCCGTCCAGCTCAACGATCCGCTGCGCCAAATCAATCATAAGCCGACCGAACTGAAGAACAGGTTCATCGGCAGATTTGGCTGCATGACGAAGCGCAACGCGTATTCTCGCGAGCAGCTCCCCCATGCCAAAGGGCTTGGTGACATAATCGTCCGCTCCGCTGTCGAGCGCCGCAATCTTATCGTCTTCTCGGTCCTTGGCCGTCAATACGATGACCGGTATCCGCGTCCACTCTCGGACTCGGCGCAGCACTTCCATTCCGGATATATCGGGCAAGCCAAGATCGAGCACGATAAGGTCGGGATGGGAAATACTCGCTTGATAGACGCCTTCTTCTCCCGTTGCTGCGGTATGAATGTCAAAGTGATGGGCTTGCAGCGTTACTTTCAGCAGCTTACAGATCTGGGGCTCATCATCGATGATTAGAATGCGTGCACCGCTTGTTGTTGTCATAACTATTCACTGTTCCCCTTCGGCAATAATTCATCTAGAAAGCTCTGATCGCCTACAGGCAGAGCTATTTGGATAACAGCACCTTTGGGAAGATTAGGCTCAGCAGTAATAAAACCCCCATGCGCTTCTATAATTCCTTTACAAATCGCAAGTCCAAGACCTGTTCCTGGCACATGCTTGGTCGAGCTGCCACGGTAAAATTTATCGAAGATCCGCTCAAAGTCCGCATCGGCAATGCCCAAACCGGCATCAGCTACCCTAATGATAACATGCGTTTCATCCTGCCTAACAGAAATCACGATGGTGCTCTCATCCGGTGAATACTTGATTGCATTGCTGACCACGTTAACCAGCACTTGCTCCAGCAGCACCTCATCGCCAAGCACAATTGGAACACGCTCCGGCAGGCTCACCCGTATTTCGCGATTGCGCTGAAAGTCCTTCACCTGGGATAAGACTACTCCGATAATGTCTTCGACATCGCACCAGTTCTTACGCAGCCGGAGCATGCCGCTCTCTAATTGAACCATGCCAAGCAGGTTCGTGACGAGCCGATTCATGCGCAAAGCGCCGTCTCTAATCGTCGCAAGCAATTCGAGGCGATCCTCGGAAGAGAACATCCGATCACCTTCAATAAGTCCCGTTGCCGACCCGATGATCGTGGCGAGTGGTGTCCGTAACTCATGGGATACGGAGTCCAGCAGCGCTGTTCGGAGGCGCTCGGATTCAGCCGTCAAATGGGCAAGCTTGGCCTCTTCGCCTAGCTTCACCCTTGCAATCGCACTCGCTGCAAGTCCGGCAAAGGCTTCCAGGAGCCTCTTATTCTCCATGGATAGAGCAGTCGTCGAATTCCCATTACTCGCAAGATTCATGGCGATTACGCCGTACACCCGCTCCTCCGTTAGCAGCGGCACATACAAGCCGGGAAATTCTCTTAGCGTGCCTGAACCTCGGCCGGCCATCTCCCCGTGCGCATATACCCATTTGGCGATCGCCGTCTCCGATTCTCCTTTGCCCCAGTCCCCGCTTGCGGAAGACGCGGCTAATGTGAGCTCATCCCGACTGTCCGGCATATATAGCGCCACCTGCGAGTTAATGGTAGTCGATACTTGGCGGCACACGTTCTCAAGCAAGGATTGAAGGTCCGCAATGGCCGTCATTTGCTGACTTAGGGTGTAGAGTGATGCCGTGTGGGCCTCTCTTTGTTTTGCCAGTAATAGCTGCTGTTTGAGTCTTGCTGCCAGACTGGCTGTTAAAGCTGCAACGGCAAGGTAGACCACAAAGGAGAAGAGATAGCGCAAATCCTCTACCGTAAAGCTGAGAAAAGGCGGGACAAAGAAGAAGTCAAAGGCAATCACACCTAATGCCGCAGAATAAAATGATGGTCCAAGTCCCCAATATACAGCACTGAACAACACGGGAAATAAATAGATAAGGGCGATGTTAACCATATCGAAGGCCAGCTCAAACGCATGGAGGGCGATGGTTAACAAGGTGACGCATAGGGTAACCCACACATAGGGCTTCATAGAAAAGACTCTAATTCGATAGCTCAGATTCATGTTCATCACATCCTGAAGGAGACTATAGGCCTGAAGTTATTGCGTTTGAGCATCAAAGTCAGCCACAATCAATACATCCATATGCCTGGTAAGCCGAATTAGCTGATTGACGACGGAACCCTTCCACAGTGCTTCCCAGAAGGAAATTTTCGGCTGACCGATGACCAGCTGCGTCGCTTCAACCTCTTCCGCTTTGGAAGCTAAGACAACGGCAATTTGTCTATTCTGATGCTCTTCATGGATAATAAACTTCCCGCCTAATCGCTCCGTCAATTTCTCCAAAGCGGCCAGCCGTTTCTTCAGTTCATCCGTGCAGCTGCCTCCAACCTGTACATAATTGACATACCATGCGGCTTTCAGCCTGTACGCCGTCCGGAACCCGCGCCGAATCAGACGTTCGGCATGCGGCGTACTGTTGACGCAGATAAAGATCACTTCTTTCCTTCTCCACGGACCTCGCAGCGAGCTCTTCCGCTCGAACGATTCCAATCGCTCATCGACATCGTCGGCAATTTCGCGAAGGGCCAGCTCTCGCAGAGCAATCAGGTTACCTGTCTTGAAGAAGTTATTCAGCGCCTGATCGACTTTCGTCATGGCATAAACTTTGCCTTCCCGCATCCGATGCTGGAGCGCTTCCGGAGAAACGTCAATGAGCTGGACCTCATCGGCCAAATGAAGAATACTATCAGGTACCGTTTCCCGGACACGAACCCCTGTAATTTGCTCGACGGCATCATTCAAACTCTCCAGGTGCTGTACATTGACGGTTGAAATGACGGAAATACCGGCATCCAATATGTCCAGCACATCTTCATAGCGCTTCTTGTACTTGCTTCCGGGTACATTCGTATGCGCGAGCTCGTCGACCAGTACAACCTCGGGACATCTTCGGATGATTTCCTCGGTATCCATTTCTTCAAGGGAAACCCCTTGATACACCATACGCTTTCGATCAATGACATTCAAGCTGCCGATTTGCTGGATCGTCTCTGCTCGGTTATGGGTTTCCAGCAGTCCGATCTGCACATCAATGCCTTTCCTCAGATGGTCATTCCCTTCTCGCAGCATCATATACGTTTTACCTACGCCGGGAGCAGCGCCGATGTACACTTTAAACTTGCCGCGTCTGATCTGGTCGATCTTCTCCGCTACTTCCTGCTGACTGAGCCGCTTATACTTCTGCTGCTCCGTGGCAGCCGTCATTTGGGCAGGGAGAACCCGTTCCCCCTCGTTAGCTGTCGAATCGGCAACCAGAAACAGATCGATATTTCTCGTGATCTTCAGAAGCTCACTAATTATCGACCCCTGCCATAATTCCTGCCACCGCGTTTGCTTCGAATGTCCCATCACGATTCGCGTCACATTATGCTGGGTCGCATAGTTCACTAACGTCCTTGGGATGCGCCTGCGTTTCGGAAAAGGCAGCTCTTCAAACTGACCGTCCACTTTCTCTACAAGCTTAATCGTGCTTCTGCGGAAGGTTGCCTCTTCCTTGGATAACGTCTTCTTCAAATTACGAAACGTGATCACCACTAAATCGCCGTTCAGTCGTTTGGCGATTTGCTGCCCTCGCCTAACGTAGATTGATCCGTTCCAGTGGTACTGCGTCGTGACAAGGATGCGCTCCGCTGTGCCGGATGGGCCGATCAGTCCCATTTCTTCACGATGCAACTTCAGGGATTCATTCACATCCTCCGCAACCAGCCGAAGCGCCAGTTCACGCAGTACACCTAAGTTGCCTCGTTTAAACAACGTTGCATCCTTATTGCCTTTCAAATGACCTTCGGCCATTCGACTTAAGACCGTTTCCGGGGTGACGTCAATCAGCCTTACCTCATCGGCCAGTTCAAGCGTATCCGCCGGAACCGTACATGTCGCTTCAATCCCCGTAAGCTTATGCGCGATTTCCGTGTAGCCTTCGAGCTCGTAGACGTTAACGGTTGTGATCACGCTTATCGCATGGGAGAGCAGGAATTTGATATCCTCCAGCCTTGTAGGAAACCGAGCGTCAGGACGATTCCGGTGTGCGAGTCCATCGACGAGAACGACTTCCGGATTTCGTTCTATGAGAGCATCCAGGTTCAAATCTTTGAACTCCGTACCGTCTGTATACCAATGAATACTAGGGACCCGCTCCAGATCACCTACTTGCTCTACCGTCTCGGGTCGCTGCAGCGTCGACACCGCGCAAATCACCACATCAATGCCTTGCTGCTTCAAAGCCTGCCCTTCACGCAGCATATGATAGGTTTTGCCTGAGCCGCTCACCGGACCGATATAGATCTTCAGCGTCCCGCGATGAAGCTTAGAGATGGAGTGCAAGATATCTTCCGGTGTTCTGCGTTTGAAGCTTTCCATTGGCGATTTCCCCCCCTATGTGAAACATCGAATAAACCGAGAAAGCCACCCCCATATGAAATGGAGGCGGCTGCTTAATAATCACTTCACTTGCTTCATTAACTCCATATTGATTGCCGTTAAGTTCACGCGCGGTTCCCCGAAGATACCAAGCTGGCGGCTTGTCGTATTGGCATCCACAAGTTCATTCAGTACCTGCTCCGAAATCCCTGTTTCTTTGCTGATTCGCGGCACTTGAAACTTGGCCGCTTCCGGGGATATATCCGGATCAAACCCGGAGCCTGAGATGGTTACCAGATCGGCCGGGATGTCCGTTAAGCTCGGATTCTCCTGGCGCAAGGCATCGATTCGCTCCTTCATCGCTTGCACATACTCCGGATAAGCGATTGCCATATTGGAGCCTGCTGTGGCAGTCGGATCAAATTTCGCATTTGAGGCTCGCGGGTGAAACCATTTCGGCGATTGGAAGTCCTGGGCGATCAGCTCCGAACCTACAACTTTGCCGTCTACTTTAATTAAACTGCCCTCGGCTTGTTTGGGGAATAGGACCTGGGCAAAACCCGTCGTGACTAAAGGATATAGGAGCCCGCAAAGCAGCATAAGCACTACGGACAGTCGGATCGCGGTCAATGTCATCTTCATATGATTATCTCCTTAAACAAGTTGAAGACCATGAAGCACCAGGTCTATGATTTTGATGCCGATGAAAGGGACGATAATCCCGCCGAGGCCGTAAATCAGAACGTTGCGCGTAAGCAGTGTATCTGCTGTCATCGCACGGTATTTCACGCCTTTCATCGCAATCGGAATGAGCAGCGGAATGATGACGGCGTTAAAGATAAGCGCCGACAGAATCGCCGATTTCGGCGAGGCCAGATGCATGATATTCAGCGATTGCAACTGAGGCATCGCGATGATAAACATAGCCGGGATAATCGCAAAATACTTGGCGATATCATTGGATATCGAGAACGTTGTAAGTGCACCCCGAGTAATGAGCAATTGTTTGCCGATAGAAACGACCGATAACAGCTTCGTCGGATCGGAATCCAAATCGATCATATTGGCCGCTTCCTTGGCAGCCATCGTTCCTGAATTCATGGCCAGACCCACGTCGGCTTGCGCCAGCGCAGGAGCATCATTCGTACCGTCGCCTGTCATCGCAACGAGCTTGCCTTCTTGCTGCTCCTTCTTGATGGCGGCGATTTTATCCTCCGGTTTCGCTTCGGCGATGAAATCATCGACGCCCGCTTCGAGGGCAATCGTAGCTGCTGTGAGCGGATTATCGCCCGTACACATGATCGTCTTGATGCCCATTGCCCGCATTTCTGCAAAACGTTCCTTCAGTCCGGGTTTCACGGTATCCTTCAAGTAAATGACGCCATAGATGCGATTGCCTACAGCCGCAGCGAGCGGAGTGCCTCCGGCTCTGGCAATCCGGTTCGAGACTTCTTCTAAGTCGCTCGGAATGCTGCCGCCGCTCGCGGAAACAAATTTCTTAATGGCATCGACCGCGCCTTTGCGGATCTGTACGCCGCCTGCCAGATCGAGTCCGGACATTCGCGTTTCTGCCGTGAACTCGACGATTTCAGCACTTGCATATTCACTCGCCGTCCAAGATTCGCCAAGCTTGCCGGCAAGCTCTACGATCGAACGACCTTCAGGCGTTTCGTCCTTAACGGAGGCCTGCAACGCGACGAACGTCATTTCCTTGGCGGTGACGCCTTTTACAGGAATGAACTCCGCAGCCATCCGATTCCCGTAGGTGATCGTACCCGTCTTATCCAAGATCAGTGTATCGATATCGCCGGCGGCCTCGACTGCCTTACCGGACATCGCAAGTACATTATATTGCGTTACACGGTCCATACCGGCAATCCCGATAGCGGACAACAGCGCGCCGATCGTTGTCGGTATTAAGCAGACGAGCAGAGCAATTAGAGTGGCGATATCCAGATTGACATTCAGATATTTCGCCATTGGAACCATGGTGATAATAACAATAAGGAAAATAATCGTTAACACGGCGAGCAGAGTCGTTAACGCCAGTTCGTTCGGTGTTTTTTGCCGTTTGGCGCCTTCTACGAGCGATATCATGCGATCTAGGAACGATTCGCCCGGATCTGTCATGACCTTCACAACGATATAGTCTGAGGCTACTCGCGTTCCCCCTGTAACCGAGGAGAAATCGCCTCCGGCTTCCTTGATTACAGGTGCGGATTCACCTGTAATCGCCGATTCATCGATGGATGCCAGACCTTCGATAATTTCACCGTCGGTCGGAATAAGCTCGCCGGCTTCCACACGGACAATGTCGCCTTTCTTCAGCTGTGTGGAAGGAACCTGCTTAAAGGATCCGTCCCGCTGAACAAGCTTCGCCATCGTTTCGGATTTTGTTTTCCGAAGGGTATCCGCCTGCGCCTTGCCTCGGCCTTCCGCTAAGGCTTCAGCGAAATTCCCGAACAATACGGTAAAGAGCAGGATGAAAAACACCGTCACATTATAACCTCTGCCCACAGTATCCGTACCAAACAGGTCCGGCCATATGGATAGCAGCAGCGTAATCACTGTACCTACTTCAACAATAAACATAACCGGGTTCTTCATCATAACGACCGGATTCAGTTTCTTAAAGGCATCAAGTATCGCCTGCGATGCGATTTCCTTCGTTATGGTCTTTCTGCGTGCAGCAGCCATCGTTATCTCTCCTTAAGTTTAGTGCGACATGGCCAGATGTTCAGCGATTGGTCCCAGTGCTAGGGAAGGGAAGAACGTAAGCGCTCCGATCACGAGAATGATCATGATGAGAATACCCGTGAACAATGGTGTATTCGTGCGCAATGTTCCCGTTGTAACCGGAACAACTCGTTTAACCGCGAGAGATCCGGCAATCGCAAGCATCGCAATGACTGAAATATAACGGCCGAACAACATCACAAGCCCAATTCCTACATTATAGAAGTCGGTATTCGCGGTCAGACCGCCAAATGCGGAACCGTTGTTTGCCGCGCCGGACGTAAAGGCATAAAGCACTTCAGATAGTCCATGCGTACCGGCGTTCGCTATGGACGCGACGGCTGTCGGCGTTGCAAGTGCAAGCGCGGTCGGTGCCAGAATGATCAAAGGGTGAATGAGCAGCGCAATGGCAGCCAGCTTCACTTCCTTGCCTTCAATTTTCTTGCCGAGGAATTCCGGCGTACGTCCGACCATCAGACCGCAAATAAATACGGATAAAATGAGATACAATAACCCATTGAGCAGCCCGACGCCTTTACCGCCGAATACGTTATTCAGCATCATTTCGGCTAATGCAACGAATCCCCCCATCGGTGTTAACGATTCGTGCATATTATTTACGGCCCCAGTTGTTGCAGCTGTCGTCACTGCCGTAAACAAAGCGGACTCGGATATACCGAACCTGACCTCTTTGCCTTCCATATTTCCATGAAGGCCTGCTGCATCAAGTGCGGGAACTCCTTTGTATTCCGATACAAAAACGACTGTAAGCATAACCATGAAGATGAGTCCCATCGCCGCGAATACAGCCCAGCCTTGTTTCTTGTTCTTTATCATCAGGCCGAAGGCATAGACAAGCGCGGTAGGAAGCAGCATCATACTAATAATTTGAACCATGTTTGCGAGCGGTGTTGGATTCTCGAACGGATGCGCCGCATTCGTACCGAACCATCCCCCGCCGTTCGTACCGATATTTTTGATTGATTCCAGCGTTGCAACGAGGCCTCTGGTTATCGTTTGCTGAGCCCCTTCAAGCGTGGTCGCATCTACAGCACCTTGGAACGTTTGCGGAATGCCTTGGAACACGTAGAACAAAGCAACCAAGAAGCTGAGCGGCAAGAACACTCGCGTGATTCCGCGAACCATGTCCACATAGAAGTTACCTAGATTATCCTGACGTCCGACGAGTCCGCGTATGAACGCAATCGCAATTGCAAAGCCGGTTGCCGCCGACGTGAACATCGGAAAGGTAATCGCAAGCAATTGAGACAGATAGGATAGTCCGTTCTCACCCGAGTAAGACTGCCAGTTCGTATTCGTAATAAACGATACGGCTGTATTGAAAGCCTGCCCTGCAGGCATATTGCCGATCCCGTCCGGATTAAGCGGCAGAAAGCTTTGAAACCGTAATACAAGATACAATAGGAGCATCATAACAAAGTTGCTCAGCAGGACGGCTGCTACATACTTCTTCCAGCCCATTGCTTCATCTTCGCGTACGCCCATCAACCGATACAGCAACCGTTCAAACGGACCGAACACACGATCCAATGCTGTTTTCTCATGCTGAAACACTTTTACAAGATAACTGCCTACCGGCTTAACCAACAACATAATGATGATCAGCGTAATGGCTACCTGTACGAACCCCATACTCATGTCATGAATCCTCCGCCCTGGCCATTTAGAATTTTTCTGGTTTAACTAACACAAAGCCTAGATACAAAATAAGAATAGCTGCAATAATGCCGACGATAATCATAGCGTTACCTCCCTAGGCTCTCTCACAGAATTTAAGGAATCCCCAGAATATTGCGAATGCAGCAACAAACAATACCACCATTGTAAAATCATTGACCATAACTTCTTACTACCTCCTATAGCTGCATGCAGTGAATTGAGAATATTTTCCCCTGCTAGATTGAAACTATTCATGTCTTTCAGCGTGCTTGAGGTTTCATACGCTGCTTATCGGTTCCCCCTCTTCGGTATAAGGAAATCTTAATACGGGTTGCCGTAAAAAGGGGGTAAAGAAACCTGCTGCCAGGTGTAAAAAAAGTATAAAAATCAATCGTTATCGCCGTCTAGAACGATACGTATGCCTGAGAATGGTCGAATAAATAGGCGCGATTCCATAATGCGTAATTTCGATTGGCTATGCCTTTCGCCGTGTAATCCAGCTGCTCGGCTAAGCTTGTTAATGCCGATTCCATTAAATGCGCGCGTTCCATCCCCCATGCGTCTTGCTTCTGGTGGATGTAGTCCAGACTCTCCTCGAGTGTCAGTCCCTTCATTCGCTGGTAGATGGCCGTCCACTGCACAATGTCGCCCTTCAGGTTACAGCCGTGCATCTGGAATTCAATGAGGCTGCAGCCTCCGTCATTCGTGGTGATGGCGAGTAAACCGCAAATGCAGTCTTCACTATGTCCAGGCAGCCGTTCATCCGTGAGCTCCCCATCAAATTGAAACAGCTCGATCGCCTTAATCTTGCAATCTTTCACAATAGTCACTCTCCTGAATGGTTTGGTAGAAAACACAAAGAGGCCCGGGGAGCAGAGAAACTCTACTCCCGGGCCTCTTTCACAGCGTGCGTAAAGAAACAAGCTGCTGGAAGCTCGATTGAAGGGGGTTCTCTCTCATACGCTTACGAGGTTAGCTGTCGGATTCGGGCTTGAGAGTACCCTACCTTAACAAATAACACCTGTTATGGATTCACCCCAAGAAGCCGTTCTGATCGAAATCGGCTTCTGATTGGTTCCCCCGTTCCTCTTGCGAGGACTCAGCGTTTAAAGCAAGTTATTCCGTTGATGAATCAAATCTTATTCCTGCGCGAAGAGAATGTAAAACCTGATTTACGTGCTAATTCCGCCAATTCTATCGAATTGCGCGCATAATTGCGCTTTCATCCTGCGAACCCATTCTTTTCAATTGGATTATCATAGGAATGCTTCCAAACCTTACTGCTTGTGATGCCAACAATAAGGAGCAAAGCACATTGTTCTCACATGGCAATTGAATGTGACCCCGAGATGCGATACGCTGAAATCTATAATGGACCCGGCCTGCTCGCTGGGAAGAAGGAGATTGGATCATCGTGCAGATTTTGCACCGGGAAAACAGCTCGCTGAACGAGATTACCGTTTACGATACGAATACGTACGGCGAGGAGCATGGGCGATTCCGAGTCCTTCAGTTCTCAAACAGCGCCATGCAAGGTGCTGTGGATTTGGATCAGCCTGAGCGGATCCTATTCGAATATCCGCAGGCTATGCTTCACCTCATGAATGGCAGCAACCCGACCTATCAGCGTCTGTTTATCATTGGTCATGGCGTTGGAACAATTGCTCGACATAGTACGGCGAGAACGATCAAAGTTGCGGAGCTGGACGAGCGAGTTGTGGCGTTAAGCAGGCAATATTTTGGCTATCGTGACGATAATGTGGCGGTTGGCGATGGCCGTGAACTGCTCTCATGCGAAGCTGAGCATACGGTTGATTTTATTGTGCTCGATGCCTTCTCCGATAAGGGAACGCCGCGGCATTTGACTTCGATGAGCTTCTTCGAGCTTGCTGCCGCCAAGCTGGATGAGAGCGGTGCTATCCTCATCAATCTCATGGGTAAGCGTGAGAACGATGCACATATAAACGCCATCTATACAACACTTCGAGAAGTGTTTCGATTCGTGAAAGCATTTGCTTTGCCAGCTGAAAACGCCGCGGATCGTCGAAATTACATCCTGACGGGCAGCAGCGCCCCGCTGACCTGCCAGACTCGCCGAATGGCCGGGTTTATGGAAATGGAATTGGGGCAAGGCTATATCATCGTGGATCACGATCACGACTAGTAGGATTCGCCTATCAGACGTGCTAGTGATATTTTTGATAAGAGAGGGGTTGCTATAAACCTTTGAATACGCCAGCCGCTCCGGCGCAGACCGTCCGCTTATTCGCTGCCGTCCCTGTACCGGATTCCATTAAACAGTCACTTTCGATAGGGTGCGAGGACATCAAATCACAGCTTCTATTTCGCAAATGGGCACATCCTGACGATTATCACATCACGCTGCAATTTCTGGGCGATACGCCAATAGAGCTTGTCCCTGCCATCTCGGCAGCACTTCGTGAAGCAGCATCGTCCGTTCAGGCTTTCGCGTTACATGTGACTTCGCTGGGCGTCTTCGGGCGTCCGATTCGCCCCTCCGTCCTGTGGGCTGACGTCGCAGGGGATGTCGAGCAGCTGCACAACTTGCAACAGCATGTTGCAAGGAGGTTAAAACCTCTCGGCCTCATGCCGGAGAGCCGCACCTACCATCCGCATCTCACGCTTGCACGCAACTACGCGGGCGAAAGCTCATTCGAGCCATCGCAACTGAACGGCTGGAAGCTGCCGCCGACCGGAAGCCCGCTCCAGTGGCAAGCGGATGCCATAACCCTCTATCGAAGCCACCTGCAGCGACGTCCGATGTATGAGTCCGTTTCGGTTGCTCCGCTCCTTCTCTGAGTTTTTCCCTATTCCCCTCCAATATTTGCGTTATACTGGTTAATAAACAACCCATTTTGGAGGTAGATGTGCCCCTATGGAATCACGCTGTTTCATTACCCATACCACCTATCAAGACTGGCCCGCCGTCCTCATGGAATCTACTGAGCTGCGGATTACCGTCATACCCGAGCTGGGAGGCAAAATCGTCTCCCTAGAGAACCGCCTTACCGGTAAAGAGTGGGTCGTCGGCACCGGGTCCCGTCCACTCGCTAAGGTCGAACATGGCTCTGACTTCCTCGCAGCGGATATGAGCGGCTGGGATGAATGTTTCCCTACCGTTGCCGCATGTCTCTACCCGTTAGAAGGGGACAACTTCGGACAACACATGCCGGATCATGGCGATGTATGGTCCATCCCGTGGGAGGTTTCTTTCGAAGAACAAGATGCACTCGTTTGCAAAGTAGTCGGAAGAGCGCTCCCCTATGAATTGACAAGAACCATTCGATTCGAGAACGATCAGCAGCTGCGTTTCGAATACACAGTTCGGAACCTCAGTTCGGAGACGATAGCGGCATTTTGGCTTGCGCATCCCCAGTTTGTTGCCACGACAAACACGCGGATTATGCTTCCTGGGGCCACTAAACAAGTACGCTGCGTATTCGGTGGTCGTTTGCTGCAGACAGGCGAGCTGTATGATTGGCCGGAAGCGGATATTGATGGTTCTTATCTTCGCCTTGATACGATCGAACCCGCTTCTGCCAAGGATGCTCGTAAATTCTATGTTGACGGGGCAGTCGATGAGGGATGGACCGGACTTTATGAACAAGACAGCGGGGATTACTTAATGCTGGAGTGGGATGCTGAATCAGTGCCCTACTTGGGCATCTGGATTGACGAAGGGTTATGCAACGAGCAAGCCGTTTGTGCACTGGAGCCATGCAATGGTTACTACGACAGCCTAACTGAAGCAGCTGAACGAGACAAGCTTCTCCACATTGCTCCTCACGCTACGAGTGAGTGGTACTTATCCGTCAAGCTAGGTTCCGGTCTAATGAAGACTAAGTAATTAGTCCTACTAATATAACGCCGTTTCTCTTAAGCTAATGCTTGGGAGGAACGGTTTATTTTTATTGCGGTGAGACTTTAGAACTAGGAGGATTTGCGACGTTCTGTGTCGAAGATAGTAGGAAATGTATGTTAATCGAAGGGAACTGTGATTGCTTATGAAAGCACACGAGCAGCAACAGCAGCCATCTAGAGAGAGTGGCTTTACATTAGTTGAAATCTTGACCTGCCTCATCATCCTCTCCGTCGCCGGACTCGCGATGACAGGTTTTTTTGTCCATGCCCTCTCCTACGCCAAGGGCAACCAGAATAAGACAGTCATGGTCAATCTGGCGCGTAACACGCTGTTTTATATGCAGAAACAATCAGATTTTGATGAGATGGCCAAATTTTTCAAGGTTGGACAACCGCTTGGCATCGGCGAGGAGCGTAATGAAATCAATTCAGACGGCTGCCCCGAAGGCAGTGGCTCCTGTACAAATTATAAGGAACTCGTAGATGACCCGCAGACGCTTGCCTTTATCTTGAATCCCAAAATCAACGATATTTCTTACCATGTCACAATTAGCTTCCAAGATAAAGTCAAATTTTCTCCCGATAGCGGACAGATCAATAAATATCTGCTCCCCATTAAAGTTGAAGTTGCAGAGCTTGAGCCTCACAATAGCGAAGACAATCGGAGCAAACGGGAGTATTCGGAAGTGGAGGGGTACATAAGCGATGAATCGATTCGTTAACCACATGAGACGGCGACTAACCGGTAGCGAGGCTGAGAGAGGCTATACACTAGTTGAACTGATTGCCTCACTGACCATACTATCCGTCGTTCTGGGTGTCATTTACTCTTCTATTACATTTGGGATGAATACCTACAATAAGGTTCGCGTCGAGAACTCCCTTCGAGACGAAGGCGATCTAATCATGTCCTCCATTATTACCGAATTGTACCGGGTCGGACCGAGCCGAATCTCGCAATCCGATGCAAGCCTTAGTCAATCGATTACGCTGACGCTGCCGGAGATTTCTTCTGAAGACCCTATAGAGACAGGGGACGACCCTCTCCGGGAAGTAATCAGCATTAAACATTCTGATGCCTCGAATAAAAGCGCTCTATTTATCGGTAATCGTGAAGTAGCTATCGCATCAGAGATTGTACCGAACAGTCCTACTGCATATAACGAATCTTTCATTAAACTAAAATGCGTGAACGGCCAAACAGGCTGCAGCAGCGGGATGCTTGAAATCAAGCTTAAGCTGCGTCAAGAGTATGGCGACCGAAATTTTGATCTTAACCTGGAAAGTAGATTCGGATTTTAAGAGGAGGCAGCTCGCTAATGATACGTGAAGAGAAAGGCTCTGCCTTTTTACTTGTTGTGTTTATGATGCTGCTCTTTACACTAGTCGGTGTAGCTGTTCTCGGTGCTACGATCGGCGGAGCAGCACGGACTCAGAAATCGGAAGACAATTTGCAAACCGTCCATCTTGCGGATAAGGCGCTGAGTGAAGCGATGGCACACATTATGGCGCGCTTCGATAATCAATCGATAAGCCCTTCCCTGTTGACACAAAATGTAGAGCAATTCGTGGAAAGCTTCAAAGACTATGGGGAGCGAGGCTATTTGAATGAAGGCTCAGAGCTCGATAAGGCCAAGAAGCCGGAATATCGTATCAAAAACATGTGCATTCTCGGTACGATCAATCTTTTGAAACAACAGTTGTATTGCCAGAATCAAAGCAGCGGAACGGGTCAACCAACGGCCAATGAATACTTAACTGCCATTCGAATAACGGCTGAAGCAGAAGTGAACGGCGTCAAACGGGATTTGGTACAGGATATGACGCTGGATACGTTCCCGGATTTTCTGAAATATGCATTTGGTTCAGAAGGCGATGTTGTCATCAACGGCGCACCAGCCTTCAAAGGTAACATCTATGCGGGCAATGAGCTGAGAATCCAAAATGTCGCGAACTACACCTACTTGAACAACCCGCTTACTGCCAATACACAGTTCCTGTATGTCGACCCTGTTGATTCATCGGCGTTGGATGGCATCTATGTGCCTGACGGTGATGACATTGGGAACGGTAAAATTCAAATCCAATCGCAAAGTAAAATTAAATATCGCGACAAACCGGTTGATCCAAATACACCCTACCAAATTCTTGAGAATCTGGGGGATCCTCAGTTCCATGACCTAGATTCCAAAGTGGAGCTAATTGAAAAGAAAAAATTCATTTCCATAGACGTGGCGCAATCTTTCGTCGATAAAGCCTATGACGCGCTTGGTACAGGTGCGGATCCAAGCTTGAGAGACTCCTTGTGGAATGCCTACACGCCTCAGGATTCCGGGGATGGACTTCTTGCTCTAATGAAAGCTTCCTTATCAACCAACCCGATTACCATTCCTACGGCCCCTTCATTGCCAGACAGTGGTGCTACGATCGAAGAACAAGATTCCTATAATGAAGCTAAAGCAGATTATGATCACACCATGAGTGTTCTGAATACGCAGTTGAGTGATCTCTCCGGTGCTGTATTTGTAGACGGTGACTTAACAATCGGTGCTGATCTCCGTCAAATTCGATACACATCGAAAGGTGCTCACGATTGGCTTATCGTAAATGGTAATATGACCATTCAGAACGATAATCCTAATACCGTTATCCCCATTCGAGCCAATATTCTGGTCAAAGGAAAAGTAACGTTGATAGGTAATCTTGAAATGGATTCCACCATCTTCTCCTTGCAGGATGATGAGATCAACGAAATTATGGATGCTCAGATTCGCGGGATGGTCGTGAATGACAAGAAAAGAGAGCTGGTAATGATCACCAATGGACCCATTGACATCTATCGGGTCACCGCCTTCCAACAGCTAGGTGATGGCTATAAACAATCGAGTATTAGCACGCTGGATGGCTTCTTCTACACAGATCAAACAGCTGAGCTGTATGGCGTAGGCTCGCTCTTCTGGATTCATGGCGGATTCTTTGCCAAGGAAGGCATCACCATTAACGCCGTGCTTGGTGATACCACCTCGACTGAAACCGGGACCACACTGAATTTCAGCCCTCAAGATTTTGGTCCAGATAATGAACCGGTTACACAAACTCAAGCCCGTTTTGTCATCGATTACAATAAAGATGTCTTTATTAATCAGCTTGCAGGCCTTCCTCGCGTCAACAAAATTAGAGTCAATATCGGACAGAAGAAGCTGCTTCCTGTGCAAAATTAGCCCCCGAATAGAACGGTTAAACTAAAAGAAGATGGCGTAGAGTTTAGACTCCGCGCCATCTTTTTGGTTTGATTAAGAGAGAAGGGCTGTCCCTCGTCACCTAAGGTGACGTTTGGGACAGCCCTTTCTTACGGATTAGTATTTGTCGCTCTTGTCGACCGTAACTCTTACAGTAAGCGTAATTTGCAGTACAGGATCATACACGGTGATTGTCGTCGTACCGTAATTGACACCCTCAATGACACCGTTAGCCGATACCGCTACAATATTGCTATTGGCGGATGTCCATATCAGTCTAGGCACTATAGTAGCCCTTAGTTTGGCTGGTAGAATAGTCAAGGATTGACTAGATGCCAGATTCATCTGTTGCTTTACTTTAAAATGAGGCACTGTAGCAGGTAATTTAATGAGTACAATATCAACCGTCAATGTATCGGTAAATACTTTACCGGCCGGTGACTTCACCTTCACTTGAATGGTCACAGTTCCGCCATCCTGCCAGCCCGTCGTTAATTTCACTGAGTTTTGACCGCCCGTAAGGCTAGTGCCTTTAGAAGGACTATTCAGCAATG
Source organism: Paenibacillus sp. J22R3 (assembly GCF_056269305.1). Classification (NCBI taxonomy): domain Bacteria; kingdom Bacillati; phylum Bacillota; class Bacilli; order Caryophanales; family Paenibacillaceae; genus Paenibacillus; species Paenibacillus sp. J22R3. The sequence continues at coordinate 13,491 of NZ_JBWDNS010000016.1, read as the reverse complement.
TCCATTCCGGTTCATAGGTGAAACTTGGTTTGCCGGCAGCTCCTTCCCATGTAATCGGGTAATTAATTGCTGAAGCTGCTTTAACGATCAGACTGCCATCGAGCTTTAGCCCGCGATTCTGAATGGTTATCGGAAACTCCTCATCCACTACTGAACCGTCAAGAAGCTTCACATAAACGATTACCGTCACTTTGCCATCACCGATCGCACTAAGTTCATTGGTGAAGTTTTTGCCCGTTGATGCCGGAAGCGTAACGATGTCGTCAGCTCCTGCTTCTTTCAGACCCCAACTCACACCTTCTATTAGGCTAGTATCGGTTATCGCCGTAGAATCCCCCGATGACTTCGTCAATCCGGCTGTTAATTCGATTACATCGCCTACGCCGACTTTGAGCGGCCCGCTTAAAGTTACATCCGGTTTAAGAATAGTAACATCCACTTGCTGCGGATACGTTTTCCCATTTTGCAGTTTCAAGGAGACCGTCACGGTTATGGTTCCGGGAACAAGCGCATGTAGATTATTCGTGTAGTGCTTGCCTGTGGAGTTCGAAATTAGCTCTGCCTTCGTATTCGAACGCTCCCACTTGAGAACACCTAGAATCACGCTATCATCTGCAATGGGAGCACTGTTATCTTTCGACTTCTGCAGTGTAGCTTTCAGTTCCACGGTGTCTCCTAGGCTGATGGTTCCTGGACCTGACAAGTTCAGATAAGGTTCCTCGATCGTAATCGATCGCGTCGCCGAAACCCACGTGCCATTCATGAGTTGGAATTTCACTAAGACCGTTACATTACCTGGAGCTTTAGCCTCGAGTGAATTATTCATCTGCTTAGTAGTTGGGATTGGCAGATCTACTAATTCTTCCGCATTAGCACCTTCCAGCCCCCATTTAACATCCTTGATCATACTTGCAGCAATATCTGTATTACTGCTTGCCGATTTCTTCAAGGCTGCGGTCAGCGATATCGTATCGCCTATACTAATAGTACCCGTTCCTTCCAATGACGGGAATGGGCTTACTACCGTCACTGGCAGCGTGTCCTTTAGCACCGTGCCATCAGCAAGTTTTACGGAAGCGACGACAGTTACAGTCCCTGGAGCAAGACCTTGGAGCTGATTCGTAAACTGATTGTTTGCTGCCGTCCCTAGGCTCACAAGACTTGAGTCACTTGTACTGCTCAATCCCCACGTTATGGTGACACTATCGTCTATAACAGCCGTTGTGTTTGTAGCCGACTTCTGCAGCGTTGCAGTGAGTTGAGCGATGTCTCCAATTCCAATTGATGGTGACCCTGTTTTCAAAGTAAGAACCGGATTCTCAATCGTAATCGACAGTTCCTTCGTGATCACCGTATTGTCCAGCAGTTTCACAGAAACAACGACGGTGGCAGTGCCTGGAGCAAGTCCTTTCAACTCATTCACAAGCAGCTTGTCTGTTGTTGCTGGAAGAGAAGCGATTTTCTGCTTATCCGCCTCTTTCAAACTCCAGCTCACACTTTGAATCACTCTGCTATCCGTAATCGGCGTATGATCTGTGAGTGATTTCTGCAAAGCAGCGGTGAGCGGAATCGTATCGCCGACGGTAAGATTACTGCTGCCTGTCAAGGTTAAGACCGGATTCGTAATGGTGACATCCTTTGATGCATCATAAGAGGTCGTCACCGTTGACCCGTCAATGGTCGAATTATAAGTAGTCGTCACATGCAGGGAAACTTTTATTTTACCGGCTTTTAATCCGGTAAGCTTCGTTTGCCAACCGCTGCTCGTACTCAATGATCCGTCTGCCGGATTAAATATCGACCACTCGATGTTGCTAACCGTTTCGCGAGTTGGTTTGACAAGTGCACCTGACAAATCCATCGTCATACCCGCTGTTACCGTATCGTTAGCGATGATGTTAAGCCCCGATTCCAGTACAGTTACTTGTGCGGTAGCCGTTTTACCGGTAATCGAATCAGTCACTCTAATCGTTGTTACACCTTTGGCAACGCCTGTAACATACCCGTTACCTGCATTCGTCGTAATGATGGTGGCTACTGCTGGGTTCGATGATGTCCAGCTAAATTTAGGCGTTGCATCCGCTGGCGTGAAAGTTGGAATGACCGTAGCTGTGTCATACACTGTCGCTCCGGTACTGTCCTTCTTGTTCACGAGCGTAATATCCTGCAGCCCGATGCTTAAGCTATCCAACCGAACAATGGAGTTCAACGAATAGGTGTCGAAAGGAAGTGTCGTCGATGCAGTCTGTCCGACATCCTTAAATGTGAGACTCGAATTGTTGAGAGGAAGAGTCCCTGTCACAGTTGGCTTAACCGTAATGGTGAATGTAACAGGCGAAGCCGTATAGCTTTGTCCGTCCACGGCATACTGAATTGTGCTTATTGATCCACTAAGAATAGTCTTGTTGTTTGAATCCTTATTCGTCGTTAACGTCATCCCCGGAGGAAGCGATGTACTAACGATCTCCAGCCCAGCCGGGAGTGTTTCGGCAAACGAAACCCCTTGGATTTTGAGCGTGTCGACATTGACAGAACCCGATTTCGTAATGGCTTTCGGCGTTGCCGTATACGTCATTGTTGTCGTAGTACCTTTATCGAGCGTAAGCTCCGACCCCGAGCTCAATCCGGAAATCGTACGTCTCACAGTAAGATTGGAAGATACCTTCTTCACCTTAACCGGAATGGTCTTCGTAATCTTCGCACCTGTCTTGTCTGTTACCGTAATTTCGATAGAGAGATCGCCGTCTCCGGTTGTAAATGGATTCGTGATGACAGAGTTAATGGTAGAACCTGAGACAGCCGTTGTAATCGGCTGCGTTACGGTCTGCAGTCTAGTACCGTCATTATAGGAGTACTTGACCGAAACCGTTAAGTTGCGATCCACAAAATCATAATCCTCAGGCATAAAGCTGAGATTAATATTTTGATAGCTCGGAATGAAATTATCCTTAGCAGCCGAGTAATCAATCGGATTGTACACCGTTAACATCGGCGCATGGTTAGAGCCCATAAAAGCACGGTACATCGTATTGACGAACAGCTGCTGCTCCCAGGTTGGGAAGTTTGTATTCGTGTGACCTGTACCGGAATACGTCACATTCCCTTTGGAATAGGTGTAGTAGTGGTTCCAGCTATCGTCTTCATCACGGTTCGAGCCAATAATGTTGTACCATGGCACAACCGTCTTATCCTCCAGATCAAGCGTAAAGTATTGATTGTGCGTTAATGCCACCTCTGGTGTAGAGGTATTCAGATTAAACGGGAATTGATTAAGAAGTCCGTCGTTAACCTTCTTCACGGCCTTAGACGTGTTAAATGCACTGAGACCAAGATTCGTCCAAGGTTCGATTTGTCCGGTTGTTTGCTGGAATTGGTCAATCCATGTATTCCGGTCCGTCTCGCTGCTTGAGAATACAGTATCATGCGTAAACATAACGCTTTGGCCTGTCCGAATGAAATTATTGACGGCATTAGCTGTATCCAATGTAATGCTGGCACTTGAATTATAGGTATCCGTAAATCCGAAAATAAGCATGTCATACGTTCCATTTAGATTTGTTTTGACCATCGAGTTGAACGCATTAAATTTCATAGTCGTGATTTCAATTTCGTATTCATCCGTTGATTTCAGATACGTCTGGTTTAAGTTACTGTTATTCTTCAAGCTGCTCGTATCAGAATCATTCGGCATAACTTGAAGTACACGCACCTTAGTCAATTGATCGCGATATCTGAATACACCTGTTTCGTAGCTCTTCAACTTGGTAGTTTGATCTACGATTTCGAGCTTCCAATAATAAAGGCCGGAATAACCTTTAGGCAGCACGTAAGAAATCTCACTGTCTTCGTTGTTATTGGAAACAACTGAGGAAGCAACAATCTGGTCATTGCCGAACGTTACCGCTTGATCTAGACCCAGATACAAGTTTGCTGTTAATCTACCATCTCCGAATTTGTTATAGTTCGGCACATTGAAATGAAAAGATAACTTATCTCCGGCGCGATAGAGAGTGCTAGAGTCCATGAGATAAGCGGTTGGTTGACCGCTTAACACGAGTTTTGGCCGTTGGTTCAGCAGCCCATTTTCATTCAAGCTAAGGGTAGCTAAATTAGCCAATTCTGTTGGCTTTAGAAAGACAACATTATCTCTGCCGGCAGTCGAGTATGCTGCAAACGTTTTGTATAGATTCCCGGTATTTTTCTGGTAAAGCAGACCGCTTTTATTAGAGGAGTCATTATAAATGAAAACGGGCTGCCCTTTCGTAATAAAATTATCGACAATCTCGCCTGCTTTAAGAAGCGTTATGTCGTTCTCCAAGTTCTTGGTCTCATGTGCAGCTGCTCGGTTGGAAGAAGTTGTCTTAGCTACTTTAGTTGGATTGAAGCTGCCTTTACCGATGTAGATACCGTCGTATTTGCCGTCAAGCTCACCGCGCAGAGCGACAAAACGCTTCATACTCATTGTTTCAATTGACATATTCGGCTGTTTGCCCAGCAGCGGCTGTAGGTCTGACGTTCCGCCGCCATCCGTGATTTCCAGCAGTTTGGTCACATTCTCAGTGAATCTCAGCTTCGTTCCATTGGCCTTGTCCGACTCAGAAGGATAGAGTTTCTCCGAATTTATTTTCACATACCTCTTTGTATTATTAGAACCTATAGTAGCTACTAAATAGTCATCCACAATGCTGAATTTCTCGCTAGCGCTAATTGTCGCAGCAGTTGCCGCCAATGCTTTGTCTGTCTTTGTAGCGGTCACATATTTGCCGGTCGATTTGGATTTAATCGAATATGTATCATCGCTGTTCTTGATTCGCTCAAACTGCTCCGCTGACGTGCCAATGCTTGTCACACTAGCAGATAACTCATTATTGGCTCCCACCGTGATGAACTTCGTGTCGGCTTTGATTGCGTAATAGACTGTCCCGTTCGCGTACGCATCCTTCAAGTAAAGCCCCGGAATAATAATGAGAGCCGCAATCATGCCTATAAAAAGCAGTCTGATTACTAGAGACCTCGTCTGCAGCCTCTGATTTGCTCTCCTAATCATCCTAGTACTCTTTCTCGTATCCATAGCTTCCCCCCCTGTCATTGGTTTTTTGCTACAATTTGATACAGTTCTAAAGGACTACTTTCAGTTGACTATATTATACATAGAATCCCGGAAGAAAAATAGATAAATATGTTAATAAAAATCCCATATTGTCTAAAAGAACTAGCTGTGTGTATAATTACCTTATCAGAAGCGGGATTTGCTAGATTTATGCAAAAGTACAGCACGAAATGGCAGTTACCATATAGGCACAAAGACCCACTGCCTTGTCGTAACAAGATTAACATGATACGAATTGTCATGAGGGGATTGGTAGAAATGAGTACCGTGAAAAAGAAGCGGCTGGGCGACCTCCTCATCGAGAGCAATGTCATTTCCGAAGAACAGTTGCAGCAGGCATTGCGCGAACAAAGCAAGACGAAGCAGAAGCTTGGCGATTTGCTTATTACACAAGGATACATAACCGAACAGCAGCTGTTTGAAGTACTGGAATTTCAACTAGGCATTCCACATGTCAGTTTGTTTAAATATCAGATCGAGCCTTCTATTACGCAGATCATACCCGAGAGCTTGGCTCGCCGATATCAAGCCATTCCGATTCATAAAGAAGGCGGCAAGCTGCTCGTCGCCATGGCTGATCCGCTGGACTATTTTGCAATTGAAGAGCTTCGAATGTCTACCGGCTTTCGCATCGAGCCAGCTATCTCTGGCCGAGATGAACTGCAAAGAGCCATTGCTCGTCACTACGGTTTGCAAGATTCCATGTCTCAGCTCATGGGCGAGTTGCCTACGGCAGATGAAATTCGTGAAACCGAGATTACGGATGAGGACTCTCCTGTCGTTCGTCTAGTGAACCAGATGATTCAGCAGGCCGTACAGCTTCAGGTGTCCGACATCCACGTCGACCCAGGTGAGACCAATGTAACCATTCGTTATCGGCTTGATGGCGTGCTTCGGACCGAGAGAGTTATTCCTAAACAAATGCAGGGCTTCATTACGGCCAGACTTAAGATTATGGCGAAGCTGAACATCGCTGAACGCCGTTTGCCGCAGGATGGTCGAATGAAAATGCAAGTCGACTACAAGACAATCGATATCCGGGTTTCCTCACTTCCAACCATTCATGGAGAGAAAATCGTACTTCGGATTCTCGATCTAAGCGTTGGTGTTAAGGCGCTCGATCAGCTCGGCTTCAGCAAGCACAACCATAGAATCTTTAGAGAAATGATTGAGGTTCCCTACGGTATCATTCTTATTACCGGACCGACGGGCAGCGGTAAAACAACAACGCTCTACTCCGCTCTTCAACATCTCAACAAAGAGGACTCTAACATCATTACCGTTGAGGATCCGGTCGAGTACCAGCTTGAGGGCATCAATCAGGTCCACGTAAATCCGCAAATCGGACTTACTTTCGCAGCAGGGCTGCGTTCGATTCTCCGTCAAGATCCTAATATCATCATGGTCGGCGAGATTCGTGACTCTGAGACGGCAGAAATTGCTATTCGCGCCTCTCTAACAGGACACTTGGTACTATCGACACTACATACGAATGATTCCGTCAGCTCCATTACGAGGTTCCGCGATATGGGGATTGCCCCCTACTTGATCGCCTCTTCATTGGTCGGCGTAGTTGCACAGCGGCTTGTCAGACGTGTATGCCCGGATTGTACGACAGCCTATACGCCATCCGAGCAAGAAATCATTTTCCTGCAAAATCACGGACTTCACGCGGACAAGCTGTATAAAGGCACCGGCTGTGGCACCTGTAACCAAACCGGTTATCGCGGCAGGGTCGCCATCCATGAAGTACTCGGCATTAATGACGCCATTCGGCAGCAGATCAGCCAAGAGGGCTCCCTTCAAGACCTACGAGTTGCAGCAGAGAAGAATGGGTTAATTCAGCTGATGGATGATGGCCTGGAGAAGGCGGTTAAAGGCATTACTTCCCTGCAGGAAGTGCTGCAAGAGACCGTATCCCATTAGAAAGGAGGGCCAAAATGACACAAGTATTGGAACAGATCACATCCTTGCTGCAGCAAGCTCATGAAAGCAAAGCATCTGATCTTCATATTTCCGTTGGCTCGCCTCCTGTTATGCGGGTTCACGGCACACTTCAACGGCTAGGTGAGGAAGCAGTTACGATTGAGCGTTCTAGAGCTATGGCGGCGGCCCTGTTAAACAGCGAGCAGTTAGCCCACTTTGAGCAAGCCGGTGAAGTTGACTTCTCCTATGAACTGGAAGGCTACTCTCGATACCGGATCAATGCATACCGACAGCGTGGCAAAGTGAGCATTGCGATTCGGACCATTCCGACGCGCATTCCCTCACTCGAGCAGCTGCAGCTTCCTGCAATCATCGAGACGCTTGCTAATAAGCATCAAGGACTTGTCCTCGTTACAGGACCGACAGGCAGCGGCAAATCCTCGACGTTAGCGGCGATGATCGATTACATCAATCGAACGCAGAAGAAGCATATCGTCACCTTGGAGGATCCCATCGAATTCCTCCATACTCATTCGGCATCGGTGGTCGATCAACGTGAGGTCGGCAATGATACGAAGAGCTTTAGCAACGGGCTGAGAGCGGCACTTAGGCAAGACCCTGACGTCATCCTAGTTGGCGAGATGCGTGATCTAGAGACGATTTCAGCAGCTGTTACGGCAGCTGAAACCGGACATTTAGTATTTGCGACCTTACATACAACAGATGCTCCGCAAACGATCGATCGGATTATCGATGCTTTTCCATCTCACCAGCAAGGACAAATTCGGACGCAGCTCGCAGCTGTTCTGATCGGAGTTATCTCACAGAGGCTGCTGCCTCGCCCTGGCGGACAAGGCAGATCCTGTGCTACGGAGATTATGATCAACACGCCTGCCGTCGCCAACCTAATTCGCACCGAGAAAATTCATCAGATCAAGAGCGTCATGCAAACAGGACGCGCGCTGGGCATGCATACACTAGACGCTTCGATTAAGGAGCTTCTGCAGTCAGGACGTGTTGATCCGGCTGCCGCCAAAGTCTACTTGACTGAAGGTGCTTACTAATGGCTCAATTTGCCTACCATGTCAAGACAGGCGGCGGCAAGCAGCTGAGAGGTAAAATGTCCGCAATGGACAAATCGACGGCAGTTGAAGAGCTGCGTAAACGCGGACTTGTCGTGCTTTCGGTCATTGAACACCGAAACACGATTCTGTCGATGGACATTTACATCGGTAACCCGGTTAAAATGCAGCATTTCATCATCTACTGCCGCCAATTCGCAACGCTAATTCGCGCAGGTGTCACGATTCTCGATGCCACAGGCATTCTAGCCCAACAAACCGAGAGTAAACCGCTTAAGAAGGCGCTCGTCGATGTGCATTCGGGCTTGCTTCGCGGTAATGCCTTCTCGCAGGCCGTGCAGGAGCATAAGCGAATCTTCCCTTCGATGTTCACCAACATGATCCGCGCAGGTGAAGAGTCCGGTGATCTGGAAGGTACACTCGAGCGACTAGCTGTCTTCTTCGAGAAGCAGCATATGACGAAGGAAAAGATCAAATCCGCCTTAACTTATCCGATGGTTGTAGGATTTCTCGCTATCTCAGCCGTCATCTATCTACTTAAAGCAGTTGTACCTCAGTTCGTAAGTATGTTTGATTCTATGGATGCGAAGCTCCCAGCCATCACTGTGATGGTTATGGCAGCCAGTAACAGTATCCAAAATCAGTGGTATCTATGGCTTCTCGTTGTCGTGCTTGTCGTTATCGGTTTCATTACAGCCAAGCGCACTACAAAAGGAGCCTATGCAATAGATTACATGAAGCTTAAGCTTCCAATCTTCGGCAAGCTTTCGCAGAAGGGCGTTATTGCCCAAATGTCGCGTACGATGTCTTCCCTCTACGCTAGCTCGGTTCCCATGCTACAAGCACTGTCCATCGTCGAAGAGGTTGTTGCAAATCGGGTCGTAGGCAAAGTCATTCGTAGCGCAGGAGATTCACTAAGACAAGGTACACCGCTTTCGGACCCACTCAAGAAATCATGGGTTTTCCCACCACTGGTTACTCAAATGATAGCAATTGGCGAAGAGACAGGCTCTCTTGACCTAATGCTCTCTAAAGTAGCCGACTTCTATGAGATGGATGTCGAGAACACAGTCGACCGGATGAAGTCATTAATCGAGCCGATCTTGCTCGTATTTCTCGCCGGTATGGTCGGAGTCATCGTGGCAGCCATCATGCTGCCAATGTTCAGTCTATATAGTCAGATGGGCTAAGTAGGCAAGTAAAACCAATTCAGGGAGGAATTAAAAATGGTAGCAAATGTTTTGAAACGTGCAAGAGAGAATGAGAAAGGTTTTACACTAATTGAGTTGCTAGCTGTTATCGTCATCTTAGGGGTCATTGCTGCGATTGCAATTCCACTTATTTCTAACATCATTGGTAAATCGAAAACTGATTCTGATATTGCAACTGCTCGGCAAATCTACGATGCATCACGAATTTACGTGACCTCTGAACTAAATGGTGATTTTAAAAGCGCTGGTTCAATTCAAATCGTTGGCGATGCAACTACTCCAGGTCTAATCTACAAAGGGTATCTTTCTAGCGATATCGTCCTCCCAAGTACAAAAGCAACAATTACGGATGGAACAGTTACATATAACTCCACAGGTACTCTCTTTAATATAGTGATTAGCACTGCATCCGGTACATCTGACGATAAGACCTTTACTGCAACTCAACTTAAATAACTCCTCATCTTCTGTCAGGAACCGGAATCGTTCCGGTTCCTTTCTCTTCATTTTAGATAGAAAGTAGCCATTCATAGATGACGACTGTCCTAGCAATCTATTTTTTCATCCTCGGCCTTGTATGTGGCTCATTCTTTAACGTTGTGGGCTTGCGTGTACCACTGAAACAATCTCTCATTCATCCGCCCTCCCACTGTACAAGCTGCCAAACACGACTTAGGAAACGTGATTTAGTCCCCTTATTCAGCTATCTGCTTGCACGTGGCCGCTGTCGTCATTGTGGTACAACTGTATCTCCTTTGTATCCACTCGGTGAAGTCATTACCGGACTATTATTCATGAGTATGTATCTGATCTTTGGCCCTAGCCTTGAACTTATCTCCGGCCTGCTTCTTGTCAGTCTGTCCGTTATCATTACCGTTGCCGATCTCAAATACATGTTAATCCCAAACAAAGTACTACTTTTCTTTCTCCCATTGCTCATCCTATCTCGACTTTTACATCACGAACAACCTTTATGGCATTACGCTGTAGGTGCATTGCTAGGCGGTGGGATGCTGCTTCTAATCAATCTTCTCTCACGTGGCCGTATGGGGCTAGGAGATGCCAAGCTGTTCTTCGTATTTGGACTTGCTATTGGTCTTCCCCACATTCTAGTTGCAATGCTTCTTGCTTGTCTGACCGGTTCAATCGTAGGCGGCACCTTGCAGCTACTTCACCTTGTCAAACGAAAACAACCGATCCCTTTCGGCCCGTTCCTTGCTGTAGGCACACTTGCTGCTTATTGCTTCGGAGATGCGCTGATAGAAGGGTATCTAGCTATAATAACCTAAGCGGGATGTGATCATGTTGATAACCATTGGCTCCAAACAAATCGGTCTTACCATTGAACAAACCGCCATCCGTTTCACTACGCTGCGCAAGAAAAAAGCATGGGAGCTTGATCGAAGCGGTTTTCTTCCACTTCCTGAAGGTGCCATTGTTGATGATCAATTCATAAAAGTAGACGAAATCCGCAGCAGTTTCAAAAAATGGATCCTACGCGAGAAGCTAAACGGCGCTTCTGTTTCTCTTGCCGTTCCTACTTCGCAAATTATCGTTCGTAAAATGCGAATCCCAACAACCAATGATAAAGAGCTTCGCTCTTTAATTGAGTTAGAGGTTGAGACGACGCTCCATCTGCCATTCGAAGAGCCGATCTACGATTATCTACAGATTGGCAAGGATGAGACTAGCACACAGGTTTTGATCTTTGCCGCACCACTTAAGTGGATTCGCACAGCTATGGAGTTAATGCAAGAAGCCGGCTTACGCGTTAAAGCCATTACATTCCCTGCAGCTGCCCTGGCAAAATCATTATTTACACAACAAACAGAGAAAACAAGTGAAACGATGGTCCTTAACATCGGTGATACGATGCTCGAGATCTTTATGTTCCATGAAGGCAGCCCAATCTTCATGAGAGCGATCAACTTATTGGAAAATGGCAGTCATCAACCCGGTCACTTAAACGAATCACAGCTATCCGAGCTAAGCACTGAGATCTCTCGGATCTTGAATTTCTATCAATTCGGCCTTCATGAAGGCGCGTCACGTATTAGTACTGCAATCGTAGCTGGGGCCGTATCCGCACAGCATGACCTCATCTCCATATTGCGCGAGACACAGGCGGAAATCGCCATTCATGAAGCTGACTTTCCTTCCTTTGAAGGCGGCAGCCTAGATGATGAGCAGGGTAACTATCTGATCCCAGCCGGCTTAGCACTACCAAAAGACCTTAGCTTTAACATCGACCTGCTTCCCAAAGTTAATCATGAAGCAAAACTGCTCCCTGTTGTTATCACCAGTGCTCTAGGTGCTTGGCTGCTCATTATGGCACTCATCGGCTACTCCTTTATAAGTAACCGTACCGAAATTTCAGATAATAAAGATCAGGTGCAAGCCTTAAATGACCAAATTGCACTAGCCCAGAATGAATTGATTACCGGTACTGCTCAGGGCCAGTCAAACCCGCTTACGGAAATTGAAGAAATCAAGAAAAAACAAAGAGACGTAGTTGCGATCGTTAAAGAGATTGAGCATAAGCTTCCGATTAGCGCAGAACTTCGGACCCTTGGCTACACAGAGCAAGGACAAATTGCACTTACAGCCAGCTTCAATTCAATGAAGGATATGTCCCGTTACTTGTTCGATTTACACCGTTTATCCTTTACCGAAGATGCCGGCATGCAAACGATGTCCAAAGGGGAGACAATGGCCACCTCAACCGACAGCGGTGGGATTTCCGTCTCCAAACCATATACGGCTTCCTTCAGTATCTTGATGAAGCAGTCGAACGAGGAGGATAACAATGGAACAACTAACTAAAAACCGTCCCTTGTCTGTCCTTCTAATCGCAGTGCTTTTCCTCGCTTTGTTTGTTATCTATACTTACCTGCTGAAGCCATCAACAGATCAGATTACCGATCAACAAGCAGAGATCGAGCGGCTAAACAGTGAATACAAGATTCTGAGCAACAAGCTCGCGGAGAAAAAAGAAGCGAGCAATGAATATTCTAAAGAAAACGTACAACTAGCTCTCCCTTTATGGGACAACACGGAGCAGCTGCTGCTTGATTTACAACAAATTGAAGCAAGTACTGGTGGAGAGGCCCTTACCGCAACCTTTACGCCTGATCGTAGTGATAATCAACAAAATTCGGAAGCTGCTGCAAGCGAAACTATTGATTCTTCTTCGGGTAGCAACTCATTTGGTCCTAATGTGAAAAAGCTTAAGGTAGGCATAGTTATTAAAGGTCGTTATGCAGACATATTGCGTTATATCGAAGAACTGCAAAAGCTGCCTAGACTAATTACAGTTGATTCATTCGACGTCGCTAAATCAAGCAGTTTAGCGGGTGATGCCACTCCAATCTCAGCCAATCTGGCATTCACGGCTTACTTCGATCCCTCTTACAAGCCACTTGTGAAAGAAGTTCTTTTACCATTCGATGAGAAATAGAAAAAGCCGCTTACCGTCGTAATCATGTCGGTAAGCGGCTTTTTTGTGGTTTATATCCATGCAAAAAGACCGCTACTCAGATCTTTGAGTAACGGTCATGAAAGTTGTAAAAATGGAGCGGAAGACGGGAATCGAACCCGCGACCCTCGCCTTGGCAAGGCGATGCTCTACCGCTGAGCCACTTCCGCAGATAAATATGGTGCGCGTAGAGGGACTTGAACCCCCACGGTCGCCCGCCAGATCCTAAGTCTGGTGCGTCTGCCAATTCCGCCATACGCGCATAATGTAAAGTGCCCCCATTGTCGTTAAACGAAAATGGTGAGCCATGTAGGACTCGAACCTACGACACCCTGATTAAAAGTCAGGTGCTCTACCAACTGAGCTAATGGCTCAAGTTTGAAAAAATGGTGCCGGCGATAGGAGTCGAACCCACGACCTACTGATTACAAGTCAGTTGCTCTACCAACTGAGCTACACCGGCATGTGTATAAGTTTCAAGTCTCTTCAACTCATGAAATAAAACCCACGAATGGGTTATTCAATTGGTTGGTTTGCAACTTGAAAACTGGATACGAACCTTTGCGAAGGTCTTGTTTAGCTGATTATTGTCCGAAGTTGAACATCCGAGCAGATATTCGTAGGATAAGCCCTCGACCGATTAGTATTCGTCAGCTGCATGCATTGCTGCACTTCCACCTCGAACCT
>NZ_JBWDNS010000005.1:0-545296 GCF_056269305.1 Paenibacillus sp. J22R3 | reverse complement strand
CCCGTCGGCTCCGCCATTTCTTCAAAGTTCGGCTCGGTAGCTCAGTCGGTAGAGCAGAGGACTGAAAATCCTCGTGTCGGCGGTTCGATTCCGTCCCGAGCCACCATTTTTAAAACGGTAAGTTCATATGCCGGTGTAGCTCAGTTGGTAGAGCAACTGACTTGTAATCAGTAGGTCGGGGGTTCGAATCCTCTCGCCGGCACCATCATGGAGGATTAGTGAAGTGGCTAAACACGGCAGACTGTAAATCTGCTCTCTTCGAGTTCGGTGGTTCGAATCCATCATCCTCCACCATATTTATACGGCGGTCGTGGCGAAGTGGTTAACGCACCGGTTTGTGGATCCGGCATTCGTGGGTTCAATTCCCATCGGTCGCCCCATTTTTTCTAACCAAACTAAATGCTTCATGTTGGGGATTAGCCAAGCGGTAAGGCAACGGACTTTGACTCCGTCATCCCTAGGTTCGAATCCTAGATCCCCAGCCATTACGAGTCATTAGCTCAGTTGGTAGAGCACCTGACTTTTAATCAGGGTGTCGTAGGTTCGAATCCTACATGACTCACTTTATCTTGTTACGCGGTCATGGCGGAATTGGCAGACGCGCTAGATTCAGGTTCTAGTGTCAGCAATGACGTGGAGGTTCGAGTCCTCTTGACCGCACCATCAGCATCTGCGGAAGTGGCTCAGCGGTAGAGCATCGCCTTGCCAAGGCGAGGGTCGCGGGTTCGATTCCCGTCTTCCGCTCCATCATGGCGCCATAGCCAAGTGGTAAGGCAGAGCTCTGCAAAAGCTTCACCCCCAGTTCGAATCTGGGTGGCGCCTTGAAAGTTTGTTTCATGAATCGCGGGATGTAGCTCAGCTTGGTAGAGCACCTGGTTTGGGACCAGGGGGTCGCATGTTCAAATCGTGTCATCCCGACCATATTTTCTGCGGGTGTAGTTCAATGGTAGAACTTTAGCCTTCCAAGCTAATAGCGTGGGTTCGATTCCCATCACCCGCTTTCCGCACTTAGAAAAGCCTTTTATCCTTTGGGATAAGAGGCTTTTTTGTAGTTGGGCTGTAAAAATCAGTTGTTGTTTTATCGCCATCAAGAGGAAAAAAGACACCGTAGTGGTGTCTTTTTTTTGAACTATTTTGCATTCACGTCCGGTTGATGGATCCCAATAATGTTACCTTCGGTATCCATATAGTACCCCTGCCACGCCATGCCGGGCAGTGCGTATTTCGGTAATGCGACTGTGCCGCCGTTCGCTAGGATCTTGGCTTCCGTCGCGTCGTAGTCCCCGGTTCCCATTGTGCAGGCAAAACCATTCACAGGCTGCCCCGGCTGTGGAGAAGCGCCATGGCGCTTCATCAATGCACCGTTGATTCCCATTGCATCCGCATCACCTGTTACAGCTCCAAAGTAGGGCATGCCGGCGTAGCTGCTGTAATCCTCGAATGTCCAACCGAATACTTCTCCATAAAACTTCTTAGCGCGGTCCATGTCATCGACATGAATTTCGAAATGTATGACTCTTCCCATGATAACCTCCATTGTTTTGGCTTCCTTACATGATTCTTGTAATAGGGTTTCCTTTCCTACTTGATCCATAACAAATTACAAAATAAAAATAAACCCGACCAAGGATGATCGGGTTCCGGTAGTTAGCTGCTATAGCTGCCATGTTTCTTCTTATAGTGCCCATGGCCATAATTGGAGTGATGTGTGGGGTACTGGTTACCTTTCTTATAATCGCTGCTGCTGTGATGCTGATGTCCGTAGTGTCCGTGTGAACCGTGATGCTTGCGGCCGAGCAAGGAGTTGAAGAGGCGGTTCAATAGATGTCTTAACATACGCGTTGGACCTCCTATATCAAATTCAAGTGGAAGCGCTTCAGACTTGTAAAATAATACGTAGCTTGATGGATCAGGTTTCGTTATTAATCGCCCAATTGCAATTCGATAATTAGGAACCGAGCACCTGTTGCAGCCGTAAGTGAAAGCAGGGAGTGATGCGGATGTTAGGTGCATGGTGGCGGGAAAGGTGGTTCAATTGGATGGATTATCCGCTCCGGGATGGCGCGGTATGGGCGGGCAGGTATCGCATTGAGCAGTTCCTAGGCATGGGGAGCTACGGTCAAGCTTATCGCTGCACGGATCTCAGAAGCGGAGCTATTGTCCTAATGAAGCGAGGTAAGCCGAGCAAGCGAAGCTTGGCCCGTAAGATGCTTAAGCGTGAGAGCGAGATTCTTCGAGAACTCCATCATCCGCAAATGCCACAGTGGCTGGATTATGCCGCTCATGGCAGAGAAATGGTGCTCGTCATGGAACTGGTTGAAGGAAATAGCCTAGAGCACGTTGTAATGGGGAGCGAGAGAAGATACAGCCAGCAGGAAGCATTGCGCCTCATCCGGCAATTGCTGCAGCCGCTGCGGTATATGCATGAAGCCGGCTATATTCACCGGGATGTGCGTATCCCTAATGTTCTGGTTAGTGGCGATAAACTGGTTATCATCGACGTTGGGTTAGCTTGCCGAATAGGCGAAGAGTCTGCCTGCGACAAGGTTGAGCCAAGCGGATTCGCGGACAGCTGGGGAGCCGTGAAGCACCGGATGCGTGTGCCTGAACCGGCAAGCGACTTGTATGGTCTAGGCCATCTCTTCTTGTTTTTTATGTACGCAGATTACATCCCGCATGAAGGACAGGAGGAGCTGGGCTGGGAGGAAGAACTGGACCTTGATCCGGTGGTACAAGACTTTGTGCGAGGATTGCTGGAGAACAGATGGCAGACGGCGGAAGGATGCGAGCAGGAGCTGGTGCTTACATTGAAGGTGTTGGAAGGCCCAGCCTGCCAGGAATAAGTTGGTTGATAAAATTGCTTAATCCTACCATTCGCTTCAATTGAGAGCCTGGTTAGGGTACAATCTATATATATTGGTTGAAATGTAAAGGGGTTTAGGTATGGATTTACAAAAAGAAATGCTGCAGTTGAATGTGAATAATGCCATTAAAGGTACGGTTAAGACCAGCTTGAATGATATCCTTGGACAGCTAACGAAGGATCGGTTGAATTTCATCGCTGCCAATTGCGCGCTAGCGGGGCGCTCCAAGCTGAAGAAGCAGGAGCTCGTAGATGCGCTTTGCGATCTGATTACGAATGTAACGCAAGTACGGTCGGCTTTCCTTACAGCGGAGCCGCAGGAGTGGGAGCTTGTGAACCGGCTTCTCGAAGTACCGTATATTCAGGATAATACGATTTACGCCGATGCTTACTTGTTTCTGATGGATAAAGGGTTGGTATTCAGCTTCCTGGAAGGGGACGAGCTGTTCTTTGTTATGCCGGAGGAAGTCAAAGCCGTGTATAAGAAGTTGGACCAGAAGTCTTTCCAAGAGGAGCGCCATGTAAACCAACTGGTGCTGCGCTACATGGAGGCTGCTGCTAACTTGTATGGCATCTGCCCCGTGAACAAGCTCATTGAGATTATTAACGACCAGAACGATGTTGGTTTGACGGAGGAGAAGCTACACGCCATTCGTTTATCTGTCTCCGATAAGGTGCTGACTTGGGATATTCAGCGCGGATTTCTGTTTAGCGATAGCCTAGATGGCGAAGACTTGGACGATTATGAAGCGTTCTTGGAGAGCGTGAAGGACAAGCCGTACTACATTCCTCCCCAAGAAGAGCTGCTGCTTTATGCGAATATCGATTATTTCGAGAAGACGCCTCAGTTGGAGACATTGAAGAGCTACATCATGCAGGAACTAGGCAAAACAGAGAAGCAGGCGGAGGCGCTCGTGGATGATATCCAGCTCGCTTGTGCGATGGAAGAGCCGCTTAGTGTCATTATGGAAGAGTTTGATCAGCGCAAGATTCGTTTGAACAAGAATCAGCTAAAGGATGTTGCGCCGTTAATTATTAATGTGCATAACAATACGAGAATGTGGTCTAATCGCGGTTTTACGCCCAATGAGCTAAGACCGAAGACAGTGGAGAATGGGAATGTGATCCAGTTTCCGGCGGCATCCTCGAAAATCGGAAGAAATGAACCATGTCCATGCGGCAGCGGGAAAAAACATAAAAAGTGCTGTCTGTAGGTTATGGAGATTCAACTTGAACAGCGAACCATTGATGTTCATGTCGACTATGGGGCTGGGAAGAAGCTATCGATCCAAATTGAGCCTACAGGTTTCATTACGGTGAAGGCTCCTAACGGCACCGGCGAAGAGATGATCATTCGTGCAGTGAAACAGCATGAACGAGCGATTACGGCACAGCTCGATCGGATAGAGAAATCTCGTGAAGCGCTGACGTTGAAAGAGTATCAAGAACAGGGCAAGTTCCTCCATCTGGGGAAGTACTGCTTGTTGAGCGATTTAATTGATATAACGGCGCAGAATGAAGAAGAGCTTCGGCAACGGTTGAAGAAATTTTATTTTGCCAGCTGTAAGAAGATTGTTCTGGAACGTATTGCGGCCTATCAGAAGCAGCTGAAGGTCACGCCAAAGTCGATCGAGATCGTAGAATCCAGCACCAAATGGGGGAGCTGCAGCTCGAAGAAACAACTCACGTTTAACTATCGTCTGGCCATGGCCCCGATCGAGGTCATTGACTATGTCATTATTCATGAGCTGTGCCACCTGTCACATATGAATCATGATCGGTCGTTCTGGAGACTTGTAGGAAGCGTCATGCCGGACTACAAAGAGAAGGAAGCGTATCTGGCGCGGTATGGACAGGCGATGACGTTGTAGGCATGAAATAGATTGTTCACGTGCCGTGCTTGAAAGCTAAACCGAAGTTGTAGCTAAAGCAGGTTTCTCGACATTGAAAACCCACATCCTAATGGATGTGGGTTTTACTTTTGGCGGGGTCTTACAGATTCCAAATGCGGTACAGGATGACTGCCGCTTCGGCGCGGGTGAGTGAGTCGTGCGGCGCGAGGTTGCCGTTCTTGCCGTTTACGATTCCGGCTTTCACCAGTGCTGCCGCGCTGTCTTGCGCGTACCCGGAAATTGCAGCGGTATCTGCATAAGCATCTAGTGCTCCGGCAGTCCCGATTGGCTTGCCGGCGGCGGCCAGTGCACGTGTTGTCAGCACCATCATATCTTGACGGGAGATTGTGCTTCCTGGCTGGAAGGTATTATTATCGAAGCCGGTTGCGATTCCCAGCTCCTTGGCGATAACCAGCTCGTTGTAATAATATACGGTTTGCTCGACATCGCTGAACATAGCGCCTTCTTTGCCTGAGCCATGCAGTTCCAGTGCTCTTACTAGGAGAGCAATAAAGTCTGCTCGTTTAATGGAGGCGGCTGGAGAGAAGCTGTTCTCAGCTGTTCCCTTGATAATAGTATGCGACGCCATAGCCTCTATGGCTTGTTTGGCCCAAGGTACATGCTGCAGGTCACCGAACGTCTTGAATACGGAGCCTACCGCATAGGTGCTGAAGTGGGTCGTTTGGAAAACAACCGTTTGGCTTGCCGCATCATATCGAGCGTTCGGAATCTGTGTCGCCTTGCCTTGACCGTCGATGTACCAAATCACGATATGATCCGGGTTGCTGAGTTCTTCCGCCGTCGGCGTGTAAGGGATTGCGACCGATACAGGCGCAGCCGGATTGTTCCATGCAAGGATGGTGTTGCCTGCTGCGACTAAGTTCAGATCGATAACCGGACGGTTGCCAATCAGCTCGCGGGTAACGGCATCCAAGCTGTCTGTTGAAGCTTTGCCCACACGGATGGATACTTGCTCTGCTTTGTCTGTCACGCTGGACAGCATGTTGCTTGGAATTTGGATCGTTGCGTTCTCGGTCTTCACCGAAAGGACGAAGGATTCTTGCCCTTTCAGACTTTGTGTCGGTAATTGTACTTCGTACGATGTCGCGTTCGCCTGCTTCGGCAGCTCAATGACGACTTGTTTCTCGCCGTTAGCTGCAGGAGCGGCTTGCTCCAGCGCCTTCTTCAAATTATCGCCTGAAATCGTGCCGATAGCGCGTCCGTTGTCCGTCTTCATTTCCGGATTAATCGTAACGACGCCGTTCTGATTCTGGACGCTGCCGGTTGGTAGGCTGACAATGCTGCCACCGCCCTGATAGGTCTTCGTAGTGGTAAGCGTTAGTACACCGTAAACGGATGTGTCCATATAGCCGTTACCCGTCGTATCGTTCCACGCGGTTACGCTTTGGCGGGAGCCGTCCTTAGCGTCATTGATCTGCACGTCAAAACCGAGCTTCTTGTCGTTAGCCGGCGTAATCGAATTCAACGGGATTTTCACTTCAACCGTGTAATTGGTGCCGGACACCTTAGTTGCGGATTCGAAATCGGCTGCAAGGCTTGACGGATTGAAGGAGGTCTCATTGTCAAAGTTTACTCTGTACTGACCGTCATCCTCTTGATAGAACGATGTTTTCGCGTTGTTTTGATCTACGAAGATTTCGACGGAATCTTGTTCATACTTGTTTACATTTGCTTTGTCGAGCTGTGCGTCGCTCACCTGAATCAATACATACAGATTGTGCTCATCCCAGAGCGCTTTGGCAACTCCGCTCGCTCCTTGCCATGCCGTTTGATACCGGTTAATCGGTATTTCCTGTGTCTGGCTCCAAATCGCGTCAACGGTACCATCGACTACCGGCGTAGCAGTGAACGCGGTTGCTTGATTGGCTTCTGCCAATACGGGCTGATGCTCTTCCATAAATGCAGCCGGGTCGATCACGCCGTAATAAGCCGGTTTGGCTTGCAGATTCTTATCAAACAATAGCGGGTTGGAAGCGGCCCGCCAGCTCGTATTATCATCCATGCCCCAGAGGGTAACCCGCTTGATATTAGCAGCATGTGCTTGGAAAATGTCAAACAGCTGTGCATACAAGTAACCTTGAGCATTGGCAAGCGGCTCGGACAGCTGATAGTTGCTTCCTGCCTGAATGTCGAGCTCCGTAATGCTGATTTCTACACCTAATGAAATAAACTTCTCTAAGGACAGTTGTACATTGTCCGGGTTCGTATTCACACTGTAGTGGGCCTGCATACCGACACCATCAATGAGGAGCTTGCCAGGGTGCGTCTCCGCATATCTGTCGTTTATTTCTTTGACCATGTTGGTGATCGCTTGCGCTTTATTCTGATTATCCTCGTTGTAATCGTTGTAATAGAGCTTGATGTCCCAATCCGGATGCGCATTCAGCACTTCTCTTGCTGCCAAGAATGCCTGCTCTACATAATCCGTTCCAATCGCATTATTCCATGGTGTTTGGCGCAAGGATGCCTCCCAATCTGCAGGGTCGGAGGGGTTATCGTTCATCGCTTCGTTAACGACATCCCATGAAATGACCTTACTGCCGAAATGCTCCATGACCGTTTGGATATGGGTCTTCAAATTCGTGAGTGCTTCCTCGCGGCCTAGTGGAATCGTGTTGTCATTGCCATCCTTAGTCGTATTCAGCCACGCAGGTGATTGCTGATGCCATACCAGCACATGCCCGTGCATCTGAAGACCTTCAGCCAGCACTTTATCGACAAGTGTATCGGCTGCCGCAAAGGTAAAGTTGCCCTTCGTAGGTTGAAGCGCATCCGGCTTCATTGCGTTGCCTGCCGTTACGACGTTGAAATGCTGCTTCAGAAGCTCGAGTCTGACGCCTTCCAGATCCTCAGAGGAAATCGCGTTACCGATGAGGAAATCGTCCTGGTACGTGTCTTTAATAGGAGCCAGATCCTTCTGAATGGAGATCGGGCCGGAGCCTGTGCTTTCAAAGCTGATATCGTCGATGTAGTAGGAAGCTGTTTTGTTAGCGGAGCTCTCTACATAGATCGATAAGAACTCGCTGCTTACATTGTTGTATCGGTAGGTACCTTCGTATTTCACCCAGCCGTCGCTTGCGCTGATTGTTTTGCCAGCAAGCTGAACATAGTTCGCGCTGCTTCCTTGACCAACCTGCGTAGACAGCTGAAGCTGCGAGCTTGCGGGAGAGATCAGTTTGACCCAGGCTGTGATTTTATATTCGGAGCCCTTGTCTACATATTTCTCTACGCGCAATGTCGGCCCATGCCATGTATCAGTACGGCCTTCTACTTTCAAAGCGTAAGAGCCTGCTTCGGAATGATTGGCTTCATTGGTTACAGTCAGTGTTTCCGTACCTGCCCGGCCTACAAAGCCGCCTGCCGTTTGATCCTCAAACGTAACGGTGCTGAAATCCAAGGCCGGAGGCCGCGGCTCTTCTACCTCAGGCTCTTCCGGGGTCGCAGTCACTTTCTCGGTGATGAGGACATCCCCGATGTAGAAAGGTACGGTTTTGCCGGATTCACTGGATTGCACGCGCAGGCTCGAATCTTTGCTCGTATCCACCGTAAACTCTTTTGTCAGCGTGAAAGCTGCTCCGGCTGCGAAATTTGCGCCAGCTAAGAAGCCGTAGCTGTTCACCGTTTGCAGATAGGCTTGTGAACCGTCTGGTATGACCGTGCCGGAGTCAACATAGCCTTGAACGGTTACGGTATAGGTTTTACCGTTCGTAAGTCCGATGTCGGTGAATTTGAAATCGGCTGCGTCCCAGGTATTCGCCCTGTTGCTTACGGATAAAGCAGCTCCGTCGGCATTGCCATCAAAGACCTTGCCGGTAACTTGCGTCAAGCTCGCGCCGCCGGATTGCGTAGCAGCGCCTTTGCTGCTGGCAAAGTCCTCGTGATATACCGTGTTTACATCTGTCGCTGGTTTCTTAGCCGTGATGAGGATATCGCCCACGTAGAACGGCACTGTTTTGCCGGATTCGCTGGATTGCACGCGCAGGCTCGTATCTTTGCTCGTATCCACCGTAAACTCTTTCGTCAGCGTGAAAGCTGCACCGGCAGCAAAGTTAGCGCCAGCCAAGAAGCCATAGCTGTTTACCGTTTGCAGATAGGCTTGCGAACCGTCAGGCACGGCTGCACCTGAATCCACATAGCCTTGGACAGTTACGGTATAGGTTTTACCGTTCGTAAGTCCGATGTCGGTGAATTTGAAATCGGCTGCGTCCCAGGTATTCGCCCTGTTGCTTACGGATAGAGCAGCCCCGTCGGCATTGCCGTCAAAAGTCTTATCGGAGACCTTCGTCAAGCTGGCACCACCCGATTGAATGGCTTTACCAATGCCGCCGGCAAAATCTTCGTGATAAACAACGGTCGTCTCTGCAACCGCAGCTTGTGCAGCCGGAGCCAACAGGCCGGAAGGAATAAGCAAAGCTGCTGCCAGCAAAATCGAGATTACGCGTTTGATTGTTCGAGTCATTTATTGCATCCCCCTGCGAGTGAATTTGGTAAATAAAAATAAAGCGCTTACAATCGTAAGCTGATGCAACCTCCTTTCCGTTCTTATCCTCGATTATAGCCCGTGTTAAAAACTTCTTTTACCAGAAGAAGTAAACAATATATTGTACAAATTAAATATAAGAGCCGATTTGATGTAGTATAGAAGATAATGTAAGACTTCGAAGGAGGAGCTTGTGATGGGGATCTTATCGAGGTTTAGAGACGTGATGAAAGCCAATATGCATGGTTTGCTTGACCATGCGGATAATCCGGAGAAGACTGTAGAGACGTACATGGAGAGCTTACATAGCGATCTCGGCCAAGTGAAGGCGGAGACTGCGGCAGTACTGCTTGAGGAGAGCAGAGCCAAGCGGGAGTTGGATGAATGCAGCGCCGAGATCAAGAAGCTGCAGCGATATGCGGAGAAGTCTGCGGAGTCCGGTGCAGATGAGAATGCGTTCAAATTTCTGGAGCTCAAATCGAAGCAGACCGAGAAATATGCGGAGGTGGAGGCTGTGTACACCCGGGCTTCCGCGAAGGCGACGATGATGAAGCATATGCAGGATAAGCTCGTGTCCGATCTGGCACAGCTGGAAGCGCGGCATACCGAGCTGAAAGCGAAGCTGGCAGATGGCAATGCGCAGCAACGAGCTGGCAGCGAAGCGAGCGCTGCCATCAGCACAATGGAAGAGAAGGCGAATCAGGCGTTGAACGAAGCGATGGCTCTAGTTGAGCTTAGAGCAGAGGCACAAGAAGACGATCTGGACGTATTGATCGCCCAGCTCGAGAAGCAGTCAGCAGCAGGTACGACTGCAGCATCTGCGGCCGCTGTACAGACAACACCTGAAGATGAGCTCACAGCAATCAAAGAAAGATTAAAGTCGAGGTGAGCAACGTGGCGACGGTTATCGAGTATAAGTGTCCCAATTGCGGCAGCGGTATGGTGTTCGATGCAGGCACAGGAACGCTGTCTTGTCCCAGCTGCGGACGACAGGATCAGATTGATCAAATCTCCGATCCGCTGAAACAGCAGACAGTTACAGAAACCGATGTGAAGGAGTATCACTGCAACAGCTGCGGAGCGGTCATCGTAACGGAGCGGGAGACAAGTGCAACGACATGCAGCTTTTGCGGATCTGCCGTGGTGCTGAGCGATCGGTTGTCGGGGGATTTTGCTCCGGTAATGGTGATTCCCTTCACGATCTCTAAGGAAGCCGCGATGAAGGCGTTCAAGAAATGGTGCAGAAACGGTTTGCTTACGCCTAAGGGGTTCATGACAGCGGATCGGATCGCCGGGATCACAGGAATGTACGTTCCCTTCTGGCTCTATGACTTGAACAACGGCATTGAGGTTCACGGCCAGGGCACGAGGGTTAGAATCTATACACAAGGCGATTATAGGTATACAGAGACGCAGCATTTCAATATCTATCGCAAAATCCGGTTGAACTATGTAAGGCTGCCGATCGATGCATCGGAGAAAATGAATGACGAGCTGATGGATAAGCTGGAGCCGTTTCCCTATGATCAGCTGAAAGCATTCAAGACCCCTTATCTGGCCGGTTATCTGGCGGAGAAATATAGCTATAATGATGAACAGTTATTTCCGCGGGCAAAGGAGAAAACGAGCTCCTACATCGATGCCTATATATCTTCAACGGTACAAGGGTACTCGAGCGTGATGTACACCGATAAGCAAATCGACACGACCGTGAAACAGGCGGATTATGTGCTGCTCCCCGTGTGGATGATCAGGTATAACTATAATCGGCAGGAGTATACGTTTGCGATGAATGGTCAGACAGGGAAGGTAGTGGGCAAACCGCCTATTAGCAAGGCGAAGGTAACCGCATGGTTTGCAGGCGTTTCTGCCGTTTCATTCGTGGGGTTAAAGATCGTTTCCTGGATTTTGGGAGGCGGGTTCCTGTGAGAAAACAGCCTAAGCTTCTGGCAGCAGCGCTCGTCGCACTTACGATTTGTTTGATGGCCTTAATAATTCCCTCATTGTCTACAGCGGCGGCAGCTGCGACGGGGAATAAGAAGCTCATTTATGATCAGGCTCATCTGCTCAGCGAGCAGGAACAAGTTGATCTGAGCACCTTGGCGACGAAATACGGGGCTGATCGAGAGACCGACATCATCATTCTTACATCCGCTAATACGGAGAACCGGGATGTTCAGCTGATGACGGAGGATTTCTACGATAATGAGGCGCCGGGGTATGATAAGCCACACGGTAATGCGGTTATCCTGACCATGGACATGAACAATCGTCAGGTTTATTTGGCCGGCTTTGGCAAAGCGGAAACCAGTCTCGATAGCGGCAGGCTGGACAAGATTCGAAACGCCATTTCGCCGGATCTGACGCAAGGTGATTA
Source organism: Paenibacillus sp. J22R3 (assembly GCF_056269305.1). Classification (NCBI taxonomy): domain Bacteria; kingdom Bacillati; phylum Bacillota; class Bacilli; order Caryophanales; family Paenibacillaceae; genus Paenibacillus; species Paenibacillus sp. J22R3. The sequence continues at coordinate 533,663 of NZ_JBWDNS010000005.1, read as the reverse complement.
TGCCCAAGCATTCACAAGGTATATTACGCTCTCGCACAAGTATATGGGGTTCAAGCCCGGCGTAAATCCCGATAATATCTTGTTTACCATCTGGTTTCAGCTGGGAGCAGCGTTAGTCATCGGGGGTATTGTCGTCAGTGTGATGGTGTTTCGTTCAGGCGGCCGAATTACAGTCACTCGGGCGACCTATGAGGATTCAAGCACTTCAGGCGTGTTGGAGCATGCGGATCAGTATATTCGGACGACTGTTACGAAGAGCAGGATTCCGAAGAACAACGGCCGCAGTTCAGGCGGCGGTGGCGGCGGCGGGACTAGCGGCGGCGGTCATTCCCATAGCGGAAGCAGAGGGTCTTTCTAATCGCCAAACAATACGGATTATAGAAGGGATGGGAATGGCATGGGGCTTTTCGGGAATCAGTTCGCAAACGTTGTGGAATGGGAAGAGTTTAGGGATGATATGATTTTCTGGAAGTGGAACAACCGGGAGATCAAGAAGGGAAGCAAGCTCATTATTCGCGCCGGTCAAGATGCTGTTTTTCTGAATAACGGTAAGGTAGAGGGGATTTTCAAGGATGAAGGCTCCTTCCAGATCGATTCGGACATCATTCCCTTCTTGTCTACGCTGAAAGGGTTCAAGTTTGGCTTCAACAGCGGCATGAGGGTAGAGGTTCTCTTCGTGAATACGAAGGAGATTACCGTGAGATGGGGCACGCAGAATCCGGTACTAATTCCAACCACTCAGCTTCCGGGGGGGATGCCGATCCGCGCTAATGGTACGTTTACGTTCAAAGTGAGCGACTATATGGCGCTGATTGATAAGATTGCCGGGGTCAGACAAGATTATTTGGTCGAGGATGTCAAAATCCGAATCACTGCCGTGCTGGATCAACTGCTGATGAAGTGGATCAGCCGAGAGGGCAAGGATATGTTCAATCTGCAGGCGAATGCATCCGACATTGCGAAGGGAATTCGCGAGGATCTGGATATGCAGCTGATGGATATCGGGATCGCGATCACCGGTTTCCAGGTCATGAGCTTCAATTATCCGCAAGAGATTCAGGACATGATTACGAAGACGGCTTCGCATGAGATGATCGGCAATTTGCAGAAGTTTCAGCAAGTGAGCATGACCGATGGCATCTCATCCGGGAAAGTGCAGGGCGGCGGAGCTGCCGCGGATATGGCCGGCATGATGATGGGCATGAATATCGCTGGCGAAATGCTGAAAAATATGAACCACCAGAACCAGAATCAGCAAGCTGAGGCAGATAAGAGCTCAGACACAGCAGCGGTTCCTTCGTCCACGGGAGGCGGCAAGAAGCCGAACTTCTGTCCCAATTGCGGCGCCAAGAATGAAGGAGCCAACTTCTGCCCGAATTGCGGCCAGAAACTGGGCTAGGGTAATTGGAGGAATTTAGATCATTTGTCCTATACAAAACAGGGATTTGATGGAAGGCGTCGAAAAGGGATAGGTAATCCCACCCTACTCTAATGTGATTTGTTTCGAGGATGGTCATACTCGGATTGGAAAGCGGAGATCGACAATGAACTATGCAGGTAGAATCGTGATTACGACTGTTGTGATGGCATTGATCGTGATAGCCCGTATTTATGGGAGCATGTATTACAATTTCCCGCTCTTCCAATTACCGTATCTTGGCGTGCCTGCAGTATTGATATGTTGGTGGCTCGGCAGCCAATATGACAAGGTCAGATTTTACGCGGAGAAGGATGTATTGACCGAAATCTACAACAGGAGATTCGTCATTCAGCAATTCCCAAGACTCCTTGCGCGAATGGACAAAAAGAATGAGAGCCTGCAATTGTTTCTCATTGACGTAGATAACTTTAAACATATAAATGATACGTACGGACACGAGATGGGAGACAAGGTGCTCCAGGCTATTGCAACGATCTTGTCATCGCATGCTGCCAATAAGTCAATCATTGCACGTTGGGCGGGTGATGAGTTCCTAATTATCTCTCCACTTTCGAATGCAGACAGTAGTGATGGAGATGTCATGATGATACAAATTAGAGACACGCTCAAGATATTATCGAAAGCGTACAATATGGATGTATCGGTTTCTATTGGCACTTCCGTGTATCCGTATGATGCGAAGGACTTGGACGATTTGCTGAATGTCGCAGATCGCGAAATGTATGACATGAAATCAAGGAAGCTTAAAACCACATTCGCATGAGAATGTGGTTTTTTCTGTTTGGAAATCATAAACGGCATTAATTAATAGCCTTAATATTCAAAATAAAAATAAAATTGGAAATATTGAGAAAATGTATTGTAGGATAAAGCGCCTTCAATTACACTGATGCTATCAGACAGGCAGAGTGTATGCCTGGAAGATATGGAAGAGAATTGAATGCAAGTTGGAGGCTTGTTATACCAAAAGGAGGCTATTGAAATGGCGGCAGGGAAACAGAAAAAGATGTTATTCGGTGCGGTCGCAGGTGTGATGCTTGTAAGCGTTATGGCAGGCTGTAACGACAACGGCGGCTCGGGGAAGAAGGTCACGCTGCGGATGATCGAGAGCTTGACGAGCCCAGCCCGAACAACGGTTTTAAATGAAATGATTTCCAAGTTTGAAGCAGCCAATCCGAATATTAAAGTTGAATTGATTTCGCCTCCTTTTGACCAAGCTGACAATAAAATCAAAACCATTCTCGGAGCTAAGCAGGATCTTGACGTGTTGGAAGTGCGCGACTCCACCATTTCCGAATTTTCCAATAATGGCTACCTTGAGCCGCTTAATGACTACGTGAAAGACTGGTCAGATTATGCAACTGAAGTCGACGTAGCCAAGTCGGTGGCAACGCTTAATGACAAGCTGTATTTTATCACGAACGGTATGTATCAGCGTCAGATGTTCTATCGCAAAGACTGGTTCCAAGAGAAGGGCATTCAACCGCCGACGAATTATGAAGAGATGGTTGAGGCCGCGATTAAGCTGACAGACGCAAGCAAGAACCGTTATGGGTTCTCGTTCCGTGGCGGAGCGGGCGCTAACGGCGTACCGGATACGATTATTCTGAACTACAACTTTGATAATATCGATCATGATGATTCAACGTTCCTGAAAGACGGCAAGTCGATGTACTCCACGCCGGAAGCGAAGCAAGCACTTGAACTGTATGTGAAGCTTTACAATGAGGGCTCTCCGAAAGACTCGATCAACTGGGGCTACCAAGAGCAGGTTCAAGCATTCACATCAGGAGTCACCGGCATCCTGCTGCAAGACCCTGACGCTATCCCGGCTTTAATGGAGAAAATGGATGTCAACACCATTGGCACAGCTCCGATGCCGAGAGGGCCAAGCGGTAAGGCGTTTACGGCAACCGGCGGCGCAGGCTGGGGGATCACGAATTACTCGAAGAACAAGGATGAGGCATTTAAGCTGATCGCCTTCCTATCGAGTCCGGAACAAAATACGTATTTCGCTCAAAAGACGGCCCTTATTCCTATTCATTCCACGGCCAGCGAAGATGCATTCTTCCAAACGGATATGTATAAGTCGCTGCTTGAAATGTCCAGCAAGCCGGACGAATTCGTGAACCTGAAAGCGAACACGAAATATCCGGGTATCGGCCAATGGGGACAAATCGCGATGGAAAGCGGTCAATCGATGCTGCTGGGCAAAGTATCGCTTGATGATACCTTGAAGCAATGGGATCAGTTCTGGGCGGATCAACGAGCAAATTTGAAAAAATAAATGGATGCACAAGGGATGATGGGTGACGAGCAGTCACCCCTCATCACCACTTAACTCCGAATAAGGTGGTGCGATTCATGAAAGATGATCAGCCTTCCATCATTGGGCGAGTGCAGGCCAGTTACCGCAATTCGCCGCGTGGCTTCATCTTTTTCAGTTTGTTGCCTACAGTGGTCCTGATGCTTGTATTTACCTACTATCCTTTCTTGCGCGGTATCGTGATGGCGTTTCAGAACTATCAGCTCTTCGATCTGACTGACGTTCATTTCATCGGCTTTGACAACTTCAAGAATATGTTTCAAGATTTGAAATTTAAACATGCCTCGATTAACAGCATCTATTGGGTGTTCATCTCCCTTATTTCACAATTTACGATCGGTATGACTGTCGCACTGCTATTAAACAAACGGTTCCGCGGGCGGGGAATCTTCCAGGGCTTTGTCTTCTATCCCTGGGCGCTGTCCGGATTTCTGATTGGCCTGATTTGGAAATGGATGTTCAATTCACAGATCGGAGTCATCAACGACTTGCTGCTCCGAACCGGAATCATTCATGAGCGAATCGGCTTCTTGTCGGATCCGAATTGGGCGATGGCCTCGGTCATTGTTGCGAATATATGGTATGGAATCGCCTTTTTCGCGATCATGCTGCTGGCCGCGCTGCAGTCGGTGCCATCCGAGCTCTACGAAGCAGGAAGCATGGACGGCGCTAACGGCGCACGCAAGCTGGTGAACATTACACTGCCGTATATTATGCCGACTGTCATTACGACTACGCTGCTGCGCGCAATCTGGATATTCAATGATCCATCGATTATTTATGGGTTAACGAACGGCGGGCCTGCCGGCTCAACGCATATTTTGTCTTCCCTTATGCTTGACAAGATCATGTACGGCGGCGATTATGGCGCGGCTTCTGCAATCGGCATCCTCATGATCGGTATTCTCATGCTCTATACGATCTTTTATTTAACCGTGACGAGATCTGAGAAAATGGGGGACTTCTAATATGAAGCGGCACCTGTCGAAAGGGTTGAAGGTCGTTTTCTTGACGATCTATTTAATGGTGATGGTGTTTCCGCTCTATTGGATTGTGATCACATCACTGAAGCCGCAGAAAGAAATCTTCTCCTTCCCGCTGAAATACTGGCCCGATCATTTGAGCTTTCAAAATTACATCAACATTATCAAAATTTCCAAATTCCACATCTATATTGCCAACAGTATGCTGATTTCGCTCAGTGCTGCAGCGGTTGTTGTCTGCATTGCGGTTCTTAGCGCCTATGTGCTGGCCCGATTTAAATTTCGCGGTCACCGGCAGATCATGCTGGGATTCTTTCTGACGCAGATGCTTCCGGGCTTCGTGGCGCTGGCCCCCCTATATTTGCTAATGTCCCGCTTGGATTTAATTAATACGCGATCCTCGCTCATTCTGATGTACACGGTCGGTTTAATTCCGTTTTCGACCATATTGCTAAAAGGTTTTTTTGAACGGATCCCGTCCAGCCTGGAAGAGGCGGCGATGATCGATGGCTGCTCCCGGATGTCGGCGCTGATTCGCGTCATTATGCCAGTCATGCTCAATGGGATTGCGGCCACTTTTATTTTCGCCTTTGTGCAGAACTGGAACGAATTGTTCATGGCGGTCCTATTTATCGATGACGAATCGCTCAAGACGCTGCCTGTGGCCATGAATTCCTTCGTCATGAAGTTTGATGTGGATTGGGGGGCGATGTCGGCAGGAACCGTGTTGTCCGTCATTCCGACTATTGCTTTGTTCGCCCTTGCGCAGCGATTCATCGTCGAAGGGTTGACGCAGGGGGCTGTTAAGGGATAACAGCCGGCGTACAGGGATGGAAGGAGGCGTGTAACGGATGACAGAGAAGAACGGCCGAGAATGGCAGTACACCTTGACGGCACATGACGCCGTCGATGAACGACATCACGGATCGATTAATATACCGATCTATCAAACAAGCCTATTCGCCTTTGAATCGTATGACAAATTTCAGGAGGCTGGGAAGCAGCAGCAGACCCATCATGTCTACTCGCGGGGAAATAACCCGACCGTGCGGTATTTAGAGGATAAGCTGGCCGAACTGGAACATGCGGAAATGGCGAAGTGCTTCGCTTCGGGGATGGCTGCAATCTCAGCTGCGATCCTCTCGTCGGTGAAGGCCGGTGACCATATCGTTTGCGTGGATCAGGCATACGGGCCGACGCGTTCGTTCGTGACCCAGTACTTGAAGCGCTTCGGCATTGAATCGACGCTGGTGGACGGAAGCCAGATGGACAACATTCGTTCAGCGCTTCGCCCGGAAACCAAGCTGATCTATCTGGAAAGCCCGACTTCGATGCTGTTCCAACTGCAGGACCTGAAGGCCTGTGCGGAGCTTGCCCGCAGTCGCGGAATCGTTACGATCGCGGATAACTCCTGGGCTACGCCTGTATTCCAGCGTCCATTGGAACTTGGCATCGACCTCGTCGTGCACTCCGTTACCAAGTACATCTCAGGGCAAAGCGACAGCGTTGCCGGTGTTGTGCTCGGATCGGAGCGACTCATCAGTCGAATTGCAGAGGAAGAATATATGCTGTTCGGTGGCATCATGACGGCGCACACAGGTGCCCTGGTTACTCGCTGCCTGCGTACGCTGCCCCTTCGCATGGAGCGGCATGAGAGCAGCACACTAAAGGTCGCGACTCATATGGCCAGCCAGCCTTATGTGTTGCGAGTCAATTACCCCTCGCTCCCTTCGCATCCGCAGTACGAGCTTGGATTAAAGCAAATGAACGGCTCGAGCGGGTTGTTCTCGTTCGAATCTGCCGAGTCTCCGGAGAAGATGCGGCAATGGGCGGGCCAGCTGAAGCTGTTCAAGATCGGGGTCAGCTGGGGCGGCTTCGAGTCACTCGTCATCGTTAATCCGGCTTACGCTGGTTGTACGGCAGAGGCGCGCAGCCTGATTCGTCTGCATATCGGATTGGAGAGCGTCGACGATTTGATCCGTGACTTGGATCAGACCTGGGCGCAAGTTGGCGATTTACAGCTATAACAGGTTCTGAAAGCTTGGATTCGTAAATGCGGGGAGTGATTCGTTTGTGGCTAAGATCCAACGGCAATTGATGCCTGAGCTGGTATCGCAGGAAATTCAAAATTATATTGAAGAGAAAGGCCTTCAGGAAGGAGATAAGCTTCCATCGGCCGAGGTGATGACGCAGATGTTCGGCGTTGGTCGCTCTTCTCTCCGAGAAGCGCTGCGCTATCTGGAGGCGATTGATGTCCTCACCGTCGCTAACGGAAAGGGGATCTATGTCCGAGATGTAGGCACTTATCGGTTTGCCGGTAAAATCAAAATAGAAAATGAGAAGCGATTTTTGCTTTCGATATTAGATGTGCGCCGGGCGTTGGAGGGAAAGGCGGTCGAATTAGCAGCCCAGCGGATTACGCAGGTTCAAATTGATGAACTGACGGCATGTTTGAAGGAATACAGCCGTCTGAAAGAATTGGGGAAACCGACCTCGCAAATCGATTTGGCATTCCACCGGGGTGTCATGAGTGCGGCGTCCAATCCGATTTTGGCCAGCGTGCTGGAGTCTATATCTGCTCTGTACGAGAAGTTTTTCAATGAACCGCTTGGTGAACAAAAGCTGTTCGACGAAACGTACGAGTACCACCATACCATGTTCGCTGCGATTGCGGTTCACGACGCGGAGCAAGCACTGGCCGAGTTTAATAAGCTTATGAATTGCATCGAGAATATTATCAAAACCTATTGATCGGAATGAAAGAACGCTAACTGGCACCGTTTTGATCCCACATCCGCATGAAGATGCAGATGTGGGATTGTTTTTGTGATTTTCGCGATTGTGATTGACAAAATATTCTAACTCTCTTCATGATACATATATCATAGTGTGCAATCGAAGGGTGAGGGAAGCTTGAGTAAAATCATGAACAGGGGGCTAAGTAGATGGCAGCGACTTCAAGTATTCTAGAGTGGACCTTGGTTTCGGAGTGTCCGATACCGCAAGACGTCCATGCACTGCTGGTGGCAGGAGAAGTAGCGGTTACGGCTTACAAAACCTTCCGCGATACGGCTATTTTCACGAATAAACGGTTAATTGTACGAGATGTGCAAGGCATCACAGGCAAGAAAGTTGAGATCTATTCTCTCCCTTATTCTTCGATTAACATGTGGTCTACAGAGAACGCCGGTGGATTCCTCGATATCAATGCAGAGGTTGAGTTGTGGACACGAGCGGGCCATATTAAAGTGAAATTGCAAAAAGGCGTAGACATTCGCAAGTTTGATATGCTGATTGCGAATGCGCTTCTGAAAGATTAAATATAGGGATCATAAAAAAAGGGATTAATTGGCGTTAACCGAAATAAGTTCATAGATCCATACATCAATGCCATATATTTTACTTATAGCCATAAAACAAGTCCTGGGGGGTAATGGAATGGGGATGTTGATTATTGCTGTGCTGATGGGTGCGTGTGCTGCGGGATTGATTTTGTTCCGTAGAAATACGATTCCTGTCGATCTTCACGATCATCCCCGTTTGCAGCGAAAGCAGCAGCTGTCCGTCATTATCCCGGCTAGGAATGAAGAGGGCAACTTGCCGCATCTGCTGCGTTCGCTCCGAGCCCAGACTATAGAAGAGATTGAGATTATCGTCGTGGACGATCATTCCGAGGATCAGACAAGAGCGATTGCAGCGAGTTATGGCGTCAAAGTCATTGCGAGTCCCGAGCTGCCCTTAGGATGGACAGGTAAGAACTGGGCTGTCTGGAACGGCTACTTGCAGAGCACCGGAGAGCTCATCGCTTTTCTGGATGCCGATGTCAGACTCGCTCCGGATGCGCTTCATGCACTCATTGCGGCGAGAGAACTGGCCGGCGGAACGATCTCGGTCGTACCGTATCATCAGGCAGAGAAGCTCTATGAGAAATTGGCGCTAATCCCCAACCTCCTGGGCTTGTTCGCTTTCACATCGCCCATGGAACGGACGAATGCCACGAAAGGGTTGTACGGGTCATGTATTCTCACGACCAGAACGCTCTATGACAAGGTGCAAGGTCATGAGGGCATTAAGGGAGAGCTGCTGGACGACTTGAATCTAGGCGCTAAATTTATTGAAGCGGGTATTCCGGTCGTGAATTACATCGGGTACGATAAGGTATCCTTCCGCATGTACCCTGGCGGCATTCGCAGCGAGATTGAAGGCTTCAGCAAAGGAGCTGTGCTTAGTACGAGCAAGCTCAGTTTGCGGACAACACTGCTCGTGGCGGTTTGGTTAATCGGATTAATTATGGTGGAGGCGACTCCGTTCTTCTTGGGAACCTCATGGGGAATGCCGCTCGCGATGGGGTACGTTCTATACACCGTGCAAATTTATTATTTTGTCCACTATACAGGTCGATTCGGCAACTGGCTGCCTGCCGTTCATTTCTTGAGCACGGTATTCTTTCTGATGATCATGCTGTATTCCATTTACCAGGTTGTTTTCTTTGGACGAGTGGCTTGGAAAGGTCGAAGTATTGATGTCGGAGCTCGGAGAAAATGATGATGATCCTGTGGACGATCCTATCCTACCTATCCGGATCGCTGATGTTCTCTTATTGGCTTGGCTTAATGGCGAAGCATAATTTAAAGGAGCATGGCGATGGCAATCCGGGAGCGCTGAACTTGTGGAGAGCGGCTGGTTATACGTACGGGTTGACCGGTGTTGCGCTTGATTTTCTGAAGGGGTATGTCCCGATATTCTGGCTTGTGCATACGAATGCGGTGACAGGATCGGGTATCATCCTGCCGGCTGTCGCGGCCATTCTCGGCCACATCTTCTCGCCTTTCTTACGCTTGAAGGGAGGCAAAGCGATCGCAGTTTCATTCGGCGTTTGGAGCGGGTTGACGGGCTTCGCGGCTTCGCTCGCCTATGCCGTTATTCTGGCAGTGCTCCTATTGTCGGGCCGATTGCTCAGCAGAGGAAAGCCGTCCTCTTCGGAAGCAGATGCCTTTCAAGTTGTGCTAGGCATGCTGCTGCTGGTGATCTTCTTGTTCTTTGCGAGGTATTCCGGCGCGGTCCTTCTGTTCGGAATGTTCAATTTGCTGTTGTTGGTCTATTCCCATCGAAGAGAGCTGCGCGTTGTTGTGCTCAAACGGATGGAGTGATGATTCAGCTAAGTATTGCCTTACATTTCCTGTTTTTGCTTTAGGAATGGTTCCAATTTCATGGTATAATGAAATATTGGATCAAACAGAAACGTGAGGTTACTTACTATGCAGGAGTTTAACGACTGGAATTTGAAAGTGAAGGAAACGTTCAACGCAACGAGCAACGAAGTTGTGTTAACCGTGACGGAAGCCGGCAGTTTGCTTGGCCTCTCTAAGGATCATATGAAGGTGTACGTAGAGAAACATAAACTAACCAAGGTTCCGATCATGCGAAGCGTTCATCGCTACTTGCTCCTCAAGAGCGAAATCGATGAAATTCTCGCGCAGAAATAGGATCAACCGTTAACACTATATAGGCTCTGGGACAAGGTTTCTTTCGCTAATTAAGCGATAGTGTGGTATAGTTTGATTCACGTATTAGATATGAGACTTAATGTCACATACCGAAAAGGTGCGGTGTTGCCTGATTCGGTATGTGACTTTTTTTATGAGGTTACGAAGGGGAGGACTTGCTCATGTATTTTTCACGGAAGAGACCCATTGAAGATTTGCCGTTTGAAATGACAGCCATTTGGTCATGCACGAAGGAAGGCTGCAATGGTTGGATGAGGAACAGTTACTCGTTTGAGGAAGTTCCGACATGCGCGCAATGTAAGTCTCCAATGGCTAACAGTATGAAAGAGCTCCCCATTCTACATAACTCCAGCTCCGAACTGAAGACGGCGTTAAAGAACGTAACGCCGAAGCCATAATGAACAAAGCCGACCGCTGCTGGTCGGCTTTTTTGTTGTCATTTTTCTTTGGCCCAGTTCTCATTTACCTATATACAAAATTACGTATATATATTATGTTTTATATATACATTATAGTTTTTATATACATATCCATGGGAGGATGTTCAGATTATGAATCCAATTCGTCCAGCTGCAGTACCTTTAGTAACGGTAGATCCTTATTTCAGCGTATGGTCAACTGCTGACCGTTTAACCGATGATTTCACCCGCCATTGGACGGGACAACGACATGCCATGACAGGGCTTATTCGTATTGACGGGGTACCATATCGCTTCGCAGGCCGAGTAGAACCGAGAGCGGAGCGTTATTATTCTGAGCCGCAGGCACTTACGCAAACCAGACTCAAGGTCACGCCGCTCAGCACGATCTATACTTTTGAGGCAGCTGGTATTGAATTGACAGTTCGCTTCACGACTCCTTTGCTGCTGACGGATTTGGAGGTGCTGTCAAGACCGGCTTCTTATGTGGGATTCGAAGTGAAATCCCTGGATGGACAAGGGCATGACGTGAGTGTGTATTTCGACGTAACCGGCGAGTGGTGCGTGGATCAGACTTCCCAAGCGATCGTATCGGAGCTTACCGATAACAATGAATTGCTAGTGATGAAAATGAGCCATGAGCAGCAAGCCTATATGAATCGTTCCGGCGACGATCATCGCATCGATTGGGGCCACTTCTATTTAACCGCGCAGAAGTCGGAGCAAACGCGTGCTTATCTGCATTCGGCTAATTTGCGTAAACTCTTCGTACGTAACGAGAAACTAACGAACGAACCGGCTGCATCGCCTCAAGTGGTGGCCGAAGCGAATCCGGTTATGGCGCTCGTATATGATCTGGGTAAAGTCGGCGCATCTCCGGTTTCTGAGCTTGCGGTGCTGGCTTACGACGATGTATACGCCGTTACTTATTTCGGCGATCAGCTGCAGGCTTACTGGAAGCGAAACGGCTTAAGCGCTGACGACATGATTGCGGCGGCATTCGCTGAATATAACGAGTTAATGGAGCGCTGCGCTGCATTCGATCAGGAAATTGTGGCCGACGGAGTAAAGTCAGGCGGAGAGAAATACGGGGATCTTCTGGCGCTTTCTTACCGTCAGGCGATTGCGGCGCACAAGCTCGTGACCGATACGGATGGCGAGCTGCTGTTCCTGTCCAAAGAGTGTTACAGCAATGGCTGCATGGCAACCGTAGATGTCAGCTACCCGTCCGTTCCTTTGTTCTTACTCTACAATCCATCTTTGGTTGAGGCGATGATTCGCCCGATTATGAAGTACACCAGAAGCGATAAGTGGCCGTTCGAATTCGCGCCTCATGATATCGGGCAGTATCCGATCGGCAATGGTCAGGTATATAGCGAGAACGCCAGAGAAGGTCAAATGCCTGTTGAGGAATGCGGCAACATGCTGGTTATGGCTGCAGCTGTTTGTTTGGCCGGCGGGAATCGCGCGTATATTTTCGACCAAATGGATGTTTTCACGGAATGGACAGCGTATTTGCTGGAGCATGGTTTAGATCCGGAGAATCAGCTGTGTACGGATGATTTTGCCGGCCATTTGGCTCGTAATGCGAACTTGTCTGTCAAAGCGATCATGGGCGTCGCGAGCTTCTCGATTCTGAAGAAGCTGCAGGGCGAGGCCGATGCGGCCGCTCGCTACCGCAATGCGGCGAAGGAAATGGCTGATCAGTGGGGAGTGCTTGCTGATGACGGTGATCATACGAAGCTTGCTTTTGGCCAAGAGGGCAGCTGGAGCTTGAAATACAATTTGATCTGGGATCAATTGTTCGGCACGGAGCTGTTTGATAAAGCCATGATCCAGAAGGAAGTGGCTTGGTACTCGAAACAAAGCAACAAGTACGGTACGCCGCTAGACAGCCGGGCAACCTACACCAAATCCGATTGGCTGGTATGGTCAGCTGCATTGGCTGAAGAACAAGAAACGTTCACCGCATTGGTCGAACCGATCTGGCAGATGCTCAATGACACGGCGGACCGCGTAATGTTCTCCGATTGGACGGACACGTTGTCGGCAAGAGCACTTAACTTCCAACATCGCAGCGTAGTAGGGGGTATCTTCATGAAGGTGCTGAAAGACAAAGGAATTATGAAAGCGTAGTGCGGCTGAATAGGTAACGATAAGGGAATATTGGATGAGGGGGCCAAGGTGGCTCCCTCTATCCATTTTACTAAACAGCAATCGGATAACTTAGGGGTGAAACCATAACGATGAGCAAAACCATACTAATAACCGGCGCGTCGGCAGGCATTGGGCTCGCAACCGCGCTTAAGTTTGCACAAAACGGCTGGATTGTATATGCCGGCACGAGGCAGCTGGAGCGGGATCAGGAACAGTATGCACGGTATGACAATCTCCATTACCGCGAAATGGAGGTAACGGATCCGGATACGATTCGTACCGTAATCGATGAGATCAAACGGGAGCAGAAGCAGCTTGATGTACTGTTCTGCAATGCGGGTATCGGCTATCTGCGCGCGCTGGGACAAGCGCCAATGCAGGAAATCGAGCATATCTTCGGCACGAACGTGTATGGCGTCATGCATACGATTCAAGCAGCGCTGCCTATGATGCAGAAGGCCGGTCATGGCCATATTATTGCAACGTCCAGCGTAGGCGGCTTGGTCGGTCAGCCGATGAATGAAATCTACTGTGCAAGCAAGTTTGCGGTAGAGGGCTTGATTGAGAGTTTGGCTACCTACTACAAGCCATTCTTCAATATTGATGTGACACTGCTGGAACCGGGCGCAATCGCGACGAATTTCACCCAATCTGTGCTGGGGCATGTCGCAAGTACAGGCGGTATTCTGGAGGACGAGTATAAGCCGATCATTGATCAGTATACGAAGTCGTTCTTAAGCCGTAACGCGGAGCCTCAGTCCGCAGACGCGGTTGCGGAAGTGATGTGGGAGCTGGTGGCGATGGAAGAGAAGCCGCTGCGCATCCGTACCTCTGAGCGGGCGGAGCAGTTTGCTCACCATAAGACACAGAACGATCCTACCGGACTGGACGGCGTGCGCGGTATACGCAAGCTGCAGCTCGGGATCGAAGATTAAGGCGGGAAGCCTAATCGTGAGGATGAACGACCTTTTGGGGTCGTTTTTTGTTGTTTCATGGGATATTTTGGGGAGTTTTGGCGAGAAAATTATGGTAGACTAGTGTGGAAGCCATTACATAGGTCTGCAGGAGGAGTAAACGTATCATGTTCTTAAGCATTAGAAGCCGGCTGGCGGTGAAGTTATCTGTTCTTATTTTGGCTACTCTCGTCATCCTGTCTACCACTTTGATTTACTTGCAAGTCCAGAACACGAGGAAAGCAAGCGAAGAAGCGATCGGCAGCTTTGGCATGCATACAGCTGAGGCCTATGCGGGACAATTCGATGTCAAGCAATACGAGACGTATGCGCAGGATGCTAAGGAGAATGATCTCTATTGGCAAATTCGGGATGCCATGAATGATTATCGTCAGCGGATCGGCGCTTTGTACGTATATACGATTCAAATCAATGACCAAGGGGAACCGATTATTCTAATCGATGGTCAGCCTAAAGCGGATGAGGATGCTTCACCGATTGGTGAAGTGACTGATATGCCGAAGGATGCCATAGCGTTGGTGTTAGAAGGAAAATCAGCCAAATCCGGCATTATTCATAATCCCGAATATGGGACTTATATTTCATCTTACGCGCCGCTTCGCAATGAATCGGGTACGATCATTGGCGCTATTGGTATTGATACGGATATCTCGGTATCGACAACCATCTATAAGGAAGTTTTGAAATCGAGTACGCCGTTATTTGTCATCATGGGTATTGTAATCTTGCTTGTGTTTATCTTCATTACCGTGTTCCTGTCCCGTGCATTAAGGCCTTTAAGGATTGTCGTAAAAGGGGCAGAAGCGATGGCCGAAGGAGACTTCTCTGCTGCGAAGGGACATCTTGGCACCATGCGAGTAAGCTCGCCCGATGAGATCGGCCAAGCTTTCACGGCGATGAACAAAATGAGCGACAGACTTGGCGTTACGCTAGGCAATGTAGTTCGGGATATGCAGGTAACGACGCAGGATCTCATTCATTCCACTGATCAGTTTGGCTCGGAGGCGGGGCAGCTGGTCGACTTGAACGAGAAGCTCGAGCTATCCATCTCGCAATTGGCGGATGGCGCGCAGCATCAGCGTATCGGAGCAGAAGAAAGCGCCAAATCGATGGAGGAAATTACGTACGCGATTCAGCGCGTATCCGAGGCGTCATCTCAAGTGTCGAGCGCCTCTGTAGAAGCGCTTGATTCCGCGGAACAGGGCCGTAATTCCATTCACCAACTAAGAACGCAAGTGGTCTCCATCTCCGATGTAGCAAGGCAGACGAACGAATCCGTCTTAGCTCTGAATGCATTCATGCAAGAGATGGAGCCGGTGCTTGCTTCCATCTCGAGTGTTGCGGATCAAACGAAGCTATTGGCACTGAATGCTTCCATTGAGGCGGCAAGAGCCGGAGAGCATGGCTCGGGTTTTGCCATTGTAGCCGGTGAGGTGCGTAAGCTGGCTGAAGCTTCTTCTGTGTCTGCTAATCACATCACTTCGCTTCTTGGGCAGATTGCGCAGGAGTCCGCTCATATCGGCAAGCGAATGTTGGAAGGCAGCGCAGAGATGAACCGGAGCACGGAGCTGTCCGGTTATGTGGAAATGATGTTTGATCAGACGGTTGATCGATTCCATCTGGTGAACAGTCAGATTCAGGAGATCTCCGCGGCGGCTGAGGAAGTGCTGGCAGGCTCAGAAGAGGTTGCGGCATCGGTAGAGCAAATTTCGCAAATCTCGAGTACAGCTGCAGACAACACCGCATTGATTCAGAGAATGTCAGCCGATCAACTGGCAGCGACCAAGCGAATTGCCGTTACAACGGAGCAGCTGAAGCTGCGAAGCTCGGGTCTGGAAGAAGCGATTGAGAAGTTTAAACTATAAGCAGTGAAGGCCACATCCGGGTGCGGATGTGGCCTTCTTGTGTTCTGTCGAACGTTGCAGGTTAACTAGGCAATTTATCCTATTATTTCCTACTCTTACATGGTGATTTATGGTATAAAACTAATAGATAGATTTGCCAAGATGAGAGGGGCATCCGCCAACATGGAAGGGTTTATTAGAAAGAATCGCGCACGGCATTTATCATTGAAAGCTGTGCTATGTTTTGCATTAATTGTTGTTTTGGCAACAGTGAGTCTCAGGAACTATTCCTATGCAGAGGAAACGACAGCTGCCAGCAGTGCAGTCGAGCTAACAGCCGGTCTGAAGCATATCCCGGGTGTGAAGAGCTTCAAAACCGTCATCAACCGGACAGAGCTGCCTGAACAAGCGCAATTATTTACGCATATTACCGTTCAATCCTCCAATGCTCCATTTGCTGTTAATGAAATCGGCGTTGCAGCCTATGTGGGCCTGCCTGAGCCGTATTCGGCAAGCGGTTATAACAGCGGCCTTCCAAGCGGCGGAACCTATTACGCGCTGACGATTCTCTATGATGATAACCGCAACCCGCTTGCATACAACGAGACGACAGTTAAGGTCCTTAATGAAGAGCAGACACAACCGGCACAGCCAAGCCAGCCATCCAATCCGAATAACTATGGCAATGACATCGACCCGAACTACAACAGTGTCGGCGAATCCCAGTTCTCGGATATTACGAATCAATATTGGGCTTTCAGCGCCATTCAAGACCTGAATACAAGAAACGTCATCAGCGGCTATCCGGATGGCAAGTTTAGACCGGATAAAGTCGTTACGCGTGCTGAGTTTGCGAAAATCATGGTGCTGGCAGCGGGGCTTACCCCTGCGAAAGTAGCCAAAACAAGCTTCTCCGATATTAAAGCAACGGATTGGGAAGCTCCTTTCGTAGAGGCTGCCAAATCGTACTTGAGCGGATATAAGCTTTCGAGCGGCAAGCTCGTATTTAAACCGGATGCACCGGCAACTCGTGAGGATGTTGCAGTAGCGATCGTGAAGCTCAAAGGCTACAACAAGACGAAGCTGCCTGACCGCACGATTATTCAAGCGATGTTTAAGGATTGCAATTCGATTTCCTCGTATGCGAAGGACTACGTGGCACTGGCGATTGAGAACAACCTCGTTTCCGGCTTCCCGGATGAGACATTCCGTGCGCAGCAGCCTGTAACGCGCGCGCAAGCAGCAGCGATGCTCTGGAGAGCGTATCAGTATGGGGATGAGAACAAGGAAGAGAATGGCGATGACGAGGAAGTCGTCGATATCGTGGATGGCGAGGAAGCAGAGATCGTTGAGTTTCCGTCTTAACACATAGTTCGGTGTCCTCCTAAGCGGGGACACCTTTCATTTCTTTATAAAGGGGCATCGATCATGAAAGGTTTATCCAAGCTGTTACTTCTTATTGTGGTTATCGCTCTGCTCATACCGGCTTATTCCGCATCGGCTGCGGAAAGTCAGCTCCGTGATGTTCATATTTACCGAGCGTTGTGGAAGGGCGATCCTCGAATTATTAAGCCCATTCAAGACGTGTCGTTCGACTTTATCGTATCCACGCGAGAGCATATTAACGGTTCAGACATGGTGTTTATTGATAAGGCAGGAACGGATTTTGTGCTTAAGGCGGAAGGCTATCCGGATGTGTATGCGCAACTCAGAGGTGGGTTTGGAGATCCGGCAGACTCGGGTTTTGAATTCCATATTAATGACTTGAGTAAAATGGTCGACGGTGTCTCTTACCAGCTCATTGCGCCATCCATCAGTACAGAGTATGTATGGCATGTAGAGGCCGGCGTTGTCGTGGTGAAAGGCGCATCGAGCGGAGCGCCGGCTGACCAGGCGCCTCCTGCTCCGGGCGGCTCGCTGGATTACGGCAATGATATCGACCCTAATTACGGTCAGCCTGCTAGCTCAACCTTCAAAGATGTCGCCAATAATTACTGGGCGCTGACTGCGATTGAGGACTTAGCGAAGCGCGGCGTGTTGGGCGGTTATCCCGATGGCAAGTTCAGACCGGAGAAAATCGTGACGAGAGCAGAGTTTGCCAAAATCATGATGCTGGCCGCCGGCATGAAAGCGAAGAAGGTGACTAAGTCCACCTTTGCCGACCTACAGCCGTCCGATTGGGAGACGCCGTTCGTTGAAGCATCGAAGCAATACTTGAACGGTTACAAGCTCTCCAGCGGGAAACTGGTGTTTAAACCGAGTTCGCCTGCACTTAGAGAGGATGTTACGACCGCGCTGGTTAAGCTGAAGGGTTATGACAAGACGCATCTGCCTGATCAAAGCATGATCCAGGCGATGTTTAAAGACTTTAACGGCATTTCCAAGTTTGCCAGAGATGCTGTGGCAATTGCGATCGAGACAGGCCTTGCATCGGGATACCCGGATGAAACCTTCCGCCCGCAGCAGCCGGTTACCCGTGCGCAGGCAGCGGCTATGCTATGGCGAGCTTATCAGTTCGGCAATGATAATAAGTCGGATGATACGGAAGATAAGGTTGAGCTCGGCGATAACGACAATGCCGGCGACAGCGAAGAAGTGCAGCAGCCGGGGAATGGAACAGGCTACTCCGTAACGGTGCAAGTGGCGGACTTGAATGGAGAAGCCGTTAATACCGGTGTATATTTGCGTGGCGAGGATCGCGATTATCCGGTCACGAACGCAGATCGAGCTGCAGGCACCTATACGTTTAAGCAAATTCCGAACGGATCCTATAAGATTATGTTTCACTACTCCGGTTATAAACTGCAAACCTCGAATAAGATCACGGTTAAAGGGTCAAATTTGAGCAAAATATCGCTTCAGTTATCCGTTCCTACTTACACCTTGAGCGGTAAGGCAGTTGATGCCGGTGGGAACCCGCTTGCTGATTTGCCCGTTAGGCTTGTAACATCCGGCAATGACGGCAGTTACTGGCCGGGGACGGACTCGGATGGAGAGTTTAAGCTGACCGATATCGCCCCGGGCAGCTACAAGCTAGTTATAGGTGAGCAAAGTCATCCTGCCGCTACATTGGACATTGTCGTGGATGGCGACCAGTCAGGCATTATTGTACAAGCAGGCAATTAACAGAAACCGGCCACTGCATTCGCTGCAGAGGCCGGTTTTATTTTAGAGATATAGTCCTGCCGTATAGAGATCGGTGATGTTGACTGCGATTTCCTCGACCGAGCTTTGGTGCTCGTCCCGAACGATTTCCCATAGGTACATTTCATTCGTATAGAACCAGCCGCGTGCGATCAGCAGGTGGTTGAGGTCGGTTCGTGCCAGTCCATGCGACTGCGAATAGGCGATGTCGCTGGATATCCGCTGAATAAACTTCTCGCGGATGCCCTTCCACTTATCGGAGATGATAGATGAGATGCCGATCGCCTGCTCGAAAACTTGCATCATATGACGCTCTGCCTCGGCCATTAAGAGAAAAGCTAAGGTTTGTTTGCGTATGGTGTGAACCGCTTCTTCCCGCGTTGCCGGCACGAAAGAAATGGCGGCAATTTCATAAAACTGCTCCATGACATTCTCCATTAATACGCTTAACAAATCTTCTTTTCCTTGAAAATGAACATAAGCTGTTCCATACCCGATTGAGGCGGCATGAATCATCTGCGAGATGGTCGCTTTATGGAACCCTTCCTCCAGAAACACCTGCTTGGCGGCAACCAATAGTTTCTGGCGAGTCAGCGCGGAGCGTAAGTGTCGTTTATCTATCGTTTTCTCTGTGGCCATCTCGTGCTCCCCCTCCGTCCATACCCTTCTAGAATATAAGAAACGGATGGAAAATGAAAGGTTCGTTCAGACGTAGGCGCAGCGTGAAGGTTGACCGATTTGAACATATTGACACGATGTCATATTGGTTGATATGATCACCTCAGCAAACGATTATTCTGTGAAAACGAGGGAGCAGCTATGGAAACCAATTCGTTTCAACCCACATTAGATTACGCTAAACAATTAGATGCAGCAGATAAACTTTCCAGGTTTCGCGAAGAGTTCTACGTGAAACCGGATTCGATTTATATGGATGGAAACTCCTTAGGGCTCCTGTCGAAGCGGGCCGAACGCACGCTTCTGGAATCGCTCGCGGACTGGAGGGAGCACGGAATTGACGGTTGGATGCAAGGCAATCACCCGTGGTTCACCTTATCGGAGAAGCTAGGTGAGATGAGCGCTGGACTCGTCGGCGCTTTCCCGGAGGAAGTGATCGTGACCGGTTCTACGACGGTAAACCTGCATCAGCTGGTCGCTACGTTCTATGAGCCGCAAGGGGAGCGCAGTAAGATTTTGGCGGATGAATTGACATTCCCCTCTGATATTTACGCGCTTCAGAGTCAGCTGCGCATTCGCGGTTATGATCCCGATACACATCTTGTACGAGTGAAAAGCCGCGATGGCCGCTTCTTGGAAGAGGAGGATATTATCGCGGCGATGACCGATGATATTGCGTTGATCGTACTGCCGACGGTACTCTACCGCAGTGGGCAGATCCTAGATATGAAGCGTTTGACGGAGGAGGCCCATAAGCGCGGCATTCTCATTGGTTTTGATGGTTGTCATTCTGTCGGAGCGATCCCGCATTCGTTTAGCGAGTGGGAGGTTGATTTTGCTTATTGGTGCAATTATAAGCATCTTGGCGGCGGGCCGGGCAGCGTCGGCGGGCTCTACGTAAACCGGAAGCATTTCGGCAAGAACCCCGGCTTGGCAGGCTGGTTCGGCTCGCGAAAAGATAAACAATTCGATATGGAGCATACGCTAACACCTGCGGAATCGGCAGGGGCATATCAGATCGGCACGCCTCATGTGCTAAGCTTAGCTCCGTTACTTGGTGCGCTGGAGATCTTTGCGGAAGCGGGCATTGCGAATATTCGGGAGAAGTCGCTTCATATTAATCAATATTTAATCGACCTAATTGAACATGAGCTAGGCGAATTTGGATTTGAGATCGGCAGCCCGCGTGACGATGTAAGACGCGGCGGTCATGTCAGCTTGGAGCATCCGGAAGCAGCAAGGGTGTGCAAGTCTTTGAAACATAACGGCATCATTCCGGACTTCCGGGCACCTAATATTATTCGGCTTGCGCCGGTTGCCCTGTATAACTCTTATACCGAGGTATGGGAAGTCGTACAGAAGCTGAAGCGAATCATGGCAGACAAGGAATACGAGCAGTTTAAGAATGAACGCGAAGTCGTTGCCTAATGATTACTGAGAGGGGCTTTTACACAATGAACAACCATGAAGAGCAGCAAGGCAGCGGGAAGCTGGAGAAGGATATTCAAACCGATTTCTCCAAATCGATGTCCTACGGGGACTATCTTCATCTGGATAAAATTTTGGAAAGTCAGCATAGATGCTCGGACCACCACGATGAAATGCTGTTTATTATCATTCACCAAGCGAGCGAGCTGTGGATGAAGCTCATCTTGCATGAGGTGCAGGCGGCTACGCTCTCGATCCGCAATAACGATCTGGAGCCTTCCTTCAAAATGCTGGCGCGCGTGTCCCGAATTCAGCAGCAATTGATCCAATCCTGGAGCGTGCTCTCGACGCTGACACCGGCCGAATATATGGGCT
Source organism: Paenibacillus sp. J22R3 (assembly GCF_056269305.1). Lineage (NCBI taxonomy): Bacteria > Bacillati > Bacillota > Bacilli > Caryophanales > Paenibacillaceae > Paenibacillus > Paenibacillus sp. J22R3. The sequence continues at coordinate 512,387 of NZ_JBWDNS010000005.1, read as the reverse complement.
TCCGCGATGCGCTTGGTTCATCCTCGGGCTTCCAATCGCATCAGAATCGGTTAATTGAATTCGCAATGGGGAATAAAAACGTGCATACCTTATCTGTGTTCAAGCATCAAACCGAGCTGTATACGCAGATGCTGCAGGCACTGAACGAGCCGGGCCTCTATGATGCAGCTATCGGAGCGCTCGCAGCGCGCGGCTTGCCGATTGATCAAGAGGCATTGGACCGGGATTGGTCGCAAAACTACCAGCCGAATGCCAGTGTGGAAGAAGCATGGCTCACCGTTTACCGCGATGTCGATCAATATTGGGATCTCTATGAGCTGGCAGAGAAGCTCGTGGATATCGGCAGCCAGCAGCAGTTCTGGCGCTTTAACCATATGACGACTGTGGAACGGATTATCGGCAATAAGATGGGAACCGGCGGTTCGTCGGGGGTTAATTACTTGAAGAGAGCGCTGGATCAGCAGTTCTTCCCTGAACTGTGGAGCATGCGCACTAAGCTGTAAGCATCGAACGCCGGTGATGGGTGGGATACGCAGGAAGGGGATAGACGAAGGCATGAGCACCTGGATAGATATTTCGCAGCCGCTCGATGAGAAGGTCGCCACTTGGCCGGGGGACACCCCCTTCTCCTACAAGGTGAGCTGGAGCAAAGAAGAGAGCGGCTCTGTGAATGTGGGCCAGATCGTTATGAGTATTCATACGGGGACGCATATTGATGCCCCGTTTCATTTTGACAATGAGGGTAAACGGGTCCGTGATCTTGACCTTGATCTATATATTGGGCAGGCGAGAGTCATTCATCTGCAAAACCCTGCATCGATTGGCGTGCATGATCTGGCCGGCGTTGAGCTCGAGGGGGTTACGAGGCTGTTGATTCGTACGGATGCGTGGCAGGATAGGCATGTGTTTCCTCAGTGGATACCGCCAATCGAACCTGAGATGGCCGCGTATCTCGCAGGTTATGGCGTGCGGCTGATCGGCTTGGATTTGCCATCTGTCGATCCGCTCGACAGCAAAGAATTACCCGCTCATCATGAGCTCGCTTGGCATGGCATTCACATTCTGGAAGGACTTGTCCTAGACCATGTTGAACCGGGGGATTATGAGCTGATCGCACTCCCGCTGCCGCTGGCCGAGGCGGATGGAAGTCCGGTTCGCGCGGTGCTTCGAAAATGATTGAAAGAAGCCGCATCCCCGAACGGGATGCGGCTTTTTGCTGTTCTCCGGGATGGTCACGGTGGGGGGAGCAGTATGGGTTTCAGGTGATGGTGCGCTTCTCGACCAACAGAGGGGACATCTTCTTCCACACCTTGCGCATTAATTGCCGGTCTGCTGCGGATTGACCGGGCTCTGGCTTCTTCAAGGTTTGGGGGATCGGGAGAACCCGATAGCTTATGCCGTTTGATGTCGTCAGTCTCGTTGTCCACGTGGGAACGTAGCCGACCTCTTTCACGCGCACCTTGCCGCTGTCGTCTTTGACAACGGTTAGTTGGGCAATGGCGCCGCAATTGGTGGCAGCGTTCTTGTAAAGGCGAGTGGAGGCGAAATTGCCAAGCGAGTAGATGGCGAAGCGGTCGTCTTTGGTATGGAAGGCCGGCTGAAGGACATGCGGGTGGTGGCCGAGTATGATGTGTGCGCCGTTAGCGAGCAGCAGCCTCACGAGTTCACGCGATTGCCGGAGCGGAACGTGACGGCATTCTTTGCCGATATGCAGGCAAACAATCACGACATCCACCTGCCCCGCGAGTCTGCGGATGTGTGCGGCTGTTTTGGCGTAGGTGCTGGGAGTAACCGTGTTTACCCGCCATGACTCTCCGGCAGGCAGGGGAATGTTGTTGGTTCCTTTGGAATAGTTGGCGATGCCGACCTTGAGGCCCTTTACTTCGACGATGATATGATTGTCGACTCCCGGATCGGAAGCATAGGTGCCCGTATGAGCCAGACCGTTATCGTTAAGTGCATGAATGGTTCGGAGCAGGCCCTTTATTCCGCGGTCCATGCAGTGGTTGTTGGCTGTCGTTAAGACGCCGAAGCCTGCGGACTTCAGGGCTGGTGCGAGCTCATCCGGACAGTTGAACATGGAGAAACCTGTGCTGGTGTTCGCTCGCGTATAGGCAGTCTCTCTGCCGGCGAGCGGCGTTTCCAGATTGCCGATGACCAGATCCGCTTGTTTGAGGTAAGGAGCAACCTTCTGGAATAGGGGTTCGAACGCATAACGGTCCCCTTGTTGCTTGGCAGACCGCAGAATCGGCCCAATCATCAAAATATCTCCGACAGCAGCGAGCTTGAATTCCATAGGAGGCTTCGCATCCTTTCCACATTGACGGCATAGGTGGTTCTCATAGTCATGGTATGTAGGCATTCGCTGTAACGAACCACACAGGCCTTATTTGGGCGATTTGAGGCGGTTTGAAAATCTAACGAACCGTACAGGCTTTATTTGGTGGAGAGGGGCAATTTCAGCTCCGTTTTCCCAAGATAAGGATGCTAAACCATCATATGCATCCCATTTGGCTTGGACTAGACCAACATCATGTCATGCCAAAAACCCGCAGCCGCGGCCGTGGGTTCTTTTCGCACTTTAAAGACTACCTAAAGCTTAACCGGCGCTTCCAATCTCGCCGATTCCAGTGCAGCAAGCGCGACTCGAGCCGATTTCAAGCCATCTTCGCCCGTGATCGGCACGGCAGAACTGCTGTGAATCGCGCTGATGAAGGCATCCACGAGACCTGCGTCCATATCGTCGCCCCAGTATAACCATTGCGCCTTCGACTCCTGATTGCTGTACAGGTCATTCTTCTGTGCAAAGGAATTGATGCTGATGACGCCATTCGTACCGATGATCTCCATCGTGACGTCGCCCCATGTCGGGAACGAACGGGAGCGGGACCAGCTTGGATCCAAGGAGGCAATCACGCCATTGCCGAAGCGGACATGCACCATACCGGCATCTTCGACCTCCAGCTCCGGATGGAACAGGGTAGCTGCTTCTGCATACACGTCGACTACGTCGGATTGTACGAACCAGTTCATCAGGTCCATAACATGCACCGTATGGTCGAGAACAGCACCGCCGCCGGATGCGGAAGGGACAACGAACCAATCGCCCGGCATCGAGCCGCGGTTCGTCCCTTTAATGGCAACGATCTCTCCAATATCGCCGCGGTCGATCGAATTCTTCGCTTCCACGACGGCTGGGATGTATCGGCAAGGGAAGGCGGTCATCAGCTGAACGCCGTTCACTGCGCAAGCTTGAATCATCAGCTCCATCTCTTCCACGGAGATGCCGAGCGGTTTCTCGCACATGACATGTTTCTTAGCCGCAGCTGCTGCGAGCGTCAGATCAGCATGCTTCGCGTTCTCCGAGCAGATAATGACGGCATCGATACCTGCGCCAAGAAGCTCCTGCAAGGATTCGTAATGGCGGAAGCCATATTGTGCTGCGATTGAATCGGCACGGTCTTGATTATCGTCCCAGAAACCGGCGATGGTCACATCGGAACGACGGAGCAGCTCGCCGGTGTAGCTGTGGGCATGACCATGGGCGAAACTAAGCAGGCCAACCGAGATAGATGTAGTCGTCATATTAGCGTGCCTCCCCAGCAGTCGATTGTAGTCGGATCAATTGGCCGGTAGCAGCCGATTCCATTGCAGCTCTTGCAACCTCGACCGCTTTCTTCGCATCTTCTGCCGTCACGATCGGCTCTGCCCCGCTGCGGATACAGTCGATAAAATGAGCCAGCTCGATGAAATACGGATCACGATAGGATGGACTTTGCGGCACCTGAACCGATTTCTCGGCAGCAGCTGCTTCCGTGCGGCGAACTTGCAGCGACTTAGAAGTGCTGCTGTCGTATTGCAGAACACCCGAAGTACCGGCGAAATCCACGGCAGTCGTGAATGCGCCCGGATATCCCCAATGGGATTCAAGATGAACGATGGTGGAATGATTGTGAAACCGCAGCGTAACGAGTGCATAATCAAGTGAAGGCTCCGTCCGGTTTAGCGCATAAACCGATTTCACATCTCCGAAGAGGGAGCGCATGTAGTCGATATCGTGAATCATCAAATCCATGATCACGCCGCCGCTGGCTTCTTTATCCGCATACCAAGGCGAGTGGTCACCCGGATGGGAGCCGATCCGCTTCGCGTTGGCGACGCCGACGGTACCAATGGCACCTGACCCAATTCGTTTACTTAGATCCACGTATTCAGGGAAGAAACGAACGACATGACCGACAAACAGACGCACGCCTTGCGCGCGACAAGCTGCAATCATCTCTTCAGCGTCCTCGGCTGTTGGTGCGATCGGTTTCTCGCAGATGACATGTTTGCCTAATGCAGCGACCTTCAGCACATATTCCTTATGGAAGGGAGTAGGCAAAGCTACCGAGACGACGTCAGCATCGACGGCATCCATCATTTCCTCGAACGAGGTATAGGAAGTCGTTCCAAGTGAAGAGGCGACGCGTTCTGCGCGCTCCCCATCAATATCACACACAGCGGCCAGCGTGACGCCGGGCATCCGGCTGAATGCAGCGGCGTGTACGTATCCCATTGTGCCGCAACCTAATACTACGACTTTCATGAACATGCGCTCCTTTGCAAAATATTGGTAGTCCGAGTTGGTTCACTGTCATTTTAGACGAAGTTCAGCCCATTGGATAGGGGGAAAGGAACCGGGACGCAGCGTTACATCGGATTACTACGCACACCTTGGATGCAAGGGAGGTGGGTGGAACCTCCGTGGTGCCTACATCGGTTGTGCCATTTATGAAATGGTCGCCATCGGCGGTAGTTGTGCGAGGAAGGATCCTCAACGCCAGTTATGAATTCTAGTGAATTTTTCCATGCTCCATGCTATCATTAGTTCATAAGAACCATTACTAGTGAGGTTATGATATGGCTATAGAACTAAATGTGGCGCATTGCCCCAATTGTGGGAGAGTATTCCAGAAGAATCTGCGTAATCTATGTGCAGCATGCACGGCCGAGGAAGATGGACAAATTATTTCGATTGAGCAGGTTTTAAGGCGCAACCGTCAGCTTACCAATGAGCAAGTGGCTGAACAGACTTCTGTTCCCGTGCAGCAGATTCGCTCGTATATCCGCAAAGGCAAGCTTAAATTATTCGATTACCCGAATTTATCCGATGCCTGCGATCTTTGTTCAGAGCCTACCCGCCAAGGGAAGCTTTGTGCCAAATGTGTCTCGAAACTGAAAGATGACATTATGCAGGATCGGGAGAAAGCCGTTCAGAAGAAAGAGCATGTCTTCTTATCGAAATATAGAAGATGATTGTCATCCAACGACTAAACAGCCCGCCCCATTGAATGGGGCGGGCTGTTCGACTTGTTTATTACGATATTTTCCGTCTCAACCAATATTGTTTCCAATGAAAGTACATAAAGCAGCCGACGCAAAATCCGCTAAGGGCAAGCACTACGGCTACGGTGAGCATGCCCAGCACGACATAAGCTGCTGTCAGCAACCCGAGCGCATAGGCGGCCAAGGTGATTACTAGGAATAGGATTGCCAGTAAATTGTTGAACCGAAGCAGCTCGCGGCTCTCCGTCCGAGCACTGACAGGGAATAACGGGGCGAATAGACGAACAAACAGATTATAGTTTACGCCATAGGTGCGGCTGATCAGTTGGACGACTAGAGGAAGTGCCAGTATCCACAACTGTCCTGTACTTACACTTATGATAATGCTAAGCAAGATACCGAGCTGGTTGCCGCGAACACGGTGTAAAGGAACATCGTCTACGCACTCATACGTAAGGGGAATCGGTTGTTTACTCATCTCAAGGCCCTCCTTGTAGGTCAAATCATTATCCTCATTATACACTAAAACCTAGTTGTCAGGTAGGAATAAATGGCTATTTTTCGGGTGATTTTTACGAGAGAGGTCGTTATAATAAATAAGGTGTAAATCGATTAGGAGGCCTTAACGACCTAATGAATGTGAAGTCTTTAGCTATTTGTTTGTATGTCGTGCTGCTCTACTGGCTCTCGCTGCATGTTTCGTTTCTGGATACGCTGTTTTTCCCGACGATCGGCGCATTTAGCTTTCTGTTTCTCTCTCGCACTTATCTGATGTCGGAGCTGGGTAAGATTACCTTTGGCGCTGTTGTATCAGCTTTGATAGGCACGGTTCTGTTCTATCTCTACCCGGGCTCGCTCACCTTGTTTGTGAATGCTGTCATTATCATTTGGTTGATCCGTAAATACAATTGGAATGCACCGCCGATTGCCGCAGTTGCACTGATTCCTTTCTTCTCGCATTCTCCGCATCTATGGGCAATTCCACTATCGGTATGCGCTGCGCTGCTGGGTTTAATGGGCTCTCTTGTCTTGGCGGAGGTTCTGGAGCGTAAGTTCGGTCATTCGTTATCATCGATGTTCGGAAACAAACCTGCAGCAGTCGATTCCAGAGACATTGCAAGTTGATACGAATAGATAAGCAAGAAAGCCGGCCGCGTCAGGTCGGCTCTTGTTTGTCGTAAAATTGACTCTGCCGTTAAGCGATAGGTAAAATGAATGTAGCGAATACGGAAGCACAGGGTAAAGGAGTTAGGTCATGGATTCATCCATCGGTTTAGTACTGGAAGGCGGAGGCATGCGGGGCATCTATACGGCCGGCGTGCTGGACTATTTTACAGAACAGAACATGTACTTTCCCTATACAATCGGCGTATCGGCCGGAGCCTGCATGGCAGCAAGTTACTTATCGAGGCAGCTTGGTCGCAATCGAGAGGTAAATGTAGGTTGGGTCACGGACCCGCGCTATATCTCGTGGAAGAATTATTTCAACAAAGGCGAGCTGTTCGGCATGGATTTTATTTTCGACGAGCTCCCGAATGTCATTGTTCCGTTCGATTATCAAGCTTTCGAAGCGAGCAAAGAACAGTTTGTCATCGGCACGACCGATTGCGATACCGGGGAGACGATCTTCTACAACCGGGATGAACCGGGCTTTGACCTGTTGAAAATCATTCGTGCTTCGAGCTCGCTTCCTTTTATCGCGCCGATTGTGGAGTATAAGGGCCGCAACCTGCTGGATGGCGGGATCTCGGACCCGATTCCGCTTCGTAAAGCAGAGAGCGACGGCTTTAAGCGCAATGTCATCGTTCTGACCCGAGATACGGGTTACCGCAAATCACGCAATCGTTTCAGCTGGCTCGTGCGACGTGCCTACAGGAAATATCCCGAGTTTGTCAAAATCATGCTTCGCCGGCATGAGATCTACAACGACACGTTAGCTTATATTGAAGAGCAGGAGCGTAAAGGGAATCTCTTCGTCATTCGGCCGCAGCAGAAGCTGACGGTAGGGCGGATGGAGCGCGACCCGGCAAAGCTGGATGCTCTCTATAAGGAAGGCTATGAAGATGCGAAACGGTTAATGCCTGTTATGAAAGCATGGATGCAGGCATAAGCTGAGCCGTGCTGAATTAGAAAATGGATTGCAGGACCTCCATCTCTATACGGGATTGGAGGTCTTTTGTCATGGACAGGGTCATTTGGAGGTGGGATAATAACCATTGGTATAGAGAGATGAAACGTAATGGGATAGGAGATAGTTCCTTTGATTAAGAATGATGCTGTACCTTCTTGGAAGAAGCTGAGTCTCTTTGCCTTGTCATGGCCGATTCTGGTGGACTCGGTGCTGCGCATGATGCTCGGAACGGCCGATGTTTTCATGCTCAGCCGGATCTCCGATAAAGTGGCGGGAGCCGTCGGATTTGCCAATGAAATTATTATGTTCTGTATTATGATGTTCGGCTTTGTCGCGATTGGAACGAGCGTAGCGGTTACGCAGTACTTGGGAGCGGGGCAGAAAGCAACGGCAAGCCGCATCTCCGCGCTTGCGATCATGATGAATTTGATGTTCGGCGTGATCGTCAGTATCGTCATTGTCTTGTTTAGCGAACCGGGCATGCGAATGCTCCATCTCGACCCCTCGCAAATCGCGATCGCGAGCACCTACTTGAAGCTGATCGGCGGATTTATTTGGATCGAGGCGATTTCGTATGCGGTCTCGTCGATTATTCGTTCGAACGGCAATACACGGGACGTCATGTACGTGACACTCGGTGTGAATTTGATTCATGTCGCGGGCAACTACCTGCTCATCTTCGGGAACTTTGGCTTCCCGGAATGGGGCGTAACCGGCGCAGCCGTGTCTACGATCGGAAGCCGAATTCTCGGCCTCATCGTATTAATCATTCTCTTGTATCGCAAAACGCCGAGCCCAATCAGGCTTCGCGATTATATTTCCTTCGATAAGCTGTACATGAAGAAAATACTCGGTATCGGCCTCCCGTCTGCCGGAGAGCATCTGGCATGGCAGTCGCAGATGATGATGATTATGGGCTTTATCAATATCATTGGCCAACAGGCGCTCAGCGCCCATGTGTATGTCTACAATATCAGCGCTTATTTCATGGCGTTGTCCATGGCGATTGGCATGGGGACGGAGATTATAGTCGGGCATATGGTCGGGGCCGGTGAGAAGAAAGCCGCGTACTTCCGGCTGCTGCGAAGCTTGCGGATCAGCATTCTGCTGACAGCCGTATTAGTCGGCATTGCGGCGCTATTCCGCTATCAGCTGGTCGGGTTGTTCACCGATGATCCCAAGGTCATCGCGGTTGGGGCGAGTATCCTGCTCCTATCGATTATTTTGGAACCGGGGCGGGTATTCAACATTGTTGTCATCAACTCGCTTCGCGCAGCCGGGGATGCGAAGTTCCCGGTCTTAATGGGCTTCTGCTCCATGTGGGGCATTTGCGTTCCGTTGTCCTACTACCTCGGCATTCATTTGGAGATGGGCTTAATCGGCGTATGGATTTCGTTCGCAGTGGATGAATGGGTACGCGGACTGCTGATGCTGGCTAGATGGAAGAGCGGGGTTTGGACGAAGAAGGCGATTGTGAGCCGGGAGCATACACCACATTCCAGTACAAATTCGCTTGAAGCTTAAGAAGATTAATCCACGACCGGATAATGCGGTTGTGGATTTTTTTGGTTGTCGATGCTGACAAACGACGTGCGCTGTCCTATGATGGGGTAGAATTAGTCGGATGTAGAGGAGAGGTGCAAGATGACGAAAACCATTTCGAGCGGTGTCACACTGAACAATGGAGTTGTTATGCCTTGGCTTGGGCTCGGGGTATGGCAGGGCAGACCGGAAGACGGCGAGCATGTGGAGCATGCGGTTCGTACGGCAATTGAAGCGGGCTATCGCAGCATCGATACGGCAGCGGCATACCGTAATGAGCAAGGTGTCGGCAGAGCGGTCCGAGCGAGCGGGATCCCAAGAGAAGAGATATTCGTTACCACCAAAGTGGATAACGCCAATCAAGGCTATGACGCTACTTTGAAGGCGTTCGATAAATCGCTAAGCGAGCTGGGAATGGAGTACATCGATCTCTACTTAATCCACTGGCCGGTTAGTAAGCATTATAAGGATACATGGCGTGCGATGGAGAAGCTGTATGCCGAGGGCAAAGTAAGAGCGATTGGTGTCAGTAATTTTCAGGTGCGGCACTTGGACACGCTGCTTGCAGAATGCAGTGTGGTTCCGGCGGTTAATCAAGTGGAATATCATCCGCGTCTGACACAGAGGGAACTGCAGGGTTATTGCACTGGCAAGGGTATTCAGTTGGTTGCTTGGAGCCCGCTGATGCTGGGTAGAGTGTTGGAGGAGCCGATTATTCAAGAGTTGGCCGGAAAGTATGGGTGCACCGGTGCGCAGATCGTATTGCGCTGGGATTTGCAGAACGGCGTGGTGACGATCCCGAAATCCGCCAATACGGAGAGAATCCGCGAGAATGCCAATATCTTCGGCTTCGAATTGTCGACAGAAGACATGGTGCGGATAGATGCGCTGAACCGCAATGAACGCTCCGGCATGGATCCGGATAAGTTCGAGGAACTGTGGGGACTGCGTTAAGCAGTATGAAGAAATACATGTAATAAAAGAAGGAGCCGGGAAGTCCGAATGAACGGACATCTCAGCTCCTTTGTTATGTCTTATGGCAAAATATTGCCTGCTGCGCGGTAGATGGCGTACCATTCTTCGCGTGTCAGGTGGATTTCGCTTGCTTTGATGCAATCGAGAATCCGCTCGACGCTTGTAGTGCCCGTTACCGGCTGCATTTGTGCCGGATGGCGAAGCAGCCATGCAATGGCGATCGTCGTGTTGCTCACTTCGTATTTAGCGGCGACTTCATCGATCGCTTTATTCAGCTCTGGGAACTTCTCGCTGCCCAGGAATACGCCTTCGAAGAAGCCGTATTGGAATGGAGACCATGGCTGAATCGTAATGTCGTTCAGGCGGCAGTAATCCAGAATGCTGCCGTCGCGGCTGATGGACGAATCGACCGTCATATTGACGTTAATGCCGTTCGAAATCATATTGGCATTCGTGATGCTCAGCTGCAACTGGTTCGCAACAAGCGGCTGCTTAACAACTTTCTTAAGCAGTTGAATTTGCATCGGATTCTGGTTGGATACGCCGAAATGGCGAACCTTACCGGAGCTCTCCAGTTTATCGAATGCTTCCGCTACTTCATGCGGCTCAACCAGGGCATCGGGACGGTGCAGCAGCAGAATATCGAGGTAGTCTGTTCTGAGGCGCTTCAAGATAGCATCTACAGAGTCTAGGATATGTTCTTTGGAGAAGTCGAACATGCCATTGCGAATACCGCATTTGGATTGCAGGATGATTTTCTCCCGCACGTCGTCGTTCATATGTATAGCGTCCGCGAAGATTTCCTCGCACTTACCGCCTCCATAAATATCAGCATGGTCAAAGAAGTTCGCCCCTGCTTCCAGCGAAGTTTGGACGAATCGTTCCGCCTCGGCTTTCTCCAGCCCATTAATACGCATACACCCTACAGCAAGAACCGGCACCTCAAGGGAGCTGCTTCCGAGCTTCATCGTTCTCATTCGTTTCATCCTCCTAAATTGCGAATAGGTATAGTCCTACAGAAGATTGTGACATACAAGCATGCGAGATTCAAGCGCGCCGCTTATTCCATGCGTGCTTTGTACTCGGCGGGCGTGTATTCGGTATGTTTCTTGAACGATTTGCAGAAATGCGCGGCGTCGAAGAAACCGGTATCCATTGCGATATCGGTGATTTGCAGATGGGTGGTGCGCAGCAGCCGTTTGGCCTGCTCAATGCGAATTTTCATTAAATAACGCCCAAGCGGAATGCCGGTTGCCCCTTTGAAAATATGATTCAGGTACCGTTCGTTCAGCGAATAGGTTGCAGCGATATCAGAGAGTGAGATGTCGGAGCCGTAGTTCTCATTCAGCTCCTTGATGATCTCTCCAATCATTTGTTCATGCTTATTATGCTTGGGCCTTGTGCCATGATAGATATGAACAGCCCTGTAAATTTTCACGAGTATATGGATGAACAGATGCTTCAGCAGATGCGGGAAACGCAGGCCGGAACGCAGCTCCGTAGTGAGCGCGACAAAATCATCCTCAAGCCCGGGCACCGCGAGCGGCTGGGAATCACGGGCAATCGTCTTATAAATCTGACGCAGCCTTGTGTTTAACGCATCGTCCTTAAACCAGAACGATAAGAAAATCACCTTGAAGCTGCCGTCATCACAGCTGCTCTTGCGTATCGTATCCGGTAGAAAAAGCAGATCTCCCTGCTTGACTTCTACCCTGGCTTGATCCTGGCGAATCACATTACTGCCTTGTATATAGTAGTTCAGCTCGAAGCTGTGGCCCACGCCATCCCAGCCTTGGTTCCGCCACAAGCCATAGGAATGCAGGTCGAGGGAGGACCACTCTGAGTCGATAAGGGCAATGAGTTCTTCGAGACCTGACAGGAGTTTATCGTTTGCTGGCAAATTTATCACTCACTTTTTTCTGACTTTTTTACAATTTCGATTCCATTATACAATACGTCCTCGAATCTGCAACGTATAATCAGGACATAAATCGAAAACAAGGAGTGATTAACTATGTTATTGAAATTGACTGAGCAAGAGAAACTGACTGGTGTACCGGAGCAAGAAACAATCGAGGTAGCTATTGAGCAAATTCGCAAGAATGGATATATCGGATTTGAAAGCGTTTTGTCCAAGGAGCAAGTACAAGAGATTAAGGATGCATTCCTTCCGATATTCAACGAATACATCGACAGATTTGGATATAATACAGGTACGAACCGTGCTCAGATGCACCTACCTTTTTTACAACCATTCGTAAATGACTACATGGTAGCAAACGCATTTGCAATGCCTGTAATCAACGCTGTGCTTGGCGAAGGCGTTCGTTGTACGTACCTCGCTTCGGATACAGCTTGCCCAGGTTCCGATTATCAAAACGTACACTCCGACGTACCGCCGCTGTTCCCTACACTTGGTGTAGCGCTGCCGGCATACAGCCTGGTTATGAATATTCCGCTTGTGGATGTTCATGAAGAGAACGGACCGCTTGAAGTATGGCCGGGCGGTACGCATTTGGACCCTGAGAGCACCAAGCATACGTCCATCGACGGTGAAATGCTGCGTGCTGCGAAATCGATGTACTCGGAGAAAGTCTACATGCCTGCAGGCTCGGTTGTTATCCGTGACATTCGCATGTGGCACCGTGGTACGCCAAACCGTACACAAGAGAACCGCACGAACATCGCATTGATCTACAACAACGACTGGTACGGTGCAGGCGGATCGATTCACGTTCCACAAGAAGCATATGACCAAGCATCGCCAGCTGTGAAAAGCCTGTTCAGACACGAAAGAGTCGGCGCTTCTGTCAAAATGCCTTGGCAGTGGTAATCACGACTTCGCATAAATAAAAGGAGGCCGTCCCATTTTGGGACGGCCTTTTGATGAATGGAGGAAAAAATTATTGGAGGGATCCCCGCACAAGAAGATCCCTAGGAGCTCTTCATGTGCGAAATTGGCGGGATTCCTGTACATGTGGATCCCTAGGGGCTCTTCTTTTGTGGTATTCCTTTGCATGGGGGAGGTACTAACTGCTAATGGACTTCCATGGGTTGGAGCGGCGAATGATCGTCAGCGTGCCCCAGAGCATCAGTAATGCCGTAACGGGATGGATGGCCGCGATCACGCGTGTATCTAGGTTGACGGAGATGTATTGAAAGATAATGCAAACATACAATGAGGCTGATAACGTAACGGTTCTCCAGCCCATGCGGCCGATGAGGGAGAATACGATCATGACAATCGGAACAAACTCGAAGTAGTGGATGAAGGACTTGTGCATGGACCAGTCGCCATTATCGAAGATAGCGAGGCCCGCCAGAAACACTTGCGTAAATAATGAAATCCCGAACAGTAAGGCTAGTGCATAGAAAATGATTTTGGATATACGAATCATGATTGCTTAGCTCCCTTTAATGGATTGCGATACGACCGCCGCTCGCCGCCCGGTTTCCATATCGATAAAATATAAATGACGACGAGCGATACCGTTTGCAGCACGATTCCGATCCAGAGCAGCGTGTGATTGACGGTGAAACCGGATGTTTGCCATGCGCCAAGCCCGGCCTGTGCAGTCGGTTCGATCCCTTTCAACGTCCATTCGTACAAACCGATGATTCCGACTCCGATGCACAGCAAGGTTAGCACTTGTTTGGCTATGATCCAGTTGTAGCGGAACAGCTTCCACGAAGTCATCACGGACAGCATGATGCCGGTGACGGTCACCCCGATGGTTGAGGCACGAACGCTGCTTGATGCAAGCAGATTCATGATGGAGTAGCATGCGTGCAGCACCGTACTATCGCTGGTTACAGAAGCGGTCAGCGCCAGAATGATAAACACAGCCTGCACGCCAAGCATGATAGCGGCAAACATAATATGCAGCAGCAGAAGGATTCTGCGTCCTTGTAAGGATAACTTTTTCACGTAACGCAGCTCCTCTAGTGGTTATAGGTTGAATCTGTAGCCGACACCCCAAACGGTCTCGACATACCGCGGCTTGGACGGATCGCGTTCGAGCTTCTCCCGCAGCTTGCTGATATGAACGGTGACTGTGGCATGATCGCCAAGTGCGTCCAGCCCCCAAATACGCTCGAACAATTCCTCCTTGCGGAAGACCCGATTCGGATTCGTGACGAGGAAGAGCAGCAGATCGTACTCTTTGGCAGTGAAGAGTACTTCCTCATCGTTGACATACACGCGCCGAGATTGCCGATCGATGCGAATGTTATGCAGCTGCAGCTCATCCCTGCGCCATTCGCCGCTGCCGACAAGCCGGTCGTATCGTGCCAGATGCGCTTTGACTCGTGCAACCAGCTCGCCGAGCCCGAATGGCTTCAGAATATAATCGTCTGCTCCCAGTCCGAATCCGCGGATTTTGTCCACTTCCTCTTTCTTCGCGGAGACGATCAGGATGGGGATGTTGCTCGCTTCCCGAACGCGTCGGCATACGTCATAGCCATCCATCCGAGGCAGCATCAGGTCGAGCAGAAGGAGGTCATACCCATCCCCTCGCAGCGCCATTTCGAGCCCAAGATCGCCGCGATCCGCAATATCTGCGGAGAAGCCGCTTGCCTCCAAGTAGTCCTTCTGCACCTCGGCAATGACAGGGTCATCCTCGATAATCAAGATTCGTTTGCGAGCTCGATTCATTGCGGCTCCTCCCTTTCTTCAGAAGACAAACGTACTCGCTGCACGGCGGGGAGATGAAGTGTGATTGCTGTCCCTTCGCCCTCGCGGCTTCTGGCTTCTACCGTACCTCCATGCTCCTCTATAATTTGTTTTACGATAGCAAGCCCAAGACCGCTGCTTCCCGCATCCGGGCGGCGCGATGACTCTGCCCGGTAGAACTGGTCGAACACATGGGGCAGCGCTTCCGGCGAGATGCCGGCGCCGTTGTCCGATATGGTGATAGCTGCGGTGGGGGAATGAAGCTCGTCGCCACTCAGCTCAATCGTCAGTACGCGCGGTGCTTTGTCCATATGTTTAATGCTGTTATTGACGACGTTAAAGATTGCCCGATGCAGCTTCTCGCGGTCCGCTCGAACGAGCAGCGGCTGGCCGGCATTTGCTGCTTCCGCGGTGTTGCGGAACTGGATCGCGGCTCCGCTCAGCCGAGGGTCCAGCTTCAGCTCATCGACGGTAAGGCGGAGATACTCCGCGACGTCCAGCGTCTCAAACCGGAACGGCAGTTTGCCGATGTCCAGCGTGGAGTACAGCAGCAGCTCTTCGATCATCCGATTCATATCGGTCGTTTTGCCGCCAATCATATCGATGTATTTGTTCCGTTTCTCCTCCGTATCGGCAACGCCTCCGCGCAGGCAGTCGACGCAGCCTTGGATAGCGGTGATCGGCGTCTTCAAGTCGTGGGAGATGTTCGCAAGGAGCTCCTTACGGCTCTGTTCCAGCTGCAGCTGTGCGTTAATCGAGCCTTTCAGCCGGATACGCATGTCCTCAAAGGCCGATCCAAGCTGTCCGATTTCGTCCTTACGCTGCAGATGAATGGCGTGGTCCAGCTGGCCCTCGCGGATTTGTCCCGCGGCATCCCGCAGGGCGTGCAGCGGCTTAATAATGCTTCGGGAGACGAAGAACGTGAGAACGCCGTTCGTCAGCACGAGTGCAAGAAGCAATGCCAGCAGCACGGTCGGGATGAACCTTTTGAAGAAATGCGCGACCGGTTCCATATCGGATACGATGATAATCGAACCCGGCTTGCCGTCCGGACGCGTGTAGGTAATTCGATCAAGGCTGTTGCCGCTCGGCGGTCCCGGGTGATCGAAGCGTCGATGGCCGCTTTGCTCACTGCTGTCGCCTTGTATCTGGGCAATAACTTCCTCGGCTGACAGTCTCGGAGACGTATAGGCTGGAGCTGTTGCATTATCGCCAATAATAACCATGCCGGCGTCTACCTGAGCCAGCTCCGACTCCGTCGAAGCAAGGAATGCGGGATCGCTGAGCAGCTTCGGATCATGTTGGGCAACGAACCGAAGGCCGGATGCGAGCTCGCTGCGTCCGCTGAACAAGTCGCGGATTTCGGCAAACGGGACATGGCTTTGCGGTTCTTCTTGTCCGGGTTGGGAAGTCATATCCTGTTTGAAGACACTTGCCGCTAAGGTGACCGTAATGCCAAGCAGCAAGACCGGAATCACAATCATCGCAATATAAGAGAATAACAATTTCGTTCGGATGGACATGGCGTGGAAGCCTCCTTCCATTTCATTGTAGTATCTACCCGTAAATATTCCATAAACCAGTTCTAAAAAAAGTATAAACAATGCCCGGCAGCGAGCCATAACGATTCATGGTGCCGGAGTCCGAGTAAAGGTAACACAGATTCTGCTATACTGGAACGAGCAAATAAAGAAACAGGTGAATCGCATGTTGGTTATTACACAGAGTGAAGTCAAAGAACTGCTGACCATGAAGGGATGTATCGGCATCATGGAAGAGGTGCTGGCCGACCTGACTACGGGAGAAGCGGTGCAATCCCTACGAAGCGTTGTTCCGGTACACGGGGGCAATTTGATGGGACTCATGCCTGCGTACTTGAAGCGGGAGGAGAAGGTTGGCGCCAAAATCATTACCGTCTTCCCGGATAATCATGCGAAGCGATTACCGTCGCATCAAGGGTTCGTATCGCTGTTTGATGCGGTTACGGGAGAGCTCGAAGCCATCGTGGACGGCAGGCAGATTACGGCCATCCGCACTGCGGCAGTCAGCGCAGCGGCGACGAAGCTGCTTGCTCGCGAAGACGCGGCAGCGCTTGCGGTCATTGGGACCGGCGAGCAAGCGCGCAGTCATATTGAAGCGATGCTGCTCGTGCGGCCCATTAAGCGCATTGCGATATGGGGGCCGAACCCGGCCCATGCGGCGCAGCTTAAGCTGGAGACCGAGCAGCGCTTCGGCGCGCACGTCATCGTAGAAACGATGCCGACTGCGGAGCAAGCGGTGGCCGAGGCCGATATTATTTGCACCGTTACGGCATCAACGACCCCTGTTATCCAAGGAGAATGGGTCAAGGATGGCGCACATGTCAACGCGGTAGGGGCATGCCGAGCGAAGGACAGGGAGCTGGACTCCGAGCTCGTGCGGCGCTCGGAGCTGTATGTTGACCGCAGGGAATCTGCCGTCAATGAAGCAGGCGATTACCTTATTCCGCTTGCGGAAGGCGTGATTACGGAGGCGCATATTCGAGGCGAGCTTGGCGAACTGTTGACAGGCAGCGAGCAGGGGCGAAGCACGGAACAAGCGATTACCTTGTTCAAGGCGCTTGGACTGGCGAGCGAGGATTTGGCAGCAGCTGGTTTTATATGGAAAGAAGCGATTCGTTTACATAAAGGCACACCAATTGACTTGTAGGAGAGGGAATTCAGCATGAATCACCAACCAGAGGGACTGTACCCTTTCCCGTTATCGGCGGAGGAAGAAGAGCGAGCAAGACAGCTGCATGAGCAGATGATCATCATTGATCTGCTGTTCCAAGGACCGCTGTCACCGAAGGCGATACCTGCGGAGGTATCCGAACAATTGCGCGAACAATGCGAACCTTATCGGGATCAACCGATGGAATACAGCATGATGCCAGCCAAACTCATCAAAGGCATGATTGCCCGCGGGGAGCTTGCTGAGTTCAAAGAAGAATGGTACCGCTCCGGCATTACAGCTGGTAATCGGGAGCTCGATCTATCGAGCCCGGAGAGCGTCGTCACGAGCATGGGCGACGTGCAGCGCCAGTTCGATGCCGTGGACTGGCTGGATAAAGCGCTGACGGCTGAGGATATTCGAGAGGCCAAGCGCAGCGGACGGAAAGCCGGCATCGTAACGGCGCAGGAGAACGATGGCCTGGGCAAAAACTTGGATTTGCTCGATACGCTTCATCACTTCGGACTCCGAATTCTACAACTGACGTACAACAATCAGAACTATGTGGCTTCCGGCTGCATGGAACCTTCGGACGGAGGCGTAAGCAAATTCGGTGCGCGTTTCATCGGCCGTATGAACGAGCTCGGCATTATCGTCGATACAAGTCACTGCGGCAAACAAACGACGCTTGATGCGTGCAGCCTATCCGCTCAGCCTGTTATTGCTTCGCATACCGGAGCTGAAGCCATATACGGGCATGCTCGCTGCAAAAGCGATGAGGAAATAAAGGCGATTGCCGCAACAGGCGGCGTTATCGGTGTGTTCGCCATGCCATGGTTCGTACACGGCGATCCGAACGATACGACGATGGAGCATGTGCTCCATCATATCGACTATATTGTGCGGCTCGTAGGCGTTGATCATGTCGGCATCGGCACCGACTGGCCGATGAGCGATGTGGAGTGGGCGCTTGTCCATTTCAAGGAGCATGTGGCGCCGATGCTTGGTTTTGCCAAAGGGGACGGGCCTTCCACGGAGACGGTGAAGGGGCTGGAGAAGTACAGTCATTTTATCAACTTTACGCGGGGTTTGGTTGCCAGAGGGTATCGGGACGAAGAAATCGCGAAGATTATGGGCGGCAATTGGCTGCGCGTGTTTGAGCAGGTATGGGGATAGGGGGCAGCGAGACGAGTATGAGTAAAGGACTACAAGAGACAATGTTTAAGCTCTATTGTGCAGGCGTGTATGAAGGACGGATTCGATTTACGGCAGATAAGATTATGCATGCCAAGGTAGATGCAAGACGTCGGACGCAAATGCAGGAAAATGTACTGTCGGAGCAGGCTCCCTACATGCTGCCCTTGCAGCGAATCAAGCAGTTCCTTGATCAGTACGAGGGAGCGGCTTGGAGCGGGGAAGAGGTTAAGCTGGCGAACGGAGACGTGTATCGTCAGCATATCCGCTATACCGCTGGCATGGATGGCCGTGAAGTAACTTCGCAAGTGTGGGCGCGGCGGCTGGATACGGCAATGGATGTGGTGACGGTGGATGGACGCGTCATTGGCTTCGTGGCACCGAACCGGTACGGGATGGAAATTCTCGTTGCCGAAGGTTATGAGGCGCTGACTCCGCTGGTGATCTACGATTCGCCAACGTTATCGCAGGCACGATATGGCATTCAGGAGCTGGGAACGGACTTAATCCCGATGCGGGATGGCGTTCGTCTTGCGACGGATGTATATCTGCCAGAGGGCATCGAGCCCGGGGCGAAGCTGCCGGCCATTCTGATTCGTACCTGCTATGACCGCCATATGAAGAAGGATCAGCTGAAACGCTGGGCGAACAAAGGCTACGCTGTCGTCAATCAGGATGTCCGCGGACGGGCAGATTCGGAAGGGGAGCTTGTGCCGTTCTATTACGAGCGGGATGACAGCTCTGACACGATCGATTGGATTATTGCGCAAGACTGGTCGGACGGTAACGTTGGCATGTGGGGCGCATCGTACCTCGGTTATGTCGTTACGGCTGCAGCCACCAGCGGACATCCGAATTTAAAGGCCGTCGTTAACGAGGTTAACGTAGGCTCACCGTTCGTGGATACGGTGCGTAAGGGCGGCACGGTATGCTCGTGGCCCTTGCTGTGCTGGACGCTGGCGCAGTCGGTGGGGACGCGGACGGACTTTAATATCTTCGCGGGGATTACGGTGAATCCGGAGAAGGCTGTCGATGCGAGGCCGATCCGCGACATTCCGCAGCAAATGATCGGACGAGCATCCGGGCCCTGGGACTTGTGGAGCGAGCATCCGGAGTACGATGATTTCTGGCGGAACTGCACGTACTCCGAGCGAGGCCATCAGGTGAAGGCGCCGATGTTCGTTATCTCCGGTTGGTACGATGGCGACAGTGCAGGCGTCTCGGAAACGTGGCGCATGCTGACAGAGCATGATGTGCCGAACCGCAAGCTGTGGCTCGGACCATGGGAGCATGGCCCGAACCGGGCACGGGATCTCATGGGCGTAAGCTTCAGCAACGAAGCGGTCGTTTATGATTATGATGTGAACGTGCTGCGCTGGTTCGATCGTTTCCTTAAAGGCATGGACAACGGCATCGACCGGGAGCCGAGAGCCGCTTATTATGTGGTCGGAACCAATGAATGGCGGACCTCTGAGGATTGGACGCCTGTTGAAGCGGAGATGCGCAGCTTCTACCTAGGCAGCGGCGGCCGAGCGAATTCGAGTCTCGGCGATGGCGTGCTGGGAGCCGCGCCTGCGACGGCAGCTCAGTCGGAGCCGGATTCGTATCTGTACAATCCGGATGAGCCTGTGGCAGACAGCGGGGAGCGAGAGCCGGAGAATATGCGCAAGCATGAGCTGCGCAGCGATATCCTTGTCTATACAGGCGAGGCGTTGACGGAGGAGCTGACCGTTGCCGGCGAGTTGTCTTGTGAGCTGTATGCGGCGAGCGCAGGCGTCGATACGGATTGGGTCGTGACGCTGAGCGACGTAGATGAGAAGGGTAACTCCATTCGACTTTCCAACTATATCGTGAGGGCCAAGTATCGCAATGGCTTCGATGTACCTGAACTGCTAACGCCGGGCAAGGTAGAGAAGTATACGATCTTCCTGCAAAATATTGCGCATACGTTCAAAGCGGGACATCGCATTCGATTCACGATCACGTCCTCGAGTAAGCTCGTTGCCTTCCCGAACACGAATACCGGCCTGAATCCATACGACGATCCGCAGCCGGTGATCGTAAAGCAGACGATCTATCACTCGGCTGAATATCCGAGCAGAGTGCTGCTGCCTGTACTTTAGACCTAGCCAAAGACCGAATCTGCCAACCGGCGGATTCGGTTTTTTTAATGCTGCAATCGACAGTAGTCCCGAGCTGTTGACCACTTTGCAGCGCGAAATGACAGTTTAGGCCATTTTTCCTAACATTATTAAAATAATTTCGCATTTTGAAGGCGTTTTCATATTTTTGTGTAGAAATTTGTAAGGCTTCCATAGTATTTTTATACTAATAGATAAATTTGCATACCGTCGGATGTTCTAGAAACTAGGGGAATGGGGATCCATTTATGTTAAAAGAACAAATGAGATATTCACGTCTCGCGAATTTAACGAAGCTAATCAATACGAAGCTTGAGCTGCGTGAAGTGTTGGAGCATGTGACAACGGCGATATCCGAGGAAATTGTACGCTGCAATTCGGTAGGTATCTATTTGCCTCAGGAGGACGGCACATTCCGCGGTTATGTCGGCAAGCCGAGCGTCATCAACGGCTGGACCATCGATATGCATGTCATCGATACCGAGATGGATTTGCTGGCCAAAGAAGTCATTGAAACGAAAAAAACGATCTATATCCCCGACACCTCCCGAGATACGCGTCCTGACCCGCGAGCTGTGCAAGGTTTTCAAATAAAATCCCTGCTGGTACTCCCCATTTCGTTCGAGCAAGAGCTGTTTGGACTTGTATTTTTATTCGACTATGGGATTCCGATGAACCTGACTCACTCTGAGATTCAGACGGTTGAAGCTTATGTGAATATGGCGGCTGTTGCGATTCAAAATGCCAAGAACTTAACGCATAAAGAAAATCTGATTTCCGAGAAGCAGCTGCTCCTTGATGTGACGCGTGATTTGGCGATGTGCTCCACGATGCAGGAGAGCTTGGACAGCTGTTTCTTCTATCTGGGCAAGGTGCTCGATAATTACAACATCGGCGTCCATCTCTTGGACCCCATTACGGAGAGTCATATTCGGCCGGCGAAGCTGAGCAAGAACAGCGACTGGACGGAAGAAGACTGGATTGAAGCCCATAGCAAAATCCGCATTGACGAGAGCAACGACCCGGTGATCCAAGAGGTCATTCGGACGAAGAAGGCTGTGCTGATCCCGGATGTCTTCGCAGATGAACGGCCTAACCATGAAGTATGCCGCAATTTTGGCATGAAGGGGATGCTCGTGCTGCCGATCGTCTCGATGGGCGAGGTATTGGGGGTTATTCCGGTCGTGAATTTGGAGGAAGGCAGCTTTGTCTTCTCGGAAGCGACTATTCAGCTCGGGCAGTCGATTGTCGATGCGACCGCTTCGACGTTATCGAACCTGCTCTACATGGAGAAGCAAGAAATCATTATCAAAGAGAGAACCTCGGAAGTTACGGTGAAGAACAAGGAGCTTGAACGTGTCGTGACGGAGCTGCGGCAGCTCAGCCGAGAGAAGGAACTGATCCTTAACTCGGCCGGCGAGGGCATCTTCGGCTTGGATCTTGATCGTAAGATTACATTCTGTAATCCGGCTGGCATCGCCATGTTAGGTTATGATTCAAGCCAAGAGATCATCGGACAGGACTCCTGCACCATTGTGACGGGCCAAGATCCTCCGACCGGAAGCGATGGCAATTGGAACCGGCATTATCAGGATGAGAAGTTCTGCAGAAAAGATAAATCCGTCTTCCCGGTTGAATATGTGATCTCCTCCATCCGAGAAGGTAACGAAATCGTAGGGGAAGTTGTAACTTTCAAAGATATTACGCAGCGGAAACAGATGGAAGAAGAGATCAAATATCGCGCGTATTTCGACAGCTTGACCGATTTGCCCAATCGCCTTCTGCTGAAGGACAGGCTGAATCAAGGGCTGACACAAGCTCAGATCAATAACGAGAAGCTAGCGGTGCTGTACCTGGATTTGGATCGCTTCAAGTTTATTAACGATTCAATGGGTCACAGCTACGGCGACCTCTTGCTGCGGGATGTGGCCAAACGGCTCAGTGACTGCGTGCCGCTGGGAGCGACAGTTTCGCGGCAGGGCGGCGACGAGTTCACGATCTTCTTGCCTAATATTAAAAACGAGAACGAAGTGCTGAAGGTTGTCCAGCTGGTTGTCGATTCCTTCACGGATCCGTTCCAGCTGCTGGACAATGAGATCTACATGAAGGCAAGCATCGGCATCAGCCTCTATCCGGACAACGGGGATACGAGCGAAACCTTAATCAAGAACGCGGACACGGCCATGTACAAATCCAAGGAAATTTCGGGAAACAGCTATCATTTCTTCAGCGAGGGCATGGACACCAGAACGTTCGAGCGCGTGAAGCTGGAGAACGATCTCTATAAGGCGCTTGATCAGAATGAGCTTGAGATTTATTACCAGCCGCAAATCAACTACAAAACGAAGCGGATTGTCGGTGTGGAAGCGCTGCTCAGATGGAATCATCCGAAGAGAGGCCTTATTGCGCCGGATCAGTTCATTCCGATTGCAGAAGAGACGGCATTAATCGTACCGATCGGCGAATGGGTGCTTAGAGAGGCATGCAGGCAGTTAAAGGAATGGCAGAACCTTGGCTATCCGCTGTTCCGGATGTCGGTCAATTTGTCTGTTCGTCAGTTTGAACAGAACAATTTGTTCTCGATGATCAATAACGTACTCAGGGAAGTTGGATTGTCTCCCGAGCATTTGGAGCTGGAGCTCACCGAGAACCTGATCATCAAGAATCGGGAATTGACGCTCAAAACAATGAAGGAGCTCAAGGGGCTCGGGATCAAGATCGCCATCGACGACTTCGGAACGGGGTACTCGTCACTTGGCTACTTGAAGAGCTTGCCGATCGATACGCTCAAGATCGACAAATCATTCATGCAGGATATCACCAACGACGATGACAATGCGGCCATTACGAACATTATTATTACGCTGGCACAGAACTTGAACTTAAGCGTTATTGCTGAAGGTGTTGAAACCCAGCAGCATGTTCAATTTCTATTTGCCCGTGACTGTTACTTAATGCAAGGCTATTACTTCAGTCGCCCTATGAAGGCGGAGGATATTGCAGAACAATTTCTTCATATTTAATGCGATTGGGAGGCTGGAGACATGAGAGCAGCAGGGGCGGTATTGGAGTTTTTACGGGAAAATGGGGTGAAGCATCTATTCGGAATTCCGGCAGGCTCCGTTAATGCATTCTTCGATGAGTTATATGACATGCCGGAAATCGAACCCATTGTTACAAAGCATGAAGGCGCAGCTTCGTATATGGCTGCGGCCTACGCCAAATACACCGGCCAGCTGAGCGTAGCTATCGGCTGCAGCGGGCCGGGCGCAACGAATTTGGTGACAGGCGCTGCTAACGCGATGCGGGAGCATCTGCCGGTTTTGTTTATTACCGGGGCTGTTCCCGTCAGCACAATGGGATTGAATGCTTCGCAGGAGCTTGATGTCGCTCCTGTATTTCGTCCCGTGACCAAGTATAGTGTGTTGGTCACGGAAGCGAAGGATCTGCTTCGTGAAGTAGCCAGAGCCTGCCAAATCGCCATCTCCGGCGTGCCTGGACCTGTTCACGTGGCGATTCCGATAGACGTTCAGCATGCGGATATCGGCAACCCGATCCTACCGCCCTTACTCCCGCGCAAACCGATGATTCCTCAGCTTACTACGATAGAGACAGCGGCGAAAGCGCTGCGGAAGAGGCAGAAAGGCTGCATCTTTGTCGGACAAGGGGTTAGGGGTTCGGTGGAATCCTTGATTGAGCTGGCAGAGCTGCTGGCATGGCCGATCGTCACAACGCCGCAGGCCAAAGGCTATATTCCGGAAAGCCATCCTTTGTATGTCGGCGTGTTTGGTTTCGCCGGCCATGAAGCGGCTTCGGCTTTGATTGCCGAGGATGACGGCGGCGCATTGTTAATTGTGGGCTCCAGCTTAGGCGAGACCGCTACGAACAACTACAATACGAATCTGACTAAGGGCCGCTATACGGTGCAGCTGGATTTTGACGAGACGGTGTTTAACCGCAAATATATGATTGATTTGCCTATTCTTGGCGACATCCATTTGAGCTTGCTGATGTTGATCGAAGAGCTTAGAGCGCTTGGGGCTTCGGGTCAAAGGAGGGAAGTTGCCGTAGTTAAAGAGCGGCATCGGCCGCTTCTTGATGCAGCCGAAGACTATAACACAAGAAATGTGCTGCTGAACATTCAAGAGTGCCTCCCAACGGATATGCGGTATACGGTAGATATCGGGGAGTTCATGTCCTACGTCATTCATTATATGAAGGTGCGGGATTGGGATTCGTACAACATCAATGTTCACTTCGGGGCGATGGGAACGGGGATTGCATCGGCGATCGGCTCCAAATTGGCGGAACCGGATCGTCCGGTGGCATGCATTACAGGAGACGGCTGTTTCTTCATGCACGGGATGGAAATCCTGACAGCCAAGGAATTGGGATTGCCGATCTTGTTTATTGTGGTTAATAATGCCCGACTGGGTATGGTGTATCACGGGCATTCGCTGCAATTTAAGCGGACCCATCCTTCCTTCGAGCAAGAAGCCGTCAGTATCGCGGGAATGGCTGCTGCGATGGGGATACCGAGCTACCGCATTAACGGGATGGACGATATCCGTTCCGAGCTTATTGAGCCGTTAACGGCATTAAAGGGACCGGCGATTCTAGAGGTGTCCTTAAAGGACAACAGCACCCCCCCGATGGGGGATCGCGTTAAGTTTCTCTCATCCTTCGGCAAGTAGAAGCAGTGTTAGAGGTGAGCGCAGACGGTTCGAATGGTTGCCATAACCGATTTCATCGTTTGACCCTTAAAGGCGTCCGGAACAGGTTCGCCTAGGGGGCTTGCGTACGAACAAGATCGAGATTCCACATCGCAGGTGAACCCCAAGCTGACCAAGGCTTCCAGCAGCTCCTGCGGCAGCTGAGCGGTGCCGGCGTGCTCCGCATAATAGGGGGTGGGGTAAATGCTCACTCCTACGTCATCGGTCCCTGTGTGGACGACGAACAAGTCCCGTTCATGCCGCAGCATCCATTGCCCTTTGGAATAGAGGGAAATTCGAGCCTGCTCCAGTGCTGATAAAGCATCCAGATTAATCGCGAACGTTTCATTGATCATCCTGCGCACCTCTGTGCCAGTCACTGAACCAGCGGCCTGCTGGAGGAACGCATCCAATACGTCTCGCGGCAGAGGCGATACCTGAAGGGTTTCGAGATTGAAGTTGAAAATGCGCTGGATGATTGCGATCAGATCAGAGCTGTTGATTCCTTCATGATGTGCGTCAAGGAGCTTGTCCATTTGTGCGGCTTTCGTCATCCGATATCTTAACCACCTTTACCGTTGGATAGTGCCATCTAACTATTTATTCGGCAATTAATGGATAAAACTAAAGGTCGCCTTTCAAAGCGACGATTTACCAGTAGAGCTGGGCCGATTATTCGGCTTAGCTTTTTTTTGTTGACGACTTCAGGGAAAGATGTTAGATTGGTTTTACACAATTAAATTGTATGCAACTAAAATGACAAGGGAGAGATTAGACATGGAAACATTATATACGGCAATCGCAACAGTAGAGGGCGGACGGAATGGCAAGATAACTTCCTCCGACGGTGTGCTTAATCTGGATTTACGTATGCCGAAGTCGCTGGGCGGTAACGGTGAAGAAGGTACAAATCCGGAGCAGCTGTTCGCAGCAGGCTACTCGGCTTGCTTTGACAGTGCATTGAACTTGGTGGCTCGCTCGCAGAAGGTCCAGCATTCCGGCACGGATGTAACTGCGCACGTGAGCATCGGCAAAGATGCGGAAGGCGGATTCGGGCTGGCTGTACAGCTTCACGTGAACATCGATGGCGTGGAGCAGCACACGGCGGAAGAGCTGGTCAAAGCGGCGAAAGGCGTATGTCCGTACTCCAAAGCAACACGCGGAAATATCGAAACGAAGCTTGTTGTAAATGGACAGCCTGTAGGCTAACACTTCGATTGTACTTGTGCCATTCCCAAAAAAATGCTATAAAAAAGAGAGTGTTTAGCACTCCGAAAGCTAGAGTGCTAACGACATGACTGCGACATTTTTTGGGAGGGTATCGACTAATGATCAAGCAAGAGTTTAAGGCAGAGTCCAAGCGACTGCTCGAAATGATGATTAATTCCATCTACACGCAGCGAGAAATCTTCTTGCGGGAGCTGATCTCCAATGCGAGTGATGCCATCGATAAGATTTACTACAAGGCATTAACGGACGATAACCTGGTATTTAACCAGGCTGATTATTATGTGAAAGTGACGGCCGATAAGGAAGCACGCACGCTCACGCTCACGGATACCGGTATCGGTATGACGCAAGAAGAGCTGGAGAACAATCTTGGCGTCATCGCGAAGAGCGGCTCTCTGGCGTTCAAGAAAGATAATGAAAGCAAAGATGGCCATAACATTATCGGCCAGTTCGGTGTTGGCTTCTATGCAGCGTTCATGGTAGCGGACCGCGTGACGGTAACCAGCCGTGCACTTGGCAGCGACGAAGCGTTCAAGTGGGAATCCGAAGGGGCGGACGGCTACACGATCGCGCCAGGCGAGAAGGCGACCGTCGGCACAGAGATCGTGCTCCACATCAAGCCGAACACAGAAGACGACAACTATGACGAGTTCCTTGAGGAATACCGTCTGCGCACCGTCATCAAGAAGTACTCGGACTTCATTCGTTACCCGATCAAGATGGATGTGAAGGGGCAACGTCCGAAAGCGGGCAGCGAGGGCGAAGAAGAGGCTGAACTGGAATCGTATGTGGAAGAGCAAACCGTGAACAGCATGGTGCCGATCTGGCGCAAGAATAAGAGCGAGCTGACTGCAGCAGATTACGAGCAGTTCTACAATGAGAAGCGTTACGGCTTCGATAAGCCGCTCAAGCATATCCATATCAGTGCAGACGGCGCGGTTGTATACCAAGCGATTCTGTACATTCCGGAGAGCACGCCGTTCGATTACTACACGAAGGAATACGAGAAAGGACTTGAGCTCTATTCCAACGGCGTTCTGATCATGAATAAATGCGCGGATCTGCTGCCGGACTATTTCAGCTTCGTCAAAGGGATGGTCGATTCCGAGGATCTGTCGCTGAACATCTCCCGTGAGATGCTGCAGCATGACCGTCAGCTGACGCTCATCGCGAAGAACATTAAGAACAAGATCAAGAGCCAGCTGCAAAGCCTGCAGAAGGACGAGCGCGACAAGTACGAAACCTTCTACAAAGCATTCGGTCGCCAACTGAAATTCGGCGTGTACAGCGACTACGGCATGAACAAGGACACGCTGCAGGATCTGCTGCTGTTCCACTCTTCCAAGGAGAAGAAGCTGGTTTCGCTGGACGAATACGTGTCGAGAATGCCTGAAGACCAGAAGTTTATCTACTACGCTGCAGGTGATTCCATCGAGCGGATCGAGAAGCTTCCGGCAATCGAGGTTGTTTCGGACAAGGGCTATGAAATTCTCTACTTCACCGACGATATCGATGAGTTCGCAATCAAGTCGATCATGAGCTACAAAGAGAAGCAGTTCAAGTCCGTCTCGAGCGGCGATCTCGGTATTGAATCGGATGCGGATAAGGATGGGCAGGATGCAGAAGAGAGCGGCAGCAAAGAGCTGTTCGAGCAAATGCAAACGATCCTTAGCGGCAAAGTAATCAAAGTTAAAGCATCGAAGCGCCTGAAGAGCCACCCAGTGTGCCTCTCCAGCGAAGGCGAAGTATCCATTGAGATGGAGAAAATCCTGAAGGCGATGCCGAACAACCAAGACGTGCAGGCGGAGAAAGTGCTTGAGATTAACGTCAATCACCCGGTATTCCAATCGCTGAAGGAAGCGGCCGACAAGGATGCGGAGAAGCTGGACCTGTATACACAACTGCTTTACAACCAAGCGCTGCTGATTGAAGGCTTGCCGATTCAAGATCCGGTTGCTTTTACCAATGCGATTTGCAAAGTAATGGTATAGAAATGAGAAAGAGACCTCGTGTGAGGTCTCTTTTTTCGTGCGATCTTATTTAGTTCGCAGCTTGAGCAGCTTGCTCAATTCTCACCGCGTTGGCTGGTTCATCCCATGTGACATGGGCACCGAGCGTCTCCGATAGGAGGCGAAGCGGGACGAACACGCTGTCGTTCACGAAGACCGGCTTCTCTTGCGAAGGCACGACGCTGCCGTTAAGCGTGGTGCGGCCGGTGACGGAGTTCAGCACAATCGTAGAAGTGGCATTCTTCGCAATGACGGATCGGGTTGGGATATCCCAGCGAACCTCCGCCCCCATTTGCTGAAAAACTCCCCGTATCGGCACATAAGCCGAGTTATGAAGCAGCAGCGGCGGCATGGTCAGCTCGGTTTCTTGGTCATTGAGGTAGACGGCAATCGGCTTTCTCACGAATTGCGGTGTCTTGATTTCCGTTTCCAGTGCGCCAAGCCCGGTTTGCCCATATTGATTAGCTCCCCATGACATGACATGGCCATCTTGTAAGCGAACGAGATGGTTAAGACCGGAAGAAGAAATCGAAACTGCGCCTGTGATGCCGGGCACTTGTGCAGCATGAGGAATGCCGTGATGGTCTACGGTCCAGGTCCATACCGTACCGTCGGCTTTAACGGCAGCATCCATACTAATGGAGACGATATCTGTCAGCCCCGGTACTTGAAATGGCTTCAACATCGTTCGCTCCGGCTGATACCACGCTTGATTGGTCCACATCCATACCGTACCGTCAGCGCGCAGCGCCGTTCCATAGAATTGATCGATATCCATGGCGGTATATTCGCCGTCTCCCTTGACCATGGAAGGCTTGCGAATGACATCCGACTTTCCGCCGCCGTAAGCTTCCAGCCCCCAAACCCAAATCTCGCCGCCATTGCCCAGCGCAGCAGACGTGTACATCCCGGCCGCGATGGAGACGATGGAGGGCAGATTCTCTATTTGCACCGGCTTTAAGGCATTTTGACGCGAATCGTTGCCTAGCTGCCCTTTCTCATTGCCGCCGAACCCCCAGACGGTTCCATCTTGTCGCAGCACAAGGCTGTGGTTATCACCGGCAGAAACCATGATGATATCGGACAATCCATTCACTTTAATCGGGGAAGTGGTAATCGCCGTAGTCTGTTTGTCATTCCCAAGCTGTCCATGCTCATTGCCCCCGACTGACCAAACGGAGCCGTCATCCTGCAGAAACAAGGCATGCCGGTATCCACCGGAAACTCTGGTCACATGATCCAAATGTAATTGCATAGGTGTATAGGCGGGAGTCGTAGCTCCATTACCGATCGAGGCGGTGCCTCCGCCCCATGCCCAAACGCTGCCGTCCGACTGTACCGCATAGGAGCTATGCGCCCCGGAGTCCATCTGCGTGATAGCGGTGAGAAGCTTGTCTGAGGCATTTCCGTTAGCAGCAGCTGCCATAGTTGGGGTCAATAACGATATCGTGAGCATTACACCCAGCAAAGCTCTTCTAGGTGATTGCCGGTAGCTCTTCTTAGTCATTGAAGTCATTGAGCACACTCCTCTTGATAAACGTTAACCATTTGACGCAGCTAACGGACCAGAAGTTTCAGGCGGCGTGCATGCAATGTGAAAAAAGCGACCTTCCCTCGGTAAGGAACAAGTCCCGAGACAAGATCGCTGTTATTGGTAAACCATCCGGCTGAGCTTATTGCAATGTATTCGAGGCGCCGTATGGGAACTGACTGGAATAGCCGTTGAACTGCTGGTAAGCTTCGTCGAGTTTCGTCTGCTCTTCGGCTTCCAGCTTGTAATGTCCCTTGCGGAACATCAGCTCGAAGATCTCGTGCTGGCATTGATGCGTCTCAGTCATCACCGTCATAATATCCTGATGGAGGGAGGTATGACTGGCTTCATTGGCTGCGATGCTGAAGCTGTCACCCAAATACTTTTCCGTCGCCAGGATATCGTTGATGCGGTCGCGATCCGTTAACTCGGGGCCTTTTACCTGCGGCTCATAGGGCGGTTTCGGATTTTGGATCGAATTCTGATTGTTCGGGCTCACGATCGGTGTACCTCCTTTCTAATGTTGGGGAACGTTCTTCATTTCCTGCGTGTTGTTGTTCTGCAGATGCTTGAGCAGAAGGGTATAGTGGCGTTCATGCATCTTGCCTGCTTTATGAATGGCTTGGCCGATTTCAGGGTCAGAGCATTCTCGGGCAAAATGGCTGCATTTCTTCATGGCCAGAAGAAGCCAGGACAATTGGTCTTTCAAATAAGACGCGTCTTTGGTTGTAATGACTTTGGGCGGCACCGGCATGATGCCTGCCTGCTGCTGAGTGGATTGCGTTTGCTGCACGTGAAATGACCTCCTTTACGTATTCCCGTATAGCTTGCGCAATTCCGCCAAAATAACTCCGTGCCTCCGTGATTCACTTTTATTGCCATGGTAACTTATGACGATTTTAAGCTTTTCTTAAGATTTAGCTTCTATAGTGATGGGATGTGATGATGCAAAACGAGAAGTCACGGTGTGGAAGCCGCGACTAAACATACAGACCATACAACAAAGGGGTGCAGCATAATGGACAACAACTTAGAAACGACATCGATGACGCCCAGAAGGCGAACTTCCCATCCTGTGCAACGCACAAAGAAACGTTGGCAGCGAACGGTCAAGCGGTTGTCTGCCTTACTGGTTGTGGCCGTGCTGGCTGGCAGCGGATGGTTCTACCTGACGCCATCCGGCTCCGATATTCGGTACATGATGGCGGATACGCTGATTACGAGCAAGCATCGTTATTTGGCGAAATATTTGATCGGACAAGCAGAGCTAGATAACCGTGTAGCGGCGTATAACGAGCAGTTCGATGCGATGGCAGACGTCAAAGATAATCATAATGTCAATCTGGCCTCACACCCGAAGGGGACGGTGACGATTGAGCCGATTTCGCGTAAAGGGTTCAAAGGCTATTTGATGTATGTGCATGATCCGAAAATGATCCGTGTCGTCACGACCAGCATAGTCGGTTCAGGCGAACGAGTGGAGAGCATGGTGAAGCGGACAGGTGCCATTGCCGGCGTGAACGGCGGCGCATTTGATGATCCGAACTGGAATGGTAATGGCTTCAAGCCGGCCGGTATCGTCATGTCCGGCGGGAAAGTGCTGTACAAAGGCAACGGTATGAATGCGAAAGTAAATGTGGTCGGTATTGACCGCAACGGTTTGATGGTGGCGGGTCGTTATTCGCCTAAACAGCTGCTAGCCATGGGGGTATCGGATGCGGTAACCTTCCAGCCCAAATTTATCGTGAACGGCAAAGGCCTTATTAAGAGCGAGGCCGACGGCTGGGGAATCGCGCCTCGTACTTGTATGGCGCAGCTGAAAGACGGCACGATCGTATTCGTCGTAATCGACGGGCGCCAGCCTGGCTATTCGGTCGGTGCAACGTTGTATGATGTGCAGAAGATTTTGCTTGAGAAGGGTGCCGTGACGGCTGCGAATTTGGATGGCGGTTCATCCACGGTCATGGTGAAGGATGACGAAGTAGTCAATAAACCTTCAAGTAAGTACGGCGCGCGTTACTTGCCAACGGCTTTTCTCGTATTCGATCATCCCGAGGATGTGAAGCTGCCGAATATTTGGGCGGGCATCGACATGAATAACTTCGACTCTTCGAAGAAGCGTACGCAGCAGCAGGCCTCATAATTCTTTTGATGGCAAATGCCTTCGTGTCCCCTATTGTGTGGTGGACATGGAGGCTTTTTATATATGGGTCGGTCGCTATTTTGAGGATAAATCCCAGTTTGCGTGCACATAGTATAAGGTGTTGAATGGATGAACAGGAGGAACGCATGTGGTTGTGGTATGGCGCTGCTCGGCAGTTCTGCTGTGCTTTTGCCTGTTATGCGGGTTTCAGCTGCCGAAGAAAGACCGTTATTTCTATGAGAGCCGGGGGGATATCATATGGGAGGTGCCGCTCAATGAGAAGAAGATTGCGCTCACCTTCGATGATGGTCCCTATCCGGAAATGACGAATGACATACTGGATCTGCTTAAGCTGTACAATGCCAAAGCGACGTTCTTCGTACTGGGTTACCGTGTCAAAGAATTTCCGGAACTAATTAGGCGAGAAGTCGCGGAAGGTCATGAGGTTGCCAATCATACATATAGCCATGCTTTTCTGACGAAGGGCACCGCGCTCTCGACGATTCAGAATGAGATTATGCAGACGGAGGATTCGCTGGTCGCGCTGACCGGCAAGAAGCCGCATTTATTCCGTCCTCCGGGCGGCTTCTACAGTGATCAGACGATTCAAGTTGCACGCAAGCTCGGCTACACGACAGTGCTCTGGTCCTGGCATCAGGATACCAGCGATTGGCGCAGTCCGGGCGTGAATTATATTGTGCGCAAGGTGCTCAAGAATGCAAGGAACGGGGATATTGTTCTGCTCCATGACTATATTCCCGGTTCTATCCATACAGTGAAGGCGCTGCGGATTATCCTTCCGGAGCTTGCGCGGCGAGGGTTTAAGTTTGTCACCGTATCGGAGCTAATCGAAGAGAAAGCACATGCATATCCGTAACAAAATGCGTAAATCTGCGTACCCATAACACAAATGTACCTTTGAGGTGGGTGAACGGTTTTGGAAACCAAGACAGTCAGGGAAACGCGGTGCTTCAAAGTGTCACGGGTGTTTCCGACGGATGTCAACAATCACAATACGCTGTTTGGCGGGAAGCTGATGTCGTATATCGACGATATTGCTTCGATTTCCGTCTCGAAGCTGTGCCGAGCTACGGCGGTAACGGCCTCAACGGATTCCGTAGATTTCTTGCAGCCGATACGCCCAACCGACTCGGTCTCGCTGGAATCGTTCATCACGTGGACGGGCACGAGCTCAATGGAGGTCTTCGTGAAGGTTATCCGCGA
This sequence comes from Paenibacillus sp. J22R3, assembly GCF_056269305.1. Classification (NCBI taxonomy): domain Bacteria; kingdom Bacillati; phylum Bacillota; class Bacilli; order Caryophanales; family Paenibacillaceae; genus Paenibacillus; species Paenibacillus sp. J22R3. The sequence continues at coordinate 478,864 of NZ_JBWDNS010000005.1, read as the reverse complement.
GGACCTAAGAAGCGGTGACCGCAAAATCGCCGCGACCGCTTTTCTCACCTTCGTAGCGCTGGATGAGAACAACCGTCCGACAGGCGTTCCGGAGATTGTACCGGAGACGGAGGAAGAGAAGAAGCTGCACGAAACCGCCGAGCGCCGCGCCGAAATGCGAAAGCACCGCAGAGAAGAAAGCAAGAAATTCGCGGATTTCTTGCTGACGAAGTATCCGTGGGAGTAGCTTGTTTCTGCTAGTATGCTTTTGATCGCCAGTGAACGTCTATTTCCGCTTTCTGCGGAAGTGGGCGTTCATTTTGTTGAGGAATGTTGCTTTTCCGGCAACATTTCGCCTCCAAATAACTAAAAGCTCCCAGGACCACACATCCTCCGAAACGCGGCAGAATCGAGCAAAGAGTAGCTCCCACGACTACTGCTGGTACGCTTCATGCGCACATTCCGCCCAATTCCCGCATAAGCAGTTCCCTAGTTACCCCAGTCATTCACCTATTCCGCCGACCGACCACCAAAGTAGCTTCCTAGGCACTCTCATACTCGAATAAGTCGAATCTCTGCGACATCGAGCCAGCAGCAACTTGCGATTTATCGCCAAACATCCGCGACTCCATCGGAATTAGTGAAACGTTTCGCAATTCCGCCTCATTATCCCATTTTCGCAGCTGATTTTCCCTGTATAAACGACACTTAAACAAGCAATCTTAATTTTGGTCACTATCATATAAGAAATGATCCGTATTCATCTTGAAAGCGCTTCATGTATAGTGTGGATATAGAAATGAAGGAGGTAGACGGATACCTGATACGCACGCGATCTTCATTGGGAAGCGCATTCAATAGCGAAGCGTTGAAGAAACTCCCGGTCTTTGAAACGTTTCTATTCTGTGTAGAAGCAAGTCGTGCGAACGCTAAGCTCATGAGTCGGAGTTACTCAGCAATTGGCCTAAAGTAAAGTTTGGAAATAGCGGATTTGCACCATTACTTCAAGTAAACAGGGGGATTTTAAAGATGAAAAAGAATTACAAAGTTAAGCTTGCCTCTCTTACATTGTGTCTATCGTTATCGCTATCACTCGCAGCTTGTGGAAACAACAACAATAATAGCGGTTCTTCCGATTCAAATGAAACCGCTGACATCTCCAAACTGCTGGATCCGAACTCGGAGCCCAAAGATCCTGGCAAATATTCGCCGGCCATTGAAGTAACGACGGTTCATACGAACAACGGCGTTCTGCAAAATATGCCCAAAGATATCACGATTGAAAACAACATTTATACAAAGACTTGGGAAGAGAAGCTTGGCATCAAGCTGAAATATAATTGGACTTCACCCGCCGAGCAAGCCGAAGAGAAGATGAACCTGATGATTGCAAGCGGCGACTTGCCTGACTTCTTCTATGTAACGCCTCCACAATTCGAGAAGCTTGCATCGACCGGCCAACTGGAGGATATTACGAAAGTCGTTCAAGACTATGCGTCTAAATATACCAAGCAGTATTTGACAGGCGACTACTTGGGATTGCTTGAAGGCGTAACGAAGAATGGCAAAATCTACGGTTTGCCTAACGGTATGACTTACCACGATCAAGGCAACATGCTCTGGATCCGTGAAGACAACTTGAAGAAAGCCGGCCTAGAGGCGCCTAAGACAGTTGCTGATTTGGACAAAGTGCTTGAAACGTTCAAGAAGAACGACTACGACGGCACAGGCGGAGAGAAATACCCGATTCCACTGGCAGACGCCAGCATGGATTCCGTTAACTGGGGTATCGGCGGCGCGTTCTTCAATATGTTCCATTCGTATCCGGACATTTGGGTGAAGAACAGCAAAGGCGAGCTCGAGCACGGGATGTTCGGTTCAGAAACACGTGAAAACACGCGTGCTGCGCTTCTGAAACTGCAAGAGTACTACAAGAAAGGCTACATCCACCCAGACTTCGCATCGCTTGACAGTGCGAAATACAACGAGCAAATCGTGAATGCACAATCGTTCGTCGCTTTCGGCGGACTGTGGGATGCTTGGTGGCCGCTTAACCTAGAGCTGGAGAAGAACCCGAATGCGAAATGGGAGCCGGTAGGCATTCCATCCGTAGACGACAAACCGGGCAAATCGTCCGTTACAGCAGCAACCGTTCTTGGTGTCAATGTAGCGAAGAAGGGCGTTAAACACCCTGAGGCGCTTGTAACGATGGCGAACCTATTCCATGATTTGAACAACAATCCGGAGACGATGCAGTTCGGTAAATACAACACAGATCCGACAACGAACGCTGGTATTTTCCAACTGTACTCGATGCCAATCTACAACCCATCGTTCAACTATCAAGCATTCCTAGACATTAGCGATGCATTCAAAACAGGCTCGACGGATAAGCTGTCCGAAGCGTATAAACTGTTCTATGATCAATCCAAATCCTATGCAGATAAGAATGATGCTGCCGGATTCCCGTCCTACCTGTCCTACACAGACAAAGGCTCCCTTGCTGTTGTAGATCAGTACATCAAGGAAAAAAGATTCGCGATGAACGAGTACACAGCTATGCCGACACAAGAAATGCTCGACAATGCACCAATCATCAAAAAAGCATGGGATGTTATGTTCCTGAACGTAGTGAAAGGTGCAGACATCAGCGCGTATGACGATTTCTTGAAGCAATACGATTCCATGTATGCTTCCGCTGTAAATCCGGTCGTGAACAAATGGTTTGAAGCGAAGAACAAAGAAAGCGTTCAAGAGTGGTTTGAGAAGAAATAAGGAATTGGAGTAGAACCTGCAGAGTTCGGATGGCACGTGCATCCGTTCTCTGCATCTATTCTTAGCCTTAAATTTAGTCATCGTAAGGGGCGAGCTTATGAACGCTTTCAAAATTCCGAAGAAGCAGCTGGCGCTGTATCTCATGCTAATTCTTCCAGTCGTTGTCGTATTTATCTATTCCTATCTCCCGATGTTCGGGGTTATCATGGCTTTCCAGAAATATGAGCCGACGCAAGGTTTCTTTGGCTCCAAATGGGTAGGCTTGGATCATTTCAGACGTCTCATGCAAATTCCTGATGTGAAGCAAGTCGTTGCCAACACGCTCTTTATCGCAACGATGAAAATTATCGTCGAAACGTTCGCAGCCATTGCGGTTGCCATTCTTCTCAATGAAATTGTATCAAAAGTGTTCAAGCGTACCGTGCAAACCATTGTTTATTTTCCTTACTTCCTTTCGTGGGTTATCCTCGGCGGCATCTTCCGGGATATGCTCTCTCGTGACGGTTTAATTAATGTGATGCTTGGCAAAATGGGCTTTGACCCGATTATTTTCCTTGAGAAAGCTTCGTGGTTTCCTTATATTCTTGTAGCTACTGAGACATGGCAAATAACCGGCTTCGGTACGATTGTATATCTTGCAGCAATTACGACAATCGATCCGACGCTTTACGAAGCGTCTGTTATGGACGGCGCAAGCCGCTGGAGACAAACGCTGAATATTACGCTTCCAGGCATGAAATCGACCATTGTTCTTATGGGGACACTAAGTCTTGGCTACATTCTTAATGCCGGCTTTGAACAAGTACTTATGCTCTACTCTTCGGCTGTCTACTCGACAGGCGATGTTATCGATACATGGGTCTATCGGATGGGGATTCAGCAGGCTCAATATTCGTTAGGTGCTGCGATCGGCTTGTTCCGTTCCGTTGTCAGCCTAATCCTCATTGTTGCATCGTACTATCTGGCCCGCAAAATATCGGATCATCGCATTTTCTAAAGTCTGGAGGGGAAATTAAATGGTAGATCGTTCGTTAGGCAGACGTATTTTCTTGAACTTGAACGGCTTGCTGTTCATTCTGTTCTCACTTGCCTGTCTCATTCCTATGCTTCACGTACTTGCGATTTCTTTCAGCAAGAGCAGCGCGGTAACGGCCGGCGAGGTTACGTTCTGGCCGGTACAGTTCTCGCTGAAGTCGTATGAATATATTCTAAGCAACTCCGAATTTTGGACGGCGATGTTCGTTTCTGTGAAACGTGTCTTTCTTGGCGTGGCAATCAGCATGTTCCTCACGGTACTGGCGGCATACCCACTCTCCAAGAGCCAACAGAATTTTAAGCATCAGTCGTTCTTTGCCTGGTACTTTGTCGTCACGATGCTGTTCTCGGGCGGTCTTATTCCGACCTTTATGATCGTGAAGAACACCCATCTGTACGGTACGATTTGGTCGCTCGTCATTCCGGGCGCGATCTCGGTATTTAACGTGCTGCTCCTCTCCAACTTCTTCCGGAATATTCCGAAGGATATTGAAGAGTCCGCGTACATGGACGGTGCAGGACATTTCCGCATTCTCGGTACGCTGTACCTCGCTTTGTCGATGCCGATTATTGCAACGCTGATCGTATTCTCGGCGGTTGGACACTGGAATGCATGGTTTGACGGATTGATCTATTTGAAAAGCCAGAAGGACTACCCGCTGCAGTCTTACTTGCAGACCATCCTTGTGGAATCGAACAGCAGACTGCTTACGAAGGCGCAAGCGCAGCTTATGAACAAAGTATCGAATCGTACGATCCAGGCGTCGCAAGTGTTTATCGCTTCGCTTCCGATTCTGCTCGTCTATCCGTTCATGCAGAAGTATTTCGTATCCGGCATGATGGTCGGTGCGGTAAAAGAATAGGTCATGCAGCTAAAAAGCCGACCCTTGTGGGGTCGGCTTTAAATATTGTCTGTCAACAGTGATGGTTCGGCGTTAATGCGTTTCCTTCTTCGCCGGATGCTGGGCTTCGCCGAATTGGCGAGGCGTCATGTTCGTATGTTTCTTAAACACCTTGAAGAAATGCCGCTGACTCTCGAAGCCGGTCTGCATCGCCACCTCGCTAAGCGGCAGAGAAGGCCGCGAGATGAGCAGCTCCTTCGCTTTGATGACCCTGAGCTGCTGGATATAGGCGAGCACATTCATGCCGGTTTCTTTCTTGAACAGATGGCTCACATAGTTAGGGTGCAGGCCGACATGCTCCGCAACGGAACTGAGAGACAGATCTCTCACGTAGTTCGCTTCAATATACTCCAGCATTTGCTTGCTGGCTTCCGGCTTCTCCACATAGTCATGCTCAGCGACCTCAGTGAAGGTCTCCTGCTCTTCGGCCTCATGTTTCTCATGTTCAGCGAGGGCGGCTTGGCCAAGCCGGGTGAGCAGCTCTTCAAGCTGTTCATCATCGATAGGCTTGAGCAGATAGTCGATGACCTGCAGCCGCAGCGCATCCCGCGCATAAGAGAAATCATCATAACCGGACAAAATAATGAAGCGGCTGCATAGCCCTTCGCTCTTAGCGGTTTGGATGAGCTCCAGCCCGTTCATCTCCGGCATGTTGATGTCGGTCATGACCAGATCAGCCCCATGCTGCCGCAGCGTCTCCAGTGCTTCCGCCGCGCCGGAGGCACCTGTAATGTCCGTGAAGGGGGTATGGAATTGTTTGATTTTGCGCAGCAATCCCCGCAAGATTGGCGCTTCATCTTCAACGATGAGGAGCTTCAACGGCATTTCCCTCCTTCGGCATGGATAATGTAATCGTCGTTCCGACTCCTGGCTCACTCTCTATCCTAAGCCCATAAGCGGGTCCAAAATGGCTGATCATTCGCTCATGGACATTCATAACGCCGATTCCGCCCTGCTCCTGTTCAGGCTCCTGCGTACCCACGAAGCCATCAAGCTTCTGACGAAGCATCTCAAGCCGCTCCGGCGGGATACCGGCCCCGTCATCTTGAATGCGAACCAAGGCTAAGGCGCCTTCGCTGTACAAGCGGATGCGCAGCGTACCTGTGCCGCGCTTCTTGGATATGCCGTGCACGATGGCGTTCTCCACCAGCGGTTGGATGATAAATCGCGGACAGGCGATGCGAAGGAGGCTCTCATCCTCGACATCAATTTCGTATTGAAGCCGCTCTTCCATCCGAACCTTATAAATTTGCAGGTAGCTGCGAATATGCGAGAGCTCGTCCCGCAGCACGACATACTGGCTCTTGGACAAGCTGTAACGGATCGATTGTCCGAGCGCATAGATCATTTTGGCTACGTCAGGGCTGTCGCTTTCCTCTGCGGCCATTCGAATCGCTTCAAGCCCGTTGTAGATAAAATGAGGGTTAATCTGGGCCTGCAGCGCCAGATAAGCGGCTTCCTTCTGCCGAAGCTGCGAAATGTCTACTTTGCTCATCAGCTCGTCATTGCGATCGATCATTTTATTGTAGGAAGAGACGAGGAAGGCGATCTCATCGCTGTCTTGTTCTTCTTTATATTTGGCCAGCAGGTTACCTCGCATATGCTTGCCGAGCTTGACGATGCGTTGCACGACAGTTGAGACGGTAAAGAAATAGGCGAATGAGAGGATGAGCAGCAAGGCGCTAATCATCAGCAAGTAGAATCGTACGGAATTTTTCGTTTTCTGGAAGAGCTCGCTGGTCGGTGTCACGGTCAAGATCGTGGAGGACAGCCGCGGTACATAGAAGCTGTTCATCATCAGCAGGCCAAGCTCCGAATCCAGGTACTGCAGCGATTTGGACTGCTGAACGGACGAGTAGATCCGCATCTTGTCGGAACTTTCGAGCGGCAGCTTGGCCGATAATGCCACAATTTCGGTATGGGTGATGCCTTTTCTCGGATTGCTGTCTTCGGCCATGTAATAGTGCAGCGGCGTACCTTTCACATCAGAGGAGTGGAACATGCTGGAGAGGAACGTGTATTTCAACCTGATCTCCATAAGTCCAATCGCTTGGGTGAAATTCTCATTGTACAGTTTCTTGTAATAGATCATTTGCAGCGCAGACGGCGTAGACATTTCCTGCAGCCAATAGCCTTCCCCGACCTTCAGGCCGGAGGCTCGCGACGGGATGCTGCCATCGCTGTCCACGATGCTTGTCCCCATGCTCCGCACCTTCGGGTCTGTCTTATAGATCCGGATTTGATCGATGTAGAACGAATTGCTTTTATAGAAGGAAAATAACGGAACGAGCTCCTTCAGATAGACCCCGACCTGCTCAGACTCCTGTTTGTACTTGCCGGATAGCAGGCCGCTCAGCACCTTATTCGTTTGAAAAATATCATGAATCATCTCGATCTGATTCATGTTCATCGTCAGGGAGGAGCCGAACTGCTGGATGAAGTATTCGCGGTTATTGGCAAAATCCTTCATCGCGTTATTATGAATCTGTTTATAGTACAGCAACCCGATGCAGATGGTGGGCAGCAGAATGATGACGATATAGCCGATAATCATTTTCTTCACGATGCCGATTCGAGGTTTGCGCAGTTTCAGTCCATTCACCTTCTCCTGATGTAAGCGTGATCTCCCCCACAATTATAATTCACTTGCCGTGTAATATACTACATGGCATAGGCATTTAATATCATTCAATTTTCATGCTATGATGGAAGCAGCACGGCAAGCAACCGGGAGAGGGGGCTATTGCGAATTGAACAAGCTAATGAAAGCCGTTTCTTTAGTTATGGCTGCATCCTTAGTATTGGCAGGCTGCGGAGGCGGCAACGCGGACAAGACGGGGAATGTCGGCAGCGATGAGGCCAATCCCGAGAAGGTTGATTATTTCAAGCTCCCGGAGCCGGTGGAAATGAGCGTTATTAAATCCGTTGGACCCGGTCTGAAGTTGAAGTCGGGGGAAACGATTGAAGATAATGAATATACGGATTATGTATTTAACAAAACGAATATTAAGACCAAGGTGCTATGGGACGCTTCTTCTACGGATTTCGATCAGAAGATGCAGCTCGCGATCGCAAATGACGAGATACCGGACGCGATGATTGTGGATGAGAAGACCTTTCGCGCCATGGCTGCAGCCAATCAGCTTGAGGATCTAACGACTGTCTACAAGCGATACGCTTCGGCTCAAATGAAGGATTTCTATAAGTCGACAGAGGACAAGGCGCTGGAGAAAGCCACTTATGACGGCAAGCTGATGGCGCTGCCAAGCGTGGCGATTCAAGCGGATGCACCGTCCATTCTGTGGCTTCGCAAAGACTGGCTGGATAAAGTGAATCTCAAGGCGCCGAGGACAATCGATGAGCTGAAACAGGTACTCCATGCATTCATCGAGAAGGACCCGGACGGCAATGGACAAGCGGACACGATTGGACTAACGGGGAATAGCTTTCAGCTTGCAACAGAGGGCGGCGGCATTCATGATTTCAAAGGCATCTTTAATGCCTTTCATGCCTATCCGATGATCTGGATCAAGGATGAGAATGGCGATGTTGTATACGGATCTACGACGTTCGGGACGAAGCAAGCGCTTAACGCGATTCACGATATGTATGCGGAAGGCTTGATTGATAAGGAGTTTGCGCTTCGCAAGAATCCGGACGAGCTGGTCCTAAACGGGAAGAGCGGAGCCTTCTTCGGCCCCTGGTGGGTGCCGTGGGCACTCGTCGATGCCGTGAAGAAGAATCCCGAAGCGGATTGGAAGCCATTCATGATTGAAGATGAGAAAGGTCAATATAATATTGCGAGCGTTCCGGTAAGTAACAATTTTCTCGTTGTGCGAAAAGGTTATGAGCATCCGGAGGCGGCGGTTGTGTACTCCAACATGCGCGTGCAGGCGGAGCGTACGCCTGATGAGCAGGCGATCAAGCTGGATTCTGGACATGGCCTATGGCCGCTTCTGATGACGATCGACTATGCCGATGCGGCTACGCGTAAGCATGATCTGCTGCTGGATGCGTTGGCCGGCAAGGTGAAGAAGGAAGAGATGGACGGCGAGATGCAGCTGGTCTATGAGCAAGAGCTGCGCGATCGGAAGAACCCGAGAAAGAATGCAGATGATTGGGCTCCGCCTGCAGCATATTTAATGGGAGCGGGCATACTGAAACTACCGATGAACGTGACCGAACCGGTGTATTCGGCTATGACGAAGACGATGGAGACTCGCTGGGCGAACCTGCAGACGATGGAGACCGAAACCTTCTACAAGATCGTACTGGGCGATGAGCCGATAAATGCGTTTGACCAGTTCGTAAAGGACTGGAAGGAGCAAGGCGGCGACAAAATCGTCGAGGAAGTAAAGGAAGAGCTGAAGAAGTAAGGGGCTCTTTCCGTGGCACATTTGGACAGGGTTGGAAGCGAGACGTGGTTTTTCGGAATAACGATTGATAGAGTAACCGTTTTCGGGTTATAATAACGTATTCCGTGCCCGCGCACGAAGTTCGGGACTGGTTATCATTATACGTATAGGAGTGAGCATGAATGACAACAAGAATTTACCTGATTGGCGCAGGCTTCATCGCCCGCACACACGCAGAAGCAGCTTATAAATTTTACGGGGAAACACCGACAGACATCGAACTGAAGGTCGCGGATCCGAATCCGAAAGCATTGGCTAGTTTTGTTGAGCAGTTTCCGCATGCGGTTACGTTCAGCGATATGAAGGATATGCTGGCAGAAGAAGCACAAGAGCATGATGTCGTTGTTGTATGCACACCGCCATTCACGCATTTCGAGCTGTCCAGCTATGCGCTGAAATCCGGCCGACACGTACTTTGCGAGAAGCCGCTTGTGATGAACGCTGCCGAAGCAGATGAGCTTTCGCAGCTGGCGAAGGACCAAGGCAAGCTGTTTGGCGACTGCAGCGACCGCTTTATCGGTCTGCCGAAGACAGAGCAAGTGAAGGCGATTGTAGCTTCCGGCGCCCTGGGCGAAATCTACAAAGTGAGCTTCATTCACCGCGATCAACGCGGAAGAGCAGGCGTCGAGTACCAACCGGAGAGCCGTTGGTTCTTGAACAGCAAGCTTTGCGGCGGCGGCATTCTGACGGACTGGGGTCCGTACGATTTCACCGTACTTGCTGATATTCTTCAGCCATCGGCTGTAGATGTGCTTGGCGGCTGGATCGCAAAGCCTATAACAGGCGCAGATCCGCAAGATGTCGTTTACGATGTGGAGCATAACTCCGGCGCTCTAATGCGCTATCATGCACAAGGCCAAGACCGTCCTGTGCTCGTGCAATATGAGCGTTCTTCCTGTACGCATGGCGAAGCTTATTCCTTGGTTGAGATTGAAGGTACGCTGGGCGCAGTGAAATGGTCGCCGTATTTCGGCGGCGATGCAGTCGTTCAACGCTTCGACGAGCAAGGCTCTGTAGCCGAGAAAGAAGCGCAAGTTCCGAATGACAATGCGTACAGCTTTATGGATGCGCCGCTTTACTTCTTCGTAGAACGCGTACTGGGTCATGATTCGGCTGCGCTCTTGAACGAAGATGCGGTGTTTAACTTCAAATGTATCCAAGCGGTATATGAGAGCGCGGCATCCGGCAACATTCAATCCGTTACACGCGGCTAGTTTGTTTTATGAAGGTATAGACGTCTTTGAGAAAAAGCGATCATTCTCGGCATTTTGCCAGTAAATGGTCGCTTTTTTGCCTTATTTGCCCGCGCACAGCGATTCATAAATGAAGTATAATGGGTAAAATTAAGATTTAACGAATACTTATTGGAATGGGTATTGTAATTCCGAGTATTCCGATGTATGATTACGAATATCAAATTGAAACTCTTCATAGAGATACTTGGAGGATGAGAGAATGCGCAGCAAGAGAAGTTTACCCGTCGTTATCGTTCTAGCCCTACTTACCCTGGTAATCAGTGCATGCTCCGGTGGCAATTCGAACTCGAACAACACAGCTTCGAATAACGCTCCGGCCAATAATACACAGAGCTCTGACAATGCGGGTACCGACGCATCGCAGCCGAAGGATGGCGGCAGCCTCATTATTGCTGTAGCGGCTGATCCGACAATCCTTAACCCGAACTATGCAAGCGACCGTGTCAGCCTGACAATTGACCAAGCTCTATATGCACCATTGTTTCAAATCAACAACGGCAAGAAAACATTCTATCTTGCAGAGAGCTTGACGCCATCTGCCGATAACCTAACTTATACCTTAAAGCTGAAGAGCGGCCTGACTTGGCACGATGGCGAGAAACTGACTGCCGATGACGTTGTCTTCACATTCAATAAGATTCTGGAAGAGAAACAAAACAGCTTCCTGCGCGGCAACCTGATCATTGGCGGCAAGCCAATCGAAGCGGTTAAAGTGGATGATACTACTGTTGACTTCAAGCTTCCGAGCGTTAGCCCGGCATTCGAAGCAACCTTGGTACAAATCACGCCGATTCCGAAGCACGTCTTCGAGAACGAAGCGGATATTGAGAAAAGCACGAAGAATGCAGCGCCAATCGGTTCCGGTGCATTCAAATTCAAAGAATACAAAACAGGCGAGTACCTGACGCTTGATCGTTTCGATAACTATTTTGGCGGCAAACCGCATCTGGATTCCATTACGTACCGTGTTGCTAAGGATACGAATGCAGCGAACCTAGCGCTGCAAAGCGGCGAAATCAACGTGAAATACTTGGATCCGCAAGACGTAGCGACAATTGATGCTACAGGCAATTTCGAAATTAAGCCTTATAGCGAAGGTCGTCTGTCTTACCTGAACTTCAATGCAAACAGCGACACCGGCATTCTGAAGAAGAAAGAAGTTCGTCAAGCTCTGTCTTATGCGCTAAACCGTGAAGAACTCATTCAAGCGGCTTACTCCTCTGCTGATTATGCAGAGCAGGCTCATTCGATCCTGACGCCGGATACCCTTTACCAAACGAATGACGTTGCTTCATTTGACAATGATACAGCGAAAGCGAAAGAGCTGTTGAAAGCAGCAGGCGTTAAAGAAGGACAGAAGCTGCGTTTCATCGTGTCGAGCGGCAACAAAGTTCAAGAGTCGGTTTCCCTATACGTGCAACAGAAGCTTAAAGAAGTCGGTCTTAATGTAGAACTGCAAAATATGGATGCATCGGCTTTCGGCGATAAGGCTTACGATCCGAAGGCAGCCGATTTCGAATTCTTCGTTGGTGGTTACATTATGGGTTCTGACCCTGATGCATACAGCATCTTGTACGCGACAGGTGCTGACTATAACACGACACATTACTCCAATGCGGAAGTAGACGGCTTGTGGAAGCAAGGCGCTGCGGAAGGCGATACTGCAAAACGCGGTGAAGTGTACAAGAAGATTCAAGAAATCGTTGCGGATGATGCTCCTCTCTTCCCAATCGGTTACACGAAAACAATCGTTGCCATGGACAAACGCTATGGCGGCATTGACGAAGCGGTTCTGAAACCAGTCGTAATCTTCGAAGATCCGTCCAAACTATATTTGAAATAAGAACGTTCAAAAAATAAGCTGGATCGTTCCAGCTTATTTTTTGCTACTTGAAAGCAAGGAGAATCCAGCATGAGACAGCTCATTGCCAAACGATTATTGCAGACCATCCCGATGCTCTTCTTCGTCTCGGTTGTCTGCTTTGCTATGATTAAGATGGCTCCGGGCGATCCGGTGCTTTCGTTCGTTACGCCAGCCATGCATGCGGACGATATTGAACGGATTCGGCATAATATGGGGCTCGATCAGCCCGCGATTGTACAGTATTGGGAGTGGCTGAAAGCTTGCCTTACAGGTAACCTGGGTTACTCCTTCATTAATCATCAGCCGGTGACAGAGCAAATCATCGATCGGTTACCTGCAACGGCAGGGCTGATGGGCGCCGCGATTGGATTGGCCGTACTGCTTGCGATCCCGCTGGGGCTGTTGGCAGGGGCATACCGCAATAAATGGGTGGACAAGCTGATTAATTTCCTATCCTATATCGGTATTTCTGTGCCGCTGTTCTGGCTTGCCATTCTGTTTATTTATTTCTTTGCGGTTAAGCTGCACTGGCTGCCAAGTATGGGCATGCGGACAATCGGTACGAGCTCTGCTTGGGATGTCATTAAGCATGGCATTCTGCCTTGTCTCGTGTTGGCATTCGGGTTCATGCCCGGCTATGTGCGCTATATCCGTTCGAGTACGATCGGACAATTGAAAGAAGACTATGTACAAATCCAATATGCATTCGGTTCAACTCGAATGAAGATTCTGTATCGCCATGTCATGAAGCATGTGCTGCTGCCTGTTATTACGCTGCTTGGGCTGTCCATGGCCGATTTGGTGGCAGGCGCTATCGTGACGGAAACGATATTTTCCTGGCCGGGTATCGGATCACTGGGCATGACAGCCGCGAGGGGAATGGATTATCCCGTTATTATGGGCATAACGCTGTTCTCATCCGTGATGCTGATAATAGGGAATCTGGCCGCGGATCTGCTGTACGGCATTGCCGATCCGAGAATCAAACAGACGAGGTGACTTCATGAATCGCACCAAATGGCGCAATGTTAGAATCGAGCTACTGTCGAATAAATTTGGGATCGCGGCCGTCGTTATCTTGGCGGTGCTGACGATCGGCGCTATTCTGGCGTTTCTCTCCTCGCAGGATCCCAATCAATTGAATGTATTGGAACGGCTGAAGAAGCCGAGCTCGGCCCACTGGTTCGGGACGGATGACTTCGGTCGTGATTATTTTACAAGGGCTTTGTTCGGTGGTCGTGTGTCGCTGATGGTTGGCTTCGCATCCATGTTAGTGGCGACGGGTATTGGCGTCACCATCGGGGTGATCAGCGGCTATTTCGGCGGCAAGCTGGATAATGTACTCATGCGGGGCGTGGAGGTCATCATGTCGATTCCTTCGTTCCTAGTCCTGCTCTTGCTCAGCATTTTCTTGAAGCCGAATGTCGGCAGCATTATTCTAATTATTGCATTATTAATGTGGATGAATATCGCTCGAATTATAAGGGCCGAGACGATGACGGTGAAAGAACGTGAATTCGTGCTATATGCCAAAGCTTCCGGGCAGAGCGCCGTCGGCATTATCATTCGGCATATTCTGCCGAACCTGATGCCTGTCATTATCGTAGGCGCTACGAATACGATCGGTAACGCGATTATGATGGAGTCATCTCTTAGCTTTCTGGGCTTTGGGGTGCAGCCGCCTAGCGCAACGTGGGGCAGCATGCTCAACAATGCGCAGGGCTATATCGCACAGGCGCCTTACTTGGCGGTGTTTCCAGGACTATTTATATTACTGACGGTTCTTAGCTTCAACGTGCTGGGTGATATTCTGCGCGTCGGATTTGAACCGAAGCTCACTCGGAGATAACCGGTGAACCAGGCACAAGGGAGTGAGTCACAGATGACAAAACGCTTACTGACCGCCACGGACCTTAAGGTTTCGTTCTTTACCCGTGAGGGGGAGAATCAAGCTGTCCGCGGCGTCAGCTTTCATATTGATGCAGGGGAAACCGTCGGCATCGTCGGCGAATCCGGCAGCGGTAAGAGTGTAACAGCCAAAGCGCTGATGGGACTTATTCCGCCGCCGGGCAAAGTGCTTCAAGGGGATATTGAGTTTGACAGGAGATCAATCACCAATCTAACGGATAAAGAATGGCGCAAGCTGCGCGGCAATCGGATCGCGATGGTGTTCCAGGACCCGATGACGGCGCTCAATCCCGTACAGCGGATCGGGAAGCAGATGTCGGAGATTATTGAGCGGCATCGCGGCTTGAGACCGAAAGCCGCGCTCGCCGAGGCGATCGAGATGCTGCGACAAGTCGGCATTACGGAGCCGGAGCGGCGCGTGCGTCAATACCCGCATGAGTTCAGCGGGGGTATGCGTCAGCGGGTCATGATCGCGATGGCGCTATCCTGCCAGCCGGAGCTGCTCATTGCCGATGAGCCGACAACGGCGCTCGACGTGACGATTCAGGCGCAAATTCTGGATTTGCTCAAGGAGTTGAAAGAACGCTCCCAGACTGCAATCGCGCTCATTACGCATGATTTAGGCGTAGTTGCGCAGGTGTGCAGCCGCGTTGTCGTCATGTACGGCGGCATGGTGATGGAGGAAGGACCGGTAGAGCAGATCTTCTACAGTCCGCAGCATCCTTACACACAAGGATTGCTTCGTTCCTTGCCGAAGCCGGGCAATGGCTCCAAGGAGCGGCTGGTGCCAATCGACGGCACTCCGCCTAATTTAATAGACCCGCCGCCGGGTTGCCCGTTCATGGCGCGTTGTCCGCATGCCATGTCCAAGTGCGCAGCACTGCCGCCGGTCACGGAGGTTTCGCCGGGGCACCGTTCGCTGTGCTGGTTAACGGTTGATAAGGAGGTCGGCAACCATGAGTGAACGACGTGATGATTTGCTCGTAGAAGTGCGAGGATTGAAGAAGCATTTCACGAAGAGCACAGATGTATGGGGAAGACCGACCGCGGTGCTGAAGGCCGTTGACGGCGTCAGCTTCGGCATCAAACGCGGAGAAACGTTCGGCCTTGTCGGCGAGTCCGGCAGCGGTAAGTCTACTGTCGGCCGCTGCTTGCTTCGGCTTTATGACTATACAGCGGGTGAGGTTCACTTTGACGGCCATCAGCTGTCATCGCTTGGCGAGCGGCAGTTGAAGCCGTTCCGTCGCCGCATCCAATCGATTTTCCAAGATCCGTATTCATCGCTTAATCCCGGCATGAACGTGCTGGAGCTAATTGGGGAACCTATGGATATTCACGGGCTGCATCGCGGCGCTGAACGCAAGGACGCCGTGGCTGCGCTGCTCGAGCGGGTTGGACTGAAGCGGGAGCATCTGCTTCGTTATCCGCATGAGTTCAGCGGCGGTCAGCGTCAGCGGATTTCAATTGCCAGAGCATTGTCGGTGCGACCGGATTTTGTCGTATGCGACGAGCCGATCTCGGCACTCGACGTATCCGTTCAGGCGCAGGTCATTAACATGCTGGAAGATTTGCAGCAGGAGTTTGGCTTAACGTATCTCTTCATTGCGCATGACTTGTCGATGGTACGGCATATTTCGGACCGGATTGGCGTCATGTACGGCGGCCGGTTGGTCGAGGTAGCATCAAGCGAGGAGTTGTACGAGAATCCGCTGCATCCTTATACGAAGGCGCTGTTATCCTCGATCCCGGTACCGGACCCGCGTGCAGTAAGCGAGCGCGTGATCTGGACGAAAGATGCCGGGGCAATCGTGCCGGATTTGCGGGAAGTCAGCCCGGGTCATTTTGTAGCGCTGGAGTAGAATGGATTGATACAGTAGGGAGGAAATCATGATGGCAGCAGAAGGAACGGAACGGGTGAAATTATCCCAATGGGACGCAATGCTGATTGAATCGCTGCGTGTACTGGGCTGGTCGGACGATGAACTGATTCGTCGTACTCAGCAAGGCGACCTGCCGAAGGATGACACCAGCATTTATGAGTTCAACTACGAGGAGCTGGCGGCTTTCGCTGCCAAAGAACCGGCAACGTTCGAAGCGGCGGTTCGCTCCGGGTATCAGATCAAATACAATACCATTCGCGGCATTCGCAGCTGGATTGCCATTGCATTCGTTCAGGAGCCTGAGCTTGTGCTCGAGGAAGGCCGCGAAGCGGTTGTCACTACGCTGACGCCGGCGGAGAAGGCGCGCCTGTCGGGGGTCTTGTCGCATGGCTGGACAATTCTCGGCGACGAGAGTGAAGCGGAGGCCGGTGCTGGCACAGGTGCGGCGGTGTATCGGATCGTACCGCAGCCGCAGGCTTAACGGCATAAAGTAGCTCCATGAATAGCTGTTCCCCAAGTGCATCTTGTGACTTGGGGGCAGCTTTTTTGTGTTGCAGTATTGGCGCCTCTATTGCGTAGTATTGCTTGCGCGGCGTCTCTCCTCTTTACTAAGGCAGCGCCTCCGGCCTCATGTACCGGTCACGGAACACAGAGGGCGTTACGCCTTCGGCGAGGCGGAAGCGCTCGATGTAGTAGCTCGGCTTCGAGAAGCCGACCTCAATGGCGATCTGTTTCACGGGTTTGGACGTCGTAATCAGCATTTGCTTCGAAAGCTCAATGCGCTGCATATTCAGATAGGTTAGCGGCGGCATCCCCATCTGCATGTGGAAAGTCCGGCTGAAATAAGCCGGGCTTATTCCGCATTGATCGGCCAGCTTCTGCAGCGGCAAATCCTTGGCGCAGTTCATGCGCATGAATTCGGCGGCGCGCCTGATGGCATGCACCAAGCCGGGCTCGCTTGGCGCGTTCAAGTCAGCGGAATGGAGCAGAATTTCGAGCAGGATCTCATACGATAAGGCGGCATACCGTGGTACGCAGGCCATATCGTTCTTGCTTGCCGCGTCCCAAAGCTCTTCCATAAGCGCGATCAGCCGCGTATTGCCTACATACGAGAAAGCCCAGACATCTCCGATCCGCTTATCGCCGATCAAATCCCGGATTCCTTCCCCGCTCAAGTAAATCCACCACACTTCCCACGGGTCATCCGCGTAGGTCCCGAAGTGCTGATGCTGATCCTCCGCATAGACGAAGCCCATGCCGGGCTTCAGCTCAACGGATCCGACACTCGTTCGGAGCCACCCGCTGCCTCGTACGACAAAGTGAATATTGTAGAAATTCTGTGCATAACGCATGCCATTAACGAAGTGATTGGGCTCATCGAAGATATGGCCAATGCCAATTGGGTATGCCGGGAAACGGTTGAAATCGGGTTTGGCTAAAAAGTGGGCATCGTACATCTTCATCAGCTCCGCAAAAAGTTGGTATATAAATCGCAAAAAACAGGTATCCGATTCGCGATAATAATAGTATATATTGAGTTTATGGAAGACGAAATAACAAAATCAATATACTTCTTAAGTGGAAGGACGCTGAGGCATGGAGTATACGACATTTGGACGAACGGGACTTAAGGTATCCAAGCTTGGCCTGGGAGGCGCACCAATCGGAGGCGACTTCAAGGATGTCAATGAAGCGGAAATCGAGCGCGTCATTCACGAGTCGCTGGATCTGGGCGTTAATTTCATCGACACGGCTCCGTTATACGGAGGCGGCTTATCGGAAGAACGCTTCGGCCGGGCACTCGTCGGTGGAAGACGCGAGAAGATTGTACTCGCCACGAAAGCGGCGCGTTTCGATAAGGATTACGATTACGCGGGCATCATGAACTCCGTCGAAGAAAGTCTAAAGCGCTTACAGACGGATTATATCGATCTGCTTCAGCTCCATGATGTGGAGAAGAAACCGTATGACGTCATTATCAACGAAGCGATTCCGGCGATGCAGAAGCTGCGGGAAGAAGGCAAGATTCGTTATCTCGGTGTAACGACTCGCAACCTAGATTTGCTGAAACGTTATATGGAGACCGATTTGTTCGATTCCATTCAATTCTACGCACGTTATATGCTGCTCGATTATTCAGCTGCCAAGGAGATCATTCCGCTCGCCAAGGAGAAGAACATCGCGGTGATTAACGGCAGCGTTCTCGGCATGGGGCTTCTTGCGGATGCGCCTGCGAAGTTCCTGAATGAAGAACTGACCAGCGAAGCAGCCAGACGTATGGAGAGTTTAGCGTTCCTGCGGCGCACGGAGCCCAAAGGGCTGGTTGAGCCGGGGATGCGTTTTAGCCTGCAAAATCCGGATATTCATGTCACGCTGACCGGCACCGCTTCAAGCCGCTCATTGCGTGCCAACATCTCCTATTGCGACGGCCAAGGCTTGGCGCCGGAAGATCACAGCCGAGTGATGAGTTTGTTCGCCGACAGCCCGTCCTTATTTGCCTAATCCTATTAATCCCATTCATGATCCCAACTAATTAACCATCTAAAGGAGCGTTTGCGACCATGACCTATATTGTGAAAAACACCCATACGATCAGCGATGAATTGCTGGAGGAATTGAAACTGGTCAGTGTAAGCACAGCTTCCCATACCCTTGTTGAGATGGGGTACCGCAACGCCTATATGCAAGGCATTATGCCGCTAAGCTTCCCCGAAGGTCAGGAAAGTGCGGTAGGCCGCGCGGTAACCTTGCGTTTCGTCCCACTTCGTGAGGATCTCGTGAAGCAGCAGTATGACACCCTTCCGGAATCGCCGCACCGGGTTGCGCTGGAGTCGATTACGCCGAATGATGTGCTCGTGATTGATACCGGCAGCCATATGGAAACCGGCGTAATCGGTGATATTTTTACACGTCGTCTGCGTTACCTTGGTGGTCAAGCCATTATCGTGGATGGCTGTATCCGCGACTTGCAGCGGGTAAAAGCAGTGAATTTCCCGGTGCTGGCCAGAGGCGTTCACGGCGGCGCGATTCCGCGGTCGTTGATGTCCGTTGGTTTCAATGAACCGATTCGCTGCGGCGGGGTGTCTGTCGTGCCGGGCGATATTATTTTGGTAGACCGTGATGGGGCTGTAGCGATTCCGCCGCAATGCGTGGAGGATATCGTCAAGATTGCCAGAGCGCATGATGAGCTGGAGGAGCGCTGGATTAAGATGAAGCTGGACGAAGGCGCGTCTCTGCACACGCATTACCCGCCAAACGCAGAAGCGAAGATTGAATTCGAGAACTGGAAGAAGGAGCATGGCTATGCTTAAACTGCATGCTAATCTTGCTTTCTATGAGCCGCCGAAGTGGGCGCTGCTGGAGCGTCAGCTCATCAATCTGATGAACGACGCGGTAGAGCCGTTATTGGAACGGTATATTCGTCCGGACGGCACGATTCTGTGGCCAACCACGGATACTCATACCGGCATCGATGCGTTGGACGATATGTACGAGAGCTTTTTCAATTGGCCGTTGTTCTATATCTTAGGCGGTCATGAGAAGTTTAAGACGTTGTCCAAGAAGGAATTCGACGCGATTACGACGCAATTCGCGCGTTACGATTCCGGTACCGGCCACAAAATGGTCGAGAAGGAATATGAGCAGGGCTATGACTGGTTCCACCAAGGCGAAGGGTATACGATGTTCTACCATATGGGTTTGATGGACCCGAATGATCCGGTTATCAAAGAGCGGGCGAAGCGTTTTGCCGGACTATTCCTAAACGAAGACCCGGAAGCGATCAATTATGACCCGGAGCATCGCATCATACCTTATCCGCATTCAGGCAGCAAAGGTGCGACTGACCGCAATTTCACGACTCATTTTAGCGGCTGGTACTATATCGATTGGATGAAGCACTACGGACTGCACTTCCAGGATGTGCCGGGCGTGGCAACGCTGGATGATTTGAAGCATGACGAAGGCGCGCTGGCGATGGGCAAGGCGATTGTCGAACGTGCCTCGCGCGGCGATATTCCGCTGAATTTGCTCGCCACCAGCATGGTGACGAATGCGTATTTGCACACGGGCGATCCGAAGTACAAAACATGGGTGAAGGAGTACGTTGATGCTTGGATCGACAGGGCAAAACAGAACGGCGGCCTGATTCCGGATAATGTCGGCTTGAACGGGATCATCGGGGAGCATAACGGCGGCAAGTGGTACGGCGGTTGGTATGGCTGGACTTGGCCGCATGGCTGGGTAAGTATTGGTCAAGGCGTTGGTGTAGCTGCGCAAAATGCACTGCTGCTCGAACGGGATCCGGCATACATGGAGTTTCTGCGCTCACAGCTGACCATCATGAACGACAAGGCGATTGTTGGGGAAGATGGTACCCGCTATTTGCCTAATAAATTCGGCGATCCGGGTTGGTATCAGTATACGACCTCCAATATTATTCTCGATGATGATGGGAAGACGGTGACGTGGAAGGATCATGCGTTCGAGTTCACGACCATCGAGCCGTTCTATCCGACGCATCTCTGGTACATGTCGATGGAGGAAGCCGACCATACGCTTCTAAAATCGCTTCGCAATTATGCTAAGCCGGATTACAATCAAATCCGTTATTTCCGGAACAAGGACCAAGCCGGGCATGATTATTGCTGGGTTTCCTATTTGGAAGGGGAATATCCGAGCTATCCGGAAGAGATTCTGAACTATAATTTGACGCAGATTTATCAACGTCTCAGCTTCATGAGGACGGATACGGAAGATCCGGCCGGCTACCGGGACGATTACTTGCAAATTCGCAATACGGTAACGCTGGAAGGGTTGCTGCAGCTTACACTCGGTGCGCCGTCTCCGCTGTATAACGGTGGTCTGCTGCAGGCGAGGCTCCGTTATTACGATGCCGATGCGAAGCGACCGGGATTGCCTGCCGATGTGGCGGCGCTGGTTGAGAAGCTGGAAGCGGAACGGACGACGGTGAAGCTGGTCAATCTTCACCCGACAGAGTCCCGCAGCGTAATCTTGCAAGCAGGCGCATTCGGCGAGCATCAATTCACGAATGTGGCGTATACGGTGTTTGGCGCTGCTGTGAACGATGGCAGCCAGCTTAGCGCGTCCACGACGATGGAGAAGCTGCCAAGCGGCTTGTTCAATCCGCAATCGGCAACAGCTGCTGCAGAGGTAAACGATAAGTGGCTGCAAGTGACGATTGAGCCAGGCAGCCATACGACGCTTGAACTCGGCATGGCCCGGTTCGCAAACGATCCATCCTATCAGGAGCCTTGGAGTGAATAACATGTCTAATGAGATCGAACGGATCATCTGGATTTCTGCCATTAAGCCGGGTATGGAGGAGGCATTCCTGACCGAGCTGGCTGGAGCGGATGCTTCATTAAAGGCGCGGCTGAAGCAGTGCGGCGTAGAAACATGCAGCGTATTTCGCGAAGGGCGGTACCTGTTTACTTATTTGGAGCAGTTGCAAGGCGGCAATAGCGACGGCACCAGCAATCAGGTCGAGCGGGCTCGCTTATGGGCTGCCGATGAGAAGCTGTCAGCACTGCTGGAAACATGGCCGAATATCGGCGGAGATGGGGGCAGCCTCGAGCTGCGGATGAATGATATTTTTCACGATGACCTTCCGCACTCTGACGTACCTTGGCGGCATCCGGACTACCGGCCAACGCAGCGGGTCGGCAGTCTGTCGAGGCTGAAGCCGGATCAGTACGCCAGTTATGTATTCTTGCATTATCAGCTGCAGGAAGAGAAACCGAGATTGTTCAACAAATATTATATAATCGGCAGTCTGGGCGAATATATCTTCTCCTATCAGGAGCTCCCCGCAATTGTGGAGGCACCTCGAAAGGGACTGCTCTCAACGAACGAAACACCGCCTGATTGGGGCGTAGCGATGGAGCCGCATTTCGAGCCGTGGACGGATAAACCGGAAGCGGAGCGACTTTGGTGTGTGATGGAAGAGCTGTTCTATATGGGCCGAGAGTAGGCAGCTGCATAACATGAATAAACCTTACCTAGCTTGGAGGTACCGCGAACGTTGCGAGCCGCCCATGCAGGATAAGGTTTTTCTGTATTTCTGTATGCACTTACATCTTTATGAGGCCGACAACTGGAGCAGGCTGAGTTTGTCCTAACGGTTGTCAGCGTAACTATTTCATGCAAATCAGCTATTTTGAAAATCTACGGTTGTGGCAGACGTTATTTGCGGCAAATGGGTCGATTCCCAGTGGAAATCGTTCAAATAAGCTCGCTGGCAACCGTTAGAAAATAAAAAGGGGAAATTGGGGCCAAATAACCACTGTGACAACCGTTAGCGCTGAAATGCGACGATCAAGCATGCGCTCATCGCGGCGGTCGGAGTCCTAACATCGGTTTTCTACCTTCCGGCACACGGCACGATCTAGTATCAAACGTCGGTTTTCTCGACGCACTCTAGCGCTGACCTTCCGCTTATGCCGACTGCTTATCGAATAAGTTAAACATGCTGTTATAAATGACCGCAGAGAATGCGGCGAGGACGGCCAGCAACGTAAACGTCCATGTGAAGCCAATCCAGCTGGTTAGCGGAATGGTGAGCGGCGAGAGTGTCCGTCCGAGCGTGTAGCGCAAGCTGGCGGCGGCAAAATATTGCCCGCGCATCTCTTCCGGCGCAAGCCTTGCAATGAAGGCCTGCTGCGGTCCTGCGGACATCAGCTCAGCTAAGGTGAAGATGGCAATCGCGAGCGTGAAGCCCCAGAAGGTGGACATGAGGCCGAACATCTGAATGCCTACGGCATAGAGTAAGGCACCTCCGATGAAGATGTACCGATCGCGGAAGCCGACAATCCACTTGGTCACAAGGACGGTGAAGAGGGCGACGAGCAGTCCGTTCTCCGATACGATCAGGCCAAACAACTGTTGTCCGGTGACTTCCAGATGCCAGTCCTTGAACGAGAAGATCGTGGCTTGCTGAATGGTTTCCTTCAAGAAGACCGGGAACAAGAGGTCGAGCTGCATGAACGTTTGCGAGAGCAGAACGCCCGCTATGGTGAAGAGCAGAAAGACGCGGTCCGACGCGATAACCTTGTAGTCCCGCAGTTGCACAGCGACTGCACGGTACCAAGGATCGCCGGCATTCGAGCGTTTGCGTTCGGCGAGTTTCTCCGGAAGCGTCTCCTGCAGGCGGTAGTTCATGAAGAGCGCGAGCAGCATACAGATAATGGCGGCTCCCATCAATACCGAATATGGATTATCCTCATATAATAGCGACCCGAGCAACGGTCCGACAACAACGGCTACGTTGGCCGCGGTATAGAAGATGGCGAAGACACTCGCCTGGTCTTTCTCCTCGACCACATCGGCGACCATCGCTTGGCTGGCAGGCCAGTACAAGGCACCGAAGAAGCTCGCCATGGTGAAGCCGGTGAAACCGAGAATCGGCATCGACAGCCACGGAGATGCGGCAAGGGCGAACAGTCCATAACCGATGGCTTGTCCATATGCGGCAAACACCATCATGCGCTTGCGTCCGAAACGGTCCGCGCAGTAGCCACCGAGCAAATTCGCAAATACGGATAACAGCTGAGACAATACGAGGAGGACACCGGTCCAGCCTTTGCCGAACTCGCGGGTGAAATAGATGGAGAGGAAAGGAAAGAAGGTCCAGAAAATAACGTTAAAAGCAGCTTCCCCGCCAAGGCGGATTTTTAAATTTGAATCCCAATCTCTGATTTTCATGTTGTGCAAATCCCTCTGGTTCTAAGTGTTTAACCATCATACACCTTCTATTCATATTGAAACAACAAGAAATGGCTGTCATAATTGAACGAACAGTACAAATGACAAAGAGGTGTCTATGTCCAGCGATACGTCTTATACGACCGAAGAAATAGCCAAGCTGCTCAAAATATCCAAGCTCACCGTGTATGATCTGATCAAGAAAGGCGAGCTCCCTTCTTACCGGGTCGGGAAGCAGATCCGGGTGGATGCTTCCGCTCTTGACGTGTACAAGCATCGGGCCCAAGGAACCGGAGCCTCCGGTCAAGGAGCCGCGCACCAGCAATTACAGTCACACTCGCAGTCGCAGGGACTCACATCGTCGTCGGCCTCGACTTTTCCGTTTGCACCGCAGCCGGGTACTGCTTCAGAACGCTCGCTTGTCATCACCGGCCATGATATTAGCCTCGACATGCTGAGTAAGCATATGGAGAAGCAATTGCCAGGCTATCGGCCGCTGCGTTCATTCGTCGGCAGCATGGACAGTTTGATCTCCATGTACAAGGGCGAATCCGACATCGTAAGCACCCATTTGCTTGACGGGGATACAGGTACATATAATTTGCCCTATATTCGCAAGTTACTTGTCGGCAAGCCGGTCATTGTCGTTCATCTGCTCGCGCGTTCGGCTGGCTTCTATGTCAAACAAGGGAATCCGAAGCAGGTCCGGACATGGGGAGATTTGAGTCAGCCGGGGCTAAGAATCGTGAACCGCGAGCAAGGCTCGGGTGCGCGCGTGCTGCTCGATGAACAGCTGAGGCTGCATCAGATTTCAGCGCAGCAGCTTGACGGTTACCGGGATGAAGAACATAGCCATCTGGCTATCGCCGGCAAAATCGCCTCGGGTGAAGCCGATGTTGGCGTTGGGATCGAGCAGGCAGCAAACATCGTCGGAGGCGTGGAATTCGTGCCGCTTATTCAGGAGCGTTACGATCTGGTCATGCTGAAGCGACCGGATAATCTGCGGTGGATTGAAGCTGTCGTGCAGATTCTGCAATCCGACGCTTATCAAAGTGAGCTGCGGAGCATTCGCGGTTATGATTTGCAGGAGAGCGGACGGATTCTGCTCGATATGTAAAATGACAAAGAGAGCCCCTCGGCGAGCACTTCACTTCGATGTGCACGGCGAGGGGCTCTTATGCATGAAATCCCCTTCGCCACGCAGCATGCGAGGCAAAGGAGATTCTCCAATTAGTGATCTTCTTTGGTTATTCGATTGACGATCAGGAGCATGATAAAGGAGAGCACCACCATGGATCCGGCCCACGCCCATGCCATCCGCATGCTGCCTCCGTCCATCGCAACATAGATGGCGGTAGGAATCGTCTGCGTTCTGCCCGGAATATTCCCGGCGATCATGAGCGTTGCTCCGAATTCGCCGAGCCCGCGTGCGAAGCCCAGAATATAGCCGGTCGTCACCGAGCGAAAAGCGAGAGGAAGCGTAATATATCGAAACACCTGCCATTCGGACGCTCCGTACACCCTTGCCGAATTTTCCAGTGAGCGGTCTATTCCCTCAAAGCCGGCTTTCATTGTACGATAAGCTAGCGGAAACGCGACGACTACAGCAGCGATGACGGCAGCTTCCCAAGTGAAAATAATCGGACCGCCGAACAGCTGCTCATAGAGCTTGCCGGCCCAGCTTCGCCGACCGAAGGTAATGAGCAGGATGAACCCGATGACCGTTGGCGGAAGCACGAGCGGGAGCATCAGAATCGCATCGACAATGCTTTTGCCGAAGAATCGCATTCGGGCCATCCGCCAAGCGATGAAGACGGATAACACCAGCATGATGACACTGGCGATCAGCGATACTTGGATGGAAAGTGATATGGGTTCAAGAAAGGTTGGCCAATCCATTGTTCATCATCCTGACTTATGACTTATGGCAGCATAAAACCGTATTTGACGAATATAGCATCAGCCTTGCTGCCTTGTAAATACGTATAGAAATCAGCAGCCTCTTTCAGATGTTTCGTGTCTTTCACGATACCGGCCGGATAAAGAATCGGCTTATGAACGCCCGGAATAATACGAAGAGCCACTTTTACTTTCTTGGAAGTGAGCGCATCTGTCCTATAGACGAAACCTGCATCTACATTCCCGGTCTCTACGTAAGTCAGCACTTGGCGAACGTCTTTAGCGTAGACCAGTTTGGATGTAACAGAATCCCATACCTTGCGAGTAGTTAACGTTTCTTTCGCATATTGACCGGCCGGAACGGATTCCGGTTGACCGATCGCAATCGTTTCGATATCTTTATCCGCCATTTGCTTAACGGTAGTAAATGCTTTCTTGCTGTCGGTTGGTACGACCATGATGAGCTCATTCTTCAGCAGCAGCGAGCTGCGGTCAATTAGCTTCGCATCACTAAGTGCGTCCATTTGTTTCTGACCTGCAGAGAGGAACAAGTCAGCAGGAGCGCCTTGCTCGATTTGCTTCTGCAAGGTACCGGATGAACCAAGGTTAAACACCAAGTCAATCGTAGGATGGCTGGCTTCATAGCCTTTCTCGATTTCAGCAAGGCTGTCCTTCAAGCTTGCGGCAGCCGAAACAAGCAGCTCTGTTTTCTTCGAAGCAGCGATTGCAGGTTGTGCCGTTGCAGCAAGAAGAGCCACTGGCAAGGCGATGCTCAGCATCTTCACAGCAGTGCGTTTCATCATAAGTAAGAACACTCCATTTCATCGTCTATGAAATCATGTATGTGATGTATCGTAACATAGTAGCCTACTGAATTGAATCTCTATTTTATATTTAGATCTATTTAGTATGGTTTAGTAATAACTAGTGTGAAAACTAATCTGCAAAATCGGGAGAAAAGATCATAGTGAATAGACGTTACAAGCGCAAGCTTCTTATTCTGTGCGTTGGTTTTATTTTTGCAATTCTATCCTTCACTATTGGTGTCAATCAGCTGCTTACCTACAAGAAAGCGGTGGTTGTTTTCGCCTCGGGCAGGGAGTCAGAGGTTCAGATTCCGGTGCTCTGCTATCATTCGATTACGGATAAGAAATCAGGGGAGTATGTGGTCAGTCCGGCTCACCTCGAGGAACAGATGCAATGGCTGCACGAACAAGGCTATCGGAGCATTAACTTGGATCAATTCGAGCTATTAATGAATGGAAAAATGCCGAACGATGGACGAAATGTGCTGATCACGTTCGATGACGGCTATAAGGACAACTATACGAATGCCTATCCGATCTTGAACAAGTATGGTTATGTGGCTGTGGAGTTTCTGGTGACCAACTGGGTTGGCGGGCCGGACTATATGAATTGGAGCGAAGTTGATCAGCTCGGCAGCAGCGGCTGGGATCTGATGTCACATACGAGGACGCATCCGTATTTGCCCCTCCACACGGCGAAAGGCCAGGTTGATGAAATTGCCGGTTCCAAGGCCGCACTTGAGAATCATTTCTCCAAACCTGTTCGTGTCATCGCTTATCCGTATGGACTGCGCAGCTTTGAGACCATGAAGATCGTGAAGGACAGCGGGTATGATTATGCATTTACGTTCGATGATGGCATGACAACCTCGTTGCAGAATCCATATCTTCTAAAGCGGCTGTTCATCTCCGGTGAGCTGGATCTGCCTGCGTTTGAGCAGAAGATGGAGCCACAAGGTGAAAGCTAATCGCGTTTATGAAAAAAGAACCTTCAACGCCACTGCAATAGTGGGTTTGAAGGTTCTTTTGCATATACGTGTTATTCAGTTGAGTAGCCCTGAAAGAATTGTCCGCTCTCCAGCTGGTTGACGAATTGCTGCAGCCATTCATAATAACGTACGGCGTGTTTTAATTTATGGAGGTCCTTAAGACATAACATCCGCTCTTCCTCCGAGGTGTCCAGCTCGAGGATCATCTCCGATAAGGAAGGGAACACTTCGTCAATAGCGCTGCGCATGACATCGATTTCCCGCTGCAGCTTCGCTGCGAAGAATTGTTGGAACGCTTTGAAGAAATCCGTTTCGACTTCATAGAGCTCTTTACGGTCAGCCTTCTCTTCGAGTTTGACCATCATTTTGGAATCGATTAATGCGCGGACGGCGTAGCTCATATTGCTCTTGCTCATGTTCATGCTGGCTTGCATCTCTTCTTGGGTCATCGGCCGATCCTCGAAGAGCATAATGCCGTAGAGCTGGCCAAAGGAATAATTAACGCCGTACAAGTCCATTGTTTTTGCAATGGCATCGATGACCTTCATGCGAAACTGCTCGCGCGGCGACACCGGTTCTTTCAGTTTCCCCGAAGTGACTTTCTTCACGTTCTACGCCTCCGCCTCCGAATGTACAAGGGTTCCGAGAAATTATACCAAACCGATGGGAGAAACGAAATAACCTTGTTTATTTAGTTCAATAATTATTGAATTTAAATCATTAAATACGTGAATATGCTGTTATTGGACAAAAATTAAATATTTATTGAACAAATTGCGATTGATGAAGGCGCATGATATGAGTATAGTGGTAATGAGGGGGATGAAGACTTGAATCAATTGACGGCAGCAGGTGTTAGTTATCCGATTGATGCTATTTTATTTGATAAGGACGGCACGTTAATCGATTTTATCTTCACTTGGGGCAAATGGAGCGAGCATATGCTGGACGCGTTCGCTAACCAGCTCGAGGCAAACCAATTGCCGCCGATGCAGCTCGATATCGCAACCCTATGGGGGACGCGTCATGCCTCGAATGGGGAGATCATCGACTACGATCGCAATGGTCCCCTTGCGATGGGCACGATCGATGATCTGGTTGCCGTGCTCGCCTGGCAAGGTTATCTCGCGGGCCTATCATGGGCCGAGGCGAAGCTCGCCGTGCAGCAATGCCGGCAATATGCGGATGAGCAGCTTAACGCGGCGCGAGCAGCCAAAGCGCTTCCCGGCGTCATTCCTTTCCTGGAGCAATGCCGCGAGAACGGGCTTACCCTTGCTGTCGTAACTGCGGATGAGACCGAGGCAGCCGTCAAGCAATTGGAATGGCTTGGGCTTACGTCCTATTTTGCAGCCTGTATCGGTACGGATCAGGTGGAGCGGGGCAAGCCGTTCCCGGATATGGTGGAGCTGGCCTGCTCGAGGCTGTCGCTTTCTCCTTCGAGGGTGGCTGTCATCGGGGATACCAATGGCGATATGAAGATGGCCCGATTCGCCGGAGCGGCAGTTGCCATCGGTATTGCGGCCGACGCTAGTGATGGCGCTAGGGCGAAGCTGCCCGATGCGGATGCCGTTATCGTCTCTATGTCTGAATTAGAACTGCGTAAGCAGCTATGATGAAAGGTGAGAGCACCGTGGGTTGGATTCTATTAGCGATTGCTATCGCCTTCGAGCTAACCGGTACGATTTCGATGAAATTGTCCGCAAGCTTCACGAAGCTGATTCCTTCGATTATCATGTTTGTCTGCTATGCAGCAAGCTTCACATTAATTAATTACGCGCTTGGTTATTTGCAGGTTAGCGTTGTCTATGCCGTTTGGTCAGGTGTCGGAATCGTGCTGATTACGATTGCCGGGTATTTTATTTTCGACGAGAAACTGCCTCCGGTCTCCTTCTTATGGATTGGTTTGATCCTTGTTGGTGTTATCGGATTGCAAGTGAGCAGTAAGGCGCATTGAAACCGACTTCAAAGGGGGATATTTGCATTCTATGGAAATCAAAATTAATCAAGAGCTCTCGGAGCGGCCTTTGCTCTCCTTCCAAGTCATAACGGACACGCATATTAACAATGATCCGGCGCATGAGCATAATCGGAATTTGGAGCGGGCGCTGGCCGATATTGCGGCGAATGGTGAAGGAAGCTGCGGTATCATGCATGCCGGCGATTTGACGGATAACGGGTTTATCGAGGAGTATGAGGAATTTAACCGGATTTGGAATGCGAGCCGAGAGGCGCTCCCGAAGTTGTACGTGACGAGCGGCAATCATGATATTGGTGATGAATGGCAGCATCACATGGAGCTATTCTTAGCGCAAACCGGCATGAGCGGCATGTATCATGACCATTGGATTGAAGGGTATCATTTTATCTTCCTCGGAACGGAGGAGGGGATCGGTCTGTACTGCACCTTGTCGGAGACGCAGCTTGCTTGGCTGGATGCGAAGCTTGGCGAAGAGGCCTCGCCCGATAAGCCGGTGTTTGTCTTCTTGCATCAGCCGCTGAAGGATACGGTTGCAGGCTCGCTGGAAGCGCAGAACTGGTATGGCGTCACGCAGGATGCGGAGCTCAAAGCCGTGCTGGCCAAACATCGCCAAGCGATTCTATTCACCGGTCACACGCACTGGGAGCTGGATGCACCGCATAATTTCTTCGACGGGGGCGGGCAGCTGCCGGCGATGTTTAATGCCGCTTCGACGGCTTACCTATGGACCGATGAGGATGAGCATAAGGACGGCAGTCAAGGCTATTATGTAGAAGTGTATCCCGATCGTGTGCTCGTGATCGGCAGGGACTTTGAACGAGGCGAATGGGTGGAAGGCGCGCAATTTCAAGTGAATTATCCGGTCTCATCTTAGTTGTAGCAGGGCACCTTTGTAGGTGTCCTATTTTATTGTTGTCATTCGGACTTGGTGGATGTATTATTTTACCAAGTTAATTGGCGGGAGGACGCTGTGAATGGCATTGTATAAGCAAAGCTTGCAGACCGAAATCAGGAAGCCGATCTCGATTGGCTATCAGCTCTTTCTGCCATCGGGCTATGACGAGCACGAAGAGAAGAATTGGCCGCTGATCGTGTTTCTTCACGGCATTAATCGTCGCGGCGACGACCTGAGCGCGCTTGACGGATACGGGCTGCCGGCAATTGCGGAGAGCCGCGGCATTTTCAAATTTGTCGTCGCGGCTCCGCAGTGTAGGACACATTCGTTCTGGCCGATCGAGCGCGATGGCGTGATGGCGATGATCGATCATCTCGTTGCGACCTGCCGGATTGATGAGCGGCGTCTTTATTTAACCGGGTTTAGTATGGGCGGCAACGGGGCATGGGATCTGGCGGCTCGTTATCCGGAGCGCTTCGCGGCGGTGGCTCCGCTCTCCGGTTGGTACCAGCCCGAGGCAGCGGCCTTGCTGAAGGACGTCCCGATCTGGGCGTTCCACGGCGAAGACGACGATGTTGTGCCAGTGAGCGGTTCTCGCGATATGGTGCAGGCACTCCAAGCGATCGGCGGCAATATCGCCTTCACGAGCTACCCGGGGCTGAAGCACCCCATCATGAGTGAGACGTACCGGAATACGGAGCTGTACCAGTGGTTTTTGCAGCATGAACGGAGAGAGAGCTCAGCCGGTTAGTGGCTGGGCTCTTTGCTTGAAACGGAGCTGTGAGTGTGCTGTGCGTGCAACCTTCTATGTAGAGCGGCCGTCTGGTGAGGTAAAGGGGGGAGCTGGCATGAATAGAACTAACATCATATTGATTGAGCTGATTGCGCTCGCATGTGCATTCTATGGAGGATTCCTCCTCGGCTCGCATCAGAACAAGGCAGGGGAAGGGGCGGTCCAGGAAGCAATCGCTTCAAGATGGATCAAAGGGGATAAACCTCCATTACCGAAGATCGTTATCGATGGGGAAACGATTCCCGTGAAACTAAGCGCCTACTCGTGGTGCGGCTCATCCGCTCGGGATTCTGCAACCTGCACAAGTGTGGATGCATCTATACCGGAAGTGGAATCCGTCGTCGTCGGAGGTGGTGCTCTAATAGAGCAAGTCCCGCCGCCGGGGATTAAAGAGTTCACGCTGACCCATACAAGCAAGGATTATCAGGGTGATCCCTACTACGTCCCCGCCGAGAAAGGTGTTTACTTGTACCACATTCATTGCGAGTGGTTCCTTGACCAAGGGCAGGCAGAGTTTTATTTTGCGGTTGAGGTGAAATAGATAGAAGAAGGCGGCCTTGGAAGGGTCGCCTTTGTTGTTGACTCCAATGCCCTTCAACTGCGGGGCTGTCCGCTGTCCTCGCTCGATTGTCGATGCCATCGCAACAGTTTCTCAGCAGACTTACACGCTAACGAACCACTGAGGGCTTATTTGGGGTAAAAGAGTGCTTTTTAAAATCTAACGGATCCTACAGGTCTTATTATTGAATTTACAGCCTTATATTGTTCGAATTTCACCGAATAAGACCTCTACGGTTCGTTAGAATTTTCGAATCGCAAAATGACAACGGGTGGATCGTTCAGGAACAAACTGCTTAGTTTGCAGGAGCGGCGAACGAGGCATCTGGTGCTTGCGCAGCACGACACAAAAAAAGCTTTCTCAAAAAGCCGCCCTAATGCGGCAATTTTGAGAAAGCATTATTATCAAACCGGCTAACCTACCATCCAATCGCGGCGCAGGGTGAACATGTCCTTCAGCGCTTCGGTCGACAGTTCGGTGATCCAGCCTTCGGAGCTAGTGATGACGTTGTCGCTCAGTTGCTGCTTGCTCTCCAGCATTTCGTCGATGCGTTCCTCCAGCGTGCCGAGCGAGATGAACTTGTGCACCTGCACATCGCGAGTCTGGCCCATCCGGTATGCCCGGTCGGTGGCTTGGTTCTCTACAGCCGGGTTCCACCACCTATCAAAGTGGAAGACATGGTTCGCCGCTGTCAAATTCAGCCCGACTCCTCCGGCCTTAATGGACAGCACAAACACGTTCGGCTGTTCCGCAGCCGGAAGAGACTGTGACTGGAACTGCTCGATCATCCGGTCGCGGCCCGTCTTGGACGTTCCGCCGTGCAAATAGAGCACCGGCTCCTGCAATTCCTGCCCCAGCACCCGCTGCAGCATCTGCCCCATCCCAATATACTGCGTGAAAATCAAACAGCGCTCGCCTTCCTCGCGCAACTCCCTTACCATCGCCAGCAGTCGCTCCAGCTTAGCCGATCGGCCGATCAAGGGCTCCGTAGCCAGCAACCCTTCCTCATCCGGTTCCGGAATCGGTTCCTTCGTGAGCAGCATCGGATGATCACATAGCTGCTTGAGCTGGGTAAGCGCAGCGAGAATGGCGCCTTTGCGCTCAATGCCCTCCAGCGACTGCATCTTCTCCATCAGCTGATTAACTGTCTGATCGTAGAGCGCGCCTTGCTCTGCGGTGAGATTAATGTAGGTTTTCATCTCATTCTTATCCGGCAGATCGAGCTGAATCGCGGGATCCTTCTTCTTGCGGCGAAGCATGAACGGCTTCACCAGCTTCTGCAAATCCTGCGTACGTTCCTCATCGCGCGCCTTCTCGATGGCTTGGCTGAATTGCTCATTGAAGGCGCGAGAGCTGCCGAGATACCCCGGATTGATAAAATCATAGATCGACCATAGCTCGGAAAGTCGATTCTCAATGGGAGTACCGGTCAGCGCAATGCGGTGCCGAGCAGGGAAGCTGCGGATGGCCACAGATTGTTTGGTCCCGGCGTTCTTAATGTTCTGCGCCTCATCCAGGCAGACCGAAGACCAGTTAAAACTGCTGATTGTATCCTGATCCAGCGCAGCGGTAGCAAACGAAGTGAGCACAAGATCCGCTTCCTTCGCCTCTGCGAGGAAAGCTTCGCCGCTCTGCCGCCTGCTTCCGTAATGAAGCATGATGCGCAGCGAGGGGGCGAATCGCTTGAGCTCCTTCTGCCAATTGCCGAGCACGGAGGTCGGACAAATAAGCAGAGAAGGTACCGAAACCGCCCCACCGCAGCCATCACCACGACCATCGCCGTTAAGCTCAGTCATCTCCTTCACATGGAGGAGGTAGGTAATAAACTGAACGGTTTTGCCAAGCCCCATGTCGTCGGCGAGACAAGCGCCGAGTCCGAAGCGGCGCAGGAAGGCGAGCCATGCAAAGCCATCCCGTTGATAGCTGCGCAGCTCCGCCTGCAAGCCTGCAGGAATAGGGACCGAAGGCCATTCCGTCTGCTGCGTCAGCTGCGCCATGAGCTTCGTCAGATGCTCATTAAGCTCCACTTCAAGCTGAACACGGCCCGGATCTGCCTCGCCGCCGACAGCGCCGCCGCTATCTGCGGCACCGTCAACCGCGCCATCCGCACCGTTCCCAAGCAAATGCAGCTGCATAATGTCTTGAAAAGACAAGCCGCTGCTGCGATCCACACTAGCCATCGCTTTGCGAATTTGCGCGAGAAGCACCGGATCCAGCGGCACCCAGCGGCCCCGGAAACGGACGAGACGTTCGCCGCGGGCAACAAGCTCCATGAATTCCTCCTCGGTCAGATCGGTATCCCCGATCGCAATCCGCCAGTCGAAATCCACGAGCGAATCAAGACCGAACAGCGAACCGTCGCCGCTTGTGCGATCACCGCCTGCGCCCGGACGAACCTTGGCCCGCAGCCGCGGTTTCTTGCGGCTGGCTGCTTCCCACCAAGCGGGAAGCAGCACTTGCCAGCCCGCTGCGAGCAGCCGCTGGCTGCCCTCGGTCAAGAATTGCCATGCATCAGCATCGGTCAGCGGGCCATTCAAGACATCGTCGTCGCCGCCGTCAAGCCGTTCTGCAGGCAAGCTTGCCTGCAGATGCGTCAGCCAAGCGGCCGAACGCTCGCGCACATGCGGCGTCCAAGAAGTCGGCCACGAGCCTAGCGCCGAGCCATCCCTCGTCAGCCGCAGCGGAACGAGCAGCGAAGGCTCGCGCTTATCTTGCAGCACGAGCGCAAGCTGCCACTCATCCTCGCCTTCATCCGACGGCTCAAGCAGCTGCAGCAAGGGCCGGAACGGCGACGTATCGGCCTTCCAGCCGGCTGCGACAAGCCAGGCTTGTGCATCCATGCCGGCGACTGCCGATGCACGATCCTTCGCGAAGAGCATCGGGAAGTCGCGGCGCAAATCTGCCGCTGTCTCTTCCGTTCCATAATAGCGCGCGTACACAGCCGCCGAGAACGCGGCGCGCAAACCGGCGAAGAAAGCATCATCTTCGCTTTCCCCACCGTCATCAACACCGGCTTCGGCCTGCAATCCATATTGCCGAAGCAGCCCAATAGCCTCGGCATCCAGCTGCGCCTCGTCCCAGATCCACTGCAGCTTGCCGCTCCGGTAAGCCGCGAAGCTTGGCGCATACTTCCGTTCCTCTAGACATGCGGAGAGAACAGGTGCCAGCTTTACCAGCGCCTCGGCATCATTTTCCCAATTCCACTCCATATGCTCCAGCAGCCGGCGCTCGCCAAAGAAGGAAATGACATGCTCTGAGGGGAGCACCACAAGTTCCATGTCCTGGACCTTCTCGATCTCCAGCTCCGTTCCGTAGAAGGAAGGCGCGTGCCATGCGAATAGCCGATGCTTCACGTATACGCCCGTTACGAGGAGGCCCGGTATCGTGCCGTGAATGAGTGCATCCCCATGCGAAGTCAGGCTGACTTGAATCGAGATCGTCTCCGTGTACGTGCTCATGACAGCAATCCTCCTTTCCGAAGCTCTTCTTGCAAGGCCCGAAGGCGGCTGTGGCGGGCAACAAAACCGCCGATGAAGACTTCCCAGCGCTCGTCCTGCTTGGTTTTCTTATACAGCTTGTTCAGACGTTTCAACAGCTTCACGGCAGCCTTATAGCTGTCTCTATTCTTCAGCAGCACGTAACGCTCAACGGCTTGATGGTAGAAAGGAAGCAGCAGCTCCGGCGCTTCTTTCTCGATCGGCTTCAGCACACCGACCTTAAACGCAAGGGGCTCTTTACCAGAGCTGATTTGATAATCCATCCACTGCTGCCATCTGCCGTAGGTCAGCAGCGCCTCTTCGTAGAGACTGCGGGAATAGGGGAGCATGGCGCCAAGCGTCGCCCACATCCGCGGCTCCGCATCTTGAACATGCGTGAGCGCAGTCTCCCAATAGCCGCCATAGGAATTGAAGTCATCGCTGCGATAACGGCTGAGCATCGGACCGACCTGTTCCAGCCAGTTCACGAGCCTTGGCCATGCCTCAGCCTGCACGAGCGCTTCTAATAAAGGGTCTACTTGGCTCGGCTGCAGAGAGGCTCGTTTACCTTCTGCTTGAAGCAGCGCCCAAGCGTCCTCGTCTTGGTGCAGTTCGAAGAACAGCAAACATTGCGCCAGCATCCAAGGCACACGGGACAGATGCTGCCCATGAACGTCTTCGGCCTGCTGCAGCTCGCGCAATTCGTCTTGCACCAGCTCTTCGCTGCCATCCAAGTTTGGACGGATCCACTTCATCCAGAACAGCTGATACAGCTTGGCAAAACAGTTCAAGCTGCGATCTTCCCTCAGCATATGCGCTCGCAAATAAGCCAGCGTTTCCTTCAGGCGCGGCCAATAATCGGACTCTGAACCAATAGGCAGCGGTTCGGTTAAACAGCGAAGCGCAGCTTCGAGCAGCTCATCCATCGCAAGCTGGGTATGATACCCCATGAAATGGCCGGAATGGCGCCAGTCCTCCTGGGCCGGCTTCACCAGCTTCTCCAGCACGAACAAGTAAGCATGCAGATTAAACAGCTGCTCCGGCACCAGTGTGAGAGGCGGCTTCATGCTGTGGATGCCCGAGAGCATTTCCTTCGCTTCCTGCAAGAAGCGAGGGCTGTGATTGAAAGGGCCTAACGTCTTGCCAAACCGCGCATGCCACTCGGCTATGCTCAGTGCTGCGAGCTCATCCGCACGAAGTGCTGCGGGGCGAACGGCCGGTTGAGCCTTTCCGGTCCCTATAGCGCCTTTAGCCGCGGCATTTGCATGAGCAGTTGCCGCGGAGCGAGCATTCACAATGGCATGCACGGAACGCCCTTGCGAGGCGGCGTAATAGAGCAAGACTGCGACAACATGCTTGCAGCCTTTCGATTTGACAGGACAAGTGCACGTGCTTTCCGGAAGATCATCCAGGTACAAACTTACATCGTACATCTCTGAG
Organism: Paenibacillus sp. J22R3; assembly: GCF_056269305.1. Taxonomy (NCBI): domain Bacteria; kingdom Bacillati; phylum Bacillota; class Bacilli; order Caryophanales; family Paenibacillaceae; genus Paenibacillus; species Paenibacillus sp. J22R3. The sequence goes on along the minus strand of NZ_JBWDNS010000005.1, from coordinate 442,293 downwards.
CCGTCCACCGAAGCTTCTATTACTGTAGGTTCGGTCATGATGGCCGAATGGACCCGGTCCTGTTTATAGTATTGGAAGCCTCGTTTGATCGTGAGGTCGTCGAAATGGGTACCCACCTGCATAACGAGCGCGGTCCACTCGGTGTCATTAATGGAAAAAGGGAGTGATATCGTCATAATCGTCTCCTGCAATTGAATTCTCATAAACTGCATTCTATTATATCAGGTTTCGATTCACACAAAGGCGAACAGAGACAATATTCCTGTAAATTTCATCGGCAGCCCATAGAATACGTGTATCTATGACTATCCCTATGCGTGCAGGTTAGGTTTTTTTGATTTGGGGGAAGCTAGGTCAACAAGGTTTACAGGAGGCGCTGCAAGACATGGACAACCTATTTAAACTGCAAGAACGTGGCACTACGGTGTCAACCGAAATCATGGCAGGGATCACGACGTTTCTAACCATGGTTTATATCGTCATCGTAAACCCGGGCATTCTGAGCGAAGCGGGCATGGATTTTCACGGCGTATTCATCGCAACGGTGCTGGCCAGTATAGTCGCAACGCTAATTATGGGTTTATTCGCAAACTATCCGATCGTTATTGCGCCCGGGATGGGGTTAAACGCCTACTTTGCCTTCAGTGTCGTAGGTGGAAGCGGGATATCGTGGCAGGTAGCGCTTGGAGCCGTGTTTGTTGCGGGAATTCTGTTCGTGCTGCTGTCACTCACTTCGTTCCGCTACGCGCTGCTCGATGCGATTCCTACAAGTCTGAAACATGCCATCACGGCAGGGATCGGGTTGTTCATTACCTTCATCGGCTTGCAAAATGCAAAGATCATCGTCGACTCTCCGGCAACACTGCTGACACTGGGCGATCTCTCTGCGCCGATGACGCTGCTTACTATAGTAGGCCTTGTTATTTCTCTTATCCTAATGGCTTACCGGGTACGCGGGTTTCTATTTATAGGCATGATCATTACAGCCATCATAGCGTTGATAACCGGGCAGATGCACTTTCCCGATGCCATTGTTTCCATGCCTAGCGGACTGTCTGCAACAGCCTTCCAGCTGGATATTGGCAGCGTGTTTGCGAAAGGGCTCTATTCGGTCATTTTCACCTTCCTGCTGATCACCTTGTTTGATACGACAGGAACCATGCTGGGGGTGGCCGAGCAGGCCAATCTGTTACAAGACAATAAATTTCCGCGTTCGCAAGGGGCGCTGCTGGCTGATGCTGCCGGTACAACGGTCGGTGCGCTGCTTGGAACAAGTCCGACTTCCGCTTATATTGAATCCAGTGCAGGCGTTGCGATCGGCGGCAGAACAGGGCTTACAGCTGTAGTCGTTAGTATCCTTCTCGCGGTAACCTTATTCTTCTCACCTGTGGTATCCATACTGGCAGGCATTCCGGCAATTACAGCGCCTGCACTTATTATCGTCGGTTTCTTGATGCTGAATGTGCTGCGCAAAATCGAGTGGCATGACATCGAGGAAGCATTCCCTGCATTCCTCATCGTTGTCCTTATGCCTTTAACGTATAGCATAGCGACAGGCATCGGCGTAGGATTTATCGTCTATCCGGTTCTGAAGCTGGTACGCGGCAGAAGCAAAGATGTCCACCCGATCTTCTATTTGTTCGCGGTCTTATTCTTCATCCAGCTCGCATTTTTCAATCATTAAAAAAAGTTTGAAAAGTATGAGTGAAACTTTCTTGAATACAACTTGTACGCTAGAAGAAATCTAACATTTTCTTGCTATACTGACAGAGCAGCAAACAAATGTAGCCGCCACAGGGGATAGGAGTCAGTCAGCATGAATAGAGTCGTTGGATTGGGAGAATGGGTTTGTTCAGGCAACCAAGTAGAGACTATCACAACCTTCTCCCTGTCCACCTGTGTGGCGGTTACAGCTTACTGCCCGGTTAAGAAAGTAGCGGGCTTAATTCATATTGTGCTTCCGCAGCCGCTTTCCGTGAAGGACGAGCTTAAACGACCGGGACATTTTGCCACAACAGGCGTTCCATTACTTATTCGCAAGATGGTGGAGCAGTTTGGCTGCCGCAAGCACAACCTGATTATCCAGCTGTTCGGAGGCGCACAGCCGAAGAAGCGTGATTACTTCCGGATCGGAAGCCGCAACCTGGAGCAAGTGCAGCTCATGCTGCAGCACATGAACATAGAGCCCATTAAGGCTGAAGTCGGCGGCCAAGTAAGCCGTACGCTTATTATGAGTGTGAAGACAGGCGAGATTAAGCTCTCCACGTTACCTCTCAGTTCGTAAGTTGAGTAGACAATCGGCGATATTACATTTAGAGGAAAATTCACCATTGTTGTCGAATGATGACTGATAAACCTATCAAGCAGGTGCACAGACATGACGACTTGGATAAGTACAACCACAATTATAGGTGCAATTTCAGCGGCTCTCTTAGGGGGCCGCTTCTATTACGTTCGGATGAGCAGAGCGGTGGCGCAGTTCAAAGCGCTTCAGTTAGAATATGCGACCTTGCTGCGAGAGCAGCAGGGAATTACGTTTAAGATTAAGAAGGTAGATGGCCGCTATCATTACACGATGGCTGACGGCCAACTATTCTATAGGCTCGGGCTGACGCAAGCGGACATTGGCAAGACCATGGAAGATATCATGCCGGAGAGTATGCACAGCTATATTAGAAGCATATACGACCGGGCATGGGCAGGGGAACAGTTTCAATACGAGTCCGAGCTAAAGGGATATACCTATCTGAACAGTGTCATGCCGATTAGGAAAGACGGCGAAACGGTGGAAGTCATCATAGTTGGCAGCGATATCACCGGGCGGAAGAAAGCGGAGCAGGACATGCAAGAAAGTGAAGACCGCTATCGCCGTTTAGTAGATCTGTCGCCGGATGCGATTATGGTTATCGTGAAGAGCGAGCTTGTACTCGCCAATCAGAAGGCGGTTCAATTTCTGGGCGATGGCAGTCTCGAACAGTTAATGGAGCGTCCGCTTCGGGCGATGGTGCATCCGGATTATTTGGCAAGAGCAAGCAAGCATGTCCAGCAAGTGCTTGAGAACAGGGACGTCCTGCGGCCCTTCGAGAGCGTCTATTTGCGCGTGGATGGGCAGTCGATCGATGTGGAAGTGACAGCATCTTGGATGCAATATAATGGCGAGCCTGCCGTTATGGTCATTTTCCGAGATATCACGCAGCGTAAGCTTGAGAAACAGCAATTGCAGGAAACGAATAAGCTGCTTTCTCAACTAGCCCATGTCGACGGACTGACGGGCATTGCTAACCGCCGACATTTTGATGAAATGTTCGACAAAGAGTGGGAGCTGGCTGTTCAGGGGGCGCTTTCGTTGTCGGTTATCCTTTGCGACATCGACTATTTTAAAGCGTATAATGATAGCTATGGACATCAAGAAGGGGATTCCTGCTTGCGGCAAGTCGCCGGCGTACTAAGCAGTTTACCGCTGCCGAACGGCGGATTTGTTGCGCGATACGGCGGTGAGGAATTTATCGTGCTGCTTCCGGAAACGAACATTGAAGATGCAGCGGTGTTTGGCAGCATGCTGGGCAATCAAATCAAGAAGCTGGGTATCCCGCATCGTGCTTCGCACGTTAGCAGCTCGGTTACAATTAGTGTAGGTGTAGCAGCCTTAAGGCCGACGGTCTTGATCGACAAAGAGATGCTCGTTCGGCATGCGGACAAGGGACTCTATGAGGCCAAGCAGCGGGGCCGGAATCAAATGAAGGTCTATGGCAGTGAATCTTTGATTAAAGAAGGTGTGTAGGCAGGTGGCCAAGCAGAAGTTTTATGTCGTTTGGGTAGGAAGAAAGCCAGGCGTATACAGCAATTGGAGTGAGTGTCAGGCTCAAACGAGCGGATTTGACGATGCGAAATTCAAGTCCTATGAAACAAAGGCAGCAGCCGACGAAGCCTATCAAGGCGGATGGAAGAGACATTGGGGACAAGGCAGCAGCAGCGCCTCGAGCAGTTCCGGGCAGAACTTTAAACGGAAGAGCTCCGCAGCGGAAGCAGGCAGCGAAGAGATAGATTATAACAGCATCTCCGTAGACGTTGGCACAAACGGTAATCCCGGACCCGTGGAATATAAAGGCGTGGATACGCAAACGGGCGAAGTGATCTTCGCCGTAGGCCCGGTATCCAAAGGCACGAATAACCTCGGAGAGTTTCTCGCCATTGTACATGGACTGGCTTATTTGAAGAAACTTGGCAGTAATAAGACGGTATACAGCGATTCGATGAATGCACTCAAATGGGTGAGACAGAAGGAAGTATCCTCTACGCTTGTCAGGGATGCGTCAACGGCAGAAATTTGGGGCATGGTAGACCGTGCCGTCAAGTGGCTGCAAACCAATACGTATTCGAATAAAGTACTCAAGTGGCAGACGAAGCAGTGGGGCGAGATTAAAGCGGATTACGGGCGCAAGTAAGCGTCCGTTCTACGCCGAATACAGGCAGATGATTGGAGTATGCATATGGCTTTTCAAGAGATGACCGAACAGGAATGGCTGGGACAGCCCAAAGCGAAGAAGGGGCGGGAAGCGATCTACTTCTTCACGCCGCTATGCGGGACATGCAAGCTGGGGCTGCGCATGCTCGAAATCGTAGAAGCAGCCGGCAGCACGACACCGATTCGGACGATGAATATCAATTTCTCACCGACCCTGCGAGATGAATGGCGAATCGCCAGTGTACCTTGTCTCGTCCTTCTGGAGGATGGAGAGCCGGTCCGGTTCGAATACGCGATGAGGTCTGTTGATGACCTCTATCGACTGCTTAAGTAACGTTCCTTTCCTCACAGATCGGAACGTTTTTTTTCTATTTTTTTGAGAAAAAATAGAAATCTAACAGTTACTAAATAACTTTACTAACGACTGTGTGGTACATTAGTATCAGATTAGTCCAAAAGCACGATTTTTGGTGGAATTTGTCGAAAATGCCGCTTTACTACATATAGATGCTGATTGAGGAGGCGGAGTTTGTGAAGGCGAATTTCAAGCCCTTTCTATTTATATTATTATGCTCTACCTTGCTGGTCGCCGGAATCAGCTTCTTCTCTTACTCACAGTCCAAGTCCATACTGAAAGAGAAGATGACGCTCTCGACGCAGCAGATGGTTATGCAGTCTGTCGATAAATTGAACCTCACGTTACGGAGTTATGAGGACCTGACGTACAACTTTATTACAGACGGCGTGATCTTAAGCAATTTGGCCGATTACAGCAGCACCAGCAGCGGACAGCTGGAACGTTACACCGCTTCGAATGCGATCAAAACAACCATTGCCGTCCGTTTCTTCAGCAAAGGCGAAATCACGGCCGTCCACCTCTTGCCTCGGGATTCCGATTTGAAGGTCATCACGACCACCCCTCCTGATGTACCTAGTATCGATTACACCCATACCGATTGGTATAAACAAGCTTTGGCCGGAGGCAGGATCGTATGGCATGAAACGAAGAGCGAGGGTTACATGTCCGGCTTGTCGTCGTTTGCGATCAGCCGCAATTTGACACTGAGCTCCGGCCGACGATATCTTCTCATGGTCGAGATTAGTACTCGTGTGTTGAATGATACGCTCTCCGATAGACAGCTTGGGGACAGCGGCGAAATTGTCCTGTTAGATGGGAGCAACCATCTGCTAAGCGCGGCGCGTGGTGCCGGTGAAGGAGAGGTTTACGCGGTTCCTGCACTGAACCGGACCGATATAGACAAGGATGCCTCCTTGTCGACGATCGATACCGCTACGATCAAGGTGAACGGCACGCAGCAGTTGATTGTGGCCGGCAAGCTGTCCACCGCGGGTTGGAAGGTTGAGGCGGTGATTCCGGTCTCGGAGCTTGTGAAGGATACACGTAAAATTCGCAATACAACACTCGCAAGCGTGCTTACCATTGCGATTGTGACGTATTTGCTCAATTATTTGTACCAGCGCAGGCGAAGTGATGCCAGGATCCGCTATATGGCGTATCATGACCATTTGACCGATTTGGCCAACCGCAAGCTGTTTAACGAACTCTTGGAGAAGGAGATCGTCATTGCCAAGCAGCATGGGCAGCGTTTTGCCGTCCTGTTTATTGACTTGGATCGACTCAAGATCATTAACGATACCTTCGGACATGGTGCGGGTGACAAGCTGCTCGTTGATATTTCGGATAAGCTGAAGCGGCACCTCAATAAAGCCTTCACCATAGCACGATTCGGCGGGGATGAGTTTCTTGTATTAATGCCTCAAATCAGTGAGTATGACGAGGTTGAAACGGTTATTTATGAAATTGCAGCACTCATCCAGCAGCCTATTTATTATCAGGATAAAGAATTGTTTGTTTCCGCCAGCATCGGTGTCAGTATTTATCCGCACCACGGCGAGGATGGACAGTCGCTCATTAAGAATGCCGATATGGCGATGTACAGCGTCAAAGAAAGCGGACGAAGCAGTCACAGGTTTTACGATGCAGCGATGGATAAGAAGTCATACGGCAACCTGTCGCTGGAGCGGGATTTGCGCAAGGCGCTGGAGCGGGAGCAGCTGCTGCTGATGTATCAGCCGCAATATGAGCTCGCAACCGGACGAATCGCCGGTGTCGAGGCGCTGGTCAGGTGGAGACATCACGAGCATGGACTTATTTCGCCGGCTGAATTTATCCCGATCGCCGAGGATTCCCGTCTCATCATTCCGATAGGGGAATGGATTCTATATACAGCCTGCAAGCAGAATAAGGCATGGCAAGACGCCGGATTACCCGCGGTACAAGTTTCCGTCAACTTATCCATTCATCAATTTCAGAGCAACGGCATTATTGAAACGGTATCGAACATTTTGCAACAGACAGGCCTTTCACCGCAATATCTGGAGCTTGAAATTACGGAATCGATCGCGATGCAGGATGTCGAGAAGGTCATTCTTACGCTGCAAGGCCTTTCTGAGCTGGGTGTCAAAATTTCCATCGATGATTTTGGAACAGGTTACTCTTCGCTCAGCTACTTGAAGAACTTCCCCATTCATCGACTGAAGGTGGACAAGTCCTTCTTGGACGATATGATCCAGAACCCGAAGGAGCGCGCGATTGTCGGAGCGATCATCGTCATGTCGCACAGTTTGAATTTATGCGTAACGGCCGAAGGCGTCGAGACGATGGAACAAGTGAAGCTACTGAGCGAATTGAACTGTGATGATGTTCAGGGATACATATTCAGTCGTCCTCTCTTACCAGAGGAATGCGCGAATCGTTTAGTCGAAAATGTCAGTTATGCAGGCAGGAGGCTATAGCATGGGAGTTCATCCTACTAGAAAGCTGCGCCCGTTTGTTTACGCATTGATGATGTTGACCATGGTAACAGGCTGCAGCGCCAAGAATAATTCGAGTTCGGAGAATGGCAGTCTAAGGAGCGAGCCGGTGCAGGCGAATGCGCCATCGGAGAAGGTTACCCTTAAGATGATGGAAAGTTTGACGAACCCTCAGCGAACAGGCATCTTGAAAGAACAAATTGCGAAATTCGAAGCGCAGAACCCGATGATTCATGTGGAGTTAATCTCGCCTCCATTCGACCAAGCGGACGAGACGATTCGAACGATGCTTGCCGCTAAACAAGATCTGGACGTGATCGAGGTACGGGATGTTAATATTGCGGATTATGTAAGTAAACAGTACATTGATCCCCTGGATACGTATGCTGCGAGCTGGAAGGATTTCTCGACCGTGGCGGAAATTCCGCTGAATGTGGGCAGTGTGCAGGGACAGCTTTATTTTCTGGCCAACGGACTGTATGAACGGCAGCTCTATTATCGCAAGGATTGGTTCGACAGTCAGAAGCTGATGCCGCCGGCAACGTGGCAGGAGCTGTATGAGACGGCCGTGAAGCTGACCGATCGCAGCAAGAACCGCTACGGATTCTCCTTCCGCGGCGCGAAGGGAGCCAATTCGATCTTTGATACGATGGTCCGGACGTACAATGGCGATGGGATGAATGTGGATGACGGCGCCTTCCGCAAAGACGGCACGAGTGCGTATTCGTCGCCTGAAGCGGAGCAAGCACTTTCGTTATTTGAACTGCTCTATAAGAACGCCTCGCCGGAGGAGTCGTTGTATTTTGGGTTTGAAGAGCAGGTCAATGCGTTCACCTCGGGTCAGACTGCTATGCTGCTCCAGGATTCCGATGTCATTCAGACGCTTCAGGCTAAGATGCCGCATGGCACATGGGCCACAGCCCCGATGCCAGCAGGACCGAATGGCAAGGCGTTAATTACAGTCGGAGCGGCAGGCTGGGGAATTCCCACGCAATCGCTGCATAAGGAAGAGGCATGGAAGCTGATTGCGTATCTGTCGAGCCCGGAGCAGAACATCTCTATGGGCAAACGATACGGATTGGTGCCGATTCACACGACTGCGGCTGCAGATCCGTTTTTTATGACAGGTCCCTATAAACCATTGATCGAAATGAACAATAACCCGGATAAATACATGTACTATCGACTTCCGATTCAATACCCCAGCTATTCCGAATGGGAGAGACGCTCGACCAAAGCAGAACAGCAGATGCTCCTCGGGGAAGCAACGTTGAAGGAAACGTTGACGGCTTGGGATACCTTCTGGAAGGAACAGAAGGAGCTCATGCAGCGTTAGTAAGAAGCAAGTCCGCCGGTTGGGTGGACTTGCTTTTTTTTACAAAAAAACGTTGACAGTTTGTCCCAAGCGGGAGTAGCATAGGTGCCATGTTACAAAAGTAAACCGTTTTCATTCTATCGTGAGGAGTGTACAGCGACTTGTATAACTTTAATGGTTTGGATTTGGGAATTGGAAACCTAGCAAGACTGTCGAATGCGAAGACGAGATCGATCAGCCCGGAGAACTTTACGGGTGAGCCAGGCAAGGGCGCCATGGCTGCTGAGGGTACAGGCGCAAACTGCGCACGTGATTTGGGAGTCAGCTGGAAAGTATCGCCATCCGTCGAAATCGCGGCGGGAGAAACATTAACGATGGGCGAAATTACCGGACCCGGTGCGATTCAACATATTTGGTTGACCTGCCATCCCGGTTCGTGGAGAAATATGATCTTCCGCATTTATTGGGACAATGAGGAGACGCCTTCCGTAGAAGTACCTGTCGGCGACTTCTTCTGTAACGGCTGGCAAGAGCGCTGCAACGTGAATTCGTTCCCGGTTGCGGTTAATCCGGCCGGAGGCATGAACAGCTACTGGCAAATGCCTTTCCGCGGCTCGGCGCGCCTCACAATGGAGAATACGTCGAAGTCGGACAAGGCTGTCCTGTACTATCAAATCGATTACACCCTTACGGAAGTGCCGGAGGATATGGCTTATTTCCACGCCCAGTGGAGAAGAAGCAATCCGGTCGCTTACAAGGATGTTCATACGTTAATTGACGGCGTTAAAGGTAAAGGCCATTACGTGGGTACTTATCTCGCTTGGCAAGTCAATAACACCGGCTGGTGGGGCGAAGGCGAAATCAAGTTCTTCATGGACGGCGACAGCGAGTTCCCGACGATCTGCGGAACGGGTACGGAGGATTATTTCGGCGGTGCATGGAACTGGGAGCATCCGCAGGGACAATATGGGGTTTACTCCACGCCATTCCTCGGTATGCACCAAGTCATTAAGCCGGATGGCCTGTACCGCAGCCAACAACGTTTCGGAATGTATCGTTGGCATGTTCAGGATCCGATTCGTTTCGAATCCGAGCTGCGCGTGACGATTCAAGATCTGGGCTGGCGTTCCGGCGGCCGCTACCTGCCTCAGCAAAGCGATATCGCTTCTACGACCTTCTGGTATCAAGCGGAACCGCATGCGCCATTCCCAGCTTTGCCGGGCAATGACGAGCGGGAAGTTATTTAATTCGTGTTTGTGGATGGAAGCCGGCTCAAGATGAGTCGGCTTCTTTTCTGTGCTATGATAATCTCATCCCAAACATTGGAAAAGCAGGTGGTAACTCTATGCCTTCGCGAAAGTTCGCCGGGTTATGGAAATGGATCGCACTAACGGCCGGCTATGCGGTCTTGATGGCTGTATATGTCTGGTTTACCTCGCCGAATAACGTACCGGCTGCGTATGTCGGGACCGCCGCCGATCCGGCGACATTCTTCAGCGCGGAGCAGCTGAAGGACAGTGCGGTGTTGAATGCGCTGCGTAATTGGATATTCTTCATTAGCGGGCCATGGGAATGGCTGATTTATCTGTTTCTGCTCTTCGGCGGTCTCGCTCGTTATTGGCGGGATGCATTGGAGCGCCGGGGGCTGCCGCTTGTTGTGCGGTTTCCGCTATTCGTGCTGCTAGTTGACGCGGCTTCGTTTGTGTTATATTTGCCGCTTCGCGTGTTTGGCTATAGCTTGTCGAAGTCGTATGGCATTACGACGCAGCCTGTACCGGGGTGGATTCGGGATAAACTGGTTGCCTTTGGCGTGGGGTATGTGACGCTGCTGGCTGTTTCTGCGGTAGCATTCTGGATTCTCTCTCGCAAGGGCCGATGGTGGCTGAAGCTGTGGCTGATCTCGGTGCCGTTCACGGTGTTCATGATGTATGTGCAGCCGGTCGTCATTGATCCGCTGTACAATCATTTTACGGAGCTGTCTAATCCGCAGCTGGAAGCAAGAATTCTGGAGCTCGCTGCCAAAGCAGATATACCGGCTGATCGTGTGTATGAGGCGGATATGTCCACCAAGACCAATGCGATCAACGCTTATGTGACTGGGATTGGTTCTTCTCTGCGCATCGTGCTGTGGGACACGACGCTGAAACAGCTGACCGAGCAGGAGATTCTGCTCATTATGGCGCATGAGATGGGGCACTATGTGATGCACCACTTAGAGTGGAGCGCACTAGGCGCTGTCGGTTCGTCCCTTGTGGTTATTGTTGTTGGCGGCTGGATCTATACATGGAGCATTCGCCGCTACGGGGATCGCTTCGGCATTCGCAGTCGCTCCGATATGACGGCACTGCCGTTCTTGCTGCTGATTATCGCTGTGCTGTCTTTCGCGTCGCTGCCGGTTAGCAATCTCGTGTCGCGAGGCGCGGAATCCGCGGCTGATGCCTATGCGATGGATTTGCTCGGCAGTGCGGACGGCTCTATCTCGATGCAGCAGAAGACTGCGGTTATTACGCTGAGCGATATTAACCCGCCGCTGCTGGTGCGCTGGTTCCGGGATACGCATCCCAGCGATCTGGAGCGGATTGCGGCGGCTATGACATTCGAACGTGAGCATAAAGGGGAAGGAACGCATGAGTAATTCTCCTGCCAAAGGCGAGGTCTCGCTCTATCTGCTGAGCGGTCTGGCGACCGCTCCGCAATTCATGGAGAGCTTTCGAGCTGCGCTGCATGCTATACTGACTCGAGAAGGCTACGAGGTAGGTGCTTCGCAGCTGCTCTTCCCCTATGGGGATTGGAGCCGGAACGTCATCCCGCAGCTTTGGGAAATCGGGCGTGATATGCGGCTTAGTTCGCGGCATGCTGCTCGCTCCATTGGAGGGAAGCGCGTGGTCGCTGAGATTCAGGCCGGACGACTTCGCCGAGGGCTGCAGGGAGGCCGGACGATTCTGATCGGCCACAGCGGCGGCGGCGTAGCAGCCGTGCAAGCGGCGAAGCTTCTGCATGAGCAAGAGGGCGGGGCACCGAGCCCGGTAGTGATGATTGGCTCGCCGCGATGCCGCATTGCGCAGGAGCTGCGGCAGTCGGTGCTGTTTGTTCATGCTACCGCGGAGTCGCCGGAGTCTGTTGGCGACCGAGCGATTGATAAGATAAGCCGGCTGGGCACATTCGGCGGCTGGGCTCGCGGGCAGCGCGGCTTCCTGCCTGTATGGCAGCCGGATAAGCATGGGCCGGCCGGAGCATGCGGCGTACCGATTATTGGCAAACATGCGGATTATTTTCGAGAGCATGCACCGTATACGAATCGGATGGGCTTGTCGAACCATTGGCTGACGCTGCAGGCGGTATGGGGCTGGCTTAGCGGAATCATCTAGAACAAAGTCTTGCTGTTCTCTGGTAATTTTGCTATTTTGCATAGTATACAAACTAATTATGGTGACACTATGACTGGGAGGAACTGGGGATAATGCTTATTGGAGCGGTGGAAGCCGGCGGTACGAAGTTTGTTTGTGGGATCGGTAATGAGAAAGGCGAAATTCTGGATCGGGTGAGCTTCCCGACCGAGCAGCCGGAGAAAACGCTGGCGAACGTGATTGCGTATTTCCGTGAGAAAGAAGTAGAAGCTATCGGGATCGGCTCGTTCGGTCCGATTAATATTGATCCGAATAGTCCGTTATACGGCTATGTTACGACAACGCCGAAGCCGGGCTGGGGCAACTATCCATTCCTGCCGGAGCTGCGCAAGGTGTTTGACGTTCCTTTTGGCTGGGATACGGATGTAAACGCGGCTGCACTCGGTGAAGCAACTTGGGGCGCGGCTGCCGGACTGGACAGCTGTCTCTATTACACGATCGGTACCGGTGTCGGTGTCGGCGTATATGCAGAAGGCAAGCTCGTTCATGGATTGGTTCATCCGGAGGGCGGACACGTGTTGACGCGTCGTCATCCGGAGGATACGTATGAAGGCTTCTGCCCGTATCATGGCGATTGCTTGGAAGGCATGGCTGCAGGTCCGGCGCTTGAGGGCAGATGGAAAGTGAAGGGCAGCGAGCTAGGTGTGGATCATCCGGCTTGGGCGATGGAGGCTTTCTATATTGGACAGGCCGTATCGAGTGCGGTTCTGCTCATGTCGCCGAAGCGTATTATTCTGGGCGGCGGCGTTATGCATCAGGAGCATCTCTTCCCGCTCATCCGTGAAGAGGTTCGCAAGAACCTGAACGGTTACGTCAGCGCGGAAGCGTTGCTTGGCGGCATCGACGAGTACATCGTGCCTCCGGGTCTTGGCGACAACGCCGGCTTGAGCGGTGCGTTGGCACTTGGCCTGCGAGCGCTTAGCGCGAAGTAATCAATAAAAGCTGCTCCAATAGTTGCGATTAGGCGACTTTTGGAGCAGCTTTTTGTTTTGTGCGAGCGGACCGGGCTGTTGGAGGCGGAAATGATGCCGGAAATGCAACATTTCACCCTCATCGGTGGGTAAATGGAGCCCAATGTAGCACAAATGGCAGCATTTCAATGAAGAATGGCCCATATATGGCTTGATGAGATGAAAATGTTGTAGTTAGCGCAACATTTCCTCCGTGAGGCCACCATTTCCCGATAAATGTTGCATGAAAGGCAGCATTTTCTCAATCACGTGCGAGGTGTGATGGTCGTGATGATGCGTGATGGTGCGTTGATTTTCAAACATTTTGCGCCGAACATGCTGCCCTTCACGACTTCATCGCTTACGACCAGCTGATCGCCGATTTCGTTGTACATGTGCTCATAGTGCGACATACTCGTTCCTCCTACTCCTCACGAACAAGCGGCTTCCCGCTGAAATTACGCACCTCAACCGTAAGCTGCGGCGGTGCCGATATCCGGTAACGAAGCTCGCCATCCTCGATGCGCCATTCCAGTTCGACAAGCCCCTCCGGTGTCGGCAGCTTCCCGCTGCACCATTGCAGCGACGTGTTCGTGAAGACGATCGACAGCTTATTCCGCTTCAGATCGAGCGATTCGATGCCAAGCGCATCGCGGTACAGACTGCGTACGACATGGGAGGCAAAGCCGTGGTTGCAGCTGGCAGTCGTACGGTTATGCTCCCAGAGCGTACCGGTTTGCTCAGCCATTAAGCCGAAGAAAGCTTTGATCTCCTCCAGCAGCTGTGCGGAGGCGCCTAATTGCGATAACAGCTCCATGCGCAAATAATAGCCGATAAACGCGTTTGCTGGATGGATCTCGCTAATATCGGCGATGGTTGGTTCCTCCGCGCCGCGGCTCGGGCTGAAATCGTGAACGAGGCTCGCGTACCAATCGTGCTGCGTCTCGGCATCCGCAATCCCGAAGAAGGCAGCGTAGTATTGGCACACTTCGGTGCGGTTGTCGGTCATTTCGATTTCGCCATCCGCATTCTCAATCGCCTGATCGACGAAGAACTTCCCATCGAACGAAAATTCCCGAATGACCTGCTTCAGTGCGACCCCTTGCGCCAAGTAATCGTCGTTATGGTAAAGCCGGCCTGCTGCTTCCAGTGCCCCGGCGTAGAGCATGTTGGAAGGGAAGTTAATGCCGCTAACAAAGCTGTTCGCCTTCGACCATTCGATAAACACCCAGCTCTCCAAGTTCTCCAGCAGCCCAAACTCATTATGGAAGCCTTCAAAATAACGCAGCAGCGCATCCACTCGCGGCTGCAGGGAACGAATCAGCGCCTCATCCCCGCCGCGCGAACGGAATTCCTCCAGCTGAATAATGAACCACAGCGACCAATTGGGAATGAACTCGCCGCTGTAATGATCCGCGGGATAACACATGGGCAGCATGCCCTCAGGCAGATGAGCGAAATGCTCCGGCAGCGCAAAATTCTCAAGGAAATTGTGCTCAATGACGGAGCGTCCGGTCAAATCGGCCTCAACACGTGCTGTGAAGAAGCTGTCGCACAACCAGCCGGCACGTTCACGAGAAGGGCAGTCCATGAAAATATCAACCGCATTCTGACGGAACGATTCCCTCGCTGCTTCGAAGATTTTCCCTAGTGCCTCATCAGAGCTGCTGAAATTCGCGCGATCCGCATCCGGATTCGCATATTCCCGTAAGGTGCAGCCGGAGAGAAGGCAGTCACCTTCGAGAACGATGATTTTCATATATTTCAGCGTATACGGTTCAATCGATTCGAAGGCATAAGCACCAGGCTCGCAGGCGAGATGGATGACGTTCGAGCATTCCAGCCGCAGATGATCGACATCGCCATGCAAGAGAATCTCATCGAATGTAATCGCAATGCGCGAAGCACGCTCACATGTGAACTGAATGCCAATAAACCCGGATAGATTGCGGTCAAAAGCCAGTATCGAAGTATCCTGTGTGCCCAATTGAAGTGGTTGCCCATCATACGCAACGGCTGCCGCATCACTGGGCAGGCTCGTCTCGAGCTCCCCCAACTCATCCGTAGGCAGGAGCGCCAGCTCGCTGATCTCGAAGCCTTTGAACAAGGGGCCAATTCCGGTTAACGCACGGTCCCGCCAAGGGGAATTTGCGTCAGCCCCGCCATCGGCGCGTTTCGCAACCGTGCCGGAGGCAACGATGGCAGCCGGAGCTTTGACCGTAAAGTCCGAATAACTTACCCGCCGCGGCAGAAGCTGTTTCTCTTCCATAATAGCACTCGAAGCCGCCGGGGAAGCGGGGATCGAATCCGCGTTTGTGCGCCACTCATGAACATGCGCATCCAACTGATACGCCTCGATAAAAGCACGCTGGAAGCTGTAACGCTGCACCTTCTGCACGCGTTCCGGAAGCACGAACACGTCGAAACCTCGAGCCGAATCACCTGTCGCAGCTGCGACAACGCCATCAAGCTCAACCTCTGCCTGGACAAAAGAAGGCTGGTCAAGCGTGTAAAAGCTGTTCACATTATAGCCCGCGACTTCAATGGCGACGCTGTTCAGACCTTCCTGCACCACACTCGGCGAAAGCTCCCATTCATCGACGCGGTAATGGCCGTGCGGTCCTGCCGCCGGGCCATGCCCGCAGAAATGCCCATTCACATAAACGCGATAACGGGAGGAAGCCGTGATTCTTACAATCCGGCGTTCCGTCCCAATCCCTTGAAACTGAGCTCTAAAGCCGCCGGTGCAATTCATTTCCTGCTCTAGCCCTTCCGGCCAGATGGGGCGTGCATGTTTAAACATAGCGAGTTCTACCTCCGGGAATGGGTTATCTTATCTATCTTCTGATTCGCGCCGCCACAGCTGGACCTAATAATAAGCTCCGACGGGATGACGATATTCTGAGCGCTGCGTTCTTTCTTGCGGGTGAGCAGTTTATAGAGGAGCCTCGCGCCTTCCTTGCCGATCTCATGCAGATCTGTTGTCGCCGATGAAATACCGTATTTCTCGGCGAGCTCGGAGTTCTCGAAGCTGATGAGTGCGAGGTCATCCGGGATGGATATGCGATGCTCCCTCGCATATTCGTACACCCCGACAGCTTGTGTATCCCGTCCGGATACGATGGCAGTCGGCGGCTCCTTCAAGCTAAGCAAAGCATTCGCAGCGCGGTAGCCGCTTCCTTCAAGCTCATCACCGATAAACAGGTACTCATCGCGGTACCGAATTCCTGCCTCTTCAAGGGCGCCACGATAGCCTTCAAGCCGATCCTCACATACGAGAAATTCGAGTGGTCCCGGGCTGATGAATGCGATTCGCGTATGCCCGAGCGCCAGTAGATGCTGCACGTTGCGGTAGGCGATATCGTAATTATCGACGTCGACGGAATTGACCTGGTTCTTCAGACCATTGCTGCCAATGATGACGACGGGAAAATGATGGCCCAGCAGCTCTTCGATGACCGAGGAATCGTGGCTAGGCAAGCAGATCAGCACACCGTCCATCGCACGCTCGCGCATCAGCTTGATGAGCTTCGGTGTTTTGGCTTTATGGCCTTGATTATCCCAGGAAATCAGCAGATTATAATCCTTCTGATCCAGTATCTCGCCTATGCCTTGCAGCAGATGGGGAAACACGCTGTTGCCTGCAAAGGAGAAGAAATTAGAAGCAGGCTGAGGCGTAAACAAACAAATATTGTTCGTCTTGCGTGTGACAAGGCCGCGGGCTGCAGAGTTTGGCTGATAGTTCAGCCGTTTGATAACCTCGAATATGCGGTCTTTCGTATCAGGTGCGACAGGTGCGGTGCCATTAAAGGCGAAAGAAACCGTAGAAATCGATACGCCGGCTTCTCGCGCAATATCTTTGATCGTGACGCTGCGGTCTGACTTTCTCATCGCTCGCACCCTCTAAAAACGTTTTATACGGCTAACGTAGCACACCGATTTGAGAGCGTCAATATATGGAATTTGTTATGATAAGTAAGGGGTCCCGAAATAAGACCCCCACGATTCGTTACATCTGAGAAGGGGTTATTTTCGGGCAAATAAGACTTCTACGATTCGTTAGAATAAGTGGGAGTGGGCTATGCAACTTTGTCGCTAGACTCATAATTAAAACGTTTTAACCTTCGCAAGTACGACATCAATTCACAAATGCCGGGGTATACTCAGTACAGCAAGCAGGTAAAGAGTACCTTGGGAGGGAGGAGATCGGATTTGAATCAAATTGGCCAGACCGTTCCATATGGCTATGAGCCGCCTAAGGAGCAGCTAAAAGGAACCATGATTGTGTATGATTCCTTCCAGCGGATGTCAAACGAGAGTCTTGCTTTTGCCGTGGAAACGGCGGTAAAGCATCGTTTTGCCAAGCTGGTGCTGTACCCGCTGCATGAAGAGACAATCAGACGGATGACGAAGGAAACCGTGCTGCCTTATTATAAAAGGCTGGATCGACTGCATGATTGGAAACGTGAGCTTGAAGCTCAGCATGAGGTCGGCGGAAGAGACAGCGGAGGGCTAACCATTGTCATAGAGGGGCTGGAAGGCAAGCGGAAGAAATATACGCCGATCGAAGCGGCACTGCGCCATCTGGCAGAGTCCTACCCATCCCCCTACTTCTTGTATATCACGCCGGAGACGGCTAATTTGTTCGCCTCTTACTCTTCGTTCGAGGAGTGGATCGTCAAATTAAGATTGCTGCTGGCATCTAAACCATCGCAATCGCTGCATCCTAAGCTGGAACAATATCGTCATCGCTGGAATATCGCAGGTGAATAATAGAAGCAAACAAGCCCCGGCACTTGATTATGTGACCGCGGGCTTGTTTTGGCTTAGTCAGGGTTTGGTTGTAGGTGTAGAGGATAGGTCGATGAACATGTAGATAAGAATGAAAACGAGGATTAGGCAGCTTTCGAAGGGGAAAGGGGCTTGTCCGTATTGCGATCTGCGATCATGCGAAGCTCTTGAAGCAAGACGTTCAGTTCGTTACGCAGGTCGCTTAGTTCTTTACTGCAGCGGGTTTGAAGTCTGTTTAGCTCTTGATCTGACAGTTGATTCTGTTTCACTTGGTAAATCAGTTTGTTGGTCATGGTGTCACTTTCGCTCAACCTGGTGGTGTAGATGATGCTGGAATTCGTAGACGTAGACGTGGACATGGATTTGGTGCAGCTCCTTCGTGGTTTAGTTGAACCCAGTATAGCAACGAATGATTAGAGGAAGATGTGAGAATTGTAAAAGCAGTGTTAGATTTTGGTTCCGTGTCCTGCAACCGGCCGCTTCGTTCACTCGTCAGAGGAAGAAGAGATAGAGAATGGGGAACGTTGGGTAATTTACGAATATGAGGCGATGTTGATGAGAAGAGGAAGAAGAGTTGCGATGTGGGTGATGGCCGTGCTGCTTGGGACATCTTTATGGGTGCCGGCGAGGTATAACGCTTCTGCACAGGCGGCAGCGCCGGAACCGGAGGCTTCCGCAGCCTGCAGAACCGATAATCATGGATTGAACTTACAGGCGATGACGGATACGAACGCTCCGCATATACAGGCGATTCAGTTCTTAGGCGCCACTATCGGACGCGCGGCCGGGAACGGCTTCATGATCGGCACATCAGACGGGGGCTGCCACTGGCAAGCCATCTATAACACAGGCAAGCTGAGCTTCAGCCAGATGGAGTTCTTGACCAATTCGGTTGGCTATGTGCTGGCAAAGACGAGTGCAACGAAGCAGAATACGCTGCTCAAAACGACAAATGGCGGCGGCGACTATACATGGGTGCCTACAGGGCAGTATGGTTTTGAGCGGATTGATTTTCTGAACGAGCAAGTGGGTTACGGGTTTACGCGTGCATTCACCTTCAAGACGACGAATGGCGGCCAAACATGGACCAAATTGACGACACCGCCGAACTCCCGCTATGTTCATTTCGTAACGGAAAATAAAGGCTGGGTCATTACGGTGCTGGCTGCCGGCGGGTATGAGGTGAAGCGCACGACTGACGGCGGTCGCCACTGGACCGATTCCCTTAAGGTCAAAGCATCCCTCAACTATGGCGGAGCCATCTATGGCACGGACAGCTCTGATATATGGGTGCTGCTGGTTGGCGATTCCGGGATGTCGCAGACGTCCTACTCGTTGTTCCATACCGCGGATGCAGGCGCGCACTGGAAGCAAGTGATCTCGCATCCTACTGCGGGTGGCGGACCGGCGCCGGGACCGGTTGCTCCTGCGGGTACACTTGAAGGACCGGCGGGAAGGCCGACAGATATGGCGGTGCTTGGGCGCCAAGGGGCATTCCTGGCAGCCGGCAGCGGAGCGCTGGATAATCTGCAATTCGGCCGATCGCTGGATGATGGCAAGACATGGAGCAATTTGCCGATAGCTGTGCCCGGGTATGAAGGGAAGCTTTCGTTCGTGTCGCCGACTACCGGCTATCTGGCGGTAACGAGCCTGTCGAAGTCCGGCGTCTACCGGACCGTTGACGGCGGGAAGACGTGGACGAAACGATTTTCGCTGCCAGAGCCTCAGTAAATGATGCTATAATGGTGGGAAAAAGGCGGTGAACGAGCGCGATGATTCACCACGAGGGCATTCATCATGTGAGCTTGATCGTTACAGATATCGAGCGGGCGAAGGCATTTTATCGAGATGTGATCGGCTTACAGGAGATTCAGCGGCCGGCGTTTGATTTTGAAGGGGCTTGGTATGCCGTTGGCGGCGGTGGTCAGCAGCTGCATTTGCTCGTACATGACGGCGAGACGAAGCGCACCAGTGGCATTGATACGAGGGACGGACATTTTGCGATTCGCGTGGCCGACTTTGACGAAACAATCGATTGGCTGAATGAGTGCGGCATCCCGCATCGTCACAACCGTAACAGTATCACGGGTTTCTCTCAGATTTTCCTGCTCGATCCCGATAGTAATGTGATTGAGCTCAATGCCGCCCGGCACGATTCCTAAGTAGAAAAAAGACCGATTCCGAACGCGTAGCCGTTACGCGGGGGAGTCGGTCTTTTTTGTGCTGCGGAGCTATCCTTCGATCATAAGCAGCTCCTGTATTTCCTCGGCGGTGAGGGCAGAGAGCGCCTCTTGACCGGGCTGAATCACCTCGTCGATGAGGTTCTTCTTGCGCTGCTGCAGCTCGTACATTTTGTCCTCGACTGTGCCTTCGGAGACGAGTCGGATGACTTGGACGACCTTCTTCTGTCCGATGCGATGCGCGCGGTCGGCGGCCTGCTGCTCTACGGCAGGGTTCCACCAGAGGTCATAGAGAATGACGGTGTCTGCACCCGTGAGGTTAAGTCCCGTACCGCCGGCTTTCAGCGAGATGAGGAATAAATCCCGCTCGCCATCGTTGAACCTTGTGCTTAGCTCAGCTCGTTCCGAGGACGGCGTACTGCCATCCAAGTAGAAATGGGGGATTTCGCGCCGCTGCATTTCCAGCTTGATGATCTTCAGCATCTCCACGAACTGCGAGAATACGAGCAGCCGCTTGCCTGCTTCGCGGCATTCGTCGATCAGCTCCAGCAGCTGCTCCAGCTTGGCTGAACTGCCCGCATAGTCCTCGATGAAGAGGGCGGGATGGCAGCATAGCTGGCGCAGACGGGTAAGGCCGGCTAAGATGCGGATCCGATTCTTATGCAGCGTATCCTTGTTCAGATGCTTCAGCGTCTCCTCGCGAAGCTTGGCGAGATAGGCGGCATACAGCTTCTTCTGCTCCGGCAGCAGCTTCGACACCTGCGTGGACTCGATCTTCTCCGGCAGCTCCTTCAGAACGTCGGTCTTCACGCGGCGCAGCAAGAACGGACGCGAGCGCTTCGCGACGACTTCGCGCGGCAGATCGCCGAAGGCGCGTCTTGCCGGGAAGAGCTCGGGGCACACCGCATCGAAGATCGACCACAGATCCTCCAATCGATTCTCTACAGGCGTTCCTGTCAGAGCGAAATGATGACGCGCCTTCAGCAGCTTTACGCTTTGCGCAGTCTGAGTGGTGTAATTCTTGAATGCTTGCGCTTCATCCAGAATCAAGGTGTGAAAGGACATGCCGGCATAAGCTTCGATGTCCCGCCGCAACAGCGGATAAGATGTAATTAAGACATCAAGGGTCGAGCTTCTTCTCAGTATTGCGTCTCGCTCTTGCTTCGTCCCATCGACAATCGCGACGCGAAGGCTTGGCGCGAATTTACGCAGCTCATTTCGCCAGTTGTAGGTGATGGAAGCGGGGGCGACGATTAGTGCGGGCAGTCGTTCTTCGCGAATATCCGGTAGGAACGATTGTAGGAACGCGATGGCCTGCAACGTCTTGCCAAGCCCCATATCATCTGCAAGAATTCCGCCGAAGCCATATCTGGCCAGCGTCCGCATCCACTGATAACCATAGCTTTGATAGTCCCGCAGCACGCCGGACATGCCTTCCGGCAGTTCGAAATCCAGATTATCCGGATTTCGGAGATTCTCGAGCAGCTGTCTGAGCGGTTTATCGAGCTTGACCGAGCTGCCTTGCCTCGGCGTATCCATCAGATGCAGACCACGGAAGAGCGGGATGGAAATGCCGGAATCGCGCAGATCCTTCAGCGTGAACCGAGCCTCGTTAATCATGCGAATGATTTCCTGCATCGCTTCCGTCTCAAGCGGCATTAGAGCGCCGGTTGCCAAGCGGTGAAATTTGCGCTTCTCCTCAATGGACTTAAGCAGCTTGCGAATTTCGGCCTCAGGTATGCCATCGATATCGAATTTGAAATCCAGCCAATTCGTTCGTTCGTTAAACTGGACTTTCACAATCGGCGGTACGCTTCCCGTATGGATGCGTGTACGTACGGCCGAAGTGGCATGGACCGTCAGCAGCTTCTCCAGCTGCGGCACGACATGGTAGAGGAAGTGATATTCACTGTCCTCGTCACCTAAGAAGTAGCCGGCCTCCGTTTTGGCGAAAGAAGCCTCTTCCATAAGCGTGAGAATCTGGCGTTCCTGCTCGCCATCACGCACGAGAATCGGTCCGTTCGTACGGACCTCGCTCTCGGCTTCCAGCGGATTGATGACCAGGTCGCCATAGTGGAATTCCAGCGCAGCGAGAAGTCTGTCCCGGACGCGGTCGAGGAACAGCTTAGCCTTGAGCGGCCGATGCGTGATGCGGCGCGACACGTCTTCCGCGATATGGACAGTGCCCAGCTTCAGCAGCTCCGGCACTACGCGCTCCATGAAGGGCTCGATTTGTTCCGGAAGGATCGGGATATAAGGCAAGGAGGACCGTTCTTGCAGCTGCTGCAGCACTGCCAGTCGGCGGCAAGCGGCTGGCGGCAGCTCGATAAATCTGCCATCCACGAGAATAAGACCGTAGGCTTCAATGATGACCAGTTGGTCCAAGCCTTGCGCTTGAACGTGATAGCTGCCTCGGTCGCGAATTGGAGCGCCGCTTTCATGAAGCTGCCGGAGATCGAAGGTTAGTGGCGGAATCCGCTCTTCGGATATCGCAATGGTTGGATAAGCGGTATTGCCTTGCTCGAGCATCGTCGAAGGCGCGCTGATCAACGTGGCGAGCAGAGGCTTCCAAGCACCGGGCGGGATCGGCAGCATACGCTGGCCGCTGAGCGGAGCCGCATGTATGGCATAGATGCTCGATGTTTCTTGGTATAAGCGTTCCTGCTGCAGCACCGCAATCAGCTGCCGGATCACCTCGAAGTCTTCCGGCAGGAAGCTGTGCAGCTGCGGATCATAGTGAAAGGATTTCGCAATCGTAAACGGCTCGCCGAGTTCAATGTGACGGAGAAACTCGCGAATCTGCTGTACGATGATCGGCCGCTTCGTTCCGACCTTCAGCTCGATGCCAAGCAGCAGCTTGCCGCCGCTGTAAGTAAACGGCTTGCAGACGAAGGTGACGGCAAGCGGTTCGCGGGTATCGAACTGAGTCTGAGCGCTGCGAATGGACTTCCGCGAGCTCGCCGGAGCGAACATGGAGAGCAGCTCGCGGGCGAGCTCGCCGCTCGACTCTAGGGAGGCAGAACCGGAAGTAGGGCTGTTGCCGGCATGTGCGGTTTGTGCGGTTTGGCTACCCCCTCCCATCGGAGCTCGGCCGCTCTGCTGCGCATCGTACAAGAGCAAGAGGACGGCCGCGACATGGGAGCAATATTTGTCGTAGGAAGATAAGGAGGGGCAGTTGCATTTGGCGGCAACATCGCCATCGTCATCGAAACGGATGCTGACTTCGAACGTTTCCTGCAGCTTGACTGTCGCCTCGCATCGAGCGGCGTCCGGATCATAATAGGTAATCGCTACTTTCCGGCTGCGGAAAGCGGATTCCCCTTTCTTATAGGAAAGCTGCCCGCACATCGAAAGAATAGCGGACTGCGTCAGATGGTAGCTCATGTGCGGTATTCCTTTCCTTTGTGCCCTATCGGGCAAGGTCTGCTCGTGAAGCTCTATCAGCATCATAACCGTTTTGATCATGGCTGCACCAGCTTATTGCATCTCTATAAGATAAAAGAGCTGAGTCCCTGGCATTGTCCGCCGGATCTCAGCTCTTCTTGTTTACGATTCGTCTTCCAGCTGTTCAAGCGCCCATTCCGCCCAGTTCAGATCGGACTGCGTGGCGAACCGTCCTCTCTCCAGCAGCAGCCGCATGCCCCGTGAAGGAGGCGGCTCCTTCGAGGAATAGAATTCGATTCTGCGATCCAGCCAGTGTACCCTGTCGCGGCAGTAATTGATGCGAAGCTCCAGCTGGCGCTTCATATCGTCCGGGTCACCTTGATCCATGGCAAATACTTTGAGTATAAGCTCATCACGTATTACGGGGTCGTTGGCAGGTACAGTCAGCCAGGCGCGAAGGGCGTCGCGACCCTTATCGGTTATCGAATAAACCTTCTTATCCGGCTTATCGGTTTGGGTGACGAGTACGTGCCGAACATAGCCCTCGCTCTCCATCTGGGAGAGGAGCGGATAGATTTGGCTGTGCTTGGCGGGCCAACAGGACTGGATTTTTAACATCAGGTCATAACCTGAATCAGGAGAATAAGAGAGTAGACTAAGGAGCCCATAAGCAAGGGTGTTCATAGGATGTCCTTCCCATATGTTAGTTTTGACATATTATTGGTAGTGGTATATGATTGTCATTGGTTTTGATTATATGTAAATACCGACATATATGCAACGGTGCCGGGAGAGGTGCCTGTTTGAGAAGATGCTCTGGTATTGAGGGGGAAATGAAGTTGACTGAACAGGAGCAGCAGGACAAAGTAAAGTTTTGGCCGATTATGACGGCGATTTTTGTCGGCTCTTTTTTGTGTGTTTTGGCATCGAGTACGATTAATATTGCGCTGCCGATTTTGCAGGACCATTTTCATACCACGCTCGGCTCCATTCAATGGACGCTGACGGGCTTTATGCTGGCGATGGGCACACTGGCTCCGATCGTTGGATACTTGGGAGAGAAATTCAGCTATAAGCGGCTTTATTTATTCGCGCTTATCGGCTTCGTTGTTGCATCTGTGCTTTGTGCCGCATCTTGGGATGAGTATTCGCTTATCGCATTCCGTGTTATGCAGGGCGCATTCAGCGGCTTGATCTTGCCGGCATCGATGGCTATTATCTATCAAGTGGTTCCGCGTGAGAAACAAGCGATGGCGATTGCGCTCTGGTCGCTTGCTGCGATGATGGCTCCGGCAATCGGACCGACGTTCAGCGGCTGGCTGCTGGAGAATTTCGCTTGGCAGTGGCTGTTCTTGATGAACATTCCAATCGGCTTGATTTCGATCGTGCTGGTGTTTGCCTTTATTCCATTCTATCGTCTCAGTGTGCCGAAGAGCTTCGATGGCATCGGGTTTATTACCGTCCTTGTCAGCAGTTCTTCGTTGCTGCTTGCGCTTGGTCAAGGTCACAACTGGGGCTGGGATTCGGGCCGGATTATTTCGCTTCTCGTCGTAGGTGTTGTGATGCTGGTACTCTTCATTTGGCGGGAGCTTACGACCGATACTCCGCTGCTTAATTTGCATGTGTTTAAGAACGGACGTTATACGCTGAACTTAATCATTACGATTGTTCTCACGATCAGCTTGTACTCCGGTACATTCCTGACGCCGATCTTCCTGCAGCGCATTCAGCATGTGTCTGCGATGGACACGGGGCTGATTCTTCTTCCGGCTTCGCTGGCTATGGCTCTTATTATGCCTGTTGTCGGCAAATTATATGGCAAAATCGGACCGCGCTGGCTGATGGCGATGGGCATCCCGCTGCTTGCGCTCGGTACGCTGACGCTTAGCTGGCTCAGTATCGACGTTTCTCATTCCTACATCCTTTGGTGGATGACGGTTCGTAACCTCGGCATCGCGATGGTTATGATGCCTGCGAGCAACGCGGCGATGGAGCAAATTCCGCGTCACTTGGTTGGTCATGCTTCCTCGATCTCCAACTGGACGCGTAACGTATTCGGTTCCTTCGCGATTGCGATCTTCACCACCTTGCTTGCGTCGCGTTCCGTTCAACACGGTACTGATCTCGCGATGGCCGGCGATACGAATGAGCTGCACATCGCGAACATGGCGTTCACGATGAGTGTCAACGATGTATATCTGCTGGCAACCTTAATCGCTGCTGTTGCATTCCCGCTTGCGCTGTTCGTCGGCAAAGCGAAGCAGCAGAAGGTTGCTGCCGTGGAAGCACGCCAATCGGCGTAAAAGTGGAAGGGAGCCTCTCCGTTGTCTGATGAGACGACGGGAGGCTTTTTTGCGCTCGCCGCTCGATACTCTAACGAACCCAGCAGGTCTTATTCGGAGAAAACATGCCCCAACGGACCTGAAATTCACTGAATAAGGCCCTGTGGGTTCGTTAGAATTTTTTGGCCGTCATTTGAGACCAAATAAGGCCCCCATGGTTCGTTAGAATAAGCATGGTTAGTTTGTTGCAGGTGGCGCGATAGGTTACGTTTTGCGCGCTAAAATATGGTATGGTGAGTAGAGTTAAAGTGGATTGCGGATTGGGAGTCGAACCTACTGCTGAAAGGGACGAATATCATGCGATTTGCCCGGATGGAAGAACGTTATCTGCCGCAGGTGTTGGAGATTTACAATCATTATGTCGTGCATACGACGGTTTCTTTTCACACGCTTCCCCTGACGATGGACGAAATTCGGCCGAATGTACTGCCTGCCAATCCGCTGTACAGCACCTATGTGTGTGAAGAAGAAGGTGCGATAATAGGCTACGGATTGCTTGCGCAGCATAAGAACAAGCAGGCCTACAATACGACGGCGGAGGTCACGATTTATCTGGCTCCGGGGCATCTCGGCAAGCGAATTGGCGCAGAGATGGTTGCTTTTCTGGAGACGAAAGCGCGGGCGAGCGAGTTTCATGTGCTTGTTGCCACGGTGTGCACGGAGAATGAGCGAAGTATTCGAATGTTTGAGCGACTAGGTTACGAGCGAGCGGCACTATTCAAAGAAGTGGGTCATAAGTTTGGCAGGTGGCTCGACATTGCCAGTTATCAGAAGATCCTAGAATAGGAAGCGGGGCCACCGGCACACGCATTCCCATGAATCCGAGCGACAAAAGGAGATACATACCTATGAATAACCTAACCAAATTTCGAATCGCCAGACCGGCACGCGACCTGTTCGAAGCCTTCGTAGACCCTGCTAAGATCGGTAACTTCTGGTTCTCTACCAGCTCGGAGCGATGGGAGAAAGGCAAGAGCGTTACGCTGATTTACAAAGAGTACAATGCCGAAGTGGGCATAACGCTGCTTGAGGTTGAGGCAGATAAGAAGATCGTGTTTCAATGGGCCGGCGAGGATCATATTGTCACCATTACCTTGGAAGAGCAGCCTGACGAGTGTACGATTATTGCCATTAATGAAGAGGGCTTTCAAGATCATGATCCTGAGCTGCTGAGTAAAATCGTGGACAACAAAGAAGGCTGGGTGTTTGTGCTGACGTGCTTGAAAGGGTACTTGGAGTTCGGCGTGACGCAGCTCCGGACGGGAATTGTCAAATAAATCCGTTTAGCAAAGGCAGTTCGGCTCAGGACGAAAGCAAGTTGTCCTAAGCTGAGCTGCCTTTTGTCATTCGCTGATCATCGATATCGAAGCCGGAACTCCTTCGGGCGAGCGCCCGTGTGCTTGCTGAAGCAGCGGACGAAGTAGGGGAAGGTCTGGAAGCCGGTTTCTTCGGCAATCTTACCGATGGGCTCACTGGTATGAATGAGCAGCTGCTTCGCCTGCTCGATGCGGTAGCGTGTGAGGTAGTCCTGCGGCGTGCAGCCGAATGCTTTCTTCATGCAGAGCGCGATGTAGTTGGCGTGAAAATGCAGCTGATCCGACAGCTCCTTGTAGCTGAGCTGTTCCCGGTAATTGCGGCGCAAGAAAGCAGCCGCTTCATCCGCGAGCGCAAGCTGCGTGTCCTTGGCAGCAGCGGTATGGCTGCCCTCCTCTTGCAGCTGGAGCAGCAGCTCGAGCAGCAGGGTTTGCTGGCGAAAACGGGCTGCAGCATGGAAGTCGGCATGGAGCAGCAGCAGATTTTGCAGCCGTTCATAGACGCCTTCCCTTGCGAGCAGCTCACCGAATCTCGGCACATGAAACGCGAAGGTTTCGATCTGTGGGTAGGGATCATTAATAGGCGGGGGCATATGCGGTTCGCGTTCCGCTACAACACTCCAGCTGCCAAGCGTTTGAAAATGAAGCCAGTAGAAATGCGTCTCCTCTTGGCAGGGAATCACGGTCTTGTGCGCGCGATCCGGACGCAGAATGGCAAACTGATTGGCACTAACGGTGAGCGGCACACCATCCTCTTCCAGATAGAGCGTGCCGCGTGTTACGGCGAGCAGATCGAATACACCGATGCTTGCACGGCCCGGATGCTTGCCGCCTGCTGTATAGGTATCCTCGCCCGAAGTGATATAGTGCGGCATGGGCGGAGAAGTAAATCGGAACATTCGAGAGTCGCTCCTTTCGGAGAGTTTTGCTTTTATCATAAGTGTTTATCAGGAATTGTGCCATATGGGCGAATTTGAATTCATGTTGTGATTAGATAAAAAAGGGTTGTCATCGGCTATCGGCTGTATACACGTAACCATGCTATATTCGCTTCATAGCAATCTTACTATGAGGATCTGAAGGAGACGACTTATATGGAGACGACGATAAATAAGCTGATCGCCACAGCATTTCAAGCTTTACCGCTAGGGGCGATTAAGCCTGCAGGCTGGCTCCGCAATCAGCTGCGTATTCAGGCAGATGGATTAACCGGACATTTGGAAGAGCATTGGAGCGATGTTGGGCCGGATAACGGTTGGATTGGCGGTCAAGGGGAGAGCTGGGAGCGCGGGCCTTATTATTTGGACGGACTGCTGCCGCTTGCTTATTTGCTGGAGGACGAGGGGCTGATTGCCAAAGCGCAGCGCTGGGTGGAATGGTCGCTCGCAAGCCAAGGGGAGGATGGCAATTTCGGTCCGCGCGGAACGATTCAATCGGTCAATAATGACATCAACAAGAAGCACGACTGGTGGCATTACATGATCATGCTCAAGGTGATGACCCAATATGCGGAAGTGACGGGGGATGAGCGTATTGTTCCGTTCTTGACCCGATATTTCCGTTACGTGCACAGTCATATTGCAGCTAACCCGCTTGAGGGATGGGCCAAGGCACGCGGCGCAGAGATGGTACTGTGCGTGCAATGGCTGTACAAAGAGACAGGGGATGCGTTCTTGCTGGAGCTGGCAGCGACGGTAGCCGAGCAGACGCTCGATTGGACCGATGTGTTTCACGACTTCCCGTACTGGCGCAAAGTGGAGGAGTGGGATTGGAGCACGCATGTCGTCAATGTGGCAATGGGCATCAAAACCCCGGCGATCCGGTATGAGCTAAGCGGTGAAGAGGTTGAGCTTGCTGCCGTTCATCGCGGAATCGACAGCTTGATGACGTACCATGGTCAAGCGCATGGCATGTTCTCCGGAGACGAGTGGTTATCGGGGACGAGCCCAAGTCAAGGCGTCGAGCTGTGCGCCGTGGTCGAGTATATGTATTCCATGGAGCATCTGACACGCGTGTTCGGCGAAGGACGGTTTGGGGATATTTTGGAAAAGGTGGCTTTCAACGCGCTCCCGGCCGCAATCTCTAAGGACTGGACTTCGCATCAATATGATCAGCAGGTCAATCAAATCGTGTGCAACGTGGCTCCGCGGACTTGGAGCAACGGCCCCGATGCGAACTTGTTTGGTCTGGAGCCGCATTTCGGCTGCTGCACGTCGAATATGCATCAGGGCTGGCCTAAGTTTACGTCCCATCTGTGGATGGGTGACGGGAACGGCGGCTTGGCGGCTGTGTCGTATGCGCCTAGCGTGGTGAACGCGTCGGTTGGAAGCGGTGCGACGGCAACGGTAACGGTGAGCGGTGAGTATCCGTTTCGTGATACAGTTAACATAGCTGTGGCGCTGGATCGTCCGAGTGAAGCCTTCTCCATTTCGCTGCGCATTCCGGCCTGGTGCGGTTCGCCAAGCTTGTCGGTTAACGGCGCTAACGTTTCGCTAAACGTCGTTAATGGTTATGCGCGCGTGGAGCGCGAGTGGAAGAACGGAGACGTGCTGACGCTTGGTTTGCCGATGGTCGTTACGACGACATCCCGCAATCTGTATGCGATTAGCGTTGAGCGCGGACCGCTTGTCTATGCCCTGCCGATTCAAGAGAACTGGCAGCTGCTCACGAAGCGGGCGAAGTTTCACGACTGGGAGGTTTACCCGGGCACGCCTTGGAAATACGGCCTGTTGGCAGACAACGACTATGCGGTTAGCGAGAGTGAAGTGCCGTATCAACCATTCGATGCCGAGCATGCGCCTGTTACGTTGAAGGCAATCGGTCAGCTGGTGCGGGAGTGGAAGATGGAGGGCAACAACGCGGGGACGCCGCCGATCTATCCGAAGACCGAAGGTCAGGAGATCGCGGAATTGACGCTTGTCCCTTACGGCAGCGCGCGCCTGCGGATTGGCGAATTCCCGCTGATCGGGGAACGCGAGAAGGCGTGGAAGAAGCGGGTATAAGCGAAGCTGGATGTGTAAACGAAGTGGCTGAACCGAGGGGACTCTGTTCAGCCACTTTTTGGTGCTTTATCGTGATGGTAAAGAGATGAATGATGCAATCTCATCTAATGCGGACAAGCGCATGCTGCAGCACGTTGTTGCCAATCTGCGGCGTGACAGGCTCTTGGCTAAGGCCGAACACGTTGAGGATCACGTTGCGATTCGCTGTGCTGCGGCTGATGCGCACTTCGTACTTATACTTCACGCTCGATACGTCCGCGTACACGAAATTCGACGTGCCTGGGGCCAGGGATACGAAGCAGTTGGTCGTGTTACACGGCGCCAACGTGAGTGCGACAGGCAGGCCGCTCGACCAGTCGAATACTCGAAAACTCATTCGTAAGGCATTTCTATAGCCAAGGTTGACGAGGTCAACGAGGGCGAAGTTGGTACCGGGATTTCGCCGAATTATTCCCGTGGAATAAACGGCTCTACTGTAGCCGCTCCCGGCGGTGCATGACATGCTGCTGCTTCGAACTTTTCGGCTGTTTTTGACGGTATTTCCTCGTGTTTTGCTGCTGCTTGTGACGACTCTACTGCTGTTTCTCCTCATCGACATTCTCTTATCTCCTACTCTCTCATTCATGTCGCTGCTAGTTGCTATACTCCTGTTAATAGATGCCGAGAGTGGCCAAAGGGTACGGGTTTCTGCCTCTACATAGAAGAAAGTATAAGTCTCACCTTCTACAATGCTTCTATTACACCGGAATGAAACGCGCTGCGCTGTGAAGGTCGGGCTGTTTCACCTTGTGTGTATGAAATGAATGGAAATGTCCACAATAAAGGAGCTAACCATACCGACTATACCGGCCTCACAAAAGGAGAAGAACAACAATGCGGATGAGAAAACAATGGCTAAGCCTAACGCTCGTATGCGTGCTGCTTGGGCTGGGAGTTACTCCAATACATGCCTCAGCGTCAAGGCAAGATCATCATGCCCATCAACTTCGCTATACGCAGTCGATGGTAAACCTGAACAAAGAGCTCCGGAAGCAGTGGGGCGACCATGTCTACTGGACAAGATCCTACATTGTGAGCGCGACCGAGGGACTTGCGGACCGCGATAAGGTGCTGGAGCGCCTGCTTCGCAATCAGCAGGATCTCGGCAACGCCATTAAGCCGTACTATGGCGAGAACGCAGGCAACAAGCTGGCTGAGCTGCTGCGGGAGCATATCCTGATTGCCGGACAAGTGCTTGAAGCGGCGAAGGCTGAGAATCAGGCGGACTTGGAGAAGCACAATAAAGCGTGGTACCGCAATGCCGACGATATTGCCAAATTTCTAAGCGGCGCTAACCCGAATTGGACGCACAAAGAAATCAAGAGCATGATGGATCGGCATTTGCAGCTCATTACGGTTGCGGTGACCGCGAGGCTGAAGAAGGACTGGAATGGCGATATTCTTGCTTTCGATGAAGGACTGGCACACATGCTGATGTTTGCGGATATTCTCGCACAGGGGATCGTTGCTCAGTTTCCTGATAAGTTCAAATAAGTAGCTTAAATTGCACGAAGTGGCCGCCGGGAAAGTACGGTGGTCTTTTTTTATGCTGCGAGCAGGATTCAGCAAGAATCATCAAGAAATTAGCATGGAGCCACGTTACAATACAAGGAGTACGAGTACAGCAAGGAAGAGGAGGTCATGCATCTCGAATGAGGGAGGATTACCTGCTGCAGATCCAAACGACTATTGATTACGTAGAAGCACATGTAGCGGAGGAGCTGTCCTTATCGCGGCTGGCGCAAGTCGCGAGGCTGTCCGACTTTCATTTCCACCGGGTCTTTCTGTCCATGGCGGGAGATACCGTAATGGAATACGTGCGTAAGCGTCGTCTGGCGTTATCGGCTTGGCAGGTTGCCTATTCGGATACAAGGCTGCTCGACATTGCGCTGAACTATGGCTTTCAGAATCATGAAACGTTCACCCGCGCCTTCAAGCGCATGTTCGAGATGACGCCGGCTGACTACCGCAAGCAAGGGATCAAGCCGCCGGCTTACTCGAAGCTAAATGTGCTGCAGCGCAAATACAATCCTTATTTGGGAGGCATTCGCATGGATTATCGGATTGAAACGAAACCCGCTTACAAGGTCATCGGCTACGAGCTTACAACATCCACGAACGATGGCGAGAATCAACGCCAGATTCCGGCATACTGGCAGGAGTATCTGAAGAACGGCTGGGCGGGCCGTATTCCGAACCGCGTTCATAAGGAAAGCCCGATCGAGCTCGGCATCTGCCACGGCTTCGACATGGCGACCGGAAGCTTCAAGTACCTGATTGGCATGGAAGCCGAGAACTTCGACAATGTGCCGGAGGGTCTCGTCTGCCGCGAGTTCGGAGCTGCTGAATATGCGGTGTTTACGACACCGAAGGTGCCGACCGAGCAGTTCTCTAACACGATCCAAAGCACATGGGGAGCGATCTTCGGCGAGTGGTTCCCGCATTCCGGTTATGAGCATGCCGGCTCCGCGGAGTTCGAGCTGTATGATTATCGCTGCCATCCGGGCCGAGAGCTCGTGGAGATGGACATTTATCTCCCTGTGAAACGCAAAGAAGCGTAAGCTTTAACCTATAGGTCTGCTAAGAAGAGGCGCAGCCGATAATCGGATGCGCCTTTTCTTATTGCTGCCGGCAGGCGAATTTTGCGTCATGGAGGATGCAAGTTTCGCCGACTTCTCCTTTTTCAACGTAGAAGGGGCTTGGGAAAATGGTGTAGTGCCCTGTTTAGGGTGGAAAAAGGGGAACTTCCCGAAAAAATCCCGTTGAGCGCAGGAAGTACCGCGTTTATCCTATGTCTACAAGACAGAGGTAAGGAGCGAGCATGTTGACCCATTTTTCGATAGAAGGAAGTGCGTTTGTGTATGAAGGCAAGCCTGTCCGCCTTCTGTCCGGCGCTATGCATTATTTCCGGATTGTCCCTCAGTACTGGCAAGACCGTTTAATGAAGTTGAAAGCTTGCGGACTAAACACGGTGGAGACGTACATTCCCTGGAATGTACATGAGCCGTACGAAGGGCAGTTCTGTTTCGATGGACTTGCCGATGTGTTTGCTTATATCGAGCTTGCGGGCAGCCTCGGCTTGCATGTCATTGTTCGTCCGAGTCCATATATTTGTGCGGAATGGGAATTTGGCGGTCTGCCTGCATGGCTGCTGGCTGATTCCGATATGCAGCTGAGATGCAGCTATCCCGCTTATCTGAGCAAGGTTGATGCTTATTATGATGTACTCATTCCGCGGTTGAAACCGCTGCTTTGTACAAATGGCGGACCGATTATCGCCGTACAAATCGAGAACGAATATGGCAGCTATGGCAACGACGCCGTGTACCTGGACTATTTGCAACAGGCGCTTATTAAACGCGGTATTGATGTACCGCTGTTCACCTCCGATGGACCCACTGATGCGCTGCTGCAGGGCGGATCTGTCCAAGGCGTGCTGTCAACGGTCAACTTTGGCTCCAATCCGACCTCTTCCTTCGATAAGCTGAAGGAATATCAGCCGGATTCGCCGCTTATGTGCATGGAGTATTGGAATGGGTGGTTTGACCATTGGGGCAAACCGCATCATACACGCGATGCTGCAGACGCGGCAGCAGTGCTGGACGAAATGCTGGCTGCCGGCGCTTCCGTCAACTTCTACATGTTCCATGGCGGTACAAATTTCGGCTTCTATAATGGCGCAAACTGCCAGGAGCCTAATCTCTTCGAGCCCACGATTACGAGCTATGACTACGATTCTCCGTTGGATGAGACTGGTGTGCCAACAGCCAAGTATTATGCGGTCCGAGAAGTCATTGCACGGTATGAGGAGCTCGGTCCGTTGGAGTTACCTCCTGTTATCCCTCGCCGTGCCTACGGGCAAGTCGAATTAACTGAGCAGGCAGCATTATGGGAGCAGCTCGACGTTCTGTCGGCACCGTTCCAATCCGTTACACCGCTTCCGATGGAGAAGGTTGGACAGAATTATGGTTTTATTTTGTATTCAACGCACATTTCCGGACCGCGGCCTTCAGAGCAGCTCTATCTGCAAGAGGTACGCGACCGGGCATTGGTTTATGTGGATGGCGAATTCAGAGGCGTAATCGAACGATCGCAGACGCCGCAATCGCTGGCGATTGAAGTGCCGGCCGGAGGCGCGAGGCTGGATATTCTCGTTGAGAATATGGGCAGAATCAACTATGGCCCTTACCTAAGAGACCGCAAAGGGATCACGGAAGGGGTTCGACTGGGGTTCCAATTTCTCTTCAATTGGACCATTCGGCCGATTCCGCTTGAAGACTTATCGAAGCTGGCTTGGGCCGCGAACAGCTCGAATACGGATAGACCTCGGTTCTATAAAGGAACTTTCCACGTTTCGGAGGCCGGCGCAGATACGTTCCTGGACATGCAGGGCTGGACGAAAGGTGTCGTCTTCATAAATGGCTTCAACCTGGGGCGTTACTGGAGCAAAGGCCCTCAGCAAACGCTGTATGTGCCAGCCCCTCTTCTCCGTGAAGGCAGCAATGAAATCATCGTATTCGAGCTGCATGATGCGTCGCAAGCATCGACGGTTATGCTTACGGATACGCCGGTGCTGAATCACCAGCCGCAGCAAGCAGCCAACTAAACGTAAGAAATAAGAAAAATACACATAAGAAGGTGAATCCTCTGACTACTGAATTGAAACCGAAACTGCCGCAATCCATCGAAAACATCCTAGCTATGGCGGAGGCCGAGCTAGCCTTGCACCCGAAGCTGCTTCATATGTTTAAGCAATGCTTCCCGAACACATTGGAAACAACTACACGCCAGCTGGAAGACGGAACATCCTTCGTATTTACCGGCGACATCCCGGCGATGTGGCTGCGAGATTCCAGTGCACAGGTCAGGCCCTATATTCAGCTGGCTTCGGAAGATCCGGAGCTTCGCGGCATTATTGAAGGGCTGTTGAAACGCCAATTCCGCTGCATCCTCATCGATCCCTATGCGAATGCCTTCAATGAAGAGGCCAACGACATGCGCTACGAGAACGATGTGACCGAATTGCCTGCACCAAGCCCATGGGTATGGGAGCGCAAATACGAGATTGATTCCCTCTGTTATCCGCTCCAGATCAGCTACCTGTACTGGAAACAAACAGGCAGCACAGCTGCTTTCGATGACGATTTCAAGCAGGCGGCGGTACGAATTCTACAGCTATGGCGCACGGAGCAGAAGCATGTAGAGGAGTCGCCTTACCGCTTCACTCGTCTGTCCGGCCCGCCGAGCGATACGATCCACAACAACGGAATGGGCGCACCGGTCAGCTACACAGGCATGACATGGTCCGGCTTCCGGCCAAGTGATGATGCGTGCGCCTATGGATATCTGGTTCCGGCTAACATGTTCGCGAGCGTGGTGCTGGGTTATTTGGCTGAAATCGCAAACGAGGTGCTGGGCGATGCATCTCTGCAGAGCGAAGCGCTGGCGCTGCAGGAAGAGATTGACCTTGGCATTCGCGATTTCGGCATCTACAAGCATCCGGTGTACGGCGATATGTACGCCTATGAAACCGATGGGCAGGGCAATTACACGCTGATGGACGATGCAAACGTGCCAAGCCTGTTGTCTATTCCTTACCTGGGCTATGCAGCCAAGGACGATCCGATTTACCTGAATACGCGCCGATTCATCCTAAGCAAGGACAACCCTTATTACTACGAAGGCAGCTGTGCGAAAGGCATCGGAAGCCCGCATACACCGCCGCGTTATATCTGGCATATCAGCTTGGTCATGCAAGCACTCACCTCGACCGACGATCAGGAGATCGCGGAGCTGGTGAAGCTGCTGATCGCGACAGATGGCAATACCGGCTTCATGCATGAAGGCTTCAGCGTGGATGATCCGGCGCAATTCACAAGATCGTGGTTTGCTTGGGCAAACACGTTGTTCGGCGAGCTGATTCTGAAGCTGATGAATGAGAAGAAGATTGGAGCCATGCTCGCCTAAGCGAAGCATCGTTAACTATTAAGGAGGCTAAATACATGAGTGAAACCGTACATGAAGTGGAAAATGGCGTTCATAATTATAGCAGTGAATCTGAATGGGTCAAACCGACAGACCCTATAACCTTGGAGCGTCTGGAATGGTTCCAGGATCAGAAGCTCGCCTTGATGATGCACTGGGGTCCCTATTCCCAAATCGGCATGGTGGAATCGTGGACACTTAGTGACGAAGACGGCGACTGGGCACGAAACGACGTCGATTGGACGAATGACTATGAAGAAATGAAACGCGAGTATTTCGCGCTGAACAAGACGTTCAATCCGATTCGCTTCGAACCGGAGAAGTGGGCTGAAGTAGCTGCCGAGGGCGGTTTCAAATATTTGATCTTCACGACTAAGCATCACGATGGCTTCTGCATGTGGGACACGCATACGACGGATTACCGCATTACTGGCAAGGAAACGCCTTTCCATGCGCACCGTTACGCGGACATTTGCAAGAATGTATTCGATGCCTTCCGTGATAAAGGGCTTGCGATCGCGACGTATTTCTCTAAAGCGGACTGGAATACCCCTTATTACTGGGCACCGGGAATGGAGAGAGGCCGCCATATGTGGCGCGGACCTTCTTACAATCCGGCGGAGCATCCTTCCATGTGGGAGAAATTTGTCCAGTTCACGCATGAGCAAATTATGGAGCTGATGACTCGCTACGGCCGTATCGACATTCTATGGCTGGATGCCGGTTGGGTACGAGATGGCGGTAAAGTGAATCAAGATATTCGTTTGGGCGAAGTGGTCGAGCGTGCACGTCAGACATCGCAGCCATGGCTGCTGTCGGCTGACCGTACAGTTGGCGGCGCGTATGAGAACTACGTCACACCGGAGCAAACGATCCCGGATCGTCCGCTGCATGTGCCATGGGAAAGCTGCATCACGATTGGTACGTCGTTCTCGTTCGGCTTCGAGGACAAGTACAAGTCGGCGCGCCAATTGGTTCATATCTTGATGGAGGTTGTAGCTAAAGGCGGCAACCTGGCGCTCAATGTCGGACCACAGCCTGACGGCAGATTGCCTAAAGGCGCAGTGAAGAGCATGAAGGATCTCGGAGCTTGGATGAAAGTGTATGGCGAAGCGGTCTATGGCACGCGCATTTGCGCGCCTTACTATACTAGTGATTGTGCATTTACGCGCAAAGGTGACACCGTATACTGCACGTATCTGTATGCAAGCGAAGATTCGCCGGTTTCCGAACAGATCCGAATTCCGTATACAGAAGCGATTACGGGCATCGAGCTCGTGGGAACGGAAGAAAATGTGTTCTACACGCTGGATCAAGAAGGCATAATCGTACATCTTCCGAAGAGTCAGCTTGTCGGAGCAGCTCCGATTGCACATGTTTTCCGCATGGCTACGAAGTAAATGATAGAATCGTTTTACTTGGGGGATTGGAAATAAGCGATTGATTAGTGTAGAATAAAGTGTATTTTTAACCGGTAGCGCGGGAACATAAGATAATGGGGGATGAACATGAACAGCAATTGGTTCCGTAAATTACTATTATCTTATCTTCCCGTGTTTTTTGTCGTGGTAACCATACTATTCGTGGTTTTCTTCCAAACGCTGAATGAACAGAACCGCAAAGAAGCGATTAAGGCCAATGAATTTCTTGCCCAGCAGGTTGTACGGTTCACAGACAATTCGCTCAAAACGCTGGATTACCGCATCCTGCGGGACACGCTTTCGACTGCGGAGCTAAGGAAGTTCTTTAATGCGAAGAGCGAAGATGTGTACATCACGATGCAAGCGAATACGCTCATGGATGACTGGAAGCTTAATTATCCGATCATAGATTCCGCGTATCTCATCCGGTTAAAGGATGATTTCGTCGTTGGCGACGGATCCGGCATCACCGCAGACTTCGTGGACAAGCCATTTATACAACCTTACATAGAGCAGAGACTGCCGCCGGGGAAATGGACAGGAAAAAGAAGCTATAAACCCTATACGGCTGAGAAACTGAAGGATGTCATTACGCTTGTGCAGGATTATCCGCATTTTACGACGGAGAAGAAGGGTTATATCGTCGTGAATGTCAGCTTGTCCAAATTGAAAGCCTCCATTACGCCGATGTACAATCAGAATCTCACTTTTGTTCACATCAGCGACAAGCTTGGCAGCAGCTTAGTGGATAACAGCGCGGCAAGCCAAGGAAGCAGAAGTGTGCTTTCCCATTACGTTTCTCCTTATACGGGATGGGAAGTGGAGAGCGGGCCGGTTGATTCGGTTTTGTCGCGGCTTGCCCTCAATTTCTATAGCATTTGGGTCATCATTGCCATCGTTGCGGTTCTCCTGGGCGTTATCTGGGTCGTCCACGTGACGAGGCGCAATTATAAACCGATCAGTCAGTTAGTTTCCCTGATTCGCACAAGTGCGTTAATTAAACCGGAGGATGGCAAAACCGGAGACAATGAATTCGGGTTTATCCGCGGTGCGCTGGAGCATCTGATGGAGGAAACGACGAAGACAAGGGAGCAGAACAAAGAAACAGTTATTCTGAAGAAGAAGCATCGCTTTCATGAGGCCATGGAAGGACGGGTGCCTATTCGCGAGACAGAATGGCAGGCGGATTTGCTTACTTATCATATTAATCCGGCGGGTTTACAGGCTTTCGTGCTTGTTCTGGAAATTGACCGTTATCAGCAGTTTATCGAGAACTATCATCATCAGGATCAATCCATTCTCAAATTCGTCGTATCCAGCGTTACGCAGGAAATGTCTGCGCTTAGCGGGGCAAGCGTTTGGGCGGAGTGGATTGTAGATAGTAAGCTGGCCGCTGTCGTATGGGTACCGGATGAAGCGGATGCAGCTCTACTAAGCGTACACATCGGCGGACAAATCGTGGAATGGGTTCACAGCAATTTGAGCTTCACGGTTACGATCGGCTCAGGAGCTGTGGCGCACAGTCTCGAAGGAATTCGGAGCTCCTACGAGCTCGCAGGCAATTTACTGCAATATAAAGCCGTGCTCGGGACGGGGAGATTGCTTCAGCCATCAGAGCTAGATGCGTCTAAGTTCCGTGTGCATGATTATTTTGGCACCATTCACTCCCTATCTCAGGCGATCA
The DNA here is from genome assembly GCF_056269305.1 of Paenibacillus sp. J22R3. Classification (NCBI taxonomy): domain Bacteria; kingdom Bacillati; phylum Bacillota; class Bacilli; order Caryophanales; family Paenibacillaceae; genus Paenibacillus; species Paenibacillus sp. J22R3. Next base: position 403,180 of record NZ_JBWDNS010000005.1, on the reverse strand, counting down.
GGCTTGCTGAAAGTGGTTGGAAGAAACATCTGGACGAGCTGTTCGAACAAATCCAAGATTCCATCTCATCGCGGAAGGAAATCGAGAGCTTCCTGCAGTTCCTGCACCAGCAGCTTAGCCGCGTGTTTGTGGAGCTGTCCAAGGATTATCGGAATGTGTGGAAGGATGCAGGCGCTGAGCTGGTTGAGCTTGGGAGAAGTTGGGAAACGGCAGCGGAATTGAAGCAGGGCTGCACAGAAATCTTCGAAACGGCTACAGATCGCTTACAGGCGCTTAAGGATTCCCAACGGACGCGGGCTGTAATCGGCGATATTCGGGCCTATATTGAAGAGCATTATGCCAATCCGGAGCTCTCGCTTGACCATCTTAGCGACAAATTCAACATTCATGCGAAGAACATCAGCAAGCTGTTCAAAGAAGAGTCCGGCGGGAATTTTGTAGATTTCTTAATCGGACTGCGAATGGATAAAGCCAAACAGCTGCTGCTCACTACCGATACATCTTTACAGGAAATAAGCGTGCAGGTCGGCTATTTTAATTATAACTCCTTCAATCGTGCCTTCAAGAACGTTGCGGGACTTTCACCAAGTGATTACCGCAAGCAGCAGAAGTGATGGGCATTCTATAACCTTGGGTCATGCCAGCAACAGTGGCGGATACCAAGGTTTTTTTGCGCTTAAGAGCCTGGTATAAGGCCGTGTCTACACGAAATTCGGCGCTTTACGGGGGCGAAAAAGTCCATCTGTAGAAAAATGAGGAGTACCCTTATTTCCTCGTGCTACTAACCGTCAACAGTGCACTGTGCGAAAAAGGTGGTATCGCGGAATCTTACGAATTGCTGGTGTTGTCCTCGGCGGGCTAGAATCGAGCTATCGAATACGACACTGAATAAAGGGGTAATGCGGATGGCGCAGACATGGGGCAAAATGAAGCGGAGTTGGGAGCTATACCTGCTTGTCCTTCTACCGGTACTCTATCTTATCATCTTCAAATATATACCGATGTTTGGAGTAATTATCGCGTTTAAAGATTTTAATGTCATTAAAGGAATCTTGGGCAGCCCATGGGTAGGGTTTAAACACTTTGATAATTTGTTTAGCTCGCCGAACTTCCCAATCCTTATTAAAAATACGCTGATCATCAGCTTCTACTCGCTCTTGGCAGGATTCCCGATACCGATTCTGCTGGCGCTGGCGTTAAACGAAATACGGACAGGCTTCTTTAAACGGTCGGTTCAAATGATCACTTACGCGCCTCACTTTATTTCGACGGTTATCATGGTATCGATTATTATATTGATGCTTTCACCGCATGTCGGGGTAATTGACAGGGTCATGTCCTTCTTAGGATGGGAGTCCGTTAACTTCATGGGTGAGCCGAAGCTATTTAAATCCATTTATGTCTGGTCCGGCGTGTGGCAGGAAATGGGCTATGCATCCATCATCTATATCGCGGCATTGGCCAGCGTCGATCCTTCGCTCTATGAAGCTGCACGGATGGATGGCGCATCGCGGTATAAGAAAATCATTCATATCGATTTGCCTTCCCTGCTCCCGATTACCATTACGCTGCTTATTCTAAGTCTGGGCAATGTCATGGCAGTCGGCTTTGAGAAAATCTTCTTGATGCAAAATTCGTTGAACTTGAGTACGTCCGAGGTTATCTCGACTTATGTGTACAAGGTTGGTTTGCTTGGAGCGAACTTCAGCTTCTCTTCTGCGGTTGGACTGTTCAACTCCGTCATTAACTTGATCCTGCTTGTCGGTGTAAACGCAGTTGCACGCAGAGTTTCACAAAACAGCTTATGGTAGAAAGGCGGCCGTCTATGACAATCAAACAAAAAATCAGGGAACCTTTCGGCGACCGTGTCTTGCTGATAAGTCTTTATCTCTTGCTTGCAGCAATTACGCTGACAGTACTTTATCCGTTGCTTTATATTTTCAGCTCATCGCTCAGCTCGCCGGATGCCGTTGTTTCGGGCAAAGTGTGGCTTTATCCGGTCGACTTCTCCTTTAGAGCTTATAAGTCGATCTTCCAGAGCTCGCAGCTCATGACAGGTTATTATAACAGCTTTATTTATACGATTTTCGGAACACTGATTAACGTCGCTTTTACGGTCCTCATGGCTTTCCCGCTGTCGCAGCGTACGATGCCGGGCCGCAAATACATCATGATTCTCATGATGGTGACATTATTCTTTAGCGGCGGACTCATACCAACGTACTTGTTGGTAAAAAATTTACACATGCTGGATACACGCTGGGCGCTGTGGCTCCCCGGAGCGTTCTCCATTTTTCAAGTCATTATCGCCCGAACCTTCTTCCAATCCTCGATTCCGCAGGAGCTCCAAGAAGCTTCGCAAATGGATGGTTGCCGAGATATACGGTATCTGCTCAGCATCGTATTGCCATTGTCCAAACCGGTCTTGGCCGTAATGACGCTGATGTACGCCGTAGGCCATTGGAATGCTTACTTTGATGCCCTGATCTACTTGAGATCGGAACATCTTTTCCCGCTGCAATATGTCCTTCGCAACATGCTGATTCTTAATGCAGCTGACCCGGCGATGCTGGCGAATACCGCACAGAGTCTTCGTGATAAAGGCTTCGAGCAGGTGCTGAAATATGCGCTGATCGTCGTAGCCTGCGTACCTGTTCTCATCATGTATCCTTTCGTACAAAAGCATTTCGTCAAAGGTGTTATGGTTGGTTCCTTAAAGGGCTAACTTCAACAATAGTGTGAACTAATTGTGGAGGTGGGGCAACGACATCATCGATCAGTCAGAAGCGCGTCGGCAATCAGGCAATCAGGGGGAACTGCTCGGGAAGTTCGAGCAGCTGCAACGAAACTATTCATTCTAGGAGGAGTTCGTTTTGAAAAAGTCCATCTGGGTATCACTCATGATCGTATTGATCAGCAGTATCGTTCTTTCCGCATGTGGCAGCAACAACAAAGAGAATGCCGGTGCAGGCAATGAAACAACTGGAAACAATGCAGCTACTGAAGAGGCTTCTGGTCCTATCGATATCGGATTTTTTGCACCACAAGGCAAAGCGCCGCTTGAGGACAATGATTACACGAAACTCGTGGAAGAGAAATTCAACGTTAAAATCAAGTGGGATGTCGCTCCTACTGACGCACTCGTAGACCGTAGACAGCTGCTGCTTGCAAGCGGCGACTATCCGGAAGTGTTCCTGGAAGCGAAATTTACGACCGGTGACTTGATGACTTACGGCAAGCAAGGCGTGCTTATTCCGCTTAACGATCTCATTGACAAATATGCGCCGAACTTGAAAGCGATGTTTGAGAAGAAGCCTTATCTGAAAGAAGCGATGACAGCGCCAGACGGCAATATTTACGGCATTGCACGTACGAATGAATGTTACCACTGTACACATGCACAGAAGTTCTGGATGAACAAAGAATGGCTCGACAAGGTAGGACTTGCTGTTCCTACAACGACTGACGAGCTGTATACGGTTCTGAAAGCTTTCAAAACGCAAGATCCGAACGGCAATGGCAAGGCAGATGAAATTCCATTGACAGGTGCTCCGAACAAATCGGTTTGGAACGGTAATATCGACTCCTATCTAATGAATTCATTTATTTATAACGATAATGATAAGTATTTAACGGTAACAGATGGTAAAGTAGACTTTGCAGCGAACAAGCCGGAGTGGAAAGAAGGCTTGGCCTATATGCACAAGCTGTACTCCGAAGGTTTGATCGACAAAGCATCCTTTACACAGAACGACCAAGCGGTTGGTCAACTCGGCCAACGTGAGGGCGATGAAATCGTAGGTTCCATTACGACTGCTCTTGTCAGCTACCTGGTTAAAGCTTACGAAGATAAAGATGAGCGTCAGAAGCACTGGGTTATCGTACCGCCGGTAAAAGGCCCAGGCGGCGTTCAACTTGCAGGCACATCCCAAGGGATCAGCGAGTTCCCGATGGCCATTACGAACAAAGCGTCTGAAGCGCAGCAAATCGCCGCAATCAAAATCATGGACTATGCGTATAGCGAAGAAGGCTCGTTGTTCAGCGAATATGGCGTCAAAGAAGGCATTGGCTGGAAGAAAGCAGAAGCAGGCGAGCTTAACATTTCCGGACAACCTGCGAAGTACAGCTTCTCCGGACTGCAGCCGCTAGACGAAAATGTTGTGCGCAATGATAGCTGGTCGCTTCTTGGACCTAAAGACTTGTCCAAGGAATTCCGCGATTTGTTCGCGACAGCTCAAGATCCGCTGACAGCTGCGGGTTACGAGAAACGCCTTGCAGATGCAACAGCAGCATATGATGCCTATGCACCGAAGGAAACTTACCCATCCGGCGCTTATGTGAAAGCAGAAGATACGGATACAATCGCTCAATTGGCGACTTCCATCAAGGATTATGTCAATTCGAACATGGCTCAGTTCATCATCGGCGACAAGGACATTGAAAAAGATTGGGATGGTTACGTGAAAGGGTTCGATGGTTTGAACCTGCCGCAATACATCCAAATTTATCAATCCGCAATTGAGAAGAAATAAATCAAACAACAAGGAAGTATTCCTTCGGGCATACTTCCTTGTGTTTTCTTGTTAGGAATGAAGGAGGAAGGTATTATGCGTTACAAAGACGCTTCGCTTACAATCTCTGAACGGGTAAGTGATTTGCTGGCACACATGACAGTCGAAGAGAAGATCGGTCAGATGACCCAGCCATTCGGGTGGAAAATGTATCATAAGAGGGCTGATGGTACGATCGAGCTGGACGCTGACTTTCAAGAGCAGATGAAGAAAGGCGGCATCGGTTCACTCTATGGCACGCTTCGTGCCGATCCGTGGACAGAAGTGACGCTGGAGAACGGGCTATCGCCAGAGGAAGGCGCACGCGCGGTGAATGAAATTCAGCGTTTCGCCATGGAACAGTCCAGACTCGGTATTCCGATTCTGTTTGGTGAAGAGTGCTCGCATGGTCATATGGCGATTGGCGCTACCGTATTTCCGGTTCCGCTTCTGATCGGAAGCGCATGGAATGTGGATCTATACCGCGAGATGTGCCGTGCTGTTGCGCTCGAAACCCGCAGCCAAGGCGGGGCCGCTACTTATTCGCCGGTGCTTGACGTCGTACGGGATCCGCGCTGGGGCAGAACCGAGGAGTGCTTCGGGGAAGACCCGTTCATGATCGGGGAGCTGGCGGTTGCTGCCGTACAGGGATTGCAAGGGGAACGGCTTGATGGAGAAGGAAGCGTGATTGCTACGCTGAAGCATTTTGTCGGCTATGGCGCCTCAGAGGGAGGACGCAATGCCGGTCCTGCCCATATGGGCAAACGGGAGCTGCATGAAGTCGACCTGCTTCCGTTTCGTAAAGGCGTCGAGGCGGGTGCAAAGTCGATCATGCCGGCCTATAACGAGATCGACGGCGTTCCTTGCACGTCGAATGCCGAGCTGCTGGAGCAAGTGCTTCGCGAAGATTGGGGTTTTGACGGGTTCGTCATTACCGATTGCGGAGCGATTAACATGCTGGCTTGGGGACATGATGTCGCCAAGGATGGCGAAGAAGCCTCGGCGATCTCGCTCAAGGCAGGCATCGATATGGAGATGTCGGGGGCGATGTTCGCCGGACATCTACATGATGCGCTGCGTAACGGCTTGATTGAGGATGCGGATCTCGATGTGGCCGTCGAGCGGATTCTTAGAGCCAAGTTCGAGCTCGGATTGTTCGATCGTGCGTATGTTGATCCGACTGCGGCCGGGAAGATTATCGGCTGCCGGGAGCATGCTGAGCTGGCGCGCGAGGTCGCTCGTCAAGGCATTATCATGCTGAAGAACGAAAGCGCGGCACTGCCTCTGTCCAAAGCGGCCGGCAGTGGCCGAATCGCCGTGATCGGTCCCAATGCCGATAACATCTACAACCAGCTTGGCGATTACACGTCGCCGCAGCCGCGCGAGCAAATCGTTACGCTGCTTGACGGCATTAAGGCAGCGCTTGGCAAGCAAGCGCAGGACCGTGTGCTCTACGCCCCGGGCTGCAGAATTCAAGGCGATTCCAAGGAAGGTTTCGCTTCCGCTTTGGCTTGCGCGGAGCAGGCCGATGTGGTCATACTGGCGCTTGGCGGTTCGAGCGCGCGAGACTTTGGCGAAGGCACGATCGATTTGCGCACAGGCGCATCCGTCGTATCGGAGCTTGCTTGGAGCGATATGGAATGCGGTGAAGGGATCGACCGCACCGGACTTCATTTGATGGGCGTACAGCTTATGCTGGCGCAGGAAATTCATAAATTAGGCAAGAAGCTCATCGTAGTCTATATTAACGGGCGCCCGATCGTAGAGCCATGGATCGACGAGCATGCCGATGCCATTCTTGAGGCCTGGTATCCGGGGCAAGAAGGCGGTGCCGCGCTTGCCGATATTCTGTTCGGCGACGTCAATCCGTCAGGCAGACTGACGATATCGGTTCCGAAGCATGTCGGCCAGCTTCCGGTCTACTATAACGGCAAACGCTCCCGAGGCAAGCGGTATTTGGAAATGGATGCCAAGCCGCGTTATCCGTTTGGCTTCGGACTGAGCTATACTAGGTTCGAATACAGCGAGCTTGCTGTATTCCCGGAAGTGATCGCACCGGATGGGAAGGCCGTCGTTTCCGTAAAGGTATCCAATACCGGTAAGGTTGCAGGTACAGAGGTCGTTCAATTCTATATCTCCGATAAAGTGAGCTCCATTACCCGTCCGGGGAAAGAACTGAAAGGCTTCGAGCGTGTGGCGCTTGAGCCGGGAGAAACCAAGACCGTCAGCTTCATCGTAAGTAAGGAGCATCTGCAAATGCTGGATGTCAACCTGAAGCCGTTTGTAGAAGCAGGGGAATTCCTGATGATGATCGGAAGACACGCAGAAGACGTAATCAGCACATCTTTGCATGTGCGAAGTGAGGTGTAGGGAATGTATCGCATTCATCGTTTTATTCGTAACCTGTCGGAGCGTCAATGGGCAGAGGCGACGACTTTGCTGGATTGGGAGATCAGAAAGGTTCGCTACGGCTTGCCGGGCGAATATGAGACGCTTCCCGGCGGGGAGCCAAGTATCCTGAAGGACACACGTCTGGACGGGAAGCATGGCATTACTTATTTTCTGAAGAAGCAGATCTCGATTCCTGATCATTGGGAGAATGGAACGGCCGGTTTGACGATGAGCGGTGGCGGCGAGGGACTGCTGCGCGTGAACGGTGCGTCTTATCAGGGTCTGGATCGCAATCATGATTTCGTTCCACTCTACCTCAAAGGTGCGGGCCGTGAGCCGCTCCTTGAGATTGAATTGTTTGATCCCATTCCGGAGCCGGTTGATCCACTGAACAACCAAGCTCCTGTGGTATCGCCGGTAACGAATTATGAGGTGAAGCTGGTTCGCGTGAATAAGGCGGCGCAGAGCTTGCTCTACAGTGTTCAAGCCGTCTACGAGACGATGCGCATGCTGCCGGAGCAGGACTACAGCCGCCAGCAGATGCTTGACGCGCTGTATGGGACCATGAAAGAAGCGGAGCAATTGCCGGAGGATAGCTGGCATAGCCCGGAGCTGCTTGCTGCCATTGAGAAGGGACTTCGCGACCTTATCGGTGAGCAATTCCCGGCGAACGCGTCGCAGGGCAAGATGCATCTGGTCGGACAATCCCATATCGATATCGCGTGGCTGTGGCCTGTTCGGGAGACGGTGCGCAAAGCGAGCCGTACGTTCTCGACAATGACGTCGCTGATGGAGGAATACCCGGAGTTCATCTACTCCCAGAGCCAGCCGCTCCTGTATGCGTTTGTGAAGGAGCATGATCCGGCCCTCTATGCCAAAATCAAACAAGCCATAGCAGACGACCGCTGGGAGCTCGTCGGGGGTATGTGGGTCGAACCGGATCTTAACATCCCAAGCGGGGAGTCGCTCGTTCGCCAAATGCTGTATGGTCAGCTCTTCTACCGCGATGAGTTTAACAAGAGCTCGGCGATTGAATGGCTGCCGGACACGTTCGGTTATTGCGCGTCGCTGCCTCAGCTGCTGAAGCTGGCAGGCGTCGATTATTTCATGACGACGAAGCTGAATTGGAACGATACGAATAAGTTCCCGCATGAGCTGTTCCAATGGGTCGGCATCGACGGGACTGCCATTGTCTCTTACTTGAACCATGGCATTAATGAGCACACGAGACCCAAAGACGTTGAGGAACACTGGAGAGAGTATCGTCAGAAGGACAAGCTGAACGAGCTGATGCTGCTGTACGGACATGGTGACGGAGGCGGCGGGGTAACGCGCGAAATGATTGAGTTCGCAAAGCGCGGCTCGCTGATGCCGGGTCTTCCGACAAGCAGCTTCAGCACGGCGGCTGCCTTCTTCGAATCCGTGGAGCAAGTCTCGCACACCTTGCCGGAGTGGCATGGGGACTTGTATCTGGAGCTGCATCGCGGCACCTTGACGACGCATGGCCGCAATAAGAGAAGCAACCGTAAAGCGGAAGTGCTGTACCGCGAAGCGGAGATTTGGAGCTCGCTGGCTCGTGCATATACGGGTGTCGGCGGTGATACGGAGGCGCTTGCCGAAGGCTGGAAACTGATGATGCTTAACCAGTTCCATGACATTATTCCGGGTACCGCGATTACGGAAACGTATGTCACGTCAGCTGCGGAATACGAGCGAATCTTTGAGCTGGGCAACCAAGGGCTCTCGCAAGCGATGCTTACCGTCGCCGGAGAGATTGGCGCTGTCGGCGAAGGCTCGCCATACGCCGTGTTTAATAGTCTTGGTTGGGAGCGCGATGAAACGGTCGTTCTTGAAGTCGGCGCTCATCAAGTAGGCGTTTGTGCATTTGATGGTGAAGGCAATCGCCTGCCGTGCGATCGGATTGAGCTGGAGTGCGGCAAATTTGCGTTGTCGATTGCCGTCTCCGCTATCCCGGCTTTCGGCTACACAACGATCTGGCTGCGGGAGCCCAAAGGGGATGAGGCGAAGCGGCGTCAGGTGAGCCGAGCCGCAGCTGCCGAAGGCGGTTCCCTGGACGAGTGGGAAACCGTTCACTATAAGCTGGCATTTAATGAGCGCGGGGAAATCGTCCGCTGGCTCGACAAAGCGGCGAATCGTGAGCTATTGCCAAAAGGTGCGAAAGCGAATGAGCTGCAGTTCTTCCACGACAGACCGTTATACTGGGACGCGTGGGACATCGATCCAAAGTTTGAGCAATACAGAGCGGGCGAAGCGGAGCTGATTTCGAAGCGGCTTGTGCTCTCCGGCGAAGCGCTTGACGTCATTCGTTTCGAGTGGCGATTGGGCGAATCGGTGATTGAGCAGGATCTCATGCTGTACCATCATCAGAAGCGTGTTGATTTCAAGACGCGCGTGCGGTGGAATGAGAGCCATAAATTGCTGAAGGTTGCATTCCCGGTGGATGTCTTGAGCACGAAGGCAACTTATGAAATTCCGTTTGGCGCTATGGAGCGTCCGACACACCGCAATACGAGCTGGGAGCAGGCGCAATTCGAAGTCTGCGGCCATCGCTGGGCGGATTTATCGGAAGGCGGCTACGGCGTCAGCCTGCTGAACGATTGCAAATACGGCTACGACGTGAAAGACGGTGTGCTGCGTCTATCCTTGCTGCGCGCTCCGAAATGGCCGGATAATACGGCTGATCTGGGCGAGCATGAGTTCACGTATTCCTTGTTCCCGCACGAGCAGGACTGGCGTCAGGCTGAGGTTGTGCGCAGGGCAGCGGAATTGAACCATCCGGCGATTGCCCTCCGTCTTCCGGATAGCAACGCATCGGCAAATGCCTTGCCGGCATCCCACTCGATGCTGAAGCTGGACAGCCGCACGGTCTTGCTGGATACCGTCAAACCGACAGAACGCGGCGAAGGAACCATTCTCCGCTTCTATGAATCGACGGGAAGCCGTGATCAAGTGAAGGTGCAGCTGCCGGCAGGTACGAAGCGGGCGAGCATCGTGAATTTGCTTGAGGATGAGCTGGAACCATGCAGCATCGGTGCAGACGGCGTACTGACATTGTCGTTTAAGCCATACGAGATCCAAACGATTCGATTCGAATAGGGCAAAGAAGAGCTGTCCCCAAAGTGCAACTTGTCACTTAGGGGACAGCTCTTTGTGTGTGAAGCCTCCAGAGGTCGAACCTATTCCGCTAATCGAGCTCATTTACAGAAGAAGTGTTGCACGAAAGGCAACATTTCAACCCGTGAATGGTCGAAAACGATCAAATGTTGCACAAAAGGCAGCATTTCAAAGCTAATTGGCGGTCAAGCGGCGCAAAGCGAAGAAAATGTTGCAATAAAGTCAACAATTCCGCTGATCGAGCTCATTTACAGAAGAAGTGTTGCACGAAAGGCAACATTTCAACTCAAGAGGTCGTACCTAACCGAATGTTGCTCACAAAAGGCAACATTTCAACTCAACAGGTCGAACCCGACCGATTCGAGTACTGCCAACAAGGCAATGAAGCTTTTCTTCCCGTGTGAGCGTACGCACTCCTACTAGCGACGACTGGGCTACCTTCTGCGAATTTCGAAGAACTCACATGCGTTGCGGTCGTGGTAAGCGACGTCGCTGACGCTGGATTGACTGACGACGATCGTGTCATCGAAGCGGATAATGATGCCGCCGGAGTCGACGATATGGTCGTCCTTATAGACGCGAAGCTTGAACTGGCGCTCCATCGCCTCAGTGAAATCGGCATCCGTCTGGAGACGGCGGTACAAGGCCATGAAAGTCCCTCCTTCCTTCCTTAGCTTTCCGTGCTAGTGAGCATGCGCTCGAACTGATATTCCATGTCTCCGGCCATTGCGGCAGGGGTATCGCCCGTAACGCGGAAATCGTGGCTGTAGAGCAGCTCGAAATCGCCAAAATCAACCTGCTTATAAAACTCGAAGCAAGGGAAACCGTCATGTCTGCCCTTCACTTCGACGTGACCGGATTCTTCATGAACGGTCACTTGGAGCTCATAATCTACAGCCGGAGCAGCTGGACGCAGCGGATTGGCGGCAGTCGCGCTCATGATGAAGGAAACCGAGGAAGCGTCCCATGTTTCATTCGAAACGATTACGCCATCGGCAGATGCCTTGCCTTGCTTAAACTCCGATATCCCGCCCGGCTTAGTCACTCGCAGCGTAGTCGAGCCCGTATTCGCGAACGTGAACAGCTTGCGCTTCACGAAATCAACGACCACCTCTTGCTCCACGCGAGATCGCCCTGTATTCACAGCATGAGGCGTGAATTCCCGCGCATCGCCAGCATATTCATGGATCAGCCCGGTTTCGGGGTCGGTCATGGCAGGGAGCCACTGCAAGCCGCCGATAAATACACTTCCTCTTATTTTCACAATTGCAGCAGTCATTGTCGATTTCTCCTCACAGTCGGCATTTACTCCGCTTATTTTAGCATAGATATGACCAAGACCTTGCAGCTTGTCCGAAAAATTCACATAACTTCCAGCATTACAGGATACAGTAACTTCTGTATGGTTCCAATTCCAACATGCAGCAGGCAACATGCGAGAAGAAAGTGGTGAGCATCGAACATCATGTACAAACCAAACCGTCTTCGCCCACAAGCTTGGCTTTCTCTGTTGGCGTCGCTTGTCCTTATGTTATCCGTTGCAGGAACAGCGATGGCATCGGAAACGATTGGTGCGCCGGGAGGGCCCTATCATTTTGGATTTAAGAAGAGCGTCGGCGGCACGCTGCCCTCGATCAGAGAAGAAGGCTTTCAGCAGATTCTGGAGCAGCATGGAGCGATCTTCCTTGGCGATACGAAACAAAGAGAGCTGTATCTGACCTTCGATAACGGCTACGAGAATGGCTTCACAAGCCGCATTCTGGATGTGTTGAAGGAGAAGGGCGTACCGGCCATCTTTTTCGTAACCGGTCATTACGTCAAGGACAAGCCCGAACTGGTAAAACGGATGGCCGCAGAGGGCCATCTGATTGGCAACCACTCCTGGAGCCACCCGGATATGAGTGTCATTCCAAGCACGCAGATTCAAACGGAGCTCGCGAAAGTGAAGACGGCCGTAACGGAGCTGACCGGACAGCAGGAGATGCAGTTCCTTCGACCGCCTCGGGGGATTTTCAATAGTCGGGTACTTGCCGTCAGCAAGGAGCAAGGGTATACGAGTGTGTTCTGGTCGGTCGCCTACAGGGATTGGGAGCCTAATGCTCAGCGCGGCTGGCGTTACGCCTACGACAATGTAATGAAGCAGCTTCACCCGGGAGCGGTCATCCTGCTGCACAGCGTGTCCAAAGACAATACTGAGGCGCTCCCTCAAATCATCGATGCGGCAAGGCAGCAAGGCTACACCTTTAAACCGCTTAATGAGCTGGAAACCAAGACTTATTAACTGTATACAAGAGGCGAATATGAAGAGAGGTGCTGATCCGGCATCTCTCTTTTATTTGTCGACAAGCAGAGGAAATTGGCGAATTATGTCGAATAATGGATAACGATACCTATGACATTCACAGCGGGAAGGTGAGCATTAATGATAAAAGATTTGGTTGTTAACGCAGCATTCATGACCATGATCACTTTCTTCTCCAGCAGGCTGTTTGCAACTAACAGAAAATATAGCAAGTGGAAAGAAATCCTTAAATTAGGCCTCGTGCAAGGGGTTCTTGGCTGTATTCTGGTCTACTACGGCGTCCGGCTAAGCGATAGCATTGTCATCGATTTACGTTATGTTCCGGTGTTGATGGCGACATATTTCGGAGGGTTCTGGGCTGCGGCGATAGCGGGAGCATTAGTCATGTTATATCGGATGACGGTATCACCGTTCGGGATCGGCACCATTACGGCAATCGTGACGATGCTGGTTTATGTAGGCGGGGCCGGATTCATCATGCTGCGCGTCAAAGGCCACTTCCGTCAGTGGGTGTATGTCACGCTGTTCAGCGGAATTGCTTTCCTGATCATCGGAACGCAGATGATTCAAATTCCGGTTAAGATCCTGTTGATTCTCAGCACGACGAATACACTGGGCTGTTACGCGATGATTTATTTCCGATCCTACATCATCCGTGCGAGTGAGCTCGAGCAGAAGAATCTCCGCGCAAGCGAAGAGCTGCATCGGCTGCTGCACCTCCAATCCGGGATGACGGCGAAGATCATTCGGGACAGTCACGGCGATTACCGCTATTCCTTAATTGAAGGACAGCTGCTGCTCAAACAAGGCTGGAATAGCAGCGAGATAACGGGCAAACGGCCAAATGATTTGGAAGGGTTGACCCAAGAGCATGTTGAACTGGTCTCAGCCATTTACGATCGTGCGTTTAGAGGCGAGGAAGTCAGATATGAGTCCGGCTTTAACGAGTTTCGGACGTTTAACATCGTGCAGCCGATCTTTAAGGATGGACAAGTCACGGAGATCATTCTCTCCAGCACTGATATTACGAATTGGAAGCAAGCGGAAGATGATCTGCTCGAGAGCGAGGAACGATACCGGACCATCGTAGAGAATTCGAACGATATCTTCATTGCGTTCAATAGCGATGGGACGATTCTGTCGGTTAACGCGAAGCTGGCACAGATGCTGGATCTGAATATGGAAGGAATCGAGGGCAAACGGCTGACGGATTTGGTGCGCATCGGCAAAGAGGAAGAGTGGGAGCGGTATTTCCGTGAAGGCGTAGAAACGAAAGAGATGCACCGCTTCGAGCTGGATCTTTACTTCGAGGGCCAATCCCCCAGAAGCTTCTCCGTCACGATTCTGCCTATGACTGTGAAAGGGAAGCTGCGGATCAAGGTCACCTTCCATGACTTGACCGACTGGAAGCTCAAACGCGAAGCCGATGGGGCGAACAAAGCGAAGAGCCAGTTCCTGGCGCAGATGAGCCATGAGATACGAACGCCGATCAATGCGATTCTGGGACTTAATTATTTACTGCAGAAGACGGAGCTCTCGGACAGACAGAAGGACTATGTCAACAAATCGATTCTATCGACGAGAAGCTTGCTCAATATCATTGACGACATTCTGGATTTCTCGAAAATCGAAGCGAACAAAATTATGCTCGAGCAGATTGCTTTTGACCTGTACGAGGTCATTCATGATCTCTCCAATATTGTGGCGGTTAAAGCGTACGAGAAGGAGCTCAAGCTGCATTTCGCGATTGATCACCGTGTACCGCAAATGCTGAGCGGCGATCCGCTGCGCCTCAAGCAGGTCCTGCTTAACCTCGTTAACAATGCGGTGAAATTCACGCATCAAGGGGAAATTGCGATTGCCATCGATTATGTGAAGAGCGATGAGCACGATGTCACGCTTCATTTTGCAGTGAGAGATACCGGCATCGGCATCAGCGCCGAGGAGCAGAAGAAGCTGTTCCATAACTTCACGCAGGCAGACATGTCGACGACGCGGCGATACGGCGGGACAGGATTAGGGCTCGTTATCAGTCAGAAATTCGTGGAGTTAATGAACGGTAAGCTTGAGGTGGAAAGCACGCCCGGCGTAGGCAGCTGCCTCTCCTTCATGGCGGAATTCAGAAGCACGGATGCACCGGTCATGCGGCAAGGAATGGAGCTGGACATGAAGTTTCTGCGCGTGCTGCTCATTTGCGATAATCCGGAGATGCAGCAGGTGCTGCGCAATCAGCTGGAGCAGTTTAAGTTTATTGTCAGCTTGGCGGCATCGGAGCAAGAAGCGATCTATAACATCTCGATGCATAACCGGTATGACTTAATTATGGTGGATTGGAAGCTGCAGGCCGGAGATGCGGTGCAGCTTGCGGAGCGGATCAAACGAGATCTGCCGGACAAATCGCAGTCTATTGTGCTTACGAGCGCCTATCACGAAATGGAGCTGCAAAGAGGCGTACCTTCTCCGGCAATCGAGAAGGTGTTCTTCTATCCGATTAGCCAGTCGCATCTGTTCGATGAAGTCATTTCGCTGATGAAGCCGCAAGCCGGCGTTAAGCCCCTCGAGACGGATAATGCGGAGAATGCTGAGAAATACGCGCTGCTTCGCGGTGCTTCCGTGCTGCTTGTGGAGGATAATGCGATTAATCAGCTTGTAGCGATGGAGCTGCTCAAGGGAATGGGCATGCTCATCGATGTTGTAGATAACGGTGAGGAAGCGGTGAACAGCGTACACGGCAAGCGATACGACGTTATTCTGATGGATTTGCAGATGCCGATTATGGATGGGTACGAGGCAACCAAACTGATCCGCCAGATCGAGCATGCGAAGCAAACGCCAATTATTGCGATGACCGCGGATGCGATGAAAGGTGTGCAGGAAGAAGTACTCGAAGCGGGTATGGACTATTATTTGACCAAACCGTTTGATCCGGCTCTGATTTACACGGTGCTGCTGCAATCTTTGCAGAGAATAGCCTAGCAGGGTGCGGAAACCGGGAATAATTTACCACTACAGATTGGTTGCGGATGATATAATTTGTTGTATAGCTGGTCATTACACGGAGCGAGGTGAGTAAGGAATGAATGTAGCAAAGAATGCTTCCCGCTTAGCGCAGCCCTACTCGGAGCAGCAGCTTGGCTTGACGGAGCTTACGCCTTCCTACCGGGTTGACCTTCGTCCGCACAAAGACAAGGCATACGAGAAGTTTATTCGAGTGAATACGGTGCAGGATTGGTCGCAGCTGACCTGGGAGCGGGTAGGCAAGCCTTACGAGGTGCGGACAATGTCGGAAACCCGTAAGCAGTGGGAGCAGGAGCATGAGAAGGCGATGGATGCGAAGACATCGTGGACCTATTTTAACAAAGCCTTTCATGAGTGGTTCGACAAGGACATCCCGAAGGAAATCAGCAGCGAGCAGTCTGCGTTCATGAAGAGTCTCGCAACGTTCAAGCCCTCCGAAATTCGTGCTGCGCTTGGCGATGTGGCCCGCATTCATTTTTGGAATTATGTGCACCGTGTGCAAGACGGTGTATGGGACCCGCGCGGTAAACGATCCTTGTTTGAAGGTCTGAATGTGGTGCGTCCGCGCATTCTGTTTCTTGGTGCTGCGGAAGGCTATGAGGCGATGCAGCTTGCGGCGCTGTATCCGGGTGCCGAGGTTGTGCTGGTCGACTATGACGCGTATTGCAAAACCGTACGTCACGGAGAGTTTCCCGATTCGTATCCGTTTCTGGGCTCAAGCTCATCTACAGGCGGGCCGAAGGTGTATTATAAGCCCGACTTCAATATCGAATACGTGGTCGATGATGTTCGTCATCTATCGTTTGGCAAGACGTTTGATATTGTGCTCTCGGTCGGCTTGCTGGAGCATTTCCCGGACACCTACAAACCGGAGGTTGTCGATTGGCATCGCAGATTCCTCAAGGACGGCGGCTATGCGATCTTCACGACACCACGCAATCAGTGGAAGAGCAGGCTGTTCTACGTCATTATGGCCGATATCATGAATCACACGTATCGCGAGCTGATGACGGTGGAGCAGATGGGCTTATATATTTACGAAAATGGCTTCGACATCATTCGCCATGGCTATATCAAGGCGCACAATGCGGTCATTGCCCAGGTACGCTAATCGGAGGCATAGGCTTCTTTGTTACGAATTTGTGTAAGCACTTACATTCGGAGGGCCGGCTTCGTCCGGCTCACCGGGAGAGCAGGGATATCATGGCTTCCTTCGAGGAATTGTTGAAACGGCAGCAAGTCTGGTTTCAGACGGGCGAAAGCCGAGGTTATGCGTTTCGAATAGAGCAGCTGCGGAAATTGAAACAAGCCGTGGTGGAGCGTGAGGCCGCGATTATCGCGGCGCTCCACACGGATCTAAATAAGAGCGAGCATGAAGCGTACACACTGGAGATCGGCCCCTTCTACACCGAGATCAACTTCGCGATTAAACATCTGAAGAAATGGATGAAGCCGAAGCGGGTCAAGACGCCGTCTACGCATCTTGGCAGCCGAGGTTACGTGATGCCGGAGCCGCTCGGTGGATCGCTCATCATTGCCCCTTGGAATTATCCTTTTAATCTCACCTTAGTTCCGCTAATCGGTGCCATCGCCGCGGGCAATACCGCTGTACTGAAACCATCCGAGCTATCGCTCGCAACGACGGAAGTAATCGCAGCTATTATCGAAGGCAGCTTCCGGCCCGAGTATATTGCCGTCATCCAAGGCGGGGTAGAGACGAGTCAGGCATTGCTGGAGCTGCCTTTCGATCATATCTTCTTCACCGGCGGGGTAGAGGTTGGCAAGTCCGTGATGGCTGCGGCAGCGAAGCATCTGACTGCCGTCACGTTAGAGCTCGGAGGCAAGTCGCCGTGCATCGTCCATCATGATGCGTCAATTGCGCTTGCGGCCAGACGGATTGCCTTCGGCAAATTTCTCAATAGCGGGCAAACCTGCCTCGCGCCTGATTATCTGCTTGTGCATCACAGCGTCAAAGATGAGCTGCTTGCCGCCATCCACCAATCGGTGACGGCATTCTATGGCGAGACGCCTTTGGAGCACCCGGACTATGGCGCGATCGTCTCTCGCCGCCACTATGATCGTCTTCGCGGGTTCCTGAAAGATGGCACGGCTGCCATCGGTGGAGGAGCGGACGACGAGAAGCTGCGCATCGCACCGACTGTGCTTGAAGACGTGTCGTGGGACTCCCCTATTATGCAGGAAGAGATCTTCGGTCCGATTCTGCCGGTGTTCACTTATGAGGACCCGCGCGAGGTGATAGCGATTGTGAATGCGCGGCCCAAGCCGCTGGCCTTGTATATTTTCAGCAAGGATCAAGCGGTGCAGCAGCTGTTTACGGAAACTGTCTCCTTCGGGGGCGGCTGTATTAACGATACGCTGCTGCATATCGGAACTCCGTATTTGCCGTTTGGCGGGGTAGGTCACAGTGGAACGGGCAGCTATCACGGCGAACAAAGCTTCCTCACGTTCTCCCATAAGAAGAGTGTGCTGAAGCAGACCACGTTGTTTGATTTTCCATTCCGTTACCCGTCTGCCAAGAATGGACTCAAGTTTATTCGCATGCTAATGAAGCCGTAGCCGAAAGAGGATGTGCAGACGACTATGATGGATACCTATGCGTATTACAAAACGGTTTTTGAGGGTCTGCCGATGCCGTTTGCATTCGTGGATTTGGATAGGCTGGACCGCAACATCGCGGCTATTGCGCAGGCTGCGGGAAGCAAGAAGGTACGGATCGCGAGCAAATCGATCCGCTGCCCGGAGGTCATGCGGCGCATTCTGGCCAGCAGTCCGGTATATCAAGGGATCATGTGTTATACCGCCGACGAAGCAGCGATGCTCATTCGCGAAGGATTCGATGATCTGCTGCTTGGCTACCCGCAGTGGCAGCCGGATCGGATTGCCGAGCTGGTTAGGTCCATCGGGGAAGGGCGCTCCATTACATTCATGGTCGACTGTGCCGAACATGTGCAGCACTTGGAGAGCATTGCCGCAGAACAGGCAATTGTCGTGCCGTTATGCGTGGATATCGATATGTCGGCCGATTATCCGGGATTGCATTTTGGCGTCTGGCGTTCGCCATTATCGAGCTGGGAGCAAGTGCGCCCCGTTGCGGAGCTTATCGTCGCATCACCGTGGCTTAAGCTGGACGGCATTATGGGCTACGAGGCGCAGGTTGCCGGTCTTGGCGATAATGTGCCAGGCAAGCCTCTGAAGAACAGCGTGATCCGCTGGCTGAAGAAACGCTCGATCGCCGAAGTGGCGAAACGGCGACGCGAAGTCGTGGAGGGCCTCGAAGCGATCGGCGTTGCGGGGCTTCGTTTCGTGAATGCCGGGGGCACGGGCAGCATGGACAGCTCGCGTCTGGAAGCTTGCGTGACGGAGATAACGGCAGGCTCCGGGTTCTATGCGCCGGGCTTGTTTGACGCGTACAGCGGGTTTCGCTATGAGCCTGCGGCAGGGTATGCGGTGGAGATTGTCCGCTGCCCAAGGCCGGATATCGTCACCTGTATGGGCGGCGGTTATACAGCCTCCGGGGCGGTAGGGATCGAGAAACAAGCGCAGGTGTATCTCCCGGAAGGGCTGGAGCTGTTACCGCTGGAGGGGGCAGGCGAGGTGCAGACACCTCTGCGCGTGAAGAGGGGGCTGACGCTGTCGCTAGGCGATCCTGTCTTCTTCCGCCACGCCAAAGCAGGAGAACTGTGCGAGCGCTTCTTGCAGCTGGTTGCCGTATCCAATGGGCAAATCATCGGTGAATATGCAACCTATCGCGGAATGGGGGCTTGTTTTGTATGAATGGACATGCGGCAATGCGGGTAGCGTGGTCGAATTGGTCAGGCTCCGTACAGGCCACACCGAGTATGGTTCTATATCCCGAATCCATAGAAGAAGTCGTCGAAATTGTACGGATGTGCAGGCGAGAGGGGAGGAAACTCCGGGTTGTCGGAACGGGGCATTCGTTTACGCCAATCGCGGCTTCCGGTGATGTGCTTGTCTCCCTTGACCGCATGCAAGGTTTGGTTGAAGTCGATGCCGAAGCAGAAACCGCCACGGTCTGGGCCGGTACGAAGCTGAAGCTGCTAGGGGAGTTGCTGTTTCAGCAAGGGTTAGCGCAGGAGAATCTCGGTGATATTGACGTCCAGTCCATTGCGGGTGCAATAAGCACCGGCACGCATGGCACAGGCCGGGAGTTCGGCAATATTGCGACACAGGTGATTGGACTGACGTTTGTAACCGGGAGCGGTGAGGTAGTCGAGTGCTCGTTGGATTCTCATCCGGAGACGTTTCGAGGCATGCAAGTATCGCTAGGCGCACTCGGCGTATTGGTACAGGTGAAGCTGAGACTCCGATCTGCATTCAGAATGCGCTACGAGAGCAAGCGGACGAAGCTCACGGAAAGTTTGACGCAGCTGACAACGCTTGCGGACTCGCACCGTCACTTCGAGATGTATTGGTTTCCCTACGCGGAATCGTGTCAGCTCAAAATCATGAATGAAACGACCGAGCCCGTCACTCCGAGGCGGGTAGGCGATTATATCAGCGACGTGGTGCTGGAGAATGGCGTATTCGGTTTGTTATCCGGAATGTGCCGACAGGTTCCGAAGCTGTGCAGGCCCGTAAGCCGATTCTCTGCGGCGCAGTTCCCTCTGTTTAGCAAGGTGTCGTACAGCCATCGTCTGTTCGCGACGAAGCGGCTCGTGCGTTTCAATGAGATGGAATACAATCTGCCCGCGGAGGCGATGCCCGCTGTCATCGCAGAGATGCGTGCGGTAATGGAAGAAGAGCAATTTGCGGTTCATTTTCCGATTGAGTGCCGTTATGCCAAGGGCGATGACATCTGGCTGAGCCCTGCCTATGGCCGGGATTCTGCTTATATTGCCGTACATATGTATAAAGGGATGCCGTACGGGGCTTATTTTGCGGCGATGGAGAAGATCTTCCTGCGTTATGGAGGGCGGCCGCATTGGGGCAAAATGCACTCTCTTCGCGCATCGCAGCTGCAGGAGCTGTATCCGATGTGGAACTCATTCGTCAATCTGCGGGAACAGTATGATCCGGATCGCGTTCTGTTGAACCCTTACTTGGAGAAGCTGTTCGGGGTTCCGGAGTTGTCGCTATGATGGGGGATAATAATCGCTTGAATCAAGAGCAAGAGCAAAAGCAAGGAGCTTCGCGCTGGTCCGTTATCGCTGCTTATGCAGGATTGGTGGCTGTCACTCAGCTGCTATGGGTGACTTTTACGCCGATTACGACGGATGCCTCCGAGCAGTGGGGCGTATCTGTCGATGCTGTCGGGTGGCTGTCGCTCGTTTTCCCGCTTGTCTATGTGCTGCTGTCTATCCCGTTTGGCTTTGCATCCGATCGCAGTTTCCGTGGCGCGCTCACATGGGGAGCGGGACTTACTGTCGCCGGCGCATTGATCCGGGTTGTGCCCGGATATGAGTATGCGCTTGCCGGACAGTTCATCATCGCCGTCGGTCAGCCGCTTGTGCTCAATGCGGTGAACAAAATGGCGGTGCTCTATGCAGCACCGCCCAAACGTCCAATTGCCATTGCAGCCGGTACGGCCAGCTTGTTTGTCGGCATCATGATATCCAATGTGACGGTGCCATTCTTGCTGGAATGGGGCGGAATGCCTGCCGTTCTGTGGACGCAGGCCATTATTAGTGCAGCTGCTTGCCTTGCGCTGCTGGTTAATCTTCGCAAGCCTCCCTTGTATGAAGGGGCGACTGATGCAGAGCCTGCGCCGGCGCTTCGCGCCTTGCGGGCACTTTGGTCGCAGCAGTGGGTTCGTTTGTTCAGTTTGCTCCTGTTTGCGGGCTTCGGTATTTTCATTACGCTGGCGACATGGCTCGAAGTATTGGCAGATGCCATCGGCTATGATTCGGTGCAGGTCGGAACTGGCCTTGGACTCATGACGGCGGCTGGTATTATCGGGGCGGCGGTGCTGCCGGACTTCGCAATGCGCGGGAATCGTGCACGAAACGTGCTTGTGCTGTCACTCGCGGTTAGCGCGGTATTGCTTGTGTTCCTTGCGGCAGGGATGCCTACCTGGCTGTTTATGACATTGCTGGCTTTGGCCGGACTGCTGCTGCTCGCCGACTTGCCTATAGTGCTTTCGTTTGCCGAGGCCAAAGCGGAGCCGCGCACTGCCGGAGCTGTTACGGGGCTGCTGCTCTTGTTCGGCAATTTAGGCGGCATTGTGCTGTCACTGCTCGTACAGCTGCTGCTGGATGAACGCGTTCTGGCCATCGGAGCACTCGCTGTCGTGACGGTCATTATTCTCCCCTTTGCAATCCTATTTCCGGGGAAATCAAAACCAGACAAATAAGGAGCGAAACAAGCCGCGTTTGCGTGCGGGCGATGGGACGGAAACAGGCGATTCTAAGGCTGCCGCGGTCTCGGCGGCGTATGGGGGTATGCTCAAGGGCGGAATAGGCTGCTTGGCATATTCGATGGCTGCGCTTAGGTGATCAATCATCTTGCGCAGCTCCTCCAGCTCGGAGCGATGCTGCAATATTTGCGCGGCGACAACCTCGTCGGCCTTCTGTTCGAGTCTGCGCTCAACCAGCACCAAGCGGCAGTGAAGCTCGGAGTCGTGCGATTCTGATGCGGCGGCCACCTGCTCGTTGTAGCCGGACAGCAGGGGATGCGAATCGGAATGGTTTGCCCGTTCGTCGGCATGGTGTTCCGGCTGCTGCTCGGGCTCAGGTAACACGATCATATCCATCGTTTCTCCGCGTTCGAGCGAATCTTTGATATAAGCGAGCATCGACAGGTCACTGCGCGAGAATACATAATGGCCGAATCGATCCTTTTGAAAATAATGAGGGAAGTGGGAAGCCCAGCGTTTGACCGTGGTTTGGCTGACGTTCAACGACTCAGCTGCATCCTTGCTTTTGACAAGTTCCAATCCTATCACTCCGTTCGGGTGGAATGCATAGGTAATTCGCGCTCTCGCAACCACTCCCTGCAAGGGTGACAAAGGAAGTGCTCATTCGCTAAACAAAGTGGTTTTACGCGCATCTCGCGCTCTCGCGGCAGGTGCTGTTCGTCAAGTTTCTCGTTGCTTTCGGCCGATTCAAACCGGATGCGAAGCTTTGAAGATGGAGCCCGGCGGCGAAACCACGCAGCGCCGAAGCTGAGAATGCGAGGAGCGAACTCTCAGTAAATAAACTACCCCCCTCTCCCTGCAAAAGGTGCTGAGAGTGCGAAAAACGAACTCTCAGCAAATTAACGAACCCCATTAAAGAGGATCCCGAAACTACATAAATTTAAATTCGACGAAAAGAGACTCAGATTGGCCAGATAGCGGTGAAACGAGCGCAAGATAAGAATGAAAGAGAGGTAGCAGGCACCGCACATTGGTGGTATTTCAGTAAGAAGAGTAAAAGAGAGGTAGCAGGTACCGCACAAGTGCGAGTTTTAGGCGAAAGAAGATCCCCGTGCGAAACCACTTTAGAAAGCGCGCCCCTTTGACCAACCGGCTATAAAACACAAAAGGCCGAGAGCCTCAACCCCCGGCTCCAGCCTTCTAACTTGCCCTTTATCAACCGTTCAACCAACTCTCAACCACTCGACCTACTTCCCGCCGCTCCCAAAGCTGCTCACATCGATAAACGGTGTCGCTCCGCCGGTCACGTTAGGCAGGCTGCCGTTCCATTTCTCCACGGCCATCTCCTGCACCTCGATTTGCTTCAGCTGGATTAGCTCCGGCGTTACCTCTTGCTTCTTCAGCTTCAGCGATTCCGCTTCCGCCTGTGCCTGAGCGATCTTCTGCTTCGCCTCGATTTGTACCCGTTTGAGGTCGTTCTCGGCCTTCAACGCCTGCTGCTGCGCAACCTGCTTCGCTTCGATCGACGCGTTGAACGCATCCGAAAACTTGAAGTTCACGATGTTAATGTCTGCCACGATCAAATTATACTTGGCGAGCCGCGTCGTCAGGTGCTCCCGGATTTCGGCGGCAACGACATCGCGCTTCGCAATCAAGTCCTCCGCCGGGTAGCGGGCAGTCACTTCTTTTACGATTTCCTGAATAGCCGGGTTCACGATCACGTTGTCGAACGAGCCGCCGACGTTGTTCATAAGCTTATACGCGGCCGCTTTGTCGACGGAGTAGTTGACGGCCACATGCGTGGAAACAGGCTGCAAGTCCATAGAGGACGCACTCGTATCGGTCTCCGCCTTGGTCACCTGCACATTCACCTGAATGATGCTCTGCACGAATGGGATTTTCATATGAATGCCGGGCGACAGTATGTTATCATTCAATTTACCGAACGTTTTGTACAAACCGACATTGCCGTACTGGACGGTCTGGAACCCGTTAAAGGCGACGATGACACCGACCACGATCAATAGGGCATACAGAATATAGGGCTTCAAATTGACCTTCTTCGTATTCGGTTCCACAACATGCATAATGGCAACCCCTCCTAATAAATAGGTATGCGTACTTAATCGATACATACGGAGTTGGCGAACAAATGGTTCAACAAATGCAAGCGGGAAGAGGCGATGGGTAAAATGGAACATACAGCGCAAGAAGCAGCAGAGTGGATGGTACAGGAGCTGAAGTCGGCAGGCATGCTGCGTCAGGAGCAGGCGGTTGCGCATATCAAGGCGCATTTCGGGGAGCAGTTTATTTATGTCAATGAGAATGGCAACGAGTCCATCGACAAGGAAGTCAAGAAAGCATTCAAAAAGCTGCACGGCGGGCGCGCAGCTTGGGAGCGGGACGGGTTTTTCTGGGGTTGGGTATAAAGGTGAAGCGAGCTTACACAAGCTAGACGGTGTAGTCGATTCTGCCATCGGCCCAGATGATGAGCTGATTGGCTGCTGCGTCATATTCGACGAGGCCATGTGTAGAATAATACCAAGTCTTCTGATCAACAGCGCCATCGGCGACGACAAAGATATTCAGCTCGTCATGATGCCGGCAAATCGGTGCGCCGATGGACTCTTCCACGGCATCAATACAGAGCTTCCAGCCTTCTCGGCCCTCTGCGGGTGCGATGGAGAACGTTAGCTCATGCTTCTTCGAATCGAGAAATAATCGGCCGCCAACGGTGTGGCGAATGTACAAATGATCCAATGGAATCCCTCCTTGACAAAGCTAACTATAGCACACATACTTACATAAAGTAAGTGAGTAAAAATGAAATCATGAGGAGTGTTCTGGACCATGATCGCAATATATCCGGCAGCATCGAGACATTCTGGGGACTTGGGATGGCTACAGTTTAATTTTAGTTTTTCGTTTGCAGATTATTACGATCCGGACAACTTGAATTTTGGTCCGCTGCGCGTATTTAATGAGGATTATATTCAACCAAGCAAAGGATTCGGCACGCATCCGCACCGGGATATGGAGATTGTTACGGTCGTGATGCGGGGCGAGCTCGCGCATGAGGACAACACGGGCGGCAAAGAGGTTTTAAGAGCAGGCGAGGTTCAGCGCATGACAGCGGGAACGGGGATTTTGCATTCCGAAGTCAATTCGTCAGACACCGAAGTAGCTAACCTGCTGCAGATGTGGTTCCTCCCAGAGGCGAAGGGGCTAACACCGTCTTACGAGCAAAAGGCGTTCGATTCTGCTGCGATGAAGAATGCACTGCTTCCCATTGTGTCGCAGCGTCTTCAAAGCGAAACGATCACATCGATTCATCAGGATCTTACCATTTACCTTTCTCGCCTTGAAGCAGGTAACAGCGTTTCGTTCGAGCAGGATGCCGCACGCAAAATCTTCCTGTTCGTCATGGAAGGTGAAGTCACGTTAAACGGTGAGCATCAGTTGAGCCGAAGCGATTCCGCGCGAATTACCGATCTGGAGGAGCTCGTTATTGCCAGCAAGAATGGCGGGCAATTCATGCTGATTGATTTGCCATAAATCTGTCCGGTCGACGCATAAGCAGGGCTATTGCAGTTAACAATGAGAGTAAACCTGAAATCTAGCAATGGAGGGACTCTCGTGAATTATAAACCGGCTCAACTAGACGGACAGCTATTGGCGCAGCTGCAGCAATTCGAATCGGATTTGCGTAAGCAAACAGCCAGCAATATCGTATTAATCGCCTATCAAACTACCGGCGAGGAAGCGGATAACGGAGCGGCAGCAGGCGGGAAGTAAGCGATTGAAGCAAGTGAGGAGAGCACAGGCCCACCCGGGTCTGTGCTCTCGTTGTCTCCGTGAAAGTCTCGATAGTCTGAGCAGCTCCGAAGGGGCTTGCTGGGTTGGGCGGCTGAGCGCTTATCTGCCCATTAATGGCTCCGCAAAATTTGCGATGAGCGTATGTTTTTTCGCATGCCAACGCTAACGGTTGTGAGAGTGGTTATTTGGCCTAAATTGGCCCTTTTTATTTTCTAACGGTTGCCAACGAGCTTATTTGAGTGTTTTCCACTGGAAATCGCCCCATTTGCTGCAAATAACGCCTGTCACAACCGCTAGAGTTTCAAACAGGCATATTTCCATGAAATAGCCACGCTGGCAACCGTTAAACATGAAAGTGGCTGCCCCAGTCTTTCTCGAGTAGCCTGAGAGCAAAGAGCACGGACCCATCTGGTCTGTGCTCTTTTTGCGTTGTTCTCCACTCCTCACCTGTATGGGACTTTTTTCCTGTAAAATGATTGCGACTTTTGGAGGACATCGGATTCCCTCTGTCGAAAATTACTAAAAGATGTCACTAAAGTGTTCGGGTAGGAGCGGCCGGTAATGAAATTAATTTCGGGAAACGCGTTTGGGCAAACCTTTCGCAAATTTGGCGAAGACAAGGAAGAGTATACGAAGGTGCTTTTCCTCTTTATTTATTTGTTTGCGGTTTCATCGGCTTCGACGGTTGGCAGAACTGCGGCGGATGCGCTGTTTCTGTCCCGTTTCGGCGCCTCGCAGCTTTCCTTTATGTATGTGCCGCAGTCGGCAGCGCTTCTGTTAATCGGGCTGCTGTTCCAACGATTCAGTCCGCGGTTTCGGATGGATCATTTGCTGAAGCTGCTCATTCCGCTTATTTCTGCGCTGGTGTTGATCTCGCGGCTTGGCGTGGGCATGGATTTCAGCTGGGTATATCCGGTAATCTACGTTGGTTATGATGTGTTCAATTTCCTTATGATCGTCTGTTTCTGGCAGTTTGCAGCGTCCATTCTGGATCAGCGCAAGGTCAAACGGACCATCGGACTTGTCGGCAGCGGCGGACTTATGGGCGGAATAATAAGTGGTTTCGGTCTGAAGCTTGTTGTTCCTCTAGTAGGGACAGCGAACCTGATTTGCTTCTATGCCGCGCTTCAACTGCTTGCGCTTGTAGCGGTTATTCGGTTATTGAAGCTCGCAGGGAAAGGGTCAGACCTGTTCACCTCCGTTAAGCCTCAACGTAAACAGGCTGGCGGCAGCGGTGCGAAGAAGAAGGAAAGCGGCGGCTTATTCCGCAATGTCCCCCATCTCAAATATATTGCAATCATGTCAGCGGCGCTCGTTATTACCCTGACGTTGATCGACTATCAGTTTAAGGTTATTTTGCGGGG
This sequence comes from Paenibacillus sp. J22R3, assembly GCF_056269305.1. Lineage (NCBI taxonomy): Bacteria > Bacillati > Bacillota > Bacilli > Caryophanales > Paenibacillaceae > Paenibacillus > Paenibacillus sp. J22R3. The sequence continues at coordinate 376,270 of NZ_JBWDNS010000005.1, read as the reverse complement.
GACGCTTCAGGATGAGGCATTGGCCGGATTTATGGGGAGCTTCTATGGATTCTCCGGGTTGCTGGCGTTGTTTATTCAGCTATTCGTCGCGGGTAAGCTGCTTACAAGGTTCGGTGTCATGACTGCGATCTTGGTATTCCCGATTGCCCTGTTCACCGGAAGCCTCGGCGTATTGATGATGCCTGTGCTGGCGATGGTTGTGATTGTAAAAGGGAGCGACAAGGTGCTTGGCGATACGATTTATTCATCGGTCAGCCAGCTCGTCATGTTCCCGATTCCGCCGGAGTGGCGTAATTCGGCGAAGAGCTTCCTTGACGGTATCGTTCGTAACGGTGCCAAAGGGATTGCCGCTGTCAGTTTAATTCTGCTGTCTCAGCTGTTGACGACGCAGCAGTTTAGCTATGTGATTTTGACGCTGCTTTGCGTCTGTATCGTAGCAGCCGTGAAGGTGAAAGGGGCTTACCTGGAGGCGCTTCTGTCTACTTTGAAAACCAGGGGACATGACCTGCATGAGGGTCAGCTCGATCTGATGGACCCTGCCAGCTTGCGGGTGCTGACGGATACACTTGTGCAGCCCGATAAGGTGCAGGTGCTGTATGCGCTGAAGATTTTGCAGGATATTGATGGATTTGACCTTATGCCGCATCTGGAAGGATTGCTTCGTCACCCCTCGCAAGAGGTTTGCGTAGAGGCGCTTCGTTACATGGAACGGAAGCAGCCTGCAGGTCAAGAAGAATCGCTGCTGGCGCTTATTGGGGAAGGGCATAGCCGAGTTCGGGCTGCTGCCATCCTTGCTTTGGCGGCGTATGCGAAGGATGAGCATTTGGATGATATTACGGCGCGGCTTAGCGAAGAGGACATGGACGTGAAGTCGGCTGCCATTGCGGGTTTGATCAAATATTACGGCATCGAGGGAATGTTCCGCGCCGTGGGCACGTTGAAGGAACTCATGGAGAGCTCTCGTGAGGATGAGCGTACTTCAATGGCAATTCTATTCGGTCAGATCGGCATTCGGGAGTTCTACAAACCGCTGATTCCGCTGCTTCGGGATGAGGCGCCGCAAGTTCGTAAATTCGCTGTGCAGTCCGCTGCTGTGCTGCAAGTGCCGGAGCTTGTGCCGCATATTGTGCCGATGCTGCAGCATAACGAGACACGGGAGGCGGCTGTCGAAACGCTGGCTGCTTATGATGAGCGGGAGATTCTGAAGCTGCTCGCAGCCTATTTTGATGTGGAATCGGTAACTTTACATTTGCCGAAAGTGTTTGAGCGAATCGGCGGGCAGCAGGCTTTCGACTTGTTGTTCCAGCGATATGAACCGGCGAATTTCGAAATGCGAGATAAGCTGTTGGAAGCGATGACCCGGATGCGTAAAGGCATCCAGCAGGTGGATGCCAAAGGGTTCGAGGCGAATATATTGCTCGAGCTGGAGCTGTACGGACGGTTTACTTCGTACCAAGGTGATCTCATTGCAGTTGAAGGCTATGAGGAAGTGGCGGAAGCGGTCGAGCAGGTTCGTTCTGCGATGATTAAGCGGATATTCCTGCTGCTCGGTTTTATCTATGAAGCCAAAACCATTCAAGCGGTGTACGTGAACTGGACCGAAGGCGCGGCACGCCAACAAGCGAATGCGGCAGAAATTATCGACCAGCTGGTGCAGGGGAACCTGCGAATGGAGCTGGCGAAGCTGATGTCGGCTTCCCGTACGGTGACAGCGAATGTCGTGAAGAACGAGGCGTCGCTTGAATTAGACTGGATGAATGATCAAGGCGATGAGTGGCTCTGCCAAGCTATTCAGTTTGCTTCAAGGAGCAAGGCGGAAGAGGCGGTACCTGGCCGACATTCCGTAGATGAGACATGGCTAAGCGAACAGATGGAACGGATTGCCATGTTGAAGAAGGTCTCCTTGTTTGATGGGTTGTCGGCACGGGAGCTTTCGATGATTGCGATGCGCATGGAGCGGGTGACCTATTCGAAAGGGGCTACCGTGTTTCAGGTGAATGATCCCGGAGATGCGCTCTATCTCATTCAAAGCGGGCGAACCGGTATTTATCGTGGCGCTGAGAAAATCAATGAACGCAATGCCGGAGAGTGCTTCGGACAGACCGCGATTTTGACGCGTCGATTGCGGACAGCTACGGTTATGGCCGAAGAGGATCTTGTATTGTGGCGGCTCGATTCGTCGGGCTTCTATGATGTGATCTTTGACCGTACCGGCATTGCGCTTGAAATGATGAAGCTGCTCTCGAGGCGTCTGCGCTCGAAGCTGGCACAGCAATCGACGGTTCGTTCGATTCCTGCGGAGGAGTATCAAGCGGAGGTTGCGGCTGCATCGGCTGCTGATGCGGGAGGGGCGGTCATGGAATCTTCGCAAGTGGGGCACGGCATGGCGAACGATATTATTTTGCGGCGGGTGCTCATTCTGCAAAAGATCGATCTGTTTGCCCGTTTATCCCAGGAGGATGTCATCGCTCTCGCGCAGCTTGTTGAGGAAGTGGAGTACGCGGCGGGTGAATCGATCTGCCGGGTTGATGATTACGGCGATACGTTGTACGGTATTATAGAGGGAAGCGTTCGCGTACATAAGGGCAGCCAAACATTCGCGACGCTCGGGGAAGGCGAATGCTTCGGCGAAATGGCCGTCATCGACAGCGGACTTCGTTCCGCAGATTGCACAGCAGCGAGCCCGACTGTACTGCTTCAATTGCACCGCGACCAAGTGTTCATGCTATGCTTCCAGAACATTGGCGTATTGCGCAGCATGATGCAGGTGCTTGCGGACAGGCTTCGCGGGATGCTGTAAGCTGTAAGTGAAAGTCAGAAATCGGAGTAGTCAGGATAGCAGAGGCCTGAATGGCTGGAATGACGTTGGAACCTGAGAAGCTAAATGCTTGAGATTGGAAAACGGGATGCGAAAGCCGGAAGTCGGCGTTTCGCGCCGTTTAAGTGTATGAGGGAGTGAAGGTTTGCAGTGAAACGCATCATGCAATTCATCATCTTATTAAGTGGCTTAGCTATACTGCTTGCAGCATGCGGTGGCAAGAGTGAAACGCCGCTAACGTTCATCGACAAAATTGGCTCGACTGACTTGAGTACCGAGAAAAGCGGGGATAACGTGAAGCTGGGCCTTACCGAGCAGGAGCTCGTTACCAAGTTAGGTAAGCCGCAGCGTACGCTTAATAACGGCAGAACTTTTTTATTCATGTACGAGGAATATCAGTACACCTCGCTCAGTAATGTCGTGCTGGCCTACTCGCTCAGCCCCAAGGTCGCTACCGCGAAGGGCGTGAAACTGGGCGATACCCGGGAAAGCGCGCAGAAGCTGTACGGGGAAAACTACTATACGCGTGGAAATGCATTTGGCTACATCGACAAAGAGAATCGGTTGGCGCTGGAGTTCGAGTTAAAGGACGACCGAATCGCAGCAATCTCGGTGTCGGCACTTGCGATGTATGAGTAACGGGAAGGACAGCTCGGGTTTGTGGAGCTGTCCTTTGTTGTTCGTTGGCGCGCCGCTAAGTCTCCCCGCGAAAGATGGCTGAGAGTGATGAAAGTTGGCTGAGAGTGCAAAAATTGAACTCTCAGCGCGAAAACCATGCCGGAATAACGCTGAAAGTCCCCAAAACGGACTCTCAGCTCCAATTACAATAGTTGTTACACAAGAGGCACGGCTGTAGCGGGAGCGAGCGAATCTGGAGTAAGAAGCTGGCTAGGAGGTCTACATGGTGGAGGAATCAACGAATTTGTGCCAAGAAGCTAATCAGGAAGTCTACATGATGGAGAAAGCAGCGAATAACGTGCAAAGAAGCTAATCAGGAAGTCTACATGATGGAGAAAGCAGTGAATTTGGTGCCATGAAGCTTACCAGGAAGTCTACATGATGGCGATGGAAGCGAATTTGGTGCAAAGAAGCTAATCAGGAAGTCTACATGATGGAGAAAGCAGTGAATCTGGTACCAAGAAGCTTACCTAGAGGTCTACATGGTGGCGATAGCAGCGAATGTGATGCCAAGAAGCTTACCTAGAGGTCTACCGCGCAGTCACCCGCGCCTCCCCTAGGGCCATAGGCCACGCCACGGGAATGCCCTCGCCCCACGGCCAACCCCGGCGCCCCCGCGGCCAACACAAAAAAACCGCCCCACATAACCCGGGGCGGCCCATCAATCAAATCATGTCCACATAAAGTGGACCATACGTCTCTTCCTTGCCGCCGGCGATCAGCTTCATCTCCAGCATGTCCCCATCGGCCAGAGGACCAACGCCGGCCGGTGTGCCGGTGTAGATGACATCGCCTGCGCCGAGTCCCATGTTGGTGCCGATGAAGTCGACCAACTGCTGCAGCGGGAAGATCATGTCCTGCGGACAGCCGGTTTGCACCGTCTCCTCGTTCTTAAGCAGGCTAAACGTTAATTGCGTGAAATCCTCCACGCTTGTAAACGGTGTGAACGGACTCAGCACCGCAGAGCCGACGAAGCCTTTCGCCAGCAGCCAAGGATGGCGCTTCTCCTTCAGCTTCGACTGTACATCGCGCGCCGTCAGGTCGATGCCGAGCGCAATGCCGTCCACGAGTTCTTCAGCCTTCATGCCCGGCAGATAACTCGCTCCGATGCGCACCACAACCTCCAGTTCATAATGAATTTCGCCGATGGTGCCGGGAAGTTCAAGCTTGCCCACTGCGGGATGAAGCGCATGCGTAGGCTTGGAGAAGATCATCGGCTCCTCCGGCACATCGTTGCCGAGCTCTTTGGCATGCAGCGCATAATTGCGTCCAACGCAATAAATATTACGGATTGATTCCATGAATAAACGTCCTTTCGCTTATGGGGGTTAGTGAGTACATCAATGTTCTAACGCTTCTACCATCATAGCACGACGGAGGTGCATTATTTAAGTTTCGAATTGTTTCGAAAGCTGTTACGAAAGTTGTTTCGAAAGTTGCAAACCGCTCGCCTCCCCGCACATAACTCACCGGCATATGCTTGTAATCCTTTACATATTTGTTTGAATTCAGCCACCGCAGGCGCGCATTCCGCTCTTCTTATTGGTGCAGAAGAAGTCTGTTTTCTTCACACAACCTTGAAAAAGCAAACCTCACTCCTTGATTTCGCGCATTGTTGCTGATGCCTCTGTGCATGATAATAAGCGTATATCAACCCGAGGGGGAATAGAGAACATGGCAAGCAAAACGATGAAAACAACTGCAGTTGCGTTGACGGCAGCAGCATTGCTGCTTGGAGCAACAGCATGTGGTAACAAAGACAATAACACAGCAGATAATACGAATACAGGTACAAACGCAGGCACAAATGCAGGCGGCAACGCAAGCGACGAGAAAGTAACGATCACGTTCCAGAACATCTACCCGGATCCTGAAACGCCTTCGTACAAAATGCTTCACTCGATCGTAGATCAATACACGAAGGATCACCCGAACGTAACGATCGAGCTGGATACGCTTAACACAGACCAACAGAAGCTGAAGCTTAAAACGCAAGCCGCTTCCAAAGAAGTGCCGGACATCACGATCGTGAACCCATCCGCACAAATGAAGCCTTTCGTAGACGCTGGCCTCTTCGCTCCATTGAACGATATGCTGGATCAGAACGGCCTGAAAGATACATTCCAAAAAGGTCTTCTCGACTACTACAGCTTCGACAACAACGTATACGCATTGCCAGACGGCAACAATATCGAAGTTGTTTACTACAACAAAGATCTGTTCGCACAAGCAGGTATCACTGAAGTACCTACGACTTACGAGCAGTTCATCGATGACGTGAAGAAATTGAAAGCCAAAAACATCACGCCAATCGCAATCGGTGAGAAGGATTCCTGGACAGGTTCGTTCTTGTTCATGAACGTATTGCTTCGCACAAACGGCGGCCCTGGCTTCCTGCAAGACGTGCAAGACGGCAAGAAAACATTTAACGATCCTGCATTCGTAGACGCAGTGTCCAAAATGCAAGATCTGATTCAAGCCAAAGCATTCAACGAAGGCGCAACATCCGTTGACTACAACACAGGCGGCAACCTATTCAAAACAGGTAAAGCAGCTATGATGATCATGGGTACTTGGGAAACAGGCGCAATCGATGCTTCCTCCGTTGGCGGCAAAGTGGGCGCATTCAAATTCCCTACTGTAGGCGGCAAAGGCGATCCAGACCAATTCATGCTTGCTCCGGGTTCCGCATTCGCAATCTCGGCTAACAGCAAACATCTGCAAGCTACAAAAGATTTCCTGAACTACTTCATGCTGAACATGCCTAAGAAACAGTTCGAGCTGAAAAACGCAGTAGGCAGCGGTCAAATCATTGAAGGTGACTTCAAAGCAGCTGGCTACTCCGATCTTGCAATCAGCGTACTTGATCTGTTCAAAGGCGTTAAAGGCGGAGACCTGGCGTTCGATAACACAATGAAACCAGCTATCGCACAAGCTCACCTTAGCAGCATCCAAAACATGTTCGTTCAAAAGGTTGACCCTGCAGCAGTAGCTCAGGAGCACCAAGCAGCATTTGACGCGAATAAATAAGAAGTACTAAATAGCTAGTCGTTTGCGGGTGGAGGCATACTTAGCGGCTTCCATCCGTTTACGGCTTTATTTTCAATCTATTACGATCAGGAGGCAACCCCAGTGAATGTTTTAAAAGTCCCGGCCCGCACTATTGCAGTTTTCGTCCTGCCGTGTCTGCTTCTCTATATCTGCCTCGTGTTCGTTCCGATCGTCGTTTCGGTATACGACAGCTTGCTGGATTGGGACAGCATCAACAAGGCGAAATTTATCGGGCTCGATAACTTTAAAACGATCCTGACTGAAGATACAAACTTCTGGCCATCCGTTCGCCGCACGTTAATGTACTCGGTATTTTCCATGGCGGAAATTCCGATCTGTCTATTTATCGCAGCACTGATGAATCGTTACGTACGTAAAGCAAACACGCTGGTTTCGCTCTATTTTGTACCTGTTATCTTGTCAGTCGTTATTATTGGTCAACTTTGGAAAACGATCTACAACCCAACTGAAATGGGCGGTATGCTCAATGGCGTTCTGAACGCGATTGGACTGGAAAGCTGGACACGCAGCTGGCTGACAGAGCCGAAAGTTGCCATGTACTGTTTGTATTTTGTATCGCTATGGCAATACTTCGGTTACCATCTGCTCATTCAATACACAGGTGTGCAGAACATTTCGAGTGAAATTTATGAAGCGGCCAAAATCGACGGCGCGGAAGGCTTCAAATCCGACTGGTACATTACGTATCCGATGGCGATTCCGATCTTCAAAATCTCAATCATTCTTGCGTTTATCGGCTCCTTGCAAGCCTTCGACCTTGTTTGGGTAATGACAGGCGGCGGTCCTGCACATGCGACGGATACCATTTCGATGCATATGTACAACATGTCGTTCCTATCGCTTAAATACGGATACGGAAGTGCGCTCGCTACAATCCTTGTCATGATTTGCTTGATTTTTACAGTCGTCATCAATTTCGTCTTCAAAAAAGTCGAAGCGAAATACAGCTAAGAAGGGAGAACAAAGAACATGGCAGGTATTAAAAAAGGGCTCGTGTATCTACTTCTCTCGATCCTTGTCGTCACGCAAATTTACCCATTGCTCTGGCTTGTGATGTACTCGCTCAAAACAAACGAGCAAATTCTCGGCGGTCATTTCTTTTCTCTGCCGACCTCGCCGCAATGGGGTAACTATAAAGCCGCTTATACGAGCGGTCATTACTTGAAATACTTGAGCAACAGCTTGATTGTTACCTCGATTACATTGGTTTGCGTTATCGTGCTGAGCTCCATGGTGGCATATGCGATTTCGCGATTCAAATGGAAGTATGGACCGCTTGTAACATTGATCTTCCTGCTTGGGATGATGATTCCGATGCAAGCAACGCTTCTGCCGCTTATGGTTATTTTCAGTAACTTGGATATTCTGAATACTCGTTTGTCGCTCATTCTGCCGTATATCGCGTTCTCGACGCCGATTGCCGTCTTTATCCTCAGCGGATTTATGCGCGGCATCCCAGCCGAGATCGAAGAGTCGGCCTTTATGGACGGAGCTAGCGTATATCGGATCTTCCGCAGCATCATCCTGCCGATATCGGTACCGCCGATTATGACAGTAGTAATCCTGACGTTCATCACGATTTGGAACGAGTACATCATGGCTGCGACATTTATCTCTGCAGAGAAGTTGAAAACTCTTCCTTTCGGCATATATAATTTCGTTAGTCAGTACAACGCCAATTTTGGTGCAATCGGTGCATACCTTGTACTTGGCGCCTTGCCTGTTATGCTCGTTTACTTCGTACTCTCCGAGAAAATCACGAAGGGTATGGTAGCCGGAGCGGTGAAAGGGTAAGGAATGGGTTCATGAGAGGCGGAAAGGCCAGTGGCACGCGGATTTCACTCCATTCAATACCGATTATTCGTGCTGTTCCTCATCAGTATGGCTGCAATCTTACTGATCGTCAGCATTCTGTACTATAACCGAACGACGGTGCAATTTCATGAGAAGGTCAGCGGCTTATCCAAGCAGAACGTATCGCAGACGGTAGGTTTGTTTGACCTTCTTCTGAAAAGCTATGACAGTCTGTCCAAGTCCGTCATCGGCAATAACGATTTAGCTCGGATTCTGAGCAATCCTGTAGTCGACAGCCCTGCTGTCGATTATTTTAATGAGCGGAACATTACGAATATCCTTGGCGCAGCCTTCCTGTCGCAGGAGGATATCATCGGGATTCATGTATTAACGGACAAAGGGAAAGTGTATAACTACGGAAACTACGCCAATGTAGTGGACCCGGACTATGCGAAAACCGATTGGTATAAGCAAATCAAAGCATCTACCGGCAGTATGGTATGGCTCGGTGTGTTTGAACGCTCCATTATCGATCAGGTGGAGAACCGCTCTGTGTTTGCTTTTGGCCGGCCGATCTATGATCTGAACAATCATAAGCAGGTTGGTATCGAGCTGTTCGAAACAAGTCCGAGGGCGATTATTGCGGCTATGGAGAATTTGAAGCTTGGCGCGCATAGCCAGGTTTTTTTGATGTCCGGTGAGGGAAAAGTCGTCTCCACAACCTCTATTACTTGGGATGAACCCTGGCTTGCGAGCTTAGAGCGCCCGATTGATGGGATTCCGGTTGTGATGGAGAAAGATGATCAGTTAATCGTATCTTCGAAGCTTCCTTATGCAGATTGGACGGTGCTCAGCGTGACGCCGGATAAGGATCTGAATGTAGAGCTGGCGGAGACGCAGCGGTTTCTGCTTCTGGTAGGCTCAGCGCTCGTTCTGGTTGCCACGCTCATTGCGACGATTTTCTCGCGGACGATATCTTCGCCGCTTAAGCGGTTGATCTCCGAGATGAAGCAGGTCGAAATCGGTAATTTCCGCGGCTCGCTGAATGTCACCTCTTATCAGGAAATCAACATATTGGTCGCTTCGTTTAATCAGATGGTGAATCAGATCGCAGAGCTTATTGAACGGGTGAAGATCTCCTCTGTCAGTGAGAAGAATGCGGAGCTGAAGGCGCTGCAGTCGCAGGTGAATCCCCATTTTCTCTATAACACGCTTGATATGATCTACTGGATGCTCGATGAGAAAGGCCATGACCGGCTGGGCGAAGTGGTGCTGTCTCTATCGCGGCTGTTCCGTTACAGCAGTTATTGGGAAGATCATGCGGTCAGTATGCGGGAGGAAATCGAACAGACCGAGCATTATCTGACGATTATTGTGACACGCTTGGAAGGACGCCTAACCGTGGACATAGATGTAGGAGAACCGTGGCTGAACATCCCATTGCCCAAAATGACCCTGCAGCCCATTATCGAAAACGCGGTGAAATACGGCTTGGAGCCGCTCGTTGATCGGTGCGGCTCGCTGCGCGTCTACACGGAAGCGGATGAACGTCAATTGCGAATCATCGTGCAGGATAACGGTGCGGGGATGGATGAGGCTGCGCTGGCAAAGTTGAATGCATCGCTGCTGAATCCGGAGGATGAGGCTGAACTGGAGGAGCATGAGGCAGTCCGGCATGAAGGCGGCATCGGTCTGGTGAACCTGCAGCGGCGGATTCGGCATATGTATGGCGATGCATACGGTGTGGAACTTAGGAGTGTGCTGAACGAAGGGACAACCGCAATCATTACGGTGCCGCTTCTTCTGCCGCCGACCAAGGAAGGAGCGACTGTCCATGGCAGTGAATATTCTCATCGCGGATGATGAAGGCGTCATTCGTGAAGGTGTGAAACGGACGATCAAGCGGGCTTTTCCCGACTATTCCATTCATTTGGCAGCTTCGGCGGAGGAAGCGGTTAAACTGATGGACAGTCAGCCGATTGATATTGTGTTGACGGATATATTGATGCCCGGCATCGATGGCTTGGAGTTTATGAAGATGTCCCGCCGTAAGTATCCCCATGCCAAATGGGTCGTCATCTCCGCGCATTCCGAGTTCTCGTACGCTCAGAAGGCAGTGCGGCTAGGTGCGCGCGACTACCTGCTTAAGCCGATTGGCAAAACACGTCTTGTCGAGCTGATGGCGCAGCTGGCCGATGAAGCGAAGCAGGAGTCCGCGATTACGAGGGAAAGCGAGCTGCTGAAGACGAACCTGAAGTACTTGCGGGAAGCCGTCTTCCAGCGGCTGGCGTCGGGACTCGATATCGGCAACTTGGACATCGGCGAGCTGATCGACCGATACCCGGAATTCCGTTTGATCATGGTGCGGATAGAAGAGGCGGTTAAGAACGTACAGCTGGAGCATTTTATTATCGAAAATGTAATGTCTGAGCTGATTGATCGGCATGGACAAGGGGTTGTCGTCAACTTCGACCGCCAGAGCTTGCTTGGGCTTGTTCAACTGGAGGATAATCGGACCGAGGGCGAACTGCTGCAGGAGCTGCGCACGCATCTCAGCCACTATCTCAAGGTGCCGTTTCATATTACATCTTCGGATATGATTCGTGAGTTTACTCACATTCCGGACGAGGTAAGGCGTTTGCGCCAGTCGTCGGTGACGACTGCAGGCGATCGCCAAGAGGGCGGGGACAAGGCAATCGAGGTGGCTTTGCAATATTTGAAGGCGCATTATAACGAGGAGCTGTCGCTCGAGAAGGTGGCGTCGGTCGTGTTCTTGAATCCGATCTATTTCAGCCAGTTGTTCAAGCAGAAGACAGGGCAAGGGTACAAAGACTACGTCATCAGTCTGCGCATCGAGCAGGCAAGGGAGCTGTTGCTGCAGCCGGGCCTCAAGCTGGCCGAAATCGCCGAGCGAATCGGCTACTCGGATGTACGCCATTTCACGCAGGTGTTCCGCAGGAAGATGAACGTAACGCCGACGGAATACCGCCAGCAGCTTCTGGCGGAGAGGTAGCGTGGCTGAGCTAGCCGCAGTTGCTCATAAGTAGATTTCCTGGAGGTCTACATGGGCTCAAATCACCGAAGTTGCTCCCAAGTAGACCTCCTGGTGCGCTACATGGGCTCAATTCGCTGAAGTTGCTTCCAAGTAGACCTCCTGGTGCGCTACATGGTCTGATTTCGCCGAAGTTGCTCCCATGTAGACCTCCTGGTTCGCTACATGGGCTCAATTCGCTGAAGTTTCTCTCATCTAGACCTCCAGGTGTCCTACATTCCCGGTGAAAAGTAGTAACAGTTCAGGGCTGAGTGATCGTAGGCGATCTCTCAGCCCTTTTTGCATCTCGGAGTTAAACTCGCAGTGAATATGTTGCGCAACATGCAGCATTCTCTCCTAGCAGCAGCCTTTATATCGAATATGCTGCTCAAAATGCAACATTCGTATTGATTTTCGCCATATCTGGCCCGGATAGACCTGGAATATTGCATTTATCGCAATATTTGGTGATTTCGGTGCCTCTAGTCGGTGATATGTTGCTCAATAATCAACATTTCACCGACGAGAGTCGCCGAAGGAGGCGGCCCCCCTTAATGCTCCTCCTCATCGTCCACGGCAACGCCAAGCTGGCGATTCTTCTCCTTGAAGCGCGAGTTGTGCGAGGAGACATAGGCCGTCTTGTCGGCGGCAGGGTCAAGATAGGTTTTGACGCTGTTCGTCGCGTTCACGGCATCGGTGAACGTGCCTGCGATCAGATGCACCTTGCTATCGTGCACGACGAAATCGCCTGCTGCGAAGACGCCCGGGAGGTTCGTCTCCATTTTGCTGCTGACATGGGCGTTCCATTCTCCCATCTCGACGCCCCAATCGCGAATCGCGCCGAAGTTGTACCGCAGCCCATGGTTGACTATGACCGCATCCACACTAAGCTGCTCTACTTCGCCGGTTTCCATATGGGTAATCGACACGCGGTCGATGGCGCTCCCGTTGCTGCTGTGCAGCGCTTGCACAGCGTACGGCGTACGAACGGATGCGGACGATTGCCTCATCTGCGTCACGTTGCGCTCATGGCCGCCGAACTTATCCCGTCGATGCACGACGGTCAGGCTTGCCGCAATCGGCTCGATCATATTGGCCCAGTCGACCGCGGAGTCCCCGCCGCCGGAGATGAGCACATGTTTGCCTCGGAACTCCTCCAGCGACTGCACGGTATAATGCAGGTTCGTCACCTCGAAACGATCCGCACCTTCGATCTCAAGCTTTGCCAGCTCCAGAATGCCGTAGCCGATCGCGAGCACGACCGAGCGCGTCCAGTGCTTCTCTCCGGATGCAGCAGTAAGTATTATCGTATCGTCTGCTTGCCGCTCGAGGCCGATAATATGCTGACCGAGCACGACAGTCGGCTCGAACGTCATCGCTTGCGTCACTAGCTGCTCGATTAACTTGGCGCCAAGCGTAGGGGTGAGGCCGCCAACATCCCATATCATTTTCTCCGGGTAGATGAGAATGCGTCCGCCTAGCTCTTCGCGTGCTTCGATCAGCTTCGTCTTCATCTCCCGCATGCCGCTATAGAAAGCGGAGTAGAGGCCGGCCGGGCCGCCCCCGATTATGGTAACATCGAATAATTCCAGTTGATTGTTCACGTATGTGCCTACTTTCTTCTACTCTATTTAAGTTGGTTTCCGCCGCTGCTCGAAACGTAATGATTAATGGTTCATATAAATGAAAGCCCATGAAATAAATTCGCTGATACTGAGAATCATTATCACAATAATCATCATACAACGAAAGTAGGAGAAAGAAAATGAACAAAATGTTAATTTATAAATACAAAAGACCGAGCAGTGAGTCCCATGACTCTCTGCTCGGTCTATACTGTTGCAATTACGATTGTGGGAAGAACTGCGGCAAATAGTCTCTGTTCGCTTCCAGCATCTCATCCAGCAGTTTAATCGCGATTTCTACGCTCGGTACCAACGGATGGTGAACCATCGCTTGGAGCGCGATATCACGACTGCCGGAGACGGCTGCTTCTATTGTGAGCTGCTCGTAGGTTTTAACGGCATGAATTAAACCTTTGACATGCAGAGGCACATTCGTCAGAGGAAGGGGCAGCGGGCCGGTCTTCGTCACGACACAGTTCACTTCAATTGACGCGTTGTCGGGCAAGAAGTCAATCGTGCCATTATTAGCGACATTAAGCGTTTGGATGTCGTTCTTGCCGTTGTAAAGCGACTTCATGAGATTAACGGCAGCTTCGGAATAGTAAGCCCCGCCGCGCTGCTCAAGCTGCTTGGGTTTCTCGCTCAGATCAGGGTCAGCGTACAGCTGGAACAATTCATCTTCTACACGTTTCACGACTGCTGCGCGGTTGCCGTCTCGCTTGAAGGATTCCTGCTGTTCGGCCAGCATCTCATCGGTCATATAGAAATACTTCAGATAATAAGAAGGCAGTGCACCGAGCGAGCGGAGGAAATCCGGATTCCAGCCTGTCTGCGGCACGTTCTTGCCGCTGAAGCCTTCCGTATTGTTTAGCAGCTCAGGAAGCTTATCTACGCCGTTAACGTCTACGCGTGTCACCCAGTGCAGGTGATTCAAGCCAACGAACTCGGTGTAGATATGCTCCGGCGCTGTTTCGTATGTGGTAGTCAGCCATTTGGTCAGTCCGATCGGAGCATTGCACAGACCGACGCTGCGTACGTTGGAATGGGTGTGGATGGCCTCGGTAACGATACCTGCCGGGTTCGTGAAGTTAAGCAGCCATGCTTGAGGCGCCAGCTCCTCGATATCTCGGCAGATGTCCAGCAATACCGGAATCGTCCGCAATGCTTTCATCATGCCGCCTGGGCCGGTCGTTTCCTGCCCGATTACGCCGTATTTCAGCGGAATGGACTCGTCTCTGCCGCGCGCTTCGAGCATGCCGACACGCATCTGGGTGCTGATGAAATCAGCGCCTTTGATCGCCGTTCGGCGGTCTGTCGTCAGGTGCACTTCGATCGGAAGGCCGGAGCGTTCCACCATACGTTTGGCTAAATTACCGACAATGTTCAGCTTATGAAGACCTGCCTCAATATCGACGAGCCATAGCTCGCGTACCGGAAGCTCATGATGAAATCGAATAAATCCTTCAACCAGCTCCGGGGTATAGGAGGAACCTCCCCCAATAACAACAACCTTCAATCCGTCTGCCATCCCAGTCACATCCCATTCCATATCGTTAGTTATGCGTTATAGTTTGATATCATCGAATTCGCCAAGTGCTCGCATACGGGTATAAACATCTTGCTCAATCGTTAAGCCATCTGCTTCCATAGCAGACCAGACAGCGCCGAAGACCGGATCGACCGTCAATGTGACAAGTGTTGCCGATGGTGCGGCGGCCGATACAAGCTCTTCAACCGGCCCGCGAATCCAGCCGCCGCGGTCACCGCGTGTCAGAAGGCTGCCTGCCAGCACAACATCGAAAGTCTCGCCGGCCATCCCTAGGCGCCGCGCAACGGCGGCCACTGACTTGCCGAGCTCCGTCCCTTGATGGTGAAGGATAGCAATCGCGGCTTCATCGCCAAGCGCCGCTGCTTCAAACAGCAGCTTCGTGACGTCTACCGGCACCTTCTTGTCATGATCGAGGAAATCGTGAAACATCGTTTCAACATCGGGATATCCCAGGAAACGAAGCAGCAAATCAGTGAGCAGCGTTGGCTTCTCTCGACCATCCCAGGCGCGAATTACGGTACGGAATGCCTCAATGTTCAGCGAAGCGCCTCCGCCGAAATCGCCATGCATATATTCGAAGCCGCCGCATTGGATATGGACGCCTTCCCTGTTGCGGCCGGCGCAGTTGGTGCCGGTACCGCAAATGACCGAAATTCCATAGGAACGATCTGTTCCGGCGCGCAGTCCGATCATGGTGTCGCAAGTAATCGAGTAGCGAGGTAGGCCGATCGCGCTCACGATGGGATGCAGGATCCGATAATCCGCTTCCCGGTCAGCACCTGCCAGACCGAAATAGGCATGCTGTACATCCTCGTGGTTGATTCCCGCTTGTGTCAGTGCCGCGGATACGGCTTCGGCCAAGTGCCGAGCAGCGCCTTCTGCATCAAGCTGATGATTGCCGTTCCCGCTGTGTCCTTTGCCAAGCACATTGCCGTGTTCGTCTGTGAGCAGGGCGTGCGTTTTCGTGCCGCCGCCGTCTATGCCCAAATAATAAGCCATTATTGCCACTCCTGTCTCCGTAGGCTACCCCTAGTAATGCTTGTTTCCAAAAGGTCGATCCATTAAGTGTTTTCCAGCTGATTGTGCTTCATGACAGTTCCTGTTGATTGGCGGAGCACGAGCTCAGGGTCAATCCGCAGATTGGCTGCACGTTTCATCGATCCGTCGATTCGCTTAAGCAGCACTTCTGTAGCGGCCGCTCCGATGCGGTCAGCCGGCTGCCGTATCGTCGTCAAGAGGGGGCGCAGCAGCGTAGCGACCTGCTGATCGTCATAGCCGATTACGGCAACTTCATCCGGAACGCGAATGCCGGCCTCCATAAAGGCATTAATAACGCCGATCGCGATATAATCATCGCCGGCGAAAACCGCGCCCGGAAGCTGCTGCGCTTCGATCCATCGCCTAGCCGATTGATAGCCGAACTCAGCCGAATATTCGCCGGAAACGAGCTCGAACGGCTGGATGCCGGCTTCCTGAAGCGCCTCCAGGAAGCCATTGCGGCGTTCCCGAGTACTTCTAAACATTTCACTGCCGCTAAGATGCGCAATGGATGTATGTCCAAGCTCAATCAGATGTTGCGCCGCGGTATAACCACCTTTGAAATTGTTCACGGTAATGGAGTAGACATCATTCTCCGGTTTCTGATTATCGATCAGGACGTAAGGAATATTCCGTCGTTTCATTTCAATAATATAATGGTCTTCTTCAATCGGTGAGAGCAGAATAATACCATCCACGCGGTCCTCTTGGATCAGATAGTGACTGTCCTCCCGGCTGATGCTCTTCGTCACAGCTACAGCGAGGAAGTATCCCTGCTCAGCCAGAATACCGTTAATCTCATTGACGATTTCATCGAAGAAAGAATCCTGCATGGTGGTCATGATGAGGCCGATAATACCGGTCTTGCCCCTTGCGAGGCTGCGAGCGGCCGCACTTGGGCGATAATCGAGCTCCTTCATCACCTCAAGCACCTTCTGTCGATTCTTCTCGCGCACAGAACCTGCACCGTTAAGCACGCGGGATACCGTGACAACAGAGAGGCCCGACTTCTTGGCGACATCGAAAATACTAACCTTCATGCGTATGCATTCTCCTCCGGCGAGTAAAGTTAAAGCGGTTATACTTTAATTCAAAAAAATATAGGATCTAATCCCGATGATAATTAACTTGTTCGAATTCAAAGTTAAAGTGCTTTAACTTTTGTTTCTTTCCTTATTGTAGTGGAGGCCTCTCTGTTTATCAAGCATAATTTCTGTCCTTCCTATACAAGCTATCGCAAAAAGCATATAATAAATCCAAAATTACCCGTATTCATAAGCTGGAGCGCCGGAAGAGCTGACGAGCGCAATGGCGACTGAAGGCGGAGGAAGAGACAGACCCCGGGTCTTGTCTCTTTTTTCTTGCTTTTAGGGCTGTTTTTGCAACTGATTCGTATGAAGTGGTATGGTGTAAAGAAGCACTAGTAGGAGGAAGAACATGGCGAACGATTCGAGAAAAAACAAACATATTGCTAATATATCGCTTGGTATTATGGCAACGGGTTTCGCGGCTACGCTGCCTTTCGGCGGCACGGGGCTTAGCTTGCTGCATGTCGGCTTCGAGGCCGGTGTCATCGGGGGGCTCGCGGACTGGTTTGCCGTTACGGCGCTGTTTCGCCATCCGTTGAGAATTCCGATTCCGCATACGGCGCTGCTGCCGCGCAATCGCAAGAAGATGTCGGACGGTATCGTGCGCGTGCTCGAGGATCGGCTGCTTGCGAAGGAGAGCATGATCGAGAAGCTGCGGCAGATTGAGCTGGCGAAGCAGCTGTTGCCTGCTCTTCGCCAGGCGGCTCATTCGGCGGTACACAGCGAGCGTCTGCCTCATCTGCTTGAGGGAGCGCTGCGTACGATCGAGATGGAGAAGCTAGTCCCTATTCTCTCGGGGGAAATTCGCTCCGCGGTGGAGCGAATTGATTTGGAAGCAGCGCTGCGCGGCTTCTTGCGCAACGCCGTGGAGAATGGCGTAGACGAGCGTCTGCTCGATCTGCTGCTGGAGCGTGCGGAAGAATGGGCGAGCACCGAAGGGATGCGCCGCGAGCTGGGCAATGCGGCGATGCAGCTCGTGAAAGGGCTGAATCTGGGCGGCCTGATGCAATTTGCGGTCAACGCGTTTATCGGCTATCTGGATGAGGATCGGCTGGGCACGATGCTGCAATCCTTTATCCTAACGAAGATTAATGAACTGAAGGTTCAAGGCACGGATCGTCGTGCTGTTATTATGAAGCATCTGCATCAAGGGCTGGAGATGTTAATCTCACGTTTGGCCGAGACCGGACAGTTGAACGCGCTGCGCGATGAATTGCTTGCTTCCTTCGATCTGGATGGCGAGATGACACGGTTGTTCGAATCGCTGCGCGAGAGGGGCATTACGTTCCTTCATTCGGAGGATTTTGCAGCTAAGGTTTGGCCGATGCTGGAGGGGCTGCTTGATCGCCTGGAGGAGAACCACGGCTTGGTTCAGGATGCCGAGCATTGGTTGAAAGGGCAGATCGCCGGACTCATTGAACGCAATCACGCGAAGATCGGCTCGTTCGTCAAGGAGAACCTCGATCGTCTCGACAATGATCAGCTGGTGGAGTTAATTGAAGATAAAGTGGGGCAGGACCTGCAATGGATTCGGGTGAATGGTGCCGTCTGCGGCTTCCTGATTGGTCTGCTGCTCCGGTTAATTGAAATGGGCTTCGGTTATAACTAGCGCGAAGCAGCAGGCTGTCTCTTCTATTTCGCCTTATTTGTGAGAAACGGCAAATTAGTGAGGTAGAAGGAGAGTGCTTGCGATCTACTCCATTGTAAGCGTTATATTCGCGTCAGTTGGCTGGAAATGAGAACGAAACCGTTTGCGGCATTCCTTTACAAAAGACATGCGCAGGCGTAACATACGATTCATGCTTAATCTTCTGCTATAGCGCTGAATTTCTGAATAGAAATCGGGGGAACCACTCATCTGGGGTGAATCTTGAAGAACAGACCGCATGGTCGACGCTTCAAGTAGGGCGACTCTCACGCCCGAATCCGTCAGCTAACCTCGAAAGCGTATAAGAGAGGCAACGAATGTTCGTGCAATAGACACTTTGATGATAACTTGTGCCTAGAAGCCGCGAGAGGCGTTCCTCTGTGTTAAAGAGGCAATCCCCCTGCAGGCTTCTTTTTTGTGCGTTTTATAAGGTAAGGATGGTCACAAAGAAGAATAAGTTTGCGAAGATTATGTAAGTTTAAAGGTGTAGAAAGGAAGGCGAAGTTGTCATGGCTGGTTACCGCCGCAAAACCCCTGAAGAAATGCTCTTATCCATCTCCAAAATTCATCGCGGCCGTCTTAAAATTTATGTTGGTGCCGTGAGCGGCTCAGGCAAAACCTATCATATGCTGCGCGAAGGCCAAGCGCTTATGCAGCAAGGCATTGAGGTTGTGATTTGCGCAGTATCGACGATGCGCCGACCTGAAACGGTGGAGCAGCTTGCTGATTTGGAGCGGATTCCGAGTATTCATTGGTACAAGGGGGACGTGGAGAAGAAGGATCTTAATTTGGATGCCATTCTGGAACGGAATCCGGAGGTGCTGCTCGTTGACGGGCTGGCGCACGAGAACCGTCCGGAAGCGAAATTCCCGAACCGTTTGGAGGACATCCAATTTCTTCTGAGTCATGGTATCAGCATCATCACGACCGTGAATGTATACGAACTCGAAGGAGTAACCGAGCTTGCGCAGAAATTGACAGGCATCACAGCGGAATGTACGGTGTCCGCGGATCTGCTGGAATTGGCAGATGAGGTGCGGTTAATCGATGCTTCACCGGAAACGATTCTGTCACGCCTAAATGAAGGGCGTTTAAATAATATTAAAGATCCCGGGCTGCTCAAGCGTGGGAACCTCGGCAAGCTCAGAGAGATTGCGCTTCGGCTGATGGCGGAGGGCGTGAACGAGTCGCTGGAGAAATACCGCGAGGAGCAGGGCTTCATCGGGCCGTCCGGCGCGACGGAGCGCATCTTGGTAGCGGCGCAGTATCACTGGAATGGTTCGATCTATATCCGGCGCGGGCAACAAATCGCCAAACGTCTTGGCGGCGACTTGGAGGTTGTAGTCTTCGTCGATTCCAGCCAGGAGCCCACGAAGGAGAGAGATGACTTCAAGCGCTCCATTCTGAAGCTGACCGAGAAGGTGGATGCCGGCTTTAGAGAGATTCTGGTTAATAATAGAAGACAAATCCCGCGTGCACTCATTAAATACGCGATGCTGATTAATGCCACCCGTATTGTTATGGGGCATTCCAAGCAGACGCGTGCACAGGAGATTGCACAGGGTTCTATCGCGGGAAGCGTGCTGAAACAAATGCGCAACATTGACGTTTTCTTCATGGCGGACAGAGCCGATCATGAGGGGGAGCGAGTACTGCCGACGAAACGGGCAACCCCGAAGATGACAGCCGAGCCGTACCGGAGGCTGAGTGCGCAAGAGGTAGAGAAGAAGATCGAGCGGATTCGCCGCGGTAAATTCAAGGTCTATGTCGGCGCAGCACCGGGAGTGGGCAAGTCCTATATGATGCTTCGCGAGGGCAATGATTTGCTGCGCAAAGAAATCGATGTTGTAGTTGGACTTATGGAGACGCATGACCGCGCGGAAACGCAGGATCAGGCCGGGCGGCTTGAGGTTGTGCCTCGTCGGACAGTTGAATTCGATGGCCAGGTTTACTCGGAGATGGATGTGGACGCGATTATTGCGCGCAATCCGGAGGTTGTGCTGATTGATGAGCTGGCCTATAACAACGCACCGAGCTGCCGCAACAAACGGAGGTACGAGGATGTTCAGGAGATCCTGGACGCCGGCATATCCGTTATTGCGACAATGAACATTCACCATCTGGAAAGCTTGAAGGATGCGGTAGAGCAAATTACAGGGACTGCTGTAAAAGAGACGGTTCCGGACCTGATGCTGCGCGTTGCCGATGAGGTTGAGCTGATCGATGTGGCGCCTGACACGCTGCAGCAACGGATGCGGGAAGGTCATATTTATAAAATGTGCGACGTTGAGGACGCGCTCTGCGGCTTCTTCAAGACAGGTAATCTAATTGCGCTGCGCGAGCTTGCTTTGCGGGAAATCGCGGACGATGTCGATGAGCGACTGGAATCATGGGAACGCAACGGTTCGCTTCGCGGTCCATGGCGTCGTCACGAATCAATCTTCGTTGCGGTAACGGTGAACAAGAAAGCGGAGCGACTCATTCGCCGCGGCTTCCGAATTGCGCATAGGCTCAAAGCGGATTGGCATGTTCATTACGTGCAGACGGATGCGGTGCCTGGTGAAGAGGATCGGATTGCAGAGCTGCAAGAGTTGACGGCGCGACTTGGCGGTACGTTCGAGGTCGAGCACAATGTCTCGCGTAACGATGTACCTGCTGCTTTGCTGGCGAAGGCGAACGTGTTGAAGAGCTCCCAAATGGTGCTCGGTCAATCCGGTCAAGGCTTCTGGAGCAAGCTGCGGAATAAATGCGTGGTCGACACCATTCTGCGTGATGGACGGCATATGGATGTGCTTGTTGTAGCGGATTTTAATCCAAACATCGAAATTGGAGAAGAATAGATACTGGGGTTTAGGTACACATTTATTCACAAGCATGGATATCCATTAAACTTGGTAATATGTGAGATTACCTGACAATTTAAAAATTTAAATTGAAACAAGACTTTTTTCTTGATAGAATCTTTAGTGTATTAAAGATGACTTTAGGGGGAAACAGAATGAAAAAGTGGTATATTATAGCTATTCTTACATTAGTGACAGCGGTAATTCTCTCTGGTTGTGGTGCGAAGAACAGTAACAATAACAACACAGGCAGCGAAGCAGGCAACAGCAGTGATGATACAACGTACATGTTTGCAACAGATGCGGCTTATGCTCCAATGGAATATATGGACAAAGACAAAATCACGGGCTTCGACATCGAATTCCTTGACGCCGTTATGGATGAAGCCGGCCTAAAGCATGAAGTGAAGAACACGGGCTGGGATGGCATGCTGGTTGGCGTAGAGAAAGCTACAGAGTTCCAAGCAGGAATCTCGAGTATCTCGATCACAGACGAGCGCAAACAAACTTACGACTACTCTATGCCGTATTTTGAATCCATTAACGTCATTATGGTTAAAGAAGGCAGCGACATTAAGAGTGCGCTTGACTTGAAAGATAAGAAGGTTGCTGTTCAAACCGGTACTACAGCTGACATCTTGATGACGGAGATCATGGGTAACAGCAACACGGATTTGAAGAAATTCGACAGCAATGCCGTTGCTTTGCTTGAGCTGGATCAAGGCGGCGCAGATGCGGTTGTGGCCGATATTGCGATCGTTCGTGATTACATCAAGAATAACCCGGATAAGAAATACCAAGAAATTTCGGATACAACAAACTTCACGCCGGAGTATTACGGCATTCTGTATCCGAAAGGCAGCGAATTGAAAGCGAAGCTGGACCCGGCGATTAAGACAATCATCGAGAACGGCAAATATGCAGAACTGTATAAGAAATGGTTTGGCGAAGAGCCGAATACGGCTAATCTGTTGAAGTAAGAAAGCGCCAAGGGCATGCGTGATTGCGCATGCCCTTTTGTTCGCTTAGCCTATCATCGATGTAAAGAAGACGAAAGGGCGAATTGGGATGGATTTAAGATTTAGATTTGATATCATTATGGATTATGCGCCGCTTCTACTGAAGGGGACGCTGTATACCATCGGGATTTCCTTATCGGGGATTTTGATCGGTTCGATCTTGGGATTACTCGTTAGCTTCGGCAAAATGTCGACTCGCTGGTTTCTTCGGTGGCCGATGCAGTCTTACATCAATTTCTTCCGCGGAACTCCGCTGCTTGTGCAGATTTATATCGTGCACTTCGGTCTTATTCCGTTCGTTTACGGTAAAACGAATGCGATTGTTGCGGCTATCACCGCTTTATCTTTGAATGCTGCAGCCTACACGGCTGAAATATACAGGGCTGGTATTCAGTCCATCGACAAAGGTCAGACAGAAGCGGCGAAATCGCTTGGTATGACGCATGCTCAAACGATGCGTTTCATCGTGCTCCCGCAGGCGATCAAACGGATGATTCCGGCTTTCGGTAACGAATTTATCGTCCTTGTGAAGGACTCCTCGCTGGTTGCGCTTATTACGGCGCCTGAGATTATGTATTGGAGCAACGTCATGAAGGGGCAGTACATTCGTGTATGGGAGCCGTACCTGACAGCTGCGCTCATTTACTTCATTCTTACTTACTCATTAAGTAAGCTGCTCAATGCGTTGGAAAGGAAAGTGTAATGCACATGAGTCCAATCATTCAAGTAACCGGGTTGTCCAAAGCGTTCGGCACGAATGTCGTACTTAAAGATATTAACGTAGATATCAGCAACCAAGAAGTTGTCGTTGTCATCGGTCCTTCCGGATCAGGCAAATCGACGTTTCTGCGCTGCCTTAACCTATTGGAAGAACCGACAGGCGGCAACATTGTGATCGAAGGCCAGTCGCTGATGGATAAGAATACGAGCATCACAAGCATCCGTACCGAAGTGGGTATGGTGTTTCAGCAGTTTAATTTGTTCCCGCATCTGAAGGTGCTGGACAATATTACGATTGGTCCGATTCAAATTCGCAAATGGCCGGCTCAGAAAGCACGCGCCAAAGCGTTGGAGCTGCTCGAGAAGGTAGGCTTGTCCGACAAAGCGAATGCTTATCCGGCTTCGCTGTCCGGCGGTCAATCCCAGCGCGTCGCGATTGCGCGTGCGCTTGCGATGGAGCCGAAGATCATGCTCTTCGACGAGCCGACATCGGCGCTCGATCCGGAGATGGTAGGCGAGGTGCTTGCGGTTATGAAGCAGCTCGCGAAGGAAGGCATGACGATGGTTGTCGTCACGCATGAAATGGGCTTCGCCCGCGAAGTAGGCGACCGCGTCATCTTCATGGAGCAGGGCTACATCGTCGAGCAAGGCACGCCGGCACAGATCTTCGAGCATCCGCAGCAGGAGCGGACGAAGGCGTTCTTGTCGAAGGTGCTTTAAGGAACTTAACTAGAAAAAGCACCAATCTCAATGCCATATGCGGCATTGGATTGGTGCTTTTCAGTTTGCCAGAGGAAGTCTCGGCAGCACTTTTTGGTCTATATATGATTGAACAAACTTTAACGGTTGTCAGAGTGGCTATTTTATGTAAATAAGCCTTTTTGACAATCTAAAGGTTGTGAGAGAACTTATTTGCAATAAATGGGTCGAATTCCAGAGGAGAACGTTCAAATAAGCTTACTGGCAACCGTTAGCATTTAAAAATGCTGGATTTATACCGAATAACCACTGTCACAACCGTTAAAGTTGGAATGCGAAGAAGCATGCGCTCATCGCGTAGGACAGGACATAAAGAAGATTGCCTTCTTGCCGTGCCGGAAGGTATTCAACCGACGTATTATCAACGTGAATTTCTCGACACACTGAAAAACACCAATCTGCAGCCAATAAGGCTGTTCAGATTGGTGTTTTCGTACGTCTAGCTTTCTAGAACGCCCAGTTGCCGTTGCGGAAGATCGTTTCCGTCGTGCCGTCGACGCGCTCGCCTTCGATGTTCAGCTCTGCGGAGCCGATCATGAAGTCCACGTGCACGAGGCTGTTGTTGAGGCCGTTCGCGACTTGTTCTTCCTCGTTCATCGTTTTGCCGCCTTCAATACAGAAAGCATAGGCTTTGCCGATTGCCAAGTGACAGGAAGCATTCTCGTCAAACAGCGTGTTGTAGAACACGAGGTTCGTATCCGAGATTGGGGAACGATGGGGAACAAGCGCGACTTCGCCGAGGTAAGCGGCGCCTTCGTCTGTGGCGACAAGGTTCTTAAGGACTTCAAGTCCTTCTTCGGCTTGCACGTCAATGATTTGACCGTCCTTAAACGTCAGCGAGAAATCCTTGATCAGGTTGCCGCCGTAGCTAAGCGGTTTCGTGCTGGACACAGTTCCATTCACGCCGCCTCTAAGCGGGGCAGTGAACACTTCCTCTGTCGGCATGTTCGCGACGAAGATATCGCCCTTCGCGTTCTCGCTGCCTGCGCTGATCCAGATATGGCCCGGTGCCAGCTCAATCGTGAGATCGGTTCCCGGCGCTGTATAGTGCAGCTTGCGGAATTTCTTCTCGTTCAAGTGCGAAGCTTTCGTATCCAGCACTTCAATGTGCGACTTCCAAGCAGCGACAGGATCTTCTTCGTTCATGCGAGTTGCTGCGAAGATGGCATCCCATAGCGCATCCTCTTGACCGCTTGGCTCCACATCCGGGAACACTTTAGCCGCCCAATCCGGGGATGGAACGGCGACGATGGACCAGCTGACTTTGTCGGACATGGTGTAGCTTCTCCATGTCTTCAGCGCGATGCCTGCCGCTTTGTTCGCATTGGCGATGCGCTCAGGCTTCGTGCCTTTCAGCAGATCCGGGTTAGGTGCGATGATGCTGAGGAATGCCGCGTTATCAGCAGCCATCTGCTCCCAGCCTTTTGCACGCCATTCCGGATATTCTGTGAAAGCTTCATCTGGGGCAAGCTCGTATTTGGTGCGAGTGACGACATCGTCATTCCACTCTACATGAACGTTTTTGGCGCCGACTTCATAAGCTTTCTTCACGACAAGACGCACGAAAGGCGCGCATGACAGGGATGTAGAAATCACTAAGGTTTGGCCAGGCTGAACATTTACGCCGACCTCAACGGCAAGAGCTGCGTAACGCTCGAGTTTTTCTTGAAAATTAGGCAATGGACTCACTCCTACAAGGCAGAATAAATTTATTCTAACATATAACCCTACTTTTTCCCTAAGGGGGGAATTTCTCGGAGGGCAGCAGGGGTCGATCATTCAACTTTGGTTGCAGGGGCAGGCAGTATAGGGTGTATACTAATAGAGATTATAGGAGGTGCGTCATGACGCCATTTACGCAACAAGTAATAGCAGTTATCGCGAAAATCCCATCAGGCACGGTCATGACGTACGGTCAGATCGCGGCACAGGCCGGCAGCCCAAGAGGGGCGCGGCAGGTGGTGCGTATTCTTCATTCCATGAGCGAGAAGCATGGACTGCCATGGCACCGCGTCATTAACGGAAAAGGCGAGATCGCCATCGGCGACGGTGACGGGCGCTACATGCAGCGTGTGTTGCTTGAGGGTGAAGGAGTCTACGTGAGTCCCGCCGGCACGATCGATTTGGGGGAATTCCGCTACGAGCCTGAACCGAATTATTAAGGAATAGAAAGAAGGATTACAGGTTGCCCAGACTCATCTATGCTGCACTTCTGCTGTTAAGCCTCATTTGGGGCGGTTCGTTTTATTTTATCAAACTATTGCTGCATGACTTTGGCCCGTGGTCGATTGCGTTTCTGCGATCATTCTGCGGACTGGTTGTTGTGCTGTTCATTATGCTGATCTTCAAGAAGCCTTTTGCTTTCCGCAGCCTGCCCTGGCCGGCGATGTTTATCATGGCACTGATCAATACGGCGCTGCCTTGGACCTTGATCGGATTCAGCGAGCAGCATCTGACGAGCAGCATGGCTTCGATCTTGAATGCGATGACACCGGTGTGGACGATCATCGTGGGCATTCTGTTCTTCAAGAGCAAGTCGCATTACATGCAGTGGGTAGGCATCGGTGTAGCGACAATCGGCCTGGTGATTCTGCTCGGCATTCGTCCCGGCGCGCTGCTGTCGGTCAACGGCATTGGACTAATCGGCATGCTGACGGCTACGTTCTGTTATGCTGTGGGCTCGCAATTGTCCAAAAGGCTGTCCGTGCGAGGCTGCTCCATGTACCAAATTACATACGGCACGCTGCTTAGCAGTGCGATCGTCAGCGGCACGCTGGCATTTTCTACGGAGTCGATAACGTGGGGGCATGTGAGCGATATGAGCAATGTGCCGCATATTATCGGGCTTGGGATTTTCGGCTCGGGCTTCGCCTATATCTTGTTCTACTATATGGTCGAGAAGGGCAGCGCAGAATTCGCCTCCATGGTCACGTATTTGGTGCCTTCTACCGCGCTGATTTGGGGCTCGGTTCTTCTAGACGAAGCGATCAAATGGAACATGCTCGCAGGGCTCGTTATTATCCTCTTCGGCGTCTTCCTGGCAAGCCGGAAGCCAAGACGAGAGGCAGCGTTGAAGCCGCGAAGCGTTCATTGAACAAGAAGTATCGCGAAGATATGTTCAAACGATGGACCCGTTTTTGGCTGTCATTTTGCATGCAGCTCGAAGGCGGGTTTGCTTGCGGCAGTAAAGCGATGTTCGTTTACAGCAGGTAGGAGGAAATATCCAGTTTTGGGCAAATTACTATAAGGATACAAGGTGAGATGTTGGTACATTGCAGCAAGAGGTACAATTAAGGTAGTAACTTTTGGCAGAATGAATAAAGGGGGCAATATCTTGTCTTTCGTGACACGGCTTCAGTGGTTCTTTAAACTCAGATGGATGCATTACACGCTTGCCATCAGCTTGATGACGGTGGTGAGCCTGTTAACGACGGTTCCGCCGAAAATGATCGGGAACACCATTGACCGCATTCGCGAGCACACGCTGACGGCTTCTCAGCTGAGCAGCACCGTGCTGCTGCTGGTTAGTCTCTCTTTGCTCTTATATGTGCTCGTATATATTTGGATTACAACGCTGTTCGGCAACTCGGTGCTGATCGAGAAGCTGCTGCGCGGACGGTTTCTGGCTCATATGACTCGTATGACGCCTTCGTTCTTCCAACGGAACAATACCGGTCAGCTGATGGCGCTGGCTACCAACGATATTCTGGCCATAGGCAATACGGCGGGGTACGGGGTGATGACGCTTGTGAATACGCTCGTGGGCGCATCGGTCGTCATCATCACGATGATTTCGCTGATCGACTACAAGCTTATGATCGCCGCATTAATTCCGCTGCCGCTGCTGGCCATCGTCATCAACAAGCTGGGGAAACGAGTCCGGGTTCGGTTCATGGCGGCTCAGGATGCTTTTGGCAAAATGAACAACCATGCACTGGAGTCCATCTCGGGTATACGAGTTGTTCGTTCCTACGTGCAGGAAGAGCATGATCTGACTGCATTTGACCGGGTGACGACGGAGGTTATGGATCGCAACCGTGAAGTTTCTATTCTTAATGCACTGTTTCAGCCGCTTATCTCGCTTATTGTGGGTGTCAGCTACTCCATCGGCATCGGCTATGGCAGTTATCTGGTATTTCACGATGAGATTACGCTGGGACAGTTAATCTCCTTTAATATTTATTTAGGGATGTTAATTTGGCCGATGATTTCTTTCGGTGAGTTTATCAACGTCCTGCAGCGGGGTAGTGCCTCTGCGGATCGGTTGGAGCAAGCGTTCAAGCAAGAGCCGGATCTTGCGGATATAGCATCACCGGTAGAGGTGGCCACTCCGACGACGATTGAGATGAAGGAGCTGACGTTCACCTACCCAACAGCCAATCAGCCTAGTTTGCGCGAGGTATCGTTCACGCTTGAGCGTGGGCAGACGCTTGGCATCGTTGGCCGTACGGGAAGCGGGAAGAGTACGCTGCTGAAGCAGCTTCTAAGACAATACCCCGTTGATTCGGACAAGCTGTTTATCTCGGGGGTGCCTGTTGAACAGATCGCCATCGACCAAGTGAAACGCTGGATCGCCTATGTGCCGCAGGAGCATCTGCTGCTCTCGAAGTCCATCAGCGACAATATCGCGCTCGGCAAACCTCAGGCTACGGAAGCCGAGATTGCAAAAGCAGTCGAGATGGCTTCCTTCACCTCGGATATCGCCGCGATGCCGGAAGGGCTTGGCACGATCGTCGGCGAGAACGGCGTCATGCTCTCCGGCGGTCAGAAGCAGCGGCTTGCCATCGCGAGGGCGCTGCTTATCGATTCAGAGATTCTGCTGCTGGATGACGCTTTGTCGGCGGTGGATGCCAGAACGGAAAGCCGCATCCTGCATCATATCCGCCTGGAGCGGGCAGGCAAGACGACCTTCATCGCCACGCACCGCTTATCTGCCGTCAGCCACGCGGATTGGATTCTGGTGCTCGATGATGGGCGCATTGTTGAAGAAGGCACACACGAAGAGCTGATGCATTTCGGCGGCTGGTACAGGCAGCAATGGGACCGCCAGCAGATGGAAGCTAGTTTGGAAGACTAGCTACACTAGGCTCGATTAGCGGCCTTAGTGAGATAGGTCTGTCTAAACTAGGCGCGATTAGCGGCGTTAGTGAGCTAGGTATATCGGAAATAGGCGCAAGCCAACAAATTAGCCCGCTTACGGGCATCCGAATTCAGGAGGTAGCTATGAATCCATCGACGACGAGAAGGCTTCTCGGCTATGCACTCGTCTACAAATACCGTATTATCGCGGCGCTGCTCATCCTTTGCATTGCGGTCGGCGCTGAGCTCGGCGGACCGTATATTACCAAAACCATCATCGACAAGCATCTATCGATCGATGAACGAGACATCGGCGCAGTGCTTAAGCTACTGGGCCTCTACATGGGGCTGCTGCTCACAGCCAGCATATGTAACTTTTCACAATCGTACCTGCTGCAAGCCACGGCACTTCGCATCATTAAGAACATGCGGATCGACTTGATGCGGCATATCGGGCGAATTCCGCTGAAGTATTTTGACAACACTCCGATTGGACAGGTCGTCTCGCGTATCGCGAACGATACGGAAGCTGTGCGTGATCTGTTTATGAGCTTCATGGCGACCTTCGTGGTCAGTCTTGTACAGCTGGCGGGGATTTACACGGCGCTGTTTATCTTGGATGCACGGCTTGCGCTGTACGCGCTGCTGCTGCCGCCGCTGTTCGTGATCATCATGTATGTGCATTTAAAATACTCAAAGGTCTTCATCACCATCATGCGCGCTCGGTTAAGCGACATGAACGCGATGATCAATGAATCGATAGTCGTCATGCCGATCATTCAAGCTTTTCGCAGGGAAAAAGTAACGATCGAGGAGTTCGAGGTGCTGAACGAGGATCGTTATGTGAATCAAGTAAAGCAGTTCCGGGTGTTCTCTCTGTCCTCGCGTAATATCGTAGGCACCATCGGCAGTTTGGTTACAGCTTATGTGGTGTGGTATTTCGGAAGAGAGTCGCTGCAGACGGCCATTTCCTTCGGGGTGTTTTATGCGTTTATCGATTATATGGGCCGGATCTTCCAGCCGATTATCGGGATATTCGATCAGTTGACCAATGCACAGCGGGCTTTCGTTTCGGCTGAGAAGGTGTTCGCGATTATGGACATCGAAGGCAAGGAAGTTGAAGATACTGCAGGCGTTAACCGCCCAGAAGGCGTTGTGAAATTCGACAACGTGACCTTCGCTTATAAGGAAGGCGAGAATGTGCTGAAAGGCATCTCGTTTGAGGCGCATAGAGGCGAGACGGTTGCGCTTGTCGGCCATACCGGCTCTGGCAAAAGCTCCATCATGAACCTGCTGCTCGGCTTCTATGAGCCGCAGGAAGGTGTCATCACCATCGATGGGCGCGATATTAGCAGCTTCTCGAAGCAGGCTTTGCGCAAGCATATGGGCATCGTGCTGCAGGATCCGTTCTTGTTCGCAGGCGATATCAAGTTCAATGTCAGCTTGTACAACAAGGACATTAGCATTGACCGCGTGAAGAATGCGCTGCGTGAAGTTGGTGCCGCACCGTTCATCGAGCAGCTGCCCGGCGGCTATGATGAGCAGGTAGTGGAACGCGGGAGCACGCTGTCTTCCGGGCAGCGACAGTTGATCTCGTTTGCTCGGGCGCTGGCGTTCGACCCTTCCATTCTCATCCTGGACGAGGCGACGGCCAGCATCGACAGTGAAACGGAAGGCTTGATCCAGCAGGCGCTGAAGGTCGTCAGCGAAGGACGCACGACGCTAGTCATCGCGCACCGTCTCTCGACGATCCGCGAGGCGGATCAGATCCTCGTGCTGCATCGCGGCGAGATCGTGGAGCGAGGCAATCACCGCGAGCTGATGGCGCTGCAGGGCCGGTACTTCAAGATGTATCAGCTGCAAACGGGCGAGCAGGCGACCGCTTCGGCTGATGCTCCAGCCGGAATGGATGCTGCCGCGGCAGCTGCGTCGAGCAAGGGTTTGTAATAGTGAAGGACTGTTTCAAAAGTGTGCTAGGTGACTTTTGGAACAGTTCTTTTTTTGTTGAGCGGGATGGGAGAGAGGAGCGGGGGGGTGTACGTGGCAGTGGTGTCCGATAGTGAGAGGAGTGAGCGATTGTTGCATAAAGTGCAACAAATCGGCTGTCTTAAGGGTGCCTCAGTCGCTAATTATGCAGAAAATGCAACATTTCTGAGCAGATGAGCGCCTAAAGAGCGTTTTGAGCCGAAAATGTTGCATGTTGTGCAATATCTATTAGAAAAGGCTCGATATTGCCTTGAAATGTTGCAGAAAGCGAAACATTTCCGGTGGCCATACTACTTAGGAGGGGGAAGTGATGCGCCGACTGCCACCAAACGAGCACATCGACCACCTACCAACTATATTGCCACCAACCAATCACCTCCCACCCTTCGGCGTGGCAGCGGGATTCCCGCGATATCGTGCGGATGGCCGTTTCATCTGCCTCATTTTACATGTACAATAGGCGTTATATGGGAATGTTTTCAGTGGAGTAGGAGGTGACGCGCGTTGAAGGAAATCGTACGGCCGGATGGGACGCTGGATGATCGTCGAATCTGGAGAAGAGATATTCTCTACACGGGTACGAACGGGAAGTGTGTGGAGCGCGTCTATGTGTCGCCCGAGGAAAGTTACATATTCAAGCCGTTAACGAATGAGAGTCAGCTTGGGCAAGAGGCCTGGGTGTATGAGCATATATTGAAGGGGATGTCTTTTCCCGCCGTTTATCCGCAGCTGCTGGCTGGCTCGGAGGTTGCGACCAGCGAGAACAGCTGGCAGCTGTTCGAGGACTTGGGACCTCTTGAACACAAATTCGAAGAGAACGCTGCGCTTGAACTCATCGCGCATGTGGCGTGGTGGCATGCCTTGCCTGTGGAACACTTGCAGCAGCAACAGCTGCTTGGGCCGAAGCCGTTCATCGAGGATATTGCGAAGCAGGTGATGGATCTCCGTCGCCGTAATGAGCTGCTGGAACCGCTCGCGACAAGGTTCACGAATGCAGAGTCAGTCCTCCGGCATCTGGAGTCACTAATGATGCAATCAGCAGCCTCCACCCAGCAGTGGCAGAGAAACGTGATCTCGCATGGTGACCTGCACCTCGGCAACTACGCGCGGGTGAAGGGCGCCGTCAGCGTGCTCGATTGGGAGCATGCACATCTGAACAGCCGCTACTGGGATCTGTATCACTTGATCGATTCGACGCATCCCGTGTTCCCGAAGGCGATGACGCCTGAGCTCCGCGAAGAACTGCTGAATCGATACATCCTTCAAAGTGCCAGCCACGGGATCAAACTCGAAGCGAACGCATTCAAGCAGGGCTATTACTTATTCACCGCGCTGTTCTCGTTATGGATGGTGCTTCTAATCGCAGGTGATCTGCGGCGTCTCAACGGAGTTGACGGCAAGTGGTCCATAAAGCAGCTGCAGGAGCAGTTGAAGGAAACGCTGGACAACCTCGAGCAATGTGTCGCCAGGTTATCCGCGCAATCATAATCCCTCTAAAGGAGTGACTCGTCAATGACGAACAGTGATCATTCACAGCGAATCGCCCTAGTAACCGGAGCAAGCGGTGGTATGGGACGGGCAACGGCCGCGATGCTTGCAGCGGAGCACGGTATGAAGGTATTCATGCTTGCGCGAAATCGGGAGAAGGGGCAGGCGGCTGTAGACTACGCGAACCGCAAGTCCGGTCGCGGAGATGCAGAGCTGCTGCTCTGCGACCTCGCTTCCTTCGCGAGCATCCGAGAAGCTGCGACGGAGCTGGCTAGCCGGACAAGCCATCTCGATGTGCTGGTCAACAATGCGGGCGTTATTACGCTGAAGCGGGAAGAAACGGCGGATGGGTTCGAGCGTCAGCTTGGCGTGAACCATCTGGGGCATTATCTGCTGACGGGTTTGCTGCTGCCGCTTCTGCGTCAGAGTCAATCGGCGCGGATTGTAAACGTATCCTCCGGTGCACATAAGATTGGCACAATGGACTACGCAGATCCGGGAATGTCCAAGAGCTTCACGGTCTGGCGCGCTTACAGCCGCTCGAAGATCGCAAATATTTGGTTCACGAAGGAGCTTGCACGCAAATTAAGTGGAGCCGGCATCCCGGTCTATGCGCTGCATCCCGGCGTAGTGTCGACCGACATCGGGGTGAATCGGAACACGGGGTTCGGTGCGCTCGTCCATAAGCTGATGCGTCCATTCTTCCAGACGGCGGAGCAGGGCTCGGCGACAGCTGTGTTTCTGGCGAGTGCGGCCGAGTCTAAGATTGGCGGCAAGTCCGGCGATTATTTCTACAAGCTGAAGCCACTTGCGGTTTCGAAGCTGGCGGCATCCGCGGAAGAGGCTAACCGATTCTGGGCGTGGAGCGAGCAAGCGACGAGGTTCACCTATTCCATTTAACAAAAGGGGAGCGCGAAGATGGGAACGATTCAATACCCTTGGATGACTGAGGGAGCGACAATTGGGGTTACTGCACCTTCGTCCGGAGTAGATCCGGTGGCGCACGGACTGCTGGAACAGGTTAGTGAGCGACTAGGAACGAGAGGGTTTGCCATTAAATATGGAGCTACAACCTATACGCAAAATAAAGCGAAATCCGCTCCCGCTGCAGTGCGCGCACAAGAGTTTAATGCGATGATGCAGGATGCCGGAGTCGATCTGATCATTCCCCCTTGGGGCGGCGAATTGTTAATTGAGATGGTGGATCAGGTAGACTATGCTCATCTGCCAGCCAAATGGGTGCTCGGGTATTCCGATCTAAGCGTACTGCTGCTTGCCATCACACTCAGGACGGGAATCGCCACGGCGCATGGTACGAATA
The DNA here is from genome assembly GCF_056269305.1 of Paenibacillus sp. J22R3. NCBI lineage: Bacteria > Bacillati > Bacillota > Bacilli > Caryophanales > Paenibacillaceae > Paenibacillus > Paenibacillus sp. J22R3. Next base: position 342,714 of record NZ_JBWDNS010000005.1, on the reverse strand, counting down.
TTGTGGACCTCAGAGGAGAAGTGCCTGATGAGACGACTGCCATGTGGCAGACCGTTCTCTCGACCCAAGCCGGCGAATCCTGCGAGCAGCGGTCCTCGCTTCATTATCAGAAGGACTGGGTGAGCGACAATCCGAACGTGTTCAACCTGACGGAACCCACCTATTGGCGCAAAGTGCTGCCTAGCGGCGAGATTGAATCACCCAGCGGAGAGAACGATGAGCGGTTCAGCGGCAAAACAATAATGAAAGGAAGATTGCTCGCGGGCTGCATCGATGTCGTTCGGCATTTAATCGGCACGCCGTACGGCGATGTTCGGCGGTTCAGAGAGCAATACATTCCCGGGGAACCGGTAGTATGGGTGCTCGAGAATTGCGAGTTGAACACGGCGGATGTACGCCGATCGCTGGTTCAGATGAAGCTGGCAGGCTGGTTCGAGAACTGCTCCGGCATTTTGTTCGGCCGCAGTCCCGCTGACAGACCGGTTGAGAATTACACCATTGAAGATGTGTACACCGATTTGGCTGCAGAGCTTGGGCTGCCTATTGTCGTGGATGTCGATTGCGGACATGTTCCGCCGCAGATCACTTTGATTAATGGAGCTTATGCGGAGATTGAAGTGGAAGCGGGCAAAGGGACGGTTAAGCAATCTTTTGTATAGCAGGCTGAGCAGTGGGGAAGCTACCGAACATTCGGTGTTAGGAGCTTCGGAAGGTAGGGATAGGCAGTGATACTTAAAGGCAAGAGAATCTACTATGTGCTGGGCGCAGTGCTCGTGCTGCTGCTGCTCAATACTTTCATGGGCACGCGGAACAGCTCCACCGTGGAGGAAGTGCTCAATAAAGGCCATATGAAGAAGGTGCAGCTCCTGTATCAAACGAAAGTGGATCAGGGAGATACGCTAGCGTTCTACTTGAGCGTACCGGAGGAACAGGCGGTAAGTGCAGCCAAGGACCTTGCGGTAACGGATCTGGGCTATGGATTATTGAAAAAGAATATTTTCGGCAAATGGGTAACGAAGCAGTCGGCGGAATATGGCAGCATCAAGGCTTATCTCGCGGATGACGGGTTTGCCGGCGAAATCGCACTGGTACCGACTATGCTCTACGGGGTTATAAGCGATGATCACATTCGTTCCATAAACGTGATGTTCCAAGATGGAGATAAACAGGTCCGGACGAAGGCGACCCTCGTAGACACCAAGCCAATAAGACTCTGGTATGTACTGGCGGATGAGCGGATTACGGATCGAGAACTTACAATGGAAGCTGTCGGTCAGGATGGTAAGGCTATAGCGACGAAGAAGGTTTCTTATTAATAACTCGCGGGAGGGCGCCTGAACTTGCAGGGATATAATGTGCTGATGATTTACAGCAAGAACGAGGAAAGGCTGCTCATGTGCACGCGACTGAAGGAGCCGTATAAAGGATTAAGCAATTTGGTTGGCGGCAAAATCGAACCCGGCGAGTCAGGGATCGATGCAGCTTATCGTGAGCTGGCGGAAGAAACCGGCATTTCGCAAGTGGATGTCACTTTGCATCATGTCATGGACTTCACCTATTATCTGCAGGACTGTTATGTGGAGGTTTACGCCGGTAAGTTGAAACGCGATGTGGAGGTAGCTGGTGATGAGAACGAGCTCTATTGGTCGGAGCTGCATCATGATTTCTTCGACATGTCGCTCTATGCCGGTGAAGGCAACATCGGGCATATGCTGGAGCAGGTGAACATGAGCAAGGTTCTGGCGATGGATGAACAATAAAGAAACGCCCTTTACGAGGTTCCGCTATGAAGCGGGCCGAGTAAAGGGCGTTTCTTGATACCATGCTTAATTAGTCCGCCGCAGAGCTTTCCAGCCCGGCTGCTTCAGCCACGATCTCATAAGACCGCAGACGCGCGGTATGATCGTAAATCTGGGAGGTGACGATTAGTTCGTCGACCATCGTCTCACTTAGAATTTCACGCAGGCGAGCAGCTACGGTTGCCTTGTTTCCGGTGATCGCATACTTGAATTTGGACTGCAGCGCATCGCGCTCATGCGCCATCCACAGCTCATCCATGTCGTCGATCGGCGGCTTCAGCTTGCCCGGACGGCCGCGGATGAGGCTGAGGAATTGCTGCTGCTGCGAAGTCGCGAGGAAGCTTGCTTCCTCATCGGTGTCCGCGGCGACAATATTGATGCCGATCATGACATAAGGCTTCGCGAGTGCTTCGGACGGGCGGAAGCTGCTGCGGTAGAGATGGATCGCCGGCATGAGATACTCCGGAGCAAAGTGGCTCGCGAACGAGAATGGCAAGCCTAGCTCGCCAGCCAGCTTCGCGCTGAAGCCGCTTGAGCCGAGCAGCCAGATCGGCACATCCAAGCCTTCGCCGGGTGTGGCGCGCACCGGCCTAACGGAATCCGCCGGCGGATGGAAGTAAGCGCGCAGCTCGGACAGCAGCTCCGGGAACTCCTGCCCGTTCGAAGCCAGATCGCGGCGAAGCGCGCGAGCCGTCGTCTGGTCAGAGCCCGGTGCGCGGCCAAGGCCAAGATCGATTCGGCCCGGGTACATCGACTCCAGCGTGCCAAACTGCTCGGCAATGACAAGCGGAGAATGGTTCGGCAGCATAATGCCGCCGGAGCCGACGCGAATGCGTTTCGTGCCGCCGGCTACATAGCCGATGACGACTGAGGTAGCCGAGCTTGCGATGCCTGCCATGTTATGATGCTCGGCGAGCCAGTAGCGGTTATAGCCAAGCCGCTCAGCGTGGCGCGCGAGGTCCAGTGTATTACGGAATGCGTCCGCCGGCGTCCCGACATCGATAACGGATGCTAAGTCTAATACGGACAGCGGTACTTTTATGGAATCAGTCATTGTTAACATGACCTCCTGTATCTTTGGTAGTTGGTATGCGGTAGTGCGCCATTGATATCTTTATTATGGAACACCCTCAGAGTTATTTCAAGCTGCTAACTAATTACAAGTAAATAACCATTATACATTAATGGGCCGGGGAGGGAATTGGCGATATGTGGAGAATTATGTAGGATACTCCTCCTGGCTCGTGCATCCGTGCATCTGTGCTTTCCCATCACAGGTGGAGCGTTTCCTGCGTGATAGAAGCAACTACTATGCCGGGGGTGGCAAATGCTGCTGAATATCCTGAAACGCATCGCTTCTGTATCTATATTGCCCAAGCTTGTCCTCACCTTCCTTGTTACACTCGCACCGCTTTACATCATCAGCTGGAAAATGAACGAAACCGGCTCCTCCCACGTCCAGAAAGAAATCACAGACTCCCTTGTATCGCGGACCTCTCTCTATATGAACATGCTGGAATTCGATATCGACAGTGCCATTCGTCAGCTCCAGGAATATGTCAATGATGACGATTTGCTTAAACTGTCCTCCTCCTCTGAGGTAATGACGGAAATCGAGAAGATGCAGGCGCAGCTTCGACTAAAGAGCCGCCTCGATGCCCTTCAGAAATCCAGCAAATTCGTGGATAATGCCATTGCCTTTATCCCTGCCATGAACCGAACCGTGTCTGCCAATGCCAACGTCATCGGTAACTTTGATGAAGAGCAATTCCACGCGCTGAGCAAGTCGACGAATCGGTTTGAGTCTCCCTTTCTATTGTGGAAAGAACGGCTCTTCATTAGTATTCCATATCCCGACCCTGCGATCTCTAGCCGAAGAAGTCCTGTCTTCCTTCTTGCCATTGAGATTTCGCGTTCTGAATTAAGCAAAGTGCTGCAGGAGTTTACGAATGAAGGCGGACATACGGCGCTGATCGGAAACAAACAGCCTTTTCTCATTAGCGGCGGTTCGGACGCGGTGGATGAGGAGCTCATTCATGATTTTCAGCACGAAGAAGATGCGACGGAGGAAGGCAAGCTGCAGTCGGTGGAATGGCAAGACCAGTCTTATCTGGTGGTCTCCAACCATTCTTCGCGGCTCGACATGACCTTGCTTATGTATGTCCCCGCGAACAAAGTTAACGCGTCGCTGCAAGTCTATCGGTTCTGGTTCTATGTGCTGTCTGCGATGTCCGTCTTCCTGGTTCTATTGTTCTCCTACAGTATTTATCTCATTATTCATCAACCGCTCAAACGGCTCGTTCGCTCCTTTCGGCGCATCGAGCAGGGACAGTTCAATCTGGAGGTCCATTACCCGCTGCAGGATGAATTCGGATATTTGTACGGACAGTTTAACGGCATGGTGAAGCGGCTTGATGTGCTTGTCCATGAAGTATATGAGCAGCAGTATCTTGCCCGACTGGCCGAGCTGCGCCATCTGCAGTCGCAGATCAATCCGCACTTTCTGTACAACAGCTACTTTATTCTGTACCGAATGGCTCAGCAGAGGGACCATGATAATGTTATTTATTTCACGAAGCATTTGGGGGAATATTTCCAATACATCACACGCGACGGCTCGGATGAAGTACCGCTGGCAAACGAGATTCACCATGCCCGCACGTATGCGGAAATCCAATCGATCCGATTCTCCGAGCGGATCATGGTGGAGTTCGAGGAGGTACCTGAGGAACTGCGCGCCTTCCCGGTTCCTCGTCTCATCGTCCAGCCGATTATCGAGAACGCCTACAACCATGGCCTGGAGCATAAGCGAAGGAATGGTTTAATTACAGTCGCATTCCGCACGAAACCCGGGGCGATCGAGATTTCCATTACCGACAACGGGGAGAACATGGATGAGGAGAAACTGCGCGAGCTGCAGTTGAGTTTACTCGACAAAGCGCAGCCGACAGAGCATACCGGTCTGCTTAACGTACACCGGCGCATTATTATCAAGTACGGGGGCGGCGGTCTGACGCTCAGCTTGGGCGAGGAACGAGGCCTCAAAGTGACGATGACGATTCCGAGGGAGGCGGGTACGGAGGATGAACCGCTTATTGATTGTGGATGACGAGAGATTCACGGTAGACGGCCTGTATGAAATGATCGAGGATACTCCGGGTTTGGAGCTGGACATCTATCGGGCCTACTCCCCGGAGGAAGCGCTCGAGTGGCTGACGCGGACGAAGATTGACATTGTGCTTAGCGATGTACGTATGCCGGGCATGACCGGACTTGAGCTCCAGCAGCGGATTGTGGCGCAGTGGCCGCGCTGCAAGATTATTTTTCTCACCGGCATTCATAACCTGGAAACCGCGCAGCTTGCCATTCGGACAGGCTCCATTGACTATATTCTCAAAACCGAAGGCGACGAAGCGATCATTCGCAGCATTCGCAAAGCGATTGATAGTCTGGCTGCGGAGTCGCAGAGCCAGCAATTTATGCTGCAGGCCAAGGACCGATTGAGCCGTGCGCTGCCCTTGCTGCACCGGGACTGGTTAATGGCGGTGTTGGAGTCGAGCGAGGCTCATTCCGTTGCGACGGAAGAGAAGCTGCAGGAGCTGCACATTCCGCTGCGCAGTGATGCGCCGGTTATTCCGCTCATCGGACGCATCGACCGCTGGGGAGAAGGAAGCTATCACGACAGAGCACTGATGCTCTATGCCGTCCAAAATATTGCCTCAGAATACTATGCGCCGTTAGTCGTGTTTACTGCGAGTTTGGATATGCACCATTTTATTTGCCTCCTGCAGCCGGCAGCGCAAGCTAGCGAGCGAAGTGATACATGGCGGGACACCGTCAGCTTCGTACAGGGTACGATGGAATCGATTCAGCAAACCTGTGGCAAGCTGCTGAAGCTGCCTGTCTCGCTGATTTGCGGTGCACAACCTACGGAGTGGGAGCAGCTGCCTCGCGTATACGAGCAGATGAAGAAAAGGTTGATCGTCGGACTGGGGACGCGGGATTGCATGCTGCTGATCTTAGACCGGCGTGAAGAGGGAGTCGCTCCTGAGGCTGCCCTGCCGCCACTGCGAACACTGATGCTGCAGCTGGAGCATTTGCTGGAGGATGGTACCGAGGAGGCGTTCGCTGGGGCGATTAAGAGCTATACCTCGCTGCCTACTCAATATGCCGAATATACGCTTGTCTACTATGCCATTGCCAATCTCCTGCTCAGTCAACTGACGCAGGGAGGGGAGGGACGCGCCGGCGAAGGCGATGCCGCTGTCAGGGATGGATTGATGAACCTCTCCGCCCATCCATCGAGCGAGGCTGCGCTTAACTATCTGCTTCAGACGACGTCCACGATCTATGCAAGGCGCAAATCGATTCAGCATGAACGGACGCATCAGCTGATTGCACGGCTGCATCAGTATATACGGAACAATCTGGGCGGCGATCTGTCGCTCACGAGCTTATCCGAGATCGTCTACTTAAATCCTGCGTACTTGTCCGTTCTCTATAAACAGCAGACAGGCATGAATTTATCGGAATACATCGCCGAGCTGCGCCTGGAGAAAGCGAAAGAGCTGCTTACAGCCACGCCGCTCAAAATCCATGAGATCGCCGACAAGGTCGGGTTTGAGACCTCGGGTTATTTTATCCGCTTCTTCAAGAAACGGATTCAGCTGACTCCGCAGGAATATCGGGCAAGGGAATAGTTGTCTGCGAGAATACCTATACAGGAGACCACGAATCTATAGATTGTTCCATAGTGGAGCAAAGTGCCATCATTCTATACTGGAGGAGTAGGAAGCTTGCAAAATAAAAGGGAGGTTAGGGGAATGCGAAAGCCATACAAATGGACTGCGGTTCTGCTTATGACTTTTATTTTTGTTTTTGTAACCGCTTGCAGCTCGGGGAATAACAACAACAAGAATACTTCCAATTCCACAGGGAATGACAAAACCAATACATCGACGAATACGGCAGATACCGGTAACAGCACCAATGCGAATACGAACGAGCCTGCACCTGCGGCAGAGCCTGATCCGTACTTCGGCAAGTATGATCCGCCGATCAACATCACGAGTGTGCGAATCATCAACGATACGTTCAAGTTCATGGAAGGTCAGACGATCGACAATAACATGTGGACGCAGCAGCTCCAAGAGAAGCTTGGCATTACAGTGAAGTATGACTGGGTTGTCAGCGGCGATCAGCCGGGCGGCCAAGGTGAGCAGAAGATGAACGTTTCCATCGCCTCGGGCGATTTGCCGGCATTCATCCCGGTTAACGCGAAGCAGCTCAAGCAGCTGCAGGAAGCGGATGAGCTTGAAGATTTGACCGCTGTTTATGAGAAATACGCTTCTCCGTTCCTGAAAGAAATTCTCAATCAAGACGGTCCGGCAGCGCTATCCTCGGCTACGTTCGGCGGTAAGCTGATGGCGATCCCGAACACCGGCTCCTCCATGGATGGAGCGGGGATGATCTGGATTCGTAAGGATTGGCTCGATAAGCTTGGCCTGCAGCCGCCGCAATCGATGGCTGACGTGCTTGCCATCTCGGATGCATTCACGAAGCAGGACCCGGACGGCGACGGCAAGCCCAACTCCTACGGGATTGCAATGAACAAGGACTTGTACGGCGGCTTCGCCGATATTACGGGACTTATGAACAGCTACCACGCTTATCCGAAATCATGGATCAAAGACGCAAGCGGCAATATTGTCTACGGCAGCATTCAGCCTGAGATGAAGACTGCGCTCGGCGTTCTGCAAGAGCTGTACAAGAAAGGTCAAATCGACAAAGAGTTCGGCGTCAAAGATGGCGGTAAAGAAGCGGAACTGACCACTTCGAACAAAATCGGCATGCAGTTCGGCCAGATGTGGAATCCGCTGTGGCCGCTCGTAGATAACAAGAAGAACGACCCGAACGCGCAGTGGCAGTCGTACCCGCTCGTTTCGGCAGACGATCAACCGGTTACGCCGCAGGTCGGCTTCTCGGTCGGACAATATTTTGTCGTGAAGAAGGGTGCTGAACATCCTGAAGCGCTGCTGAAGATGATCAACCTGTTCGTGGAAACCGGCTGGGGCGAAACAACAACTTCTGAGAACTATGCGAAATACTTCACGAGCGAAGGGTTCGAGAAGTTCAAGAACATGCCGTTCCAAGCATGGCCGGCACGCAAAAACCTAGATATCTACCTTCACGTCACGTCAGCACTAGACAGCAAAGACTTGTCGGCACTCAATCCGGAAGAAAAGGATATGTACGACAAAACCCTTTCCTGGATGGATGGCAGCAGCAAAGAACCGCTGAACTGGGCGTATGAGCGCATCTTCGGCAAAGAAGGCTCGTTCAAAGTCATCGATCAATATGTCAGCGGCAAAGCGCTCAAGCTGACTGAGTTCTACGGTGCTCCGACGCCTGCCATGGTCGAGAAAGAATCGAACCTGCAGAAGAGAGAGCTTGAGACGTTCACGAAGATCATTATGGGCGACTCGCTGGATACGTTCGATAAATTCGTTGAAGAGTGGAAGAAACTTGGCGGCGATGAAATTACGCAAGAAGTGAATGATTGGGCGAAGAGCAAGTAAGCTCGATCATGCAGTGCATGCGTAGTACGATGCAGGCGGGGGAAGCGACGTCTTCCCCCGTCTTTTGACTAAACAGGGCAGGGAGGGAACGCTTTGTTACGGAGAAATTGGAGCGGAACGCTTCCGCTGCACTTGATGATTTTGCCGGGTCTCATCCTCATTCTGATTTACAGCTACGGTCCAATGTTAGGCTTTATCATTGCTTTCGAGAAGTTTAAACCCGCAATAGGCGTGTTTGAATCCAAATGGGTGGGGCTCGATAATTTTCGTTACGTGATGGAAATGCCGGAGTCCAGGCAGATCGTATGGAATACGATCTTGATCGCCATTATGAAAATCGTTGCCGGCCTGGTGGCGCCGATCGTCACTGCACTGCTGCTGAACGAGGTGCGGAAGGAAGTTTTCAAACGCGGTGTTCAGACGGTTGTATATTTGCCTCACTTTCTGTCGTGGATCATTCTCGGGGGCATTCTGATCGATATTTTGTCGCCGACGAGCGGGATTGTCAATCAAGTGCTGGGGTGGGTCGGCATTGAGCCGATTTATTTTCTGGGGGATAATAACTGGTTCCGCTATGTGCTGGTAATCACGGACACGTGGAAGGAGTTTGGTTTCAATACGATCGTTTATTTAGCGGCATTAACGAGCATTAATCCGACACTGTACGAAGCGGCTATCGTCGATGGAGCAGGCCGATGGAAACAGACGCTGCATGTGACGCTGCCGGGAATGATGCCGATTATTATCTTGTTAATGACCTTAAGCTTAGGAAATGTGCTGAACGCCGGGTTTGACCAGGTGTTTAATTTATATAGTCCGCAGGTGTACGAGACAGGCGATATCATTGATACCTTCGTCTATCGAATCGGTCTGATTGATGCGCAGTATGGGGTGGCAACGGCAGTAGGTATTTTTAGATCCGTTGTCTCGCTGTTCAGCATATCATTGTCCTATTATTTGGCTTATCGATTCGCCAATTATCGTATTTTCTGATGAGAGGAGAGGGCGGGAGTGCTGGAGTATTACACGGTTGGTCGCAGATTGTTTCTATCCTTTAACTACGTTTTTCTTGCCTGTCTCGGTCTGCTATGTATTTTGCCGATCATACACGTCCTTGCCATATCGTTCAGCTCAAGCGCGGCCGCTCAGGCCGGTTACGTCAAGCTTTGGCCGGTGCAATTCTCACTGAGCTCCTATGAATATGTATTACATAAACCGGCCTTCTTCAAATCCATTCTCGTAACCTTGAAGAGGGTCGCCCTCGGTATTCCGGTCAACATGCTGCTTACCGTGCTAATTGCATATCCGCTTGCTAAAGAAGCCAAGAAATTTCCGATGCGGACGTTCTATGCCTGGGTGTTCGTCATTACGATTCTATTCAGCGGCGGATTGATTCCGCTCTATATGACAATCAAATACACCGGCATTATGGATAGTATCTGGGCGATGGTGCTTCCAGGTGCAGTACCGGTGTTCAACGTTATTCTGCTGCTGAACTTCTTCCGCGGGCTGCCGAAGGAGCTGGAGGAAGCCGCGTTCATGGATGGCGCGGGACATTGGACGACGCTGTGGCGGATCTTCCTTCCGCTGTCGCTGCCGGCGCTGGCAACGATCACCTTATTCGCTACGGTTAACCATTGGAACTCCTGGTTTGACGGGCTGATCTTCATGAACTCGCCGGATCACTATCCGCTGCAAAGTTACCTGCAGACGGTGGTCATCAACCGGGATTTGACGCTGATGTCCTCGGCGGACATGAAGTCGCTCACCGAGGTGAACGACCGCACCGCGAAGGCGGCGCAGATCTTCCTCGGCGCGCTGCCGATCTTGATGGTGTATCCGTTTCTGCAACGGTTCTTCATGAAAGGGATTGTGCTTGGAAGCGTGAAGGAATAATTGTGGGGCGGTCTCAAAAGTGTGCAGAGCTACTTTTGAGATCGTCTTTTTATTATGCCGCTGAGCCACACTCCCGATAGACACATGTATGATTGTGAAAAACCAACTTCCATATTATGCTAGAGTTTGAGCGTGTATTTGACACTGTAGCGGGAGCGGCAAGCATGAGAAACATACCGGATTCTTTGAAGTTTACTGTACGTTTTGGAGCGAAAATGATGAAGAGCAGTTTCATCATGTGTCTTCTGGGCATCTATCTCATCGTGTATAATATCCCCGGGAATCCGGAGGGTGTAGCGTTATCCGCAGCACTGCTTTTCTTGGGCTGCGTACTTGTTTGTGTCAGCCAAGTAAGGGCTAGTAGAAAAATCAAACTCCTTGAGAGCGGGCATCAAGCAATAGGTACGTTCAAAGAATGGAAGAATTCATTTATGATCTATAATAACGGTACTTTAGTTTTCCTGTGCTACAGCTACGTGGATATGAGGCGGAAGAAGAAAGAGGCAAGTGTACTTTCTACAAGTACGGATGGGCTCGAGAGGGCAAATGTCTCTTATGACGAAGAGTATAATACGATACTTGAGTACCTACCAGGTAATCCGAGCATAAACTCGCAAAACGAATTCGAAGTCGGCTCACGCACACCGACTCTATTGTTCTACATTGGAGTCTTTCTGGTTTCGTTAGTAATCATCGCCGCAAGCTATATAGAGTGATTACAGGCTGCCTTAGTAGAGCGACATAACAGTTAACATCAAAGGGGGATGGGCGATATACCTTCATTTTTCTCGCGTCATACGACAGAGCATTTCATCGCGTACTCTAACTCGCACATAGCGGTGCTCGCTGTAATGGTAGTGTTGGCTCTTCTGATGTATGGGTATAAATTCAGTATCAGGCTGCATGAATCTTCCAGAACGATTATCCGATATGTTATTCTGCTGGGACTGCTTGTCCCTCAGGTTGTCCTCTATTACTGGTATGCGGACCAGGGGCTGTGGGATATCCAATATACGCTGCCGCTCGAACTATGCAGTATATCGCAATTGCTCGCTGTAATCATGCTGCTCACTCGAAACCGACTCTTGTATCAAATCGTCTTCTTCGCCGGAATTGGCGGAGCGCTGCAGGCGATGCTGACACCGGACCTGAATTATCCGTTCCCGCATTTCCGTTATTTTCACTTCTTCATCGTACATATCGCGATTATTCTCGCAGCGCTGTACATGACCTGGATCGAAAACTACCGACCTACTTGGAGATCAATAGGACTTACGATGATCTTCCTGAATGTCCTCCTCGTCGTTGTGGGAGGGACAGACCTCTTGTTAGATGCCAACTATATGTTCCTCAGGCACAAGCCGGAAGGCGCTTCTTTACTCGACTTGCTAGGGCCCTATCCGTACTACTTAATCGTAGAAGAAGTCATCGCGCTGCTTATTTTCACGCTGATGTATCTGCCGTTTGTTCGGTGGAGAAGGAAGTGATGTTGTTGCCACCGTTTTGCGTCTAGGATTCGTTAGCGTGCGCGAAGTGCAAGAAGATCAGTTGGCATCCCCCTATTCAGAAAGATGACCTGAAAGACCTGACGTGCAATTCGAGCTCCGAATCTAATAATTGGCTTATACAATTCTAATAGTTATCTGAAACTCTACTGCTATGATGGGGTTAGGTATTCATAGAGGGAGAGGATTAGATGACACCAATCAGTAAGGAAGTACAGTCACTTGTTAATCAACTTCATCTGTCAGACAATGAAATCGCAGAGAAATTTCAATTCACGCAGTGTGGTCAACAATTGTCGCTGGAAGAATCCAAACGGTTTATCGCTTTCCTCAAACAAGAATTAGTGGTTGCTGCAACCTAATCGATCGCATAGATAATAGATAAACAGTCTCCCTGTTAAGTAGAGCGTCATCTACTGGCAGGGAGTTCTTTGTGTCTGCTCACATTTCCGCAAGGCCGATATATCAATTCATCTTGGCAAATCGCATATATCATGATATATTGGTATAAAATAAGCTCGGAACGAGCCGTCAGCTGAGACGGTGGAGCAATTGCGATCTCATGGAGGTTCAACTATGTCTAACGAGTCTGCATCCAAACCTATGTACGAAAAGATATTCGAAGCACTTCGCGATCAAATTATAGAACGGAAGTACGAGGTTGGCGACCGGGTGCCTTCGGAGAAGGAGCTTGGCGATGAACACGGCGTCAGCCGCATCACAAGCAAGAAGGCGCTGGAGCTGCTGGCTAACGAAGGCTATATTATTCGCCAGCCCGGGCGCGGCTCCTTCGTAGCGGAGGCGCAGGAGAAGGCGGCCGTTAAGCCGGCAATTGGCGCTTCCCATCAACAGCAGGCGCCGCGCAATGCGGGGGGCAAGCTGCTTATCGGGCTTGTTATTACAGACTTTGCAGACAGCTACGGAACGGGGCTTATCTATGGAATGGAAGAAGCATCCCGCGAGAACGACAGCTACTTGGTGCTGCGCCGTTCCTTCGGTATCCCTTCCTATGAAGAAGAAGCCATTCAAGGCTTGCTGGAGCTTGGCGTAGACGGGCTTATTATTTTCCCGGCGCAAGGGGAATATTTCAATGCGGAGATACTGAAGCTTGCTATTATGAAGTTTCCGTTCGTGCTCATAGACCGTCATTTGAAAGGAATATCTGCCGGCTCGATCAGCACCGATAACGTGAAGGCAGCCATCACAGGCACGAATTATCTCTTCGAGCTCGGCCACAAATCCATTGCGTTCCTGACGCCTCCGCCGAGGGATACGACGGCAATTGAGGATCGGATTGAGGGCTTCATTCAAGCGCATGCGGAGAAGGGCATTATGGTTGACCGCGAGCTATGGATCGATGATATTATGTCGGCGCTGCCACAGGGCAACGCAGAAGAGAACCGCATTCGGGATATTGAGAAAATCATTGCTCGCCTGCGCGAATACCCGCAAATTACGGCGATCTTCGCAACCGAGTATAACATCGCACAACTAGCGCTTCGTGCTGCCAGTGAGATGGGACTGTCCGTCCCCGGCGATATCTCGGTCATTTGCTTCGACAGCCCTGAGATCAACGGCGGCTTCCCGTTGACCCATCTGCAGCAGAATCAGTTCGGGATGGGGAAAACCGCCTACGAGAATGTGCTTAAGCTGCGCGAGGGCCACACGACTCCTAACCGAACATTGCTGGAGGCCACGCTAATTCTGGGGAATTCGACAGGTCCGATGCGATTGAGATAATATACCAGCTTCATCATGAAGAGAGCAAGTCCATGAGCGGCAGTGCCGTTCATGGACTTGTTTTGTTACAAGAGAGAGGTACTGGGTACCGCTCATGGCCTGAAAGCGACGGTTTTGAGAGTAAGAGAGGTACAAGGTACCGCTCATGGCCCGAAAACGGGGCATAGGAGGACATGAGAGTCTCGCGGTTTGTAATTTTCTCTATTAATATATCAACTAAATTATATAGTATAACAATATTAATTAAATGTTATACATATTTATATTGACATACTAGTTACATGCCAATATAATGAAAAATGTAAGCGGTTAACAAACGGAATACCAACCGCGGTTTCGAGCGCAGAGGCCTGCGGGAAGCAATAACAAATACATAAAGGGAGGCAGTTATAGTGAAAAAGTGGATCTCTTTAACAGCACTTGCAGCGGTAGTTGTCGTGGCGGCAACCGGATGCGGAAGCAATGGCAACGACAATAAGACAGCCAATAACAACGCATCGATTAACAACAGCTCGAATTCTACATCTTCGGAACCGGTTGAACTTACATTTTGGGGCGATTGGGGCGGCGAAGGTCAGAAGCAGTTTGAAACCATGGTAGATGCCTTCAACAAAGCGCAAGACAAGATTCGCGTCAAGTACGTCCTGCAGCAAGATATGATTACGAAATTCCTCACGGCAGCCACTTCTGGCGGATCACCGGATATTCTGTTCTGGGACAGATGGAGAACCTCCCTATATGCACCGAAGAACGTCCTTCACCCGGTTGATGAGTTTATGGCGAAGGATGGCCTTAGCAAGGATGATTTCTACGGTGAAGCACTGAATGAGCTCTCCTACCAAGATAAATTATACGGACTGCCGCTCACTGTAGATGCACGCGCACTCTTCTATAACAAGAAGCTGCTTACCGATGCGGGAATCAACCAACCGCCGACCACATGGGATGAGCTGGAGCAGGCTGCGATTAAAACAACCAAGTGGAACGGCAATAAGCTGGAAGTAGCGGGCTTCTCCCTTGGCGACAACGGATTGTTCAACATGTACCTGCAGCAAGCAGGCGGACAGATGCTGAGCGAAGACGGTACGAAAACAAACTTCAATAACGATCAAGGCAAAGCCGTTCTGCAATATTGGGATCGCCTGCTAAACACGGATAAAGTATATAAAGTCGGCTTCGAGCAAGGTCTTGGCGAAGGGACAGACGCATTCGTAACAGGCAAGCTGGCGATGCAATATACAGGTCCATGGATGCTGAGCACGTATAAGAAATACGGCAAAGACCTCGACTTCGGTATCGCGCCTCCGCCGACAGGACCTAATGGGGACAAAGGCAGCGTAATGGGCGGTTTCGGCCTTGTCATTCCGGAGGGCTCGAAGCATCAAGCAGAAGCATGGGAATTCATTAAATGGTGGACGGCAAACAAAGACAACGCACTGCTGTGGGCCAAAACAAGTTTGAACATTCCGGGCTTCAAGCCGGCGCTCGAAGATCCGTTCTTCAAGGACGATCCGTTCTGGAAGCCGTTCCTGGATACGCTTGAATTCGCGAAGATTCGTCCGACACACCCAGGCTACTCGGTCATGGAAGGCGATGCACTGACACCGAACCTGCAGCTGTTCCAACAATCGAAGCAAAGTCTCGAGGATACGCTCAAGAAAGCACAGCAGCGCGGTGACCAACTGCTAACGGATAATGCTGTTGTAAAATAAGCACGCCTATAGGTCATACGAGAAGGGAGGGGAGATACCTCCCTTCTCTGTACCTTAAGCTGTCATTAAGCGCTGCAAGCGGAAGGAGGAACCGGCAATCATGGCTTCCATAGGCAAATTAAATCGGCATCAGGCGAGAACGGCTTACCTCTTCATTACCCCCACGATGCTGTTGTTTCTGGCATTTACGGTCATTCCGGTCGTAATGGCCCTTTATTTGAGCTTTACGAACTATGACGTTGTCAGCCGGATGGACTTTGTCGGCATCGACAATTATAAGCGTCTTGTGGACGATGTGCTGTTCTGGCAGACGTTCAAGAACGTGTGCTATTACGCCGTTATTTTTATCCCCTTAAATATTATGATTTCCTTGCTGCTCGCGCTGCTTCTGAACTTCAAACGACTTGGCGTGAAGCTGTTCCGTACGATGAACTATTTGCCAACCTTAACGTCCGCAGTGGCTGCGGCTACGGTCTGGATCTGGCTGCTCCACCCGGAGTTCGGCCTCATTAACAATATTCTCAGCTACTTCGGCATCCTTGGACCGGCTTGGCTGGCGCAGACTGAGACGGCGATGTTCTCGATCATCATGGTTACGCTGTGGCAGAGCGTCGGCTCCAATATGGTCATCTATATCGCGGGTCTGCAAGGCGTGCCGGATTACTTGTATGAATCGGCGAAGCTGGACGGCGCAACGGCGTTTGACCGCTTCCGCTATATCACATGGCCTCAGCTGCGTCCGACCACGTTCCTCGTCAGCACCATGTCCATCATCGGGGCGCTGCAGCTGTTCGATCAAGCTTTCGTGCTTACGCAAGGCGGTCCGGGCAACGTGACCAAGACACCGGTTTACCTGATCTATCAGCAGGGCTTTAACCAATTGCAAATGGGCTATGCCTCCGCGCAAGCCTTCATTCTGGCAATCGCCATTCTTATCTTCTCGTTCATCAATATGCGTGTTAACAAATCCGAAGAGTCGATCGTGTAAGGAGGGGCGCACGTATGGCGCAGCAGCAAGTAATCAATCGCCTCGCCCCGAATCATGGGACGGGCACATTCAACTCCTATTCCGTTCGCAAAGCGGTAGGGACGGTGTTGTTCTACATCGTGACCATTACGATCTCTGTCATGATGTTTCTGCCATTTTTCTGGAGTCTCATCACCTCGTTTAAACCGAGCGACGAGATCTTCTCCATGCCGATCAAGTGGATTCCATCCACGCTTACGCTGGAACATTACAGGAGCGCGTTTACGACCGTTCCGTTCGGATTGTATTTCTGGAATTCGTTTCTTCTGGCCGCTGCCGGAGTGCTGGCCAACTTGTTCTTCGGCTCCATCAGCGGATACGCCTTTGCGAAGCTGAACTTCAAGCTAAGCAAGCCGCTCTTCCGAGTATTGCTGGCAGCGATGATGATTCCGGGCATTGTCACGATGATTCCAAGCTTCTACGTGCTGAAGCATTTTCCGCTCATGGGCGGCAATGACCTGCTCGGAGGAGGCGGCAACGGGTTTCTGAACTCGTTTTGGGGCATTATTTTGCCGGGCGCTTCGGGGTCGTTTGCGGTATTCTTCATGCGGCAGTTCTTCCTTACCTTGCCTTCGGACATGATGGAGATGGCGCGGATTGAGGGCTGCAAGGAGTTCCGCATCTTCTGGAACATCTATCTGCCGCTGACGAAGCCGGCGCTCGCGACGCTGTCGATCTTCACCTTCCAAGCCGGCTGGAACAGCTTCTTGTGGCCGATGATCATTCTGAATGATCCGGAGAAAGCGACGGTGCAGATGGGGCTTCAAGCGTTCTCTTACAACCATCAGACCGATTTCGGGCCGATGATGGCCGGTGCGCTCATTGCGGTGCTGCCGATTCTGGTGCTGTTCTTGCTGCTGCAGAAATATTTTGTCCAAGGGATTGCCTTTAGCGGCGTTAAAGGTTAGGGGAGTGAACCGAATGAATCGTATGAAACCTAGCGCACTCCTTATCATCACAGCAGCGATCCTTGTCATTGTCGGCCTGGCGATAGCGTGGCGGCTCGGAGCAGGAACCGCTTTGACGGGAGCGGGAGGCAGCTCTGCTTCCGTATGGAGCGAGCGGGCTGACTTAGCTCAGCAAGAGCTGGAGGAATCCTTCTGGGATGAGAAACGGGGCTTGTTCAATAATGCGTCCCCATGCATCGCACAGCTATGCTCGGATCCGTTTAACTATTGGTGGCTTGCGCATGCCGTGGATGTTCTGGTGGATGGATATGAACGGACGGAGGACAAGAAATATGCGGAGCAGCTGGGCAAGCTGTACCAGGGTATTCTTGATCGCAATGCCGGAGTATTCGTTAACGATTATTATGACGACATGGAATGGATGGCACTCGCTTGGCTGCGAGCCTTCGATGCGACAGAGGACGAACGATACAAACAGGCAGCGCTCGCACTGTGGCAGGAAATTCAGACCGGCTGGAATGATGAAATGGGCGGCGGGATTGCTTGGCGCAAGGAGCAGCTGGATTATAAGAACACGCCGGCGAATGCACCTGCAGTCATATTGGCGGCACGTATATACGAACATACGCAAGATGCGGCTGATCTGGCTTGGGCGAAGAAATTGTACGACTGGCAGAAGCAGACGCTTGTTGATCCGGCAACAGGGCTGGTCTGGGATGGCATTAACCGTCAAGGCGACGGCGCCGTGGATAAGGATTGGAAATTCACTTACGGCCAAGGTGTCTATATTGGCGCAGGGGTTGAGTTGTATCGCGTGACGAAGGAGAAGTCGTACTTAGACGATGCGCGTCAGACGGCAGCTAATTTGAAGCAGGACTTCTTGTCTTCGGCAACCGGGATGCTGCCCTCTGAGGGCGATGGGGATGGCGGGTTATTCAAAGGCGTGCTCGTCCGATACATCGGTGAACTAATCAAGCTGGACCCTTCGAAGAAGGAACTCAGCGACATGCTGCTCACGAATGCAGACAGCTTATGGGAATACGGCAAAGGGAAAGACAACGCACTGTTCAGCAACTCCTGGGCTCAAACGCCGGACACGGTCGTTCAGCTCAGTACACAGTTGAGTGCGGTCATGCTGCTCGAGCAGGCGGCGCAGATAGAGAGACAATAACTTCGGATTAGTGGGAGAGTGATGGCCATGACATGGGATAGTCGTGCGGAAGAGGCGCAGCAGGCGCTGTCAGAATTATTTTGGAACCCTGCTATTCGGTTGTTCGATATTGAAATTCCTTGCCCCGATGGGGCTTGTAATACAATCTTTCATTACTGGTGGATGGCGCATGCGGTCGATGCGCTGGTAGACGGCTATGAGCGGACGAAGGATGCGAAGTATGCGCTGCTGCTCGAGGAAATCTATGAGGGGCTGCTGACGCGCAATGGCGGTGCATTCCCGAATGAGCTGTACGACGACATGGAGTGGATGGCGATCGCATGGCTGCGCGCGTATAAGGCGCTTGGTGTGGAGAAGTACAAAGCGGCGGCACTGCTGCTATGGGAGGATATTCAGACCGGCTGGAACGACCATATGGGCGGCGGAATCGCCTGGCAGAAGTCGCAGCTCGATTACAAGAATACGCCTGCGAATGGGCCTGCGGCAATCCTTGCGGCACGCTTGTATAAGCAATTCGGACGCGCGGAGGATCTGCAGTGGGCTGAGAAGATTTACGGCTGGCTAAAACACAAGCTCGTAAACCCGGACAACGGCTTCGTGTGGGATGGGATGAATCGGGAGGGCGACGGTGCGATCGATAAGGAATGGAAGTTTACGTACTGCCAAGGCGTGTTTATCGGCGCAGCCGTGGAGCTGTTCCGGATCACGGGAGAGCAAGCTTACCTAGAGGATGCGATGCGTACTGCGATTGCTTCTGAGAAGGAACTGATTCATCCGAGCAGCGGGCTTCTTCCGGATGAGCAAGATGGAGATGGCGGGTTGTTCAAAGGCATTCTCGTACGCTACTTAGGCGAGCTTGCGCAGGAAGTTCCTTCATCGTTTAGTGCCGCCTTGCCACTGCTGCTGCACAACGCTGCATCGCTCTGGGCGCATGGCCGAGATGAGAGGCGCTGCGTGTTCAATACGGACTGGAGCTCGAAGCCCGTGGAACGCGTTACGCTGAGTACGCAGCTTAGCGGAATCATGCTCTTGGAGCAGTTGGCTGTCTTGGAGCAAACAGGCATAAGTGAGGCTGTAATCAACAAGGCTATATAGGAAGCTTGCTATAGGTCCAAAGTACCGCTGTGCTAGGAAACGAAATCCAGTATAATGGACTTCAAAGACTTGCATGGGAGCGTGCGCATGAATTATTCCGGGAGTTTGCCTGTATTGAATGTCATGGAACCTATTGTGGCGGCTGTAATGGAGGAGCATTATGTCAAGACAGGTATCCTCAAGTGCGGCTGTGACCGATGCAAGCTGGATATTCTGCTCTTAACACTTAACCATCTTCCCACTCATTACACTTCTTCTCAACAAGGTGAGGCTTATATTAAAGCTCATTATTTGAACCCGCAGCAGCAGTCCGATGTATTGCGCGAGATCACGGAGGCTGTCAAGGTAATTGAGTTAAAACCGCATCATTAATGAGCATGCAGCCATCCGTTCGTCAAGAGCGGGTGGTTTTTTTGTTTGAGAGGGCGGCTTTTGCGAAGGAACTGCCAAATATGGCAAGATAGAAACATACGGCAATAGAAGGAGTGGAAGATATGCGTCATGTGCTAGTGTTGGGCGGTACGCGTTTTTTTGGCAAGAAGCTGGTGGAACGTCTGTTGGAAGCGGGAGATCAGGTGACGATCGTAACCAGGGGAGCGCAGGAGCATCCATTCGGTGATCGCGTGCAGCATTTGCAGCTAGATCGGACGGATGCGGAGGCGTTGGAGTCCACGATTGGCGAGGGCCGTTATGATGTCGTTTACGATAACATCTGCTATAACCCGAAGGAGGCCGAAGAGGCGGTTAAGCTGTTCGCCGGCCGCACAGGCAAATATATCGTGACCTCGACGCTAAGCGTGTATCCATTCGGGGAGCCGCGTAAGTCGGAGTCGTTCTTTGATGCGGTGACGTACCCCATTCCGCAGCCTTATCCGGCGGAAATCAACTATGGAGAAGGCAAGCGATTAGTAGAAGCGGTTTTCTTCCAAAAGGCTTCGTTCCCCGTTGCGGCAGTCCGTTTCCCCATTGTGCTCGGAGACGATGATTACACAAGGCGGCTGCACTTCCATGTGGAGCATGTGCAGCAAGGGCTGCCGCTGGGCATTCCGAATGCCGATGCGGTGATGTCCTTCATCGATGCGGATGAAGCGGCAGCGTTCCTGGACTGGCTGGGTCGCAACGCGGAGACCGGTCCGTTCAATGCCTGCTCACGCGGGGAGATTTCGCCGGGCGGCATTGTAGCATGGATTGAGAAGGCGACGGGGAAGCAAGCCTACGTGGCGATTGAAACCGATGAGCAGCACAGCTCGCCGTTTGGCGTGCCGGAGCCGTGGTACATGGATACGGCCAAAGCTGAAGCAGCCGGCTACGAGTTCCGCGAGCTGAATGATTGGATGCTGCCGCTGATTGAGCGTATCGTACAAGAGAAGAAGTAAGCTGGAATAGCTGCCGGTTGTCGCGAAATTGCGATGCTCGGCAGCTTTTCTCTTTATGTAGGGGATTAGCCGCTCATATTAATTGGGAAAACCGCCCATACTACTTCGGAACACGAAGGAATAGATGGAGGGTATATGAAAAAGAGTCGAATGACACATACCGGGAGCCGGCTGCTCGCAGCTCTGTTCACAATTGTTATTGGTGCTTCACTAATCGGGATGAATGGGACGATCGTGCGGGCGGCTGAACCCATGCAGGAGCAGGAGCAGGTAGAGGCGCAGGAGCCATCGCAGGCACAGGTGCAGGAGCAGGTAGAGGCGCAGGAGCCATCGCAGGCACAGGTGCAGGAGCAGGAGCAAATGCAGGTACCAGCGCCGTCGGCGCAAGAACAGAAGAAACCTCTAACGGCTGCGTTTGTGCGAGGCGGTGCTCTGTGGGTGAAGGTGGGCGGCGATGAGAAACAGCTCACGCAAGCGGAGCACGTCCTTTCGCCGAAGTGGTCTAACGACGGACAATGGCTTGCCTATGCAGCCGGGGAACAATCCAATGAGCTATGGATGCTGGATGTATCGACAGGAGCGAAACATCTGGTTGCCGTGAACGGCGGCCGCAATTATAAATGGTCGCCGAATCGACTGCTGCTCGCTTTCGATGAGGAGCAGCGGCTCTATGTTGTTGACACGCAGGAAGCGACGAAGCCGGTGGAGGTGAGCTCGGCGATTGGAAATATCAGCAATTATGGCTGGCTGCCGGACGGTGCCGGGTTCGTGGTTTCGACGCAAGGGACATTTAACGGTCAGACGCCTGTTCGCATCATGCAGCTTGCGATGCAGCCGGATATGACTGGGGCAGGCTCCGTTCAAGCGAAGCAGCTGTACGTGCTGCCTTCGCAGCTGAATGAATTGCCTGTCGTTGGAACAAGCGTGTTCAAGTGGTCGGTAAACGGCAAATGGATGGCGTTCCTCGCGATTCCGACGGCTTCCCTCTCAGCAGACAGCAACACGTTATGCGTGCTGGCGGCCGACGGCTCCGTATTCAAGTCGGTTGATCAGATGGTGAACCATGCCGGTTGGATACAATGGTCACCGCAACGCGACGAGCTGGCTTATATCGGTGGGATTGGCAGAGAAGCGACGTCTAATAAACAGCTGCGCGTGACAGGCGTTCCGGATATTCAGCCGAGGAATGACCTGACGCCGGCAGGCTTTGTCGATCAAGATTTCGCTTGGCGGAGTCCGGTGAATATCGTCGTATCACGGGCAAAGGCGAGCGAAGGAGCAGGCAGCTCGGGAAATCGACCTTACCCGTATCTGGCGAGCGTGAGTTTGGATGGGGGACAGCAGAAACGAATCACGAAGAGCGCAGGCGGATACGGGGATTATGGCCCGGTATCGCTTGGAGCAGATGGGCTTGCCTGGGTGAGATCGAATCGGAGCATGGCCAATGTACTCGTTGCACCTCTCGGTCAAGGTGAGAACAAGGCGGTGCAATGGATCGCGAACATCGATATCGGTACTAATTACTATGAACAATGGAATTGGAATTCAGTGCTGAAATTTAGTGGTAAATAGTGTAATGCAATGCAAGCGAGATAGCCCCGAAATCAATGTTTTTGACTTTGAGGCTATTTCGTATGTGCAAACTTAGTTTACGTACTTCTTCCTTTACGTAAAATAAATAACATTCCTCCCATAATTTAAATAGAAACTGGAAGAAACTAAATGAATGATTTTCGGGTATCTACGATTATAGTAGTAGTGTGTATGTAAAAGTTGTGTTACTTAAGTCCTATAATTTCATTCGATTTTTTAACGATAGAGGAGAACAATATGCGAATCATCCTTTTATCCGGGGGGTCAGGGAAAAGATTGTGGCCCCTGTCTAATGATTACCGCTCGAAACAATTTATGCGGGTCATGGCTGCCCAGGATCCCTCGGAAGATGTTCAAACCTCGATGATACAGCGTGTTTGGGCGAAGCTGGAGGAACATGGCCTTGCGGCATATTCAGTCATAGCTGCCAGTAAAGATCAACAGGAAATCATACAAGCTCAAATCGGGAACGAGGTCCCGCTTGTTCTTGAGCCTAGCCGAAAGGATACATTTCCTGCTATTTGCTTGGCATCCAGCTTTCTTAGCAGCGAATTAAAGGTCAATGCCGACGAAGTCGTTGTCGTGATGCCTGTCGATGTTGATGCGGATGACAGCTTCTTCTCCTCCATTAAGCAATTAGCTATTCAATTTAACGATACAGTGGGTAATCTTGGATTAATGGGGTTAAAACCAACGCATCCCTCCGAGAAATTCGGTTATATTCTCGCTGGCGCTGTGCACGAACAATCCAAGCTGCTTCAGATTGATAGATTTGTAGAAAAACCATCCATCGAAGAGGCTTCCGCTTTAATTAATCAAGGAGCGCTTTGGAATTGCGGCGTATTTGCTTTCCGGTTGCAGTATATGTTGGATTTGCTTCAGGAGGGATCGTGGCCGGTCGATTACGAGCGTCTTCAGCTTCACTATGCTAGCCTGCCCTCCATTAGCTTCGATTATCAGGTTGTAGAACGGGAACGCAGCATTCTCGTGTATCCGTATGCCGGGCGATGGAACGACTTGGGGACATGGGATGAGTGGACCGAAACGATGCCCCGTCATCTCAATGGGAAAGGCATCATCAGTGACGATAGCGTAAACACCTACATTATTAACGAGCTGCAAATCCCGGTCGTCGTGATGGGGATAACGGACGCAATCGTTGCCGCAAGTCCGGACGGAATCCTGGTCATTGACCGGGAAGCCAGTCCAAGGCTGAAGGATCTCGTACAGTCCATTACGACACGCCCCATGTACGAAGAAACCGAATATGGCTGGTATCGCATCATCGACGAGGAGAATCCGTCCGCGAGCCGCCAGGTCGTGACGAAACGCGTTCATATTTGGGCAGGCAAAGCGATTCCTTATCATGATCACGAGTTCCGGGATGAAATATGGACGTTCATCAGCGGGACGGCGGAGGTTCTGGTAAACGAACGGAGATTCCATGCGAAGGCCGGAGATGTGATCCACATTCCTTCCGGTACCAAACATGCGATCAAAGCGATAGATCCCATTAACCTCATCGAGGTTCAAATCGGAGACCCTATAAGCGATTCCGATATACGTCGCTGCGAATACGATTGGGAAGAACGGAAGTAGGCAAGGAAAGGAGGATGACCGCAAGCATGCAGGTGATAAGGATTGGGGATGCCCTCCTGAAGGAAGGCTTAATTACAGAAGCCGAATTAAAGGAAGCCGTAGACTACCAAGCTAAATTCGGTGGTCGGATCGGCGATATTATTGCGGAGTTATTCCATCTTGATCGCGAGCTTATTCAATGGGCAACCAAGAAGGTCGCTTCCAAAGGGCGTCTCGGGGAGATGCTCGTGCAGACTGGTGAAATTACGCAGGAGCAGTTGCGCGAGGCTCTTGCTTTCCAGCAGAAAAGCGGCGGTGTTCTGGGCGATATTCTGTTGTCTTTGCGGTTTATTGAGCCGGATCGGCTGTACAGAGCCATCGCGACGCAGAACCAAGTAGGGCGCATCGGGAGCGAGTTTTCCATCGAGCAAGAGTTGAAGCTTCCCGAGGCGACGGCCAGAGCCTATAACGCCATTATTATAAATAGCGATAAGAAACGTCTGTTAGTAGCCGTAGGTTCGATTCTGACGGCAGAACAGTTAGCCGAGCTCGAACAGCATCTCGGACAAGCGGTTGAGCAAGTGCTGGCTACCCGCGAAGAAATGGAGTTTTTCTACAAGGCGGCTTACGAGCAGGAGCTTATGGATGAAAGCACCACGAAGCTTATGCTCGCGCAGCCCGAGAATTCAGCCCATATTACGATTATGTTATCTCAATGGTTGATGATCGGACTTGCCGCGGCGATTCTGGTCGGCGGGTTGGTATGGAATTGGCTTTGGACGCTGATCATTGCGAATATCATCATTCAGATTGCTTATATCGGGATGTCCGTCTTCAAATACACCATTATCTTATTCGGCATGAAGGAGTCCTCTCAGCTTCGCTTTACTCCGCAGCAGATCGCTGAGATCGATGAACGAACGCTTCCCGTCTATACGATATTAGTTCCGATGTACAAGGAGAGCGCCGTTATCCCGCAATTGCTGAACAATATAGAGGGCTTGGATTATCCGAAATCCAAGCTCGACGTGAGGCTTCTGATCGAGGAAGACGATACGGAAGCGCAGGACATGCTTAAAGCGATGAATTTACCGGCTTATTATACGGTTCTTGTCGTGCCGCACAGCCTTCCCAAAACCAAACCGAAGGCCTGCAACTACGGACTGATTCGGGCATACGGAGAATATGTAGTCATCTACGATGCGGAAGATCGACCCGATCCCGACCAGCTCAAGAAAGTCCATCTGGCTTTCCAGCAAGAGTCCGAGAACTGCTGCTGTATTCAGGCGAAGCTGAACTATTTCAACAGTGAACAGAACATTTTGACCAGATGGTTTACCCATGAATACAGCATGTGGTTCGAATTATTGCTGCCGGGCGTTATGCAATTGGACATTCCGATTCCGCTTGGTGGAACCTCGAATCATTTTAAGATGAGTGTACTTAAGAAGTTAAATGCTTGGGATCCGTACAACGTTACCGAGGACGCGGATTTGGGAGTACGGCTGTACAAGGAAGGCTATAAGACGGCTATCGTTGATTCCCACACGTGGGAAGAAGCCAACAGCCGTTTAGGCAACTGGATTCGTCAACGCTCCAGATGGATTAAGGGCTATATGCAAACCTGGCTTGTTCATATGCGAAACCCGATCAAGTTATGGAGAGAAATCGGTACGAAAGGATTCATCGGATTCCAAGTCATGATCTTGGCGACACCGCTGCTTCCGTTATTGAATCCTATTTTCTGGCTGATGCTTGTGGTGTGGTACTTGGGTAAAGTAGACGCGATTTCGTTGTTCTTCCCGGGTCCGATTTATTACCTGGCCGCAATTGAGCTATTCTGCGGGAACTTCCTGTTCGTTTACAGCAACACGATGGGCGTCTATCGCATTACCGAACAGCTGCACAACAAGAACAAATCGGTATTCTCGTTTGGCAACATCAAATACACGCTGCTTACGCCGATCTATTGGATTCTAATTAGTATAGCAGCCGTCAAAGCGGGCATTCAGCTTATTACGAACCCCTTCTATTGGGAGAAAACCACGCATGGACACGCACCTGCGAGCGCAAGTGAGAAGATCGGTGCATAGTCGCTGCTTACCTTATTAATGGAGGCTCGCAAAGGATAATGATTAGTCAATCTCCTCCGCATCAGCAAAGTAAGTCGGACAAGCTGCTAGCTTGGATGTTGTTCGTATTCATAAGCCTGACCGCGTTCGCGGTAGGATTCTATATCAGCTATACGCAGGGGTACATGCATTCCGATTCTGTCAGTCGGGTCGCTAATGCTTTCTATGTTCTCTATAGTCGGGATCCCCATCTTGGCGCGATCGGCTTCGTCTGGACGCCGCTGCCAAGCTTGTTGGATCTTGTCGTTCTGCTGCTCTATCCCTTGTTTCCGGCTCTTGCGTCTCACGCGCTTGCTGCCGTCGTTGTCAGCAGCATCTTCTCGGGACTCGCTGCCATGTTGATCTACAAGACGGGAATTCGGTTCGGTTTGCCACGTTGGTTAACGCTGAGCATCGTGATCCTGTATTCCCTGAACCCGTTTATCTTCTTATTCGGCGTCAATGGCTTAAGCGATTCTCCTTATTTATTGTTCCTGCTGTATGCCATGATTCAGTTTACGGATTGGATGGAGCGGCGGGACTCGACCGGGTTGGTGAAAGCGGGTTTTGCTTTAGCGCTCGCATTCTGGACGAGATATGAAGCGGTACCGGTCGGGTTCGCGATGGCGTGCGCGGTATTCGTGGTCATCTGGTTTATTTTCGGTCATGCCCATCCGGAGGAATCGAGGAAACTTCGATATAAGCAGAAGTATCATCATATCGAAGCGACGTGGATTCTCCTGCTGCTTCCAGCCGTATTCTCGGGACTCATTTGGATTTTCTTTAACTATACGATCATGCACAATCCGCTCTATTTCTTGAACTCGGAATATTCGAATGTCGCGCAATCCGATTCACTCAAGGCAGACGCTAACTTCGAGAAAATATTCAATAGCCCAATCCTAGCGCTATGGCTCTGCATCAAGAAAACAGCGTGGTTCTCTGCCCCGCTTATTGGTGTAATCTTACTTAGATTGATGAACAAGCGACTCTTCAAGTGGGACATCGTGGTTCTTGTTCTCGTCTTTTGCTCGATCCCTGCTTTGCAGTTTTTGCTGCTGCTAAACTCTTCTTCCTTTGCCTGGTTCCGTTACTTCATGTACGTGTATCCGATAACGGTAGCCTGGTTGCCTTATGAATTAAGCAAAGTGAAGATCAACTTCCGGAATTGCGCCGTTGTGCTGACCAGCCTTGTCGTGACGGTAGGGCTGCTCACCTATGCCTTGACGAATCCGCTCATTGCGCCGGATGAGAATACGTTCCTCACGTATAAGCAGGGCAGGCATATCAAGAGCATTCAATTGGATCGTTCGGTAGCCAAATGGCTGGACGAGAACCTGAAGAACGATACGATCCTAACCGACAGCGCCGCATCGTTCATGATCATCGTGAACAGCAAATATCCGAAACGGTTCATGATTACGAGCGATTATGATTTTCGAGATGCCGTTACGGATCCGAAGGGAAATGGGGTCGATTATATCTTAATTCCTCGGTTGCCCGTGTATAGTACGATTAATAAAACCTATCCGAATTTATTCGAGCATGGCAGCGAGTTTGCCACGTTCTACAAAAGTTTTGAAGATCCGATGCATCGTTATGAATGGCGATTATACAAGGTGGTAAAGGGGGAACAACCAATTGAAGAACATTGAAATCTCAGTCGTGATCCCCGTCTATAACGAAGCGGTTCATATTGCCGATTCGCTCCGAACCGTAACGGAACAATTGCAGAAAACGACATCCTCATTCGAAATCATCGTCATTGATGATGGCTCCCGGGACGGGACTTGGCACGAGCTGTCGGCGCTTAGTCAGCAATTGCCCGAGTTGTACTCCTACCGGCTAAGCCGCAACTTTGGCAAAGAATACGCGCTTTGTGCCGGCTTGGATCAAGCGAGAGGAAGAGCCGTCATTATTATGGACTCTGACATGCAGCATCCCCCGAGCCTGCTAGCCCAGATGATCCATCTTTGGAGGCATGAGGGCAAACAAATCGTGGAGTGCGTCAAAGTAAATCGCGGCAAAGAACGATTCGACAAAGCGCTTGGCGCCTCTATCTTTTACCGTTTATTGAATCGATTATCCGGACTCGACCTGCGCGGCGCCTCCGATTTTAAACTATTGGATCGCAGGATCGTAGATGCGTGGAGGCTGATGCCCGAACGAAACACGTTCTTCCGAGGGATGACCGCATGGGTCGGTTTCGAACGCGCGCAAATTCCTTTCGAGGTGCCGGAGCGGGTCGGGGGCAACAGCCAGTGGAGCCTATTTAGCCTCATTAAACTTGGAGTGCAAGCAATCGTTGCTTTCTCCTCCATCCCGCTGCGAATCGTAAACTTATTCGGTGTTATTTTCTTGATCGGTTCCGCCCTCTTGGGTATTCAAACGTTGGTTCGTTATTTCACGGGTACCGCCGTAAGCGGATTTACGACCGTTATTCTGCTCCTTCTCTTTACGGGTAGTCTCATCTTAATCTCGCTTGGTATAATAGGAGAGTACATGGCGTCGATCTATATGGAAGTCAAGGGAAGGCCTCGCTATTTCATCCGTGAAGCAGCATATGGAGCGGCCTCCTCGAAAGAGTCGTTAGACTATCGTGCGGAAGTGGCCGCGAGCATTGAGGAAACATGAAACTTAAGATCATGATCAAGTATGGTGTTGTCGGCGTTATCGGAACGGCGCTTCACTTTATGCTGCTTATTGCATTGGTCGAACGTTTTCAACTCCATCCGGCGCTGGCATCGGCAATCGGCTTTATTGCGGTATTAGTAGTATCTTATTATTTGAATCGAACTTGGACGTTCTCCTCCGCCCGGACTACCGGATTACGCTCGATCGTCAAGTATACGGTCGTGTCCGTAAGCGGATTAATGTTAAATACCGGCATCATGTATGTCTCGGTTGAGGCATTGCACTTCCGCTATACCGTCGGCCAGCTGCTGGTCACGGTTGTCATCCCTCTGTTTAACTTTGTCCTGAATTATTACTGGACGTTCCGCAGTGAGGAGAAGGCGACATTGTCGGTTGAGGAAGCCTGATCTTGAATAATACTATGTTTAACGGGGAACACCTGTATAGGGTGTTCAGGCTGCCCGAGAAAGTCATCTCGACAGCCAATTTTATTGTCTATAAACCATGAATAATAGGTGTAACGGTTGTCAGAGTGGCTATTTCATGTAAATTAGCCTGTTTGAAACGCTAACGGTTGTGACAGACGTTATTGGCAGCAAATGGGTCGATTCCTAGTGGAAAACGTGCAAATAAGCTCGCTGGCAACCGTTAGAAAATACATAGGGCTTTTTTAGGCCAAATAACCACTGTCACAACCGTTAGCGTTGGCATGTCAATAAGCACACGCTCATCAGAGCGGTGTGATTATTTGTTGAAGAGTTAGTTACTGGTTTGAAACATATAGTGATTATTCAATAGAACAGAATTTGTACTATACTAGTTCTGATAGAGAGGAATGGTCATCGGTTATGATCGTAAATGAGCAAATTAAAGCATCCGAGGTTCTGTTAACGGGGTTAAACGGCGAGTCGCTGGGCGTTGTCTCTCGCGAGGAGGCGCTGGCGCTTGCAAGAGAGTATAAGGTTGATTTGGTCTGCACATCGCTGATGAGCAGCCCTCCGCCTTGCACGCTGATTAGTCGCGGCGCAGCCAAGGAATCCGCGGCTGCGGCGAAACGTGAAGAGCGGAAGAAGGATCAGCCGCTTAAAGCGAAGGAAATCCGGCTGACGCCGCATATTGAAGAACATGATTACGACACGAAGCTGCGCCAGTGCGAGAAGCTGCTCGCTTCCGGTAATGCGGTTGAGCTTGTAGTCCGCATTCAAGGGAAGGAAGGACCCAAGGCGAAGGAGCTGCTTGAGCAGCTGCTAAAGGACCTTTCCGGAAGCGGGAAGAAGGAAACGGGCATTCAGCTGAGTGGCAAACAAGCTGCGGTACGCGTACTGCCGCTGTAAACAATAGAGGGGCATCCGTTTGGTTGGCGGATGCCCCTTTGTCTATTTGTCTGGCATGTTGAGTGAGCGTTCCAATAGGGGCCGCCGCCGTTAGAAATGTTGCAGCAAATGCAGCATTTACCCCACTAAGAGGTGTGGATGTGACCAGTTGTTGCATAGTAGGCAACATTTGCTCGAGGAATGGCCGCTGATTCGCAATTGGAGCAGAGATTGTTGCATTAACAGCAACATTTCCTCGGCGAAGGCTCTTTTCCCAAAGAAATGTTGCAGAAAATGCAGCATTTCAACAATCTGCCAACTGCAACTGCAACTGCAACTGCAACTGCAACTGCAACTGCACCTGCAGCAGCAGCTTGCCAAATCTCAGGTTAGAACGAATGTCCGTCTGAATGACTGGAATAACGCTGCTCATCGTCATTATCCGCGCCATCGAAGGCATGCTGGACTTTGTCGACGATTTCTTCAATGGCATGGCTGATCATGTCCAGAGGACTGGTGTCTTGATGGTCTAACGGCGTATTGATGCCTGCCGCCGTGTTAGAGGTTTCGTTGTATGCTTCTCTGTCTTGGTACTGCTCCCGGTTACGCATTGCTTAGGCCCACCTTTGCTTGGAGTATACATGTCACAAATCACTCCTATTGTGCCCCGCGATTCCTGGATACAACCAAAATAAGAAACAAGTTCCAATTACCGCAGAGCAATGTCATGAAATCGGTTATGGACCGTTTCCCGCATGAACTGCTTGATGAGCGTTATCGCTTCTTGTTCGTGGTCTCGTGCATCCCGAAGCAGAGAAACTAGACGGTTCGCATGTAAGGCGGCGTCTGCACCGGGGCTGGCGTCACCGCCAGCATCAGTAACATCACCGCCTACCTCACCATCAGCACGAGCTTCATCACTGTTCACGCCGCCATCATCCCCGTCGATTGTACCTGCCAACGCCTCCGACAGCTGCCCGAAAATTTCTCTCACCATACCATAACAAGCGGCGATCGGCTGACAGCCGGGCCAGATTAGTCCGAGCGCGTCCGTATACGCAGCGATATCTTGCTTGGCTGCGGCATACGTGCGGATCACCGCCACTGCTTCGGCCGAGTCGTATTCACCATGCCCCAGCACTTCGATCAGCGCGAGGTAAGCCTGCTCACCGCAGGCGTATTCGCTTGCCGGAAGCAGGGCATCATGCGACTCCCAGTAGTGTATCGCTTGCATGAGCGACTCCCGGTACACCTCATGCGAATCGAGCGCGATGTGATTTTCGATGAGTTGATAGTACCAGTAAGGGGAGTGACCGCTGCGACCGAAATCCGCATAAGGCAGCCGACTAAGCTCCCCGTCTGCTTCTGATCCATCGGCATACAGCAGAACCTGGGCATCATCATCGTACCCGGCGGCGATGACGAAGGCATCCTTCCAGAAGATCACACCTGCGCCGCGGTTAATGCTCTCTTTAATAGCCCGGAGTGTATGCTTCTGATAGAGAGGGAAGGCATGGTCAAAGTTGAAGCCCGCGTGCTGGGAGCTGGTCATGCCAATGAAATCGGCAGCGAGAAAATGCTCCGCGAGCCAGTTGTAAGCGGAAGTGGATGGAGCGGCCAGCCTGCGATGGACCGTAAACCGAAATCCCATCGAGGTCATTCCTGCCAGCATCGACTTGGATTGTGCAAAAAAACCTTGATGGACGAGTACAGCGTGCATCGCATCCATATAGGAAAGCGACTGCCTAGTGAGCTGTAAATGTGCAAGTTGTCTTGTCGGCGTCATGTGCGGCGACACCTCCTCCCTTAATTAGCGCGGCGTGGCAACGCCCCACCTGCGAATCGTTGAACGGCTCAAATCCGGATAGCGCTCGGAGATGGCTCGGAATACTGTAATTGCACGCTCCTCAAGCTCCTCAGCTTGATGCAGCAGATCGCATAAGACATCACGGCTCAAAGGATCAATATGTCTGCCTTTGATGCCATTCTCCATGATGCAGGACTTCATGCCGGGAACCAGCAGGAGTAACGCCTCGTAAGCGGCGGAAGCCTCCTCCAGCCCGCTAAACTCCCCCGAGACATCACGCAGATAAGAGGCGATTTCTTCGCGCGTGTACATATAGTCATCCATGATATAGACGGCGCCGCCTTCATCGTAATCTCCGCTTTGCAGTCCATTCCGCAAGAAGGTGTAAGCGAATTTACCGGAAGCGATATCGGTATTCGGTAAGGTCTTATAAGGGGTATCCCAGTCGTGAATGGCGAGCCGAAGCGATTCCAGCACCATATCCGGAATCGGAGGCTCAAGCCGCTCACCGAAAATCTGACAGTACCAGAAGCCGGTGAAGTTTAAGCCGAGATTATCGTATAGCACGATTGTATAGTCGGAGGAGTGTCCGTCTTGGATATAGAATACGGCATCCTCATCATCGTAACCGCAGATGACGCCAAACTCCGGAATCCAGTAGATGACCCCAAGCCCATCATCAAGCGATTGTTTGATCCATTTGACAGCATCCTGCTGATAATAAGCGAAGGTGGGGTGGCGAGTGCGACCTGCATCCCAAACGGTATAGAGACCTAGATTGCGAATAGCCGGGGAATGCTCGTCGCCCCATTGTCCATATGCGGATACCGATAATGGCAGCAGCCGCTCATGGACCGTAAATTTGAAGGCCATTCCGGTGAGGCCGGCAAGCATATATTTAGGGCCTTCGAACAACCTCGCTGCCGATAATATCGCATGCAGGCTGTCGATGTACGACTTGGATTGCCGTTTCATGTTGATAGTTTCCAGCAATACACGTGTCATGTTTTCGCTGCGCCTCCTTCTCCTAATCGTTCCAGCGTACGTCTGCACAGAGCATCGAGCTGTTCTCGAAGCCACCTTGGTGCCAGCAGCGCCTCCCAAGCGGACACCATCAAATGATGGAGGAAAGATTCAATTTCATGAAATTCAACAGTATATAAGGCCTGTTCAGGCGTAGAGGCTCTTATCCGATACCCGTGCCAAGAATCCGAGGCGATTGGCTGAGCCAGCTTTACTTGGGCGGTGTAAGGCTTGCGCTGCGGTGATCCCGCAGAAGTACCGCCTGCGCCCCATTCCAGCGACTCTGCATCCATGGGCTCGAACCTCGCAGTCGTCACATCCACACTGCTGATGCCATCCAGTCGCAATAAGCGCTGCTTGTCAGCTTCTTCGCAATAGGCAATGACATAATCGCTGTTGTATTGACTCATCAGCTTGAGCGGGCGTATGGATAACTGCAGCAGCCCCGATTCATCCCGATAGGTGATCCTTACGACCAAATGCTGCGAAATCG
Organism: Paenibacillus sp. J22R3; assembly: GCF_056269305.1. Lineage (NCBI taxonomy): Bacteria > Bacillati > Bacillota > Bacilli > Caryophanales > Paenibacillaceae > Paenibacillus > Paenibacillus sp. J22R3. Next base: position 309,355 of record NZ_JBWDNS010000005.1, on the reverse strand, counting down.
CATAAGAAAGCCGCTCAAAGATGTGAATGAGCTGCGGATTCGTTTCAAAGATGGGCAGTCGCTGCTCCAGCTCTTCGGTCTCCTCTTCCGAGAAGCGTTCAAGCAAATGCGCGACACGGTTGACCGATGCCGCATTATCATAATTGTACTGTCGGTAGCGGTAGGCTAAATATTTTAACACCTTCTTCTCCTCGTCGGTCATATAGAGCAAGGGAAGCGCGTATGTTTTATTCTCGTAGCAATATCCGCGGTATTTAGCGACATAAAGCAAGGGGGCTGAGAGCGAGTAGGTCAAATACTCGATATCGCGCTGCGCCTGGCGCTTCGAGATTTCGAATTGCTGAGCCAGCTGCGTGCTGCTCGGGTACTTGCCTTCTCTGATCTGACTATCGAACCACCTGATTCGGTGCATGTTGCTCAAGTCGTACCCTCCTTTAATCAAACGTTTGCATGATGCATCTGTATGTATTACATCATCCGAAGCCTTCGACTGACAAGCAAAGTTTGAGTCCGAAATAGGCGCCCGCCCCCCTGATGGAGAACGGGCAGCTGTCTAACCGGTAATGCGATCTACGGAATCCTGCGGAGAGTGGATGCATCGTTTACATACTTTGACCGTAGATCCGTCTGTTTTAGCCCGAGGATAGAGCAGTTTGGTACGTGTTCTGCTGCAGACCGGACAAGTGCCGCGGCCGCGAGATGGAAGGCTCCACAGTGCACGCCCGCGTTTCGTTTTTGCCATTGGTAATGACCCTCTTTCGAAAGCTGAAGTGAATACAGGATTAAGTATAAAATAGCTGTTACGACATAAAATGTCGTATCAGTCCGTGATGTAAGTTTTGTCTTGCGTAGCTGCTGTGGTATAATCACAGCAAATATTACCGTTCCCCGGAGGCGATTATGCTCAGTTTTGACCAGAAGCTTTCGATTTTGGAGTCCTTTCCTGAGCTCAAGCGGAAGGACGTGTCACTCGGCCGTGTGAATTATCAGTATGATGAAAGCCTGTTCGATAAGAAAAATGTGGCGTTCCACCTGCACCCGAATGGAAATGGGTTCGTGTATGCCGGACATTTGCGTGGCTATGATACGGATGAGAAGGGGTTTGTGAACGTCCGCGGCTATGAAGCCGATGCGTTCCGTCAGTTGGTAGAGGAGTCGATTCGCTCTCTATCCTACCGTGCGCCGGAGCCGACATCGAAGAGCGCTAAGGCAGCTGCTGCCCCGCGCGGTGAGGTACATGCCTCGACGTGGTTCGGACCCGAGAAACAGTCGCTGATTCTGAAGCATGAGGATGACCTGTGGTACGTGTATGCCGGACCGAACCTCGAAATGGTGCTCGAAACCTATGAAGAGGCTGAACAATATCTACAGGAAGAAGGCTTCTTCCTGCTATAATTGTCGCAATGAGAACCGTCAGCTGTGGAGGCTGACGGTTTTTAATTTTTATTGCGCGCTGACTATGAGCGACGCAGCTCGCGGCGCGGCATGCGGAATCCGGAATCCGGAATTTCGGCGATACGCCTGATCCGAAGGGGAGGCGTATTGGGGGCATGAGCAACCGGATGGCGATGCAGAATTTGGCGTGCGAGGTAGCGGCGTGCGATCGTTTTATTTTTGTGAAGTGGTCCTTCGCTATTTACATAACGGAAGCCATTCGACTACGATCAGGGTAATGGGAATGGGGGAGATTCTATGTCGTCATCGACAATACGTGCAATTGTATTTGATTTCGACGGTACGCTGGTGGATACGGAATCCTGCGAGTATGACGCGTTTTGCAAGATTTATGAGGAGCACGGGCAGGTGCTGGAGCTGGAGAAATGGGCACTCTGCGTAGGAACAATAGGTGGACCATACAATCCGTATGATGATTTGCAGGAGCTTACGGGGAAGGCGCTTGATAAGACTGCGCTTAAGGAGCGCTTCAAAGTTCTGCATGACGAATCGCTTCGCGAAGTGAAACTCCGCCAAGGTGTTCTGGAGCTCCTGGAGGAAGCGAAGCAGCTCGGGCTGCGGATCGGTCTTGCTTCGAGCTCCGATCGGAGATGGATCGACAGGCATCTGAGGGAGCAGGGCATCGCTGATTATTTCGAGGCGATTTATACAAGAGACGATGTCGAGCTTGTGAAGCCTGATCCGGCGCTTTACCGGTTGGCCGTTGTGGCGCTTGGCGTACAGCCGTTTGAAGCTGTAGCGGTGGAGGATTCCCTGAACGGACTGAAGGCAGCAAAAGCTGCAGGGCTGAAGGCCATCGCGGTTCCGAATCCGATCACCTCGCACATGGATTTATCCCAGGCGGATATTCAGATTACAGGCTATGAGAATGAGACATTGGCGGGCCTTCTGGCACAGCTCCAAGCAGCAGCAAACTGAATAAATGCACAAGATTGAAACAGAGCCTTCCCAATCAGGGAAGGCTTTTTTATTTTCTCTTTAAAACCAGCGAGAATGCATATTATATAACAATTAAAATATGTATTAAAATAATTATTGAAATATGTAATAACCCAATCTATAATGAAGAAGTTGATAGCGCTTTCTAACAAGAATTGATGATCACATGGGGCCATTTGGTTTCAAGCAGCAGACATCACACAGGGGGGTAACAATATGAAAAGAAAGTTGAAGCAAGGCTTGGTTGTATCACTTTCAATCGCGACGACAATTGCATGCGCGCAATTTGCATCAGCGGACAAGTCTTCTACAGAAGCGATCCCGGCATGGGCATCATCTGAAATTAGCACATGGAAGACGCTTGGGCTGATCAAAGGGAATGATGACGGCACAATTAGTCCTAACCGTGCAGTTACGAAATCGGAGTTCGTTACCATGCTGAACCGGGTGTTCAACTTCTCCAAACAAAGCAACCAAACATTCAGTGATGTTCCTGCTTCTGCTTGGTACGCATCCGAAATTGCCAAAGCTCACGCAGCGGGCATCATTACCGGTGATCCAAGCGGCAAGATGGCTCCGCTAGAGAATCTCTCCAGAGAGAAAGCAGCACTTATTCTAAGCCGCTTATTCGAGGTTTCGGCTACAGCCGGCGCTGCCGGGTTTAAAGATGACAATCAAGTATCGCAATGGGCGAAGGATGCTGTCCATGCAATGAAAGCCGCAGGCTACATTGCAGGTACTCCGGAAGGACTCTTCCAACCGACTAAACAGCTTACACGCGCAGAAGCGATTAAGATGATTAACAATATCATGGGTACATTGGTAGCGGATGCGGACAAGCATTCGGACATTACAGGGAAGAACCTTGTTGTAAACACAGCTGGCGGCACCTTGTCAGGAGTTACGCTATCCGGCAATTTGTACATCACGCCAGGCGTTGGCGAAGGTAACCTCACCATCGAGAATGCCAAGATAACGGGCACGATTTACGTACTTGGCGGCGGCGTGCATAGCGTCGAGCTTAACAACACGCAGGCGGGAAGCATTGTGATTAATAAAGAAGACGCAGCGGTTCGCGTCGTATTGAACGGTACTTCATCATCGACTAATGGCATTAGTATTCTCTCCGATGGTCGTGTTGAGAATACAACGGGCACAGCAGCTAATGTTACGGTTGCCGCAGGCACAAACAACAACGTTACACTGGTTGGTAAATTTGGCGATGTAACGGTCATTTCGGATACCAATGTGGGTATGGAATCGGCAACGGTAACCAACTTCTCCATCGCGAACACGGCGGCAGGGAGCACAGTAACACTCGATGCCGGCACGAAGGTTGAGAAGCTGAGCGTTGACGGTGCTGCCGAAGTGAAGGGTACAGGTAAGATTGCTGACGCAACGATTAACGCAAACGGCGTAAAGCTTGAGACTGCTCCGGAGAAAGTTGCGGTTAAAGCGGACAGCGCTACAATTGGCGGTAAAGAAGTTAAAGGCGGCACGGCGCCAATTGAAGGCGGAGGTGGCGTAATTGGCGGCGGAGGCGGCACTAACGACGCGGACGTAAAGCAATTTACCTACGACTACGTGACAACGAATTTCGCTGATAACGGAGCACGCGGATATGTGAAGCTTTATCTTCAGCTAATGCAGGACCCGACGTATGATAAAACGGCCAATCCGGCAGCCAATGCGCTTCCGAACTTAGTGAATGCCGGTAACTACGTAAACGCGGATCTGGATATTAAGCCATCGATTTTTGCGGCGCTTCGCGGTGTTAATACTTCGGTTCTGAAAGAAGCAAGAGATTACTTGTGGCTCGGAACGGATTCCGGTGTTACCCGTGTGGACCTGGCGACCAATGAAATGGTTACCTACACGAAGGACAGCGGTGATCTGGCGGATAACAAAGTACTGCTATTGGTTGACGATGGCAAAACAGGTGTTTATGCAGTTACGGTAGACGGCGTATCACACATCATGGAATAGAAGAGGGGGAAATTAGACATGTCCAAACTTAAGAAACGTTCTAAAGTTCTTTCCGGCGTACTCGCCGCATCGATGTTGTTATCGCTGCCGGTTACCAATGTCTTCGCAGCAGATGCTCCTGCATCGGCAGTTAACTATTCACCGGTTCAGCTGCAAGCTTATCCGACTAAACAAGTGGTGTACTACACAACTGCCAATATTCCTAGCGGCCTTACTTGGGTAACTACCAAAACAGATCTGGTGTTCATTCCTTCCGGCAATCAGGCTGATGTCAATGTCGCGATCAAGGATGCAGACGGCGTATTCTGGATCGGTACGCAAAATGGTCTTCAGCGTGTTGATTTCACTGAAAAAGATGCACGTGACGTTGTGCAATACATGGCGGGCGCTCGTTACCTCTACGGCGCAGACGATAACGTTACGGGTCTTGCAAGCGATGGCGCAGGCGGAGTTTGGGTGCGAAATGCTATTGGTGCTACCCATATCACAATGCCGAAGAAGACGCTGCAAGAGAAATCGGCGATTTACGAGAAAATTACCAGTGACGTTCATACCAGACGCGGCATGGTCACTGGCACAACGGTTACGTTCACGGATGAAGGAAAGAACTATGTGGACTATAACTCCCCGACAGGTAAGTTTACTTCCACACCGTCAACTAGCGACAATGACGGCCTGTGGACAGCTATGTATGCCATGGGTGAAATATTCCGTTATCAAACGTTGAAAACGGAATATGCGAATCCGACTTTAGAGCAGCAAGCGGAAATCGATGTCGCTAAAGCGGCAGCGCTGAAAGCTACGAAAGCCGTACTTCTGCTGGATTATGTATCGGGACGCGGCAATGGATTCCCTGCTCGTTCGTACATGCTGACAAGCGAAGCAGGCGCGAAGACTTCTGACAATACAGATTATGGCTTCCAAAACACGAATGGCTTCTGGTTCCATTCCATTATGGATGGCTCCCCGAATCCGAATGCCATTGTTCCTAGTATGATTCAAGAAGGTAAAGAGCCAATTGGCTATTCCATCGTTCGCGTGACGAAGGATGCGATGGTCAAGAAGGGCGACACATTATTCCCATCTGGTGGTCATGGCGTACTCAATTATAATGGTGTCGGTTTGAGCCCGGATTCTATCCAAGCGTTAAACGCAGGCAGAACAGGTCTTCCGAAGCTCGGTACAGATCTGAAAACTCTCGTTGATACCTTTGAAGATGGCGATTACGAAGCACCGGTGTATCAAGTCATGCCCGTTATCACACAAAAGATAAAAGAGGAAACTGATCTCGGCAACACGGTAGACAAGAAGTATAAGGATGGGGATCAAAGCACATCTGCAGCTGATAAACCGTTGTTCCAATTGACAGTACCGATTTATGAGAAAATCCCGCAATTCTTTAACGACCTATTCCCGGAATCAGTAATCAAAGACGGCTATATCGATCAGAACCAGATCGTGTATAAAGCTGATACTTCTTCCGATGAAGTAGACGGTCACTATGCTCTGTTTATGACCGCATACAAATATTTGTGTGACGATGAGAGCGATGCGGACCTGGCTGAATTGAAAGATTATATTGCCGAAGCTACGGACCGTATGACGAACCTAATCATCGAGAACGAAAACTACTACATTAAAGATGCAACAGGCAAATCGACGCAATGGTCGAGATGGTCGTCCAAATACTTTAATGACAGCCTTTCGGTTATGGAAGGTCAGCAGCTATGGAACGCAAACGTAGGCGTAGACGACAAAGGTAACGATGCACTTTCGTACGGCTATGAAGATGGTCCGTTGAACGCGCTTGAAGTTATGGCTGCCTTCAAAACCGCTGCATACGTTACAAAAGAGAACTACCCGGAAGATGCAGCGAAATTCGAAGCCGCATACGAGAAAGCCTTTGATGGCGATTACAGCAAAGAAGATGAATTTGAGAACGGTAAAGGCTATATCGCTATGGCATTGGATTACATCAAGCGTCGCGTTGTACGTCAAGCGACCACCGCTTATGACATTCTTGGTCAGAAGGTGGCAACAAGAGAACAAGTAGCCCCAGAAGATGGTTACGGTGATGCTGAAAGCTCAGATGAATACTCCAATATCAATGCGACTATTCACAATGACTGGACGCAATACATCAACTATTCCGACGAGGAGCTTGGCTGGTTCCCGGTTTATCAGCTGGTTGTTCTTGAGAAAGATAAAACCAGATATGACCTAATCGTAGCTGCCTTCGATCAATGGTTCGAGAACGAGAAGCGTGAAGAGAATCCATTCTACACATTCTTGTATCAGCTTGCGCATCCGGAGAAATCGGACGTGGATCTGGACTCTGCGGTTAGATTCCTCTACCGTATGCCGGAATACCGATTCGTGTTTACCGCGCGGTATGACCGTCAGGATGTGTTCTTCATTGAACCTGGTAATCGTGAAACGAAAGCGAACAATCAGACGAACTATGCACTTCCTACGGATGAGCGCAGAATTACGAAGGACAACAGCAACCCATTCTTTGTTGAAACACCTTATGCAGCTAATGAAAACTTCAATTACAAGAAGAATAACATGGAAGACGGTACACCGTTCACCCTTCCATACTGGCTCGGCCGCTACTACGGCATGATCAAAGAAGCTCAAAACTAAGACAAGCTAGAATGACCGGCCATAGAAGGGGATCAACTTGATCCCCTTCTCCATGGCTATGGCAGGAGAGAAATGGGATGGAGAATCGGAAGCTATTTCTGGGCATTGATGGTGGCGGAACGCGTACGACGGCGATCGTGTCCGATGATTCGGGCCGGATTCTGGCTGGCGCTACCGGACATTCCATCAATTATTATTCGGTTGGTATGGAACAAGCCCGTACGAACTGTGCGGCAATCATGAAGCAATTGCAAGCTGAGTATGGATTTGCGGAATACGATACTGCTTTTATAGGCATGTCGGCACTCGATCAAGAAGCAAGCGAGGAAGCGACGTTAGCATTTGCATCACCGATTATTCAAGCACAATCGATATACATGCACAGCGATTCGTATATCGCACTTATGGCGTTAACACTCGGCAACCCGGGAGGGCTGATTATCAGCGGCACCGGCTCAATGGCAGTTGCGATGCTGTCAAGCGGCGAGTTAAGCATTGTCGGAGGCTGGGGTTATCGACTTGGCGATGAAGGCAGCGCCCATGATATTGCCATGAACGGCATTAAAGCAGCCATTGCGAGTTATGAGCAACTCGGCGAAGAGACATACTTATCTCAACAAGTATTGGATTATTTTTCAATCGCGCATATGCGCGAATTAATCGACGTGTATTATAATCCCCGCATGGAACGCCATCTGATAGCAGGGTTTGCAACAGAAGTGGCCAAATGCGCGGAGCAAGGCGATAAGGTTGCGAGGCAAGTGATTGATCAAGCCGTTTATGACTTAGAGAAGCACGCGGACATGTTGGTGAAAAAGCTCGGTAACTTCGAAGGTGTCAAGATCGGTGTGTACGGTGGCGTTTTTCAACACAACCGCTATATATATGAACAGCTTAAAGGCAAAATCGAGTTGAAGCATAGCCATGTGAAGGTTGAACTGCTAGGCTTCCCGCCGGAGATTGGAGCGATTATCTGCTGCTTTCAGCGAACGGGAACGATGCTCACGGAAGATATTTTACAGCAATTAGGCACTACTTATCCGCGGCGTTCTACCGAATCGGCATAAATCAGAGAGAGGGGAATTACGGTGTCGGCAGCATTACGATATTTAGCACAGCTAGAAGAGCTCCTTGCTTCGGTCATGGATAAAGAAATCCATGCGATACGTGAGGCGGCCGGGAAAATCGCTCATGCCTTCACGAACGGGGGCCGGCTGCATCTATTCGGTACGGGGCATTCGCATATGATGGCGGAGGAGATGTTTTACCGTGCCGGCGGTTTGGCCAACGTGAACCCGATCTTTCTGGAGGGGCTCATGCTTCACTCCAATGCACTGCAGAGTACGGAGCTTGAACGACTGCCGGGACTTGCGCAAATCATATTCGACCAACAGCAAACCTGCGATGGCGATGTACTGCTTATTGCATCCAATTCGGGACGCAATGCGGTCAATATCGAAATGGCTCTGATTGCCCGTGAACGGGGGCTGCATGTTGTGGCTTTGACTAGTCTGAAGCACTCCGAATCGGCAACGTCCAGACACAGCAGCGGTAAACTGCTTTACCAAGTATGCGATACCGTCATTGATAATCACGGCTCAATCGGTGATGCAAGCGTTGCGATCGACGGCTTCCCGCGCAGGGTTGCGCCAACGTCGACAGCAATTGGCGCTGCGATTGTCAATGCGATCGTGGCTGAGACGGTTGAGCTTATGGTGGAGGGTGGCTCGATGCCCGAGGTGTTTGCGAGCAGCAACGCGGATGGCGGAGACAGCATCAATCAAAGCCTAGTGCACAAGTACAGAGGGGTGATTCGAGCGTTATGAAACGGACTCTGCCAAGGACCATCACGATACAAGAAGCGACTGCGGTTAGTACGGCAGGCCGTGTGATCCAGAAGTGGTGCGAGCTGCATGAGAGCGAATGCCGGGTCACCGAAGAGCCGGCTGCGGCAGGAGAGCTCCGTATCGCGACCATCTCTGTGCATAACGAACGGTTCACTTATATCCGAGAGACGAGCACGTTGTCGGATGAAATTTTTCAGCTGGACATTCGCTCTGAGGGCGACGGCGATGGAAAGAATGTCGTCATTACCCATTCGGGGGAACGCTCCCTATGGTTTGCGCTCAACAAACTGCGTGTGCTCATGCAGGGCGATACGTTGACAAACGGCGTTATCTATGAGTATCCCTTGTTCCCGCTGCGCGGCATTATTGAAGGTTTCTATGGCGAGCCATGGGGGCAAGAGGAGCAGCGCCGAATGCTGCGGTTTATCTCATTATCCGGCATGAATACTTATTTCTACGGACCGAAGGATGATATCTATCATCGTGCTAAGTGGCGGGAGATGTATGACGCAGCATCCTACGAGCGGCTGAAACTGATATTCGCGGAAGCGAGTTCGCTATATCTTGATTTCTATTATTGCATTGGACCCGGCTTGTCGATGCGGTATTCCAGCAGTGAAGACCGTGCGCAGCTCATCTCCAAAATCAAACATATTCACGGTATCGGTATCCGGAAGTTCGGCCTGCTCTTCGATGATATTCCAAGCGAGCTGCAGCACGCGGAGGATCGGGAAGTCTACGAGGATCTCGTAGCTGCGCATATTGAGGTGACGCAGCAGGTGTACGCGGAACTCAAAGCTTTCGATCCTTCGATCCAACTGGTCGTCTGCCCGACTCAGTATCACGGCAAAGGCAATGAGTATTACGTATCGAAGCTTGGCCGGAATTTGGATCCGGGCATCGATATGTTCTGGACCGGACGGTACATTTGCTCCCGGGAAATAACGCTGCTTGAAGCTGCGACGTTCGTGCAGAACACCTACCATAAGCCGCTCTACTGGGACAACTATCCGGTCAACGATGTCGAAATGACCAATGAAATGCACATCGGACCTTACCGTGAGCGCGATCCGCATTTGTATCGTTTTACAAGAGGGATTATCGCTAACTGCATGGAGTATGCCGAAAGCAGTAAATTTGCAATTGCAACGATCGCGGATTATCTGTGGAATCCTGTGAGTTACGACCCGGAGAGTAGTTGGAAGCGTGCGGTACTGCAGATTGTGGGCGAGAAGGATTATAAGCCTTTTCTCGTATTTGCCGACAATGTGCTCTACTCCTGCTTGAACTTGCGAAATGCGCCGAGGCTGAACGAAGCAATCGAGCAGTTTTTATTCACGCATGATTTTGGCAGTCGCGAAGAGGCGTTTGAGCAAATAGATGCCTTTGTTGCGGAGCTGGGAGAGGCTGCGGCGCATCTGCTGCGCGGCATGGATAACGAGGCGGCCCACGATGAGATGGATCGTTGGATTCTGAAATTTGCAAATGGCAGCCAAATGCTGCAACTGGGTCTTGATTGTTTGAAGACGCCGAACCAGGTTTGCATGTCATCGTTTAAAAGTCAGTACGCTGCATTCAAGGCGGATCGGACGTATGTATTCGGCGATATCATTGATATTTTTGCTAACAAAGTGTTTGAAGAAGTCCGTGTTTAACTATCATATAGGGGGTCTCTTACGATGAAAAAAATGATGATGACGTTAAGTGCGGCAATGCTGGTTCTATCCGGTGCGGCAGGCTGCGGGAATGCGGATAACAAGGCTGCCAATGGCAATGAAGGCAATCAAGCAACAAGTACGGAAGAGTTTACGCTTCGCATTGCAATGGGTTCTCCGGGCGAGAAGCTGATTGCGGTCTGGAACGAGCTTAAAGACGAGTATGAGGCGGCGCATCCGAATGTCACGGTTGATCTGAACTTCCAAGACGATGATATGTACCAAACGATTGGACTTCCGAACCTGCTGAACAGCGATAATGCGCCGGATATTTATTTTGAATGGGCCGGTCAGCGTCTGAAGATGCGCAATGACGAAGGCTACGCGGCAGATTTGACGGAAGCGGTTCAGCAAGAAGGCTTGAAGGATCGTTTCGTGGATTCGGATTACAACGGCATGAAGATCGATGACAAGGTATACATGATTCCAAGCAATGCAGACGTGACGAACGTCGTTTGGTATAACAAAGAAATCTTCAACAACTTGAAGCTAACCCCGCCGAAAACATGGGACGAGTTTATCGACGTGTCGAAGAAAATCAAAGCAGCCGACATTACGCCAATTGCCGTAGGCAACAAAGATCTGTGGGCAGGCGGCAACTGGATGGCGCATATGATCTCCCGTGTAGTAGGCGAGCAGGCATATGCGGACGCACTGACACTGAACAAGCCATTCAATTCGCCTGAATTCGTTAAGGCGCTTACCTATATTAAGGAACTGCGTGATAACGAGCTTGTGAACAAGAGCGCGAACGCGATTGCGGATAACGAAGCGGATACGCTGTTTATGAACGGACAAGCTGCTATGCACCCGATCGGCAGCTGGTTTGTATCGACTGCGATGGAAGAGGCGCCGGATTTCGAATATGACTTCTTCAATCTGCCTTCCATGCCGGGCGGCGCAGGGGATCAGTCCAGCGTGCTGGGCGTAGCAACAGGCTACATGATCAACAAGAAAACCGAGCATCTGCAAGCTGCGATTGATTTCATGAAGCTCTATGTATCCCCTGAAGCATCTGCGAAGCTGCTTGAGAACGGCATTACGCCGATGGCGAAAGGCTCAGTAGATCCTTCGAAGACCGATGCGCTTACTGTAAAGCTGAACGACATGCTGAAGAACGCGAGCGCGCTTGTATCGCCGCCGGATACGGGCTACAACCTGGAAATCGCGGATGCACTGAACTCCGCGACCTCCCAAGTGCTGGGTGGAGACAATACACCTGAAGCCGCGCTGGCGGAAGTGGATAAGAAAATTGCACATTTAAAGACGGACAAGAAGTAACTTTAATACACTTCGCCAAAATGTGGGATGCACTCGGAATTCGCGTTAAGCGATGCTCGGTGCATCCCTTTAAACAAACGAAACTCGAAATGAGGTCGCGGAACTTGAATAAGAAATGGCGTATTGCCCCGTATTTGTTTGTCGCCCCGGCTGTTCTGATGTTCGCCTTTGCGGTGCTGATCCCGATCGTCATGACCTTCTCCTTCAGCTTCTTCAAGTGGAAGGGATACGGCGAGATGAGCTTTGCCGGCTTTGATAACTACATTCGTGCTATTAAAGATCAGATCTACGTGATGTCGTACGTGCACATTTTCGAATATATCTTATTGACCATTGTGCTGGAAATTGTGGTTGGACTGGCGCTGGCCGGGCTGATTACGATGAATTTCCGCGGTACCGGATTGTTCCGCGTTGCTTTCTTCACGCCGATGATGCTCCCGATGGTTATCGTTTCGTACCTCTGGGCGTTCGTGTATAACGCCGATTTCGGATTGATCAACTCGCTGCTTCACTCCCTGGGGCTGGACAGCCTGCAGCATGTGTGGCTGGGCGAGAGCAAGACGGCTATGATCGCGGTATCAGTCGTCTCCGGATGGGTCTCCGCAGGCTTCTACATGACGATCTTCTATGCCGGGATCCAGCGTATTCCGAAGGAAGTGTACGAGGCTGCGCATTTGGATGGAGCAACGGAATGGCAGGTCTTCTTCCGTATCAAGATTCCAATGATCATGGATCTGATTGAAGTAGGTCTCCTGCTTTGTATCTTAGGCGGCTTCCAAGCCTTTGACTTGTTCTACGTCATGACAAACGGCGGACCAAACAACAAAACCGAAATCGTAACGACCTACCTAGTCAAAGTGGTGTTCAAGAACGGCGATGTTGGTTATGGCTCCGCGCTTGCTGTCCTGATGACGATTGTCATTACACTGATTGGGATTCTGTTCAACAAACTAAAGCCGAAGGATGCAGGGAAGCTGGAATATTAGGCGTGAAAAGGAGATTGTCCCATGAGTGCTACCGTATACAAAAGCAAACCAAGCTTTGTGAATAAACTATCATCCGCCGGCTATTATATCGGCATGTCCTTGTTGTCGCTGCTATTCTTCTATCCGATGTACTGGATGATTATTTCGTCCTTCAAGTCCAACAGACAGATTTTCTCCTCACCATTCTCGTTCCCGGAGAAGATTGATTTGAACAACTGGGTGCAAGCTTGGAAGGTCGGCAAGATGAACGTGTACGCGCTCAACAGCCTGATTACGACATCCGTAACCGTCGTCTTCATTCTTGTCCTCGCCGCGCTGGCTGCTTTCGCATTCAGCAAGCTGGAGTTTAAGGGCAGCAAATTGTTATTGGCGATGTTCGTACTCGGGTTGTTCATGCCGCTGCAATCCTATTTTATCGCGCAAAACTATATTTTCGAATATTTGAACCTGAAGGATACCCGCTTTGCCCTCATTATTCCATACATTGCGATGGGCTTGCCGCTTGCGGTATTTCTGCTCAAGGCGCACAACGACTCGCTTCCGAAAGAGCTGTTAGAGTCCTCGCGCATGGATGGCGCAACCGATTTTACGATCTTCTCGCGTGTCATGGTACCGCTCATGATGCCGGGCTTGTCCAGCGTAGCGATCTTCTCGGCGCTCAATTCCTGGAACGAGTTTCTGCTTGCGCTCTTGTATATTCAGAACGATAAACTGAAGACCATCCCGACAGGCTTGCTCGCCTTCTCCAGCCGTTACATTACGAACTATCACTTGCTGTTCTCCGCGCTTTCGATCGTGACGATCCCGATGATTCTGGTCTATGTGCTGTTCCACCGTCACATCGTAAGCGGTTTAACGGAAGGTTCACTCAAGTAGAATGTAGTGGTAGAATATAGGAGTATAAACATTGATTATTTAACCGATAGAGAGTGTGGTCCTATTGAAGAAGCAGTTGGTTAATATTAACTCGGTCAAAATTCAGAACCGTAAGCTGGTATTCGAGGAATTAATTCATAGCGATCTTACAACTCGTCTGGAGCTTGCTCGTAAAACAAACCTAAGCGCCGCTACGGTTTCTTCGATTGTGGAGGATTTCGTGAACGTCGGTATAACCGATGAAACGAAGGATGAGAAAAGCACAGTCGGCAGGAAACCGAACCTGCTTCGGTTCTTGCCCGGTCAGAAGCAGATGCTCGTCATCGACTTCACATCGATTCATTTTCATTATGTGATTAAGGATTTATCGCTTGTTACCTTAAGCTCTTATTCGTACACGTATCAGAATGAGCTGACGTATATTCAAAATATTGAGCAGTTTTGCAAAGACATACTTGGCACGATTGAGCAGCTGCAGAAGGAGAATGAGCTGATTGGCATAGGAGTCTCCACTCCCGGACCGTACAACCAAGAGAAGGATTTGGTTGTGAACTGTCTCATCCCGGCATTTGGAGAAGTGAACCTGCATCACGTGCTCACGAAATTTCTGCCGGAGTTTCCGATTATGATCGACCACGATGTGAAGCTGGCCGCGATGGCCGAGCTGCAGCGAGTGCCAGACCCTGCTTCTAAATCGATTTTCTTTATTTATTTGGGTGAAGGCGTCGGTGGGGCGAGTGCGGCTTGGAACGAAATCTCGGAGGGTGCCAACCACCTTGCCGGTGAAATCGGACAGATCGTCATTGCGCATGGAAGCGGACAGAACTTGGAGCAAATGATTTCGTGGAATGAATTTGTTCGCCGGGTTGAAGAGCAGGATGAGCTTGCGGGCGCTTCACGTTCGAAGAGCTATGTGGAGCGGTTTCAAGGGGGGGATCCCATTGTTGCCAAGGAATTAATCCGTGTTGCAGACTGCTTGGCTACAGCTTTCAACAATATCGCATGGCTGTTCGATCCACATATGATTATTATCGCAGGACAGTACAATGCGTTCGGCGAACCGTTTATTGCGTTAATCTCGGAGCGGCTTAAGGATCGGCTGCATAAAGACATATACGATAATTTGAAATTGACTTTCTCGAATTATGAGGAGAAGAGTACGCTCGTCGGAGCGGCGATTGCCGTTAGAGATCGCTGGATTGACAATCTATAAGAGTGAAGGGAACAAAGCCTGCATGAGAACAGCGATAATTCTGGCCGCCGGAGCGGGTACGAAAATGTGGCCCTACGCCGAAATTCGGCCAAAGGCGATGATCCCGGTTGCAACGAAGCCGCTCATCGCGCATCAAGTGGAGTCACTCAAGGCGCTTGGTTATAGCAAAGTCATCATCGTCGGAGGCAAGCTGCACGGCCAGATCCGCAACTACTTCCGGGAGCATGGTCCCAGCTCGTGTGCAAACGAAGGAATGGACATTATCGTCGTTAACGATGAGAAGGCGCAAGGAACGGCGTTCTCACTATGTGCTGCTCGCAGCGCATGCGGGGATGAGGATATCCTCGTCATGTACGGTGATACACTGGTGGATCAAGCGGATCTTGGCCGACTTGCCGCCTCGTTCGAACAGCGATCCGGAAACGAGATAGCCGCTGCGCTGGTGCATCCGCTGGGGCAACAGCCTTCCTCGGACTGGATCTGCTGCAGACTGAAGAACGAAAGCGTTGACCATATTATGGGGCATCCGCGCGACGACTACAGCCACCGCTTCTGTGCATTTGCATTCAGCAAGGATTTCTGGGCTTATGCCAGCGCCAGCTCCGGTTTGTTTACAAGCGTACAGGTCGGCATGATGCCGCCGCTTGAGGGACATTTGGAAATGTCGTTGCTGGATTGCATGAATGACGGTTATGCGGTTCGTGCGGTGGAGACAATCGGTGAATTCGTCGATCTGGACAAACCATGGCATATTCTGCTTGCCAATGAAATCGTGGCTCGCCGTGAGTGTGCGAAGCTGACCGGCCATGTGCTCGCCGAAGGCGCTTCGATTGATCCGAGCGCTTCGATCGAAGGTTTCGTAAAGCTTGGCGTAGGCAGCAAAATCGGCCGTAATGTCATTATCGAAGGCAGCGTGATTGTCGGGGATCATACGACAATCGAGAATGGCGCGATACTGAAAGGCAGCCATATGATCGGTAATGATACGTACATCGGCAATTATTGCTTTCTCTCCGAGGGTACGACAGTGGGCAATCACTGCGTGGTTAATCATTGCGCAGAGCTCGACGGCGTTATCTTCGATACGGTGTACTTGTATCATTACATGGAGTTCTACGGTGTAATCGGCACCTCTACTGATCTTGGTGCGGCTACCGTCTGCGGCACGCTGCGTTTCGACGATGGGAACACCTCGCATCGTATCAAAGGTCGCAGAGAAACACCTCGCGAGCACAGCAATGCGATTTATTTAGGCGACTTTGTCCGCACCGGCGTGAATGCGATTCTGATGCCGGGTGTGAAGGTCGGGATCTATAGCGTTGTCGGATCAGGCGTCATTCTAGAGGAAGATGTGCCGAATCGCAGCTTGCTCTATGTGAAGCAGGACCTCGTGCGCAAAGAATGGGGTCCAGCTAAATACGGCTGGTAGAGAAGCCTGAATAGGTATAAATGCAAACAACCTGATCACGGCATGTGCCGAAATCAGGTTGTTTATTTCGTTTAAGTGCAGCTTATTCCGTTGGCAGCTTTCTGCGCAGCTGTTCCATTTGCTCATTGATCAGCGCATCCTTAGCAGGTATGCCTGTTGTACCCGCAGCAGGTGATGCACCGTAAGAATCGCTGTAGCCCGCGCCGTATGGTTGGCGGGACATGGCCACATGGGCTTCCCATTGCGCGATTTTCTCTTCGATCCGTTGGAAGCCGCGTGAAGCGGATCCGCCTTCCAGGCTGGCACGGCCAACGCTGAAGCTCGGCATACCGGAGCGGGACTTCGCTGCTGTTTGTTGAATGCGTGCAAGCAGCTCTTCACGTTTCTTGAGCAGCAGAGGGAGCTCTGCACGGGCTTTCTCCAGCCGCTGTGTCAGCTCAGCGATTGTTAGCTTCGCCTTCTCGATCCACTGCGAATATTCCTGTACCTTATCGGTGTAATGCAGCTTCGCGGTTAGTGCCTCGCGCGCCGTTGCTTCATTGCCGGCTCTCATGGCATCCAGCGCTTTGGTTTCGCTGTGTTCTGCCATTACAGCAGCTTCGCTCGCTTGCTGCTGCAGCCCTTTAATCATGGCTTCTTGTTTAAACAACTCTTGCTGTGCATTGGCGATCTCATCCTGCATGCCGCGTACATATTGGTTGAGCATCATGGACGGATCTTCCAGCTTGTCGAGCAATTCGTTGGCAGCTGCCTGTGTAATGTTGAAAATTCGGTTTAACAATCCCATTGTTGAACATCTCCTAGTTTTGGTTTTTTATGAATTAGGCGTGAAAACGGAAGTGGCTGTCCGGGGACAATACCTCGAATGGCGCTTTCGGTACAAGCAAACTTGCGATAATGTACACGAGCAGTGTGGTACCGAGGCTAAACACGCCGGATACGATCAGAACAAGTCGGATGATGGTCGGGTCAACGCCGAGCCAGTCGCCAATCCCACCGGATAGCCCCGTTAATTTGCGGTTCAAAGTGGAACGGTAAAGCTTCTTCATGCGAAACATCTCCTTTAGGTTTGTGTTTGTTATAGTGGTGAAGTGATTGCCGTCTATTGTGAAGTGATGTGTTGTGCTGGCGTGTGGTGATGTCGTTTAACTGATATCCTTAGTTTAAAAGAGGACGGCCTTCCTCGAAACCGTCTGGCGGCTGTTCTTGATGCTGGCCTTAAGGCGGGGGACGCCTCCGACCTTAGACGGCTGAGACGACAAATAAGCACTCCTCATCCAGCTCGGCGCAAGGCCGAAACTGCAATCAGAGTGCTAATCATCATCTTAATGCCGCCATTACAGCATCGGCGATGCTAAGGCAGCAGTTTAACGACATTAAAATTATCTTCGATTAACAACCAGTTCTGCGGGAAGCTAAGACCGAGCTTCCAATAACTAATGCCGCGCAGATTAAGTTGTTTCAGCAGGTTGAATTTCGCTTGAATAGAACGGGCATCCTCAAACCATACCTTATGCTCCTTGCCATTCGCATCCCAATAAGAGAAATTCGGCGCCTGAGCGGTGTTGTCGTATAAGATTTCAGCATTGTATTGTCGCGCGAGAGCGATAGCCGCTTGCGGACTGATGGCCCTGGCATAGGCGCCGCCTGCCACATAAGGCAGTGTCCAGTCATAGCCGTACAAATTTTGCCCCATGACGATTTTGTTCGCCGGAATTTCCGTGAGGGCGTACTCCAGCACCGTTCGAACCGGGCCGATCGGTGAGACGGGCATTGGCGGTCCACCGCTGTAGCCCCACTCATAGGTCATGATAATGACAAAATCGGCGATCTCCCCGTGAGCTTTATAATCATGGGCGGAATACCATGCGCCTTGCTGGGTAGCGCTTGTTTTGGGAGCGAGCGCCGTGGACATGGTGAGTCCTGCCTTGTGGATCGGGACGACAGCTTTGCGCAGAAATCGGTTATAGGCTTCCTTATCTTCCGGGCGGAGATGCTCCAGATCGAAGTGGATGTCCTTGAAATTCAGGCGTTTCGCTGTGTCCAAAATGTTGGCAATCAGTTTATCCTGCAGCGCTTTATCGTTTAGAATGAGCTCGCCGAGCTCAGCGCTGAACTGATCGCCTTCCAAGTTGGTGATCGTCATCATCATCGCTGTTCGATGACGCCGGGCAATGGATTCGAGATCACCGAGCGGAGGCAGGGCGAGTGTACCGTCACGTTGGATGCGGAAGCTTGATGGTGCCAGATAGGTAAGATGCGGAGACGCACTTCTGGCTGCCTCTGTCAATGCAGGGGAGACCGTGGTCCCTCGTGGATCAATGTAAGCGTTGATAACGGCGTTGCGTCTTGGAATTGGCGGGATATAGAGGCGATGGCCTACCTTTAATGGACTATTGATCCCGATATCGTTAATTGAAGCGAGCGTGGCCGCCGTAGTACCGAATTTACTCGCGATTGTAGTTAGTGTGTCCCCCGGAATCACCCAATAATATTGCCCGACAATCGGAATGACAAGTGCCTGTCCGATAACCAGCGTATCGTTAGGCGAAATCTCATTAGCGGAAGTGATATCAGAAACGGGTATCCCGTACGCCTGTGACAGTCTGTAAAGTGTTTGTCCCGCCTGCACGACATGAATTTGCATTGTTTCCCCTCCTCAAGTTCAACGCTAAGAAAGCAGATGCCGGAACTCTCCTCTTACAATGCTATTCCATTCTAATGCCGCGCATGTCAGGAGTGCAGTCGTTATTTGGCCGGAATTTCGGTGTTCGTTGCGCGGATGATTTCGGAAATGCGATTTTCAAAAGTACTGACTCGCTGTTTCTGCTCCACAATGGTGCGAGAAATGGATACGAGCGTGGTCAGCGATTGCAGCGTACCTTCATAGGAGTTTGCTTTTATCGTCTCGTTCATGGTTTTGACGACGGGTGATATGTTCTTCTTCATGCCGGAAATAACCGATTGGACCGATGTAATCTGGCTGCGCAGCGGGTCTGTTTCGGCGAGTTTCGCACGCAAATGCTTGATCGTGGCAGAAGTGGCAGCCTTTGCATTCTTAAGCAGTTCTTCTTTGATACGAATTTCAGTGCGGGCCAGTTGGGTGGAGGGCTTCAGCAGATCCGCTTGAATTTGGAGTAAGGCAGCCAAATTCTTCAGTTTGAGGAATTTGGCGTCTTTAATTTGCGTATTTAACGACGTGTACATTGCGAAGAGCGGTTTATATCGTTCTTTGGTCTGAGCTACGTCCTGCGTAAGCTTGGTGATCTTCGCTGCATCGATCTGGGTGATTCGCGCGCGCAGGGCGGTCATTGCATTGCCATTGTAATAGTGAAGGGAAGCGATTGCTGTATCGAGTGTGTCCTCCCTCTGCTGGAGAGTCGTTAGGCTCAGCAATTGAGCGGTGAGATTCTGCTTCATGGCATAATTGGCGGTGGATATTTGCTTGGATAGCTTGGTTTGGGCAGATTCGGTCAGCTTCACGGATGACGCGGAGACGGCGGAAGGCATGGAGATCAATAGTGCGAGCAGAGCAAGTAATACGGCTGAAATCGGCTTTCTCATCATAGAATGTAGCATAGTGATAAGCTCCTCCTTGGACGGGTTCCCCTTGTAAACGCAAAAACACCCGCAAGAAAGGCAAGATTGCCTTTGCTTACGGGTGCTTCCAACGTAAGAGAACTTATTTTGTTTATTTTGTAAAATGTATCCTATCCGCCAAAAAAAGTCAATGGGATTGTACAGTCGACGATTGCTGGATTTTACTGGTTTAAGCTATAATGGAATAACAGATTCAAAGCCTGAAGTTTTCGCCCTGCTAGACCCGAACGGATAGACCAATCCATGAGTTCAGGAGGCTGTGACGATGAGTGAACAGAAGGATCGTGAGCTGATTTTCGTATTTACGGGACCGGATGGCTCCGGACGCAAGACAGTAGCAGATAGTGTAGGCACAACGCTCGGTATTACCAAAGTAATCTCGTATGCGACACGCAGACCGCGTCCGGGTGAAGTGAACGGTCAGGATTACCACTTCATCACCCCTGAGCTGTATGATCAGTTCGATGCCGACGGCGATTTTATTGAAAGCGTTACCGTCAATGGGAATCGCTACGGGTTACGGGGCAAAGACATTGCGTATAGTTTGAAGAAAGGCGGCAGCATCTATCTGATTCTGAATCATGAAGGTGCTCATGCGCTGAAGGATATGTACGGGGAACAGGTAGTGCGGCTGTTCATTTATGCAGATCGGCGTACCGTTCAGGAAAGGCAAACCCAAGAGGGAATAGACCCCGATATTATAAAATCTAATTTGGATCAATATGAAACGGCTATCCGCTATCAATCACGGTGCGAGCACGCTTTCGAGAATTATGACCTCGCGCATACCGTATTTGAAATCTCCAATGCGCTCGAGAGTTATCTGGAGCGGAATTTGGAAGAGCGCGACTAAGGATGATACCTAAATAAACCCGCCCCTTGAAAGGGCGGGTTTTCGTTCGTTTCGTTACCCCATCCGGGAGCGATAAGTCGTTGGCGCCGTATCCGTAAGTTTCTTGAACAGGCGAGAAAAGTAGAACGTATCGGTATAGCCCAGGAGCGACGAGATTTCCATGACGGTTTTGTCGGTGTTCAGGAGCAGCTTCTTGGCCTCCGCTACTTTGAGCCGGTGAACAAATTCGCCAAGCGGATAACCCGTATAGTCGTGCACGATTCGTCTTAACGTCGGAATCGAGATATGATGTCGTGCAGCGAGTGCCGTGCTGTCGAGCGGCTGGTAGACCGTGCCGGCCAAGTCGTCCAGCAGGTTATGCACGAATAAGGCACGGCTGCTCGTCTGCGTCTGATTGAAGCGCAGCGACATATCGAAGAGCAGCGATTCCAGCGCGAGTGCGGCACGATCTTGATTGGCGGGAACGGCGCTGTCCATGAGCTGGAAGATGAGCTCGATTTTACTTAGGAAGCTCTCGTCCGTACCGACGAATTTCACGAGCTCGGGATGCTCGTACCAGTTCGCAAGCCATTCTTCGACACGTTCGCCCTCGAGTGCAAAATAATACTCGTCCCAGCAGCCATCCGTCTCCGGTCCGTATTGAAACACGGCGCCGGGGTACAAGCAGAAGAGCGATCCGGCCTCGACAACTTGCCGATCCTCAGCGTCGGTTTGGTAGTATCCTCGACCTGCTCCGATATATACGAATGACCAACGATCAAATTCAGCGTTTTCCCGCCTGGAAGTGCGTCCGGGCAAATGACCGGCATTCGTGATCATCAGCGATTTTACCCGCAGCTTCTTCACATCAACCATGCAGTCGAACAGGCGCATTGGTAGCGGACTGATCATATTGTCCATGTAGGTTGGCATGGTGTGCATTCTCCCATCCTTCATCACAAGGTAAACTCATTATAAACGGAAACGATTACAGAAGCGAAAGGTTGATCAAATCATGACAACGACGGCGAAGAAGTTAAACATAGGAGTAATTGGTGCGGGTTCGATTTCCGGTGCCCATCTGGGGGCTTACGCTTCCAATAGCGATGCTGTCCTTGTAGCGATTTGCGATAAGAACGAAGCGCGCGCTCAAGCGGCGGCAGATAAGTATGGGGCTTCCAAAATTTACACGGATTATCATGAGCTGCTTGCTGATCCCGGCATTGATGCGGTAAGTATCTGTACATGGAATAACACGCATGCTGAAATTACGATTGCTGCGCTGGAAGCGGGCAAGCATGTGTTGTGCGAGAAGCCCCTTTGCAAAACAGTCGCGGAAGCAGAACGTGTTCAAGCGGCAGTCGAAGCAACAGGTAAATTGCTGCAGGTTGGTTTTGTACGTCGATATGCTTCGAGCATTGAGGTTCTGAAACGATTTATCGATGCCGGCGATCTTGGCGAAATCTATTATGCAAAAGCAACATGCCTGCGCAGGCTCGGCAATCCGGGCGGCTGGTTCTCCGATATTGAACGCTCCGGCGGCGGTCCGCTGATCGATCTTGGCGTTCATATTATTGATATTTGCTGGTACCTCATGGGCAAACCGAAGGTGAAGTCCGTAAGCGGCAATACGTACCGTAAGCTTGGCAACCGTTCGCATATTAAGAATCTGGGCTTCTATCAAGCCGCGGATTATGATGCAGAGAAGAACGATGTAGAGGATTTGGCAAATGCAATTATCCGCTTCGAGAACGGCGCTTCCTTGATGGTGGATGTCAGCTTCACGCTGCATGCGCAGAAGGATGAGCTGTCTGTGAAGTTATATGGCGACCAAGGCGGAGCAGAAGTGGAGCCGGCGCTTGTTATCATGGGTGAGAAACACAACACGATCGTGAATACGACGCCGCAGGTGGATCACACTACGTTTGATTTCAACGATGCGTTCGGGCGTGAAATCGGACATTTCATCAACAGCTGCCTCGGTCGTACAGAGACGCTGAGCCCTGTGCAAGATGGCGTAGAAGTGACACGCATGCTGTGCGCAATCTATGAGTCGGCTGCAAAAGGAACCGAAATTCATTTTTAATCAGAAGGGTTGACACATACGATGACGATTCATTTATCCAATAAAATAGGCGTTATTGTGGACAGCTTCGGTATTGGCGTCCGCGAAGGATTGTTGAAGGCCAAAGAAGTCGGCGCAGAAGGCGTACAAATCTATGCGGTATCCGGTGAAATGGACCCTGCGAATATGGATGCATCTGCAAGACGTGAAATGCGTTCGTATATCGACGGACTAGGGCTGGATATCTCTGCGCTATGCGGCGATTTGGGTGGACATGGCTTCCAGGATGGGGCTGCCAATGCGGAGAAGGTCGAGCAGTCCAAGCGGATTCTTGATCTGGCTGTCGAGCTCGGCACCAACATCGTGACGACTCATATCGGTATTGTGCCTGACGATAAGAACGGTGCGATCTATGCGGCGATGCAGCAGGCGTGCGAAGAGCTTGGCCAGTATGCGAAGAGTTTGAATGCTTATTTTGCGATTGAGACAGGTCCGGAACCGGCTGCGCATTTGAAGAGCTTCCTCGATACGCTGAGCACGAACGGCGTTTCCGTCAACTTCGACCCGGCCAATATGGTCATGGTAACAGGTGATGATCCGGTACAAGGCGTGATTACGCTGAAGGATTACATCGTGCATACCCATGTGAAGGATGGCCGGAGACTGCGTGTCGTTGATCCGCGCCAGGTCTACGGGTTCCTTGGTTATCAGAAAATGACGCATGAGCATATTGCAGAGATGGCTGCCGGCGGATTGGATTTTGAAGAAGTTCCGCTTGGTGAGGGAGCTGTTGATTTTGACGCTTATTTCGCTGCCCTGCAGTCCATTGGCTATACAGGTTATCTAACGATCGAACGTGAGGTCGGCGCGAAGCCGGAGCTGGATATTCGCAGAGCGGTGGAGTTTATTAAACAGTACCGATAGGGTGCTGATTGGAGGATATTTTAGGATGAAAATCGCGATTAGTGTATGGAGCTGCCATAAATATTTGTACGATGGATCTTGGCAAAATGCGGACTTTATCGATTACGCTGCTTCGGTAGGCGCGCAAGGAGTCGAGCTGCTCAGCGTGTTCTGGAATAAGGAGAGCGACGTGCCTGCGGTTCACGAGGCTTTGGCTCGTACGGGCATTAAGCTGGCGTGTTTCGGGGCTTGCAATGATTTTGTGAAAACGACGGCTGAAGAGCGTGAAGTGCAACTGCAGGATATTATCTTGGCTGTTGATATGGCAGTCGAGTTCGGCGCTGAGGTTGTTCGCGTGTTCGCGGGCGATCGCAAAGAAGGCATCAGCTACGAGCAGGCGAAAGGCTGGATCGTGGAAGGGCTGGCGCAAGGAGCTGCTTATGCAGAGAGCAAAGGCGTTGTGCTCTGCTTGGAGAACCACGGCATCTTCGCTGGTAAATCGGAGCAGGTGCAGGATATCATCACCCTGGTCGGTTCGCCGGCACTGCGCAGCACCTTCGACATGGGCAATTTCTTGCTCGTAGACGATGTGCCTGCGCAAGCATTCGAAGCGCTGCATCCGTTGATCCGTCACGTGCATGCCAAAGACTTCGCGCGCGTGGGCGAAGATCAGAAGGATGGCGTGTATCGCGCGCTTAGCGGTCTGCCGTTTGTCGGCTCCGTGCCGACCGAAGGCGACGTAGGAGTTGCCTCAATCGTCGGCAATCTTGCTGGCGTAGGCTACGACGGCTGGATGAGCGTCGAGTACGAAGGTCTGGAAGAGCAGAAGAGCGGCACAGCCAGAGCGGTAGAGAAGCTGTCGCAGGCTGTCGCAGCTGCAGCTGCAGCTGCGAAGTAGAATAGGACTCCGGGTTACCATGCGTGGTTGTGCATGGTGGCCCGGAGTTTTGTTGTTGTTGGTCGCACACCACTGCTACTCAACCCATATGGAACTATTCAACGACATCAATAATCGCGGCGTAGCTGCAATCGCCTTCCGACCATTTTCCGCCTGCGACGAGAATGTATTGGCCCGGTTCAGATGGAAGGATTATCTTGCCATCTTGTTTCGTTAATGGCGTGAAATTCTGATTGACCCAAAGACCGCCCCATGTTTCGGTAGGCTCTGGTCCACTTAGAAAAGAAATCGTTAACGCTGCACGAGATTTAACGGTATAAACCTTCGAATCCCGCACCAGCATGTCGGGAGCTGGAGCGTCTGCGATGGCATTCTTCCATTGGTAGGAGCCCTTAATAAGTGGAATCTCCATTCGATCAACAACCATGACAGCATTAGGCGGTTCAGTCGAGTTCTCTTCCGAAATCGATGCTCCACATCCTGTTGAGCAGCCGATACTAAACATGGACATAATCAGCAGGCAAACGACGAGCAAGCCCCGCGTTTTCTTCATCACACTCACCTCTATCCCTTTGACGCTCTATACCTGCTTATTGTTGCCACCCATATCAGCGCATATAAAAAAGCCGCAACCCCCGCGTAGTTCAACAGCTCTGCGGGGATTACGGCTTCTTTACCATTCCATTAGTTGATCAGCTTTGCCTCACGCAGCAGGTTGTAAATAACGCTTGCCGCGGTTTCGCGAGTGACAGAAACAGTTGGCTGGAAGTTAGCCGCGCCATTCAGGTCGATGCCCTTCATCAGGCCGCTGTTGGTCACGAGTTCAATGCTATCCGTTGCATACGGAGCGATATCGGCTTCATCGTGATACGCAACATGCGGTGGAAGTGTTGGCGCAGATACTTGCAGCAGCTTCAACGCGCGAGCCAAGATGACCGATAAATCCTGTCTGCTTATTGGAGCATTCGGCTTGAACAGTCCTTGACTGTCGCCTTTAACCAGTCCAGCCTCAACGGCGGCGGCTACTCCATTGGCATACCAAGTATTCTGAGCCACATCGGCAAAAGCAGCCTTCGCGTCAGAAGATTGCAAGCCAAGCGCACGAGCGAGCATGACGGCAAATTCGGCTCGCGTCACTTGCTGCTTCGGCGCGAAGGTTGTAGGCGATGTACCGTTGAGCAAGAACGTATCCGCAAGTGCTTGAATGGCGGATTGGGCCCATGAGAACTTAATATCTGCAAAGGCTGTGTTCCGGTAAGCCGCAGCGTAAGTGGAAAGACCAGGGCGGCTTACTACAACCGTAACCGTGCCGTCTGTATGAGTTTCAGAGGCGGCCGGAGCAGGGAAGAAACTGCCATTCTCTTCGAATAATACGCCGAGTCGATTGACGGCACTGCTGCCGGTCACGGTAAAGCTGCGTTTAATTATCGTCGTAATCGGTACCGATAGCGGTGTTGCTCCTTTATCCGTCACGGTATCCACTTCGAAGGAAATCGGCGTTCCTACCACAACGGCACCAGAATTCTCCGCCTTGAAGGCATCTGCAGCAGTTCCGTCGGCTGCGATAGTCACGCGAACAGATTCATCCGCAGGGAGATTCGCGAACAGGGATGTAGGAAGTGAAATCGACGATGACCCTGTTGTCAGAATAACCGTGCTACCGGTAGCTGCGCCGGCTAGCAGCTTCAATTGTGCAGGTGTCAGCTCCAATACCGCCTGCTGCTTCTCATCCACATTCACTTTCAGGATGAGTGCGGCAGGTGCAGGAGAAGCTTCTTGCAACGCTTTCTTCAGCTCATCTTCCGTAATGGTTACTTTCACGGATGATCCCGTTTGAGTAGTAGAAGTATTGAGGAAGGAGGCATGTTGACCTTGTTCAAGCAGTTTCGTGATCGTTGGACTATTATTTGGAATAGTCGGGGTGCTAGGAATAAAATACCCGCCGCCATTGCCACCTCCGCCGGTTCCCGCAAGATTAACAGTTACCGTTCTGCTAGTCTTCACATCGGGCATGATCTCAGAGGCAATCGTGACAGTCAGATCTACTGTCGTCGTAGAGCTAGGTTGCGCTTTAAGAACACCGGCATCATCAATTAGCGAAGGCACACTGCTCTTCGTAACATGGTAAGTAATGCCTTCCGTTACCGGAAACGTCAGTACCGCTTGATCAAGTACGGTTTTGTTAGAGATCGTAGCTGCAAAATCCTCCGCAGCCGCTTGCACGAGAGCTCCGTAGGAGTGAACGGCGAAGGTCGTGACAGAGGTGTAGGCATAATGGTTACCGTTCTTATCCAGAAGCGGCTGTCCATCATCACCGAGCACGAGTGCGGATACTTCCAAACGGTAAGTTCCGTCAGCAAGCTCGCCAGTGATTGGCTTGTCGTTCTCATCCAATAGGATATTGCCACCCTTGTCATCCAGAGTCTTGTAAGTGGTGGTCAGCGCCGGTGTGAATTCATAGATATCCGGATCGATAGGAAACAAGTTCTCTTCTTCATCTGAATTGGTGTACCTACCCAAAATTCCAATAAATTGATCATGAAGATTATAGACATTTACATCCACTTGATAAGTATCTGGAGCTCGTAAATCAAAGCTTAACTTCATTGACTCTGGCACACCGTCAATGCCCTCAAAGGGAGGTGAAATCACCTTAGAAGAAAGCTCGAGATCTTGCACACCATACCAGTTATCAGGTGTTTGCTCTCCCACATGTACCACAAAAGGAAGATGCAAGGTAGGTAGTCCGGCGCTCTCAAGCACCACTTCACCTTCATAAATCCCCTCAACAGCATCCGCATGAGGTTTAATCGTGAGCGTAAATGGTGTCGCAGAGTGAGCGGAGGCCGTTACCATTTCGTCCGTCAATCCTGTCAACTGAACGTCGATGGCATTTGGATCCGGCGTATTGAGATACGAGTCCACTTCGTGCATCTTATATGAAACGTGGTAAGACACATCAGTTGCGGAGGTGTTCTTCAGCTGCAGCTCTTTAGTTGCAGCTTCGGCACCTTCATGCATCAAGCCGAAGCTCGCAGAATCGCCGTAGTTTGTCACTTGTACCGGCTGCAGGTTCTTGTCATAGATCGTCAGTTCATCGATCGTCTGCAGCAAGGCAGGCGTTTTGATCGCATCCGCCATATTAACGCGGCCCGAGCCTTGCGTGTAAACGTCATACTGATTGCCGTCCTGATCGGAGAGCGTAACCGCCGTATTAGCTAATGCGGCGCGCACGTCGAATGGACTCCAATCCGGATGTTCCTGCAGCAACAGAAGCGCGAGGCCCGCGACATGCGGGGTTGCCATGCTTGTTCCGGAAATGCGGGTGTACGCTTCCTCATAGGATGCATTTGGTTCATATTTAGCATATTCCGGCCATGTAGACATGATGCTGTAGCCCGGTGCGGCAAAATCCGGTTTGATACCATACATGCCGTCCGAGTTCGGGCCTCTGGAGCTAAAATACACCATGTGATCACCGCTGGCCATTGCACTTTCAAATCCGCTGAATGTCAGTGTGAGCGGCGTATCGCCGTTATCGGCGACAATGGCACGGGCGAGTGCGCGTCCCTCTGCCCCGGACATGTCGTAGGTCGGGATGAAGTCGAAACTGTCACCAAGGAAGGCATCTTCTCCGATATAGCCATCACGATTATTGCCATCGCTGTCAGTAATAGATGCCGAGAGGTCTGCCACAGTGCCGAGAACTTCTGTGGCATCGCCATTGAATATGACAGCCGCTTTGGCGCCGTGACTCTTGGCAATTGCGATTTTGTCCACTAAAAACAGCGTGCCTCGGGAGATAACGACTACTTTGCCAGCTGCATCAATACCTTCATAATCAGCTTCAGCACCAAGGCCGACATACACCGCATCCAGCGGCGCCGCGCCAAGGGTCTCTTCAAAATTCTCTTCGGCAGTTCTCCAGCCCATGGCATGCAGCTCATAGGATGTACTGCTTAGCGAGCTTACAGCGTCTGCAGCAAAACGGCTTCCCGGACTGTCCGCCGCACCGACAGAGATACCGAGCTGTGAACTGGCCGGCGTTCCCATCGTGTAATAGCCATATTCACCCTCGTTGCCGTTTGCAATAACAACAACAGTACCGGCTAGTACGGCATTGTTAACCGCGATGGCATCCGGCGAGTTCGGATCCAAATCGCCACTAGACCCTAGTGACAAGTTAATGACATCCATGCCGTCCTTAACAGCTCTTTCAATACCATCGATGACAGTAGCAGTGGTTCCCGTGGCGTCGCCGTTAGCATCGGCAGACAGTACTTTATAGACATACAAATCAGATTTGTATGCAATACCTTTCTGAACTACGCTGGAGGTTGTATTCTCGGCTCTGCCAACAATTGTACCGGACACATGCGTCCCATGCGCCGATACGGCTAGTCCTGGACCATAGTCCTCATAAGGATCATCGTCCCCATTGGCGGAGTCATACCCGCCTTTATAAGCTCCGGCTAAATCCGGATGTAAATAGTCAACGCCGGTGTCGATGACGCCGACTTTGAGACCTTCACCGGTAAGCTCTTTCGCCCAAGCGGCATCAGCGCCGATCTGATGAATCGGGTCGATGTCATAAGGGATTTCGTCTTCATTCACTGTAGGCTCCATCACCGGAATGCTTGTATACGTACGGTTCTCGTAAATGGAAAGCACGCCCGGCAGCTTGGCTAGCTGTGGAATTTGATTAGCAGGCACGGATACCTCGAGACCGTTCAATACCGTATTGAAGCGGTAGTTAACCTTGAGATTGATGCCTTTCGTAAGCGCTGTGTTGATAAAACCGGTTTGTTCCGTACGAAGCGAGCTCTCCGACGATTCGGCTGCAAGCGAGCTGATGCCTGATTTTGCAGCAAATTGACCTGCAGCTATGGGTTGGCTGCTAAGTTGAACGATGACGCGAGTGACTGCGGATGATTCGGTATGCAAATGAGGTGAGATAAAGGCAGGTTTGCGGGCAGTTGACTTAGGTGAGAGGGAGGCGGGCAGGATGCTTGACTGGCTGTTGAAGTGGATGAGATTAGGGTTGATGGATGAGGGCGTTACCGATTGTGCAGATGCGACCTGTTGTAAGAGTAGAGTGGCGAGAAGTGTTGAACATAAGCTGACTGAGGTCGTTTTGATCAGTCTCTTTAATGACAAATAGCGTCTCTCCTTCGCAAACATATATATACAAACTGTAACGTATAAAATTCTAGCATGACTCTAGCAGGTTGCCTATTCAATTTTTACTAAATTGTAGTAGATTAGGAGAATGAGCTAAATACACGAATGAATGGGAACGGGGTTTGTTGAGCTTGCAAAGAGAAGCGCTGGGCAGCTATATATCGAACCTGCACATGCATATATCAGAGGCGGCATTCTTCACTTGCACCTCAAGCTGGTACCATATGGATGTGTTATCGGATTTCAATCGACTCTATTATTTTCTGGGGGATGGGGGACATGTTCGAATTGGGGATGAGGAGTTGTACCCGAAGCGCGGGCAGCTGGTCATTTTACCTGCCGGAACTATGCTGTCGGTACGAACATTGGAGGATCGGGTGTTCAGCAAGTTCTTCTGCCATTTCAATGCCAAGGTCGGCGATCAGGAGCTCTTTCAACTACTGGAGGCACCAAGCTGCGTCGATGTTCCAGATCAAGCGGCGACGTCGGAGCGGTTCGGCGAGCTTGTGCGCCACTATCGGGAGAATGGACTGACCTCGATGCTTCGGGCCAAGCTACTGCTGCAGGAGATACTGTGTGAGTTTCTGGAGCAGGGAGGCGAAGCGCGTCTGCGGCAATCCGAGGCTGGCGGGTCTCTGGATAAGGTTAGTCAGGTGCTCGCTTATTTGGATCATCATTTGGCCGATGACGTGAGGCTGGATCAGCTGGCGGAGCTTGTCCATTTTCACCCGAATTACTTCATTCGCGTGTTTAAGTCGGTAACCGGCTGCTCGCCGATTCAGTATTTGAACCAGCGGCGGATGGAGAAGGCGAAGCAGTGGATGCAGTCGACGGACATGTCCGTCTCCGAAGCGGCAGAGCGGATTGGCAGCTCGTTATATCAATTCTCCAAAATGTTCAAGCAGCACACCGGCGTCAGCCCCAGCGACTACCGCAAAGTGATGCGCGAGCAATCACCTCAGCAACAGTAATCGAGTATAAAAGCCCTCTACGATCGCCGGGTTGGCGAATGTGGAGGGCTTATTGTTCCTATGAATAATCGGTCACTTCACTGCCAACTTGATTCCACGCCGTTCCGAAAGGTCTATACGTTCCGGACTTCGAGAGCGGCTGATGGCGCTTCGGCAAACGATAAGTCGCAGGCTCGCACCGTACCAACTCCTTGCGCTCGCCGCATACCATGAGGCCCGTGTCGTTGAACAAGTTATCCGCCAGCTGATAAGCATCATCGGCCCGGTATGAAATCACGATGCCTCTTCGCTCCTTACCGGACAGATTCACAGGGGATCCGTGCAGCGTCAGGCAATGATGAATGCTGATGCCTCCCGCCTTCGGCGTAATCTGCACGGTCTGCTCCTCTGCATTCTCCCAATATTGCGGTTCCTGGCAGCCAGCGACAAAATAACCATCCATCGAATGATCGAGCAGCCCGAGCTTATGGCTTCCTTTGACCATTTGCATGCATCCGTTCTCCGGCGTCGCATCATCCAGCATGATCATGACCGACAGCAGATCCGTGTTGGTATGCGGGTAGAAAGCGAAATCCTGATGCCACGGGAATTCGCCGAGCCCCTTGGACGGCGGCTTCGTAGCCAGCTTCGAATGCTGAATTTGAATGTCCGGTCCGAGCAATGGGATGATTTTGGATACGATGGCAGGGTGTCTCGCCAAATCCAGCAGCACCGGATGCATCGTCGTTAAGCCGAGCAGATGAACCGTTTCTTGCTTATACATCGCTTGCGAGCGATTGGATATCACGGTTTCACTTGCACAAATCGTCCGGTAGAGCTCGACCTCTTCTGCTGTAAGCGCATCGTCATACACGAGAAACCCATCTTCCCAATATCGCTGAACCTCATCTTCAGTAAGTCCGTCACGCCAAGCACTCATGTCCGCTGCACTCCTTCTCAATACTATTATGTGGATGTATAATGAGCTTCGAATACATTAAATGTAAACGGAATACGCAACCACAGCGATAATCAAACGGTTCTTTTCTAGCACGAAATGGTTATTTGGAGAGGTGGGCCGAGCATGCATTGTCAATTCGACTTTTTGTTCTATTCCACACATAAGCAGGGCACTTACGTGGACTTGCATAAGCATAATTGCTATGAGCTCGTTTATTATGTAAGCGGCTCCGGAATGATGAATTTGAACGGCGAATGGTACCCGTACAGCGCCAACACGATTACGTTAACGAGACCGGATCATCTGCATGATGAGCGGCATGATACGGAGACGGAAGTGATTTTTATCGGATTCACGTATGACGACTATCCGGTTCCGCTTGCCAACGGTATTTATATGGATGATGAACACAAGACGCTATTAACGCTGCTGCTTCAGATGAAACATGAAATGATGGAGAAGAAGCCGCTGTTCAGCGTCAAACTGGATGTCCTCACGCAGCTTGTCATTATCGAATTAGAGCGTACGGGCAAAAGAGTATCTGCACTGCCGGACAGCGAGAAGCTGCTGCATTCAAGGCTGTACATCGACGAGAATTACAGCCAGAAGCTGAATATGCCGCAATTGGCGCAAATCTCCGGCTACAGCTATGATTATTTCCGGCATCTGTTCAAGCGCAGCACGGGTCTCTCGCCGGTGCAATATTTGATACAGCGGCGTGTCAATCAAGCGAAGCTGGAGCTCGCCAACACGGACAAGAAGCTGGCCGTGGTTGCGATGGACTGCGGCTTCTCTACAACGTCGCAGTTTAGCAGACTGTTCAGGGAGCTGACAGGCGTGCAGCCAGTCGTATATCGGAGGCGGACCAAGAGCCTGGTCACGCAAGAATCGATGGTATGATAAAAAGCCCTCTCATCCGCCGATAGCGGAAGCAGAGGGCTCTATTCGTTGTTGGAGAACTGCTTAGCTGGCAGTTGGATGCCAGATGCGAGCTAGATGCCCATCCGAGTCAGCGCACCTTCGAAGGATACATCGACAGTGTCGTCTCCGGTTACATAACGCCACAATTTGGCCCGCTGCATATGATCGAGGCGGTCTTCGTTGCCCTGCCAGCGTTGGTAGCCCTGCTGGATAATACGGGCGACTTCCGGCTCGCGATAGCCTTCGAGATTGAACAGACCGCGCTGCTCCTGGCCCGGACGCAAGCGGAGCTTGAAGACGTAGCGGGTCTTGTCCGTATAGTTCGGCTGCGCACAGTGCCAGATGCCGTGATGAAGAATGGCGAGCGAACCGGCTTTGCCTGCGAGCTGCCGTTGACCGGTAATATTTTTGTACCTTGCGAGACTGAAGGTATTAATCTTGCGCAAATGGGAGCCTGGCAGAATGAGGGTCGGCCCCAT
Source organism: Paenibacillus sp. J22R3 (assembly GCF_056269305.1). NCBI lineage: Bacteria > Bacillati > Bacillota > Bacilli > Caryophanales > Paenibacillaceae > Paenibacillus > Paenibacillus sp. J22R3. Next base: position 276,192 of record NZ_JBWDNS010000005.1, on the reverse strand, counting down.
CTCCGGCGGAGCGTCGTGGGAGAAGTAGAACAGCTGGATATCGAAGGCGTGCGGGCGAACATCGATAATGGAATCGCCATGCCAATCCTGCGAGATCAGGTAGTTTGCAGGAACGATATGCTGAAATGAATGGTCGTACACGGGCTCGAGACCGACCAAGCTCTGAATGATTCCTTGCACCTCGGGTAATTCGAACACGCTGCGGATATGCTCGGATTCATTCCAGAACTTATGGCCCTGGCTGTGCTGAATTTGCTCTTTATAAACCAACTCATTCAGATGCTGGGGGATGAAGGCATCCAGCAGCAGGAATCCGTCGGTGACGAACTTCGCCATTTGCGCAGAAGTGAGCAGATGTTTCGGATCTGCGGGTGTCATGTTCAAGCTACTCATGTAGAGGCACCTTCCTCTCAAGTACATATTCGTAAGGCAGATGGCCGGTATCATGCTCCTGACCTGCGGGATAGTGCGGCAGCGAAGGGACCTGAATGACATTCCAGCCATCTCGCATGGCATGAAGAACCGATTTGTATGGCGGCTCGTTGGAGTCTCCGGTATTCATGGGCAGTGCATCTTCAGGCGCAGCGCCGTCGTACAGGGACCAGGCAATCGTGGGGGATTTTAAATCAGGTGTAGTCAAATTCAGAAACAAGATTTGCTGTCTCATGGCAACCAAGTGTGACGCCTCCTTCAATGGGTTCGTGCTCTGTTTTCATTGTATGGATTAGAAAGTGTGCTGAGGATATGCAGAATTAAGAACGATTTGTGCAATATTAATAATGATGGAAAAACATGCTTTTCAAACCCTAATAAATTGTTTACAATAATATTGTATAAAATATAAACGAGGTGACGTGGCATGAACGTGTACGACTTTAAGGTGCAAACGGTTAAGGGCGAGGAGAAATCATTGTCCGATTACCGCGGCCAAGTGCTGCTTATCGTAAATACAGCGACCAAATGCGGACTGGCGCCTCAGTTCAAAGAGCTGCAGCGACTGCACGAAACGTATAAGGATACGGGACTGACCGTGCTGGGTTTCCCGTGTAATCAATTCCAGAATCAAGAGCCTGTAAAGAATGACGACATGGAAGAGACCTGCCAAATTAATTTTGGCGTCACGTTCCCGCTGCTTGGCAAAATCGACGTGAACGGGCCAAACGCCGACCCGTTATATAAGTATCTGAAGAGTGAAGCATCCGGATTGTTCGGTTCGGGGATCAAGTGGAATTTCACGAAGTTTCTGGTGGATGCGCAAGGGCGCGTCGTGAAGCGTTACTCGCCGACGACCAAACCGCTGAAGTTTGAGGCGAATATTAAGAAGCTGCTGGAGAAGGCGAAGACTCCGGTTCATCACTAATCATGCTGCAAAAAAAGCGAGGGGCGCACTAGCGCCCCTCGCTTTCGTTTTGTTCATCCACGATTCGATGACCATGTGTATACACATTCATTTCATGGCCTCGGATAAACCCGACGCATGTGATGCCCAGATCCTCGGCGAGCTTGAGCGCGAGGTCCGTCGGTGCGGACTTCGAGAGCAGAATGCCGACGCCGATTTTGGCCGCCTTCAGTACGACCTCGGAAGAGAGTCGACCGCTGAAGGCGATGATTTTATCGCTTATCGCAACGCGCTGCTGAAGCGAATAGCCGAACAGCTTATCGAGCGCATTGTGGCGGCCGATGTCGGTTCGTACGGCAAGCAGCTCCGTAGCGTTGCAGAGGGCTGCATTGTGTACGCCGCCGGTCAGCTTGAATTCTCCGGAGCTATTTTGTAGTAATCGAATAAGTGCGCTGCACTGGGCCGGCGAGATCGTCATTCGGCTCATCGACGTACGTGCGGTACGGGCATCGTTGTGAAAATAAAACTGGCGGCTCTTCCCGCAGCAGGAGCCGATGAATCGTTTGGAAACCTCGTCTTTGCTAGTCGAGTGTTTGTTAAAGAGCTCGACGTAGACGAAGCCTCGCTCCTCGTCGATACGAAGCGATTCAATCTCGGCCGCTTGTCTGATGACCCCTTCGGAGGCCAAGAAGCCGATGATCATTTCCTCCAGATCGGTTGGTGAACAGACGATGGTGGCAAATTCCTCGCCATCCAGCCGCACCGTCAGCGGATACTCCGTCGCGATGTCGTCCTCCTGCAGGGAGACTGCGCCGCCGCTGTATTTGCGAATGCGCCACTTGGCTGTGATGCTTGGCAGCATGTATGGTTCCTCCCTATCGTAAGAGACTTCTTCGAACCGATGTTACTCCTCGTCCGCAATTTCCTGATCCAGCTCCGCGATGCGTTTCTCCACGTATCTCGTATCCTTCAGCGCATGATACGTTTCCGCTCGCTCCATCACGACTGCTGTATTGTACTCCGGTATCCCGGCATAAGGTTCATATACTTTCTTCGGCAGCAGCGCATTGCACTCCGGCCAGTACAACTCCAGATTGCCGGAGGCGATGTCGGCGAATTTGGCTCTGCCATGGAAGCTGCCGCTGCTGTTGTAGAGGACAACGGCCTCGCCTTCCGTAATTCCGTGCTTCGCCGCATCGTTCTTGCTCAGAAGTACATCATACCGATCTGCAGCATTGAACGGGTCTTTGTTGCTGTAGATCATGGAGTTGAACTGCTTGCCGCGGCGCGACGTGATATAGAAATGTCCTTCCGGCCTGCGCAGCTCCGGCAGTTCAACCGGGATGAGTCGTCCGCGTCCGTCCTTGGTCGGGCAGACACCGTCCTCGCACAGCCAAGCGCCGCCCCATTGGAACACGTCGCCCTTGTTCTTCAGATGCTGGACGCCGTCGTAATTGGGGGAAGCTTTGGCGATTTCGGCGCGCAGGGCATGCGCGTCCTTGAATTGCACAAGCGCAGCGCGCTCCGGATCTACGCGCGCAGCGAGATCGCAATAGATCTGCCATTCCGTGCGCGCTTCCTCGATGCGAGGACCGGCGATCTCCGGCGAGAAATACACCATACGCTCGGTCGAGGTGGAGGTGCCGCCGCCAGGCTGCTCATAGCGTGTCATCGCCGGAAGCACGATGACGGCTTCCTTCGCATCAGCCAGCGTGGAGGTGTTGAGCACGATATCCTGATGGACGCGGATCTGAATGGACTCCAAACATTCACGGACAAAATCCGGCTCCGGCATCGTTTCCAGGAAGTTGCCGCCGGACGTATAGAACAGCTTCAGCTTCCGCTCATGATCCTCGGGAAGCAGCGCGTTCTCCAGCGTAACACCGACGATGTCGCCTTGCCACGTTGGCAGCTTAAAGCCCCATACATTCTCGACACGAGGGATGTCGTCGCCCTTGAATTCGCCGCCCGGCAAGCTGAAGGGATCGGCCCCCATTTCGCCGGAGCCCTGTACGCCGCTATGCCCGCGAATCGGCATCAGGCCGCAATATTCGCGGCCCAGAAAACCGCGCAGCAGCGCAAGATTGGCTACCTGCGAAATGTTGTCGGTGCCGAAGCGGTGCTGCGTGAGTCCCATGCTCCAGACGAATACGCCGGACTTCGAAGCAGCGAGCAGCTCCGCGAATTCCTCCATCCGCTGACGCGAGATACCGGAGGAACGCTCCAACTGCGCCCAGTCTTGGCTCTTGACATGCAGCCGCAGCTCCTCGTAGCCGTTCACATGCTCACGGACGAATTTGCGGTCGATGGCTGAGCCGGGCTTCTCCATTTCCATAGCGAACCAATGCTTCATGATGCCGTGCATGAAGGCGATATCGCCGCCAATGTTCACTTGATAGAAGTCGTCGGCGAGCTTGGTGCCAAACAGCGCAGACTCTGCGATGGAAGGGACCCAGTACCCGTCCATGGCCGGCTCGCGATAAGGATTAATGACGATAATTTTCGTCCCTTTGCGTTTGGCCGCATACATATATTTGGTCGATACCGGTTGATTATTAGCGGCAACGCTGCCCCAGAAGACGAGCACATCGGTGCCGATCCAATCCTTGTAGTTGCAGCTCGATGCGCCTATGCCGACGGAACGCTTAAGCGCCGTCTTGGAAGGGGAGTGGCAGATGCGCGAGGCATTGTCGATGTTATTCGTTCCGAGGAAGCGAGCGACCTTGGCTGCAGCATAGTAAGACTCGTTCGTAATGCCGCGCGCCGTTAAGTAGAACGCCAATTGCTTCGGATCGATTTGGCGGATTCGCGCCGCGATCATATCGAGTGCCGCATCCCAGGATAAACGGCTGAACTTGCGCTCGCCTTTACGCCTGATGAGCGGATAAGGCAGCCGACCTAGCTTGCGCAGCTCGGTGCTGTCCATTTTGCGCAGCTCGTCGATGTCGGCATGCAGCACATTAGGCTTGATCGCCGGCATGGTGTTGAGCCGCAGAAGATTGAGTCTGGTGGTGCACACATGCGGACCTGCGAGCGTCTGATCGTAGAGACCGGAAACGCCAAGCGCGCAGCCATCGCACACGCCCTGCGTCAAGATCCGCATCGCATACGGCAGATTGTCCCGGTTATCGGCCATTACTTTGATCGTGTCTCGAATATGCTTCGGTTTTACTTTGCCGAGCCCGAAGGGGACTTTGCTTACCCATAGCTTCGGATCGGGTTTGCCGGGGAGTTTGATTGGCCCGGTGTGTTTGGTATTACCCATTAGTGGTGCCTCCTTCGAAATAAAAAAACCGCGCCGAGTCCGACATTTTCTTTTCCAAGAAAAATCGTCTCTTCGCGGTTAGTCTCTTGCAGGTTCGCTGCCAAGCGCCAACACGTATCGTTAACGGCTGCTGCCGAATTTGCGTTCAATGTCTTGATCGAACACGAACACGGACATGCCGAAATCTTTGTCAATATCGATATCTACATATAACTCCAGGAATCGTGCGCCTAGCAGCTGCTCCATCTCCGTTGGGGGATGGTTGCGGTAAATGTCCTTTACCCACTGTGTTCGCGCTTCGCGCAGCATCTGTTTGCCGTCGCTCGCGGTGGCAATAAACTTCTCGACCGGCGATAGATTGCCTTCCATTTCGCAAATGGCCCAGTGCTTGCAGAAAGTCGTCGAAATGCGGCCGGGGCCTTTGCCCATATGCCGTTTGCGGAACGCTTTGACCAAATTGCTGAATTCCGCTTCCGTTTGATTCATAGTTACTTACCCCTCTTTTACCCGCAAAATCGGTGGCAGGATCGCTGCTCCGTACCGAGCGGAACAAGGTGAAACGGCTGTTGCTTCTGCTATCATCTTAGCAAGAAAGCGCACTCATGGCAATGACGTTGTGGCTTTGCATGCGTTTCGGCGGCAGTTATGGTACTCTTTTCTCATATAGAGCGCACTAAGGGGGAAAAGGTTTCATGAATACATTATCATACGGACTGCTCGGCATGCTGGCACGCAAGTCGTGCACGGGGTATGAGTTGACAAAAATGCTCAAATTGTTCTGGCAGGCCAAGCATAGCCAGATCTATCCGCTGCTCGCGATGCTGGAGCAAGAGAAGATGGTAACCTGCGAATTGATCGGGCAGACGGGGAAGCCGGACAAGAAGCTGTACACCATCACCGAGGATGGCGCTGCAGTGCTGCGAAACTGGATCGACGACGCACCGGCCGGGGAGAGCATCGAGCGCGATGAATTTCTGCTCAAAGTGTATGCGATCGGACTGGTGGAACCTGCTATTGCGCTCCGGTTGTTTAAAGAACGGACGGCGGCGCTCATGGAGCGATTGCAGCGAGTGGAGGCGGAACTCGAGATCATGGAGGCCGACCCCGCAATTGTGAAGGATCCAACCTCCAAGCAATTCGGCCGTTACCTGCTGTACCGGCGCAAGGTAGGCTTATTGAAAGAAGAATTGTCCTGGATTGAATGGGTGATTCCTCTAATTAACGTGAATGCGGAAGGTGAGCAGGGATAGGGCTCGCGGTGGAGCCTTGCTGTAAGCGGACAAGGGCTCGCCGCGGAAGGTGTAAGCGGATATTTCGCTTACAGATGCAAATCGGAGGCGAAAAGGGAAGCGTAAGCGGCATATCCGCTAAAAGAGTGTCGAAACTGCCGAAATAACAGATACAGGGCTCTCACAACTAACCAATCTGTCCTTCAGGGGCTCTCACCGCCAAAACCACTCTAATAAAGACTGAGAGTCGAGAAATCCGACTTTCAGTCTCCAAAGTAGCCAATCCAGACCTTCCCGAGAAAGTGAGAGTAGGAAAACCCGACTTTCACCGCCAAAACCACCTCGAAAAAAGGCTGAGAGTCGAGAAATCCGACTCTCAGCCTTTAAACTAACCAATCCGAACCCACACGAGAAGCTGAGAGTAGGAAAACCCGACTCTCAGCCCTTGACCGAACCAACCCGTCCGCTGCCGACCCTACCCGATCACCGTAAGTTCCTTCGGGAACGTCGTCAGCACCAGGGCGCCGCCATCCGTGACGAGGACGTCGTCCTCAATCCGCACCCCGCCGATGCCTGGCACGTAGATGCCCGGCTCGATCGTGAAGACCATGCCGCTGCGCAGCACGTCCTGGTTCTGACCATGCACGGATGGGTACTCGTGCACGTCCATCCCAAGGCCATGGCCGAGCCGGTGCATGAAGTACGGGCCGTAGCCGGCCGACTCAATATGCTCGCGGGCCGCGCGGTCGAGACTCGCAAGCGTAGCGCCGGGGCGCGTGGCTTCGATCCCGCGCAGGTTCGCCGCCAGCACCGTGTTATAGATCTTCGTTTGCTCCTCCGAGATGTCGCCAACCGCGAAAGTCCGCGTTATATCGGATGCATACCCATCCGCATAGACGCCAAGATCAAACAACAGCAGCTCACCTTCGCGCACCACCCGCGAACCCGGCACGCCATGCGGCAGAGCAGAATTCTCGCCGGCCAGCACCATCGTCGAGAAGGAAGGACCGCTCGCACCGAGCTTCTTCATCTGGTACTCCAGCTCGGCGACGAGCTCGATTTCGCTGACGCCCGGCTTCACTTGCGCGATACCGGCACGCAGCACGTCCTCGATAATGAGGACGGCATGCTTCATGCGCACGACTTCGTCCGGCGTCTTAATGACGCGCATTTCGCGGAGCGGCTCGTCGATATCCGCGTAGACGCTCGCACCAACGGCACGGCTGATCGCCTCGAAACGACTGACCGTCATATAGTCCTTCTCCAGCCCAAGCGACTGAACGCCTGCGGGCATAAGCTTAGTTAACACCTCATATGGATTGTCGGTGTCTGTATGCGTATGGATGGTTGTGACTGAGGATGCAGCCTGCGCGGCTTCCAGATCAAGAGCCGGCACGATCAACAGCGGCTCCGCCTGACGAGGAATCAACAGTCCGAGAAACCGCTCATGCGGGTCGGTCGCAAAACCGGTCAAGTAATAGACATGCTTCGGCATGGTGATAAGTACGGCGTCAATGGCATGCTGCTCCATATAGGCAACCAGCTGCTCGATACGATTATTCATAACATGAATCGTCCTTCCTTCATTTATTTCTTAGCATTTAAGGATAGTAGATAATCGCATCATAACGCACGATCTCTTCACCGGGATTATGGTACAAATGCGGCTGATCCGCCGCGTAGCGAACGGCGCTGCCTGCTCCTACTGTATAGGAAGTGTTCTGGATCTCGACGATGAGCGTCCCTGAAGAGACGAGAATATATTCTTCCACGCCGGGGCTGTGCGCCTCGGATTCATGCGTACATCCGGCATCCATTTCGACCGAATAGACCTCGAATTTCTTCGTGGGCTCGAACGGAAACATCGGATAGACGCGATAGTGTCCGTCTGCTTCGAGCAGCGGTTCCAAATCTTCCTTCGTAATAACCGCAACCTCAGAAGGAGGCTCCTCAATTAACGTGGTAAAAGAAAGCCGAAGCCCATTGGCAATCTTCCAAATAATCGAGATCGTCGGGCTTGTCTCACCGCGTTCAATCTGACCGAGCATCGCTTTGCTGACGCCGGTCAGCTCGGCAACCTTGTCCAGGCTGAGTCCTCTCGTTTGACGGATCATCTTCAAATTCCGCCCCAGTTTGATGTGAATCTGCTCCATATAAAGCCTCCTGCTTCGCTCTCCTATTTAACCTATTGTAGCCCAAGCGCGAACAAAAGTCGAAGACACTGCGTGCGTTATAGCATACAAAACTATTGTGCGTCATAACATACATATGTATAATATAAGCCAATGGATGTTTAAACCAATTGAGATGGGGATGCCGACTATGTCTAGTTCATCATTGACCGCTTATCTGCAGCGTAACTTGGAAGAAATGAAGAAGAACGGGTTATTTAACGAGATTAACGTCCTGCAAGGCGGCAACGGTCCGCTTATTCATATTAACAACCGAGAACTGATCAATCTTTCCTCCAATAACTACTTAGGTTTGGCAGGCGATGAAAGACTCATTCAAGCCGCAGAGCGTGCTCTTCGCAAATATGGAGTAGGTGCCGGTGCCGTACGTACGATCAACGGAACGATGGACATTCACGAGGAATTAGAGACGAAATTAGCGCATTTCAAGCAAACGGAGGCCGCTATAGCGTACCAATCCGGTTTCAACTGTAATATGGCAGCGATTTCAGCGGTAATGGAGGCAGGGGATGCGATTCTCTCTGATGAGCTTAACCATGCTTCTATTATTGACGGCTGCCGGTTGACCAAAGCGAAGGTCATTCGTTTTAAGCATTCGGATATGGAAGACCTGGAGAAGCAGGCGAAGGAAGCGAGAGCGTCCGGTCAATATAACAAAATCATGGTCATCACGGATGGCGTGTTCTCGATGGATGGAGACATTGCGAAGCTACCGGAAATCGTGGAGATTGCGGAACGCTATGACCTCATCACCTATGTCGATGATGCGCACGGCTCAGGCGTACTTGGCAAAGGGGCAGGCACGGTTAAACATTTCGGGTTGTCCGATCGGGTTGATTTTCAAATCGGTACGTTGTCCAAAGCGATCGGCGTCGTTGGCGGATATGTGGCCGGCAAACGCGAGCTGATCGAATGGCTGAAAGTAAGAAGCCGTCCGTTCTTATTCTCGACGGCAACACCGCCGGCAATTGCCGCCGCATGCAGCGCTGCACTGGATATTTTGTCCGATAGCGCAGAACTACAGGAGAAGCTATGGAGCAATGCCGCGTATTTCCGCAATGGCTTGCAGCAGCTCGGCTTCGATACCGGACACACCGAAACGCCGATCATTCCGTGTATTATTGGAGACGAAGTGAAAACTCAGCAGTTCAGCAAGGCACTGTTCGAAGCAGGTGTATATGCCAAAGCGATCGTATTCCCGACCGTTGCGAAGGGCGCAGGCCGTGTACGCAACATGCCAACGGCAGCACATACGACTGAGATGCTCGATCAGGCGCTCGCCATCTATGAGAATGTGAAGAAGCAAATCGGCGTGTAGGGAAAGCTCACCTTAGGATTCGGAGGCGAAACGGATATGAAGAAGATACTAGTAACCGGTTCATCGGGCCAAATCGGCAGTGAGCTTGTCACCGCGCTGCGCGCCCGTTATGGAGAAGATCAAGTCATTGCGACCGATATTAAACCAAGCCATGCACCTGCAGCGGCAGCCGGACCTTTCGAACTGCTTGATGTGAACAATCGGCAAGCCTTCCTTGATATCGCGCGCAAATATAACATAGATACCGTGATCCACCTCGCCGCACTTCTGTCAGCGACTGCCGAAGCAAACCCGCTGTTCGCCTGGGAGCTGAACATGGGTGGACTCTTGAATGCGCTTGAAGTAGCCAGAGAACTGAAATGTCAGTTCTTTACTCCGAGCTCGATCGGCGTGTTCGGGCCGGATTCGCCAAAGGATCTCACGCCGCAAGTGACCATTCAGCGTCCGATCACCATGTATGGCATTAACAAAGTAGCGGGCGAGCTGCTGTGCGACTATTATTATCGTAAGTTCGGCGTTGATACGCGAGGCTTGCGTTTCCCTGGTCTGATTTCGTACCTCACGCCTCCTGGCGGAGGGACGACCGATTATGCAGTAGCGATGTTCTTCGAAGCGATCCGCGGCGGCGAATATAGCTCATATATTAATAAGGGAACATTCATGGATATGATGTACATGCCTGATGCCATCGACGCCATCATCCAACTGATGGAGGCCGATTCCGCTAAGCTGATCCACCGTAACGCCTACAATGTTTCCGCGATGAGCATAGATCCGGAGCAGTTGGCTGCCGAAATCAGAAAGCTGCTGCCCTCGTTCAAGCTTACTTATCAGATTGATCCGATAAGAGAGGGAATCGCCCAGAGCTGGCCGAACTCCCTCGATACGTCTGCAGCCCGGAACGAGTGGGGCTTCAAGCCACGCTACACGCTGGAGACGATGGCACAGGATATGCTGTTCCAAATTGCCTCCCGCAATCTCGAATCAAGTAGTGATTCACCCCTAAGCAGCATTATGAAAGTCTCCTAAACGAAAACGAATGCAGCCCCTATCAAAAACGTTTCTTCACCGTACATGCGCGGCTGAGGAACGTTTTTTTGTTTCATCATTTAGCAACCGGATATCGCAAAATCGTCCGAAGCGACTCCGCCGCCGTCTTCCGGAAGTCAGACAAATAAATCTCATGATGCTTCCCGCTAATTGCGAGTCCTTGCTGCTCTATGTACGCATACATGATTGCCAGTGTTTCCGGCTCCGTGCTGAACGGGCCGACATGCAGCATTTGCACGCATGTTCCTTCTGAGAGCTGGCCGAAGCTGACGCTGCTCACCGGTATAAGCGGCTTCTTCTTCACGGCAATCTGCAAGCCCTCTTCCGCAATAGCGGCGGTTACATAGTCCGGCTGACGGATAAGCAGCGTCCACTGCCACAGCTCGCGCGGCGTTTCGAGCGGATCCAGACTCATGTCCTCTACCCACCATTGTCCTTCCAGCTTAGCAACGGTGAAGTCCTGCTCGGCTTGCTTGCACAGCGCTTTAATGCTGTAAGCCGCTGTATACATCGCCTCGATCGCTGCCTTAAAAGACTCGCTTTCAGGAGCGCCGGAGCCTGTAATTTGCAAATAAGGCAAGTTAGGCAAAGTAATCAGCTCAGGCTTCTTACGGGCGCCGTAATAGGTTTTGTCTGCTTTCGTTAAGTCGAGTTTATCCAATTCGCGTTCCTCCCGCTCTTCTCATAATGCCGTTGTCACAGTCTCTAGTATACGTTACATGACTGACAAAGGCAGTCAGTAAATTTGGAATTATTTAGTGTAAGTTGCACGTAAGATAGCTGTAAGTGAACACGTGGTAATATACATCTTGTTCCATACATAGGACGGTTTTTCCAAATAATTACACGAAGAGGTGAGTTAAATTGAAATGGCTTGTACTCATCCACGTCATGTCAGCCATCATTGGGGTAGGCCCAACGTTCTTCATCCACACGCTGTTTGGCAAGAAAGACAGTGTCGGGGAATTGCGCTCAGCGTTTAAACTCGGCAGTAAACTGGAGTTGTTTCCGAAGATTGGCGGCTCGCTCGCCGTCATTACGGGCCTAATTCTCGTTTTCGCGGACGGATGGGAGTTCGTCAGCTTCTGGATTCTGGCCTCGCTTGCGCTCTATATCGCGATTCAAGTGCTGGTAATCGGCTTTGCCGCGCCGGTGACGAAGCAGCTCGGCGTGGAGATCGAGAATTCGAAGTCGCTAAGCGCAGATCAAGTGGTTCCCGACAGTCAGGTTCGATTGCTGAACAAAGCTAACAAGCTCTATTACGGAGCTACGGCGATGGGGACCCTGCTTTTCATTTTCATGGTGCTGAAGCCGTTTTATTAAAGCTGCGCCTACGAGCGGCTTTCGGAAGAGGACGGCGGCGGACGGCTCACCTTATGGTATCCTGATCGGTGCTCCAAACGCGGAGCGCCGATTATTTTTTTTGTTGTATTTCAACCATAAATCCGTCAAACTGTTGGCAATGGAAACTTACGGGAATGGGGCTCGAATAACCAAATGAAGCAAGATCGCAAATGGATGTATTACTTTGGTTTGGTGTTGGTTTCGGCGATTTGGGGAGCTAATTTCGGCGTATCACGTAAAGCGATGGAGACCTTTGATCCGATTCTGTTCGCTTTTCTGCGTTTCTCCATCGCTACGCCATTCTTCTTCCTCTTGCTCTACCTGAAGGAAGGCAGCGTTCGAGTACCGATCAAGGCAGCGTTACAGCTGGCGGCAATCGGCTTGGTAGGCGTAACGGGGCTGGAAATCGCGGTGATGTACTCGATTAAATTAACGACGCTCGCTAACGCATCGCTGTTGAATGTGGCACCGTGGCCGATTTTCGCAGCATTGCTTGGACCGTTATTTATGCGGGAGCGGATGTCGGCTCGTCTGATTGTTGGCGGTGTGGCGGCTATGGCGGGGGTTTGCTTAGTTATTCTGGGCGGATCGGAGGGCTTTGATCTCTCCTCGGATAATATGGTAGGCAATATGCTGGCTCTTGGGGTTAGCGTCATCGGTGCTTTGTATAACCTCGCGTGTATGCCGCTGATGAAGACGTATTCGGCCTTGCGTGTCAGCACCTGGTACATCACCTTCGGCATGCTGTTTATGTTCCCGTTCACGTTAGGCTCGTGGAGTAAGGTAGAATGGGGCTCGCTAACGTCCAGCTCGTATACGGCTATCGCGTTTAACGTGCTGATTTGCACGATATTCTCGTTCATGGTGTGGAATGCGAGCATGTTCAAAATCGGCGCCACACGGGCGAATTTCTTCCGTTATGTCGTCCCGGCTTCGGCGGTTGCGGTAGGTTACTTCTTCTTCAATGAGCAAATCAGCGGCTGGCAGCTGGGCGGTACGGTGTTCATGATTGCCGGACTGGTGTGGATTAGCTTGGAGAAGAAAGGGAATACGGTCCCGATAAATTAAGATAGCCCGTAGAAATTGGACGACCCTCGCTTCATATAGAAGCGAGGGTCTTGTGGTTTGAAGAGACGTACAACGCGCCAAATGCGTCGTCATTCGTTCCTTCTTGTATGTTCACTATGTGCAGGCGTCGTAACTTGCGCCGCAATATATGATAAGCGTAACCGCCAATGTCTTCCTACTTTCAATAAAAAACGTGCACGAAAGCAACGAAAGCCCTAACCTCTCTAACGTCCTTGCGGTTCCTCGACCGCGCCAGTGTGAATCCGTGTTCCTTAAAGCAGCCGTGAATAAAAGGAATTTGAATGTGTGGTGATTTGAAGGGTAATCACAACGAATACGAGGAAAAAACCAGAGGTTACACTTGATACAACTCCTAATTATACACACAACTAGGCTGGAAATCAAGTTCCATTCATTTCTTTTCTTTGGAAACTACAGCGATATGACATTTGTCATGCGAAACAGATTACATTCATGGATGTCAGGCAGGTACTCCATTCGGTACACTAAGGACATCAGAGAAAGCGATATGAGGAGTGAACGATCATGAAAGCTGCAATACAGCTAACCGGTGTCAGCAAGGTGTATAAAGACAAAACGGCCGTAAGCGATTTGACGTTATCCATTGCGGAGGGAACCGTTGTGGCACTGCTCGGTCCGAACGGTGCCGGCAAAACAACAACCGTATCCATGATCCTTGGCATGCACAAGCCGACGAAAGGGACAGTGAAGCTGCTTGGCGGCGATCCCCGTGATCAGCAAGTGCGTGATCGAATCGGTGCGATGCTCCAGGATGTCAGCGTAATTGATGGACTGAAGGTAGGCGAGAGCATCGAATTGTTCCGCAGCTACTACAAGAAGCCGCTGCCGCTCGAATACCTATTGAAGGTTTCCAACCTGACAGAAGAGAAGAACAAGTTCGCAACCGCGTTGTCGGGCGGGCAGCAGAGAAGGCTTGGTTTTGCGCTGGCGCTTGCCGGCGATCCGGATGTTATTTTTCTCGATGAACCGACTGTGGGGATGGACGTCACTTCGCGCCAGCTGTTCTGGGATACGGTCAAAGCGATGGCAGGCAAGGGCAAAACGATTGTGTTGACGACGCATTATCTAGACGAAGCCGACAGCGTTGCTGACCGCATTATCGTAATCAATAACGGTAAGCTGATCGCCGATGGCACGCCAAGCGAGATTAAAGCCGAGACGACAGGACGCGTAATCTCGTTCATCGCAGGTGACAGTGTAACGACCGAATCGCTGCTTGCACTGCCGGATGTGACGGATGTGGAATGGAGCGGTCGCAAAGTGAAGCTGTACAGCTCTGACACGGACCGACTCATTATCGCGTTAGTTGAGAAACGCTTTGATATGCGCGACATCGAAATTCAAACCGGCGGGCTAGAGGATGCGTTCCAAGCGCTCGTGCAGCAGTCAACGAATTAGTCAAATAACCCCTGAGTGATCGGGATAAACTAGTGGGAGTGAAAATAATGAATGGAACTATGGTTAGGGCGACTCTCGCCCAGTGCAAGGCGGAGCTGCTGCGTACGGTCCGCAATAAACGATTCTTTATCTTCTCTATTGTCATGCCGATTATTTTCTACTTCCTGTTCTCCAATATCGTTGGCGACAATAAGGTTGTCGGTGGCGTGGACTGGTCGGCTTATTACCTCATGTCGATGACTTGCTATGGCATTATCGGAGCCAGCTTCTCGACCTACAGTATCCGCTTAGCACGTGAACGCTCGCAAGGATGGATTCGCATGCTGCGCATTACCCCGCTTCCATCATGGGCTTATATCGTATCGAAAATCGCATCACAAGCCATCATCAATCTCTTCATCGTTGTTATGATGTTCCTGATTGGCGGTATCGCTAAGGGTATCGACTTGCCTGCTTCGACCTGGATTGCAAGCGGAGCATGGATTTGGCTCGGCGGGTTGTCGTTTATGACGCTTGGCACCTTGTTCGGCACAATGCGCAATCCGGATGCCGTACAGGTATTGAGTACGGTCGCTTATATGGGTCTGTCTGTTGTGGGCGGTCTGTGGATGCCGGTTGAAACGATGTCCTCCACCATGCAGAAGGTAGCCGAGGTAACACCCACGTACCGACTCGGGCAAGGGGCTTGGAACATTATCGGCGGCCATTCCTTGGATTGGTCGGGAATCGGCATTCTGGCAATTTACGTAGTCGTTCTGATGGTGGTATCATCATGGATAATGAAAAAGCAGGAAGCGGTGTAACGGAATGCGGAACATGATGAAGCGGCCACAAGTCGGACCACCTGTGTTATTTGCAATGATATGGTTAGTCTATCTTGTGTTCCCGCTTTATCATTTATTCAATCAGCCGCCAGTCAGGGTTGCGTTGGGGTTGACGGCAGTCGTTATTTTTATAGCGATGTACATTTATAGCTACTGTTTTGAACGGGGGCGTCTCTTGTGCATACTCGGGATGCTCTTGATCGTCGGAGCGTTCTGTTTCAGCAGTGAAGGTGCTTTGTATATGGCTTTCTACCCAGCGCCGGTTATTGGAATGCTGACCAATCGCAAGCAACTTACCCTTGCTATGGGCGGGCTTGTGGCTCTGTTTGCGTCGACGATGTGGTATTGGAAGATGTATAACCACACAGATGCGCTGTTGCAGTTTGTTCCGGCGATGATTGTCATCATCGTTGTTCCCTTCGCTCTGGTGTTAGGCCGGAGGTCGAAGGAGCTTCGGAAGAAGCTGGGCCTGGCAAACGAAGAAATTTCGCGATTGTCCAAGAATGAGGAGCGGCAGCGTATCTCAAGGGATTTGCATGATACGCTCGGTCATACGTTGTCGCTTATAACGCTGAAGAGTGAGCTCGCGGAGAAGCTTATTCTTAAGCAGCCTGAGCGGGCCGTGCAGGAGGTGCGCGATATTCAGGCGACCTCGCGTGCTGCGCTTCGTCAGGTACGGGAGCTGGTGTCCGGGATGAACGCGGTGAAGCTGCGTGACGAGGTCGATCAGGCGAAGCGCATCTTGGCTGCTGCGGGTATCGTATTGGAGCGCGGGGAGAGCGACTTTGAACGGGAGCTGCCATCGCCGCTGCTTGATAATATTCTGGGGATGTGCCTGCGGGAATCCGTGACAAACATCGTCAAGCACAGTCGTGCGCGGGTATGTACGCTTCGACTGGAATGGGAACCGGGCAAGCTGAAGCTGATCGTGGCGGATGACGGAATCGGAGTGAGCAAGAGCAGTGAGGCTGCAGGTCAGCGGCCGCTCGATATAGGCGGTGGATTACTTGGCGGCAATGGTTTGCGGGGCATGAGAGAGCGTCTTAAATTAATCGATGGCGATCTTGTCTTGGAGTCAGTAGGAAGAGGCACTGTGCTGACGTTTACGGTTCCACTGGTGGAGAAATCGGGCGGCAAGGGAGGAGGATGAGCGGTGAAAATTGTGGTAGCTGAAGATCAAGGCATGCTGCGCGGCGCGCTGAGTGCGTTGCTGGACATGGAGGATGACATCGAAGTGATCGGTCAAGCGGAGAATGGCAAACAAGCGCTGGATATGATCCGCGAGCTGTCTCCCGATCTCTGCGTCATGGACATTGAGATGCCGGAGATGAGCGGCCTCGATGTAGCGGAGAAGCTGAAGGAGCTGGCCCATCCGTGCCGGGTGGTCATCCTGACGACCTTCTCTCGCTCGGGGTATTTCCAGCGGGCGATGAAGGCTGGCGCGCGCGGATTCCTGCTCAAAGATTCGCCGATCGACGAGCTTGGCGCAGCACTTCGCACCGTGTCGCAAGGCGGCCGCGCGGTTAGTCCGGAGCTGGCGCTATCGTTCTGGGAAGCGGAGAATCCGCTCACCGAACGGGAGCAGGAAGTGCTCCGGCTCGCGGCTGCGGGTCTGACCGCAAGCGACATCGCGGGGCGGTTATTCCTCTCAGCGGGGACGGTCCGCAATTACTTGTCCGAAGCGATCCAGAAGCTGGAGGCGAAGAACCGTATCGACGCGATTGGGATCGCGGAGAAGAATGGGTGGATCTAGGTTTAGATCACCCATTACCCCGATTTCCCGTTAAAGTAGATCCCTAGGTAATCTACTGTTTTATTATCCTTGAATTCCTTCTAACTTAGTTCCCTGCGTGATCTACAATCTCCTATTCCCCGAAGATCCATCGATGTGGATCTCTCTACGTATGCTACTTTACTCGCTGAGAGGTACCCAGTACCCCACATTGACCAGAAACCACCGTTTCGCGCTGAAGAGAGGTACTCAGTACCCCACATTGTCTAAAAACTAACATTGCACGCTGAAGAGAGGTACCCAGTACCCCACATTGACCAAATATTAAAAAGGCTGCCCCCATCATCTTAGCGATGACAAAAACAACCCCTCAGTAACATCATCTGTGTATCGTTACTCCGGTCTTTCTAGGCTTCGATTATGTCATGCTCCGCTTTCGCGACGGTAAAGTAGAATTCCACGCCGCTGCCGTGGTTGCGCACGCCGAAGGTGCTGCCGTGCAGCAGCAGAATATGCTTCACGATGGCGAGCCCGATGCCGGTTCCGCCCAGCTCGCGGCTGCGGGAATGGTCGGTGCGGTAGAATTGCTCCCAGATGCGCTTTAGCTCGGCTTCCGGAATCGCTTCGCCTTCATTCCAGAGTGAGAGCAGCCACTGATCGGGCTCCTCGGCAATTCGCAGCTCGATGGCTCCGGCTTGTACGGTGTGGCGGATGGCGTTGCTCATGAGGTTCGCCAGCACCTGCTCCAGCCGGAAACGGTCACCGTACGCCGGCATCTCGGCCTTCTCCTCCGGAAGTATTGCGTTCAATGCGATCGCCTTGCGCTCCAGCGGCTCCGCGTGACGCTGCAAGAAAGCATTCGCACATGCGCGCAGATCGAAGCTGCCGCTGACGAGCCGATATTTGCCGGATTCCAGCTGCGCCAAATCCAGCATATCGTTAACGAGACCCGACATTCGGCTGGTCTCGTCCATGATAACACCGAGATACTGCTCGCGTTTCTCGGCGCCTCCGATCCCATCGCGCAAGCCTTCGGCATACCCGCTAATGAGACTGATCGGCGTCTTGAGCTCATGCGAAACACCTGCAACGAATTCACGCCGCATCGCTTCCAGCTGCTTTTCTTTCTCGAATTCTTCCTTGAGCTGTACATTCGCTGCCTGTAGCTCGCCAAGCGCATGCTGAAGATTATCCGACAGAAAATCAAACGTCTGCGACAGACTCCCAATCTCATCATTACGCTTGATGCCGCTCTTCACCGAGAAATCCAGCTTCGAGAGACGAAGCGCAACCTGATTCAGCTTGCGCAGCGGCTTCGTAATCATGCCGGAGTAGAGGAAGGACAGCAGCAGGATGAGCACGATGGCGAGTCCATAGAAATACAGATAGAAGTCTTTGATAACCGTCCCCGCATCGCTGACCGGCTGCAGCGATGAGACTGCAAACAGCACTTGGCGAGTGCCGTCTACAGGAGGCAACGCAGCGGCTGCAATGAGCTGGTTGTTGCCAATATTCATCGGGCCAAAGCCTTTACTGCGATACACGACGGTTTCGCCTCGGTCGAACACCCGGTTCACCTTCTCCGGATCTTGCAGCCATTGGACGACACCTGTCATCAAATTGTCTACTTGCTCCTGCGAGACCGGATTTTGAATCATCCGCATCACATCGCCGTTTAGCTGATCAATGCTAATAAAGATACGTCTTTGCTGCTGACCCGCACCGATCGCAATGGCCTTAATTCCCTCTTCATCAAATTCAAACTTGGCCGTCAGCGCGAAGTATCTGTTCTCGAAGGGGGAGAAGTACAGCGGTAATCCCGTTCCCCCGGAGGTCATTTCTCCCGATAATCCTGCAGGGAGCGGCATGCGGAAATCCCCGAAAAACCGCTCGAAAGTCGATCCGTTACCACCTTCGGCAGGAGCGGACTCAGACGCTGAGTCCGACTCGGCCCTTGACTCTGATTTGACTTTGAAGCTTACACCGGGACTTGTTAGCCCGCTTGCAGGGGCAGTGGTACGTCTTGCATTTGTACTTGTCCCCGGATCTCCCGCATCTCCATCGGTCCCCG
Source organism: Paenibacillus sp. J22R3 (assembly GCF_056269305.1). NCBI lineage: Bacteria > Bacillati > Bacillota > Bacilli > Caryophanales > Paenibacillaceae > Paenibacillus > Paenibacillus sp. J22R3. The sequence goes on along the minus strand of NZ_JBWDNS010000005.1, from coordinate 257,320 downwards.
TCTCCGAGTCAGGGGCAGGCACTGCTGTATTCGTCCCCGGCGTCCCCGCGTCGGTTCCCGAGGGAGGCGTGTCGCCCACCACGACATACTTGTTCCGAAGTTCCGTAAATTCACGCTTGATGGCCTTGATTTTCTGCCGTTCATAATAGCTCTCGAAGAAGAACAGCTGCAGCACCATAATGAGGGTGATAAACACGATGAACACGATGGTCGTGACGGTAAACAGCTTAAACGCAACGCTCCGCCCGCGCTTCATCGTTTCACCTTGAGCTGATAGCCGTTGCCGCGCACGGTGCAGATCAGCTCCGCCTTGCTGCCGAGCTTCTGCCGCAGACGCTTAATATGGGTATCGACCGTTCGCGCATCGCCGAAATAATCGAAGCCCCATACATGATTGAGCAGCATGTCCCGCGTTAATACGATATTCCGGTTGCGGTACATATACAGCAGCAAATCATATTCCTTCGGCGACAGCGTCAGCTCCTCGCCATCGACCTTCACCTCGTGCGAAGCCTCTTTGATCGTCAGCCCATCGAGCGTGATCAAGCTGCCGTCTTGGTCGTCTCCGGCCTTAGAAACCGAGGTCGAAGCAGCAGCTGCGGCCAAGAGTTCTACTCGTTTCAACAGCGCCTTCACCTTCGCGGTCAGCTCCTTCGGGCTGAACGGCTTCGTCATGTAATCATCCGCGCCGAGATCATAGCCAAGAAGCTTGTCGTCCTCGGCTGACCGAGCCGTCAGCATAATAATCATCACATCGGACCGTTCTCGAATCGAACGGCAGACGCTGTAGCCGTCCAGCTTCGGCATCATAATATCCAAGATGACGAGTGCGACCGGTTCTGCCGCGAACCGGAGCAGCGCTTCTTCGCCGTTGGCTGCCTCGATAACCGTAATATTTTCCCCATGCAAGTAATCGACAATGAGCTGCCGCATAAGGGGCTCATCCTCGACAAGTAGTACATGTCCGCTCACAATACCGTTTCCTCCTTCATTGTCACACAGCTGTCACATCGCGCTTTTACAGTTACAAGTGAGAAGAAACGGTTCATGCCGTTCTTTAGCTGGGCGCGTTGCAGAGAAGGATCCCCAAAATCGATTTGCTGCACGCCCGAAGCAAAAGCATTCGCTCTCACTATCGTATAGGAGGTTGTTATGAAATTCAATCGCTTGCTGCAGCGAGACAGCAGTGCGGCGGTCGTGTTCCTTCTGCCGAGTCTGATCGGCTTCGGGCTGTTCTTCCTGATTCCGTTTGCGGCAGGATGCTACTATTCGCTGGTGGACAGTCCGGTGAACGGCAGCTTCGTCGGCCTCTCCAATTATGTGGAGCTGCTGGAGAGCAGCTCATTTCGCAAGGCGGCATCGAACACCGCATTGTTCACGGCCGTAAGCGTTCCGCTGCTGATGGTCATTTCGTTACTACTGGCGCTTCTGCTCACGCGTGATGTGTATGCCCGAAACTGGCTGCGCACGTTCTATGTCATGCCGCTGGTCGTTCCGGTCGCTTCGATCGTGATGCTGTGGCAGATATTATTCGACGGCAACGGTTTTCTGAATGCTTTCCTGCAAGAGCATGGGCTGGCAACGAAGGACTGGATGGGCTCGGGAACGGCAAGAACCGTTGTATTGCTGGTCTTTCTGTGGAAGAACACGGGCTATAACATGGTGCTTTATCTGGCAGGTTTGCAAAATATCCCGGAGGACTATTACGAAGCCGCATCTGTGGAAGGTGCAGGCTGGTGGTGGAAGCTGCGCCATATTACGCTTGTTTACTTGACACCGACGGCGTTCTTCGTCTTCGTCATGTCGGTTATCGGTTCGTTCAAAGTGTTCCGCGAGACGTATCTGATTGCAGGGGAATATCCCGATGAGAGCATCTACATGCTGCAGCATTATATGAACAATATGTTTCTGTCCTTGGATTACCAGAAGCTGACCTCGGCCGCGTATGTGATGGCGCTTGTCATTACGTTGTTTGTTGCCGTGGTGTTCAGGCTGGAGCGGGCGCTGAGGAGGCGGATGGAATGAGGGAAAAGCCGCGAACTTTTGCCAAAATCATGCTTACTTTCATGCTCGCCCTATTCGCTGCAGGTATGCTGTTTCCACTTGTATTCACGATCAGCAATTCCTTCATGTCGGAGGATGAAATTACGGCAGCCTATGGTATTTTGTCGCCTAGTGCGGAAGGGGATTCCGGGAGCTCATCCGATTCAAAAGCAGATCAGTTCGCCGTGCTCAAGCTGATTCCGGACAAGGTGACGCTCGAGCAGTACGGGGAGGCGCTCTTCCGAAAACCGCAGTTTCTGGCGATGTTTCGGAATGCGGTTGTGATGACGGTGCCGATTATTGCCGGGCAGACCCTCGTTGCGGCACTGGCGGCTTATGCGCTTGGCAAGCTGCAATTTGCGGGACGAGACAAGCTGTTCTTCCTGTACCTCATTACAATGCTCATGCCGTTCCAAGTCACGCTTGTGCCGAATTACATCATGGCTGACCGGCTTGGATTGCTGAATAGCTTCGGTGCAATCATATGGCCCGGCATCTTCGCGGCATTCGGCGTCTTCTTATTGCGACAGTTTATGCTGCAGATTCCAACGGCTTACGTGGAAGCAGGCAAAATGGACGGTGCAGGCCATACGCAGCTGTTCCTGCGCATTGTACTGCCGATGTGCAGGCCGGGACTTGCCGCGCTGGTGATTCTGCTCTTCATCGACAACTGGAACATGGTCGAGCAGCCGCTCATCATGCTGACCGATGCGGTGAAGCAGCCGCTGTCGGTCTATTTGTCCCGGATTCGGGAAGGGGAGCAGGGCATCGCTTTTGCCGTTTCGGTGCTCTATATGGCGCCGATGTTGTTTATTTTTCTCTATGGCGAGAACGATCTCATAGCCGGCATTCAGCTGTCCGGGCTGAAGGGGTAGCCGGGGCTAGGTTGGTGGCAAACAAAAGTACACAACAGTTTAGGAGTGAAGAGAATGTCCACGATGCTGGACGATAATCGCTTGAAGCGACGCAAACGGCTCATGGGCACAGTGCTGATTTTTTTCTTCGGCGCGCTTGCCGTGCTCACGTTCTTCTCGAACACGATTGCGGGCATGGCGCTGCCGAAAGTGACGGTGACGAAGCCTGATTTCGGACAGCTGGAACGTACCGTTTCCGGTGAAGGCGAGCTGGAGGCGGAGAAATCGGAGGAGCTGTACGCCGAAGGCGACGGTGATGTGACGAAGATCCATGTAGAAGAAGGCGACGCCGTCAAGAAAGGGCAGACGTTGATTTCCTATGATACAACGGACGCCAAGCGGGATCTCACGGATGAAGAGACGCGATATGCGCAGGCGAAGCTGCGGATGGAGAAGCAGCGGGAACAGATCATCGATGCGCTGCGGCAGGGCAACGAGTCGTCGGTGCGTGATCTTAAACGTGACTTGAAAATTGCCGAGTACGATCTGGACATTCAGCGCCGAAAGCTCGAAACGATGCGCGAAGACATTGTGAGCAGCAGCGCTGTTCGTGCGCCGTTCGACGGCATCGTAACCAAGCTGCAAGCGACGGAGGGGCTGCCTTCCTCGCGTGGGCAGGCTGTGGCTGAACTGGCGGATGTAAGCGAGGGACTTATCTTCAGCTTTACCGACGACGCAGACGATGCGGATAAGCTGCGCATCGGTGAAACGGTGTCGTTGTCGGCCTATATCGGCGATAAGCGGAAGATGGTGAAAGGCGCGGTCGACGATATCGAGGACGTAGAAGACAGCGGAGCACTCGGCGGTGGCGGCTCGGGCGATGCCGATGACGAACAGAAGAAAATTACAGTGAAGCTCACCGGTCAGGAGCTGCAGCTTGGCGACCAAGTGAAGCTTTCCGTGAAGAAGACCGGGCGGATCGGCGGTATCATTCTAGCCAGCGATACGGTACAGCAAGGTACCGAAGGGTACTACGTTTGGGTTGTGAAGGAGAAGAAAGGACCGCTCGGCAATATCTATACGGCAGTGAAAGCAGCGGTTACGATCGGTGATTCGGATGCGACGAATACGGAGATTGTGGACGGGATTATGCCGGATGAGAAGGTCGTTGATGAGATGAGCGAGCCGCTAAGCGAGGACCAGCGCGTGCGTTTGAAATAATAGTTTAGATGATCCCAGGGAGTGTGTTCAGAATGAAGAAGAAAGCGAAAACTGCGATTACAACCGGTTGTGTCAGCCTGGCGCTCATGACGGCGATAACAGCGTGCTCAAGTGGAGGCGGCAACGGCGGGAACGCAAATACGGGAGAGCAGCCGCCGGCCAAAACGAAGGATGGCAAGACGGTAGTCACCGTATCCGTTCTGGAGAATGACCGTTTCTTGCAAACGGCGGAAGCGAATTTCGAGAAGGCGCATCCGGACATCGATATCCAGATCACTGCTGCGATTGCAACGCCGGAAATGGGCAAGAAGGTGACCAGAAGAGCGGGCGGCGGGGACGAGAATTCGGCGGACAAGGAGAAGTTTCTGAGTACCGTCAACACGGAGCTGATGTCGGGCAAAGGCGCGGATCTTATAGCGGTGCAGGATCTGCCGTTCAACAAGTATGCGGAGAAAGGACTGCTTACGGATCTTCGGTCGCTGATGAAGGACGATAAAGATTTTAACATTCAAGATTACTATGAGGGCATTATGGATGGGGTGACGGTCGAAGGCAAGCAGGCAGCGCTGCCGCTTCGATTCTCGCTTGATGTGATGCTCGCTAATACGGAGGAGCTGGCTGGGGCAGGTGTTACTGTCGACGATGGCAAATGGACATGGAAGGATTTTACGGATATTGCCCATAAGCTTATGAAGGACGAGGATGGCGACGGCAAGCCGGACAAGTATACGATGAGCGGGATGTCGAAGGATCAGATGCTGCGGTTGATGGTGGAGTCCAGCTATGAGCACTATGTGGATGCGGCGGCGAAGAAGGCGAGCTTTGACCAAGGTGATTTCGCGGCGATGCTGGAAAACTTGAAGGGACTCTACGACGATGGCTTGGTCAGCGATGGGATGCCGGGTCCCGGTCAACAGTCGTTCGGTCATATGAATCTGATGATGCCGATGGATCTGGTTATGCTTCCGGAGATGATGTTCCAGGGCAAAGGTCAGGTATTCCAGACGCCGTCCGGCGGCGAGGCGAAAGGCATGACCTACGACAGCGATCTGATGCTTGCACTGAATGAGAAGTCAGGCGCCAAGAAGGAAGCATGGTCATTCATGAAATACTTGTTGTCCGCCGAGGCTCAGGGAACGCCTGGCATTATGGGCTTCTCCGTGCGCAAGGATATGACGGCGAAACAGGTGGAAGAGTCGATGAACATGCTGGAGAGCGGCAATATCAAGATAGCGGGACCGGAGGGGGAAATTACGCCGCCGACGGTGACGGAGGAAGATGTCAAAGCGATCGTCGATACGATTCCTCGGATCAAGCGGTTCAGCGGCGACGACAGCGCCATAATGGATATGGTGAAGGAAGAGGCAGCGGCGTTCTTCGAGGGCCGAAAGTCGGCGGACGAAGCGGCGAAGCAGCTGCAGAATCGGGCAACGATTTATTTGAACGAATAGTGGGGGAAACACCTTCGGAAAGCGGCTGCGGCTGCTTTCCGAAGGTGTTTTCTTAGTTTCTCGTGAATATCGTCTAATGAGCTCATTTCGGATCGGAGACCGACTCGATAAGCGGAATATCCGCTTATACTCCACACTCGGGAAACCTGCTGCCCCAGCGCCTGAGAGACGGAAAACCCGACTCTCAGCACCCACCACTCAGCATCCCCCCAAGTTTCACAACTCTCGCTCAGAGGTTATTAATATAGTAAAAACGACTAATATCCAAATAATTGTAAATGATAGACAAATTTTATGCTAAGCTAGTAGGAACTACGTGGATAGATTTGCCAATAGCAGGGGGATCACGAGAAACATGAGAACGAAGTGGATCAAAATCGCACTCATTGCCGCCGTCGGCCTAACAGCAGCGAGTCAGCTGGAGACGGCGCCGAAACGAGCGAATGCAGCAGTAGCAGCAGTAACCGGATCACCGAGCGAGTGGGCGAAGCAAGAAATTCAAGACGCGATTACGAGCGGACTTATCCCCTATGGGTTAACGAATAGCTATCGATTGGCATTGACGCGTCAGGAGTTTTGCGAGATGGCCGTTCAGCTCTACGAAGTGCTGACGAATACGAAACCGGCGGAGCCGAAGCAGAATCCGTTCCGGGATACGACGAATTATCGAATCGGCCAAGCTTACGAGCTCGGCATTATTAAAGGGACAAGCCCGAACACCTTCTCGCCCAAGGCGAATGTGACGCGTGAGCAGCTCGCGCTGATGCTCTATAACACGCTGACCAAAGCGGGCTTCCAAACGAAGCTCCAAGAGGGCAAAGGAACGCCGGCGAAGTTCGCGGACGACAAGCAGCTCGCCAAGTGGTCGCGCGATGCGATCAGCATGCTGTCCGGTAACGGCATCATGAAAGGCAATGTGAGCGGCAACCAGCTGCGATTTCAGCCGCGCGTGACGACGACACGGGAGCAGGCCATCGTGCTGGTGTACCGGATTTTCTCGCGGTTCGGGACTTATTTTGTGAACGATGAGGAAGATCTGCTGGGGGCGGCCAAACAATCGCTTCCCGTCGTCATCAAGGATGAGCAGCTCCAAGAAATCGACACCCGAGCGAGAGCGGTGCTTGCAGAGATCATCCGACCGGGTATGACCGAATATGAACGCGAGCTGGCTATTCATGATTATATTTTGCAGCATACCGCCTATGATTACGAGAATTACAAGAATGACACCGTTCCGCCGGAATCGTACTCCGTGTACGGGGTGCTGGTGAATGGCGTCGCGGTATGCCAAGGTTATGCGGGAACCGCTGATCTACTGCTAAGCATGGCGGGAATTGAATCTCATATCGTAATCGGCACGGCAGACGGCGGCAGCCATGCGTGGAACAAAGTGAAGATTGATGGAGCGTATTACAACCTCGATGTCACGTGGGACGATCCTGTTCCGGATGTGGCGGGGAGATTGAACTACGGCTATTTCAACGTGACAGATGAAGCGCTTCGAGAGGATCATGCTTGGAAGGACAATCTTCCGGAAGCTGCCGCCAATACGTTCAATTACTACGTAATCAACGGCCTCACCGTGAACAATCAAGCAGAGTTCGAAGCGAGAATCAGCAGCGCTGTTGAAGCGCGTTTGTCGTCCATCACCATCAAACGCACCTATAAGGACGAGCAAGGGCCAAGCGGCTGGGAAGCTCTGCTGAAGAACTATGGCGAAGTTCTCGCATCTTATTCCTACACGATGGATAATAGCGGTGTTGTGAGCTTCAAGTTTAAGTACCGTTAATGATACAATAAGGACAAAAAAACGGACGGAGTCTCTTGATCCATGATTCGAATTCTTGCCATTACGAACGATCACCATATCCGGCAGTTGAACAAACTGGAAGACTTAAGCAGCGTAACGCATCTTAGATGGTACTGGGTCGATTTCTGCGAGCCAACAGGAGAAGAAGCGAAGCTGTTGGAGGATTATTTTCATTTTCACCCGCTGGCTATAGAGGATTGTCTGCTTTACTTGCAGCGTCCCAAAATGGACCATTACGACGATGTACATTTCTTCGTGCTTCATGCGATTCACGAGCAGACGCTGGAGGCGTCTGAAGTGGATCTGTTTGTCGGTCCGAATTTCTTGGTGACTTACCATCAACTGCAGCTACAGGAGGTCGACCGGGCCTGGGAGAAAATCATCCGCAAACCGCACACGGAAGCCCATGGCAGTCTGCATGCCGCTTATACCGTGATGGATGAGCTGGTGGATCAATATTTTCCGGCGCTGCAGGCAATCGAGGATCAGCTGCTGGAATTAGGCGGCTCCGATCAAGGATTCCGAACGGACCTCAGCCATGTGTTCGAAATTCGAAACAAGCTGCTCCGGCTGCGCAAAACAATCGTCCCTATGCGAGACTTACTGTATCGGATCCTCAATACGCAAAGAATCGAGGCTTTAAAGCATTATCATCACTTCTTCACCGATATCTACGATCATCTGCTGAAGCTGGCGGAGATGGTCGATTCCAATCGCGATATGACCTCGGATCTGCGGGATCACTATATGTCGCTTAATTCCAATCGGATGAATACCATCATGAAAACATTGACGGTCATTACCGTCATCTTCATGCCGCTGACGTTTATTGCCGGTATTTATGGCATGAATTTCTCCAATATGCCCGAGCTCGGCTGGCATGCAGGCTACTATATCGTGCTTGTGTTTATGGTGCTGCTTGCGTTGGGCATGTTTGCTTGGTTTAAGTTCAAGGGTTGGTTTGAATAGATCAATGATGATTGAATAGATCAATGATGATTGAAATTGAATAGAGAAATTATCCTTAGGGAACGGTAAGTTATACGACTCACCCTTAAGGAGGCGGCAGAAATAATGGCAAGAAGAAGTCGGAGGAAGCACCTGGTACCGGGCGCAGAAGCTCAGATGAGTGCATTTAAGGCGGAAGTGATGCGCCGTGAAGGCTATGTCGTAAATGCGAGCAGGCCTGATGATGTGAAATATGAAGTGGCGAAATCGCTCGGCATTCCGCTGGAGCACGGTTACAACGGCCAGTTATCGACGGAATCAGCAGGTCAAATCGGCGGTCAGATCGGCGGAGCGATGGTCAAAGAGCTGGTGCGGATGGCGCAGGAGAAGCTGGCACGCCAGAACACGGAACATTAATGAAGGCCATCAATGATAAACGTGCTTAACGAAACCATCAGCAGGAAGCTGGTGGTTTTTTGCATGTCACTAACGGTTTTCAGTATTTTTTCAGAAACGATTCATACTGTTTTCATCTTCATCGGTTAAGCTGGAGGTAACATGCTTAAGTAGGATGGGGGATTGGACGATGCCTGCCGCGATATTGGTTATCGAAGACGATTATTATATACAAGAGCTCATTGCTGAGTTTCTTCGGGCACAACAATATGAGGTGGATGTAGCAGGGGACGGATTGGAAGGCTGGGAGAAATTTCAGCAATCGTCGTACGACCTCGTCATCTTAGATTTGATGCTGCCTTCCATGCATGGCTACGAGATATGCCGCAGCATTCGCGAGCGTTCCGATACGCCGGTCATCGTACTGACGGCACTGGGCGAGGAGAAGGATCAGCTGCGCGCGTTCGAGGAAGAAGCGGATGATTATGTGACGAAACCATTCTCGTTCCATGTATTGATGAAACGGGTGGAGGCCGTCCTTAGGCGCACGCGCAGCGGGCTTTCCGGGGAGCAGCTGTTCGACGGTAGACTGAGGCTGGATGCCGATGCTTACAAAATCTACGTCGACGGCAAGCTCATAGACACGACGACGAAGGAATTCGATATTCTGCATACGCTCGTACATAACGCCGGACGGATTATGACACGTGACATGCTGCTGGACAAAGTATGGGGCTACGACTTCTACGGCGATTCCCGTATCGTCGATGCTCATATTAAGAATATCCGCAAGAAGCTCGGCATCTCCGTCATTCGTACGGTAAAAGGGGTCGGCTACTCGCTGGAGTCTGAGCTGGCGTTGGTGGAAGGATGATCCGGCGCAAGGGAATACGGTTTAAGATCTTCATGGTTACGGCGGCGCTGCTGGTCGTATCGGCCTTACTTATCTATTTAACCCTCTACTTCATGCTGCCGGGTTATTACAAGAACATCAAGCAATCCCGTCTGGAGAGCAGCTTCAGCGAACTGGTGAAACAGATCGACGGCGTGAGTGCGGCTGATGCCATTCCGCTGATGGCGAAGTTTGGTCAAGAGCATAATGCGGCGCTCATGATTCGTGATAAGGAGGGGCAGGGGTATTATATCCCGCCGAGTTATCGGGGAATGAACGGCTGGCTGTCCCGTAATGCGAGTTACCTTGGTATGCGAAAGCAGCTTGAAGCGGGTCGGGTGATCGATGGCCGTGAGATTACGAAAGGGCCCGGCGACGGTAATGGCGGCGGCCCGAACATGCAAATGCTGAGCGTCGATAAGACGATTAAATTCGCAGAAAGCGACGATCCTTACACCCTGTCAGTGGATGCCCCGCTGCAGCCAATCGGGGAAGCGGCCGATGTGATATTGCTATTCCTGCCGTATATGCTGATCCCGATTCTATTGATTGCGGTTGGCGGAGCGCTTATCTATTCCCGGCTAATCGCACGGCCGCTTCTCTCGCTTAATCGAGTGGCCAAACGGTTGGCCAAACTCGACTTCTCCGTTACGAAGCCTGCGCTGAACACGAAGGACGAGCTGGGTGAGCTGTCGTTTAGCCTCAGCAAATTAGCGGTTAATTTGCAGCTGACGATGGGGGAGCTGCAGGATGCGAACGCCCAGCTCAAGAGCGATATCGAGCAGGAACGTGAGCAGGAAGCGAAACGGCGGGAATTCGTGGCGACGATTTCCCATGAACTCAAGACGCCGATAACGGCGGTCAGCGGTCAATTGGAGGCGATGATTGCTAATGTGGGCTCCTACCGCGATCGGGACAGATATTTGCGCCAATCGTATACGATCATGCAGGATATGGATAAGCTTGTGCACGAGATTCTGGAGCTGTCCAAGCTGGAAAGCCGGGATTTCCGTCCGCTGATGCGCAAGGTGGATCTAACTGAATTGGTGCGGGAATCGATGAATAGTATGAGCTACTTGGCAGATGTCAAACATATGCAGCTGGAGGTTGAGCTGCCGGAGGAAGCGATGATTACGGCCGATGAGCGGCTCATGTCGAAGGCGGTATCGAACATTATTACGAATGCCGTTCAATATTCCGGGGATGCGGAGCGGGTCGTTGTTCGACTATCGGAAGAGGTGCCTGCTGCCAATGAGCAGCGTGATCCTTGTACCTGGTATAGACTTGAAGTGCTGAACACCGGTGTGCAGGTAGAGGAATCGAAGCTGCCTCGATTGTTCGAGCCTTTCTACCGGGCAGAGCAGTCACGCAGCCGCTCAACCGGCGGCAGCGGACTTGGTCTCTATATTGTCAGCAAAGTACTGGATGCTCATGGCGCTGAATATAGCATTGCCAATACGGCCGAAGGAGTGCGCTTCAGCGTAAGGGTGCAGGGAGCGGCTTGAGGGTGTAAAGGGAAGCAGGAACCGGACATTAGATTCTGTCGCGAACGACAGCTAATGTCCGGTTTTTGAGTTGTTCAATTTCAGCGATAAGGGCGGACCGTTTCGCTGCATAATGAGCCTTAATCCCTTCATCCTTCAGCGCCGCTAAATTGATCTCTACCGTTAAGAGCGCAGCTTGCGCGGCGGCTTCAAGCAGCACAGCACCGATTCCCAGGTCTGAGATGACATGCGCATTCGTGCAGGAAGCAATGCTTAGCGTCGACTGCAGCGCCGCGCTGCATACCTCCATCAGTCGGAGCGGGGCTTCGATGGCGGCAATGGTTGCGTCATGGAGCGCCTCTTGACGAAGCGATTTCTCAGCCTCGCTTTGCTTGGGCAGCTTCAGTGCAAGCATATAACCGTCAAAGGCTGCCATGTCGGAGGCGAGCATAGCTTCACATGAAGTGGATAGTCGGCTCATCTCGTTCAAGGTCGCATTGATTTCGAGACGAGCATCCGCGTATTTCTCCCCTTGCGAGAGATGTGCCGCCATTGCCGTCATGGCTGTGCCGAGCGCTGCGGCAAGTGCGGCTGCGCTTCCGCCGCCCGGCGTCGGGTCGGAGCTGGCCGCCTTCTCTAGGAAGCGGCGAATGGAATCATCCCACGTTACAGTAGACATCGTTACGCATCCCCTTTCAGAGACATCTGGATATCGATAGCTCTCATCAGATTGCGATACAGGATCGCCGTCGTTAAGGTGCCAACGCCACCGGGAACCGGCGAGACAGCCGCTGCCGCATCTCCCAGATCTGCAGCTGCATCACCGGTGATCGTACCATCGGCAAGCTCGTTAATACCTGCGTCGATGACCGTTAAGCCCGGATGCGCCATGTCCTTCGTAATCACCTCCGGCTTGCCAACCGCAACGATGGCGATTTCCGCATGCTTCAAATGAGCGCCTAGATCAGGCGTCCTGGAATGACAAACGGTCACGGTAGCATTCTCGCGTTGAAGGAGATGGAACAACGGCAGCCCGACCGTCTGCCCTCTGCCTACTAAAGCCACGTTGCGTCCTTCTAACTGGTACCCGTAATGCTTAAGAAGTCCGATGCAAGCCTGCGGCGTTGCGGGCTGCAACCCTTTATCACTACCGGTGTAAACCGCCAGCTTATTCGACGGTGTAACACCGTCGATATCCTTGGCAGGGGCAATGCAAGCCTCAATGGCAGCTGCCGATAGATGCGCGGGCAGAGGGAGCTCAAGCATGATGCCGTGAATGTCTTCATCCGCATTCAGCGCTGTGATGACGCGCTTCAATTCCTCTTCCGAGACATCGGTTCCGAAAGTATGGAGCTGAAACGATATGCCCAGCTTCTCGGCAATCTTCTGCTTGGAGCGTGCATAATAAGCTGAAGCAGGATCTCCTTCGACTAGTAGTGTCGCCAGAGAAGGCTGGTTTCCATTCTTCTTCCATTCCTCTACGCGGGCCGCTATTTCCGAATACATAAGCTCTGCCGCTTCTTTCGCTTTCAAGACAATGGCCATAGAGATCTTCTCCCTCAAATTGGAATTGAGTGACCTGCATGTACGAAAAAAAGCATTCGCGGGCAGGCTCGTCGCAAGACATAGCCAGCCGCAAATACTTCTCCCCAGGCGAACGGTGTATTTCGATCCGCATGCTCCCTCGTGGTTCATTCCACTGATTTCGCCAGTTGCATGCAGCGTTATTTTCCTAGAGTGTAGCATGCAGAGGTGTCTTTGAACAGGGCTGTGCTATAATGTTGCTGGATATTGGGAACATGCGAAAGGAGCAAAGCAACTGTGCTGATAAACTGGTTCTATCCCAATTGGCTGCGGAATCAAGTGATTCGCAACAAAATCATCGCCATTTATATTCCGCTTATCATTGTGCCGCTGCTTGTGCTGGGTTTTGCGTCCAACAGCATTTATACGAATGCGATCGTCGATAAGACGATCAGTAACGTGAGCGACAACTCCTCGCTGATCATCACGCGAATGAATGGGATCATGACGAATGCGGAGAGCTGCGCGAATATCTTGACGATTAACTTAAACCGCGTCATTCAAGACCATAACAAAGGGGAAATCAGCCGGGAGCGCTCGCTGCTGCTGTCGACCTTGATTACCAATCAGCTTAGTTTTGCGCTGCTCGTCTTCCCGGATGTCGAGAGCGCTGCATTCATTGATACCTATGGCACGATCTATGGCACCTCGGCTGCGATTGAGAACGCGGGTGAGCCGCAGCCGGAGACACTTCTGCAAACCGCAATGCTGAAGCGCATTCGGGAAACGACTGGTCAGAACATCTGGTTTCCGATGGATAAGAGAAACTTTCTTACACTCGGGGCAGATGAGCCGGTGCTTACGGTGGGTAAGAAAATCAACAACATCTACACCGGCCAGGAGCTCGGTCTGTTGGTGCTTAATGTGAAGGAACAATCGCTCTCGGCGATTTACAATAACATCGGTACGGACCAGAGCGGCAGCTACATGCTGACCGATCAAGCCGGAACGATCGTCTCCTCGACAGACAAGGAACAGCTGCTGAAGCCCGTTGAAGATCAGGCGCTGCGGCAGTGGATCAATGAGACGAACAGCGGCTCGACAATCGATCGGTTCCAAGGGGACAAGCTGCTTGTGATCAGCTCGGAGATGCCGAAGTTCGGCTGGAAGCTGATCTCCATGGAGCCGTTTAACGCGTTGACAGCAGATAATCGCAAAATCACGGCGCTCATTATGACGATCGGCTTCTTCTGCTTCTTGTTCGCGCTGATGGGTGCCGGCATTCTGAATCGACTCATTGCCAGGCCTATCGTGCTGCTGACCAAGTATATGAAGCTGGTGAAAGAAGGGAATTTTACCATCCAACTGCCGGTCAAATCGAATGACGAGCTGGGGCTGCTCGCATCCGGCTTTAATACGATGCTTACTCGCATTAATCAGTTACTGGATAATGTGCGGTTCGAGCAGAAGAAGAAACGGGAGTATGAGCTTGCTCTGATTCAATCTCAAATAAAGCCTCATTTCTTATACAATACGCTCGATGTCATTTATACCCTCTCGGAGATCGGGCGGGTCAAGGATGTGCAGCGCACAACCAAATCGCTCGCCGACTATTACCGGATCGTCTTAAGCCAGGGGAAAGAGGCGATTCCCCTTCAGGATGAGCTGCAGGGACTGCGCGATTATTTGGCCATTCAGCGAATTCGGTATGCCGATGTGTTTGATTACCAAATCGACGTGCAGCCGGAAGTGCTCTCCTGCACGGTGCTGAAACTGACGCTGCAGCCGCTCGTGGAGAATGCCATCTATCATGGCCTGAAGACGAAGGGGGAGTTTGGCCACCTCATCGTGACAGGCGGCATCGAAGGGCAGGATTTGCTGCTCACCGTGAAGGACGACGGAGTCGGAATTCCGCAGCACCGCCTGGAGACCTTGCTGCAGCCAAGCGCGGATACCGCCAAGACATCGGCAGTCGCGCCGTTGTCCGCTGCCGGAAATACGGGGAGCTCGTTCGGGATGCGCAGCGTGGACAGCCGGATTAAGTTGTATTTTGGCGAGGGGTATGGACTGACGCTGATCAGTGAACCCGGCGTGGGAACAGAGATACAAGTACGATTGCCAATGGAGCAGCAGGAAGAGACGGGAGGCGGCAAACATGTTGAATTTACTGATCGCAGATGATGAGTCGATCTTCCGCGAGTATTTGCGCACGGTGCTGGACTGGGAGTTATATGGCTATCGAATCATTGGTGAAGCGAAGAACGGGCTTGAAGCGCTCGAAATCGCCCGGAAGATAACGCCGGATATCGCGCTTGTCGATATTACGATGCCATTCATGGATGGGCTGGAGCTGGCTCAGCGTTTGAAGGAAGATTACCCCGGCATCAGCATCGTGCTGATCACGGGACATAATGAATTCGACTATGCGAGGCGTGCGCTGAAGCTCGGTGTCGAGGACTATATCTTAAAGCCATTCTCCAAGGATGAGCTGACGCTTACGCTGCTGAAGCTGCAGGAGCATCACCGCAAACAGAGGGAAGAGCAGTCGACGCATCTGAAGAATTTGCAGCTGATGAAGGAGAGCGTGCTGAACCGGCTGGTCAGCGGAGAATTAGCCGAACATGAGGATGTGCTTCTGCAGCAGCTCAGCTCCTATCAGCTGCGGCTGGATGCCAAAGCTTATGCGGTCGCTTGTATCGAGATCGATGAGATTGATCGCAAGTGGGGCGAGGTCAGCGAACGGCTGCTATGGAAATATGCCGTGACCAACATTCTTGCCGAAGCGATGGAGGATTCCGGCGGGAAGCCTGTTATCTTCAATGGACCGGAAGGGCGAATTATCTGTCTGTATGGCTTGGCGCACGGTGCTGGGGCTGCTGCAGTTACTTCGCAATCGCCGCAGCCGGAGCTTCCGAAGCTGGAGCCGTTCGAGAAGCTGTGCATGCTGATTAAGCGATATTTGAAACTCACGATTACGATCGGCGTTGGCCAAATCTATAGCGGAATTAGCGGCATACGCTGCTCTTACGAAGAGGCGCTAACGGCGCTGCAGAACAAGTTTGTGCTGGGTAATGACCGCGTCATCGCCTTCGGGCAGCATATCTCGAAGGAAGGAACAGGCGTGCAATATCCGCCGGAGCTTGGCGATGAGCTGCAGCTGCTGCTGCGTGCACAAGATGATGTGAGAATTGAGGCTAAGCTAAGCGAGCTGTTCCGGCTGATCCGGGAGAAGAAGCTGTCGATCGACTATACCTACGTAATCTGCATGAGCCTCGTATCGGTCTGTCTCGGTTATGTCAGCGAAGCGGGTCAGCCGATTGAGGATTGCTTCGGTGAGCATTTCTTCCCGTATCACGAAATCCGCGAGCTGGCCTCCATAGACGAAGCCGAGCGGTGGATGAAGGAGCTGTTCACCAAGGCCGTTCACTATACGAGGCGTTACAAGAAGACACGGTCGTCTATTATAGCCCAGGCGGCCAAAACCTTCATCGAAGAGCAATACGGCGATGCCGAGCTTGGCGTAGAGAAGGTTGCCCAGCATGTGTTCATCAACGCCAGCTACTTGCGCGCCGTGTTTAAGAAAGAGAACGGGATGACCGTCACGGATTACATTACGCATATTCGGATGAATAAAGCGAAGGAGCTGCTCGGAGCAGGCAACCGCAAGCTGTCGGATATCGCGGAGAGTATCGGATACAGCGACGGCAGCTACTTCAGCAAAAGCTTCAAGAAGTTCTTCGGTTGGTCGCCGAGCGAATACGAGAATCGGATAAAAGGGAATGAAACGATGCGCGGATAATACAAAACGCCATCGTTTTTTCCATTATCGGGGGTGAAAGGGCATTTTATAATGAGAAACGTAAGGGATGCACACAGTATTAGGGGAGGGTATTAAAGATGAAAAAATGGACACTAATGCTTATTTCAGCTGTGATGGTAACAAGTTTGGCGGCCTGCGGCTCGAATAACGACACAGACAAGAATGCGACGAATACGGGCAGCAACAACAAGCCGGCAGAAGAAGGCACAAACGCGCCAGCCGAGAATACAGAGCCGGTTAAGCTGCGGATTTACGCGCAATATGCGGATGACGATACGAAGAAGCCTTACGATTATGCAGTCGCTGAGCTGAAGAAGGAAATGCCGAATGTGGAGCTGGAGCTTGACGTGCAGGCGCAAGATGATGGACAGAAGCTCAAAACGTATGCAGCGACAGGCAATTTGCCGGATATTTTCCAAGCGGGTCTTGATATTATCAATACGATGAAGAAATCAGGCAACATTCTGGAGCTTGACCAATATGCCGACAAATTCGGTTTCAAGGACAAAATGCAGCCGAGTGCCATGAATACGCTCGTCACGGAAGACGGCCATATCTACGCCTTCCCGTATGCCGGCAATGAGCTGGCGCTGATGTTCTACAACAAGGAGCTCTTCGAGACCAATAACGTGAAGGTGCCGACAACCTACGATGAGCTGATGACGGCCGTTAAAGCATTCAATGAGAAAGGTATTACACCGCTCTCCCTATTTGCGAAAGAGAAATGGCCGACCGTTGCCCTGTTCGATATGTTCGCGACTCGCACGGAGCCGGCGGGCATTACGAAGCTGGACAAAGGCGAGGCAAAAGCAAGCGATCCGGCGTTCAAGCAAGCAGCGGAGCAAATCGTAACGCTTGTACGTGCAGGCTTGCTGCCGAAAGGCGCAACGAACCTCAACTACGACCAAGCGGCAGCGCTGTTCCATGAAGGAAAAGCGGCGATGTTCGTCAACGGTCAGTGGGAAATCGATGCCTCGACCAAAGCGCTTGGCGACAAATTGGGCTACATGTACATCCCGGCAGCGGATGCAGCGGCGTATGATGGTGCCAAATTGAACTTCAGCGGCGGCGGCGGTCCTGGCGGCTACGCGGTCAGCTCGGCAACGAAAGACCCAGAGCTTGCGGCGAAAGTAGCAGCGTTCATCGCAGAGAAGTATGCGGAGTACAAATACACCGAGCGCGGTACGCCGTTCGTGGCAACGAAGGTCGATAAAGCGATCATCAACAAATTCCCGACGATCATGGAGCAGCTGGCTACAGATATTCCGAACATGAAAACAACCTCGTTCGCATGGGGTCTGAGCAATCCGAAGTTTAAAGCGGCGATTGAGGATGCTTCGCAGAATTTGATGACAGGCAACTATACGGCAGATCAGTTCGTGCAAGACGTTGACAGTGCAATTGAAGCTTCGAAGTAAGGAAGCGGCTTGAAACATGAGGTTTGAAGCGCCGTCCGATAGCGGTGCGGCGCGTAAGCTTTAACCGGAAAAACCCATGCCGGCTTCCCGGTATGGGTTTTTCTTCTCTAAACGGATGATTTCATAACAAAGGAAGTGGCGGCATGAGAAAATACCTGGGCAACAAGACGGCAATTCTACTGTTTATTTTACCGGCCCTTTTACTATATACCGTTGTTGTGTTCTATCCTGTCGTGCAGGTCTTCTACCGAAGCTTGCTGGATTGGGACGGTTTGACCCAAGGGAAGTTCATCTTCCTCGACAACTATAAGCGATTGTTCCATGACCGCATATTCCGAACATCCGTGTATAACGGTGCGATGTTTGCGGTAGTTATTGCGGTTGTGCAGATTATTATCGGCACGCTGCTTGCCTTCGCCGTAGCGGAAATTGCGATGCGCGGCCGTAAATTCGTGCGGATCAGCGTATTTATTCCCGTCGTGCTGTCGATCACGGTCGTGTGTCAGCTGTGGCTTGCGATGTACAACGGTGAGTATGGTTTGCTGAACAAGCTGTTCGAGGCGCTTGGCCTCTCGTATCGGCAGGATTGGCTGACGAATGAGAAGACAGCGATCTTTGCACTTGCAGCCGTTAATGCCTGGCAGTACATGGGGTATCACTTCGCGCTGCTGCTCGCGGCAGTCAAATCAGTGCCGGAGCATTACATGGAAGCGGCACGGATCGATGGAGCCAACAAGCTGCAGGCCCATGCCCGCATTACGATTCCTCTGCTCTCTGAAACCTATAAGTTCTGCTTGGTGCTGGCGCTTACGGGCGGCTTGAATGCTTTTGCCAACATGTTCATTATGACTGGCGGCGGTCCGGGCACAACAACGTATACGCTCACTTACATGATGTATCGTTCGGCGTTCCGGGTAGGCGAGTTTGGTTATGGCAGCGCCTCGGCAGCATTTCTCGTTATTGAATGTTTGGTGATTACGCTGCTGATTAACCGGCTTATCGCGCGCGATCCCATCGTATACTAGGAAGGAGATGTCACCTATGAGAATGTTCAAACTGAAGCACCCCGTGTCCAATCTGATGATTTGGTTGTACGCCTTGCTCTCTATTTATCCTTTGTTCTGGATGATCGCGTACTCGCTCAAAGACAATAATGAGATCTTCGTCACCAATCCGTTTGGATTGCCGACGCATTTCCGTTTCGAGAATTATGTGACCGCTTGGCGAAGCTTTAATGTGCCGCAGTACTTTACGAATAGCGTTATTGTATCGATAGCTACGGTTGTCGGAAGTCTATCGCTTGCGGTGCTGTTCGCGTATGCGGTCGCTCGTATGAAATGGCGGCTTAGCGGAGCAGCCAGAGTCTATATGACGATCGGGATGTTTGTACCGGTGCAGGTCATTATGATTCCGCTCGCGATTCTGATGCGCGACTTTCATCTGGCGAATTCCTATGCCACGCTGATTGTTCCTTATATTGCGTTCAATCTTTCTTTTGCCACCTTGGTGTTCTACGGTTTCTTCCGCAGTATTCCGGTTGAACTCGAAGAATCGGCTTGCATCGACGGGGCATCGATCTATCGGGCGTTCTTCAGCATTATGTTGCCGATTATACGACCTGCGGTTGCGACGATGATCATTTTCGTATTTCTGGCTGCGTGGAATGAATTTCCTATTGCGCTTATACTGATAACTAAAGAGTCTTTGAAAACATTGCCGCTTGGCTTACTCTTCTTCCAAGGTCAATTCACGACGGACTGGGGTGCGATGGGCGCGGCGATGACGATTGCCAGCTTGCCGACATTGCTGATGTATATGCTCTTTAGCGAGCAAGTGGAAAATGCGCTTACGGTCGGTTCGGCGGTTAAGGGGTAATGATTCCATTTATTTCGGATGTACGGTAAAGGGGGAATGAACGGCATGGGCGAATCTTTCTCGGTGGAGCACCGGGCGGCGCGTCTAGAGCGAATGTCATCGGAGCTGCTCGATGTGCTTATCATCGGGGGCGGCATTACGGGGGCCGGCATCGCGTGGGATGCATCGCGGCGCGGTCTTCGGACAGGTCTTGTGGAGATGGGCGATTTTGCGCAAGGTACGAGCAGCCGCTCGACCAAGCTGGTGCATGGCGGACTGCGATATTTGAAGCAAGGTGAAGTTAAGCTGGTTGCCGAGGTAGGTCGCGAACGGGCGCTGCTGCACAAGCATGCGCCGCATGTCGTGACGCCGACACCGATGCTGATGCCGGTTTATAAAGGCGGCACCTACGGGTATTTGGCTTCTTCCATTGGCTTGTATATTTATGACAGACTTGCAGGCGTTAAGCGTGCGGAGCGGCGTAAAATGTATCGGCGTGAGCAAACGGAAGCGCTGGAGCCGCTGCTGAAGCGGGAGGGACTGCGCGGTTCGGGCTACTATTATGAGTACCGGACCGACGATGCGAGGCTGACGCTTGAGGTGATGAAGACCGCTCATCGGCATGGCGCGGAGATCGTGAACTATGCCAAAGTGGAAGAGATGCTGTATCGAGACGGCGTCGTGTGCGGCGCTCGAATTGCGGATGTGCGCAGCGGCAAGCATTATGACGTCTATGCGCGGAAGATCGTGAATGCGGCAGGTCCTTGGGTCGATCATGTGCGCAGACTGGACGGCGAAGTGACGGGCAAAAGGCTGCTGTTGACCAAGGGCGTGCATTTGGTTGTAGGCGGTGAGCGACTGCCGGTGCAGCAGGCGGTTTATATCGATGTGCCGGATGGCCGGATGATCTTCATCATTCCGCGGGACGGCAAAACCTATATCGGGACGACGGATACGTTCTATCACGGCGAACCCGGTTCCGTTGTGACGACGCGCGCGGACCGCGGTTATCTGTTACATGCGGCGAATGCCGCTTTTCCTACGGCGAAGCTTACGGAAGCGGATGTAGAGTCATGCTGGGCAGGAGTTCGGCCGCTCATTCACGAAGATGGAAAGAGCCCCTCGGAAATTTCCCGGAAGGACGAAATGTTCATTTCGGAGAAAGGGCTTATTACAATCGCAGGCGGCAAGCTGACAGGCTTCCGCAAAATGGCCGAGAAGGTCGTGGATCTCGTCGCAGATGAGATTAAACGCGGTACCGGACGGAAGTTCGGCCGCTGCACGACAGGGGATGAAATGCTCTCCGGCGGCGATTATGGCGGGTATCGTTCGTTCGACGAGCTTCGTGCGGAATTGCTGAACCAAGGATTGAAGCTAGGTGTGCCGCAGGAGGATTTGAAGATCTGGATTGCGCGATATGGCAGCAATGCCGCGCATTTATTGGCGCGTTATTCCGCGCTTCGGGAAGCGGACAGCGGGGACTCCGGTGTTGCTGCGGGAGCTGCCGGCGTTGTGGCGATGGCAGGATCGACCGGAGCCGGCGGCTCGGCTGGCGCAGGAGCGGGAGCTTCGGCAAAAGGGCCGGCTCCGGCAGCGACCAAAGCGGTGGCTGGACGTATTACGGTGGCGGTTGGCGCGACTGGAGCGGCTGGATCTGCGGCTGCGGGGCAGGCTTCCTCCGGGTTCGGAGGAGCATCTATTAATTGGGATCGCACCTTGCGAGCGGAGCTCGATTACGCGATTGAGGAAGAGATGACCTGCAGCGCGGTTGATTTCCTGCTGCGGCGGACGAGTATGATATTGTTTGACCGCAAACGGGCAGAAACGCTGGTACAGCCTGTCCTTCGATTGATGGGGCAGCGCTTTGGCTGGAATGATGCACAGGGCAAGGCGGAATTGGCCCGCGTGCAGGCGGAATTCAAGGCGGTTACGGAATTTCCCGAATTGGTGCAAGAATAGGTTGAAGGTGAAGGCTTGTAACGGGGAGCGAAGACAATGGAGCGCTATATATTAGCTTTGGACGAGGGAACGACCTCCTGCCGGGCGATCCTGTTTGATGAGCAAGGGCGTGCTGCCGGATCCGCGCAGCACGAGTTTGCCTCTGTATTCCCGCAGGCTGGTTGGGTGGAACAGGATGCAAATGAGATTTGGCAGAAGCAGCTGCAAGTGATGCGGGATGCGGCGGCCGGCGTTGGCGTGGAGCAGATTCGCGCGATCGGGATTACGAATCAGCGTGAAACGCTTGTGGTCTGGGACGCCCAAACCGGCGAGCCGCTTCATCCTGCGATCGTATGGCAGTGCCGCCGGACGAGCGCGCTATGCGAAGCGCTGAAAGCCGATGGCTGGGAGGATGAGGTGCGCGCGCGAACCGGCCTGCTGCTCGATCCGTATTTCTCCGGCACGAAGCTGAAGTGGCTGCTGGATACCGTGCCGGGGCTTCGCGAGCAAGCGGAGCAGGGGCAAGCGCTGGCCGGAACGATAGACAGCTGGCTGATCTGGAAGCTGACGGAAGGTGCCGTGCATGCTACGGATGTTTCCAATGCGTCGCGGACGATGCTGTATAACATTCATACGCTGGAATGGGATGCCGACATCTTGGCGAAGCTCGGTATTCCGGCTGCCATGCTGCCGGAGGTGAAGCCGTCCAGCGGCATATTCGGGTATACGCGTTCGCTTGGCGATGGAGCAGGCGGCGATGCAGCAGGTTCGAGCTCGCAAGCAGCGGGGATTCCGATCGCAGGCGTGGCAGGCGATCAGCAAGCCGCGCTGTTCGGGCAGGGCTGCTTCGATACCGGCATGGCGAAGAATACGTACGGGACGGGCTGCTTCCTGCTCAAGAACACCGGCGACGCGCCGGTTGCATCGGCGAAAGGGCTGCTCACGACGATTGCGTGGCAGATTGACGGCCGGACTACCTACGCGCTCGAAGGCAGCGTGTTCACGGCAGGCTCCGTCATGCAGTGGCTGCGCGACGGGCTCGGTCTGATTGCGCATGCATCAGACAGCGAAGCGCTGGCCGCGTCGGTCGCGGATACGCTTGGCGTCTACTTCGTGCCCGCGTTTACCGGGCTTGGCACGCCGTATTGGAACGCGGATGCGCGCGGCATGATCACAGGTCTTACCCGCGGCGCGACTTCGGCTCATCTGGTGCGCGCGGCGCTCGAGTCAATTGCGTATCAGACGGCGGACGTGCTGAACACGATGACCGAGGAGTCCGGATTGCCGCTGACGGAGCTGCGGGTAGACGGTGGGGCAGTTGCGAATGGGCTGCTCATGCAATTCCAAGCCGATTTGCTCGGCGTATCTGTCATTAGGCCGGTTCTGCTTGAAACGACTGCGCTTGGCGCCGCATATCTGGCCGGGCTCGGCGTAGGGTTCTGGAGCGGCATGGATGAGCTGCGCGGATTATGGGCGCTCGATCGCACCTTCGAACCGGAGCTTGATGAAGCGTGGCGCGGTGAAGTATACGGGGGCTGGAAGAGAGCCGTCGGCTATCAGCTGTAGGCTGGGTACCAGGTACCCCACATTGGCGGGAAAGCAGCGAACTAACAACAAGTAGCGGTATCCAAATAAAAAAAATGACGGCGCAGAGATATTAGCGCCGTCATTTTTTCTACTTAAGAGAGCCGATCATAAAGCGGCTAATTTTCCTGGATGTCGCCCGTATTCGTAATGACACATTTTACCTTGATTTCCGGTATGAGCCGGGGGTAATACGTTTCGCGCCATAGCTTGAGCTTGGAGAAGGCCAACTTGTTCCGGAAAATTTCGCCCGTCCCCAGCGAATCCGATTTGCTGGCTTGCAGCTTCTTGAATAATTGCTTGTACCGTTTCTCCATCGCCTCCGATAACGCGCTTTCGATTTGCTGCTCGGACATGTTGCCGTTGTTCTCGAGCAGATGCAGCGACAGCTTCAAGCGCATATTCAGCACGGGCTTTCCGTCCCGCCAAGACGTGCGAAGACGATTATCGCAATTGACGATGGACACGCTGGCTTGATGGGCGGTTTCGACTACGGAGCCTTGGAACAGCTCGTCGTATAAGTTCACCAGCAGCGATTGCTCCTGCGAAATTTCGCCCACCATTTTTTCCTTCGACATGATGGCCGAACCAACGAATTCCATCATGGTCGATTTGCCCGATTGCAGAATCGGAATCGTGACATCCTGCGTATCCGAGTGGATGGCGCCGAAGGTTTCCCAGAGGTAGGCAAGATTGATTTCGGGGCTCCAGCCGGCGTTCTTATTGAAAAAATTCATTAATGCGCTTCCGTCAGTCTGGATGGATTTTCCGGTATGATTGAGAAATTGCTCTATATTTTGCGAGGTGATGGCCACAAGCGCTTTCGTCGGCATATGCTGGCTTCGTATCATATAAGCCATTTCGTCCCGGATGCCGTCTACGGCGACTTTGCGGTCGAACAAAACCAGCTGCAGATGCATGAAGTCGATGCCGGCTTCGATGTTGGTATCGATTTGGGTCAGCGCTTTGCTGATCGTGTCGGCCTCCTCGTAATGCACCTTGGATATGAGCTTTCGGCCATACGGAAGCGGAACTTGAATAAAAACCCGATATTTCTTTGCCTCCCCGTAAGAGATGCCCATCACGATAGGAAGCATGCGATGGTTTACATCTTTGATGTCCCAGCAGGCGGTTAAGGAGAGCATGCAGAGGAGCAACAACACAGCTGTACGTGCCCGGCGCATCATTCAGTCAAAACCCGCTTTCCCTCCTGAGCGGCAATCGATCTTCCCCGTAAGAAGACGGCGATCGGAATGACCGCGTAAATCAACAGGCGGAACCACGTATCGGCGGCAAAGACCCGGATGTAATCGTTCCAGCTTGGAATGACGAAGCTGATTATGAAGACAACGAGGCTAAGAGAAATCCGGATGTAGGTCTCGCGCCAAGCCGGAATCATCTTGCGAATCAGGAGCGCGGAAGACCACAGAGAGAACGAACTGAGCGTCATGACGAATGCAAGCAGCGCAACGGCATAAAACAGCGAAATCCGGTTGAACACCGTCCATGTAATATTAACGGAGTCGAAGCTGGTCATGAGCGGGAAATTCATAATCTTCGCCGCATTGAGGCCATAAATGACGATTGGAATATACAGGACGACAACGTGCAGCAACGATATTAAGACGAAGCTGATTAAGATTGGCCGTATCTTCACCTTGCACACGGGAGGCAGCATGCCTAGAAGCAGGAACGGACAGATCGAGAACAGCGTTATTAAAAAGGTGCTATTCGACAAAAAGTCCATACTCGGATTGATAAGCGGGTAAACGCGCACGAATTTGGCATTTTGAAAGCATGCGAATATGGCGAATAACAGCACAGGAAAGTTAATTAACGTGAGTAGGGTGCTGCCTCTCATAATGCCCTGCGGTCCGATTGATGCTCCGAAGAACATAAGCAGGCAGAGCACAGCCAAGATGACGTGAAGCGGTGAGCTCGAGATAAAAACGATAATCATCAGTTCGGCAAAATAACGCAGCGCCAAAATCGGAATAAGCATGATGAACCCGGTCAGCGGCACGATCAACGCGGCGCTAATCCATTTGCCAAGGGGCAGAAACAGGTCGGCGTAATCTTTGTTCCCGGCTTTGCGGAACCCCAGCAGCAGCAGCAGAAGGAGTAACAGTTCGATCCCCATACTCAAGCATACAGGCTCCCAATGGCCGTATTCGGTCGTTTCCAGCATCGAACGCGTAAAGGCGGCAAACAGGATGCTGCAGTGGGCGGCTATAAAGAATATAGGAGCAGTCATAGTGGCGACCCATCGATGCATCAATTGCGACACTTCTTTCTTGGAGTCATTGTTCTTGCTTCTTTCGCAGAGAGAAAATCCATGAACGGAACGCCAAACCGCTCCAGGCTGCACACGTAGTAGCAGATGGCGATAAAGGCGACGAATAAGCCGAAGATCCCGAATACGCCCGAAAGGATAACGACCCCTGACCGCAGCATCCGCACGATCAGCGTATTCAAGTAGTTTGGAAAAGCAAAATGAGCCGTCACCGAGGCTGCAAGCACGATGATGACGAGGTTGCTTACGAGCTTGGCGTCAACGATGGCCTGGCCGAGAATAATGCCGCCGATCAAGCAGTTCGTCGATGCGATGGTTTTGGGCAGACGCTGCGTCGCTTCGATGATGATTTCGCTGATTATTAGAAGCAGCAGCATCTCGAGAAACGTCGGCAGCGGTATGCCGATCCGGCTTTCGGCGATTGAAAGGGCGAGCTCGATCCGCAGCGTCTCGGGATTAACGGATACAAGAGCTACATATAGCCCTGGTATCAGCAGTGCGACCAGAATGCTGAGCAAGCGCAAGCCGCGCAGGAGCAGCATGATGGGTATAGGGAATTGTCTGTCCCATTCCAATGCAATGAAATCACTGAATACCAATGGAAGCACGTACGCGGTCGGCTCGCCGTCGATCAGCAGAAGGACTCTGCCTTGCATCATGGAAGCGACGGCTTGTCCGGGCAGCTCCGTTTTATGATAAGGAGACAACAAATGATAGCGGCTTTGGCCGAAGATGCGGATGAGGTCCTGTCCGTTCCGGACGTCTTGCTTCGAAGCCTTCTTCAAGGCATTCTTGGCGGTTTCGAGCAAATCTCGATCCACGTCTTCCGATAGATACACCAAGGCAGCTTGCTTCTGAGCAACACCTTGGAAGTGAAGAATCTCGATCTGGAGCTCGGTTGAATCAATCGTTCTGCGCAGAATGCCCATGTTGGTGGTTAAGGGCTCCATGAAGGCGATCGCTGACGAGAAGGGGAGGAACTCGTTTTCCGCTTTATCAATGGCACGTTCGAGCTGCTTGAGCTTGCCTTGAAAACTGAATGCGCGATTTGCCGTCGCGTCGATCAAGACGACCTTCCCCTGCAGCAAAAGATCCATAGTAGCAGGTGTCCAAGCTTGCCCTAATAAGCGCGCGCAGATTTCCTCGAAGCCGGAATCCGTGCCGATGCCGCAGTTCGAGATAAACGAAATGGTTTCCTCCCAGTTCACAAGGGATTCGTAGCCGGCCATCCACAGTGTGATCGATCCCACTTGGAGCTGATCGATTCTTAAGTCGTGCTGGGTTTTTGTTTGCTTTTGCAGCGTTTCGACATAGGCTTCCATAGCTACACCTCTCGAAGTATTTTTTTCCAAGCGGAGGAAAAATATGCACCGGGTCGAATGTATTACGGCATATGCAGCTATCAAAGGAGGAACAATCCGTGGAACGTTCGATACCGCAGCTTCTGGTCAGTCTTGATGGCAAAGAAATCGATTCGGCAGGGGAATGGAAGGAGCGGCGCAGGCCCGAGCTGCTTGAGCTATTCGCTGAGCATGTTTACGGCAGGCAGCCGGTGAGTCGGCCGCAATGGATGATCTTCGCCGTTGCTGCGCAAGAGCCGTGCTTAGATGGCAAGGCCGTCCGCAAGAACATCGATATACATTTCGTAGGGGATGGCGAAGGAGAAAGCGGCGGCCAAGGCCGCATTCGCTTAACCTTGTATGTTCCTGCCGATTCTGGCGGAGCCGAGAAGAAGCGGTGGCCCGTGTTTCTGCTGCTCGATCACGGCAGGCTGTCTGCGGTGCGGGAAGGAGAATCGCCTTCCACGCCTTTCTGGCCGGTGGAGCAAATTATCGACAGCGGGTATGGCACGGCGATGATTGCCGCCGAGGACATCGATCCCGACGAGCATGATGGCTTCCGTAACGGGGTGCACGGGTTGTTTGATCCGAAGGATCGCCCTCGCGCCGGGGATTCATGGGGCACGATCTCCGCATGGGCGTGGGGGCTTAGCCGCGCCATGGACTATTTGGAGACGGATCCGGACGTCGATTCGGCCCGGGTTGCCGTCATCGGCCATTCTCGCGGGGGCAAAACCGCGCTCTGGGCCGGCGCGCTCGACGAACGTTTTGCAATGGTCGTCAGCAATGAGTCCGGCTGCACCGGCGCGGCGATTTCGCGGGGGAAAGTCGGGGAGCGCGTTCATCAGATTAACTCGTACTTCCCGCATTGGTTCTCGGAGAACTATAAAAGCTACAATGAACGCGAGGATGAGCTGCCGGTTGATCAGCATATGCTGCTAGCGCTGATTGCACCGCGGCTGCTCTATGTTTCGAGCGCGGCGGAAGATGAGTGGGCTGATCCGGCATCCGAGTATCTATCCTTGCAGCAAGCAGAGCCCGCGTACCGGTTGTTCGAGGCTGACGGACTGGCGGCAGAGCCGTTTCCGGAGCTGGATACACCGCTGTATACCGAGCGCTGCGGCTATCATATTCGCGCGGGCAAGCATGATTTGACCGAGGTGGATTGGACGTATATTTTAGCTTTTGCAGACGGTCGATTATAGGAAAAAGAAAGAGCAGACGGGTACTTCGTAGTCAGAAGTATCCGCCTGCTCTTGTTTATTGCTGCTGCGCTTTACGCCAGCTTAAGTCGAATCACATTCCATGACGCTTTGCCGAGGGATGCTGCCACGCCGCTGCCTTCAATAACTGCATTGCCGCCGGTATGAGGAGCGACACGGTTTGGCGCTTCCAGTGTATTAGCGGCTTTCAAGTCATCGCTTTCCAGCACGATATGCTCAAGGATACGAGCTTCGCCGAAGCTGCGCAGATCGATTTCGAGCGGCAGCGATTCGCTTAAGTGGCGGTTAACGGCAAACACCGTTACTTCGCCGGCCTCCGTATTGTGTACGGCAACCGCGTCAAGGTACGGGACGTCGGTGTAATCTTTTGCATCATATTTCGGCGAAGAAGTAAGGGGCACAAGGACCGTACCGCGTCCGAAAATACTAGCGTGCATATAAGGATAATAGATGGTCTGCTTCCAAGCTCCGCCGCCGTTTGCCGTCATAATTGGCGCGATAACGTTAACGAGCTGCGCGAGGCAGGCCATTTTGACGCGATCGGCTCGCTTTAACATACTGATCAGCATGCTTCCGACAAGCAGCGCATCCTCGTGATTATAAACATCTTCGAGCTGCGGCGGTGCAATGGACCATGGCTCGATACGGGAGTCGGCCTCGTTGGAGTGATACCACACGTTCCACTCATCGAAGGAGAGATTCATCCGTTTCTTGCTTCGTTTCGTCGCTTGTACGTAGTCGCAGGTGGAGATGACGGTATTGATGAAGGAATCCATACCCATGGATTGGGCCAAGAAGTTCGACGTATCTTTGTCCCTGTTGCCGTAGTATTGGTGCAGGGAGATGTAGTCGACCTCATTGTAGCAAAGGTCCAGCACCGTGCGCTCCCACTCTGGGAACGTAGCCATGCCGAGGTTGGAGCTGCCGCAGGCAACCACTTCTATGGAAGGGTCCACCCATTTCATTACCTTCGCGCTCTCGGCGGCGATTCGGCCATACTCTGTGGCGGTTTTGGCCCCGATTTGCCAAGGTCCGTCCATCTCGTTGCCCAGACACCAGGTTTTGATGCCGTGCGGCTGTTTATAACCATGTGCAATGCGCAGGTCGCTTAATTGCGAACCGGAGGGATGGTTGGCATATTCGACAAGTTGACGTGCTTCATCGGGACCGCGCGTTCCCAGATTGACGGCCATCATCGGCGCAGTGTTCGCTTTGCGGCACCAGTCCACAAACTCATTGAGCCCGAACAAATTCGGTTCAATGGTCCGCCATGCGAGTTCAAGGCGCCTTGGGCGCAGCTCGATCGGTCCAACGCCATCCTCCCAGTTATAGCCGGAGACGAAGTTTCCTCCCGGGTACCGAACGACCGGTACATCGATGCCTTTGATCAGCTCCAGCACATCGCCGCGAAAGCCTTGCTCATCCGCAGTCGCATGACCCGGCTCATAAATTCCCCCGTATACCGCGCGCCCCAGATGCTCGACGAACGAACCGAATATCCGTGGATCGACCTCGCCAATCGTAAAATCCTTATCGACTATCATTTTCGCTTTCAGTGACATGCGGGGATTCACCTCTTCATCATTGAATTGGATTGGATTGCATTGGATTAATGAAATAATTAATTAATTAATATATAATAGATCCATCTACCGCTAATTAAACCGCAATTCGGGTGGCACGTGCAAGCTTTTCTTTTTGCAGGAATTGAATTAATATATCTGTTAACTAAAGCGAGACGGAAGGACCGTACACGATGATCAAAGCGAACCTGGACCGCAAATGGCTCCCTCTTTACGAAGCGCTTGCAAGTGATGTGCGACTGCGCATCCTGGAGCTTCTTACGGTGCAGCCTATGAATATTAAGGAGCTTGCAGCTGCACTCGGCTTAAGCAGCGCGATCTTGACCATGCACGCCAAGAAGCTGGAGAAAGGCGGTCTCATCGAGACCAAGCTTGTTCGGCGAGGAGGCGGTACGCACAAAATCTGTTCGCTTGCTGCCGGCCACGTGGAAATTACCATTCCGCAGACTGTTGAGCCGAAACGGGAGTATCATGAGGTGTCGATTCCGGTAGGCCACTATACCGCTTTCGAGGTGCATCCTACCTGTGGTCTTGCAACCTCCGAGCACATCATCGGCCAATTCGATGATCCGCGTTATTTCATGGAACCGGAACGGATGCACGCGCAAATTTTGTGGTTTGGCAAAGGGTATGTGGAATACCGCATCCCCAATTATGTGCTGCAGGGGCAAGCACTCGAGGAAATTGAGATCTCGGTTGAGATCGGCTCGGAATACCCGGGTGTCCGCGTGGACTGGCCATCAGACATTCATTTTCATTTAAACGATACGCTGCTTGGCGTCTGGACCAGTCCCGGCGATTCCGGCGAAGGGCGCGGCCGCTTGACCCCTTCTTGGTGGAGTGTCAATCAATATGGCTGGCTTAAAGTGATTCGGGTTACGAACCACGGGACGTTCATCGATGGTCAGCGCTTGTCGAATGTGTCGCTGCAGGATATTGTGATGACGCGTAATGATTGGCTGCTCCGACTGGCTGTACCGGAAGGTGCCGAGCACGTCGGCGGATTGACCATCTACGGTGAAGGCTTCGGCAACTACAATCAATCGATCGTATTTCGAACCTACCGCAGTTTGGGACAGTAATATTAAGGTGTTTAGCAGCTAGGTGATGAGGGTGAAAATGTGCAAAAAGTGGTAAAAGGTTTAGGGGCGGTTGAAGAGCTACCCGGAGATCGGTTTTATTATCCGGTCACGTCTCATGAGGATGAGTCGGACTTATGTGATATGGAAATTCGCTCGTTATTCGGCTTCGATCCAGATAATGGTTGTGTGATAAGCGATAAAAACATAGAACCGGGGAGAAGTCCGTTTATCCGCGGGAAACTCAGTATTGGGCTCGAAGCAGACGACTCTGCCGGTATTGCAGCACAGGTTGCGGATGCCGTTCGGCTTGAGGGAAGAACGTTCAAAGTCGTGTTTGTCGGGGGCGGCGATGAGCGTGTGTCGTTTGATTTCGACCGCCAGCGGGCGATCGAGAAGGAGATCGGCTGGCAGATCGTTGGCAAAGCGGAG
Organism: Paenibacillus sp. J22R3; assembly: GCF_056269305.1. NCBI lineage: Bacteria > Bacillati > Bacillota > Bacilli > Caryophanales > Paenibacillaceae > Paenibacillus > Paenibacillus sp. J22R3. The sequence continues at coordinate 226,133 of NZ_JBWDNS010000005.1, read as the reverse complement.
ATGCGGCGGCCCGATCGGTTATTTGGCGTAGCCTACGCGGATGGACGCTACCTATTCGGGGAGTATGAGAAAAGCGAGGCGCTGTGGCTAAAGTACAACGATAAACCGCAGCCGTATTCCACTGCGCTTAGTACGCGTGTGGCACGGGCAGTCGTGAATATTGCCGCGCCGACGACGGATGAGCAGGTGGTCGACCCATGCTGCGGCATCGGCACGGTCATTATCGAGGCATTGTCGATGGGCATCTCCATCGTTGGCTTCGACAATAACCCGCTGGCGTTGAAGGGAGCCCGTATTAATCTGGCTCACTTCGGCATGCCGGACGTGGTCAAGCTCGCGGATATGACGACGCTAGAACCGAGTGATTTACTCTCACGGGGGGCTGGCGACGCAGCGTCAGGTGGCACAGGGTCTGGCGGCAATCGACGCGCCTTCGATTCGGCGATCATCGATCTGCCTTACAATCTGTGCTCGAAGCTGCCGTCTGCGGAGCGGGTGGCTATGCTCCGCAGCGCGGGCCGCTTGGCGAAGCGCGTCATCATCGTCACGACGGAGCACATCGACGAAGATATTGCGGAAGTCGGCTTCACCATCACCGACCGCTGCATCGTCCGCAAGGGCAAGTTCGAGCGGCAAGTCATAGCCTGCCGCGTGCAATAGCTCAGGCGGTGCAAAGGTTGGAGGTGTCGAGCAAAGTAGATAATGCGGAGTGGTGGAAGTTAACTTTCAGAGTGGCTCCCAGGACAACACATTGGTGGTGAAATGGTGAGTTCGGCGAAAGAGTAGAACCCAGGACAACACAAGAGTAGCTCCTAAGTATAAGAAGCATACCCAGAGGTCTACATGGAAGCCAAAGCATCTAATTTCGAGGAAGAAGCCTACCCAGAGGTCTACATGGAAGCGGAAGCAGCGAATTTTCGTGCAGAAGTCTGCCCGGAGAGTTGTTTTCATAGCAGCACTATGGTGGGAAAGCGACGAATGAAGCAGATACGGCATAATTAGTTGAAGATCGGTTTGGAGTAACTTTTGGTGGGTGTGAGAGGTAACGGTTACCGCTCATGAGCAGCTATCGAGGTTATTGCGGGCAAGTGAGGTACGTGGTACCTCTCATGCGCCGGGAATGGTGGATATCGGCTGAAGAGAGGTACACAGTACCGCTCATACATGCGCCTCACCTACGCCAAATGGCCCGACAGCGCAAGGGCCACTCAGTCGGCGAGCCAATAATAAGAAGAAGGGCCGGACATCCGCAGGATGTCTGGCCCTTCTTCGCTAATGACGTTCCTAATCGCTGTACCCGATTTAGATCAGCAGCTTCCTACCCGCTGTACCCGATCTTCACGAACAGCTCCATCTTCCCGCCGGCCTCCAGCATCGGGAGTTCATCTCTGCTCACCAGCTCGCCGTTCAGTGCCATCCATGGCTCGACGCAGACGAACGGGGAGCCGTTCACCTGCCACAGCACCACGTATTTGAACGCATCACTGTAAGCTAACGAAACGGTTCCACGGCCATCGGGGCCGGGGAAGGTAATGGAACGCGCATCAGCATCAAGCAAAGCGACGGATTCTTTCAAGCCATCAAGTGAGATCACGCCGTCGATGGATTTAACCTCATTGTCGTTATAATCCAAATAACGCGTCGCATCCGTGCCATACACCAGATCCTTCGACTCCGAACGGAAGTACGGATGGAATCCCGCATAGAACGGCATCGGAGAGTCCGACAGGTTGCTGTACGTCTGGCGGATTTGCAGCTCGCCTTCAACGAGCGCATAAGTGAACAACAGCTCAAACTGCCAAGGATACTCGGTCAGTGTTGCCTCGCTGCTGCGCAAACGTACCGTCACTGCGGCTTCGCCCGCATCGGAGTCGCTAACAACTTCCCAAGCACGATTCCGCGCAACACCGTGATTACGCATCGAATAAACCGTGCCATTCCATTCATATTGCCCGCCGGGCAGCTGACCGCAGATCGGGAAAAGAATCGGATTACCGCCGCGGATATTCGCCTCCGGATCAAGGTAGGTCGCTTTATCAAGATAGAACAGCTCCTCGCCGCCCAGCATGCAGCTGGTTGCAATCGCACCTCGCTCAGGACAGATCGTAACCGAAGAATTCGTGACGGAATCCGTCAACGTGTATATTGTATATGTTCCATCGTGTTGTGATTGTACTTCATAGCGGTTCTGACTCATTGTGGAAGCCTCCTAAGTATGGTTATTTGCGAACAAGCATACCATATTGCAGCGGTGTACTAAAACGACAGAGCTTCTCCATGGGCAAACAACTATTTTTCAAACGCTATATTGCATAAATGAATACTCAACGATATACTATAGCAGCAGGAACATTTTTTTTGATCAGCTATTCTACATTAATGAATACCTAACGATATGGTATAGGAGCGTTGACTATGAATGTACAGTTTAAGAAAGGCGTGCTCGATTTGTGCGTTCTTGCGTTGACCGCTTGGGAGGACCGATATGGTTACGAGCTTGCGGTCACCATGTCCGCGAAGTTCGAGGTCGCTGTCGGCAGTGTTTATCCACTGCTTAGCCGCTTGACGCAGGAGGGTTATTTTTCAACCTATCTTAAAGAATCATCTGAAGGTCCTCCGCGCAAATATTACAAACTCACGCCTAAAGGGCATACGCATCTCATGGGGCTAATCAGTGAATGGCGGACATTCTCCGTCGCAGTGGATGAATTGATTAAGGAGGGTGTCGAACGATGATCAGAGAGCAGTATTTGGGACAGCTGTGGGAGCTGCTGTCACCTGTGCCGGAGTCGCTTCGCAGGGAGTGGATGTACGATTATGAAGAACATTTTCGCATGGCAGCCGAGCATGGTCGATCGGAAGCGGAAGCAGCCGACGAGCTTGGCGATCCGCGTCTGATTGCGAAGGAGCTGATGCTCAATTATCGCGTCGATCAAGCTTCGATTAAGAGCGGAAGCATCACGCTCGTATCACGAGCTGTACTCGCCGCAGTCAGCTTAGGTTTCTTCAATCTCGTTTTCGTGCTGGGCCCTTACGTCGGACTGCTTGGCGTACTGGTTGCGATATGGGCGACAGCTATTGCAGTCGGACTCTCCTCCATAATGGCGATCTATGAAGGCGCATTTGGAGGCGGAATTACGCTTCTGCAAGGAACCTTCCTCTCCATGGTGCTAATTGCGCTCGGGATGCTGATAGGTGCAGGCGCGCATTGGTTGACACGAGCTTTTGCCAAGATGACCTTGAGTTATTTGAAATTTAATTCCAGAGTGATAAGGGTGAAAAAAGGATGAGAAATTGGATCGTTGTCGCATTGATACTGCTCGTTGTCGGTTTGATCGGCGCCTTCGGCACATTCCGCAAAGACGGAGCGCTCTCCCTTGGAACGGAGAAGGTGACTCAGGAGCAATCGGTGGCCGGTGACGGCATTGAAGAGGTTGAGATCGATACCGGCAGCTTAGATATCACCATCGTCCCGAGCTCCAATAATGAAGTGAAGGCAGAGCTGACAGGCCGCGCCAGCAAGAAGTATCGGGATAAATTAAAACTGGAGCTTCAGAGAGAAGGCAATGTCCTTCGGGTTTCCGTCCAGGATGGAGTCGGCTTTACGATTGGCATTAACATTCTTAATCTGGATTTGCGGTTAGAGCTGCCGGAGCAGCAGTATCGGAAGCTGATGTTTGATGGAGGCAGCGGAGATATTGATATGGCGCAGTTGAAAGTGGACCGCATTAATCTGCAAACCGGTTCAGGGGATATGACACTCCAGCAGTTGAACGCGCAATCCATTGAAGCCGAGATCGGCAGCGGGAACATAAGCTTCGCTGATGTTACGGCAACGGATCTTATTGCGGTGAACGCAGGCTCAGGTAATGTTTCCACGGAAGGCCTGAAGGCGAAGAAGTTCACGGTTGACGTCGGCAGCGGTGATGTCGAACTAACGGATAGTGCTGCAGAGCTTCAAATCGAAACGAACAGCGGCGATATCGATCTGATTCAGAAAGAACTCGAACAGCCTGTGGATCTGGAGACCGGCAGCGGTGATGTTTCGATTCAGACAGATGAGCAGCCGACATCGGCACGCATAACGTTTAGTCACGGCTCTGGCAGCCTCGATAATGATTGGGATGGCGGTGAGCAGTCGACGGACAAGGATGATCGCGACGTTCTGCTCTTCGGCAATGGATCCATTCCAGTGCATATTCATACAGGATCCGGCGATTTATCGGTTGGCCCCAAGTAGAACAATTATAGGGTTCCTATTGCTTATTCAAGCAAGCGGAGCCCTATTTTCTTTATGTCTGCGAAATCTCTGGGAATTATCTGCGAAACTACAATTTTATTGTCGAAATACCGATATTCTGAAAGAAGGATATTAGACCTATCAGGAAGAAGTCATATTCTAGCACTTCCCGGCATAAACTTCGTTGTTTATGAATAGGGGGAGATGTGTTTGGTAGAATCGCCGGATTTGCCGCTGCTGCCCTATCGTGTGATTGGTGGGGTGAAATGCTTTGAATTGTTCGCCGGTGTGGTTCAGCAGGAGCTTCTGCCAGGAGTATTTATGCAAGGCTATGGATATAACGGTTCGATTCCCGGGCCGACCATCGTAGTGGAGCCGGGGGATTTCGTTCAAATTCGAGTCATCAACAACTTGCCGGAGCCGACGAGTGTTCATTGGCATGGGCTTGACGTGCCTAATACGATGGATGGTGTGCCGCCGTTTGAGCCTTCACCTCTCATTCAGCCGGGGTACGGGTTAGATTACCGATTTCAGATTGTGAATCCGCCCGGCACACATATGTATCACAGCCATTATGAATCCATACGGCAGGAAATGATGGGGCTTGGCGGGTTGCTAATCATTGCGAATCGACAGGAGAAATTAGTCACCAGAGACTTTGCCTATATGCTTCAGGAGTTTCATTTGAACGGCCTTCCGAAAGGTGAACTCCACCCGGGGATCTATCACGTTGACCCCTTATCGGATGGATTCAATTTCTTTACCATGAATGGACGCTGCTTCCCGAATACGTCGCCGCTTCATGTGCGGGTGAGGGACTGCGTTCGAATCCGGCTGGCTAATTTGGGGATGCAAGGGCATCCCATGCATCTGCATGGCGTGCAGATGCTGGAAACCGCTTATGACGGCAATGAGGTACCGCCTTGGAACCGACTTCGGAAGAGCACCGTATTCGTGGCACCGGGTGAGACACGTGATATTCAATTCGATGCATGGAACCCGGGCCGCTGGCCGTTTCATTGCCATATCCCGCATCATGCCTCGAATAATTTCACGCTGCCTGCCGGCGGGATGTTTACGACCATTCAAGTCGGCGACTGAATTTGGCGTTTGCGTTACTTGGAGAGGCAGAACTATGAGAAGGAGCTTAAACCCATGCAGATGAAAGAAAAATCCGCCATCGGACCGATTCTGGGCGTCTTCCTGCCGATTTTATTGTTTGAAGGGCTGCGCTCCTTGAAGACACTCGATATTTCTGTAGAAGCGCCGGAGCGGCATTTTCAAATTGTAACGCTTGTGGCTGCGCTGGCAATTGTGGCTGCCATCGCTGTTGGTATTGCCGGACATCGTCTGCGGAATATTAAGGTTGGATTCATGTCGCTTGCGTATGTGTCGCTAGCCGGTATATTCGTGTTGCATGGACTGACTACGCCCGGATTCATCATTCATGCCGGGCATTTGCCGAGTGTGTTGGCACAGCTTAGCGTATTGGTTACCTCCGTGTGGCTTTTCTTGTCTTCCGTATCGACCGATCGATTCATTATTAGGCAGCTTTCCAAAATGCGAACGTGGCTCATCCCGGCTTGGCTGGTGCTGCTCGGCTTCGTCTTCTTGCTCGCCCTGCAGCAGCCGCATCTCATAGACAATATACCGCTTAATATTGACCCATACAAATGGATCGCCGCGTCGATCACCTGTATAACCTGTGTGTGGACGATGTATCGGTATTGGCAATCGTACCGAAGTGCCGGGTTCCCGCTGCAGCGCGCGATTGTTCATAGTGTCGGACTCATTATCGCGGCTCAATATATCATCGTCATGGGCACGGCCTGGAAATTAAGCTGGTGGCTCTATCACCTATTGTTATTGTTCTCTATGGTCATCATGTTAGTTGGACTGCTTCGGCAGTACTTCTCGCAAGGCTCCTTCAGCAATTCGCTGAAAGTATTGTTTCAATCCGATCCGCGTGCTTGGCTTGAAGCCTGCAAGACGCCAAGCGTTCAGGCGCTTATTATGGCAACGGAGGCGCGCGACGCCTATACAGCAGGCCATAACAATCGCGTAGCGCTGTATGCGCTTCGACTTGGCGAGGAGATGGAACTCAACAAGCATCAGCTGCGCGCTATTGCGCAGGGCGGCGTTGTGCATGACGTCGGGAAGCTGAGGGTGCCGGATGCGATCTTGAACAAGGCAGGGAAGCTTACGCCGGAAGAACGGCTAGTCATCGAACGTCATCCGGTTTCCGGCTATGATATGTGCAAGAGGCTCGGGTTCCTGAAAGACGAGCTGTCGGTTATCCGTTCCCATCATGAGAAATGGGATGGAACCGGGTATCCGGATCGGCTGATCGGCGAGAGTATTCCGCTGCTGGCTCGTATAACGGCGATCGCGGACGTCTATGATGCGCTAACCTCTTCGCGTTCTTACCGCCAGGCGATGACGCATGAGGAAGCGATGGATATTATCATTCAAGGCAGCGGAGCTCACTTTGATCCTACCTGTGTCAAAGCTTGGCGACGTTTGGCTGCTGCGGATGCGGAATTTTTCGAAGAGATCGCGGCGAACAGTCGCAGCTTGAAGCTCGTACATAAAGCAGCGCAATAATGCGAATAAGAGGAGATCCTAGGAGGGATCTCCTCTTTCATGTTGCCCGTGAAAGTCTCGGCTGCTGCTTCATTGTAGTCTATACTTGATGAACAAAACTTTAACGGTTGTCAGCGTGGCTATTACGTGGAAATATGCCTTTGTAAAAAGCTAACGGTTGTGACAGACGTTATTTGCACCAGATTGGTCGATTCCCAGTGGGAAATGTTCAAATAAGCTCGTTGGCAACCCTTAGAAAATGAAATGGGTCTATATAAGCCAAATAACCACTGTCACAACCGTTAGAGTTGGGAAGCGACTCAGCCTACTATTATCGGGGAATTAAAGTGCCACGACGGAAGCTCAAAACATAGAAAAGCGGATATCCTTGGGATCTCCGCTTTTGTGTGATTATAAGGATAACTGCATCTTGGTTACGGCCAAATATCTTGAGGCGTCACGTTCAGCTTGGATGCAATGAGCATCGCGGTCTGCCGTTGCGGCTTGCCGATCTTGCCATTGCGAAGCTTCGAAATCGTCTGCAGCGATATTCCGGTTTCGATGGATAGCTGCTGAGCTGACATATAACTGCGCGCCATCAGCACTTTTAACGTAACCGACGGGTCGACGGCCTCCGAAATCGTCTGGACATCGGTCACAACGAAACCGAAGTGCTTCAGTACACCATCGCCGCTGTAGAATGGACGGAAGGTGATATGCAGCTCCAGCTGGGCGGTATTGGCGGCCAGCTTGGTTTGAACGACAATGCGGTCCATTCGATTGTGAAGAGAGGCTTGCTCAAGCGCATAGATCAGACGGTCGCGATCATGGTTATTGAAGAACACATGTAGAGACTCTTGCTGAATACGGAAGAGGCGGCCAAACAGAGGTGCAGAATCATGTTGATAATACCGCTCTATGACATAACGATCGTTTAATATGCCGGAGAACATCACTTTCTTCGAGCTGCTCATCGTGTCGATCCAGGTCTTGGCTGTAATATCTTCGGCTGTGAGCAGATAGGCTGGCTCTTCCGTATCCTTCACGGCTTCCCAGGTGAGGAGCAGTCGCTGCGGCTCATCGGGTTTCGGCCGATCTAACAGCACAGTTTCAGAACTAATGGAGGTGAGCAGATTGTTATTGTTCCAGGCTGAGAACAGTCTGCTTGGCGGCAAGCCTGCCAGTTCTGCTTCAGAGCAGCCCACAAGATTGGAGAAGGCCTTGTTTGCTCTGTTAAACCGTATGTCGTCACCCCGTCCTACAACAACAGCTAATGGCGTTCGTATGGTATGAAATATAGCGGTCAATAGTGTCACTTTGGCTATCCCTCGCAATCGGCTTTGGCTGTTGAGTGCATGTACAATCTATCGAATGTAAACGCAATCCATTCGTCGTTTATAGAACAGTATAAGAGCGCAAAACTGAATTATCAACTGATTATTTATAAGTAATTATGATTATTTATGAATATTTTTATTATTCGGTCTTCCGATTATCATCCAAGCGGATCGTGCAATGCTACATTTGCCAGCAAAAATGCAAGATTGGCAACTTTCCAAATGAAGCATTTTCACTCATAATAATACATAGAGCTGCATCATTGTATTTACATCGAGAGGGCGAATTTGTATGCAAAATTGTACCGTTAATGAATGTGACAAACCGGTGAAGGCGAAGAGCATGTGCTCCATGCATCATCAGCGCTGGCGCAGACACGGGGATCCGGTCGTGACCAAGGTCCGTCAATCCGCAGAGCCCACGCTGTGCAAGTGGGTGAAATGCCAGAAATCGTCGATCAGTAAAGGCTATTGCTCCAAACATTATTACATTCATCGCTTGCAGGTTGAGCAAATGCAAACAAATTCCTAGGGCGATATCGAACGTGAAACTCCAGCATGATCTATGAAGCTATTTCCTCTCAAGGTATAATAGGGGAATTACTACCATTGTTTCTTACTGGAGGGCTTAGATTGGGAAGTTTCTCATTGCGAACCAAAGTTCTTGTCCTTATCCTCGTTGTGACCTCAGGAGCGCTGACGATAGTCGGCTACGGCAATTACTCAGCAGCCCAGCATACCATAATGGAAGCGCTAATCGAGAAGGCGAATACGAAGGTTCAAAATACAGCAAACAATTTGTCGTCATGGATCGATACCCGCCGAGCAGAGGTAGAAGTGATGAGCCGAACCGATCAAGTCCGTTTCGGTGCGAATTTTGAGCGAGAAGCTTATTTCTGGAATGAGACGCGCAGAACGGGTTCGCCGTTTGAGACGATCGGTTATGCCGATCCAAGCGGCAAAGCGCTGCTCAGCGACGGAAGAATCATCGAATTAGCTAATGACCCCTCCTTTCCCATAGCTATGAGCGGTCGGGTCGTCGTGACAGATCCGATGACAAATGGCAGCACGAAGAGCAAAATCATTGTGATCCAAGTTCCGGTATACGGCACGACCAACGAGGTCATCGGCATTATCTATGCCTCCTTGCTCGCCGAGCGTATGTACAGCGAACATTTGAATATTCGGGTGGGGACAACCGACAGATTATTCATGTATAACGATAAGGCAGAAATTATCGAAGCGCCCAAGGATAGCGGGCTGCTTGACTTGTCCTCGAAATCGATACTGTCCGAAGAGCTGCCATTCCAGCCGGCCGCGCTGGATATGCTCGTTAATGATAAGGGTTATTTTGAGCTGGATGGGCAATCCGGCTCCTCCATCTTGTTCTTCTCCGCTGTAAAAGGTACGTCCTGGCATATTGGATTAAACGTATCCCTATCTGAAATTAGGCAGCCGCTGGAAGCGATTAAGTGGCGTTCTGTTTTCTCTATTGTTATTGCGGAGGCTATGCTGACGATTCTGTTCTTCTTGTTCTCCGATCATATCATCAGACGGATTAAACGCGTAATCAATGTAACGGAAGCGGCCGCTGCAGGTCGATTTGACGTGAATAACGTACTGGATGACAGCGGCGATGAGATCTCGCAGCTGTCGCATTCGGTCAATGAAATGAAGGTGCAGCTGAGCGGCATGTTCGGCCGCATGGATGCGATGATCAACCAGAATCAATTCGCCTTCATAGTGCTGGATGATCAATATCGCGTCACTTACTTCAGTAAAGCGGCAGAGCTGATGCTGGGGTACAAAGCAGAAGAGGTCATCAATAAAGCAACGGGACTGCTGTTTATTGATCCGTCGGATATTCAGCGGGAGTCTGAACGGCTTTCTATACGTCATGGCTACCCGGTTCCTGCAGATCTTACGGTATTCGAAATGCTTCGATCGGAACGGTTCTCCTATGAACGGGAGTGGAACTATCTTCGTAAGGATGGGACGAGCTTCCCGGTTGCGCACAGCTCGAACGGGATGAGGGACCGAGAGGGCCGTTTTATCGGTGTAGCTGCGATTGCCCGTGATATTACGATGCAGAAGCAAGCAGAGAAGGCGCGCAACAGACAGTTCAAGGTTATGGGGGCTGCGAAGGACCTTATCGCGATGTTCGATGATCAAGGCCGTCTGCTCTACATTAATGCGGCGGGTCGAGCGCTTCTTGGCATACATAAATCCTATAATGACAATGATGAAATGCCGATGCGCACCATCGGCGAGCTGCTGCAAGGAATCGAGGATGCCCAAGCCTACGGCTACCAAGAGGACGAGGTGCTGCTGCGGACGGTTCAAGGGGAGTTTATTCCGGTTTCCAAGATCCTTGTCGTTCACCGTGATGATGAGACTGGCGAAACCTTCTATTCCTGTATTGCCCGTGATATCTCGGAGCATAAACGGGTGCAGTTCGAGCTTGAGCATGCAAGGCGCGAGGCGGAAAGTGCCAACTTGGCCAAGAGCCACTTCTTGGCGCAAATCAGCCATGAGATCAGAACTCCGCTGGCCGGTATCATCGGTCTGACCGGGCTGATGCAGAAGACGGAGCTGACTTCGCTGCAGCTGGATTATCTCCATAAGACGCGAGATTCCTCCGAAGCGCTGCTCTCGATTATTAACGATATTTTGGACTTTGCTAAAGTCGAGGCCGGTAAAATCGAGCTGAACGAAATGCCGTTTGATCCTTACAGTATGATCCATAAGCTGACCGAGCTGCTCAGTATGTTCGTAGGCGGCAAGGAACGCTTCCAATTTATTATTGATACACCGAATGATTTGCCGGAGCAATTGATCGGAGACTGGCTGCGAATTGAGCAGGTACTGCTGAATCTATGTGTGAATGCGATTAAGTTTACGGAGCACGGGCATGTCAAGCTGCAGGTCCAATTGCAATCGCGAGGGCGCTTAGAGAAGAATGTGCGGCTTGCTTTCCTTGTGGAGGACACCGGAATCGGCATGACGGAAGAGCAGCTGTCCAAGCTGTTTAAGCCGTTTGTCCAAGCGGATGCTGCCACGAATCGTAAATACGGCGGAACAGGTCTTGGGCTGGTCATTGTGAAGCGACTAGTCGAACTGATGGGCGGCACCATTCAAGTGAAGAGCGAGATCGGCAAAGGCAGTCAGTTTACCTTTACGATTGAGCTTCCAATAGCGGAGGAACGGCAGCAGGGCCGATTCGTGCTGGGACAAGGCGAAGAGTACTCCGTCTGGGTCGTCGAGGATTACGAGCTGCTTAGTCAGCGGCTTTGCATTGGACTCGAAGATAGTGGATTGACGCCAATTGCGCTCACTTCATGGAAAACAGCCCAAGAGAGGCTGCTTCGGTCTGGCATAGGTGTACGGCCATTCGCGCTGCTGCTCGACTTTGAAATGTCTGATATGTACGGGGAAGAGACCTGGCATGATATGCATGAAACGGCGAGGGATGCCGGGGTTAAAACGATTGCGCTGACGACAGCCTACGGACGCGAGGAGCTGCTGAAGCTGCCGGAGGAGAAACGTCCGGATGCGATTCTGGTGAAGCCGGCCACTCGGGTCAGTCTCTATCAATCGTTATTGACGTTGTGTGAGCGTACGGAGCGGGTTGTGACGGAGGCTAATGCCGAAGTGGCTGTTGCCGCTATAGAGAAGCCGAAACGGCCAAGCGGCGCTATTCTGCTTGCTGAGGATAACGATATCAATCAATTGGTTGCCGTGGAACATCTGCGCGAATGGGGTTTTACCGTGGATGTGGCGGAGACCGGCACCGAAGTACTTCGGAAACTAACCACACGACGTTATGATCTCATTCTTATGGACATCCATATGCCGGAGATGGACGGCGATGAGGCAGCGCGAATTATTCGCCTAGACTCGAAGTATGATCGGCTGCCTATCGTGGCACTTACGGCGAATATTATGCAGGAGGACCATGATCGGTATATGCAGCTGGGCATGAATGATGTACTGACGAAGCCGATTTCTCCGAGTACACTGCTGCAGATCATATCGAAGTGGATTCGTTACGGAGGGGAACTGCGTGTCGAGCCGGCCAAGACGAAGTCCAGAGAACGTGATGCCGTAGGCGCTGTCTATGTGCCTGTTCAATCGCTGGATGACGAATGGCTGCACAAGGGGATACCCGGCTTGCAACTGGAAGCGGCGCTGCAGCGGGTGAATGGGAAGCGAGATATTTTGAACCATATGTTAAAGCTGTTTGTGAAGGATTACGTAAGTTTTGATGAGCGGCTGCATGAAGCGCTGACGAACGGGGATTTTGCACTGGCTCGCCGGATGGCACATACGCTCAAAGGGGTTGCGGGTAATTTGTCTGCAGTCAAGCTGGCCAGAACCGCGCAGGATCTGGAGCAACTGCTAAAGGCGTCGGAAGAATGGCTGGAAATTGACGCGGTGTATACAGCCGCAGCGGAAGTGAATGAGGTTCTGAAAGAACTTATTTCTCATTTGTCAGAGTTGACAGAATTCGACAATATATCCTAACAAATTTCTAACAATCTATTGTTGGGTTGATCTTCCTATTGTATATTAGTAGTAAGAAGATTAGTCGATTCATGAATCCCTTCATGAGGTGAGAAACATGTACAAAATACTGGTTATCGAAGATGATGTGATGATGAGCGATATGCTGTCCATGTACATGTCTGAAGAGGGCTACGAAATTAAACAGGCTGCTACCGGCGGGCAAGGATTGAAGCTGCTGGAACAGTTCGAACCGGATGTCGTTCTACTCGATCTCATGCTACCTGACTGGGATGGTACAGAGCTGTGCCTCCAAATACGCCAGCACTCCTCGGTTCCCATTATGATTGTATCTATGAAGTCTGAAGTATCTGAGCGTGTCCAAGCTCTGCGTGCGGGCGCGGACGATTACTTATGCAAACCCTTCTCCATGCACGAGCTGAGTGCCCGTGTAGAAGCGCTTATTCGCAGAGCGAAGCTGATGCAAACGTCGGTCGCTGAAGGCGCCCTTCAAGCAGAGAACGACAACGAGAAAGCCGAGACGACAATCAGGCTGGATTCGGAGCGGCGATTGCTGCTTGTGCGCGGAACGCTTGTCGAAACGACCTTCTCCGAGTTTGAACTGATGAAGCTGTTTCTTACACATCCCGGTAAAGTATTCAGCCGAGAAGACCTAATTAATGCGATTCGAGGGTTTGACTCCTTTGTTACGGATCGAGCAATCGATGTACATATCGTGAATCTACGACGCAAACTAGAGAAGAACCCGAAGGAGCCGCACTATATCCGCACCGTCTGGGGAGTCGGGTATAAGTATGTTACTGAGGTGGAATCGGTATATTGATCATGCAAATGCGGCGCGATAGTATTGCGCTGCTTTGCATGAAAGCGGATCGAAAGCAGCGCATCTTTGAAGCGCTGCTTTTTTCATGAAACAAACCATAAAATGACAGAAATAACAGAAGCTCTGTGCCGGGGCACGAAACTTATGCGGCAGAGAGCTTTTTTACGCATTTTTTTAGCTAAAATTAATGCAGGAACCTTACATACCTACTTTATTCCTACTGCTTTTATGTGATAATTGACCTAGTGTAGCTATGTTGGGGTTAGGTCGAAAGGATCGGTGATTGGTGATGGAAGTCAGGGATCCATTCTCTCAGCGGGCTGCTTCGCAGCGTCGTGGGAATGTGCCTGCTGATCAGGTATATGATTCACTAACAGGCTTGCCGGGGCGGAAGGCTGCGTTTGCGATGCTTGCAAGAGCGGTTTCCTTGGCAAGAAGCTGCAATAGAGGCGTGCTTACAGCGCTAGTAGATATGGATCGCTTTTATCTCATCAATGAAACCAGAGGAACTGCATTCGGCGACGAGGCACTTCGTCAGATGGCCAATCGACTGTGCGAGCTTACGCATTGGTCAGGTTCGGTATTCCGGTTTAGCGGCAATACATTCCTCTTATTCCGACTTGTGAAAATGGACGATGCGCCTATAGAATCGAACAAGCTCATCGAAGAGCTGAAGAAGACCGCAGAGGATTGGCTGGAGGTCCGCGGACAGAATTTGCAGCCTTTATGCAGTATCGGTGTAAGCAGCTATCCAGCAGACGGTGAGACGGCAGAGCGGATCGTTCGTCATGCTGAAACTGCACTTCAGCAAGCGAAGGCAGCAGGCGGCAACCAGGTTGTTGTATATGCGGAAGACGGTGCTGCACAGATTCTTCGGACAGAAGCCATCAGAATCGCGCTGCGCAACGTTCTGCAGAGCGAGGAGCTGTCGCTCTATTATCAACCTCTATACGAGGTGAATGGGCGGTTGAGAGGCTTTGAGGCGCTTCTGCGCTGGCAGCACCCACAGCTCGGCTTACTCTTGCCGGAGGAATTTGTTCCGCTTGCTGAGCAGAGCGGTCAAATTGTGGAAATCGGCGAGTGGGTCATCCGTGAAGCTTGCGGGATGCTGAACAGGACCGGCGCCAGAGGGCTGGCGAACATGATCATATCTGTTAATCTATCGCCGAACCAGCTTGTTCTGCCGGAGTTCGTCCAATCTTTGCAGCGCATACTGGAAGAAACAGCGACGTCGGCAGAAGGCTTGGAAATCGAAATTACCGAGAAAAGCATGATCGATTGTGGTGAGAAGGCGTGCGCGGTTCTGAAGCAGCTAAGTGATTTAGGCATTCGCATTTCACTGGATGACTTCGGTATCGGTTATGCGTCATTGACTTATTTAAGGATTCTGCCGCTCCATACGCTGAAGCTGGAAACCTCGTATATCAGGCATATTTGCGACCAGGACGCGGATAGTGCGATTGTGAAGGCATTAATCGCACTTATGCATGAGCTTGGTCTTGAGGTGGTCGCAGAAGGCGTAGAGTACGAGGGACAGCTGGAGCTGTTGAAGCAATGGGGCTGCGACTTCTATCAAGGGTACCTGCTCGGCATGCCGATGCAAGAAGAAGCCATCGGTACGCATCTCCTTCAGCTTCAGTCCGTGTAATCAAATAAAAGGGCAGTCTGCACGAGCGCACATTCGACACATCGAATGTACGCCAACTTGCGGACTGCCTTTTTCGTTGCGGTGTATGCAAGGCGGAGGGGGATTCCGTTAGCACACTTCCAGATATAGCTTTGTACCGTCACTGTATTGTAAAATAGCGACGTCACGAATCATTTCAACGGACTTGATACGTTTCCACTTCTTACGGAAATCAAAGTTGAATTCCATTTCCAACAATTTATTGTGCAGGAGCTCCATGTAGGATAGTTGCTCGGATGGGTAGTGGACTGGTACGGAACGATTTTTGAAGGTAATGACCTTTGTCATTGGGAATGCGCCTCCGTTTACTTTAATAACCACATTGTATACAAAATCTTTTAGTCACTTATAAAATCGAAATGAGACTTTTGTTTGATTTACTTAACCTTTTCTAACAAATTACAACAAAATTCGGCAATTTGAGCAGGGGGGTAATGGTATTATTTGCGAAGTGGTACAATATTAATCCACCCGTGTGTCATTCCACCAAATATAGGGTAATAACCAACAATCGGAAGGCAGGGGGATCACGTTTTGACTAATGCAAAAGCATTGTTCGCCAATATCAGTTTGCTCATCGCTCTTGCTTATTTGTTTGATTTGGGGTACAGATACCTTTTTCAATATGCGTCGAATCGTGTCAAATACGGTCTGACTATAGCGATGTTCATAGTCGGCGGTTGGTGTGCGATGGCATTCGGGCCGCGGATGGGCGATTTGCACCTGCTTGATCTGCGCATAGCGCCGCTCATTATTGCTGTGCTCGTCTTTCCATCCCCTTATGTCATCGCTCTGATCGGCGTGGGTATCGGCTTCGGACGGCTATTTCTCGACTTCGATGAAGCGGCCATAGCAGGATTCTTAAACATGGTTATCGTGGGTCTCGTCAGTGCTTGGCTAAGCAATTGGTTGAAATGGAAGCCGTGGCGATTCATCTGGAAAAGTACAGCCACCTTACTTGTAGTAAATGTCGTGTATGCTTTAATTGTGACCCTGACCTTGCTCCATCTGGATCTTATGAGTGTGCGTACGTATTGGCAGGAGTTTGGCATCTACGCGCTGCCGCTGCGGCTCTTGTTATGTGCGCTGCTAATCTTTATCATTCGTGATTTCCAGAAGGAGCAGCAGCGCGTTGACGAGCTGCGAACCATGAATATGCTGCTGCGCAGACAGACGCGTGAGCTGCGGGAGGCTAAGCGTGATGTGGAAGAGAAGGCTCGCGAGCTGATGCTGGCGAGCAAATACAAATCCGAGTTTCTTGCAAACATGTCGCATGAGTTGAAGACGCCGCTGAACAGTATTATTCTGCTGTCTCAGTTAATGCAGGAAGAGGATACGGGTCGGTATAGTGCTGAGGATGTCCGATATGCGGAGCTGATTAACGGGGCAGGAAACGATCTGCTGCAGCTGATCAATGACATTCTCGATCTCTCCAAGGTGGAAGCCGGGAAGATGGACGTCAACATCGAGCCGCTGTCGATCGAGGAGCTTGTCCAAACGCTGCATCAGCAGTTTCTCCCAGTCGCAGGACAGAAGAAGCTGCTCTTTGAAACCGAAATTTCCCCGGCTGTACCGGAGGCTATGCAATCCGATGCGCTGCGGGTCAATCAGATCTTGCGAAACTTGCTGGTCAATGCCTTCAAATTTACTGAATCGGGCTCTGTTAAGCTCGTTGTCAAAGTTGAGGGAGGCGTGCCGATCGAGCCGTCAGCGCTGAAGAAACGGACGCTTCGGAACTGGAATCCGGTGTCGTGGGGCCGCCCGGCCGTGCGAATGGTGTCGCCGCAGCGAATTTTGTTCTCCATCATCGATTCCGGCATCGGCATCGAGGCGGAGAAGCAGCAGTTAATCTTTGAGGCGTTCCAGCAGGAAGACGGCTCCATTAACCGCAATTATGGCGGGACAGGGCTTGGCCTGTCGATCAGCCTGCAGCTAGCCCGGCTGCTTGGCGGCACGTTGTCGCTCGAGAGTCGAAAGGGCGAGGGCAGCAAGTTCACGCTGCGGCTGCCGGTTATGCCGTATGGCGTGCCGACGGTGGCGCAGGAGTAGACGTTGCGCTGTGATGTGATGGCGTGTTCCTGACGAGTGGCGCGAGCGGCCTCTGGCCTCGGACCAAACTAACTCTGACCTCGCAGGTGGCCGCCTCTAACCTCACAACCAGTTGCCTCTGACGTCGCAGTAGGCTGTGGGGTTAGGTAGCTAATAGACGGGTGGATGCGAATTAGGCGAATCCCCCGTGATTAATCACGGGGGATTCTTGCTCAATAGGAGACTCGCAGCAGTCCTAGATAGATGCTATTAAGAGGATTGACGCTGAGAAAGCGTTGCAGTATATTGAAAAAAGTAGCCGTTATGTGCAGCAAAAGTAAGGTCAAGCTGGTGTAGCTCAGGGGCAGAGCAACGCACTCGTAATGCGTAGGCCGGGGGTTCAATTCCCTTCACCAGCACCATAACAATCCAATAAGGGCGTGGTTTCCGAGGTTTCGGAGGCTGCGCTTATTTTGATGTTCGGATAGTCATAGAATTGCTGTTCATATAGGCATCCAATCGCTTGGAATAGCAGGCCATTATACCGTCATGACACCAAATCGGCTATAAGAGGTAGGCTGATAGAGGGGAAGGCGATCGACTACGCAGAAACAGCGGCTTTCAGGTTATGCGTTTGCTGCGGGAATCTTGTCTTATACTAGAACACCGCTCCTTTCATAGTGTATTGTAGTTCGTTTGAAAGGAGGAAATCAGGTGTCAATTAAATTGAAAGTGAAGAGTGTTCAAAAGGTGGCTTCAAAATCCCGCAAATCTCGCGGTGCGCGTGTTTCCAACGAGCAAGTGATGGGAAACAGAAGCGGCAGCCATTGTTGTAATCAACGTGATGGCGCTGTTGAAGGTATCCAAGAGGCAGGTGCGGATCTATCCGATTTGTTCTGTCAGCTTCGTTCGCCGGTAGCAGCTGCTAAGCTTGTGCGTGCTATCCGCTGCAGAAATCGTAAAGTCATTGAAGAGTTGATCGGCTCCAACTGTAACGTTGTCTGTTTCTTCCACCAAGGCCGTATGGCTTGTGTACGCATTTCATGTGTGTTTGGTAATTGCTGCGACGTCCGCATTACATTCGACATTTGCGTATCGATGGGAAATTGTAACAACTTCTAAATTTGATTGGCGAACCGTCTTCCTCTGTAAGGGCTGTCTTCACTTCGGTGAGGCAGCCCTTATTTGTGATGAACCCCTCCCGGGACACCGGCATAGACTAACTGGAAATGGACGTTTGGCATAGGAGGGGACAGGTATGCCGTTTATTCAGAATTTTCCGTCAGCACTTCTGCAGGAGCATGTGCAATGGCACCATGCCAATCATCACGATGATCCTTCGCAGCTGCCGGCGGGATATGGTGCAAAGTTTATGCAATTCCATCGTTATTTTATCAATAAAGCGCTGCAGTGGTATTATCAACAAGGGTATGACCCGCAGCTGGTCGCGCCGTGGCAAAGTGTGCCTGAGGCGATCCGCAACACCAGCTGTTACAACAGAAACGCCGAAGCGCGCCTTATGAATAACTTGCAGTCGTTCAGCACGCTGGATCAGCTCGGGTTGTTTATCGAGGGCTCGAATTTGCATGGATGCATTCATCAAGAGGCGTCTAGAATTTTTGGCGAAGACTTTCTGAATGATTTCGATCTGGCACCTCAGAGCACGTATTTCTATCAAATACATGGCATGCTTGATCAGTTTTATAAGAGGTGGGAACAGTTGGCGGGGCAGAACGTAGGAGGCGGCAGAGGGGCGAGTCAGACCCGGAAGTCGGCTTCTACAGGGAACCGAGGGCAGGTCAGCTCAACAATGAGTCCGTCCAGAAGAGGCAAAAAAAGGCGCAGTTCCGCCCTGCTGCTCACAAATGGAGCAGCAAAGCGCGGAATACGCCTGAATAATAGCTTGAAGGCCGTGTTACAAAGTCGGCCGCCTTCACTTGTACCGTCGAAGGGAGCTGCTGGTGATCGGGGCCAAGCCGGAAACCGGCCGCCTCTGCAAGATCCCGCGATCCTTCAAACAGGGCAATCATCTCTTCGAGGTCGGCTTCGTACACCCCGGCCACTTCTTCGGCTTGCAGGGTCAGCGACCCGAGCGGCGCGTCATAAACGAAACCGAACACCTCGCTGACCTCGCGGTCGATAAACGCTGCACCCTTGGCGAAGCCCGAAGCTTCTTTACGGGCTTCGCAAAGCGGAATTAGCGCCTCGAACGGGATAGATGCGCCGAGCTCCTCTTCAATTTCGCGAGCAGCATCGCGCATCGACTCGCCGGCCGCCAGATGACCGGCCGCCGTAATATCGTAGTAACCCGGATAGGTATCCTTGTCCGAGCTCCGCTGCTGAAACAGGACCAGCTTGCGCGTGCCTTCGCGCCGCACCAGCCAGCAGTGAATGGAGTGATGCCACAGACCTCGCGCATGCACTTCGCTGCGAGGCGCCGTTCCGAGCCATATGCCGGCTTCGTCGTAAATGTCGAAGTGCTCCTCTTCAGAGCCAGATAAGTGCCCAAGAGTGGTCATCGGATTAGGACAAGCCTTCTTGCAGCTCAGCAGGCTCATCAGTCAGATGAGACGTGCAATGGCCGCAGCGAGTAGCTTTGATAGGGATCTTGGACAAGCAGTAAGGGCAAGTCTTATCCGTCGGTTCAGCAGGCGCCACTACAGGCTCGGGCTGCCCGATTCGTCGCAAGGTATTAGCGCCTTTAACCATTAGGAAGATACAGAATGCGACGATGGTAAAGTCGAGCACTACGTTGAGGAAATTACCGTATGCAATGACGGAAATGGATGCTTTTTGCGCGTTGGCCAATGTTGTTGGCGTCTCTTGATTCTCTTTAATCTTGGATAAGATCAAAAACTGATCGACCAAATTTACATTGCCAAGCAGCTTACTGATCGGAGGCATAATAATGTCATTGACCAGTGAGGTTACGATTTTACCGAAGGCGCCGCCGATGATAACACCGACTGCTAAATCCAGCACGTTGCCGCGGACGGCAAACTCTCTAAACTCTTTTAAAATTTTAACCATAAGTTCACTCCTTTACTTGCAATATTATAGCGCACCTCCCAGTTTAGGAACAGTCCAGATGTCATAGGAAGGATATTCCTACACTTTCCTGGCGAAGAAAAAAGGATAATTTGGGAAAATGTCGAATTCCACAGCGAGTAGACTTCCCAAAATCTATCGTTATCGGAGAATCGTAATGAGTGAACTTATGATTGGCGATAAGTGGATGCTGTTGATGCTGGCACTCACAATCAATTTATTTGCCTCCATCACGATGTACAGCATGATTGGTCACCTCCAAATGCTCCGTGTCATGCGGCAATATTGGCTGCTTAGCGGTGCGCTTGTTTATGGTCTCGGGTTGTGGGTGAGCCATTTCATCATATTATTGACATCAGACACCATGATTCTCATTGACTGGACGATCATTGTTAAACTATTCAGCATAATGGCAAGCGCTTACGGGTCCTTCCGGCTGCTAGGTTCCAGATTACCGCATACGGTCCGTTTACTGGGCTGCAGCTTGCTGATGGCACTCGGAACGAGCTCTTTGATTTATTCCACGCTGCTTAGCATGCAGGTGGAAGGCTACAGCATTCATTACAATTTAGCATGCTTCTCGTTTCTGTTTAGCTTCTTCGGGACGGCGTGTTCGTTCTATATCTTCGAGCGGAAGAACGGCTCCATGCTGATTGCGGGCCTGATGCTCGGATTCGTCGGCATTATTATGCAGCTGTTAGGGCTTGAAACGGTTACCGTGATCTATTCGGTTGTGCTTACCGCAGATCGACTGAATGATTACATGCAGTTGCTCTCTGTTGTACTTGGTCTGGCTACGCTGGTCATCTTTGTGTTCAGCTTGGTAGCCCGTTATGTAGACCGCCGTTATACCTCGATGAATGAACGGTATAAGCTGCTGGTTGAAACGTCCATTGATATGATCGCCATCATTCATGATGAGAAATGGGAATATATTAATCGTTCCGGACTCCAAATGTTCGCGGCGGACAGCGAAGCCGATATGCTCGGCAAGCCGGTCTACCAATTTCTGCAGCCCAAGTTTCATACGGTGCTGAAGAGAATGCTTCAAGTGACGAAGCAGCGGGTTCGACAGAGCCCGATAGAGTTGGATTGGTATACGGTGCAAGGTAAACCGCTGCATACGGAAGTCATTGAGACGAGTACGAAGCTGTCGGGTAAACCGGTGTTTCAAATCATTATCCGCGACATCTCGGAGCGCAAGAAGAACGAAGAGCTGCTCATTAATTCCGAGAAGCTCTATGTAGCCGGTCAGCTGGCGGCAGGGATCGCGCATGAAATCCGCAACCCGCTCACCTCCTTGAAGGGATTCCTGCAGCTCATCGCATCCGGGCGCAACAACAGTAAGAACTACTACGACATTATGAAATCGGAATTGAATCGGATCGAATCGATCGTGAGCGAGCTGCTGATGCTGTCCAAGCCTCAGATTTACGAACTGGCTTACAAGGATATCCGCTCCATTATGGCGGATACGATTACGCTGCTGGAAGCACAGGCGATCCTGCACAATATAGAGATTGAATCCAATATGGGCGAGGAAGCGCTGTGGGTAAGAGGCGTTGAGAATCAGCTCAAGCAAGTGTTTATCAATGTGCTCAAGAACGCGATCGAGGTCATGATGGACGGCGGCCATATCACAGTGACATGCTTGCGCGAAGGCAATCGTATTATCGCGCGCATCGCGGATCGGGGTCCCGGTATTCCGCAGGATCAGCTCGCGAAGATTGGTCAACCTTTCTATACGACGAAGGAGAAGGGCACGGGTCTCGGGCTGATGGTGACTTACAAAATCGTAGACAATCATCAAGGCAGCATCGAAGTGAAAAGCTCTGTGGGTGATGGAACAACGTTTGATATTATATTGCCTTATCAGATTCCGGCAGAGGTTACGGACGTTGAGGTTTGGAATAAGGTCACGCCGATCCACCGGCTGCGCCAAGAAGACGAAAGCGCATCATGAACTTGTCATGATGCGCCAGCTATAAGCTGCAAAATGGCAGCCGGTTACCGCAGTAAGCGAATGCGGTTGCCGGCTGCTTCTGCGTATAAGGGGGTGGCACCGGCAGGTTCGCCGTCACCATATATCCCAATCGGCTCTTCGCCGGTCCTCTGCTGGGCTGCGACGTTCACAACCTTGCCCCGCAGCATCTTCACGTAGGGAAGGTGAACGTGTTTGCCGCTTAGGAGCGTAG
Organism: Paenibacillus sp. J22R3; assembly: GCF_056269305.1. Classification (NCBI taxonomy): domain Bacteria; kingdom Bacillati; phylum Bacillota; class Bacilli; order Caryophanales; family Paenibacillaceae; genus Paenibacillus; species Paenibacillus sp. J22R3. The sequence continues at coordinate 203,668 of NZ_JBWDNS010000005.1, read as the reverse complement.
GGAAGACGCGCAGCATCTGCAGCGCGGTGCAGGTATGGATCACGCACACGTCCAGCAGGCCGTCAGTCGGCGAAGCATCCGGGCAAATGCGCAAGCCTCCGCCATAAGCCGGAACGCTGCATACGGCTGCCATCCAACCGCGTTCGAATTCGTGTGCCGCACCGTCTACCGTCACAATAATCGGCCGTGGGCGATAGGACATTAGCATTTGAAAGAGACCGATGACATAGGCGAAGGAGCCGGCCCCGAACAGGTTGCATATTTTCTTATAGGCGGAACGGTTAACGGCTGCGGCAATTGCGGCATCGAAGCCGACGGCAAGAGCGGTGAGAACAGGGCGCATCGTCGATTGTTCGCCCGGAGCACTGCTGCGCAGCAGGATGAGATCTACCGGTAAAGCGCTTTCGCAACGGAGGATGCGATTGAGCGCTTCGATCGGCTCCGCAGGAATCTCGAAGGCGCGCGCAGTGTCATTGCCTGAACCGGAAGGGATGATGCCAAGCGGCACGCCGCTCTCATATAAAGCAGGCAATATGCTGTGGATCGTACCGTCTCCGCCGATCACTATGACGGCCTGAACGGACGACCGCGCTGCGGGGCTGCCGTACGAATCGTTGCTATTCGCGGAAGCAGGCACATCGGCCGGCAAGTCCGTAGTGCTGCCCGTGTATATGGCAAGCTGCTTGCGGATTTCCGTGCATGCTTCTTCCGGCGTTTGTGCCATGATCGCTCGGTAGGGGAGCTTGCGGCGTTGCAGCTCAGCCTCCACGAGCGTCCATACTTTCTTGCCCCGGCCGCCGCCGGACTTGTCATTTACGGCAAAAATCCACATGTGCTTGACGCCTCCTCTGATGTGCTCATTATAAAGGTGGATCAGCAGGTTGAAAACTTCTTTTTGCTGAAGAATCGGCTATAATACTTGAGTGTTGCAAAAAAATCGGAAGACTCAAGTATAATACTTGAGTGTTGCAAAAAAATCGGAAGACTCAAGTATAATAGCGAAAGGAGGCGAGAACAGAGAGATGGCAGAACCGTTGAAATTGATGTATGACATGCCGTTCCTGCGGCAATTTGCGGAGCTAACCGCATCCGAGTGGCCGGCCTTCGAGCGCGAACGCTTCATTGCATTGGTCACAGGCGAAGGCTGGGAGGCGCTAGAGCTCAAGGGCCGAATTCGCCGCATTACGGAATCATTAGGGGCTGTATTGCCCGCAACTTACCCGGAGGCACTGGATGTGCTGCTTGCGATTCATGAGCGGTGTGCCGGATTTCCTTATTTATTCTTCCCCGATTTTGTAGAGCGATATGGGCTTTCCGATTGGGAACGTTCCATGCGTGCACTGGAGAAGTTTACGATTCAATCGTCGGCGGAATTTGCGATTCGGCAATTTCTAATACAAGAGACGGAGCGGACGATGGCCCGAATGATGGAATGGGCACAGAGCGATAACGAGCATTTACGACGTCTGGCCAGCGAAGGCTGCAGACCGCGATTGCCGTGGGGACAGGCACTCACGATGTTCAAGCGTGATCCGTCTCCGATCCTCCCGCTGCTGGAGCTGCTCAAATGCGATCCATCGCTCTATGTACGCAAGAGTGTCGCGAACAATCTGAACGATATCGCCAAAGATCACCCTGGTGTGGTAAAAGCAATCGCTGCGCGCTGGAAGGGACAGCATACACTCACAGACTGGATTGTTCGTCATGGCTGTCGTACGCTGATTAAAGCTGCCGATCCGGAGATTATGGCGTTGTTCGGTTATGAGGAAGGGGCTGCGCAAAGCTGCGTGGATGCCGCTGAAATCGAGGTTATGCCGGATAATGTCGAGATCGGCGGTATCGTTCAGGTCAATTACGCGATGCGACTGAGCGATTCGACAAACGAACCGATCAAGCTTCGTATCGAGCTTGGTGTTTGCTATGTGAAGGCTGGAGGCAAGGTATCGCAGAAACGGTTCCTGCTGAGCGACAAGCGTACAGCGCCTGGAACAAGATTGGCCGGCGGGAAGAAGCTGGACTTCAGAGACTTAACGACACGTAAGCATTATCCGGGACTGCACAGGCTTGAGCTTGTCGTGAATGGCGAACCCGTTGCTGAAACAGCAGTCATGATCTATGGTTCGGTTGATGAGCTCAAGAAGGGGAGCAGAGTGGAATGACCATTGGCGCACGCGTGTTGAAAACAGGCCTCGCGGTAGCGCTGGCGGTCTATCTGAGCAGCCTGCTGGAGTTCCCTTCCCCGATCATTGCGGCGGTTGCTTCCATATTTACGATTCAGCCCTCCATCTCACGCTCTTGGCAGCAGATTGTGGATCAGCTGCAAACGAATGTGCTGGGGGCCATAGTGGCACTCGCAGCCGTCAGGTTATTCGGGCATACCCCGATTGCGGTTGGCTTGGTTTGTATTATCGTCATCCTGATCAGTATTAAGCTCCGGATGGAGAATACGATCGGGCTGACGCTCGTAACTGTAGTAGCGGTGATGGAAGCGAATCAGGGAGGCTGGCTGTTTGCCGTTGAACGTTTCCTCATGGTACTGACAGGAATGGGTGCCGCCTTCGCGGTCAACATTCTCGTCATTCCCCCGCGTCCGCGAAAGCTGTTCACCGTCCAGGTACAGGAAGCCTATACGCAATTATCATTGCTGCTGCGCATGGCGATTTCGAACGAGATGCGCGAGGACGTGCATCGCAAGGAGAAAGAGAAGCTGCAAGGAACGCTTCGCAAGCTCGATGAGGCTTACCTGCTATTTGAAGAAGAGCGCTCACTGAGGCCGCAGCGCAGGCAGATTCGTGCACGGCAATTGATTCTGTCCAAGCATCTCATCAAGGCGCTGCATCAAGGCGTCGATTTGCTGGAAGTGGTGGAAGAGCATTATTTTGCAGCTGCAGGAGCAGAAGCGTGGGCGAAGCAATTCGATCGCCAGATTGAAGAGCTGACCAAGTACCACGAGCAGATCTTGCTGAAGATTGAGGGAAAAATGAAGCCGAGCGCTGCAATCGAGCCCGAGGAAGAACGTGAAGCGAGGCTCATTAAGCAGCTGAACGATTACATGCGCGAGGACCCGGACGAGCATAAGCGGCTTGTCTTCGTCGCATCGGCCATGCTGGAGTACGCTTACCATTTGCGCCGATTAGAACGTGTGTCGGACCAAGTCCAGCAGCGCAGCGATAGTCTATAACGATTTAACGCCCTTGTACCGGCGCTTGGCGCCGGATACAGGGGCGTTATTCATTACTGCAGCTTATTCGGTTGAGCAGGATGTCGCTTCGGATGCTGAAGATGCGCCTCGTGCGCGGTGGCATCCTTCTGCGGGTAGAGACGGGGATCGGTCTCGCCGGTCTCATGCGTGTTGATATCGAGCTGCGTGAGCTCCCATTCGGTGGCGCCAAGCGCAGGATCAGCCGGGAACACATCGCCGCGTTTCAGCTTCTCCTCCCGGCCCCACTCATTCTTATATACGCCGTCTACTTCAACCGGTTCACCGGACATGGGATCCATTTCAAAATGGCCTTTTTCTTCGCTCATAACGCTCTCCTCCTGATGAATGGCATCCTTAACAGTTTGCCACAGGGAGAGGGAAACTATGTGCGAATCGGACTGTGAAGAACGTTTGCGAATAGCGGTTATATCAGTCGAAGCCCGCAAGAAGGGCACTCCACATGCTGATGAGTGACGGGATCACCGCAAGCCGGGCAAGGCTCGGTGAAGGATTCTTCAGATAAGGCATCCCGAGCTGCAGCACTCTCTTGTTGCCCGCTGGTGGCAGGATCAGCTTGAACAGGGGAAGCGGTACCCCCGAACAAGGCTGTCACGAATTGTTTGATTTCCGGATGTTTGTCCGAATCATCCGTCGACAAACGAATCATGAAAACCATGGCTGCGACAAGTCCGCCTGCTATCAGCAATACAATGCTGGTCGCAAATACATTCATCATAAGCGGACCCTCCCCAGGATTATTTCAGATGATAACGTGACTCCAGTTTCTTGCCGCCAAACCACATTACGACAAGCAGCACAAGAGTGATGATGATGCGCCACGGTTCTTCGAGCAGATCGCCGATATTGAAGCTCAGCAGCGATACGCTGAAAATCATAACCGCTTTACCGAGCAAGATGGCAAGCACGAAGGAACCGAAGGAAATCCCGCTAAGACCGGATACGATGTTAATGATGGCAGAAGGCGAGAATGGAAAACACGCGAATAGAAAGATCGGTGTAAAGCCGCGGCGTTCAATGAACGTGAGCAGCTTCGAGGCTCTTGGGAAACGGCGGCGAAGCCAGCCGCTGAAATGACCGCCTAGCTTGCGAGCGAGCCAGAACACAAGAATCGATCCGACGGAAACGCCAAGCCAGGAATAGAAGGAACCGAGCCACAGCCCGTAAATATTCGCATTCGCGGCAACAAATACGAGCAGCGGCAGAATCGGCAGAAACGATTCTGCCAAGGGCAGCAGAATACCCGGCAGCGGTCCGTATGCTTTGTAGCTTTCCAGCGTTCGCTGCAGGTGTTCAAGGTCCATTTTCTTAAAGGAGTCAATCAATTCTTGCAAAACATTCATTCCGTGTTCTCTCCTTGCTTCATCACGTTTTGCCGTGGCTGCTGTCTTTAAACGCACGGAATGGGAACCAAATGTAGAAAAAACCGATTAATGCATACATGATTCCGCTGTACCAAAGTACGGCGGATTGTCCCTGCCATGTAGCCAATGTGCCGCCGACAACAGGACCGATCATCCCGCCAATGCCCTCGACGGTAGAGAAGATTCCCCATCCGAGCCCCTGCTGCTTAGGCGGCACATAATTGGCCAGTAGCGCATTCCAAGCAGGCAGCAGTGTGGCGTACGACAAGCCAAGAACGGCAGTCAGCACGATGCATTGCCACATTGGAGGAGCAAGCGATAGGAAGTAAAGGGCTGCACCGATCATAACGAAGCCGAAGACAAGGAACCATTTCTTCCCGCCGAGGATGTCCGATAAACGCCCAAGGGGGATGAGGCCTGCAACGGTGCAAGCGCCGCCTGCAAGTAGGAGCAGAGAATATTGCGCGCCGTTCATTCCGAGTTTGTTCTCGGCAAAGCTCGGCAGAATAGGCACAAGCATGCCCGCGCCCATCGTTTGAAGCACCATTCCGGGCAGCAGCAGACGCATATGCCGAAGACGTTCCTTTAGTATTACGAGCTGTTCGCGTAATGGTAGCGAAGAAGTTGCGCCGGATGACTTCCGGTTGCTGATGAACAAGGAGAGCAGCCAACAGAGAAGCGCCAGCCCAAGCAGCAAATAATAGGTCCAAGCCGTGCTGTGATCGAGCAAAATATTCGTCACGATCGGTCCGGAGCCGATGCCGATGAACCAGATCGTGTAGAGAAAGCCCATCTGCATGGCGCGGCGATCCTCGGAAACCTTCGTCAGACAAACGATCCAAATCGGCGATATGCCAACGCCATATAAGGCGGCAGCAGTAATAAACAGCCATGGCTGCTGAGCGAATTGCAGGAGGAAAATGCCGACGAGCGAAGCAAACAGGCCGGTATGTACGACAAACCGGATGGAGAAGCGATCGAGCAAATAGCCGATGGCCATTTTGAGTGCGGTGTCGGTTAAGTAGTGAGCGGTAATGGCAATGCCAATAATGTCCAGAGACAAGCCGAGCGTCTTCTCGCCGAAGATCGGAAGGAAGCTGATTAAAGCAGCGCCGCGGATAAATTCAACCAGAAATAAAATGACCGAGAACAATACAATTTCACGGCCGAATAGACGAGTAGTCATGAGGTCACATCCCCTTTAGGCAGATTAATCATAAGTTCAATCACCGGTGGGCAGACGTCTTCTTCATTATATGCAAGCTGGAACAAAAATCCAAGTGACGCCCCCACAGCAGGTACGCTATAGGATTCCCCAGAAAATTGCGGATCATTGCTTGTTGTAACGGGAGATAGTAAAAAAGCCTGACCGCTCCAAGGGAGGAGCTGGCCAGGCTTTACAAAAACATTAAATTAGGAGATTGAACAACACCGGGTCCTTGTTCAGTTCCAGGAAATTAAGTCCCTTCTTGTGCATGCGCGCAACGAGCGGTTCATAATCGTTACGGTTCTTGAGCTCGATGCCGACAAGCGCAGGACCGTTGTCTTTGTTATGCTTCTTCGTGTATTCAAACCGAGTGATATCATCATCGGGTCCGAGCACCTCATCGAGGAATTCGCGCAAAGCGCCTGCCCGCTGCGGGAAGTTAACCATGAAGTAATGCTTCAGCCCTTCAAATACGAGCGAGCGCTCCTTGATTTCCTGCATACGGTCGACATCGTTATTGCCGCCGCTGACGACGCAAACGACTGTTTTGCCGGCGATTTGATCCCGGTACAGATCGAGTGCCGCAATCGGCAGTGAACCTGCCGGCTCGACGACGATGGCATTCTCGTTGTACAGATCCAGCATCGCTGTGCAAGCTTTGCCTTCCGGTACGAGAATAATATCGTCGATCATATCCCGGCACATGCGGAAGGTGAGTTCGCCTACGCGTTTAACGGCAGCGCCGTCGACGAATTTATCGATCGTATCCATCGTCTGTACTTCGCCCGCATCGAGCGAGGCGCGCATGGATGCGGCGCCTTCCGGCTCAATCCCGATCAGCTTCGTACTAGGCGAGACGGCTTTGACATAAGCGCCAACGCCCGCAGCGAGGCCGCCGCCGCCGATCGTAACGAACACGAAGTCAGGTGCAGATTCGATGGCTTCCATGATCTCTTTGCCAATCGTTCCGTTGCCTGCAATGATCTTCGGATCGTCGAAGGGATGAATGAAGGCGAGATCGTCCTTGCGGCTCGCTGCGATTGCCTCGTTGAATGCATCGTCGAACGTATCGCCGGTTAGAATAATTTCGACATCGGCGCCGCCGAAGAAAGCGACTTGATTGACCTTCTGCCTAGGCGTTGTGCTTGGCATATAGATTTTGCCGGGGATACCGAGCGTATGGCAGGAATAAGCGACGCCTTGGGCGTGATTGCCGGCACTGGCGCATACGACGCCGCGCATTACACGCTCTTCGGGAAGCGACTTGATCAAGTGATACGCGCCTCGCAGCTTGAACGAACGGACGACCTGCAGATCCTCCCGTTTCAGATAAACATTGCAGCCGTAGCGCTCGGACAGCACTCGGTTATGCTGCAGCGGTGTACGTGCCGCCACTTCCTTTACGTGCATTTGCGCTTGTGCAATTTCGGTCAAGCCAACTGAGATCGTCGCGCTAACATTCCATTCATTTCCCATGACAGCCCATTCCTCCCCGGATACGTATAAACAACAAAAAAATCCCGTCCCACAAGGGACGAGATTGATCTCGCGTTACCACCCTACTTCCGCTAAAACCTTCATCATCGAAGGCTGAAACGGCTCTTTGTCACGTACTACCATACGCGCTCCGTGTAACGGCGGATACCGTCCATGCTTACTTGCCAAACTTCAAGCGTGCTTGAAGCGGGCGTGTTCTGCAGGGCTTCTTCGGGAGGATGCAGCATAGCTCGGCAAACGTCGGCTTTCAGCGATGCGCCGACTCTCTGAGGATTGTCCATAGCGATGTGCGTGTTCCCATCAACGAATTTGAACATTTCGATTATCCTTGTTATACTCCCAAGCCGGGTAATTGTCAACGGGCATTTGCCTAGGATATTTCGCCAGCAGCTCGGTAATGATGAGGGAACATGCCAGTGAGGAGGGAATGAACATGCCTTTTCGAAGCAATCGGTGGCTCCAAGTCGACATCATCGTGTTTGTCATTCTGTGGGGGCTGCTGGCGCTCTACCCCGTTAATATTTTTGATTGGTGGATGGAAAATATTTTGAACTTCCTGACGGTAATCACACTAGTAATCGGATATCGCTATTTCAAATTCAACAACATCGCCTATACGCTGATCATGGTCTTCCTATTGCTGCATACAGTTGGTGCGCATTACGCATACGGGGTAACTCCTTTGGATCGCTTCATGCATAAGGTGTTTGATTTCAAGCGGAACCAGTATGACCGTGTAGTTCATTTTGCTTTTGGCTTATTGCTTGCTTATCCGGCAGTCGAGTTATTAACCGGCGTCACGGGTTTGCGCAGAGGCTGGTCCTACCTGCTCGTTCCGTGGCTGCTTCTTGGTTTTGCTGCGATTTACGAAATTGGTGAGATGTGGGTCGTATTTGTGGCGCCTCCGGAGAAAGGGAACTTATTTCTTGGTGCCCAGGGGGACAAGTGGGATGCTCAGCACGATATGGAGGTTACACTTTACGGCGCGATAATTACGATGCTTTGGGTGTGGATTTATAGGTACAAACACGAGGGTATTTAGAATATAATAGACGTATTTTTATTATTGTCTATGTTTATGAGAGTGAAACTACAGTTCTGTCTATAGAATCGGCGAGAGCGGTGTCCGGCTAGTGAGAGCGTGGCGCCTTATTTTTGTATGCAAAAGAGGGTGTTTCCGGCAGGCAGCTTGGATTATAATGGATGACATGGGTATGAGAAGCAGATGGGAAGTGGTGCGTGTTGCATACGCGGCTTTATATGGTTAGACATGCGGAATCCTCCTATTCGCTCAGGGAAGATCGTACGAGGGGCTTGTCCGCACGAGGCCAAGAGGATGTTCACCGAGTAACGGCGCTTCTGCGAGACCTACCTATCGATGCAGTCGTTTCCAGTCCGTATGCCAGAGCATCACTAACCGTGCAGGGTATCGCCGAGCAGCGCGGCTTGCCGATTGTTTCGTTTGAAGAGCTGCGAGAACGGCAGCTTCATGGCATCGACTATCCACTATCAGAGGGCGAGTTTCAGGCGGCGATTAAGCGATCCTTCGCAGATCATGACGCGGTGCTTCCCGGCGGGGAATCCTTCAGGCAGGCGCAGCAACGGGCGGTGCCGGTTATTAAAAAGCTGCTTCGTGATTATCAAGGTCGATCCATTGCTGTCGGTACGCATGGCAATGTGATGAGTATGATTTTACATGCGTTTGATGCTCGTTATGGTTGGGAGTTCTGGAAGAGTACCTCGATGCCGGACGTGTACCGACTGGAGTTTCGACTGGATGAGCTGATTGGAGTGGAGCGTTTATGGAGCTGACTTACAGAGAAATGTTAATAGCCGACTACGATGAATCTCACGCATTGTGGCTGAAGACAGAAGGAATGGTGCTGAGCGAAGCCGATTCCTGCGAAGAAATCGAAGGCTACTTAGCGCGTAATCAGGGCTGCAGCTTCGTCTGTGAGGATAGCGGCGGGCAATTGGTTGGTACAATATTAGGTGGGCATGATGGCAGGCGCGGCTTTATCTATCATGTGGCCGTGTCGCGGGATCAACGTGGTAAGGGAATTGGCGGGCAGCTGGTGAAGCGGAGTCTGGACAAGCTGCGTGAAGCCGGTATTCAGAAATGTCATCTGTTCGTCCAGGAGAACAACGAGATTGGCAATCGCTTCTGGGCGCGATCGGGCTGGACTAGACGATCGGGTATTGCGTTGTTTTCGATGGATACTTAGGGGCGGCATTGGCGAGTGTAGTTTGAAGCAAGGCCAATATAAATCACACTAAACATTGGGAGGCACAACAATATGAATCAAACAAGCATTCAGCACATGGTTATTTTTAATTTGAAGCACGAGCAAGGATCGGCTGCGGCGGAGCAGTTCTTGAAGGATGGGGAGCGTCTCTTGAACTCGATTCCGGTTGTGCAGGAGTTCAGCGTGTTTAAGCAAGTCAGCGTCAAGAACGACTACGACTATGGCTTCTCCATGGTGTTCAGCAGCCAGGAGGATTACGAGACGTATAACGCGCATCCGGTCCATGTTGATTTTGTAGAGAACAGATGGATTCCGGAGGTTGACCGATTCCTGGAGATTGATTTTAAGAAACTATAGGTTATAGCCGCATTGGGAGGAAGGGGATACTGGAATGACAAGGAGACAGGCTGTTGGCGCCATCCTATCATTGGTTTTCCCGGGCCTTGTATATGTCATCCTGTATGCTATTGTTGCGTTGAAAAATAGGGCTGAACAGGACTTTGCCTACCATGACAGCTATTTTCTGGTGATGCATGTGGGATGGGGCGGCTATCTGGCTTGTGCGGTGCTTGCGATGCTTCTGTTTACGATCGTTGTCTGGGGATATTGGTTCGTGAGGAAGCTGTTCAAGTAGCAATGCGAGGCAGCATTCGAGGCAGCATTCGAGGCAGAGCGGAGTACGAGATTGTACATCGGTTTTCGAACCAGATACAAGGCTGTGGGAGCGGTGGTGCTATTGACTCGTATAATCAAACAAGCTGAACCGCATGAGCTTGGCATCGTGCATCGTACGATACGGGAATCTTTTATGGAGTATGAAGGAAAGCTGTTACCGCAATCAGGTGCGCTAAGGGAGACGGAAGAGAGCATTCGCCGTGAAATCGAGGCAGGCGGCGGCGCGGTAATCGTCTGGGAAGGTGCTGAACCGATTGGGACGGCGGTCTACTCGTTCAAGGATACATACATGTACATCGGCAGAGTTTCCGTGAAGCCGGCTTGGCGCGGCAAAGGCATTGGGCGCGAGATCATGTCGTACTTGGAGGCTTTTGCAGGCGAACGCGGCTACTCGGAAACCGAAGTTGGTGTTAGGCTTTCGATTCCGGGGAACGTAAACTTCTACGCGGGATTGCAGTATGAGGTGAGGGAGCATCTCTTCTACTCAGAGGGCACGGACAGCTGGTATGTGATGAGGAAGTTGCTTGGTTAGTATGTTGATAAAGGGGTTGCCACGTCATCCGGGTTTCGCGGATGGAGGGCAACCCCTTTGATTTGTATAAGAGAGGTAACAGGTACCTTTCTTAAGCTAAAAATGTTGTTTTCGCTGTGTGAGCGGTATGGTGGACCGCTCTTTGAGCAGAAATGCTCATTTCTGACCAACGTGCGGTAATGGGTACCGTTCAGGCTGATGGACTTGAGCAGCTATTAGCTTATTTATTGAGCTCATCGGGGGATGTGTGGTTCTGGGTGCTACACATGGGCTAGATTCGTTGGATTTGAGTGGAAGTGTGGTTCTGGGTGTTACACATGGGCTAGATTCGTTGGATTTGAGTGGATGTGTGCTTCTGGGTGTTACACATGGGCTAGATTCGTCGGATTTGAGTGGATGTGTGGTTCTGGGTGCTACACATATTTAGTTGCTCGAATTCGATAGGATCCGCTCGAACTCCGCGGTGAGGAGCGGTACGACCTCGAACAAGTCGCCGACGATGCCGTAATCGGCTACGCCGAAGATGGGGGCGTCGGGGTCTTTGTTGATCGCAACGATGACGCGGGATTGGCTCATGCCGGCGAGATGCTGAATGGCACCGCTTATTCCGCAGGCGATGTAGAGCTTTGGCGTGACCGTTTTGCCGGTCTGGCCGATCTGCAGCGCGTAATCACAGTAGCCGGCATCGCAGGCACCGCGCGAGGCGCCGACTGCGCCGCCGAGCACCTGTGCCAGCGCTTCGAGAGGCGCGAAGCCGTCCGCGCTGCGCACACCTCTGCCGCCGGCGATGATGATATCCGCCTCGGCAAGATCGACCCGTCCGCTGGCTTTGCGAACGACGTCGCGGACAATGGTCCATAAAGGTGGCGCGGTGTAAGGCAGCGCCGCTATTGTGCCCTCGCTGCCGGCGTCGACCGGCTCCGCGACGGGCAGGTTGTTCGGACGCACCGTGATGACGCACGGTGCGCCTCGCTCGATTCGCCGCTGCTCGAACGCCTTGCCGGCGTAGAGCGGACGAGTGAAGATCGCGTCTGCGACATCGCCGTCCTCCGGCACGGTGACGGCAGTCACATCCGCGATGTGGCCGCCTTGCACGGCGGCGGCCACGCGGGGCGCGAGCTCGCGCCCCGCCGCGGTGTGGCCGAGCAGAATGATGCTCGGCTGCACCGCAGCAACGGCTGCGCCGATGGCGGCGGCGAACGCCTCGGGCGCAAAGCCCGCCAGGGCGGGGTCGTCAACGACATGGACGACCTCTGCCCCCCGGGCGGCAAGCTCGGCGGCAGCTGCAGCGAGCGCCGCCGAGCTTGCCGCCGAACCGCCGCCGGCCAAGACGGCATGCACGCTGCCGCCGTCTCCGGCCAGCAGCCTGGCGGCGCCAAGCGCTTCAAGCGCCACGCGCCGCAGCTTGCCCTCCGCGCACTCGGCATACACGAGTGCCGTTCGTTTCAATTGATCGCTCATCGCTCGTATACCTCCACAGAATAAATAGTGGTGCTCAGAACAGCTTCGCTTCACGCTGCAGCAAATCAGCTAGAGAGGCTGCTTGCTCGCCAGGCGTGCCGGCGAGCTTGCGACCTGCGGCGCGCACCGGCGGCGCGAGCAGCGCGACCCGCTCCGTCCGCGGCGCCAGGTCATCGGCGGTGAGTCCGAGCTCCGCTGCGGTCACTTGCCGAAGCGGCTTGCGCTTCGCTTTCATGATGCCCGGCAGCGAAGGGTAGCGCGGCTCGTTCAGCCCTTGTTGCGCTGTAATGAGCGCGGGGAGGGGGATTTCCACCGTTTCCAAGCCCCACTCAGTATCCCTTTCTACTACTGCAGTCAGTCCACCACCGCCACCGCCGCCGTCCCGCACCTCGATCTTCAGCGCCGCAGACGCATGCGGCAGACCCAGCAGCTCCGCGGCCTGCAGGGCGATGCTTCCCGCTCCGCGGTCAACGGCAAACAGCCCGGCCAGCAGCAGGTCTGGCTGCAGCGACTTCACGGCTGCGGCTAGTGCCGCCGCAATGGCGCGGTCGTTTCCTTGCAGCCCCTCTTCGCTCACATGCACCGCTTCATCGGCGCCCATCGCAAGGCCGGTGCGAAGCGCTTCAATGGTGCGCTCCGGTCCGCAGCTGACGACAGTGACGCTGCCGCCATGGGTTTCGCGCAGCCGAAGCGCTTCCTCCAGCGCGTATTCGTCATACGGATTAATGATGTATTTCACGCTATGCTCGGATACAGCCCCGCCAACGAGCTCGATTTTTTCCTCCGTATCAAAGGTTTGCTTTATCAAAACCACTACTTGCATCGGTACCAAACACCTCCCGATCGTTCGTATCAGTCATACGGCCGCGCCGTGTCCGAATACGTTAAACTAAGCCATCTATACATGCTTCGCCCAGTGTTACCTTATGAACTTGGCCCTTAAAATAGACCGCAGCGGGCGCCTTCAATGGAGCCCTTTCCGCATGTTACCGCTTAAGAGGACATATACTGAATCACTCCGCGATTCCAGAAAAGGAGGGATCCTTGTGGGGTTTTTAAGTACGCATCTGCTTGCGGCGTTGTTGCGATGGCTGCTTTTTGCAGGGATGACGGGAACGGCGCTCTGGTGCTTCTACACCGTTGTGATGCGGCGGATCGGCTACATTAGGATGGGCCGCAGCGGCGGTCCCAATCGGCCGTCCACTACCTCCCACGATACGTCCGATCCCGAAAATGATAACCGCGAGGAGATGCTGCATACCTCTTCCTTCGCGGCGAACGCAGCGCTCGCATCGGCGGCAACGGGAAACGAAAGTACGCGCAGAGGCTGGGATTGGGTGCTTCAGGTGTTCGGCCATCGGAAGCTGCTGAAGGATATTCGCAGCGGACTTATGCATGTCGTCATCTTCTACGGGTTTATCATGCTGCAATTCGGTGCGATCGATATTATCTGGAAAGGAATTAGCGGGAAACCGCTGCCGCTGCCGGCTTATGATGCTTTTGTCCAGTCTCAGGAAATAACCGTGCTGCTCGTCCTTCTGGCTATTCTGTACGGCGGTTTTCGACGTTACGTGGAGCGGATTAGACGTCTCAAGAGGGGCTGGAAACCTTCCCTCGTGCTTTGGTTTATTGGCGGACTGATGGTTACGGTTCTCCTCACGCAATCGTTTGACAGACTGCATGCGGCGGGGCAACTGCAGCTCCAAGCGAATTCCCTTTACACGAGCCATGCTCCCGTTTCCTCCACCATAGCGGAAGCGCTGCGAGATATCGGCATGACGGCTGCTGTGGGAAGGGTTTTCTATGAGCTGTTCTGGTGGCTGCACTATGCGGTGCTCCTGGCATTTCTGGTGTATGTGCCGCAGTCGAAGCATTTTCACATCATGACAGCGCCAATTAATCTGTGGCTTCACCGCAAAACGCCCCCAGGCAAACTGGTGCCGCTCGATCTGGAGGATGAGGAAGCGGAGTCCTTCGGCGTCGGCACGGTGGAGCAATTCACGTCCAAACAGCTGCTGGATCTCTACGCATGCGTCGAATGCGGGCGCTGTACCAACGTTTGTCCCGCTTCAAACACCGGCAAGCTGCTGTCACCGATGCATCTCATCGTGAAGCTGCGTGACCACTTGACCGAGAAAGGGGCGGCGATTACTTCCAAGTCCCCTTGGGTACCTTCATTCGGCGGGCAAGTGAATAAGCTGCAAACGAGTGCGCATGTGATGACAAGCGCAACGCCGATATGGGTGCAGCGCAGCAGCAACGTCCACCATTCGGCGGCAACGATGACTACGATCGAGCCCACGATGACCGTGCAGCAGCAAGCATGGAACGTGCACGAGGACACAACGGTTTCGGAAGTGGCGCTGATCGGCGAGGTGATGACGGAGTCGGAGCTGTGGGCCTGCACCACGTGTCGCAGCTGCGAGGAACAGTGCCCCGTAGGCAATGAGCACGTGGACAAAATCATCGACATGCGGCGCTACCTCGTCCTCATGGAAGGCCGCATTCCGGCAGAAGGCCAGCGCGCGATGAACAATATCGAGCGGCAGGGCAATCCGTGGGGGCTTCCGCGCGGCGAACGCTCAGCATGGCTGAAGGCATACGACGCAGAAGCAGCTGTTCTAAGCGGTGGAGGTGCCGGCGGGAATGGCAGTCAAACGGCAAAGCCCGTACGCACGATGCAGGAAGCCGTTCGGCAGGGCGAGCAGCCGGAGCTGTTGCTGTGGGCCGGCACGATGGGGGCTTATGATCAGCGAAGCCGTAAGGTGCTTTTTGCTTTCGTCCGTCTGTTGCAGGAGGCTGGTATCCCGTTCGCCGTGCTAGGCGGCGAAGAGAAAAATTCCGGGGATACTGCGCGGCGGATGGGCAACGAGCTGCTGTTCCAGACGCTTTGCCGCGATAATGTCGAGACGCTGCAGCGATATGGCATTCGGCGGATCGTGACGATTTGCCCGCATACCTTTAACTCTCTGAAAAATGAGTATACCGACTTTGGCCTAAGCACTTCGGTCGTCGTCGAGCATCATACTACGATGCTTGCCCGGCTTGTTGCACAAGGTAAGCTGCGGCCTCTACATCAAGTGAAGGAACGGATTGTGTATCACGATTCTTGTTATTTGGGTCGGTATAACGGCATCTACGATGCGCCGCGTCAGGTGCTCAGCGCGATACCCGGCGTCAACCTGGTGGAGATGGAGCGAAGCCGGCAGAACGGGATGTGCTGCGGAGCCGGCGGAGGCCTGATGTGGATGGAAGAACGCACCGGTCTGCGGGTTAACGAGGCCAGAACCTCACAGGCACTGGAAACCTCGCCAACGGTCATCGGTTCGGCTTGCCCGTATTGTCTCACGATGATGGAGGATGGCATCAAGCAGCTTGGCGTGGAGGAGAAGGTACGAGCAAGGGATGTCGCGGAACTGCTCGCCGAGAGTGTTTTCGGCAAATCGCAAGCAAGCACTGTTACTTAAAAGGGGGGAGCTATGTGGGAGTACGAGCTTCACGGTCGACACCAATTCGCCGCGCGGCTGTAATTGGGTCGGGGGTTATGGGAGCCGGCATCGCCGCTCATCTTGCCAATGCTGGCATTAGCGTGCTGCTGCTCGACGTGCCGCCTGCCGCGTTGACCGAACAGGAAAGCCGTGCCGGATTGACGCTGGAGGATCGAAGTGTCCGCAATAGGCTGGCGGCGGCAAGCATTGCAAAGCTGGCGGGCCAGCAGCCGCCTGCTCTGTATGATTTGGCATTCGCACAGCGGATTACGGCAGGCAATCTGGAGGATGATCTCGCCAAGCTGGCCGGCGTGGAGTGGATTGTTGAAGCTGTAGTGGAGCGGCTCGACGTGAAACGCAATGTGTTTGCCCGAGTGGAAAAGGTGCTGAAGCCGGGGACGCTCATTACGACGAACACCTCCGGGCTGTCGGTTGCCGCGATGTCGGAGGGGCGGAGCGAAGCGTTTCGGAATTATTTTGCAGCAGCACATTTCTTCAATCCACCTCGGCATATGAAGTTGGTTGAGCTTGTGGCGGGACCGGATACGGATGCTGTTGTGATGAGTCGGCTGACCCGCATCTGCGAACTACAGCTTGGCAAAGGTGTCGTGATCGCGAAGGACACGCCGAACTTCATCGCCAATCGGATCGGAACGTATGGCATGCTGACTACGATTGCGGCCATGAAGCAATTCGGCCTGAGCGTCGATGAGGTGGATGCCCTGACAGGTCCTGCTATGGGGAGGCCGAAGACGGCGACGTTCCGCATGCTTGATTTGGTCGGACTCGATACGCTGCTCCATGTTGTCGATAATGTGCGGGAGCGCAGTGAGGATGCGATTGATCAAGAAGCGTTCACGAGGCCTGCGGAGCTTGAAGCGCTGGTTGCGCGCGGATGGATTGGGGAGAAGGCGGGAGCCGGATTCTATCGCAAAATCAAACGGCCCGGCGGAGGCAGCGATATTGAAACCTTGCAGCTGGATACGATGACGTACGCCCCGAAGAAGAGCGTGAATTCGCCGATTATTGAAGCGTCGAAGTCGGCCAAAGGCGCAGCCGGTAAGGTGAAAGCGCTGCTCTTCACGGATACGAATGACCGCTACGCGCAGTTTGCTTGGCAGTCGATCAAGACGGTGCTGCTCTATGCGGCAAGGCAGATCGGCGTTGTGGCGGATACGGTTCATGATGTGGATCGCGCGCTCGTTTGGGGATTCAACTGGGAACTTGGACCTTTTGAGTTGTGGGATGCCATTGGGCTCGAACGGTCGGTACAGCGGATGCGCGCCGAGGGCGATGATATTCCGACGTGGCTCTCCGAGTGGCTGGCTTCGGGGAACACGAGCTTTTACAAGGAAGAGGGACAGCGAAGGTTCTATGTGAATCGCGAGGAATATCGGCTGCAGCCGGAAGAAACGGATGTTATTTCGCTGGCCGGCCTTAAACGGGCGGGCAAAGTGATCATGGGCAATTCCGGCGCATCGCTGCTCGATCTGGGCGATGAAGTCGCTTGCTTGGCGTTCCACTCGCCGAACAATGCGATTGGCGGAGATATTCTGACGGCGATTCGCCAGAGCGCAGACGAGGTCAGCCGCAATTGGCGCGGACTTGTCGTCGCGAATGAGGGTCGTCACTTCTGTGTCGGTGCTAACCTGATGATGCTGCTGATGGAAGCGCAGAACGGTGACTTCGACGAGGTGGACGATATCATCCGCTTATTCCAGGACAGCATGCTGCTGCTCAAACGGCTTGATCGTCCTGTCGTTGCTGCGCCTCATCGGATGACGCTTGGCGGGGGCGTGGAAGCCTGCTTGCCGGCAGATGAAATCATCTACTCCGCAGAGACGTATTATGGTCTCGTCGAGACCGGCGTAGGGCTTATTCCTGCCGGAGGCGGCTGTAAGGAAGCGGCGGCTATGGCGGCTTCGCGCGCCGGAGCGGGAGGCGATCTGCAGCCGCATGTGAATGCGCTGTTCGAGACGATCGCGATGGCGAAGACATCCGGCAGCGGCTATGACGTGCAGCGCATCGGCCTGATGCGGCCGCAGGATCGCGTCATTATCCGCGGCGAGAGTCGCGTGGCCGAGGCGAAGCGGCGCGTGCTTGAGCTTGATCAAGCGGGCTACACGCCGCAGCCTGCGGGAGGCCGCATCCGCGTAGCGGGGCGCGAAGGCCGTGCCGTGCTGCAGCTGGCCGTCGACGCGATGCGCCTTGGCGGGCAAGTGAGCGAGCATGACGTGCGCATCGGCCGCAAGCTCGCGCATGTGCTCGCCGGAGGCGATGCCGCGCCTGGCGCGGAAGTGAGCGAGCAGTATTTGCTCGATTTGGAACGCGAAGCGTTCCTCAGCTTGTGCGGCGAGCCGCTGACGCAGGCGAGGATGCGGCATATGCTTGCAACGGGTAAGCCGCTGCGGAATTAGCGAGCGATTAGCAAAAAGCATGAAGCGATAAGCTCAAGGAGGTGACCGCCAATGTTGAAAGCAAACCATCCGCTCGACGCTGTCATTGTGTCGGCGGTACGGACGGCTGTAGGCAAAGCGAAGAAAGGCAGTCTGGCGGATACGAGAGCCGAGGATCTGGGGCGTGCGGTGCTCCGTGCTGCGGTTGATCGCGTGCCCGGACTGACGTACGGCGATGTGCAGGATGTTATTATCGGGTGCGCCATGCCCGAGGGCGAGCAGGGGCTGAACTTCGCCCGCATTATGACGTTGTATGCGGGCTATCCGGTCACGACGCCGGCTGTTACCGTGAATCGCTTCTGCGCCTCCGGCTTGCAGGCGATTGCTTACGCGGCGGAGCGAATTCGTCTCGGCGAGGCAGAGGTCGTGCTCGCCGGAGGGGTTGAAAGCATGAGCCATGTCCCGATGACCGGCTTCAAGCTTTCGCCGCATCCCGGCATTGCCGATGCGATGCCGGAGGTGTACATGGGCATGGGCCATACCGCCGAGGAGGTGGCCCGGCGCTATGGCGTTAGCCGCGAGGCGCAGGATGCTTTCGCTGCGGAGAGCCACCGCAAGGCGGCGAGGGCGCAAGTGGAAGGCCGGTTCAGTGACGAGATCGTCCCCCTTCAAGTGCAGCGGGAAGGGGTAGACGATAACGGCCGGCCATGGGCGCGCAGCTTGCTCTTTGATCGAGATGAAGGGGTCAGGGCAGATACGACCCCAGAGGTGCTGGCGAAGCTGAAGCCTTCCTTCGCGCGCGAAGGGACGGTCACGGCGGGCAATACCTCGCAGATGAGTGACGGTGCCGCGGCCGTTATCGTGATGAGCCGCGCGCGCGCCGAGAAACTGGGGATTACGAAGCCGCTTGCCGTCTTCCGCGCCTACAGTGTAGCGGGCGTCGCTCCTGAGGTGATGGGGATCGGCCCGATTGAAGCCATTCCGAAGGTGCTGGACCGCGCCGGTATTACGAAAGAGCAGGTGGATGTGTTCGAGCTGAATGAGGCGTTTGCCGCGCAGTGCTTGCCTATTATTGAGCAGCTCGGCCTGGATCCGGAACGCGTCAATGTAAACGGCGGCGCCATCGCGCTTGGTCACCCGCTTGGCTGTACGGGAACGAAGCTGACCGTCTCGCTCATCCACGAGCTGCGGCGCCGCGGCGGCGGAATCGGTGTCGTCTCGATGTGCATCGGCGGCGGCATGGGTGCAGCAGGCGTGCTCGAGGTGTCACCTTAAAGATTTCAACTTTCACACACCACACACATCACACACACCACACACACACACACACCACACATCACACACATCACACACACCACACACACCACACCATACTAACCAAACTCACCAACACGCACTAAAATCCGCCATGCTCTTCCCAGCTGCCTAACTAACCGAGTCTTTCTTTAGAAATGTTGCTGAAAATACAACATTTCCGCTGAATTACCGCCGGGTATGATCGAATGTTGCATGGAATGCAACATTTGATCCGCCAAGAGGCCTATCTAGCTGAAAACGGGCAAAAATGTTGCATAAACAGCAACATTTCCCTCGTTTTCTCACCGGGAGACGAGAAATGCTGCAGTATTTGCAAAATTTCCTCCCTCTTCCTTCTCTCCCTCTCCCCGCGCGAAATCGCACCACGAATTCGAGCACAATGCGCCGCTAAGGCGCACGTTGCTTGATCTCAAGTCGATCGCAGCAAGCAGGCTGCGTCTTGATCGCAAGCAGATAGAAAGGAGTGAACGTCAGATGGCGCAAAACAATCGATGGGGCGGCCGGTTTGTCGTGGAGGATATGTCGCCGAGCGCAATCGTCACCCCGGAGGATTTTACCGATGAGCAGCGGATGATTGCTGATGCGGCGCGCGCTTTTCTGGTGGGCGAAATTCGCCCCCGCGATGCCCAAATCGAGGCGCTCGACTATAAGCTGACGGTGGAGCTGATGCAGAAGGCGGGCGAGCTCGGCTTGCTCGGCGCTGACGTACCCGAGGCATACGGCGGACTCGGGCTCGACAAGGTGAGCTCGACGCTTCTCGCCGAAACGCTCGCCGAAGCTTCGTCCTTCGCGCTCTCCGTCGGGGCACATGTCGGCATCGGCACATTGCCGATTGTCTTCTTCGGCTCGCAGGCGCAGAAGGAAAAGTATCTGCCTGACCTGGCCATAGGCAAGAAAATTGCCGCTTACTGCCTGACAGAGCCTGCTTCAGGTTCCGACGCGCTTGGTGCGCGCACAACGGCGAGGCTGACGCCGGATGGGAAGCACTACATTCTAAACGGATCGAAATTATATATTACGAACTCCGGTTTTGCGGATTTATTCATCGTATACGCGAAGGTGAACGGGGACCACTTCACCGCCTTTATCGTGGAGCGCGGCTTGCCTGGCTTCAGCATTGGACCGGAGGAGCACAAGATGGGCATTAAAGGCTCCTCGACCTGCCCAATCTTCTTCGACGATACGCCGGTTCCGGCCGGAAATGTGCTCGGCGAGGTCGGCAAAGGACATATCATCGCCTTTAACATCCTGAACATCGGTCGCTTCAAGCTGGCGGCAGCCTGCGTCGGAGGGGCGAAGGAAACGATCGGGCTTGCCGTCAAATACGCGAATACGCGCAAACAGTTCGGCCGGGCAATTGCGTCGTTCCCTCTGATTGGCGCGAAGCTGGCGGATATGAACATTGCCACCTATGTGCTGGAGAGCATGGTCTACCGGACAGCAGGCTGGATCGACGAAATGCTCAAGGAGAGCGAAGCCGCAGGCTCAGATAATAGTGCAGACGCCGGGGCGATTGCGGCAAAAGCCATTTCCGAGTATGCGCTGGAATGCTCCATTAACAAGGTTTTTGCAACGGAAGTGCTCGATTATGTGGCGGACGAAGGCGTCCAAATCCACGGGGGCTACGGCTATATCAAGGATTACAAGGTAGAGCGAATCTACCGCGATTCTCGAATCAACCGTATTTTCGAAGGTACGAACGAGATCAATCGGATGCTCATCCCCGGCACCTTGATGAAGAAAGCGCTCAAGGGCGAGCTGCCTCTCCTTCGTAAAGCGCGCGCTTTGCAGGCGGAGCTGCTGCAGCCCATGCCGCTTCCACCATTCGATGAGCCGCTTAGCAAGGAAACGTTCCGCATTCAGCAGGGGAAGAAAATCTTCCTCGCGGTCGGCGGCATGGCGGTACAGAAGTACGGACTTGCACTGGAGCAGCAGCAAGAGGTGTTATGCCTGTTGGCTGACATGATGATTCAAGTGTTCGCCATGGAAAGCGCCAATCTGCGTACACGCAAAATGCTGCTTCGCGGCGACAGCGCATCAGCTGCAGCCACGCAAAATGCAATCGACATGACCGTCGTCTTCGTTCAAGAGGCGATGGAGCGGATCGAGCGGTACGCCAAAACAACGCTCGCCGCGCTGGAAGAAGGGGATGCGCTCCAAACCCAGCTGGCCGTCATGAAGAAGCTCACTCGCTCCCCGCTTGTCGATACAATCTCGCTTAAACGCGGCATAGCCGCGCGCGTCATCCGCAGCCAGCAATACACGTTGTAGGGGGAGGCTTTTGGAGATGGAAGAACCGCAAGAGAGGCCCTGGCTTCGCTGCTATCCCGGTGAAATTGCGCCTGATGTGGAAATTCCGAATATAAGCATAAGCGATATGCTGCTTCAAACAACCGCCAAATACCCCACCCATGAAGCGCTGCATTTCTACGGCAAGAAAACAACCTACCGCGAGCTGCTGTCCGCTTCCCAGCGGATGGCTGCAGGGCTGCAGGCTGCCGGCATCGTCAGAGGCGACCGTGTCGCCATTATGCTGCCGAACTGCCCGCAGACGATCATTGCATACTTCGGCGTGATGCTTGCCGGTGCTGTTGTCGTCATGACGAACCCGCTCTATGTAGAGCGGGAGCTTGAGCACCAACTCAAGGATAGCGGCGCGGTAGCGATTGTGACCTTGGATTTGTTGTATCCCCGTCTGGAGCGGGTGCGGGGCAAGACGCCTGAGGATGGCCCCGTACCTCAGCTGCACACTGTAATTGTCACCTCCATCCAAGACGCGCTCCCTTTTCCGAAGAACCTGCTCTTCCCCATCAAACAAAGACGCTCCGGAAATAATCCACAAGTCACGTATGGGAAGCACGGCGTCAAACGATATACCTCCTTTATGTCAAAGGCACCTAAATTGCCGTCTGAGGTAGCCGTTGATCCCGCCAACGATGTTGCGCTGATTCAATACACCGGCGGTACAACGGGAATTGCGAAAGGCGTCATGCTCACAAACCGAAACTTAATCGCGAATGCCAAGCAGTCCGTGGCGTGGTTTTACCGGATGGAGGAGGGCAAGGAACGTTTACTTGCAGCGCTGCCGCTCTTTCATGTTTTTGGATTGACGGTCATTATGAATTTGTCCGTGATGATCGGCGGCACTATTATATTGCTTCCCCGCTTCGAGGTTGGTGTGGTACTGGAGACGATTAAGAAGCTGAAACCAACGCTTTTTCCGGGTGCCCCTACGATGTACATCGCCCTCTTAAACCATCCCGATGTGAAGAAGTATGATTTATCCTCTATTCGAGTATGTGTCAGCGGGTCGTCGCCGTTGCCGCTGGAGGTACAGACGCAGTTCGAAGCGCTGACCGGCGGCAAAATTATCGAAGGTTACGGACTCACGGAAGCGTCGCCGGTGACGCATGTCAATCCAATCTGGACGAAGCGCAAAATCGGTACTGTCGGCCTGCCCTTCCCCAATACAGATGCCAAAATCGTCGATATGACGACAGGCGAAGATCTCCCGCAAGGTGAAGTAGGCGAGCTGCTCGTACGTGGACCCCAGGTTATGCTCGGTTATTGGGGGAGGCCGGAGGCTACCGCTGCGACATTCAAGGACGGCTGGCTGCGTACCGGAGACTTGGCCCAAATGGACAGTGACGGTTTCTTTGCTATCGTGGACCGGATCAAAGATATCATTATCGCAGGCGGTTTTAATATCTACCCGCGCGAGGTGGAAGAAGTGCTCTACGAGCATCCGGGCGTTCGTGATGCTGCCGTTATTGGTGTAAAGGACCCTTATCGGGGGGAGACGGTGAAGGCGTTTATCGTACTGCGCAAAGATGTGAACATCTCATCGATGCAGCTTGATCGGTGGTGCCGAGACCGGTTGGCTGTGTTTAAGGTGCCGCATCTGTATGAATTTCGAACCGAGCTTCCCATGACGATGATTGGGAAGGTGCTGCGGCGCAAGCTGCAGGAGGAGGAAGCGAATGAGCGAGAAGGAAAAGGGATCGGAGCAGATACGCCCCCATGATGCAAGAGCTTCGCTTGATGCGTTGGCAGAGGCGGCCAAACCGACTTTCTGGGGACACCTTGGCTGTGAGCTGGATCATGCAGAACCAGGGAAGGCGGTCGTGTCGCTGAATGTGCGCCCGGAGCATCTCAATCTCGCCCGCATCGTGCATGGCGGCGTGCTGGCTTCCTTGCTGGATAACGCAATGGGGCTTGTCGTGATCTTGGAGTGTCCGGGCGAGAAGACGGTGACGACGCAGCTGAATGTCCATTATTTGCAGAGCGCAGGCATTGGGATTATCCGTTGTGAGGCTTTGCTTATTCATAAATCACGACGAACACTCACAATGCAAGGGCGTATTGTCGATAATAATGAAGAGCTGCTTGCATGGGGGAGCGGAACGTTTCGCAGAGTAACTTAATTGTAACATGTTACATTTTCGCAGAGGGTTGTTCGTGACATTGAAAGCGTTATCCCTTTCCCCTATAATTAGCATATCTGGAAAACAAACTGGGGAGAGGGGAGAATGATCGTGGTTAGTCCATGGATGACGAACGTAGTTATCTTGTTTGGCATCATTGTCGCAATCGTAGGTGTAGTGGCCTATTTGCGGGTCTATAAGAATAGTGCCTGGTCAGCCGCATCATCGTCAAACTCTCGCCGAACCGATCAACCAAGCGACAATCTCATTCCGTCCGCGGAAGAGTCAGCTGCGACCAGAGATGAACCCATAGAAGACGACAAAATCTGAAGGAATTGTAAAATTAATTCTGTTCGCTTTTATATCTAAGTTTAAAATGTTATAATTGATTGATAAATGAAACAATTTCCCTAAACTCCTAACCCACCTTCATTTAAGCCGATCGTTCGACACCTATGAGGAGTACCAGCCGCGGTTCAAGTTCCGCCGTGTGCGTTCTCGTGCAGTTATTGTTAGGACCACTAAGCCGATGCTAGGAGGGGATTTCATGGCGAAACGCAGCCATAATGAAGTCAAAGAAAGCCTCAAGGAACTAACAAGGATTTTTCAGCCGAAGGATTCACGGAAGTTTGTCCGAGATTATATCCGCAAATATCGGATTATGGGCGGGTATGAGGAAGAATTGACGATGCTCGTTGAACATGAGATGGGACGACTTCGGTCATCAGTAAGCTAAATACGTTGAACCATTAACCTTGCCCGGCACGATAGGGACAAGGTTTTTTTGTTATACGTCGTGTTCTGCTTCCTGCACCTCAGCTAATGCTTCTGGAGGGATGCCGTATGATTCATTACAAGACTGATGAACAGCTGCTCCTGATTCGCAAAGCAGGCCGAATTGTTTCGGGCTGTCACGCCGAAATTGCCAAGCGGCTTCGGCCCGGTGTCACCACGCTTGAAATCGACCGGTTCGTCGATGCCTATATGCGCCAAAATGGTGCACGTCCTGCTCAGAAGGGCTACAAAGGTTATCCGTACGCGACATGTGCTTCTGTCGGTGAGGTCGTTTGCCATGGTTTTCCGAAGGATGTGCCGCTTCGCGAAGGGGAGATCGTGACCATCGATATGGTCGCGGAGCTTGATGGCTGGATGGCGGATTCGGCATGGACGTATGCGGTTGGCCAAGTAAGTCCGGATCTGCAGCGACTGATGAATGTGACGAAACATGCGCTCTATCAAGGGATTGCTCAGGCGATTGTGGGCAAACGTTTGGGTGATATCGGGCATGCGGTGCAGCGTGTGGCAGAATCGGAGGGGTATTCCATCGTCGATGCGTTCATTGGACACGGCATCGGGCGCAGCATCCATGAGGAGCCGCAGGTCCATCACAAGGGGAAAGCGGGGACAGGCAAAAAACTCGCCAAAGGTATGGTCATCACCATCGAGCCGATCTTTGTTACGGGGAAGCCGTACATTTCTATTGATCAGGACGGCTGGACAGCTCGGACCTTCGATGGGTCAATTGGCGCGCAATATGAGCATACGGTGGCGATTACGGACGGAGAAGCTTTTATATTGACGAGCTAGTAGAGGAAGAGGGAGTTCGCCCGGTCGGCGGACTCCCAGGTTTAGTTTGAAACTGCTACCCGCAGTTACTTGGGAGCGAGTCGGTATTGGCGCGGCGTTACGCCTGTTTTCTTCTTAAACAGCTCGTTAAAAAACTTCATGTCCTGGTAGCCGGCTTGGGCGGCAATTTCGCTGATCCTGGCATCTGTTCGCAGCAGCAGCTTGCAGCTGAGATCAATTCGCGCACTCTGTACATAGTCCAGAAACGTCATGCCTGTCGCTTTCTTAAAGCCGCGCTGAAAATGCCGCTCGCTGATTCCAAGCTGCGCCGCCATATCGGCGACATGCAGCTCTGAGGTGCAGTTAGCGTCAATCTGCTCCACGATCTGCTGCATGGAAGCGGAGGTTGTGGTCTTGGGCTGCTGTTGCTGCGTGGTATGTGGCTGCGACTGCTCGAGCCATCTGCGATAGACCATGATGAGCAGCTCGATGGTTGCGGCGCATAGATTGGCGGTGAACCCTGGTTTGCGAGACGTAAACTCGTCATGCAGCTTATGAAAGAGCTGCTGACCTTCTTCGTTGCGATCTCGGACATGTAGCCATTGCCCGGCATGATTCAGCTCGCTCAGCGATTTCGTTATTTGGGGTTCTGCGTAGACGGCTTGCAATAGCTTGTCCAGCTGCTCCGTGGTGAAGATGCAGTTGTACATAATGAGCGAGCGGCCTTTGGCCGTGGAGCTGGGACGGAATACATGCGAGATGCCGACCGGAATGAAGAACAGATCGCCGCGAGAAACAGGCATTTGGTCTTCACCGATATAGTGGAAGCCGGCGCCTTCGGTCACCATGCAGATTTCGATAAAATCATGCGCATGCATGACGAGGTCGAAAGACTCCTGGACGCGGTTGACGAAAATAGGCAGCTGCTGCGATTCGTGATCCGTCTCGAATAGGGAGGCGTACGGCAGCAACCGTTCTCCTTTGGAGAAATGTGGAATGGAGTTATCGGTCATTAGCCGCGTATACCCTCCTCTCGTTGAGTGTGATGAGTAATATTATAGCGGAACTGTCCATGGGCGCACATGATTTTGGCTAAACCGGAAATAATAGCCGAAATAGATGGAGGTGTTTACCATGTGTCAGTCAATATCGATAACGGCTCAAGCTTCTGAGCTGACGGAGCGGTTCGAGCTCGACAATGTACTGTTCTATATTTCTAACCGGTATGAAGTGAATCCAACGGATTCGGTTTCGGCGATTATTGAGACGAAGAACGGAAGGATATTGGATGAGTTCAGGTGGGGAATGGTGCCTTACTGGGCACGCGATTCGGTGCGGATGGACAGCTCGGAATTGTTTGATAAACCCATTTATGAGCGTATCGCGAATAAGCAGCGCTGCATCATTCCGTGCACGGGGTTCTATGTGACGCGCACGATTGGCAAGGAAGTGCATCGGATGAAGCTTACGATGCGAAGCGGGACATTTGCTATTGCTGGGCTGTATGATGTGTTTCGTCCGGCTTCCGGGGAAGAGATGCGCACTTGCACAATGTTGATGACACCGGCTAACTCGCATGTGTCTCCGTATCAGCCGCTGATGCCGGCGATCCTAGAGCAAGAGGACATCAGCGATTGGCTGATACGCGGGCAGCGGACGCCGTACGAATTGCGTTCGATGCTTCGCCCGATGGATGCGCTGCGTATGGTTGCCATTCCGCTGTCTCCGAGCATCGACGATATGGTTGATTTCGAGTCACCGCGCACGGAGTGGGGTAGAGGAATGGGTTGACGTTTTGCAAGGCCGCCAAGGTTATGTTGGCGGCTTTTTTTGTTGGTTTGTGGGGGAGAAGAGTATGTTTTCGCAACGCGCGAGGCTCCTAGCGCGCGTTGTATGACGCTTGCATGATGCGATCCGGTCAAGACTGGTGGATTTGTGCTGTAATTCGGTGCTGTGACCTCATTATTAGTTGGATGAATATCCATTACGTTTACTTTTTTATTGGCATATTTACCAAAACATCTAGTAAATTGAGGTGGTTGGTGGTTCTGGCGACCTATGGAGACTAGTGATTGGAGTGAATTTTAAATCTAACAGATCGTAGAAGCGTTTTTGGAGCGATTTTCTGCGGTTTGAAAATCTAACGGATCGTAGAGGCCTTATTGGTGCGATTTCCCACGGTTTGAACTTCTAACGGATCGTAGAGGCGCTATTATGGTGTTAATCGCCCCCAAATGCCCATCCACCGCCAAATAAGACCTCCACGGTTCGTTAGATTTTTTTCGGAGCCAATCCCGCGCCGAACTGCCACATTTGCATGCTATAAGAGGCATATCCGCTCTCATCGAACAAGAACGATACGACCCAAAAAAGGGAGCAATATCTCCCGCGCCATTTCCGCGCCTGCCGCGCCATTCCTGCGCCATCCCCCGCAATCCTGCGCCATCCCCCGCAATCCTGCACCATCCCGCACCGCGTCACCGATTACTCTCTCTCGCCTGAGCCGACCTCACTCCCGCGCCGTGCGCTCTGCGATCAAATCCGAGGGCAGCTTGCCGATGATGCGTTTGAAGATACGATTGAAATACGAGGGATCGCTATAACCGAGATGCTCGGAGATATCCTGCGCAGTTAGTTGGGAGTGGCGCAGCATATAGTGGGCCGTCTTCATCCGTCTGCGGTGCACGTATTCACTGATGGTGAGGCCGGTTACTTTGCGAAAAAGCGATGCCGCGTAGTTCGGACTGACGTTGATGCAGGTGCCGAGCTCGAGCTTCGTGATTTTGCTGCGGTAATTGTCTTCGACGTAGCGCTTCATCCGCTCAATGTGCTGGATGGAGGACGGGGCCTTCTCGCCTTCGTCGTACTCCCGGCTGATCGTCACGATCAGCTCGGTCAGCAGTGCCGAACACATGACGGAGAAGTAACGGTCGCGGGCGCTCCATTGCTCCACGATATAGAGCAGCTTCTCTAGCAGCAGCTCAGGCATATGAGTAACCCAGCGCAGCGGTGTTCTTCTCGCCAGAATAGGCAGCAGCTGCATCGCCGAAATATCGGCCGGGCTGAAGCGTACCGTGACGCTCTCGCGGATGCTCCCGGCGCCATGCAGCTCCGCAGCGGGAACGCCGGCGGGGATAAGCAGCAGCTCGTTTTTGCGACAGCTGATGGTTTGCCCGGAGTAGGTGTAGCTCGTTTGGCCGAAACGGACCCAGACCAGCGTATAGCTGTCCATACCGAGGGCGCGCCGCTCCCCTTGCAGAATGCCGCACTCTTGCCGGATATCGAAGATATGAAACATGGGGCAACGCTCACTTTCAGACAATGATCGTACTATTTTACAACCACTGTACTATAGTCCTATCTACTCGTGCAATTGTTCTTTTACAATAAAGGCAACAGAACGAAATTAGACTTGGGAGTGATCGACATGAAGAAGACGGCGATTGTATGTACTATGGGACCTGCTTGTATGTCGGCTGACATGTTGGAAGAAATGCTGAAAGCAGGCATGAATATAGCAAGACTGAATTTGGCACATGGCGAGCTGGATGACCACCGCGGACGGATTCTATCGGTTCGGGCAGCAGCAAGCAAATTGAACGTACCTGTTTCCATTATGCTTGATATTAAAGGACCGGAAATTCGGACGGGGGTCCTTCAAGAATCTTCTTATATGCTTAGAAGCGGAGAGTTCCTAACGCTGACAACCGAGCAGATCGCTGGTACGGCTACGCGCATTTCGGTCTCCTATGACTTGGCCAAAGATGTTACGGTCGGCTCGCGCATTATGATCGATGACGGTTTGATCGAACTGCAAGTTGTGCGCATTGAAGGCAGCGATGTCGTTTGCGTGATTCTAAACGGCGGCATCATTAAATCTCGCAAAGGCGTTAACTTGCCGGGTATTCAAACAAGCCTTCCGGGCGTAACGGAAAAAGACAAGCTGCATATCGCCTTCGGTATCGAAACAGGCGTGGATATGATCGCAATGTCGTTCGTCCGCCGCGCAGAGGATGTCCTTGAAGTGAAGCGTCTGCTGGCAGAGAAGGGCGCAAGCCATATCCAAATTATTTCGAAAATCGAAAACCAAGAAGGTCTGGATGAGCTTGCTGCAATCGTGGAAGCGTCTGAAGGCATCATGGTTGCTCGCGGCGATCTTGGTGTGGAAATTCCGATTGAAGACGTGCCAATGGCACAGAAGCGCATGATTGCAGCATGCAACCGCGCAGGCAAATTCGTTATTACCGCTACGCAAATGCTGGATTCGATGCAAAGCAATCCGCGTCCGACGCGCGCAGAAGCATGCGATGTTGCCAATGCGGTATGGGATGGCACAGATGCAGTTATGCTCTCCGGCGAGACAGCTTCGGGTAACTATCCGGTTGAAGCGGTTCGTACGATGGTAGCTATTGCGATCAAGGCGGAGCAAGCGGCAGGCGATTTTGCGAAGAAAGATTTGATTGAAGCTTAGTAGATCGTTTAAAGTGAGTAGATACGGATTAACGGCTGTCGCTATGTTCGAACCATTCACGCGTAGCGCAGTGCGTTTGGCGATTTACTAACGTTGGGCGGGAATAATAAGATGCACGTATTAACGGTTGATCATATTTCAAAGACCTACGGTGAAAAAATATTGTTTCAAGACGTGTCGTTCGGCGTGGAAACGGGCGACAAAATCGGAATTATCGGCGTCAACGGCACCGGTAAATCGACGTTTCTTCAAGTTGTTGCAGGAATAGAGCCCCCTGATTCGGGCTCTATTCTTATTGCCGGGGGCGTAACGGTGCGGATGCTCTCGCAGGATCCGCAGTTCGATCCCGAGCAGACTGTGCTCGAGCATGTGCTTGGCGGCGATTCGCCGCAGATGGTTGCCGTGCGCGCCTATGAAGAGGCGCTGCAAGCACTGGAGCTGCTGCCCGGCGACGCTGCGCTGCAGGAGCGGCTGGTTCGCGCCAATCAGCGGATGGCGGAGCTGGATGCTTGGGGCATCGAGAGCGAAGCGAAGATCGCGCTCTCGAAGCTCGGCATCGCAAGCTATGGCGCCAAGCTGGGCACGCTCTCGGGCGGTCAGCGCAAGCGTGTCGCGATGGCTGCGGCGCTGATTCAGCCGGCCGACGTGCTGCTGCTCGATGAGCCTACCAACCACATCGACAACGAGTCTGTCGCGTGGTTGGAAGGCATGCTGCAGAAGCGCAAAGGCGCGCTGCTTATGATTACGCATGATCGGTATTTCCTGGACCGTGTCAGCAACCGGACGCTGGAGCTGGACAAAGGGAAAGCCTATTTCTATACGGCGAACTACAGTGCATTTATTGAATTGAAGCTGGATCGCGAGGAGCGCGAGGCATCGTCGGAAGCGAAGCGCAAGAACTTGCTTCGCAATGAGCTCGCATGGATGCGTAAAGGCGCAAAGGCGCGGACGACCAAGCAGCAGGCGCGTATTCAGCGGTTTGAAGCACTGAATGCCGCAGCTCCGGAGAAAGCGAACGGGAAGCTTGAGGTTTCCGTAGCTTCTACGCGGCTCGGCAAGAAAATTATCGAGCTGGAAGGGTTGACCAAAGCCTTCGAAGGGCGGACGGTCATCCGTGATTTCAGCTATATTGCGGTACCGGAGGATCGGGTAGGCATCGTCGGTCGTAACGGGCTCGGCAAGTCGACGCTGCTGAAGCTGATCGCCGGCAAGCTTACGCCGGATGCAGGCGAGGTTCGACTTGGACCGACGGTGAAGCTTGGAGTCTTCTCGCAAGAGCGGGAAGAAATGGACGAGACGCTGCGCGTCATTGATTACATCCGCGAGAGTGCGGAGCGTATCACGACCGGCGACGGAACGAACATAACCGCTGGGCAAATGCTGGAGCGGTTTCTGTTTCCGCCGGCGCAGCAGTGGACGCCAATTGCGAAGCTCTCCGGCGGAGAGAAGCGCAGATTGCAGCTGCTGCGTGTGCTGATGGAAGCGCCAAACGTGCTGCTGCTCGATGAGCCGACGAATGATTTGGACATTACAACACTAACGGTGCTGGAGGATTACTTGGACGACTTCCCGGGTGTCGTGTTCACCGTATCCCATGACCGTTATTTCCTAGATCGTACATCCGAGCGTATCTTCGCTTTCGAGGGCGATGGCGTCATCGAGCAGCATGTGGGCAACTTCTCGGATTATCAGCAGTATGCGGCGCAGTACGGCAGTCGTTCCGGAACGAACGCCGGCTCAGGCGGCGCGACAGCAGTGGAGCGCAAGGCGGAAACGGCTCCGACTCCGGACGCGTCCAGCAATGAACCTGTTCTTCCGACCAAAATGACCTACAAAGAACAGAAGGAATTTGAATCCATCGACACGGATATCGAGAAAGCCGAAGCTGCGCTTACGGCCGTTCAAACGAAGATGGAAGTATCCAGCAGCGATTCGGCTACGCTGCAAGACCTGCTGAAGGAACAGCAGGAGCTCGAAACAAAGCTCGAGCAGCTGATGGACCGATGGGCGTACTTGAACGAGCTTGCCGAGCAAATTGCGGCGAATAAGAAGAAATAAATGATATACGCAAAAGACACCTATTACAGCGGGAAGCTCCCGACTGCAATAGGTGTCTTTTGTATAAGTAAACCTCACGCATAATAGTTGATAGCCTGCTGCTGCAAGTGCATTGGCGAGACAGTATGCGAGAGTGAATTGTTGCATAGCATGCAACATTTTGGTGTGATTTTCCCGGAATATATGGAAATGCTGCATTGCATGCAACATTTTTATTGAAAATTGCCCTCGGTGCCTCATAGTAGACTCAAAAGTTGCATTCCATGCAACATTCAGATCGTAGAGAGTGTTTGTTATGGTCAAATGTTGCTATTTATGCAACATTCGGAGGCCGGCCGGCGAATGGCAGTCGGATATAGTGGCTATCGTCGATATGGACAATATCGCGGTTATCGCCATATCGTCTTATCGCCCTATCGCTGACTTAAACTTGTTTCCCGTTAAACGCTTTGAGCATCCAAATGTGTTTCTCAAGTCCGCTGTGGATCGCAAGCAGCATGTCTCCGGTTGTCTCGTCGCCGGCGGACTGCGCTTCTTCCATACCTTCCTTGAGCTCGGAAGCTATCAAGGTGAAATCGGCTACGACGGAGTCGACCATTTGCACGGCGGACTCGCTGCCTGTCGCTTCTTTCACGCTGGATTGCTTGAGATACTCTGCCATAGTCGCAATCGGTTCGCCGCCAATCGCGAGCAAGCGTTCCGCGATTTCATCCACATGCAGCGTGGCTTCTTCGTACAGCTCCTGGAACTTCACGTGCAGGGTGAAGAACTGGTTGCCCTTCACGTACCAATGGTAATTATGAAGCTTGATATACATTACGCTCCACGTTGCGATTTGTTTGTTTAGAATGCTTTGTAGTTTAGTCGTCTGTTTAGTCGTCATCTTGAACAACTCCTTCATAATAGGATATAGGTATTACACTTCTACTGCCATGTCAGTCACAAACCCTGCTGCCCTGTTCCATGCTTCCAGATCATGTTCGCAATCCAGTGCAGCCATGCAGCCGCTTCCTGCCGCCGTGATCGCTTGACGGTAACGGTGATCTTGTACGTCGCCGCAGGCATAGACGCCTTCAATGTTCGTCTTCGAGGTGCCCGGTGTTACTGCGACGTAACCGAGCTCATCGGTCGTCACTAGACCGCCGAGGAAAGCGGTATTCGGCGTATGGCCGATGGCTACGAATACACCATCTGCTTCAAGGAGCGTTTCTTCGCCAGTGGCGTTATCGCGGACACGAAGACCCTTCACACGGTGCTCGTCTGCTTCGACTGCGATAGGAGTGACGCCGAGGCTCCATTTGATTTTGTCATTGGCACGTGCCCGGTCCTGCATAATCTTGGATGCGCGAAGCTCCTCCCGGCGGTGCACGAGGCGAACCTCAGTCGCGAACCTGGTCAGGAAGCCTGCTTCCTCCATTGCGGAATCGCCGCCGCCAACAACAATGATCTTCTTGCCTCGGAAGAAGAAACCGTCACAAGTTGCACAGGTGCTCACACCTCGCCCAATATTGTCACGTTCACCAGGGATACCCATATATTTTGCCGAAGCACCTGTCGAAATAATCATGGCATCTGCAATCCATTCACGTCCGCCATCCAAGGACAGCTTGAAAGGACGCTCAGATAAGTCAGCATGCTGCACCCAGCCTGTCTCAAAACGTGCGCCGAAGCGCTCAGCTTGAGTGCGCATGTTCGCCATGAGTTCGGAGCCAAGTATGCCTTCGGGGAATCCCGGGAAGTTCTCCACCTCTGTTGTGGTGGTCAATTGGCCGCCCGGCTGCGGTCCCTCAAGTACGAGCGGACTGTAACCGGCACGCGCGAGATAGATGGCTGCCGTTAAGCCGGCTGGCCCTGTGCCTACGATAACGATGTTTTCCATGAATGAGTGCTCCTTTCCCATCTATACACCAAAGCGATTGCAATTGAATCTAGATAATAATTATTACTAAATTAAAATTATTATAAATAAGGTCGAAAGTCAATAGTAAAATGCAGCAGGCGGGAGGTCGAAGCGCGATGAGGATCATCGTCTTTGGTGCAAGCGGAAGGACGGGGCAAGAGGTAGTCAGGCAAGCATTGGAGCAGGGGCAAGCCGTAACCGCATTCGTTCGTTCGCCGCAGAAGCTGAATATAGACCTGCCGAGCAGAGGCGATACGAAGTTACGGTATGTGCAGGGCAACGCACTGGATCGTGAAGCTGTAAGCAGAGCCATTGAAGGTCATGATAGTGTCGTTTCTTGTCTCGGTACAAAGGGGTTCGGCCGGGGAGAGAGCCTTTCAGAAATGACGGCTAATCTTATCGCCGGCATGCAGAAGCATGATGTGGGGCGGATCAGTTTCGTTGCATCAGCGGGGATCTATAACGAGATTCCGGGAATGACCGGATTTCTGGTGCAGCTGCTGCTGCGACAGGTGCTTGCCAATCATAGGAAGGCGGCAGATGCGCTTCAATCAAGCGGACTACAATGGACAATTGTTCGTCCGCTGCAGCTCGTGAATGGAAGGCCTAGAGGAGAATACCTTGAAGCCAGACATGGTGTGCCAAGCGGGAAAGGGCGTATTTCCCGTGCCGACGTGGCTCATTTTCTACTCAGGACGCTCAAGGATATGACTTATGTGAACCAATCTGTAGCATTGTCCTATTGAGCTTACTGCTGCCGAGGGTATGGATAATGCCAATTTGTGGAATATAGAGGGGGATAGGATGATTTATTGAAGAGGTGGAAAGCTTGAATAGAAACGCGTCAATAGTTGGCTTGGCATTACTCGTGCTTAGTATAAGTGCTTGCTCCAGAGCGGCAAGCATGAAGGGAGACTCCGCGCCTGTCAGTGGGCATCATGAGCACCATGAGAGGGGGAGCTCCTCGATTCAAGGCATGTGGCGATTAAATCCGGAGATACCGACACCGAAGTCGAACACGCGGATTCAATTTATGGCTCATGGCCCGGATGGGAAGCTCGTTACGCAGTTCTCGGTGATGCATGAAAAGCTGCTTCACCTGATTGTTGTGAGTAAGGATTTGTCGTATTTCAACCATATCCATCCGGAATATGACGGAGAAGGTATGTTTACGATCGATACGACGTTTCCTTTCGGGGGCGAGTACCGTTTATTCGCGGAATTTCAGCCGGAGGGCGGCGACTCAGTCGTATCGAGACAAGCCATTATGCTAAGCGGTAGAGCAGAGGCCAAGCCACTCTTGCCGGACACGACGCTCACGAAGTCTACCGAGCACGAGCTGATTACTTTAACTTATGACCGATTGGCGGCAGGAAAGGAGACGAACCTAACCTTCCATATTGCGGATGCCAAGACGAAGAAGCCGGCAAACAACCTTGAACCTTATCTGGGAGCTGCCGGGCATGTCGTCATTATTAGCGGCGATTCGGAGCAGTACATTCATGTGCATCCTGATGATGCGAAATCCCAAGAGGCGGCACCTGTTTTTCATACGATCTTCCCTGCTCCGGGTATTTATAAAGTTTGGGGTCAATTCGCAAGAGAAGGCAGGCTCATTACGGTAAACTACACGCTGCAGGTTCGTACGTGAGAATATCGTCGTTCGGCATGCGGAATAGATCCATTACTGTTTAATATTACCATTCAATTTAGGGTTAAACTTTCCATTTCATGTCAGATTTAGAGTCAGTAAATAAAGGAGAAATGGCCAGCTCCAATTAACGAATTTATTTATGTCCAAGGGCTATTGCATTGTCGATTTATGTTGTAAATTAGTATAAAAAGCCCCTTGGACGGTGACGGTGTGCCTAAAGATTTAATCCTGAATTTTGCAATACTCAGCGTGTTTCTTTTCTTTGTCTCCCCGTTCTTCATCCGAGAGGAGAATCAGGATAAGCCGACGTTAGTTAAACGTTTGTACATAGGCGGCGTATTCGGATTATTAGGTGTCATTCTGATGTTCTTCGGCGTACTGATTCAAGGTACGGAAGTGCCTTTGAACTTGCGGGGAATCGCGCTCATGATGGCTGCCTTCTTCGGGGGTCCGGCGGGGGCGTTTGCAGAGCTGCTCGTCGTGTACATCGGAAGATTTATTAAAGAAGGCTCTATTAATTGGGTACAAATGGCTATTGGCATAACGGCTGCATACGGGACGGGTTATCTGTTCTTCCGAATCCGCTCGTATTGGGTCAGGTGGCCTATCGGCGCTCTGTTTCTATTAATCTATTACTATGGCGCCTTATGTTTGGCCGGCCAGTTGACATTCAAAACCATCCTGCTGTACATCCTCATTCAAATGATTTACTCCCAATTAATCGCCTGCTTCCTGTACTATCTGATCCGCAATCATCGCTATAAGACCAAAATGCTCCAGGCCGAACGTGACATGAGCTATTTGCTTCGCATGCAGCCTGGCTTTACGTTTCGCTTCCAGAAGAAGAACGGTCAATTTATATACAGCTTGATCGAAGGGCAGCTCTTGAAGCAAGTGGGGGCGAAACCGATTGATTTTATTGGGAAAAAGATAGAGGATGTCCGCATATTCTCGGAAGACTTTGCAGCATTTCTTCAAGTCCAGTATGAGAAGGCCTGGCAAGGGGAGAAGGTATCCTACGAAACGACAATAAATGGTATCGGCATTCTCGTTACGCTGCATCCCATCAAGAATCACGGTGCGGTCGTTGATGTCATCGGAAGCGCCGTAGACATTAGCGATATCATGAAGCGCAAGGCAGCGGATGAATCGAACAAAGCGAAGAGTCAATTTCTGGCTCATATGAGTCACGAAATCCGCACGCCGATTAATGCGATTATCGGACTCAATTATATTCTGCAGCAATCCAATTTGAATCCGAAACAGCTGGAATACGTGGATAAGTCCATTACAGCTGCCAAGAGCCTGCTGAATTTGGTCAACGATGTGCTTGATCTGTCCAAAATCGAGGCCAATAAGATCATCTTGGAATCGACGCGGTTTGACCTGTACGAGGTGCTCCGCAATATTTCGAATCTCATCAGCTACAAGGCGAATGAGTCCGGCTTGAGGTTCCATTTTGACATCCGTCATGATGTTCCTCAGATGCTGATAGGCGACCCGTTCCGCTTGCAGCAGGTGCTGCTGAACATTACGAATAATGCGGTCAAATTCACGCCTAAAGGCGAGCTTTCCATCGCCGTAAATCTGGTTTCGCAGGAGGAGCAGACGACTACGCTGTCCTTTGGAATCCGCGATACCGGAATTGGCATGAGCGAGGAGCAGCTTAGCAAGCTGTTCTTCGAGTTTACACAGGCTGATATGACAACTACGCGCAAATTCGGCGGTACAGGCCTTGGTTTAGTCATTAGCAAGAAGCTTACCGAAACGATGGGCGGAAGTATCGCGGTTGAAAGCAAGCTCGGTGCAGGCAGCCTGTTCACTGTCACGCTGCCATTCCAATCGGCGTTAACTTCAGATAAACAAAGCCATGAGAGACAAGTTTACGGCAAGAAGATTCCTCGCCTGTTACTCGTTTGTGAGAATAACGAAATGCGTTCTGTGCTTGAGCAGCAGTTGGGGCAGCTGGAATTCAAAGTCCAAACAAGCTCGGATGCCGATGAGACAAGGACGCTGCTGCTGGCAGGCCATGCCTATGATCTTATTCTCATAGATTGGGAGCTGAGAGGGTTACCCGCGACTAAGCTTGCTGAAGAGATTATCCGGGATTTCGATGGCAAAAGCCCGTCTGTCCTGTTCATTAACGCTTATCATGAAGCGGAGTATGAAGAAGCGGGGCAATTACCGTTCATCTCGAAGGCGCTGCTGTATCCGATCAGCCAGTCTCAATTGTATAACGAACTGGGTGAGCTGCTTCACCGAGATGGTGTCTACAACCTGCCGGATGGCGGGATGAAGCCGATTCAGCCTACAGATCTGAAGGATGCTGTAATCTTGCTGGTAGAGGATAATGAAATTAATCAGTTGGTCGCCAAAGAGCTGCTTCGTGAGGTGGTCCGCCATGTTGATGTTGCTCACAATGGGGAAGAAGCTGTTAAACTCGCGGGGATTAAGGCCTATGACGCCATTCTGATGGATCTGCAAATGCCGATAATGGACGGTTATGAGGCGGCCAAAGCAATCCGAGCACAGGAAAGAGCGCAGGATGCGGGACAAGCGGTTCCGATCATTGCCATGACCGCCGATGTAATGAAGGGCGTAGAGGATCAGGTGCTGTCGATTGGCATGAACGGATATCTCACGAAGCCGTTTGACCCCGTAGATCTCTATAATGTACTGCTGCGGTTCTGTCAGAACAAGGAGCAAGCATCGATTGAAAAGCTGGATTCCGAAGGTGTTATCACGAGGCTTGGAGGAAATGCGACACTTTATAATCGGATACTCGCACTATTCATAAGCAATCACTCGGATGCGATTGAGCAGATTGTTCAAGCCGTTCACGATGGGGACCTGAGCTCAGCGAAGCGGCTTGTCCATACGCTCAAAGGGGTGGCCTTAGATATTGGCGCCAACTCGTTAGCGGCCATTATGGAGAAGGGCCAAATGGCGCTGCTGCGAGGAGACCGGGAGGCATTCAGTCTCCTCATGCAGCAGGCTGATGAGAAACATCAAGCGATTATTAGCGCCTATGGCCATAGAGCAGTAAGCGGGTAAGCGTTACGAGACGAATGATCCAAACGTAAGGGTCTTGAACTGATCTTTCCACGGGGAGCTGAGCGGCAGACGGTCGAACAGCTCCTCTGCTTGTTGCAGGCAAATGTACTGAATGACGCGGGCATATTCCAAGCATCCCGAATCTTGAATGAGCTGCATGATTTCATTCTTATTGCTCAGGATGAAGTCGGTAGATACATTGCCCTTGTAATAATCCTGGATAGGAGCGAAGTCGTGATCCTCGATGGTCAACAAATAGAGCAAGGGAAGCGTGCGTTTCTTGCCGAGCAAATCGTTCTTCACATCGAGGCGCAGCACATCTCTACAATCATTCTGAATTTGATGAATGAGGCCGATGCAGTCAGCG
The DNA here is from genome assembly GCF_056269305.1 of Paenibacillus sp. J22R3. NCBI lineage: Bacteria > Bacillati > Bacillota > Bacilli > Caryophanales > Paenibacillaceae > Paenibacillus > Paenibacillus sp. J22R3. The sequence goes on along the minus strand of NZ_JBWDNS010000005.1, from coordinate 164,771 downwards.
AGATCCATAAGCTGCGATGTTGTTTCCTCATCGACGGCAAGAGGAGCATAGCCGATGCAGCAGGCCAGACGGAAGATCGAGCCGGACTTCTCCTGCACCATCGTTAAGTACGCTTCCGCACTTTCTGCGGAGTGGTTTAAATCCTTCTGCTGTCCGTTCACTGCTCTTGCGACGGTTCGACTTGCTTCAGTGAAGGCTTGCGGTGCTAGCTGCTGCTTGCCCAGCTCTCCGATGAATCCCATCTGCATAGCCAGAATGGCATTCAAGACATACCCTTGCGGACATTGCATCCAGGGCTTGCCGGGTTGGTCTTGATCCTGCAGATCATCCATCATATCCAGACTGAGAATCATCAGCTCCCCTGCTGCTGCGAGCCGGTCTATTCCTGCATCATCGCCGCCTAGCATCCGGTGCGTCAGAATGGTAATCTGCGACCAAACACTCGTTTCTTCTGCTTTGTCGTCAATAAACGATTTCAGCAGACCGTTCAAATCCTCCGAATCTATATAGTCATCCACGATACGGTACATATGCTCTTTGATTGTCGACTCCATAGCTGCACGCTCCGTTGTTTAGGAATAATAGCTGCTTTTAATAAAAGACTCAATCGCTTCCGTTCTCGTCCGCACGCCTAATTTATCGTAGATTTTGCGCAAATAATTATCGACGGTACGTTTGCTCATATGGATGCGGGCTGCGATCTGATCCAAGGTGGAGCCTTTGACAAGCAAATTCATCATGAGTATTTCTTCTTCTTCCAAGAGTGCTGCTTTGCTTGCAAGCGTTCCGTTCAGCTGACATTGTTGATAGAGGGCAAGCGGCATCATCGTATGGTTGTCCAAAATGCAATTCACCATATTCTTAATCGTGCGTTCGCTGGATTCCTTCGAGAGCACTCCGCTAACTTTGATATCGATGAGCTTGTTGTAGATGTCAGTAAGCTCAATACCGGAGAAAATAACGATATGCGTATCCGGAAACTGGCTTTTAATTTGCGCGGCTACCTCAGTGCCGTGCTGATCGGGCAGATGATAATCCAAGAATACGAGTCCGGGCTTCAGCAAGGATACTTGCTGAAGGCATTGCGCGGCACTGCTGACAATACCGATGACTTCAATGCCCTCGATTTGCTCGAGCAATGCTTTGGTGGCGCTGGCGAAGAGTGGGTGATCGTCTACTATGAGTGTTTTGACCCTTTCGTTCATGCCGAAATCTCCTTTTCATTCTGTAAGGTAATCTTGATGTTCACGCCGTTGCCTTTCATCGAAACAATCTGCAGTTTACCGCCCAGATGCTGTACTCTGCTTCTAATCTGTTCCATGCCAATGCCGGATGATTGCCCGATGTGCCTTTGAGCAAGTTCCTCATGCAGGAAACCTACCCCGTCATCTTGATAACTCAAATGAAACTGTGAATCGGACTCGGTGAAACGGAACCTGACTTTAGAAGCTTCAGAATGTTTCTTCGCATTGTTGAGCAGCTCTTGAACGATTCGAAAGATATGACGCTGCACCTGCAAATCCTTCGTTTCAATAAATTGGACCTGCTCTGCGTTGAAGGTAAGCGCGAAAGGCACGGTGTACGCTTCCTTATCGAGATACGTTCTTACCGTCTGCACAAGTCCGATTTCGCTCAGCAAATACGGATTCAAATCAAAGCAGCTTTGACGCAGGCTGGCATTAATCATGTCTACGAAATTAACCGTATTATTTAACTGCTCCTGGTTCTCTGGGCTTCGTTCGAGCTTCTCGCCAAGCTGGAGCAGCCTTCGTTTCAGGAAGAAGAGGTCCTGCATCGTTGTATCGTGAAGATCAGCGGATATGCGGTTGCGTTCTTCTTCTTGAAGATCGAACATGATTTTGCGAAACCATTGAATGTCTTTGGCGGAGCTCTCATCGGGAAGCCTTGCGGCCAGCTCCTGCAGCCTGCCCTTCAGCTTATTGATCAGATGAAGATTCTCCAAGCTGATTTCCAGATAGTTCGCAATTAATCCAAGCCAGTGCAGCTCTTCTTTGCCAAGGCGCATATTCGTTTTCTTCCGAGACATGATCAAATAGCTGGTATAATCCTCGTGATTGTTCATCTTCAAACACGTGTAGTCCGGATTGCCGGTAAGGGATTGCGATACCAGCAGCCGTTTGATATCCTCCGCATCCAAATCCCCTTCATGAATAATCTCCGTTTCGCCATTATATTGGAACACGATCGCCCCTCCCGTCACCTGAAGCGTCTTGACGATATCGACGAGGAACAATTCCTTCAATTCGCGGAAGCTGGAGATGCTGCCGAGTTGACGTGAGATATTCATAAGTGCGGACTGCAGGATGAATTTCCTAGGAAATAGAAACGGTTCGAACCGCGTCATTAAATATTCTGCAGCATACAGCATCGCGGCTACAAGTGAAAGTGTTCCGAAGAGAATGAATAATAGTTGCTTCATATCCACCGAATTGTGGAAGAACAGCATATAGATTCCCGTAAACATGGTGACCGGTAGAGCGGCAATGAGCCCGGTAAATAGAAATCGGCGCAGTACCAGCGCGATATCATGAACCTGATCGGACATGAGGAGGTACGCCAATGTAATGGGGAACAATAAAATAGCCCAGCTGGTATAGATACCATCTAATAACCGCGAACCGGTCAATAGTTGAGGAAGAAAAGTTAAACCAATAACAGGAGAGAACGAGACAAGCATTGACCACCATGCGGTCTTCACGACGGTGGAGGTAGGTGATTGCTGCTTGCGAAACTTAAAGTAAAGTGCCGTTAAGATGTACATGTTGAATAGAAATCCGGCGATAAATAGCAACAAGGTGACCGGATTCTCAAAGTGAATCAACGTGTAAGCGAACCGCGTGTTAATGAAGTAAACATATAGACGAACAACGGCGGCTAATGCTGTTATCGCATAGAGTGCCTTTAAGAACCCTGTCCGTAATCGGATCTCTCCCTTTTCTCTGAAAAAGTCACCTAAAAAGTGATAGAAAACGAGAGGCAGAATTACTATAAAACTGGCTATCAGCAGTTTGCCGACGGCATCGCCTCTAATGGATGCGCCTAAACTCATATAGATAATCGCTGTAGTTAAGAAGAACAACAGCAGGAGTCTTGCCGATAACGAATGTCTCATTCTAACAAGGAGAAAAAGTGCCATAAATTGACAAAAAATTCCCTCGAGGAATGGAATTATCGTGAAAGCGGAGAGTCTGGTCATCTCTATTTGGACTATATGCTCATGTCCTGCTCTTGAGAGTAAGATCTGATGCGCCTGTTCGATGACATGCCAGGTCTTGACGGTATGAAAATCATTGGGATTCATCCCATCTACCTCTATAATAATATCCCCAACGCTTACATCCAGCTGACTGCTTGCCCCTTCAAGATCCAATTTCGAGATTACCCATTGCTGGTCGGGTGTATAGGCAAGATTAATGCCTGTATAAGGGTTCGTAAACGTAATAAATGAACACCACAACTGCAGCAAGACGAATGTGAAAACACAAAGCTTGATCATGAAGTTATTTCGCACGCAAATTCTCCCATATGATAGTAAAGTTTGCTATAATAGGTTTGTAAGACAAAATTCGACATAAGGAGTTGTTCACCATGCTAGCGATTCAGTTAAGCTCCCAGCTTCACAACACGGTTTACAAGATGAAAAAGGTTGATTTGCGCGAGACGGTCAGCACGTTTCTTAGCAAGCAGGGACTTACGATGCAAGAAACAGCTGCAGTAAACGGAGCCTTCAGCGGTACGATGAGATCTGAAGTTGTTAAGCCGGCAGATTACTGGTTATAAGTCTCTCATTCTATACTTAACCATTATTTTACCAAACTAACTAAGGATTGCATATTCAGTGTCATGCTGAACGTGCAATTCTTTTTTCATTAGTGCGCAAAATTAATTGCGTGATCGCGCAACCATTATGTGATGAACTTATTCGGAACTAACATTATGATAAATAGTATATTAATGGAAAAAATTCGGCATTCTACGACTTGAAAGGCAGGCATCCATGCCCAATTCATCCGAGAACGAATATGCACGTTTAAAGGCTTTTCGACCCTATCCGATCCAGGGCAACACACCGGTAGATGCTTTTAATAGAATTACGAGTCTGGCAGCACAACTGCTGGGCATCCCGATATGCATGATTATGTTCATTGATGAAGACCGAATTTGGGTGAAATCGAGTTATGGCACTGATCTTCGGGAGATTGAAAGAGATTCCGGTCTATGTGGTGCAGCTGTCTATTGTAGTCAGCCTTATATTGTAGTGGATGTATGTCTTGATAATTGTGCAAGTACGGAGTCTTTTATCGACGGACATAGCGGTATTCACTTCTATGCGGGAGTGCCGCTAACCAGTCGTGATGGGCAGCATCTAGGCGTACTTTGTGTACTGGATTACAAGCCGCGGCATATTTCAGTTGAAGACGTCGGTATCCTTGAAAAACTTGCCCAAGTAGTTATGGACGAGTTGGAGCTTAAACGGATTGCGGATGAGCTTCGCACAGAGGAACTTAAACACCATTTCAGCAAATTGCATGTCTCTCAGCAGCTGGCGGCTGGATTAGCGCATGAAATCCGGAGCCCGCTTACAACGGTGAAAGGGTTTCTGCAGTTGATGGGCATGCGCTCTGAGTTTCGATCCTATATCGAAATTATGACGGAGGAGCTGAACCAGATTGAGGCGCTCACCAAAGAATTTATTTTGCTGTCGAGGCCCTATCCTTCTGTGCAGTTTGTGAAACGCGAGCCGCATAATATTATCAGGCAGGTACAGTCCACGCTAGCGACCGAAGCGTTGCAGAACGGAGTTACCATCGAGGTGGAAGTTGAAGGGCCGGGGAACTCTTATCTTTATTGCGACGAGCAGCTGCTCAAACGAGCCATTATCAATGTTGTCAAAAATGGTATCGATGCCATGCCGGATGGCGGCGTGGTGAAAGTGACTTGTGTGGATACAGGCAATCGTGTCATCATCCGGGTAGCGGATACGGGACGCGGCATTGAACCTGAACGAATTCAATATTTGGGACAGCCCTACTATGGGACGAAAGAACAAGGTATTGGACTTGGATTAATGACCAGCTTCAAAATCATTCATGAACATCATGGTGAGATTGAAATTACGAGTGAGCTGAATCGAGGAACTGTCGTCAAGATCAGCTTGCCTGCTATTTGCGATGCTTAAATAATAAACCCGCATGTCCATTAAACGGAACATGCGGGTTTTGTTTGCTATCATGTACGGCGCCAAATCAGATAAGATCGCTTCACCGTGGAAACGGACAACCAAAGCAGAATCAAGGCGATGACAGGATGAGTAGCGGAGAAGTACGGGAGCTTCTCGCTCAAATGAGCGGTTGCATACTGGGCCATAACGAGAACGAGCATGGCTAGTCCAATCCAGCGAACGGCTCCGCGCACGCGGCCGAAGAAGGACAGGACGAATATTGCCAGCGGCACCGGTTCAATAATATGGACGAAATTCTTATGATCGGACCAATGCGTGCCATCGATAAAAGTAGCCATTCCGGCTATGTACACTTGAATGACAATACAAGCTGCAAATAATACCGCAAGCAAAAAGATCGTCAAGCGCAAATAACGATTGCCTTCGGGCATGCAAACCCTCCTCTCAAAATGGCCGTGCTGCTATCATTTTACTGCTGTCTGATCGTGTTTGTAAATTGTGCGGTAGTCTAGTTTTTGGTTCACATGGAGCTAGCGATGGTCCTCATCCTTCTTGTATGTACGTACAAGTTGCGTGCATGCTATACTACAACCATACAAGTTGGCGGAAACAACAGAAAATAGAGGTGCTTGGCCATGAAGGAACAGCTTCCACCCAAATACATACAGCTCAAAGAGGAAATTGTCTCATGGATCGCAATGGCTCAGTTTAAGCCCCATGATAAGCTTCCATCTGAGAATGAAATCGCATCGCGGTTCGGCTTCAGCCGGCAGACCGTTCGTCAAGCGCTTGGCGATTTGGAGGCCGAGGGCTGGCTATACCGTGCTCAGGGTAAAGGAACTTTTGTTTCGGATGCGGAGAGGGGCCAGTCGCGTACCGAGCCTCAGCAGAAGCTGACGATTGGGATGATGACGACGCATATTTCGGATTATATTTTCCCCACGATCGTGCGCGGCGTGGAATCCGAGCTGCGGAAGCAGGGAGCCCGATTGCTGCTCTCCAGCACCGAGAATGAGAAGACGCGAGAGCGGGAGAATCTGGAGTCTATGCTGCTTCAGCAGCAGCTTGGGGGTCTGATCATTGAGCCTACCAAGAGTGCGGAGGGCAATCCGAATTTGGATTATTTTCTCGCGCTGGAGGCACGGAATATCCCTTATGTCATGCTGAATGAGCGATACAGCGATCTGGATGCGGTCTGCTTGAAGGTGGATGATGAGCTTGGCGGCTTCCGCGCGGTGGAGCATCTTGTGAAACTTGGGCATCAGCGCATTGCGGGATTTTTTAAGACGGACGACTTCCAAGGTGTACACCGAATGCGGGGCTTTATGCGCGGGCTCAGGGAGAGGAAGCTTACCCTTCAGCCTGAGTATATCATCCGTTATACGACTGAGGAGAAGTTAGTTAAGCCTGCTGCAATGCTGGCCGAGCTGCTGCTGCATGACCCGTCGGAGCGTCCCACGGCTATTGTGTGCTATAACGACGAGCTGGCCGTGAGGCTGCTGGATGTCATTCGACGCAGCGGGCTAAGTATCCCAAGCGATTTGTCCATGATCGGCTTCGATGATGCCACGCTTGCGACAGCAACGGAAGTGAAGCTTACGACGTTCGAGCATCCCAAGACGAAGATGGGTGAGGATGCTGTAGCGCTATTGATGTCTATGATCGAGCAGCGCGGCGGCCAGGAACGTATCGCCGATGTGATCTATGAACCAAAGCTGATTATTCGTGAATCTACCGGCCCTGTTCCGGTACAGGCTCTAAATTAAGTCGTGACACACTTGTACGTACAAGTTATAATGGGCTTACTATTGACCTGGTGAGGGGAGTTTGAAGGCGTATGTTGGAAGCATTGAAGCAAGCGGTTTGGGAAGCGAACATGGAGCTGCCCCGCTACGGACTTGTGACGTTCACTTGGGGAAATGTGAGCGGCATTGACCGCGAAAGCGGATTGGTTGCCATTAAGCCGAGCGGAGTGCCGTATGAGGAGCTGCGTGCCGAGCAGATTGTTCTGGTGGATTTGGAAGGCCATGTTGTGGAGGGCAATCTTCGTCCCTCCTCAGATACGCCGACGCATGTGGCGTTATATAAGGCGTTCGAAGGCATTGGCGGCATTGTGCATACCCACTCGCCATGGGCTACGAGCTGGGCACAAGCGGGACGCGCGATTCCGGCACTGGGCACGACGCATGCGGATTATTTCTACGGAGAAATCCCTTGTACGCGTCCGATGACGGAGGCTGAAATTGATGGGGCTTACGAGCTTGAAACGGGCAATGTCATCATAGAGACCTTCGTGAAGGGTGGCATCGATCCGGTTCAGGTACCGGCAGCACTTGTGTACAGCCATGCGCCTTTCTGCTGGGGGAAGGACGCGCATAATGCGGTCCATAACGCCGTTGTCGTAGAGGAAGCGGCCAAGATGGCGCTGCATACGTTCCAGCTGAACCCGCAGGTCCAGCCGATGGATCAGCATCTGCTCGATCGTCATTACTTGCGGAAGCATGGCAAGAATGCGTATTACGGGCAGAAGTAGTAAGTCGGGAGTATGGCTTAGGTAGTCGTCGTCAACTTTATCGTCGGAAGTCGCAGTGTACACTATTCTAGGAGGCCTAATCATGAATTTTAAATATGCAATTGGTGTTGACTATGGTACGGAGTCTGGCCGCGCGGTGCTTGTTCGATTGTCCGATGGAGCCGAGATTGCCGAGCATGTCACGCCTTATCGTCACAACGTAATTGATGAGCGTTTGCCAGAAACCGGATTGAAATTGGAGCATGATTGGGCGCTGCAGCACCCGGCCGACTACATTGAGGTATTGGAGCAATCCGTGCCCGCGGTTGTGCGTGAATCCGGTATTGATGCTGCCGATATAATCGGACTGGGGATTGATTTCACCGCGTGCACGATGCTGCCGATTAATGAAGCGGGCCAGCCGCTATGCTTCGATCCGGCTTACAAGGAGAACCCGCATAGCTGGGTGAAGCTGTGGAAGCACCATGCAGCTCAGGATGAGGCGAACCGCATTAATGAAATTGCAGCGGCACGCGGAGAAGCGTTCCTGCCTCGCTACGGCGGCAAAATCTCCTCGGAGTGGATGCTCGCGAAAGTATGGCAAATCTTGAATGAAGCACCGGATATCTATGAAACAGCCGATCAATTCGTTGAGGCGACCGACTGGGTCGTGGGTCAAATGACGGGCAACATTGTGCGCAACAGCTGCACGGCCGGCTACAAAGCGGTTTGGCATAAGCAAGACGGCTATCCGAATCGCGCCTTCTTGAAAGCGCTTGACGAGCGGCTCGAGGATTTGGCGGAAACGAAGCTGCGCGGCGATGTTCTTCCGCTCGGTACGAAGGCCGGCGAGCTTACCGCTGAGATGGCTTCACGTATGGGGCTTGCTGCCGGCACTGCTATTGCAGTCGGAAACGTTGATGCACATGCGGCCGTTCCGGCGGTTGGCGTGGTAACACCGGGCAAGCTTGTCATGGCGATGGGCACGTCGATTTGCCACATGCTGCTTGGATCGGAAGAGAAGCAAGTGGAAGGCATGTGCGGCGTAGTGGAAGACGGCATCATTCCGGGTTATTTTGGCTATGAGGCGGGGCAATCGGCGGTTGGCGATATTTTTGCCTGGTATGTGGATGAGGCGGTTCCGGCCTATGTCGTTGATGCGTCCCGAGGGGAAGGAATCAGCGTCCACGAATGGCTGGAGAAGGCGGCAGCCGAGCTGAATGTCGGCGAATCCGGCGTGCTTGCGCTCGACTGGTGGAACGGCAACCGCTCCGTGCTTGTCGACACGAACTTGACCGGCATGCTGGTCGGGCTCACGCTGCTGACGAAGCCGCAGGAAATTTACCGTGCTTTGCTGGAAGCAACCGCATTCGGCACGCGCAAAATCATCGATGCTTTCCACAGCAACGGCGTGGAAGTGCACGAGCTGTACGCCTGCGGCGGCTTGCCGCAGAAGAACCGTCTGCTGATGCAAATCTACGCAGACGTCACCAACCGCGAGATTAAGATCGCGGCTTCGAAGCAAACGCCAGCGCTCGGCGCGGCGATGTTCGGCGCAGTCGCGGCCGGAGCGAGCAAAGGCGGCTACGACAGCGTCGTTGACGCAGCGGCAGCAATGGCCCGCGTTCGCGAGGAAACGTTCAAGCCGATCCCGGCGAACGTTGCCGTCTACGAGAAGCTGTACGCCGAGTATAACCTGCTGCACGACTACTACGGCCGCGGCGCGAACGACGTCATGAAGCGCCTGAAAGCGATCAAAGAAGAAGCGAGCAGCACGCACTAAATTATAAGAGCGGATGGAGCAGCCGGGGAGGCTGCGCATCCGCTTTTTTGTTTTGTGTTTGGAGGAGGAGGAGGTGGTGGTGGGGTTGTGCCGCTCTCACTACCGAGACTGCGCCGAAAAGAGGCTGAGAGTCGGGAAATGCGACTCTCAGCAGTCAAACTAACCTATCTGACTCCGCCTGTGCTGACACTAGCCCAGATTCGGTAACTGTAAGCGGAATAGCCGCTTACAGCGGGGGTGCGAGAAGGGATCAAATATGTAGCGTTAGCGACAACGAAAGCGGCATATCAGTTGGGAAATGGTAAGAGAAAGTAGTAGTCGGCCTTAATGGTTCAACCGTTAGGAGAGCTGCGAAGCGGCCAGCTCCTAGACTACAAAAACCCGCCCGCAGTTACTGACTGCGGGCGGGTTTTGTTGTGTCGGTTAGCCTTGGTTGTTTTCCTCCAAGCGCTGGAGTTGTTCGTAGTTATTCTCGATTTGGTCGGGGTGAAGACCGAAATGCTCATCATCACTACGCGGGCCGCCAAATGGGGATACGGTGAGCTCAAGTCCGACGGTGTCGTTGAATTGAACCGGCAGGTACAGCAGTGACTCCGGAATACGGCGACCGTTGAGACGCAGTATGGTGTCGACGCTGCCAACGGTAGCAACGCCATTGACGGATATGATTCGGCCGTTATTGCCAAAACGAACAACACCTGTGCCTGCGAGCGCCTGTGCAATGGTCATCCCCGGGAAGTGTCTTACGTTATACACCTGTGTTACCCAAGGGAAGAACGTTCCGCCGTTAATAACAACTCGCACAAACCGCTGACCCGGTCCTGGGAAAGGCCCCGGTCCCGGAATCGGAATAGGGATCGGAATTGGAATCGGGAATGGTCCCGGTCCAGGGAACGGTGGAGGTGGGAAAGGCCCCGGTCCAGGGAATGGTGGAGGTGGGAAAGGCCCTGGTCCAGGCCCAGGCCCAGGCGGAAATCCGCCCCCGCCACCGCCAGGGAAGCCGCCGCCCCCGCCGCCAGGGAAGCCGCCGCCGCCCCCGCCGCCAGGGAAGCCGCCGCCGCCCCCGCCGCCAGGGAAGCCGCCGCCTCCGCCGCCGCCAGGGAAGCCGCCGCCCCCGCCACCGCCAGGGAAGCCGCCGCCGCCAGGGAAGCCGCCGCCGCCAGGGAAGCCGCCACCCCCGCCGCCACCAGGGAAGCCGCCGCCGCCAGGGAACATGCCGCCCCCGCCGCCGCCGGGGAACATGCCGCCACCGGGAAGCATGCCGCCCCCGCCGCCGGGAAACGCGCGTGGTCCGCCGCAGCCACAATCCGAATATTTACTGGAGTAGCCTGCAGGCGCACCAGGAATATACGTGTAGGTATTCATGTAGCAATCAAACTCCTTTTCCATAAGCGTGGATAGGTAATTGTCTCGGTTCAGTGTATGCGGCTATCGCCTATCTGGTGTTTGAGTTTGGCAGGTTTCAATACTATACGCCCGCCTCTCGGTATACATATAGAGATGGGAGAAAGGTGGCTGATTGATGGGGTTCTATGTGGAGGTAGAGCGCGGTGTAAAAGTGTACGTCGAAGATGTCGGATACGGCAGACCTGTCGTATTCGTGCACGGCTGGCCGGTCGACCGCCGAATGTGGGAGTACCAGCTGAATGTAGTGCCGAAATACGGTTTTCGCTGCATCAGCATTGATATGCGGGGCTTCGGCAAGTCGGATGCCCCTTGGCATGGGTACAATTACAACCGAATGTCGGACGACATTCGCATGGTGGTGGAATCACTCGGCATCCAGAACGCGACGCTTGTCGGCTTCTCCATGGGCGGTGCGATCACCATCAGCTACATCACACGGCACGCAGCCCGCGGAATGTGCGGGCTTGTCCTCGCCGCTGCCGCTGCGCTGTTGATGACCCGGCGCCCCGGCTACCCTTATGGCCAACCGGCCTCCGAATTCGACACCACGATTGTCGGGCTCATGACCGACAGGCCAAAGACGATTGACGGCTTTGGCCAGCTATTCTTCCATAAACCTATCAGCGACCCCTTTCGCACGTGGTTCAACGGCCTTGGATTCGATGCTTCTCCTTATGGTGCCATCGGAGGGATGAAGGCGCTGCGAGACGAGGATCTTCGCGCAGACTTGGCTCATGTCCATGTGCCGACCACCATCCTGCACGGCAAGCAAGACCGCATCGTTCCGTTCGCACTCGGCGAACTGCAGCATAAAGGCATCCGGAACTCCAGATTCATCCCCTTCGAGGGAAGCGGGCACGGGCTGTTCTACGACGAGAGAGAGAAATTTAACCGAGAACTGCTGAGTGTACTCACAGGTAAACTCGGCCCCCACACCCCGATCTACGATTGATGCTGAAACAACCAGAAAGCCCCGCCAATCGCAACACCTGCAATCGGAGGGGCTAAGCCAGCCGCTCAACGTATTCAATTGCCGCTCGCGAACTTCGCTCAATTTCAGCTGCCGTTCGCGAACTTCGCTCAATTTCAATTGCGGCTCGCGATTCAGCTACCGCTCGCGAACTTCACTCATCTTCCACTACCGCTTGCGAGCTTCGCTCAACTGGAACTGTCCAACCAGCTGCTGCAGGAACGCGGTAATGGCTTCAACATGATTGGAGGTATGGCGGACGTTGACGAAGTCGCCAAGCAGCTCCTGCACATTACCCTCAACCTCCGTCGAAATGCGGCGGTTCTGCTTGCTGACCGTCGCGATTTTCTCCATAATCACGACGACCTCGTCGATAATTTGCGATTTCAGCGAATCATCTTCCTGGGTGCTGCTGAGCAGCTCCGAAGCAGCCGCGACGAGTGCCGTTCCTTCAGACACGACTTGCGTGCCTTGAGCCATCGTAGTAGTAGCGTCCTTGGCATGGAGATAGATATCTTGAACGATGCTGTGAACTTCTTCCGTCGACTTCTTGGTGAGGGCGGCCAGCTTCCTGATTTCGCCTGCAACGACGGCGAAACCTCTGCCTTGCTCGCCGACTCGAGCCGCTTCAATAGAAGCATTCAACGCAAGCAGATGCGTTTGCGCCGAGATTTCCTCAATAACACCGAGGACATTGCGAATTTCATTCGTTGTTTGCATGAACGATTCGATCGACCGGTTCGTTTCCGTTACGCGACCGGCTATCTGCTCCATTTTATCGCCAATCCGGAGCAGCTCCCCTTGTGCCACAGTGATGTTGGCAGAGGCCTTATCTTCAAGCTGTCGCAGCGTCTCGCGCATCTCGCCGGCCACATCCTTGGCGATGTCGATATCCTTCAGCTGATTCCGAATGCTGAGAATCATATCCCCGATCCGGCCGCTGACACGCTCGGTTGTGCTCGCAGTTGCTCCGGTCGTTTCAAGCAGCGCACGTTGGTTGGTCAACACATCGCCGGAGGCGAGCTTCACCTGCAGCATGACGCCTTCAAGAGAGTCGATCATGTTGTTAATCCATTTGGCAAGCTCGCGGGTTTCGTTAGCCGGAAACAAGCTCGTATCGAGCCGCTGAGTAAGGTCGCCTTTCCCCTCGGCATTAATGCGGATAAACTGGTTCAGCCTACGCATCTGGAGGGAAGTCACCAAGTTGCCTTTACGATCCAAGGACCACACCATAGCCAGTCCGAATACTAGATTAAAGAGACCGACAAGAATGGCACCGGCAACTGGCAGGGCATTCGTGAACAAATAGTACGCGAGAATAGTTCCAAGCGCGCCCAGACCAGCCAACCAGCCCAAGGCATGCCGGAACTGGGTGAAGCGAATGCTCCGAATGCGGTACACTTCCTCTAAATCACCTTCGCACATCATTCCCCACACATCCGGACAATGGGGAAGCTGGAAAGTTACGCCCTTGCCGATAACGGGGATGTGCCGATAATCCGAATAACCGGGGAACTCCACGAACAAGTTGCTGCCGTTCCGAATCGTGTTCGCCACGCCGAGGTGCAGCTGTCCTGTAGCGGGATCCGTGAATACGAGCTCCAGCTCCGTGTGTTCCTTAACGGAAACGATGCCCCAATCCGTGGTTACACCGTCCATCAAATTCTCGCCATGCGTAAACGTGCGGTCTTCGAATCTGCTTCGCGATAAAGCAGTTCCCGGTGCGATATGAGTATTCAAGCCGGGACGCGCCATGAACAAATAGTTATCCCCGGAGTCGGGATACACATGCCCGGATTCCCGTTGGATGAGGTCACCGATGACATCATTGGGAACACGGCCGCAGAGTGCGCCTTTCCACTTGCCGCCATGTATAATTGGAGAAATAAACAGAAGGGTCATCTTATCGTGAAAAGAAGACGAGCTCGGCCCAATCTTCAGCGTCCTAGGATCAGCATAGGGACCGAATAAGCAGTTGCGGCCGCCAGGCGCGCCACCTTTCGAGTATGCCAGACCCGGTTCAAGCAGACTGTTCGTTCCATAATGCTCGCCGGTATGACGACCTTCTGTTGAGAAAGCGACGCGACCATCTTCGTCCAGCATGAAGATTTCGGAGAAATCCGATGCGCGTGCCCGAGTTCCTGCGAATAAGCGCTCCAAGGCAGAGGGGTCCCAAGCTTCGTCTTCTGCCGCTCCGGGCTGACGGAAGGACAGCTGGTGGTGCAATCGGTCCAGATGATCCCAATATTCCGTCGTCCATGCGGTGAGGATATCCATACGCGTATCGGCGATGCCTTCGAAAATATCCGCTACATCTTCTTTCAACCCTGCATTCAGCTTGTACGACCACCATAAAGGCAGTCCTTTGCGAAATCCCAGCCAATTAAACATTAGGTATCCCCATCTCTCTACTGAGCTATATGGGAGGAATTATAACATGTAATTAGTTCGAATTGTCTAAAAATATAGATTTTCTTTAAAAAAAGCAAACTAATGTTAGGTAATTGGACACAGTTTAACGAAGTAACAGCAAAAAGACCTCCGTGCATAGAGCACGAAGGTCTTCGAATGCGAGCGAAAACTTATTTCGCTGCGTCGTAACGTTTGCCAACTTCGGACCAATTTACAACGTTCCAGAACGCTGCAATGTAGTCAGGGCGTTTGTTTTGGTAGTTCAGGTAGTAAGCATGCTCCCAAACGTCCAGACCAAGAAGAGGCGTGTCGCCTTCCATGATCGGGCTGTCTTGGTTCGGAAGGCTGTATACTTTCAGCTTGCCGTCTTGGCTAAGTGCAAGCCAAGCCCAGCCGCTGCCGAAACGAGTAGTTGCCGCTTTCGCGAAGTCAGCTTTGAATTGATCGAAGCCGCCCAGTTCGCTTGCGATAGCATCAGCGATAGCGCCTGTTGGTGCGCCGCCGGCGTCTGGTCCGATTGTTTCCCAGAACAGGGAGTGGTTAGCGTGGCCGCCGCCGTTGTTGCGAACAGCAGTGCGGATAGCTTCCGGTACGCTGTTCAGATCAGCGATCAAATCCTCGATGGATTTGCTTGCAAGCTCAGGAGCGGACTCCAGTGCAGCGTTAAGGTTAGTTACATAAGCGTTATGATGACGGTCGTGGTGAATCATCATCGTTGTTTCATCGATATGCGGCTCAAGCGCATTGTTTGCATAAGGCAAAGCGGGCAATTGGTGTGCCATTAATCAAAAACCTCCTATAATATGTATCGTTTTTCATTTCCATTATGCTCGTTCTCGGGCAATAAATCAACATAAATGTTTGTAAAGTACGACCTGCTGACAACTCCCTTGGAACACCTTCTAGCATGATCAAATTCAGACCTTGCAATTCATGGAAAATGAAATAAAGCTGTCTATTTTCATGAAAAACCACGGACGCCTAAGGGCAATGCCATCTGATTTTGTATATATCTATAGATAGTAGAACTTCTTGATATAGTCCGAGGGTAATGTCGTTCAAACGAGGGGTAACGATGAGAATATTCGAAACAAGGTTGAAAGATGTCAAATTGATAGAAGCAGCGGTACATGGCGATCATCGTGGTTTTTTTACAGAGAGCTACAATCAGGAGTTATTCGTGAAGCAAGGCATTCCCCATATCTTCGTGCAAGATAATCATTCCATGTCTACGGAAGCAGGTGTGCTTCGCGGACTGCATTATCAATTGAATCCGAAAGCCCAAACGAAGCTCGTCCGCGTTACGGCGGGAGCGATTTACGATGTCGTCTTGGATATACGTGCAGGGTCGCCGACATACGGCCATTGGCAGGGGTTCATTCTGAGCGCATCGAACAAAAGACAGCTTCTCGTTCCACAGGGCTTCGCCCATGGGTTCTGTACGCTTGTCCCGAACTGCGAGGTGCAATATAAAGTGGATGCGCTGTATTCACCGGAGCATGATCGCGGCATTGCATGGAATGACCCGCTGCTTGCCATTGATTGGCCGCTGGCGAATCCGATATTGTCGGATAAGGATCGGGGTCATCCCCCTCTGTCCACTGCGGAGAAAAATTTCTATTATGGAGGGTGAGTGAGCCTGTGAAACTGATTGTAACCGGCGGGTCCGGATTTATCGGCAGCAATTATCTTCAGTACATGATCGCAAACTATCCCAGCTACACCTTCATTAACGTCGATGCTCTGACCTACGCAGGCAATCCGGCGAATTTAACGTCGATTGCGAATCACCCAAACTACCGGTTTGCGCAAGCCGACATCGCGGATCGCGCTGCCATGGAACTCATTTTTGCACAAGAAGGTGTTGACGCCGTCATTCATTTTGCCGCTGAATCCCATGTGGACCGCAGCATCGCGCAGCCGGATATTTTCATCAGAACGAATGTGCTCGGCACACAGACGCTGCTGGATTTGGCCAAACAATACGATGTGGCTAAGTTCGTGCATGTATCCACCGACGAGGTGTACGGGACGCTTGGCGACACAGGTCTATTCACAGAGTCTACGCCGCTTGCGCCTAACAGTCCATACTCAGCCAGTAAAGCGGGGAGTGACCTGCTTGTCCGTGCCTATCATGAAACGTACGGCATGAACGTGAATATTACGAGGTGCTCCAACAACTACGGGCCTTATCAGTTTCCGGAAAAGCTTATCCCGCTCATGATTCAAAGAGCGCTCGCCGACCAGCCTTTGCCTGTCTACGGTGATGGCCTCAATGTGCGGGATTGGCTGTATGTCGAGGATCATTGCAGTGCCATTGACCGCGTGCTGCACGCGGGGCGTCCCGGTGAGGTGTACAACGTGGGCGGAAACAATGAACGCAGCAATCTTCAAGTGGTTTCTACGATCCTATCGGAGCTAGGCAAACCGGAATCACTTCTTACATTCGTCCAAGATCGTTTAGGGCATGATCGCCGATATGCTATCGATGCGGACAAGATCCGTAAGGAGCTTGGGTGGACCCCCAAATACGATTATCAATCAGGCATCAAATCCACGATCCGGTGGTATCTGGACAATCAAGCCTGGATCGAACACATTCAATCGGGCGCTTACTTGGGAGGTCGCTCATGACAGCTGCCAAGCAGGAACAACTGAAGATTCTCGTTACAGGCGCTAACGGTCAATTGGGACAAGAGCTCGTACAACTGAATGTCCGGCCGGAAATACACATCCTTGGGTACGGACGAGATAACCTTGATATTACAAACGCCGAGCAGTGTGCCGATGTCGTGAACGCCTATCGCCCGGATGTCATTATCCATTGCGCAGCCTACACTGCGGTGGACAAGGCGGAATCCGACGCGGATGAAGCGTATCGAATCAATGCCCTGGGCACGCGTAATATTGCAATGGCCGCGATGGCATGCGGCGCCAAGCTTTGCTATATCAGCACAGACTATGTGTTCGATGGCAGTGGGAGTGTACCCTACGAGATTGAGGAGCCGACTAATCCGCAGACGGTCTATGGGCAATCAAAGCTCGCCGGCGAGCAGGAAGTTGTAGCGCTGCTTCATCGCTATTACATCGTTCGCACGTCATGGGTGTATGGGAAATACGGCAGCAATTTTGTCCGGACCATTCTCAAGCTGGCGAGTGAACGAGATCGATTGAAGGTCGTCCATGATCAAATCGGCTCACCTACGTATACGCTTGATCTGGCGTTATTTCTGATCGAGCTTGTCCAGACCGACAACTATGGCGTCTATCATGCATCCAATACCGGAAGCTGCTCGTGGTTTGAATTTGCACAGGCGATCGTACAGAACAAGGGCATGGCTGATTCGACTTTCACGATTGAACCTTGTACAACAGCGGAATTCCCGAGACCTGCAGCGAGACCGGCATATTCCGTCATGAGTCACTCCGCAATCCGGGGGGCCGGCTTGCAAGACCTAAGACCATGGCGGGAAGCATTAGCGCATTATATGAAGCATTCGTGAGGAAAAGTGCCCATGCGGCACTTTTTTGAATGGATTGATAGGGTTAATGTTATGAAAACGCTTAATTTAAAGCGTTTTCAATAGAATAATGTAGATTTATTATATTTTTTAAGGTTTTTTAAAGATTTTAGAAGGAATTCGAGCGAATTTGTCGTATTATTAAATTTACCTAAAGAAGAAGGGCTGTCGTTGTCTGCATGAAACGAAGTTCATTTCTTCCCTAGCAATGCCGTTATTTCCATACTGCGTTTGAAGAGGAGCTTAAAGTTATGGACGTTCGATCCTTCCAATTAGCTGATTATCGGCCCGTTACGGAACTGCTGGAGACTGTGCTGTCAGAAGAATGCTATGAACAAACGATGGAGGCTTTCGGCCGCCAGCTGTCATGGGACAGCGAGCTAGTACTCGTCGCTGCAGTTGACGAAGAAATCGCAGGTATCATTATCGGGACGATAGACAAGGGCAGAGGGTATTATTACCGTATTGCCGTACATCCGAATTACCAACGTCAAGGATTGGGTAAAGAGCTGATTCGCTCCCTTCGCGGACGATTCGAGCAGCGGAATGTAACGAAAATTATGGTGACGGCTGACGAACATAACGAGCCGATTCTTTCGCTTTATGAATCATTGGGTTATGCGGCAACGGACTTTTTCCGTTCCTTTCAGAAACTAAGTATTGTTGCCGGTTAAGCAACAAATCGGCTTGAGGCACTTATAAATAAGCAATTATGGACAAGCATATCTAGTGCGTCATTGATTTTGGCGTACAGATATGCTTTTCTTATAGTAAGAAAGTACCTCACTAGGAGTATTACGCTTATGACTACGTACCGTCCTTGTGTTATCAAGAGTTTCAAGAACAACGGCCATTTGCACCGGATGTGGCTGGAGAATTGGCAGGTTCCGACAGAGCTGCTGGCAAGCGAGCATGCGGCGGAATCGATGCATGTGTTCATCAACAGACAGACGCCGATTCAAGAGGCAGACGGCAAGCAGTGGATCAGCCGAGTGCCTGCAGTATCCTTCTTTATCCCCGGCGAATGGTTCAATGTGGTTGGCCTGCTCGAGGATCACGGCGTTCGCTACTATTGCAATGTAGCCTCCCCACTCTTCTTCAAACATGATGTTCTTACCTACATCGATTACGACCTCGATGTTATCGTGCCCCGCGGAGGGAAAGCGCAAGTCGTCGATCAAGAAGAATATGAGCTCCATAAGATTGCCTATCACTATTCGGAAGAAGTTAACCGAAAAGTAATGGAGGGGCTAGGTGCGCTGCTGAAGCGGATCGAGAACGGACAAGCCCCTTTCAATGATGACCTTATTCTCGGTTATTTTGAGGCGTGGAACAAACATATGGGCGAGGTGTAGCAGCTATGAACGTCAATCCCGGTTCGGATACGGAGTCTTCGCAGCAGGCGGAGTTCGGGCCGCGCAAACGGTCAGGCTCCCCGAAGGTCAAGGTGAAAGCAAAGGCAGCAAGGGCTTCATCCTCTTCCGCTTCTCGCAAGGAGTCGAAGCCGCTGTCCCCTTGGGTTGCTGAATTGCGCAGCTGGTTCATTACGCTGGCGATTGCCGCTGTGATCGTGCTTTGCTTGAATGTATTCGTGTTTAACCTCTCTACGGTCAAAGGGCAGTCCATGGAGCCGACCTTGTATGAGAAGGAATGGCTGTTTGTGAATAAGGCTACATACTTAATGGGCGCACCTAAGCAAGGCGATGTGGTCATTCTGAAGGACCCTTCAAACGGTGTGGAGCATAAAGAATACTTGGTTAAACGAATTATTGGGATGCCGGGCGACTCGATTGAAATACGCGAGGGTCAGCTGTATCGCAATGGCAAGCTCGTAGTTGAGTCTTATACAGACACGGAAATTGAAGATTCGGATTATGGACCGGAAACGGTTACTGCCGATCATTATTTTGTGATGGGTGATAACCGCCACAATAAGGCGAGTCGCGACAGCCGGTCGTTTCAGGCTGTACCGCGCGATATGATTCTTGGCCGTGCAGATTTCATTCTGTGGCCGATCAGTAAATTGAACCATTTGTAGGTTTAAAGGAGACTCCGAGTTGGACGGGAGCAGCATGAACAAGATCAACTGGCAACAGTTAAAAGCCGAGATGAAGGACGCTGCGGCGAGTCTTGGCATCGACAAAATCGGAATCGCTTCCGCGGAGCCGTTCACGGAGCTGAAGCAGCGGCTGGTGCGGCATCGGGAGCTTGGCTATGAGTCCGGCTTCGAAGAGCCGGACCTTGATAAACGGACGGAGCCTTCGCTGCTCTTCGAAGATCCGAAGTCCATTATTGCGATTGCAATCGCTTATCCATCTAAGCTTGTGGATCCGCCGAAGTCCGAGCCGGGAGCAAGGCGCGGTTTGTTCTCGAGATCCTCTTGGGGCGATGACTATCACGGCGTCCTGCGCGAGCGGCTGCGGCGGCTGGAAGCTTGGCTGCTGGAACGCGTGCCTGAAGGACGCTTCTTAAGCATGGTGGACACGGGAGCGCTCTCAGATCGTGCAGTAGCGGAGCGGGCCGGGATCGGCTGGATTGGCAGCAACTGCTCGATTATTACGCCGGAGTGGGGCTCTTATGTGTACCTCGGCGAGATGATTACGAATTTGCCACTTCCGCCGGATGCGCCTGTCACGGAGAGCTGCGGCAGCTGCACAGCTTGTATCGATGCCTGTCCGACGGACGCGCTTGTGGCACCGGGACAGCTGAATTCACAGCGCTGTATCTCCTTCGTCACGCAGACCAAAGGCGTCGTGACCGATGAGTTGATGCGCAAGATCGGCAATCGGCTCTATGGCTGCGATACCTGTCAGGTCGTTTGTCCCGAGAATAAGGGTAAGAATGCCACTCACCATCCGGAGCTTATTCCTGATCACGACAAAGTAAAGCCGCTTCTGGTACCGCTGCTCACAATAGGGAATCGGGCGTTCAAGGAACAGTACGGCAACAGCTCCTCGTCTTGGCGCGGGAGGAAACCGATTCAGCGCAACGCAGTTATCGCGCTTGGCAACTTCAAGGATGCAAGCGCGGTTCCTGCGCTTGCGGATGTGCTGCGCACGGATGCGCGGTTTGAGCTGCGAGCAACTGCCGCATGGTCGCTTGGCCGCATCGGCGGCGAGGTCGCGGTGGAAGTGCTCCAATCGGCTGCGCTGCGCGAGCAGGATGAAACGGTACAGAAAGCGATTAAGGACGCGCTCATGAGTATGACAGCTTCGACGTAAAGATATGGGGAAGAGGTAGACATCATGAAATATGTCGATATCGAAGCGGTTGAACCAGGCGATATTCTTGGCAAGACGATCTACGCCGTCAACGGGGCGGTGCTGCTTTCCTCGAATGTGCAGCTGACGGTCTTCATGATCAGCACCTTAAGACGCATTGGCGTCACCAATGTCTATATTAAAGATGCCGGCATTCAGGAGATGGAGGAGCAAGAAGAGATTCTGTCGGAGGAAACGAAGGTCGGCATCATTAAGCAGATGTCCGAGACGATGGACTCGATTCGCTCCGGCAAGGATTTCAACTCTCGCTCAATCAGTCTAACCATTGAAGATTTGCTCTTCGATGTGATCCGCAATAAGGATGTGCTCGTTCAATTGAACGACATCCGAACGCGTGATAATGCGGAGTATATTCATGCGATGAATGTCTGCATGATCTCATCTCTGCTCGGTGTCAGCTTGCAGCTGAATCAAGTGCAGCTGAAGGAGCTGGCAATCGGTGCGCTGCTGCATGATCTCGGGAAGCCGGACCTTGAGGCGGATGGGGAGAATGACGAGCCTAAGCGCCATACGTGGAGAGGTTTCGAGCTGCTGAAGGCCAAACGCGAGTTCAGCCTTCTTATCGCTCATGTTGCCTTTCAGCATCATGAGCATGTGGATGGGACAGGCGAACCGCGCGGACTGATCGGGGATCAAATTCACTTGTATTCCCGCATTGTGGCGGTGGCTAACACTTTCGATAACCTGCTCACAAGCGGAGGTGAAGGCAGTGGAAGACTGCTTCCGCATGAAGCCTGTGAGCGGATGATGGCGATGTCGGGAACGCGCCTGGATCACGAGATTCTTGTTCATTTCATGCGGATTGTTTCGATTTACCCGAACGGTGTGTCGGTCAGGCTTACGACGAAGGAGACGGGCATTGTCGTTGGACAGCACCGCGGACTGCCGGGGCGGCCAATCGTACGGGTCCTTCAACGTGAGTCGAATGACAGCGTGGAGAGCCGCGAGATTGATATGGCGAAGCATACGACGGTGTTTATTGAACAGGTGCTGGGTTAAGCTGGGATTCTCTAATGAACGTTCGTGCCAATTTGCTCCAACACAGTGCCCGCCATGCGCAGTTATAGCGTTCGGACATAGGAGGATCCCTTCTGCAAGCTGGGGTCCTACTTTCCTTTACAGATTGTTTGCGAACGCATGGTCCTACATGCTATTATAAGTTGCAATATACTTACAGATAAGGACAAGGTGAGATGACAATGTGGACGGTCATTATTTCGATCATTACGCTCATAGTCGGCGCTGTTGGCGGCTTTTTCGCGGGCGTATACTACTTGCGCAAGCAGCTGGAGAAGATGCAAAACGATCCGGAAATGCTGAAAAAGATGGCAAAGCAAATGGGCTACAATATGAATAACCAACAAATGTCTAAAGCACAGCAAATGATGAAGAACCAGCAATTTACGAAGGGGAACAATCGGCCGGGCGGACGGAAATAATAGGCAAGGGCGATTGGTTCACAGGAAAGGAGACGTTGCAGATATGGCGGGCAAGAAAGATTACGTCAATGCAGCCGTTTCATCGAATCGGGAACAGATAGAGCATCATGTTCGTGAAATATTGAAGCTCATCGGAGAAGATGTGGAGCGCGAAGGTTTGCTGGAAACACCGGCACGCGTAACGCGTATGTATGAGGAAATTTTCGCAGGCTATGAGGTTGATCCGCGCGAAGTGCTGGGTGTTACGTTTGACGAGCAGCATGAAGAGCTGGTTATCGTACGTGACATTGTGTACTACAGCCAGTGCGAGCATCACATGGCTCCGTTCTTCGGCAAAGCGCATATCGGGTATATTCCAAGCGGCAAGATCGCAGGTTTGAGCAAGTTTGCGCGTCTGGTTGATGCGGTGACACGCCGTCTTCAAGTGCAAGAGCGCATTACTTCGCAAATCGCGGATATTATGGATGAAGTGCTTCAGCCCCATGGCATTATGGTAGTCGTCGAAGGCGAGCATTTGTGCATGTGCGCGCGCGGCGTGAAGAAGTCGGGCAGCAAGACGGTAACGTCGGCAGTCCGCGGTGACTTCCGCACAAGCGCGGCGCTCCGTTCGGAGTTTCTCTCGCTGCTTAAGCAATAATAACTATAAAGGCTCTTTCTTGCAGGCTGCCGGTCATCAGCGGTCTGAACAAGAAAGAGCCTTTTGTTTTAAGCGGCTGCTGTGGATTTGCGAGCGGCATCGACTTGACTAAGGAACAGCGCAGCGCGCTGAATATATTCTTTCGGATGGGTACGGTAGAGCATCTCATGCATACCGCCTTCCACGATCCACTCCCGAGAGAGGGAATTGTACTGGCTTGCAGACACCTGCTCTGCGGTGGCCACCGGTGCTATCGCATCTGCGGTGCCATGCATAATGAAGAGCGGCATAGTATAGGTCGTTTGTAGTACCTGCTCCACAGGCAGCTGATTAAACTTTACACCGGTGAAGAACGGGAGCATCCATTCGATAATCGGGATGGATGGGTATTTAGGTAAATCCATATATTGGCGTACGTTATTGTATAAGGAATCAGAGCTTGGGAGAAACGTACTGTCGAGAATCATCGCATCGATGCTGTCCGTCGAATCTGTCTGCAGCGCTGCCTGCAGCGCGGTGCCGGCTCCCATCGAGAAGCCCCAGACAACTACCTCGTCAGCGCCTTGCGACCGCGCATAATTGACCGCCGCCAGCAATTGCTGCGATTCCTCCTTACCGCCTGTAGCCGGAGAACGCTGGCCGGAGGAGGCGTAGCCGTAATCAAACATGAATACATTATAGTGCAGCCGATTCAGGAGTGCCGCCAGCTCGTACATAGGCACCCAAGTTTCCTCACGGTTCGCGCCATAGCCGTGGCTGAAAACAACCGTTCTGTCGGAATGTGTTGCCGCTCCTACTGCGGGGATATACCAGCCGTGTACGGTCGTGCGGCCGCTCTTGCTTGGGAAGGAGACATCGCTGTAATCCAGCCCTTGAGCAATCTTCGGGTTCGAGTATAACGCAGGTACATAAGGATGTGCGATTACCCATGCGACATAGCCGTGGAAGGCGAGCGCAGTGAACAGCAGCAAGGCTGCCATGGCTGACAGTACAGCAAGTGCAGCATGTTTGCGGCGTGTGCGTGTTCCGGCATGAGCCCGTTCGGGTACTTGCGGCGAAGGGAGCAGCGGGGGGAGCAGTCCGGGCGTAAAGCCGCCGGCTGCGGGAAGTGCAGGACTCAGTGTCGTTGTGCTCATGGTGGATGCCCCCTTAAGAAGAGTAATTATGATAACGATTGCCAGTAGAATAATGAAAGCGCTTAACTAGTTCTATATTCCTATCGTATGGCGCGCTGCCGTGGCCTGTCAATGCGTGTCGACGTAATGTTAACGTCCTGTAACATGGCTGTAAAATAAGTCAATTCTGGGGGCAAAGCTTTACCGAGCCGCCATCCTTACGTTATACTGACTGTAACCAAGTTTCACTGAGTGAAACTATAGCGAGGAGCCAACTTACTATGGCTGAGGATGGAAAATCAACGGTTCGTGCTGTCGAACGAGCACTGGATATATTGCTTTGCTTTACGGTGAAGAAGGAGTGGGCGATGACGGAGCTTGCCGATAACGTAGGGCTGCATAAAAGCACCGTGCATCGCATGCTCGCCACGCTTGAGGAACGAGGCTTCGTAGCCCGCGATGCGGCATCGGATCGCTATAAGCTTGGGCTTCGCATCTGGGAACTGTCGGCGAATATGTCAGGCGCGGATGACCCTGCTGTTATCGGGCTGCCGGAGATGGAGCGACTGCGCGATATGCTGGGGGAAACCGTCAGCCTGTATCTGCGTGACGGCAATGAGCGGATTCGCATTCAAGCGGTCCAGAGCATCCAGGCCATACGCAGGGTGGCTCCGATTGGAGCAAGATTGCCGCTGTATGTCGGGGCATCAAGCAAAGTGCTTATCGCCTTCGAGGAGCCTGTCAAACGCGAAGAGCTGCTTGCTGACGCCTCGTGGCCGGCAGCCTTCGACCGGCACCAGTATCGGGAGCAGATGGCGGAGTGGCAGAAGCTCGGTTACGCGATGAGCGTGGAAGAGCGCGAGCAGGGTGCGGCAGCGGTTGCTGCGCCGGTCTTCTCTCGCACGGGCAAGCTGGTCGCGGCATTGTCCGTGTCCGGTCCGGCGAATCGGCTGACGACGGAAATCATGCGCAGCCAAGCGCCTGCTGTTATTGAGGCGGCGCGCCGGCTTGGCGTCATGTTGAAATAAACGAATAAGAGTCGAGCTAAAGGCATTTGCCTTCGAGCTCGACTCTTTTTTGTACGAATAACCTATGGAATAATGACATCTGAATAGCCTGCGAAGATACAGAACGTTCCTGGTGTTGTATCCATCCATACGCCGATATAGCCGCCTGGGGGGACGCTGACAATGTCGATATAATCGCCGATGAGCGGAACCGGTGTAGGGCTGCTGGCATTCGGATTAAACGAGACGTTGGTGATCCTTGTGTTCGTAAAAGTAGCTCCGCCGTTAATCGACCGGGCCACATAAACGTCGAGGTCAAAGCCGTTAATTTGGTTGCTGTAATAAATGACATTGACAACCCCTGTTAATGGATCGACATCAATGGCTGGGAAGAAGTTTTGCGAATTGGCCGGAGCGCCTGTTATGCTGACCGGTATCGTCCAGTTGTTCGTGTCGGGTGCTCGCTTAGACATAAAGATATCGGCATAACCAAGCCGATTATCCTGCCACACGGCATAGGCCTGGTTCGTGAAGGGTCCTACCGAACGATCCGTTGAAATATTGGCAAAGGTGAGTACGCGGAAGTTATATCCGACAACGGGCAGAGGGGAAGGGACAGGGACGACGTTCGAGACGATGACAGCGTTTGGAAAGGAAGCACCGCCGTCAGTCGACTGACGAACGATGAAGTTGAAACTGGGGTCAACTGTGACATAAGCGACATCGACAACACCGACCAGATCCACTGTAATATCGGGCCGTTCAACTTGATCGGCTTCGTTCGAAAGCAGCAAAGGCTGATCCCAGGTGGTGCCGTTATCTCTGGATCGATTGAAGAAGGCAACCGAGTTACCGCCATTATCAACGTTGAATTGGCGGTTATACGTAACATACATATTCCCGATAAAAGGACTCGCTTGCGAGGCATCAACCGTGCAGTTTGTTTCATCGTTGTTAATATACGACCCAAAGCCTGGGTTGACAATCACGGGTGCGCTGAATGTCGCACCATTGTCGAGGGACTTGTAGACGACGGTTGTACCATATTCTTCGCCAGGGAATACGTGAGCCGTCACAATAAAGATATTTGGGAATCCATACGACACAACAGGAGCTTCTGCGCCGTTAAATCCCGGGGGCAAAGGAAGCAGGCTGTTGGCCCAGCTGAATCCGCCGTCTAAGGAACGATACAGACCAATCAGAGGGGGACCTGAGGACTCGTCGACGGCAACCGAAAGCATGATGCCCGGAATGAGTAAGTTGACAGCTACACTCGGTTCGAATTTAGGATTCCCTGACGGCGTGACCTGAAAGTTAAAATTGGTCATATTTATCCTCCTTTACAAATTAATATTTTCATAATGTATTGTACGGAGTTTGTCGAATATTGCTTGTTAAAGTATCACGAAATGATTGAAAATGTGTGATTGGAGGTGGATTATTTCCCAATCATTCATGCTATGAAAGGAATAAAATGTAATTAATTGACATATAGGAGGTGAGGACATGCCGTTTACATCCGGATTGATTCATAACGATTTACCGACGCCCGCTACAGGTGTTGTTATAAACGCACGGAACATCACTAGCACGACGGCTTTGGTGTTGATTGAGGTCTATGTTGTACCTCCAACGACGAATACGCTTACGCTGATCTATCTAACCGGCTATAATCTGCCCGGCAAATCGAGCGATTCTCGTGAGTTTAATATTGCAGGCGACATTGCCTATGAAATCCAGGTAAATGCATCAGGGGTACTTTCAGAGGTTGCCTTTACGGCTTTCGGGGTCGATAATTACGGTTTACCTGTTGATGGCCAACAGATGCTCGCGATGGATTGGCAGGAAATTACTGCTTTCTCGACAACACCATAGTAATAAGGTCCAAGATTAGAGATGGGAGTTTAGCGAATGGCGCTGAACTCCCATTTTTTTTATGAAAAGGCTAACGCCTCAAGGGATAGCCGCACAAGCAAACGGATGCCATATAAATACAATAGTACAGGATGGTGCATTGGAAGGAGTGACAGTATGATCGACTTAGGGGTTGTCATGCCACTATACAAGCAGAAACCGGCGTTCCTTGCAGCGGCGCTGGAATCCGTGCTTAAGCAAACGTTCCAGCAGTTCAAGCTAATTATTGTCATTGACGGGGCACCCGAAATGGAGCCGCTCGTCCGCATGCTCATTCAAGGAGATAAACGAGTGCAAATCGTTTCCCATGTTTATAATCAGGGAGTCGCCAAAGCGCTGAACACCGGCTTTCAATATCTACATGACATGCCCAATATTGACTATTTAACGTGGGTGTCCAGCGATAATATCTACTATCCGAGATTTCTGGAGACGCTTCGAAACGCCTTAGTGAAAGGACCGCAGGAGCTGGGCCTTGTCTATAGCTCATTCCAATCGGTCGATAACGAAGGGAATACGATCTATGATGAGAAGTTGCTCGCCGTCCAGCGGCAATATCAATCGCAGCCCATTGAGAAGCTGCTGGATTCCTCTCTCATCGGTGTCTCCTTTATGTATAAATCGATCTATGCCAAACAGATTGACGGTTATGAGCTTGTACCGGTAGAGGATTATGATTACTGGCTGCGTATTACGGAGCATTGCAAAATCAAGTATATTCCTGTGGAGCTTCTCGATTATCGCGTGAACTCCACGTTTAGTGTATCAGCAACGCTGCAATCGACCGCCCAGCACCGCATATGGCGGTACGCGTATCATTTGGCCAGACATCGTGCCAGGATGCGCAGGGGGATTGCCCCCTACATGACGATACTATTTCCGGTGAAGGAGTCTAGTCCAGAGGCGATCGCGCGAATCGAGAACCTCTACGAGCAAACCTTCAGTAACTATACATGCTATATCCTGGATCTCTCTCCGGACATGCGGGTAACGGCTGATCTGTCGCTCATTTCCCATCCGACGACGGATTTCAAATGGTTCCCGAATGCCAACGTGGCAACGGCGCTGCTTCACGCTACTCAGATGATTCAAACGCCTTACAGCTACATCCTTGGACCGCGTCTCTTTAATGACTTAATGGAGCTTACGGTGCTGCACAATGAGATGGAGAAAGCCGCTCCCGATCTCATGTCCAACTACTACACCGAGGATGGCAGCGCCGTTGGTTACCGTCATTCCAGTGCCGAATGTGCTAAAGCCGGGATGTACGACGAGCTGTTCCGCAGGCAAAGTCTGGTTGAGTATGTGAAAGCTAATTTTGCTCAAATGAGTGATCCGGGATGAAACTTTTATTTACCTTCTTTAATCCCAGCGGCGGGATGGAAACACTCAATCGGATTCGCTGTCAGGCCTTTAAGAAAATGGACGTGGAATGCCACTTGCTCTATTCCTTGGATGGCCAGGGACTCAAAAACATTAAAGACATTCCTACTTTCGTGATGAATGATGAGGCTTCCATCGCCAAGCTGATCCAAAGGCAAAACTACGATGCCATTGTCGTATGTACAGATGTGATGATGCTGCTGACCATCAAGAAAGCCGGTTTTAAAGGACATCTTATCTTTGAAATTCAGGGCTTGGGAACGCTGCAAACCGCGAGCGCGGTGCTCACCGATATATCGGCACGCGTGCTGCAGGCGGCAGACGGCGTGCTGTACCCGCAGACGAGTCATCTGCAGGAGCTGATGGCGGCGCATCTGCAAGGAATCCCTCATTTCTGCTTTGACGATCCGCTGGATACGGAGGGGTTCGGCTACAGCTCGTATCCGCCGAAGTCGTTTCCGATCATTGGCTGGGTCGGCCGAATTGAGGCCAATAAGAACTGGCGGGAGTTTCTTCTCATTGGATCCCGCATGCTGCAAAAACATCCTGAAGGCTATCTGTGGATCTTTGGCGATACGACACTGGGCGAACCGGTGGAGAAGGAGCATTATGACAGATGGGTTAACGGCCTGCAATTGCAGCATAAACTCATTGCCTATTCGAACATTCCGCATGAGCAAATTGCAGACTATTTCTCGGTCATTGGGGATTCGGGGGGATTTCTCTGCTCGACCTCCATTCTGGAAGGCTTCGGCTATGCGGTAGCGGAAGCGATGCTCTGCCGTTGTCCGGTGCTGACAACGGATTCTGATGGTATCCGGAGATTTCTGATTCATGATGTAACAGGGAAGCTGTATGCGCGCGGCAACGTCAATCAAGCCGTGATTCAAGGCGAATCACTAATGAAGGACACTTCACTTCGCAACAACATTCGCAAGAATGCCGAGAAGCATATTAAACAGCATTTCTCTTCCGAGAAATACACCACTAACTTTATGAACATGCTTAGGAGCTTATCGAAGTTAAAACCCAAGTCTGGGCATGTCTGATATAGATAAACAGAAAAAGCGGGTCCGCTCCATGAGGAGCGGACCCGCTTAATTGTTTGCGTTGCAATTAGTTGTTGTTGTTTGCTGCGATCATTTGGCGGAGAACGGTTTGAAGAATACCGCTGTTCCGGTAGTAATCGACATCAACCATGGAATCAAGACGAACGATAGCCGGGAATTCGAACGTGGTTCCGTCTTCGCGAGTAGCGACGACTTGAACCGTTTGGCTTGGTTGAACATCGTTGCTAAGTCCCACGATATCGAATGTTTCGCGGCCTGTAATGTTCAGCGTCTTCCAGCTTGTTCCTGCTTGGAATTGCAGTGGCAGTACGCCCATGCCTACCAAGTTGGAGCGGTGAATACGCTCGAAGCTTTCTGCGATAACGGCTTTTACGCCGAGCAGGAACGTACCTTTTGCCGCCCAGTCACGGGAGCTGCCTGTTCCGTACTCTTTGCCAGCGATAACGACAAGGTTCTTGTTGTTCTTTTGGTACAGCATGGAAGCATCGTAGATCGACATAACTTCTTCAGTTGGCAGGTAAGTCGTTACGCCGCCCTCTGTACCTGGAGCCACTTGGTTACGAATACGAATGTTGGCGAATGTGCCGCGCATCATAACTTCATGGTTACCACGACGGGAACCGTAGGAGTTGAAGTCGACTCTGTCCACGCCGTGTTTCATCAGGTATTCGCCTGCAGGGCTGTCAGCCTTGATGTTACCAGCCGGCGAAATATGGTCAGTCGTAACGGAATCGCCAAGAAGCGCGAGTACGCTCGAACTTTTGATGTCCGCGATGTCGCCGATGTCAGCGCCAAGGCCTTCGAAGAACGGCGGATTCTGGATATAAGTGGATTTGTCATCCCACTCATAGCTTTCACCTGTCGGTACATCGATTGCGTTCCAACGCTCGTTCTGCGTAAATACGTTAGCGTATTTGTCGCGGAACATGTCAGGACCCATTGCCGCAGCAATTGTATCCGCGATTTCTTTGGATGTTGGCCAGATGTCTTTCAAGTATACAGGCTCGTTCTTGCTGTCATAACCGATTGGATCGGAGGACAGGTCGATGTTCACTGTACCTGCAAGCGCGTAAGCGACAACCAGCGGCGGAGATGCCAGGTAGTTGGCTTTCACTTGCGCGTGAACGCGGCCTTCAAAGTTACGGTTACCGGAAAGAACAGCCGCAACCGTCATATCGTTATCCGCAATTGCTTTGCTTACTTCATCCGGAAGCGGACCGGAGTTACCGATACAAGTTGCGCAGCCATAGCCGGCAACGTGGAAGCCAAGTGCTTCAAGGGACTCAAGCAGGTTCGCTCTCTTCAGGTATTCGGTAACAACCAGGGAACCCGGTGTTAGGGAGCTCTTCACGTAAGCCGGTTTCTTCAAACCGCGCTCAACAGCTTTCTTAGCTACGAGTGCAGCGCCGAGCATTACGCTTGGGTTGGACGTATTCGTACAGCTTGTGATAGCTGCGATTACAACTGCGCCGGTACCCATTTTGCTAACTTGGCCGTTCGTGTGTTTCACTTCTACGAATTCTTCGATCTTGTTGTCGCTCAGACCGTAGCCGCCTTTGTCGATCGGCGTGCGAATGATGCTGTTGAACTCTTCTTTCATGTTCGTCAGCTCAACGCGGTCTTGCGGACGCTTAGGACCTGCAAGGGAAGGTACGATTGTGGACAAGTCAAGCTCTACGATATCGGAGAAAGTCGGCTCCGGCGTATCGTCTGTACGGAACATGTCTTGTGCTTTGTAATAAGCTTCTACGAGTGCAATTTGCTCTTCTTCACGGCCGGTAGCGCGCAGGAAGTTGATTGTTTCGCTGTCAACAGGGAAGAACCCGACCGTAGCGCCATACTCAGGAGCCATGTTAGCAACTGTTGCACGGTCAGCAAGGCTGATGTTGGACAAACCAGGGCCGAAGAACTCGACGAATTTGCCAACTACGCCTTTCTTACGAAGGATTTGTGTAACCGTCAGTGCAAGGTCAGTCGCTGTTGAGCCTTCTGCCAAGCTGCCTGTAAGGCGGAAGCCGATAACTTCCGGTGTAACGAAGTAAAGCG
This sequence comes from Paenibacillus sp. J22R3, assembly GCF_056269305.1. Lineage (NCBI taxonomy): Bacteria > Bacillati > Bacillota > Bacilli > Caryophanales > Paenibacillaceae > Paenibacillus > Paenibacillus sp. J22R3. The sequence goes on along the minus strand of NZ_JBWDNS010000005.1, from coordinate 133,071 downwards.
GTTGGCCAAGCATACCTGCTTCTGCTTCGATACCGCCAACGCCCCAGCCGACTACGCCAAGACCGTTGATCATCGTTGTATGGGAATCCGTACCTACAAGGGAATCCGGGTAAACGACAGTTTCGCCGTCGATGGATTTCGTTGCTGCAACGGAAGCCAAGTACTCGAGGTTAACTTGGTGAACGATACCTGTTCCCGGTGGTACTGCGCGGAAGTTCTCGAATGCCGTTTGCGCCCAACGAAGGAAACGGTAACGCTCTCCGTTACGTTTGAATTCGATGTCTGTGTTGTACTCAAGTGCTTCAGGTGTACCGAATGCATCCACCATAATCGAGTGGTCGATTACAAGGTCAACCGGAACGAGCGGGTTGATTTGTTTAGGGTCGCCGCCTGATTTCTTCACGGTATCGCGCATTGCTGCCAGATCGACTACAACCGGTACGCCGGTGAAGTCCTGCAGTACGATACGTGCAGGGATGAATGGAATTTCTTTGTCTTCGCGGCCATCAGCCCAAGTTGCAAGCTGCTTGACATGTTCTTTCGTAATTGCGCGACCGTCGAATTGACGGACAGCTGCTTCAAGAAGCACCTTGATGGAGAAAGGGAGCTTCGAGATTTGTCCCAGGCCTTGCTCTTCCAGACCGCCCAAGCGGTAGTAAGCAAAGGGCTTACCGCCGACTTCAAGCGATTCGCGAACGGAGTATTCGTTTTGATGTGTCATTTGCAATTCGCGCCTCCTTGGCATCCATAATCATTTTGTGGTTTCACTGTGTGAAACACAATTTCAAAAAACATTTGATACCCTAAGTATAGCGTTTTTTATTCGATTTAGAAAGTGCAAATATCACCTTCCGGGGAAGATGTTTCGCCCGTTTTTACATGAATTCGCCCGCCTGCACATATAATGAACCAACTTTATCGGTCCAAGGAAAAATACGGCTATTGTCACGCACGAGTCGCTTATACACCCAACTGGTGTTCGGTTCCGTGCTGTCCTTATGCCAGAAACAAGGAGGGGAACCAGCGTGCCGCGAACGCGAATATGGGTCGGAACCAATAAACCTTCAGCACCGAAAAAAAGTACGGTGCAGAGCCGGGCGACTCTACTGGGAGCGGAACCGGGAAGCAGCGGCAAGCCGAGCCGCAGCCGCGAGCCTAAGTCGGAGTCGCCAACGTCCTCGCAGCAGACACAGCTTCAAGGCTGGAAAGCTGCTGTCCATCGCTACGTAAAGCTGTACAATCAAGCCGAAATCGATCGCTATGCGCCGCCGTTCGAAGAGATCATCCGAGATGAGGACCACTTGCACCGGTTTACACAGCGGCTGGACCGTCTGCGTGAGCAGGAGCTGCTTCGCGGCGTTCTTCCTTCGCGCAGCGAGACGAGCGCCGAGCTTATCCGAATCAGCGAGTCCAGCTCGCGATCGGAAGTGGTGGTGCTTATTGAGCTGCGCATCAAACGAACCATGGATCATAATGGACGCACGTATCAGGAGGAACGCTGTGATCGCGAACGGCTGTGGCTGAGCGCCGAGGAAGATGATTACTTCATCTCCCGAATCGAGCCGATTGTCTCGGAGCGGCGGCCGCGCTACAGCTCGTCCGATGCCATCCTTGCCGCCGAGCTGATGCAGGAGAGGGAAGCTTCTTCCGGCAGTCAGCAGCAATCCATACCCTATATAAATTATGATGTTTTGCCGTTTTTCAAACATACTCGTGCAGGTGTCAGATATAGGAGGGATTTGGCGGCTGCTTATGCGGATCGTTGGTGGAACGAAGCTAATCCCGGGTACGAGAATTTTGAGGTGAATTGCACGAATTACGTGTCCCAATGTCTCTTTGCAGGCAGCGCACCGATGAACTATACTGGTAAAAGGGATTCCGGCTGGTGGTACCGCGGCTTCAGCGGCGGCCGAGAAAATTGGAGCTACAGCTGGGCTGTATCCAATGCACTGAAGACTTTGTTGTCGTCTTCTAACAGCTCGGCGTTGCGAGCGACTGTTGTCGATTCCGCCGATCAGCTTGCCCTTGGCGATGTAATCACGTATGACTGGAGCGGCGATAATCGCTTCCAGCACAGTACGGTTGTCACTGCATTCGATGCAGCGGGCATGCCGCTTGTGAATGCCAACACGGTTGCAAGCCGTCATCGTTATTGGGATTATCAGGATTCCTATGCATGGACGGAGCAGACGAAATACCGTTTTTTTCATATTGCGGATGAGTTTTAGCTGCGCATTAACCCAGGTGAGTATGACAACCCATACGTATGGGAATTTTAACATAACCGGAGGATGAATCATGGGGGAGAAAGTGCGCGTAGGACTTGTTTACGGAGGACGCTCAGGCGAGCACGAGGTCTCTCTACAAACCGCTCTTGCGGTCATGAAAGCTTTTGATTACAGCAAATACGAAATTAAACCTTTCTATATTGGTAAAGACGGCGAGTGGCGCGCAGGGGATACGCTGCTGGCTGCGCCAAGCGGTCTGGAGCAGCTGCGGCTGGCCGGCAGCGATGCGATTATCGGTACCGGAGCGTTAATGCCGGTATTCGGAGGACAATTGTCGGAGCTTCAAGATGCGTCTATTGACATCTCTTCGGTACCCGGAGCTGTGACGATCTCTTCCGTGGGTCAACAGGTGGATGCGGTCGAAGCGGCTGATGATGGTCAAATTGACGTCGTATTCCCGCTGCTGCACGGTACATTCGGTGAAGACGGCACGATTCAAGGCTTATTCGAGATGGCGAACATCCCGTATGTTGGGGCAGGCGTTCTGGCTTCGGCAGTCGGCATGGACAAAATCACGATGAAGAAAGTTTTCGCGCAAGAAGGCTTACCCCAGTGCGTGTTCCGCTACTTCAACCGCACGCAGTGGCAGAAGGATTCGGACGACTTTTATATCATGGAAATTGAAACCGCACTTGGCTATCCTTGCTTCGTGAAACCGGCGAACCTTGGCTCGAGCGTTGGGATCTCCAAAGCGCGCAACCGTGAAGAGCTCATCGCGGCTGTGGATTATGCGCTTCGATTTGACCGTAAAGTCATCGTCGAGGAGTTCGTGGACGCGCGTGAAATCGAAGTAAGCGTGCTTGGCAACGATGAGCCGCGTACTTCTGTTGTCGGCGAAATTACATCTTCGAGCGAGTTCTACGACTATAAGGCGAAATACATCGATGGCAAATCGATGATGCATATTCCGGCCAACATCCCGGCAGAAGTCTCGGATTCCGTTCGAGAAATGGCGCTTCGCGCGTTCCTTGCGATTGACGGCTCCGGTTTGTCGCGTGTCGACTTCTTCATGCGCAAGGAAGATGGCCAGCTGTTCATCAATGAAGTGAATACGATGCCCGGCTTCACGCCGTACAGCATGTATCCACTGATGTGGAAGGAAAGCGGCGTTCCGTATACGGAACTTCTCGATACATTGATCGCGCTTGCGATCGAGCGTCACGCAGAAAAGCAGCTGATCGATTATAGCGGAGGAACGCCGGCTTAAGGGCTGGTTTTCCCCGTTTTTTTGTAGGTTCGAGCGAGCGAGGCCGCGTATCGGCCGGCGTGCTGTGCGCCGCTTTGGCGCGGCGGCGGTTCGCGCGTCGCCGGTTCGCGCGGGGGGCGCGGCTCCCAGCGTGCGGCCGGTTCGCATGGCGGCCCCCGCGGCGGGAATGTTGCATATTGTGCAACATTTTAGCTCGTTTTTAGCTGATAAAGGGTAAATGTTGCATAAAGTGCAACATGTTGCGGACATTTGAGGCTAGAAGCGCATTTCTCAGAAAAAATGTTGCAATTGATGCAAAATTTCCAAGCCTAGTTAGCTAAATGCGCAAAAGTGTTGCATATAGTGCAACATTTCCTCCGCGTGCGATCCAACTAGACGGCCGTCGTCGGACATGCTGTGTCCGAGAGGGGGTGCGCAGCATTAAGGTTTTTGGAAAAGTTTACATACCTATTACTAACGATTACTGGAGGTTTGTTCATGGGATTCCAAACCGAGTTTAACTCCGTATGCAAATTCAAATCCAAGCAAGAGCTGTACGAGCTGCTGGAATACGGCCGCGGCAAAATGGTAAAGAGCGGCTTCCGGGTATACCCTACCGGTCAGAAGGTGATTGCTTACACGCCGGAGAACGAGGCGATTGCAATCGTGAAAATCCGCGTTTCTATTGCAGAAATTAATTTTCAAGGCGAGGAAGTAACCGAAGTGGAAATGGACCTTGTTCGTAAGCTGACGGAGGAAGAAGCGCGCGTGCAGACGGCGCTGGCTTATGAAATGTTCTTCGGGGATCAGGCATGATCGTTCGCTTCGGCTTCGTTGCCATGAGCGTATTGTTGGAGAATGCTTCGCCCTCGAGGACGATGACGTATGCGACATTTTCCAAGCTGGATGATCGTGAGGCTGCACTTCGCAGACTGGAGCGGATTGCGGAGGATAATCTCCGCACAACGCTTCGCTTAATGCGGCACTGCGTGGGTCATGACGTGTTTGTTTATCGGATGACCTCCAAGATTATTCCGCTTGCTACCCATGATGCGCTGAAGGATTGGGATCCGTATCCGCCGCTGGAGCAAGCTTTTGCCGAGATTGGGCAGTATGCGAAGGAGAAGGGGATGCGGCTTTCGTTTCATCCTGACCACTTCTGCGTATTCAGTACGCCAAGGCCAGAGGTGCTGGCGAAGTCCAAGGAGGATCTGGAGTACCATGTCCGGATGCTGGAGCATATGGGGCTTGATGAGTCAGCCAAGTGCAACATCCATGTCGGCGGTGCGTATGGGGACAAGCCTGCGTCTGCTGAGCGTTTCGTGCAGCAGTTCGGTCAGTTGGATAACCGAATTCGCAATCGGATCACACTTGAGAATGACGACAAGACGTTCACTGTGCGCGAAACGCTCGGCGCAGCGGAAGCGGTTGGGACGCCGATGGTGCTGGATATCCATCATCATGCGGTTAATGACGGGGGCGAAACGGTCAGTACGCTGTACGGCGAGCTATGGCCGCGCATTCTGCGGACATGGACGGGGCCGGACGGACAGCCTTTGGTACTGCCGCCGAAGCTGCATGTATCCAGCCCGAAGAGCGAGCGCGATCCGCGCGGCCATGCCGACAATGTCGACGTAGGTCCGTTGCTGCGGTTTCTGCGGGAAACGGCGGGCTCGGTCGATCAGCTGGACGTCATGATTGAAGCCAAGCAGAAAGATGCGGCATTGCTGCAGCTCATGGCAGATATGCGCCAGCTGGAAGCTGAAGGGGCCGGCATTCGCGTCATCAACGGAGGAAGTATTGAGATAACCTAAGGGACAGGAAAAGCTTGATCTTTTCAGTCCCTTAGGTTATTTTTGGTTAAGGAAGCGCTATCATTTCTGGGGATTCCTAAGGTGCAATCACACCCTGGTCAATCATCATGGGCTCACAAATATTCTCGAGAGGATTGTGAAACGATGAATGGATTATTAGCAGGGAAAAATGTGCTTGTTATGGGTGTGGCGAATGACCGCAGTATTGCCTGGGCGATTGCCCAGTCGCTTGCTGCACAGGGGGCTCGCCTAGCTTTTACATACGAGAATGAGCGCGTAGAGGAACGGGTACGCAAGCTGGCGGAGACGATTCCGGGCTCCTTATTCCTCCAGTGCAATGTCACGGTGGATGAAGAAATCGAGTCGCTTGCGGTTCAGTTGAAAGAATCGTTCGGCGTGCTGCACGGACTTGTTCACAGTATCGCATTTGCGAAGACAGAAGAGCTTGACGGCATGTTCGTCGACACTTCGCGTGCCGGCTTCGCTCTGGCGCACGATATTAGCGCTTACTCGCTTGCAGCTGTTGCGCAGCGCGTCTATCCGCTGATGACAGAAGGCGGCAGCATCATGACGATGACGTACCTCGGTGCCGAGCGTGCGCTTCGCAATTACAATGTCATGGGCGTGGCGAAGGCGGCTTTGGAAGCTTCGGTTCGCTATCTCGCTGCAGATCTGGGACCGCATAATATTCGCGTTAATGCTGTGTCGGCGGGTCCGATCCGGACACTGGCTGCCAAAGGCATCAAGGATTTCAACTCGATCCTGCGCCAAGTGGAAGAGAAATCCCCGCTTCGCAAAACGACCGAAGCTGCGGAAGTCGGCGATACGGCGATGTTCCTGCTCAGTCATCTGTCGCGCGGGATTACAGGCGAGATCATTTATGTGGATAATGGATACAATATTGTCGGAGTATAACGTAGGCTCGTGAGGATATAGGCGATTCTTGAGTGAAGCCGAGCAAGTAGGCTTCTACTCCAGGGTCGTCTTTTTTGTGTGGATTGCGATACAAAATGTATTTCAGGGAGTGATAACTAAGTGTGGGACAGGAGGTAATTATTAACATATTATTCCTGATTTTCGCGCTTTACCGACATAGAAAGTCACGTTTTTCCCATGGAAATGCGGTAAATATGAGGTTTTATAGGGCATTATAAAATATTTTTGCGCAAAACATAGTTCGACAGCCTTTTTTGTGTGAAATTTGTATTATTGTGATAGGAAGAAGGTTTGGATATTGGGCAATTAGACCTACCTTCCTTGCCGTAGTGAATATAAATGACATGCTGGAGGGTCGAACGGTTATGTTATACGCTGCAAAAGATGAAGCTAGAGAAATGGATTGGATCGTCATATTGCTTCAAGCCCAAGTTCAAGGTGAGACCATTGAGAAAGTGAAGCAGTGTATGGAGAAATGCAATAGTAGGATCGATTCTAAGACACAGGCAAATGGCTGATTTGAATAAAACGTCAATGCCTCGTGTTGCCCTTTGGTGGCATTACGAGGTGTTTTTGTTTCTATAGAGGATTGAACATGTTTTTGGCAGAACCGAATACATGAAAGCTATCTGTTTGTCGGGGTTAAGTCAGCAGGATGAATAGAGGGGCGATTATCGGTGAGAAGTCGAGTTTGTGGCTTCTAAGCCGGGGTCGTCTTTTTTTTGTGGGTTTCGATACTAAGAGTTTTCAACGAATTTTAAACTTAGTGTGGAATAAGAGGGAATAATTAACATTTAATCCCTGTTAGTCGAGTTTTTTCGACATGCTAAGTTTTGTGTACTCGGTGAATAAGTAGCGAAAATGCGGATTTATAGGAGAAGATAAATTTTTATCGCAAAAAGCACCATTCGACAGCCTTTTTTTGTATACAACTTGTATCATGTTGTTAGAAGAAAGTTCTGGAGTTAGGTAATTAGACCTAAGGTTTCTTGTCGTCGTTAAAACAAATGACATGCTGGAGGGTTCAATTGGTTATGTTATATCCTGCAAAAGAGGAAGCCAAAGAAATGGAATTTCTGAAACTCTAGAAACTCTTTGAATTGGCTCTTGCTGATCCCTGAAGCCATGGCTTCTTTAAGGAGTAGTTGCCAATCTGGGTCTAATTGCTGCTCCGGACACAGAAAAACTGGCTGGCTACGTCGAAAGCTGACGTGACAGTCAGTTTTTTTGCATTTGTGCAGGCTACTGGAAAATGGTAAGCTTTTGAAAGGATTGTCGTGGGTTTAGCCGAAACTTTGCCCAGCGTAAAACGTATTGTACATAAACATTTATGAACTCATAGGAAAGTAGCGTGGTTTAACCATGAGTGAACAGGTTATCGGAGGGAAGAGCTTTACCGCTGTTGCGATTAATTGTGCAGCGAAAGCCGGAGAATGGATAAAGACGAAGCTTGGTAACCATACAAGCCTTTCGCTTAAATATTCCGCGCAAGACTTAGTCACGGAAGTGGACAAAGGCGCGGAGGCAATGATTCGCAATCTAATTATGACGCATTTCCCTCAGCATTCTTTTCTGGGTGAGGAAGGCGTACAGCCGGGACCGGAAGCATCGACCAAGGCACTGCAAAGTGTTAGAGATGCTGAGTATCTATGGATCGTAGATCCACTGGACGGGACGACGAACTTCGTACATAGCTTCCCGTTCTTCTCGGTATCGATTGCGCTTGCGCATAAGGGAGAAATTATCGTCGGCGTGGTGTATGATCCGATACGAGACGAATTGTTCGTAGCCGAGAAGGGCAAAGGCGCTTATGTGCGCGGTCGCCGTATGGGTGTTTCTGCGGAGGACACACTGCGTGAGAGCTTAATCGCGACAGGCTTCCCGGCGGATCAAGAGTATGCGCTTCCACTCAATATGAAGGGGCTTCAAGCGCTGGTACCGCAAGTTCGTAATATTCGTTCCGGCGGATCGGCTGCGCTGCATATGGCTTATGTTGCATCCGGACGGCTTAGCGGCTTCTGGGAATACGGTCTGAATTCATGGGATCTAGCGGCAGGCACGCTGCTGATTACAGAATCCGGCGGACGGGTAACCGATGTAAAAGGCAGTCCATATGATTTAGGCGTACGCCATGTGGCCGCTTCGAACGGACATATTCATGACGAGTTTGTGCAAGCGCTCCAGCAAGCGGAATCAGGCAGCTAAGTGAAGAGAACGTCTCTGCAACCGTCAAGTATGACGGGAGAAGAGGCGTTCTTTTGCATATGATAGCGTAAGAAGCTTTCATGAGGGGAGGCGGGCAGGATGTTTATCGAGCTCGATGTGCACGGAGACGTGCCGCTTCAGGAGCAAATTGCGCATCAAATTATAGCGGGCATTGCCTCCGGAGCACTGAAGCCTGGCAAAACCTTGCCTTCGGCAAGGCGGCTTGCTTCGGATCTGAGGATAAAATCAACGATTGTTCATAAAGCCTATCATACGCTGTTATCGGAAGGGTTTCTGCAAGAGCGTTATGATGGCAAATTAGGCGTACTCATACCTGCACTTGGCGAAATGCCGCGCGTAACGGACGGCTACAAGGATCGGCTTTCGAAGCAGCTGCGCGCATTGGCGGCGGAAGGTCGGGCCAGAGGGATGACAGAAGCTGAATTCAGCAAAGCTTGCCTGAACATTTATCGAAGTGATTTGACGAGGATGGGAGATTCACTGGAATGAAGACGAATCACAAACAGTCGGTTGCGCCCGGCTGGTATTTGCTGCAACTGGCACTAATTGCGGTATCGGCCATATCCGCAGTGTTGCTGTGGGATCAGATTCCCAATAAGCTAGCTGTGCACTACAATATTACTTTTCAACCCGATCGCTACGCTGCGAAGGGTTTCGGTCCGGTGTTCATGTTTAACGTCGTGCAGCTGTTTCTACTCGCCATCATGATGGGGGCTGACTACGTTGTTAAGCATGCCACGCAGCAAGCAGGGACAGAGATGACGAATGAGAAAAGCTTTCACTTTCGGTATGCGAACAGCGTTTTTCTATATGGGTTATCGCTCTTGCTCGTCTTGTATTTCAGTTATGTACAAGCAACTACATTGTACGGCTGGTCGAGGCCGCTTCTTCTCATTGGCACCATAGCTTTGTTTGTGCTCATTATTGGCGGCTTGGCTTTTCTGATCATGTATATCCGGAGGTTGCGACTAACGCAGCACGTGGAAGGTGATCTGGGTGAAGAGGGGCGCTGGATGGCAGGCGGTATTTATTATAATCCTCAGGATCCGTCCATATTTGTGCCTAAGAAATATGGCGTTGGTTGGACATTGAATTTCGGGAGGCCGATGGGGTGGCTGGTTATCGCGACGTTGTTCGCGATTCCGTTTCTCATAGCCGGCGTGATTGCGCTGATGGAGTAGTGGGGTCATGGCTGCCCCGCGCCAGCAACTGAAAGCCAACCTTCGCTATTCTAACGAACCGTGGAGGCCTTATTTGAGAGAAAAAGGTTCCACGAACCACAGGGGCCTTATTGAGTCAATATTCGCTGAAATACTCGAGTGTTGGCCGAATAGCGCCTGTGGGGTTCGTTAGAATTTCAAAACACTGCTCATTGACCAAATAAGGCCCGTACGGTTCGTTAGAATTTGCGGGTAACTAAATCACCACTACTACAAAAATAAGGCTGAACAGGAGTCCCACTCCTATTCAGCCTTATTCATTTACTTCGCCATCGCGGCAAAAGCTTGCTCAGCCGCAGCGATCGTCGCTGCAATATCTTCGCTCGTATGGGCGGTAGTCAGGAACCACGCTTCATACTTGGACGGTGCGAGGCAGATGCCTTGATCGAGCATGAGGCGGAAGAATTCAGCGAACTTCTCGCCGTCCGTATCCTGCGCTTCATCGTAATTCGTAACGGGATGATCGCAAAAATGAGCGGAGAACGAGCCGCGAATACGGTTTATCGTAAGCGCGATGCCATGCTTCTCGGCCGACACTTGCAGCGCAGCGGCAAGCTCAGCTGCCTGCGCATCCATGCGCTCATAGGCGCCCGGCTGCTGCAGCACTTCCAAGCAGGCGATCCCGGCGGAGATGGACGCGGGATTGCCGGCCATCGTACCCGCCTGATAAGCAGGTCCTAGCGGAGCGACCTGCTCCATCACATGCTTGCGGCCGCCGTAGGCGCCGATCGGCAGTCCCCCGCCGATGATTTTGCCAAGCGCCGTTAGGTCAGGCTCAATAGCTGCATGATCCGGGAATGCGCTGTAGGTTTGCGCACTGCCGTAGTGGAAGCGGAAGGCGCTGATGACTTCGTCATAGATGACAAGCGCACCGGCATCACGGGTCATCTGGCACAACCCCTCAAGGAAACCCGGCTTCGGCATCACCATGCCGAAGTTGCCGACAATCGGCTCGACCATAACGGCTGCGACCTCATTACCGAAAGTATCCAGCGCGACGCGTAGTCCGTCAAGATCATTGAACGGCACCGTGATGACTTCGCTGGCAATGCTTGTCGGTACACCGGCGCTGTCTGGAATACCGAGCGTCGAAGGACCGGAGCCCGCTGCTACGAGCACCAGGTCAGAATGGCCATGATAGCAGCCGGCGAATTTGATGATTTTGCTCCGTTTGGTGTAAGCACGTGCGACGCGGATGGTCGTCATAACGGCCTCTGTACCGGAGTTGACGAATCTCACTTTATCCATGGAAGGGATGGCATCCTTCAGCATGCGAGCCAGTCGGATCTCCAGCTCTGTCGGCGTTCCGTAGAGCGTGCCGTTAGTGGCCGCAGTAGTGATTGCCTCCGTGATATGCGGATGTGCATGACCGGTAATAATCGGACCGTAGGCACACAAATAATCGATATAACGATTGTCGTCGACATCCCAGAAATGCGCGCCTTGCGCGCGTTTCATGAAGACAGGCGCACCGCCGCCTACCGCTTTAAACGAGCGGGATGGACTGTTGACGCCGCCGACAATATGCTCAAGCGCTTCGGCATAAAGCTGTTCCGAGCGCGGTCGTTGAATGGACATGGTGAAACCTCCTAAATGGTTTACGAGTACGTGAACGATAGCTGATACGGATACTGCTTGTACCACCTACACAATATCTTATTGTAACCCCAGAATCTGCAGCAGTACAACCAAAGAGAAGGTGAACAGACCGCCACCGGTCCATTCACCCTCCCTGCATAAAGCATTATTTGCTTCCGTTTGCCGTATTTCCGTTCGAGCTGCCGTTTGTTCCATTGCTTTCGGTCGCGTTACCGCTGCCCGCAACTGCCGGCGGAGTTGCCGCTGTATCCTTCGTCAGCTCGTCTTGTACGAACTGAAGCAGCTCGCTATCATCACGTACGGACAGCACGGACGCGCCGCCGACTTTCTTGTCGCCGATGAGCTCCATAGGAGGCACTTGGGCTTGACCCGCAATGTGAGTTTGAACGCCAAGCTGTGCGAGCTTGATCATGTCGGAAACTTCAATGTTGGATTCTACATAAGGCTGAATGCTGTCCACGATCTTCTTCATCTTGAGCAGGTTCCAACCGTTCTTCATCTTATCCGCAACCGCGTTCAGCAGCTTGCGTTGACGTTCTGTACGAGTGAAATCACTCATGGCATCGTGTCGGAAACGAACATATTGCAACGCTGTCGTACCATCCAGATCCTGAATGCCTTTCTTCAGATGAATGTCATACCGGTTGCCGTCGGCATTATCGACGTAGTTCATATTCTTCTCAACCTCGAAGTTCTGAATGCCGCCGATCGCATCGATCAGAGATTTGAATCCTTCGAAGTCCGTATACACATAATATTGAATATCCAGACCTAGCAAGCCGCCGATGGTCTTCATGGCTAAGTTAGGACCGCCAAGCGCCAGTGCCGTATTAATCCGGCCATCTTCATGACCTTCAATGTCCACATACGTATCACGCAGCACGGAGAACAGATGCGCTTTCTTCGTCACCGGATCGACCGAAACGACCATCATGGAGTCGGAACGTGCAGTTTCGCTTTTTTTCAAGCCGCGGTTGTCGCCGCCCATAATGAGAATGTTGACGCGTTCAGTGCCTTCCCATTCGGGAGGCTTCTCCTCGGCAACCTCTTCAAATTGACCGAAGCGGGACTCTTCCTTAGGCTTGCTGAAGCCATCGAGTCCGTTGTAGACGCCGACACCTTGATAAACGAAATATCCGACCACCAAAGCTACTGCGACCAGTCCGCCAAACAGTGCCCATTTCCAGGGCTTCTTCTTCTTATTTTTCTGGGAGCGTGACATTAAAGATCTGTTCCTCCTTGTAATAGGTCCGTGTACGGATGGAGAATCCGAGGCCGACGCGGAGCAGGGGTAATGAGTCCTAGTGAATAGCTATAATTTAGGGTTGATTGTCCGGTGCCGATAAATTCACTATAGCATTACATATCATAAAATTATAAAATGGTTTGTCGTAGAGAAGCAAGTTTTATCTGATAGAATCGAAAAAGCCAGATATTTCCCAGGAAATGTCGAAGGTGAAGAAGAGAGGAGCTTAGCATCCTATGCTGGCAATAGATGTAAGGGATTTGCGAAAACAGTTCCAGGTTCAGAAGAACCGTGAAGGGCTCGGCGGTGCGCTGAAGGATCTGTTTAAACGGGAGTTCAACGATATAACGGCTGTCAAAGACATCACCTTTCAAATTCCCCAAGGGGAGATTTGCGGTTACATAGGTGAGAACGGGGCGGGCAAATCAACGACGATCAAGATGCTGACAGGCATTCTTGTGCCGACATCCGGCCATCTGCAAGTAAACGGCTACGTTCCATACAAGGAACGGGAGAAGTTTGTGCGAGAAATCGGCGTTGTTTTCGGTCAGCGCAGTCAGCTCTGGTGGGATATCGGCGTCATCGAGTCGTTCCAGCTGCTTCGCAAAGTGTACCGTGTACCGGAAGCGGAATTCCGCGCGCGGCTTGATGAACTCGTGGAGCGGCTGCACCTTGGCGAACTGCTGAACCGACCTGTACGGAAGCTGAGCCTCGGTCAACGAATGCGCTGTGAGCTTGTTGCTTCGCTGCTGCACAACCCATCCATTGTGTTCCTCGATGAGCCTACGATCGGACTTGATATTGTCGTGAAAACGGAAATTCGGGAGTTTCTCAAAAAAATCAACCGCGAGCACGGCACGACCATTCTGCTTACCACTCACGACCTGCAAGATATTGAAGCCTTGTGCTCACGCGTTATTATGCTTGACGATGGCCGGATTATTTATGACGGCAGCTTGGATGAGCTGAAGTCGAGATGGAGCAAAGGGCGCGAGCTGCAATTCCAATTCGGCGAGCTGCCGCCGCATGATGTGCTGAAGCAGCTGACGGAAGGTTTGGAAGGCGTACACTGGACGATCGACAACGAGCTGACAGCAACCATGTGGCTGCCGCATGAAGTCAATGTGTCGGATGCCCTTTCCCGCGTAGTTGGCAGTAGGGCGGATATCCGCGATATTAAGATCACGGAAACGAACACGGACGATATCGTTCGTGAGATTTATCAATCCGGCTCCGCTTCCACGGAAGCGACGGAGAAGCTGAGCCAAAGCTCGGTAACGGCTGAAGCCGTCAACGAGGCTGGCAAAGTGCCGGTTGCTGCTGCCTCGGATAGGGAGAAGGAGCCGCAATCATGAACAGCGCCTACCTAGATCTCATCCGAATTCGGTTTCTCATGATGCTGGCCTATCGCGTCAATTACTACAGCGGTATCGTCATCTACACCATCAATATTGGCGCTTACTATTTCTTGTGGGAAGCGATCTTCGGCGAACAGAAGGTGCTAGCCGGCTTCACGCTGGCCCAAATGACAACCTACGTAGCGGTTTCCTGGATGGCAAGGGCTTTCTACTTCAATAACCTTGATCGTGAAATCGCAAACGAAATCCGTGACGGCAGCGTGGCGGTTCAATTCATCCGACCCTATAACTATTTGTTCGTGAAGCTGATGCAGGGCTTTGGTGAAGGGCTGTTCCGCTTATTGCTGTTCATGGGGCCGGGACTTGCGATTGTTTGTCTCATCTTCCCCGTGAAGCTGCCGACGGATCCCGGTGTATGGGGCATCTATGTGGTCATGCTGCTGTTCAGTTTCTTAATCAATACCCAAATCAATATGCTCGTGGGTTTGTTTGCCTTCTTCGTTGAGAATAACGAGGGGATGCTGCGGATGAAGCGCGTAGTCGTTGACTTGTTCTCCGGCGTTATCGTGCCGATTTCCTTCTTCCCGGGGTGGCTTGCAGTCACGATGAAATGGCTGCCTTTCCAAGCGATCACCTACCTGCCAAGCTCCGTCTTCACCGGCCGTACGGCAGGCGATGATGTGCTGCGAGTATTCGGAATTCAATTGATCTGGTTCGTTGTATTGATCATTCCCATCGCATGGGTGTGGCGTCAGGCGCGGTCCCGATTGTTCGTGCAGGGAGGTTGAGGACATGTTTTATTGGTCGCTCGCAGTGGAATATATCAAGAACTATGCCAAAACAAAGCTAACCTACCGGATGGACTTCTGGATCGAGCTCTTATCTGACCTGTTGTTCCAAGGTGTCAATTTGATCTTTATCCTGATTGTGTTTCAACATACGCCTTCGCTTGGAGGCTGGTCGGAGGCGGAAGTGATTTTCGTCTATGGTTATTTCATGGTGCCTGCCGGCATCTTCGGTGCCGTCTTCAACATCTGGAACTTCAGCGAACGGTATATTGTCAAAGGGGAAATGGACCGTATACTGACGCGGCCAGCCTATAATCTATATCAGGTGCTGCTCGAGAATCTCGATCCGGCGTCCTTGTTCGGTTCGCTTGTCGGCCTTATAATTATGGTGCTTGGCTGGGGAGATTTGGGGCTCGCGTTTTCGTTTACCGATATTCTCATGCTTGCTGTGTTTACGATCGGGTCGGTGATGATCTACGCAGGAATATTCACATCGCTGACGGCCATCTCATTCTATTCGGATGCGCCAACGGGTATACTGCCGCTGATGTACAACATTTCGAACTATGGCCGTTATCCGGTTAACATTTATAACAAAATCATTCGATTCCTGCTGACGTGGCTGCTGCCTTTTGCATTCGTCGGCGTCATCCCGGCTTCTTATTTCCTAGAGAAGGATCATGAAGGATTATCGTCGCTTGCGCTCCTTACGCCGGTTGTGGGAATTGTCGCATTCGCGATTGGCCTGACGATCTGGAATCATGGCGTGAAGCGCTACCGGGGTGCGGGATCTTAAGTAGTGGGGGAGAAGGTTCGATGGCCAGAGCGATTAAAGCAAAAGCATTTGTAGGGAAAAAAGCACCCGACTTTACGCTGCCTGCCTTGGGGGGCCGTGAGGTCAGCTTAAGTCAATTTGCGGGCAAGAAGGTTGTCTTGTTCTTCTATCCGAAGGATATGACGCCGGCTTGTACGCAGGAGTCATGCGATTATCGGGATTCGTATGCAGCCTTCGGCGATAGTAATACGGTTGTGCTTGGAATCAGCATCGACGATGTGGCGACACATGAACGGTTTGCGGAGAAATACGAGCTGCCATACGAGCTGCTGGCTGACCCGGAGCATCGCGTGTGCGAGCTGTATGGCGTGTGGCAGATGAAGAAGCTGTACGGCAGAGAGTATATGGGACTCGTTCGCTCGACCTTCCTCGTCAATGAGAAAGGCAAGCTTGTGCGGGAATGGCGCAATTTGCGCGTGAAGGGGCATGTGCAAGAGGTGCTCGAAGCCGCGCAGGCGCTGTAGGTGAGGTAGGGTTGCAGGAGGGGGTTGTCCGGAAGCCGATTGGCTTGCTGGACAACCCCTTGTTGTATGTCGGGATGTTGGCACATAGCCACTAGTCGGAGCTGACGAACCGAATGGTTCGTTAGCTTTTCGAAGGGGAGAAATCCGGCCCAATAAGGCCCGTACGGTTCGTTAGCATATCGGTAGGGATGAATCTGACTAAGGCTGCTACGGTTCGGCACGTAATATCGTTGTAAATGCATCGCCTGGTTGAGCTTTTACTGGTTTATCTGATCTTTGCAAATATACACGTGTCCCGCCACTCGCTGCCATCGGCGGAGAGGTCCTCGTTGCGCATAATCCCTTCCAGCTCAAAGCCGAGGCGCTGCGGAATCAGCATGCTCCTGGTGTTGAGCGTATCACAGCGTATCTCCAATCGACGGGCTTGCAGCTGCTCGAAGGCAAAGCTGCAGATCCCCTCAACAGCTTCGATCATATAACCCTGCCCGCTGTAGCGACTATCGATCCAATAACCGATTTCGAACTTGCGCACATCCCAGTCCAAGCCATGCAAGCTAGCCGATGCGATGAACGTTCCACAATCTCGTAGGAACACATGCAGGCGAAGATTTTCCCGCTGCAAAAACTTCACATGAGCCTCGCGAATTCCTCGTTCAGCGTCATACTCCGAATGCTCCTCTTGTGCCCATTTCATCCATGGCTTTAGCTCGTTAATCGAGGCATTCACAGCTTCCAGAACGGCCTTGCCGTCTCCGGGCAAAGGCATGCGAATGAACAAGCGCACCGTAGTAAATTCATTGGGGAAATCAATCATTATGGGATCCATGGCAAACCCTCCATTACATCATCTTACGGGAAGCGTCACGTCTGTAAAAATTATCCTACAGCCTGCCCTGATTCATGTAAATAGAAACGTGTCTGAGAGGAAGGTGTAAAGAGAGCGCAGTCTGGCGAAACTATCAACTAGAGGAATTCATAGGTTGAAAGAGTAGGAGATGAAGCTCAAATGATACCCAAACAAATGTCGGAGCAGCCTTATGGCAGCAGAGTGGCGGAGCATGAGGGTAAAATCCAGCAGGATGCATGGTCGGAGGCAGCGCAGCAATCGCTGCAGCTCATGATGGCTAGAGTGAATAGCGTGCTGCTTGGCAAGAAAGAAGTTGTCACGCAGGTGTTCAGCGCATTGCTTGCAGGTGGGCATGTGCTGCTTGAGGATGTACCGGGAGTCGGCAAAACACTGCTCGTACGGGCCATAGCCCGCGTAATGGGAGGCGAGTTCCGCCGCATTCAGTTTACTTCAGATATGCAGCCTGCCGATGTGGTAGGCGGGATGATTTGGGATGGCAAACGAGGCGAGCTCGTATTCCGGCAGGGGCCGCTGATGGCCAATGTCGTGCTTGCGGACGAAATTAACCGGACGCCCCCGCGTACGCAGTCCGCGCTGCTTGAAGCGATGGAAGAGCGGAGCGTGTCGGCAGATGGGGAGACGAGACTGCTGCCGCAGCCTTTTATGCTGCTCGCGACGCAAAATCCGCTGCGTGACGACGGCACGTATCCACTGCCTGAAGCGCAGCTTGACCGGTTTATGATGCGGCTGTCGATCGGCTACCCGGCAGCGGAGGATGAGATTGCAATGCTGGAGGGAAAAACAGCGCAGCGCCTGCATCCGGAATCACTGCGTCCGGTCATCATACCGGAGGAATGGCTGCGGATGCAGCGGGATGCACTGTCCGTCCATGTGCATCCGGCGCTGATGGCTTATGCGGTTCACATTGTCAATGCGACCCGGACCTCGCAGGATCTGCTGCTTGGCGCAAGTCCGCGGGCAACGCTGGACTGGGTGCGAGCAGCTCAGGCAACCGCGTATATCGGAGGGCGGCGTTTTGTGGTGCCGGATGATTTGAAGCAAACGGCGGAGCATGTGCTGGCGCATCGACTGCTCGTGCGCGACGAAGCGCTGGTGCGCGGGAAAACAGCCGCCGCAGTGCTTGGGGCTATTATGTCTGCGCAGCCGATTCCGATTCCGTCCGGCGATGGCGGTCGTCGGCGATGAAACGGGCAGAGCAATCGGGGCCGGGGGAGACAGTGCAAGGGAGCGGGCTTGCGGGGCAGGGGCAAAGTTCGAAGGGACGAGGAGAGGCAGGATTGGCGGGGCAGGGGCAAAGAGAGGCGGGGCTTGCGAAGGCGGCGCCTGAAGTGTGGGGCGAAGGGTCGAGGCTGCGCAGTCGCTTTGTGGCGCGCGCAGTGTTGATTCTGCTGCTTGGTGCCAGCATGGCGGCGCTGCATGCGCGAGGGGGCGCAGTGGAGTGGCTGCTTGCTACGGTTACGGCGGCGGTGGCGTTTTGCTGCATTATTTTGCCGTATATGGCGGTAGGGAAAATTACTGTTGAGCGGTCGATAGCGGAAGCCGAAAGGCTGGTTGACGGCGGAGAAATGCAGGTCAAGCTAACGCTTCGGCTTAGCAGACCCGTGCCTTTCATGTGGCTGGGAATCAGCGAAGCCATCGTTCCTGCTACCGCGCAGTCCGGGAAGAGTCTGCAGGTGCAGGGTGCTTTTCTGCCTGGTTTTAAGCGTGTATTCCATATTCATTATTCGGTTCGCGGCTTGCGGCGTGGTGAGTCCAACTATAGCCCGCTGCAAGTATCTGCTGGGGATATGCTGGGCTTGACCGTTCGTAAATTTGAAGTGGCCTGTCCAGGCAGTCTGCTTGTTCATGCGATGGTGCCGGCTGGGGAAGCTTTTGCGGATTTGCCGGGTTTCCGGCCAAGTGCCAAGAGCAGTGAACGTCAGCCTATCGCGTCGCTCGGCGGCCAGATGATAACGGCGGCTGCGCGTGCAAGCCGAGGCGGAGCGGGTCCGGACGTGCGAAGCTATATCCCCGGCGATTCGCCTAGGCGAGTAGATTGGCGCGCGATGGCCAGGGGGCTTGGGATGCAGACGCGAATCAGCAATGCGGAAGAGGCGGGCCAGCTCATCGTGCTGCTGGATACGTCGAAAGCCGCCTATGGCGGTGACACGAGGCTCTTCGATGCCCATGTCGGGCGTGCTGTCCTTGTGATGAGGCAGGCGGTGAGGGAAGGCAAAAGCGTTGTTTTGCTAACCACGGAGGAACTAGAGCTTGTCGTGCGCGCGGGAGAGAGAAGTACTCAGTTAGCTGCGGAGGAGAAGCTTGCTCGCTTACAGTGGAAAACTTCCCCTCGGAAGCCGCTGTCGCAGTGTCTCTCTGATGTAGTGGCGGGAATGCCACGCGGCTCGGCGCTGATTTGTCTGACTGCGGGTACGAAAGGTGCCGGTGCTGTAGCGAGGGAATCAAGCGCCTCGGAAAATGTGTTCTACGGCGCTAAACTCGCAGGTGTGCGAGGCGTGAAGCTGGTACTGCTGTTATCTTTTGCAGAGACCGAGGCGGCTCCGGCGGAAGTGAACTGGCGAGCACGGCTTCAAGGCACGGACTGCAGCGTGAAGGCTTTGCCTGTACCGCTGTCCTACCGGAAACAAGTGCCGGTAATGGCGGAATTGAGTATGACTGCGAACGGGGAAGGAGGCGTCATGGATGTCAGCACAGCAAGCAGCTAACAGCGGCGGCAGTGGTGCGCAGCTATCGAAGCGGCAGCGAGAGCGGACGGGGCTGGATTTTTTTCAAATGGGATCGCGCCGGCTCGTAACGAGCTTGCTGCTGTTTGGGCTGATCGTGGAATGGCTTCTCCCGCTTGTACAGCTGAAGGAATATACGGAACTGTATCAGGTGGAGCCGCTGCTCGCGACTGTCGGTTTGTTTCTCGTTGTCGGCCTGTTTGTCCCTCCGACATGGTTATCCATTGTGCTCAATAGCGTGATTACGATTGGGACGGTCCTTATTCTCTTTCAGGGGCAGTATCCTTCGGTGCAGGATGCGCTGGTGGGGTTGGTGCATGCGTTTACGCATGATCTGAGCCAATTGCTTCATGGAAAAATAGTGCTGAGCGGAGAAATGCGAACGATGCTGCTTGTCAGCGGACTTGGGATGATGGCGCTGGCACTGCAGTCCTTAGTGTGGCTTAGGCAGTGGGGGCTGGGGCTTGCCGCGCTGACGGTCGTGTATTTGCTGATGCTTTATGGGTTCCTTGGTCTGCAGGTGTTTCCGAATCTGATGCGTGCGCTGGCGGAAGGGCTGCTGCTCGGTGCGCTGGTCACGGTGCCTCGTATGGAGAGATTAATCGGATTCAATCTGTTCGTCCGCACGAGGGATGATGGTAACAAGCAGATGGCAGGCTGGTCGCTCCCTTGGTGGAACGGGTCGGCGTGGATGGTCGTTCTCATACTGGCAATAGGCATTGGAGCTGTATGGAGCTTAGCCAGACAAACGCCGAACGAGCCGGCCCCATGGGCTGCGGAAGCTGTAGATTGGGGACAGCAGAAGCTGCTTGAGCATCAGAATGGAGGAGCGGGGCGTCACGATCAAGTTACTACTGCGGAGGAAGCGATGGCTGCTGCGGGATTCGGTGACTCGGGCATGACCGGCTATGGGATCGACGATCAGGTGCTGGGGAGTTCGTTAACGCAAAACCATGCGGTCTTATTCACCGTTGCTTCGAAAGAAGCGACCTACTTGCGCGCCGAAAGCAAATCCGACTATACCGGCAAAGGCTGGGTGCAAAATGTTCATGATTGGCTCACGCTGAATGTATCCACCTACGAAGCGGAGGAAGACGCGCGTCTGTTGGTGCAAACGATAACGGCCGTGCATCCGACAGCCGGCTGGCCGCTGCTGGCAGGCGGTGCGGAGGCGAGGATTACCGCTATCCGGATGCTGGACGGCGAAACGGCCGGTTATAGGCGCGATTCGGCGACAGGAGCGCTCTATCCGATTGACGAAAACGATCGGGTGGTCAGCTATACGGTGGCCGCGGAGCTGCCGGAGCTGGCACTGGATGAGCTGAGGAAGCTGTCGGCGAACGTGGAGCCGGTGGTTGGTGGAGCTGGGGATGGGACGGAAGCAGAGTCGGAGACAGGTACAGGGACAGGGACAGGGACAGGGGCAGGGACGGAGACAGGTACGGGGACAATGACGAGTTCGAGTGTTGCATCGGCGGGCGGGCGCGCTTTTGTTGAGACGGTTGCGCTTGAGGATGCTTATACGCAGTTGCCTAAGGAACTGCCTGCGCGGGTCGGGGAGCTGGCTTCGCAGATTGTCGCGGATGCCGGGAATCCTGCGAGCCGCTACGATCAAGTGGAGGCCATTGCGGCGTATTTGCGCAGCCGCTATGCGTACTCGCTGCAGTCGTCGGTTCCGGCTGAGGGAACCGACTTTGTCGATGATTTTTTGTTCCGCCAGCAGCAAGGGTACTGTGTGCATTTTGCGTCGGCGATGACGGTTATGCTGCGGACGCAAGGGATTCCTGCGCGTTACGTGAAGGGGTTTGCGCCGGGCGAGGCTGTCGAGAATAAAGCCGGCGGCGCAGCGGGACTGTACACCGTGCGTGCAAGTGATGCGCACGCTTGGGTGGAGGTGTTTTTCCCGGGCGTCGGCTGGCTGCCGTTTGAGCCGACGCCGGGTTTTGCGGCACCGGGCAGCGGTGCCGCCGGCGAAGCCCTGTTGCCTGCCGGAGCAGGCAATGGGGCGCAGCAAGGCGCTGCCGCAGGCGCCGATGGCGCAGCCGGGGCTGCGGCGGGCGGCGAAGCCGCAAGCACCGCCGCCGGCGCGCTGGCGGGGCGCTTGGCAGCGCAGCTGCAGGCGGCGGCGCAGCATGCCGCCGATGCCGCGCAGCGCGGGGCGCATGCCCTCGCGCAAGCGGCGCAAGGCGCCATGGCGGCGAAGCCGTGGGCCATGGCCGCGCTAGCCGCGAGCGCCGTCGGCGCAGCCGGGCTCGCCCTGGCGGCCGCGCGGCGGCGCAAGAGCGAACGCTTCGCGTTCGGAAGCGCGCTGCGCCGCTATGGCAGCGCGCTTCAAGCGGGCCGTCATACCGCGGCCCGCGGGCACTTCCTCCAGCTCGCGGATGCCTGCTGGCGCGAGCTATATAGCAGGTGCGGTGCGAAGCCGCTGCACCGCACCGCGCGCGAATTCGCGGCGGAGGCGCTGCCGGGCCTGCCGCCGGAAACCGCGAAGCTGGTCGCTGAATTCGTGCGCTGGGATGAAGCGGCGCGCTATGACGCGCATTGGCACAATCAGCCAACGCTTCAGCAAATGACCGTATTGGTCGCGGGCTTACAAGCGCGCCAAACCTAAAAAAGGCTGTTTCAAAACGTCCGCGAAATGCGACGGTTGAAACAGCCTTTTATTTATACTTTCACAAGGGACGCGATATGCTGATTCCCGCGAGAAAATGTTGCAGAATATGCAGGAAATCACTCTTCCCGCTGCTTCGAACAGTAATTTGTTGCTCAAACTGCAACATTGATAGGAGATAAGACTGCCAAACGGCATAATGAGCTGAAAATGCTGCAAATAATGCAACATTTAACTCAATTCAGGCTGTTTACCTCGGAAATGTTGCAGATTGCGCAACATTCTGATTCATCTAGCGCATATCCCTTGTACATCCTGGTACATCGCACCAAACTGCACAAGATGCATCTATTCGCTGCTTACCAGTTCTTAAGCAGAGCCGCGGCTTCCGCAGCACTGCGAGCGTTGGATTGGTTTTGAAATGTCTCTTTCTCCGATTGCGCTGGCTCGTTAGTCGAAGCGTTGCCATTGGCAAGCTCCTCGAAACCGTAGCTATACACGTTCTCAGCAGGGTTCAAAGATTCCGGCCCGCTTATAACGATCTCTTCCGGAGAGTCGACAGTAGGCTGAACTACGCTAACTTCTTCAACTTCTGAAGATTCAACCACCGCTTCCGCTTGAGCGACTACATCATCAACGCCGGCCTCAGTGCCGACCCCGTCTTGTTGTTCCACGCTCGCATAAACGCTATCCTCCACACGAATCTCGCTCACCTCGAAGCTCTCCGAACTTGCTGTATCATCCCCGAAGCTCCCCGCACGAGCCTCATCATCCCCTAAGCTCCCCGAACTAGCCTCATCGTCCCATGAACTCCCTACATCGACACTATCACTCTCGAAGCTGCCGGTATCCAGCACCAGATCCACCGCACTCACCATGTCCTCGTCCATCAGCTCGGAGTGCTCACTGACGAATTCCGATCCGGCAGCGGTTTCAGCGGCAACGTTACTGTCACTGACGTCGGCTTCCGACCAAATCACGCCGCTCAAAGCAGCACGCTCCGCCTCATTGATGCCTTTGTTGATCCGAATCACGACTTGATTAAACGCTTCTTTGTCTTTACTAGCATCTCGTTCAGCTCGGTCATTGCCTATACTCGCAACTCGTTCCGCTTGATCATTGCCAATACTCGCAACTCGTTCCGCTCTGTCATTGCCTCTACTAGCAGCTCGCTCAGTCTGATCTTCGCCTCTACCCGCCAGATCTGCCGACGACGCAGCGCCAGCGGCTGCACTAATCGGCTTGCCGCCTCCGCTGATACTACTGATAAAAGCTTTTCCGCTTTCCCGGAGCGGATCTCCTGCTTTACCTTCAGCTTCGCTGCCTTCGTTACCGACTGTCGTCTCATCGGTTTCACTTGGTTTCTCAATTGCACGGTAACTGATCTTCTTCGGAGCGGCCCATACAACAGCACCGTCTTCACCAACCACCATATCTCTGCGGTCATATCCACTGCGGCGCTCTACACCCGTGTAGCTGCCGCTGTTTCCGCTTCGTCGTTCAATTCCGGTTCTGCGATCAGCAGGGTTGACTGCAGGTTCGTCCTGGTCCATTGTACTTTTCCCCTGGAAAAGACCACCGTCTTCAATCATCAACGTAGCTGCAGTCATGTCGCCATATAACTTACCTGTGGAGGTGATGGTCAATTTCCCTAAAATATGCACATTACCGGTGACTTGTCCGGCAAGAGTGACATTGCGAGCCGTGATATTCGATACGGCAAAACCGCTTTCTCCGACGACGACATCGCCGTCACAGGAAATATCTCCGCGCAGCTGACCTTCCAAACGGACTCCGCCCGCAGAGCGGATCGTGCCTTCAACAATCGTACCTTCCCCGATGAACGTATCGGTCAGCTTGGCGCTAATCTTGTCTCTTTTCCAATTGAACATCAGTTGGTATCCCCTTTATCCCCATTTTTAAATATGGTTTTGGATCGACAGACACCCCATACTTCATCACTTCAAAATGAAGATGAGGACCTGTGCTGCGGCCTGTTGAACCGAGCAAACCAATAAGATCGCCTTGCTCGATGCGGTCCCCTTTTTGCGTCAGTACCTTGTACAAATGCATATATTTAGTAGCAATGCCGTTCTTGTGAGAGACGACAATGTAATTCCCGCGTTCAGACATATATCCGGTTTCTTGTACGTAGCCATCTGCCGCCGCGAAGACGGAATCGCCTGTTTTGCCGGCAATGTCCATGCCTTTATGTACCCCGGGGTGGTTCGTGAAAGGATCAATTCGGACCCCGAACAAAGAGGTAATGCGCTCCGATTCCGTTGGCCAATAAGTAGGCGTTAGTCGAAGGACTTGCTTCTTTTTTTGCACCTCTTTAGAGGTAGAGGTCAGTCTGTTCTTCAATTCATTGATTTCGCCGCCGATAGAAGTATAGAACGATTTGGTCTGATCTACGAGCTCCCGGATATCCGCATCGGTTGCGTCCAACTGCTCGCCTCCAACGCCGTCTCCGTCCGTTTCCTTAGCCGACTTGGAAGTAGAGAGTCCGACGAGCGATTTCATATCGGATTCCAGCTTGTTCAGTTCTTCCATTCGGGCATCTACGGCATCGGCCTGCTGGGCCAGTTGAACCAGATCGGTTTGCAGCTTAGTAATAAGCGCCTCTTTGTCTGCCAGCTGAACTTGATGGGCCTCGGAGTCCGAAGCGATCTGAAGATGAAGCCGTTCCAGCTGACGGTTGTTGCGTTCATGAAGCAGGTATAACGTTGATGCTATTACGATCAACAAGGAGATAAGGATCGGAATCACCAGTAATAGGGCGGCAGAAACCCGAAACCGCAGCGCTGGCTTGCTGCCGTCTGGTAAGACAAGAAAGGTGAAATGGGTGTTGCGTGGGAAAAGTTTCATGCTTACCTCCTACGTTTTGTGTTTGAGCTTACGTTTCTATGTGTCCATAGTCATGGCAAAAAACATACATACCGAACTATTTCGGCAGATTGAACCAGAAAACTTAGACGTAGCGAAAAAAGAATAACAAAAAAGGATTTTGTCGCCATATAGCGAATTGAAACTCCTTAACAGCGGAATTAGGCTATGACAACGAACGGAGGCACTCTTGTGATCAAAATTGCAGGTATTGACGTAGGAAACGATAGTGTGAAGCTGGTGATTGATGGTGCATCGGAGCCGATTGTAGTCCCAAGTATTCTCTCCCCGGGCTATGAGCGTCATATTTTTCAAGATGAGGATTCACCGCTTAAAGCACTAGACGTACGTGTATACAGTCCTAAATTAAAGAAAAACAACCAACGCTACTTCGTAGGCTTGCTGGCGATGGAAGATCAAGATATTTCGGAGCTCGAAGAGACCGATAACAAAGCGACCAGCGATCAAGCGTTGATCGTGGCGCTGACGGCACTTGCTTATGCTGGGCTGACCAGTCAAACCTATGAGCCGGTAGAGGGACAAACGACGCAAGCGGTAGAGTATATCGTGGGAACGGGTTTGCCGGTACGTACCTATGCAGGTTTTCACAAAACGTTCGAGGAACGCCTGGTAGGCGAGCATGAGGTTACCTTCCTTTCCACGCCGAAGCTGCGCGGCCGCTCGATTCGCGTCATTATCAAACGTGCGGTTGTTTCCATTGAAGGCGCAGCAGCGCTGTTCCACATGGCCACACACGACAACCTGACAGTGAAGAACGAAGAGCTGTACTACGGCTGCATCGGTATTTGTGAAATGGGTGCGCTCACGACGGATTTCCCGGTCATTAAACGAATGAGTATCGATAACCAGTTCAGCACAGGCGAGCAATTCGGCCTTGCGACTTATTTGGACAATATCATTCGTGACGTCGAAGATCAGTTCGGTCACCGCTTCCCGAGCCGCACGAAGCTGATTCAACGCATCAAGAACCGTGACTACATCATCCATCGGATTGGTGAAGGTCAGGCGGATATTCGTCCGATCGTGGACAACTACTTTAGCCGTGCTGCGAATAAAGTACTTGATCTGATTCTGAAGCGTTGGAAGAAGAACCCTGACATCCAGTGCTTCTATATGCTGGGCGGCGGAGCTTCCGCACTCCGCGAGTACATCAACGAGGCGGCTGGCTCCGTTCGAATTCGTTTCGTGAACGACAGCGAATTCCAGAACGTCTACGGCTACCTGAAGCTGGCCAAGAACAAAACGAACCAATCCATCGCGGCCACAACAGCAGTTGCAGCCACAAGCGAGCAAGAATAGAACGATCGTATGAAGAGAGTCGGGCTGCCTGTAGAAGGCGGTTCGACTTTTTTAGTTGGCTGGGGCGGA
The DNA here is from genome assembly GCF_056269305.1 of Paenibacillus sp. J22R3. Lineage (NCBI taxonomy): Bacteria > Bacillati > Bacillota > Bacilli > Caryophanales > Paenibacillaceae > Paenibacillus > Paenibacillus sp. J22R3. The sequence continues at coordinate 106,634 of NZ_JBWDNS010000005.1, read as the reverse complement.
TGTAGCTCACCCAGAGGTCTACATCCGCCGAAAACGCGGGAATTCGCAGAAAGCAGCTCTCCCAGAGATCTTATGACCTCCCTCAAAGTCGCTCCCCGATGTCTAACGGTTGCCAGAGCGCCTAATCGCCCAATTATCGGCATCCGATAATTGTAACGGTTGCCAGGGAGGGTATTTTGCGATTTAGGTGTGGTTTTGGGCCGTAAAAGGGTAGATAAGCCCTCTGACAACCGTTAGCCTAAATTCAAAGCCAAATAACACCAAATAAGCGTCGTGGCAACCGTTAGAACATCGCCCCTTTGCCCTGGCAGGGGGATTGTATCTACCGCCTCCCATGGGAGCATCAACTCCCCATAAATTGCACTCAGATCCCGTCGCCAAAGACGCTTTCACTCATTCATCTCAAGTTCCACCTGCCGGACGGCCAGCTGTTCTCCACATCCTTATCGTATTGCCTCCATTCGCCTTGACTGTCACTTACCGCCTATATATAATTGACACAATGATTTGAGGGAGGCTTTAAAAAAGTGGACAAGCCAAATGAAATGATCGTCGTCCTCGATTTCGGCGGACAGTACAACCAGTTAATTGCAAGACGTATTCGGGATTTGGGTGTATACAGCGAAATGCTGCCATACAATACTTCGGTGGAACGGATCCGCGAGCTGCAGCCGAAAGGCATCGTGTTCTCGGGAGGACCCGCAAGTGTGTATGAAGAGAAATCTCCGCTTGTAGACCCTGCGATTTATGATCTGGGATTGCCAATCTTCGGTATTTGCTACGGCATGCAGCTGATTGCGCACCAACTTGACGGTAAAGTTGAGCGTGCAGGCAAACGCGAATACGGCAAAGCTGACGTAGAGTTCATCGCGGGCAGCGAGCTTGTGAAGGATCTCGACAGCAAACAAACCGTATGGATGAGCCACGGCGACCATGTTGTGGAATTGCCTGCAGGCTTCCGCGTTGATGCGAGCACGGACCATGCGCCGATCGCGGCGATGAGTAATCCGGATCGCAAAGTATTCGCGGTTCAATTCCATCCGGAAGTACGTCACTCCGTACAAGGGAACGAAATGATTCGCAACTTCCTCTATAACGTGTGCGGCTGCGAAGGCAACTGGAGCATGACTACGTTTATTGATGACACGATCCGCGATATCCGTGCACAAGTGGGCAATGGCAAAGTGCTGTGCGCTCTGTCCGGCGGCGTAGATTCCTCTGTTGTAGCGATTTTGCTGCACAAAGCAATCGGCGACCAGCTGACTTGTATGTTTATCGATCACGGCTTGCTGCGTAAAGACGAAGCAGAAGGCGTTATGGAAACGTTCGTAGGCAAGTTCGATATGAAGGTTGTCAAAATCGATGCCAAAGAGCGCTTCATGGGCAAGCTGAAAGGCGTCGACGATCCCGAGCAGAAGCGCAAAATCATCGGCAACGAGTTCATCTACGTGTTCCAAGAGGAATCCGCGAAATTCGACGATTTCGAATTCTTGGCCCAGGGCACGCTTTACACCGATATCGTGGAGAGCGGTACGGCTACTGCACAAACCATCAAGTCGCATCACAATGTCGGCGGCTTGCCGGAAGATATTAAATTCAAGCTCGTTGAACCGCTTAAGACGTTGTTCAAGGATGAGGTTCGTAAAGTCGGCGAAGAATGCGGTCTGCCTGAAGCGATCGTATGGCGTCAACCGTTCCCAGGCCCGGGTCTTGCCATCCGCGTGCTTGGCGAAGTAACCGAAGAAAAGCTGAAGATCGTTCGCGATTCCGATGCGATTCTGCGTGATGAGATTGCCAAAGCAGGTCTTGACCGCGAAATTTGGCAGTATTTCACGGCATTGCCGAACATGAAGAGCGTTGGCGTAATGGGCGATGCGCGTACGTATTCGTACACGGTCGGCATCCGCGCCGTTACTTCCATCGACGGAATGACTGCAGACTGGGCGCGTATTCCATGGGACGTTCTCGAGAAAATCTCGGTACGTATCGTTAACGAAGTGGATAACGTTAACCGTATCGTTTACGATGTAACGTCGAAACCGCCTGCTACAATTGAGTGGGAATAGGTTGGATAATTATTGCTGCCTTCAATTGCTCGGAAGCCTTGCTACATAAGGGTTTACGGCATTGACGGCATTGAGATTCCACGTACACCTGCTACAATAGAGTGCATACAATTACTCTCTTTTATTTGCGTTATTTAGCAAATTGAAGGGAGTATTTTTTATGACCGCAATATCACTTGAACCCCTTTTCAGCATAAAACAGGCATACACAAAAAGAGAGATGGAAACAACCCCATCCCTCATCCCATCTTTTTAGATTTGTTTGTCAGGAACCCCCTTTTTGGAGGTCTACTCTATTGGATTAATTAATTTGTAACATCAACAAGCGTTGTGTCAATGCTGTTGATTTCGTCAGCTGACAGTGGATTGTCGCCATTGGTTTGAGCGCCAACTGCATCAGATGCATTGCCAGCATCTTGTACAGCTTGGTTGGCGTTGTTTAGCTCTGTGTTCAATCGCTCAATCTCAGTCGCCTGTTCATTTGGGCTGGCGTTGTTAAGCTCTGTCTTCAATCGCTCAATCTCAGTCGCCTGTTCAGCATTCTTTGCTTGCAGTTCTGCTTTTTCATCATTAAGCCATCCGATTTGTTCATTAAGATTCATAATCGTGTTACCTAATTGTCCAATCTGACTCTGCAACTGCTCAACTAAACGACTATACCCACGTTGATTCACTCTGAGTTGTTGGTTTTCTAGATCTAATTTATCGAGTTGTTTTTGAAGATCGATAACTTGAGCCTGAAGCTGGCTGACTTGTCCAGCAAGTTGAGCTCTGTCAGACTGCGAAGCCGCCAATTCAGTTTTAAGATGTTGAATAATTTCGTTTGCAGCCGCAATGCGTGAGTTTGCGTTTGCCTTTACATCGTTGATCTTAGCAAGCAACTTGGACTCATTTGCTTCGTAAGTATTTACCTTGTTGCCAAGACCGGTTAACTGGTTGGTGATGGTAGCAAGCGTTGCACTTCCAGTGAATGTTAATCCTACTGTTGCTGCATATGCGCTACCTGCAATCATAGTAAGTGCAATTGCCCCAGTTGCTACTGCGATTACTACTTTCTTGTTTCTTTGCTTTTTGTTCGTTAATCTCATGGAACTTTGATCTCCTTTTGCGCCTCTGCGCGGTATTCGTTTAATAAACAGAATAGTAAGCGACTTGTAATTGTTCACTGGAATGATACAAACGGTATATTATAATGATACGAATTGTATATTGAAAAGGTTGTCGAACTTTGCGCCACAATAAAATAGGCACATTTCCGATCAAAAACTCCTTTCTATCTGCGTTAATTCGCAATAGAAGGGAGTTTTTTTATGACCAATTTAAAGATTGGATCAAAATGGTTTATGTATCCAAAGTAATGAGATAGAATCCTAGTATGAAATTCATTAGCAATCATCATAAATGATTCCAGCGGGAGGTTTATTTTGTGATTAAAAGTAAAGTGGGAATAACAGCACTGATCGTAGTGGGCATGACGCTCGCGGCAGGTGCGGGAGCGTACGCAGCAACGAAGATTAGCTTAGTTGTAAATGGTAAGAAATCGACGGTAGAACCGGTATCCATTAAGGGGGTTACTTACGTTCCTATTCGCTCCGCCGCTGAGATGCTCGGTGCAACTGTCAACTACAATGCCGCTTCGAATTCAGTCATTATTGCGAGCAAGCCCGAAAAGTCTCCATTAGGCGATGCGGGTAATCAAGCGGTTGGTTCCGTTAACGGCACATCGATTACCAGGAACCAGCTGTACACGGAGATGGCTGCAGTTGGCGGAGCACAAACGTTGGACAACCTCATTCAAGATGAGCTTATTAAGCAAGAGGCGAATAAAAAAGGGATCGTAATCAGCGACAAAGATGTGGATGCGGAAATTGAGAAAATCAAGAAGCGCTTCCCGTCTGAAGCGGAGTTTGAAACTGCCCTGCAGCAAGCGGGCATGACGCTCGAAGATTTGAGGAAGCAAACACCGATGCAGCTTCGTATTCGGAAGATCATAGAGCCGCGTGTGAAAGTGACTGATGCAGATGTAAAACAATTTTTCGAAGCAAATAAAGCTAATTTCGATGAGCCGGAGCAGGTGAAAGCATCGCATATCCTGGTCGCGACGAAAGCAGAAGCTGATGAAATCCTGAAGCAGTTGAAGGCAGGAGCGGATTTTGCAAAGCTGGCGAAAGAGAAATCAACTGACATAGGCAGTGGTGCCGCTGGCGGTGATCTTGGCTACTTCAGCAAGGGCGACATGGTCCCAGAGTTTGAAAATGCAGCGTTCTCGCTTAAAGTTGGCGAGCTTAGCGAGCCGATCAAGTCGGAGTATGGTTATCACATCATCAAAGTAAGCGACCATAAGGCGGCGAAGACAGCGACACTTGCAGAGAAACAAGCTGAAATTAAAGAACAGCTCATCAGTCAGAAGGTTCAAGAACTTTCCCCATCAATGCTGGCAGAGCTGAAGTCTAAGGCGAAAATTACGAATACGCTTAAAGGAAAGTAATCAAGAACATAACCTCCGCAGTTATTACATACGGGAAGCTACGATCAAATCGAATCTTCGGTACGCGCATTAGTGGACGGAGTCGCTGAAGAAGGGGATCATGTCAAAGGAAAAATCCATGAGATTTTCATGAATCACCCGCATTGCAATCCCCCGGAGAAGCTTAACATTCTTCTAAGACAAGAGCTCTGTGTGAATGGGGAATAGCCAGTTTGTCACGTGTTCAAAAAGCCTCAATTTCCGCCCAATGCGGGGATTGAGGCTTTTTATGTTATGTACGAATCATTCCCCATCGTGCTCTTCCGAGCTCTGCCGATACCCGCTCGGCGTTAGCGCGGTAATCTGTTTGAACGCTTTGGAGAAATGCGAAGCATTGGCGAAGCCGCAATAGTCGGCGATTACCTCGAGATGCAGATCGGTGGAGCGCAGCAGCTCTTGTGCTTTGCCGACTCGCATCCCTACGAGGTAACTGTGCGGCGGCTCGCCGAAGACTTGTTTGAATATGAGGCAGAAATGGGATTCGGAGTAACCGATATGCTGCGCCATGTCAGCGATGCTTAGCGGTGCTGACAGATTGGAGGATAAATAAGCTTCCATGCGCGCTCTGAAACGGTGCTCGTAGTAATCAGTAGTCGGGCTTTGGCGGTCGCTGCTGCCAATGAGCTGTATCAGCAGTTCCATCGCCAATTGCTGCACCTTTATCATGCTGACCACGTCGTGATTTTTGAAATACTCGATCATTTGCATGAGGGTTTGTTTCAGCTTCTTCGCGTTCTCAGGAACGATAATCGGCGGGAGCTGGGCCAGTCCCAATTCATCAAGCCGCGGCTGCAGCAGCTCGGCGTATTTGGTCAGCGTCGTCATCCCCGGCGTGGTGACGAAGCTCTGTTCGCGCAGCGGGTTATAGAAGAAATCCAGATGAGCGTTCGGGACGACGCAATCGCCGTAACCGCGCGTTGTAAACAGCAATCCGGGTTGGATTAGCGCAAATTCCCCCTCCAGCAGCTCATACTCCTTCCCCTCAATTGTCAGCACGTAGCGCCCCTTGTCCAAATACAGAAACAAATAGTCCAGCAGCCGCCTCGGTCCTTGAAAGAAATCAGAACGCTCGAAGGTATAGCACAGCCGAACATGTGGAGAAACGTGACAATTCATCATATTGTCCTTCATAATGTCCTTCAATTCCATCCCGAACGCCCTTTCATTTGCTTAGAGGAATAAGTGTTTTTGACAAGAAGATCATGGATTCGTGTAAGGAAAATTACGTTCAATATTATATCATTATTCGTATATTCAAGTATATTCACAATAACTTTTGGCGGCATAGAGGAGGAGATTTGACAATGGAAAACACTAGCGCAATTGGGTTGATGACGGTCCCGGTTTTTGCAGGGGGAGGGCGAATCGAATATGGGGAAAAAGAGATCCCGGTGCCAGGTCCCGGCCAGTTACTTCTGAAGGTCAAAGCGAACGCCTTGTGCGGTTCGGATCGGGGACAATTCGAACATGGAACAAGCGTCGTGCCGGGCCATGAAGCTGTAGGTGTCGTTGTTGCTGCGGGAGCTGATACAGTCACACGCGAAGGTGCGCATGGCGTTGTTTTCCTCATGGATTTCTGCAGAGTATGCCGGAATTGCAAGTCGGGCTTCACGAATCTATGCCTCAATAAACGTGCGGATTACGGTTTCTCGCATGATGGCGGCTATGCGCCTTATATGCTGGTGAACGAAAATGTCTTTTTTGAAATAGACGCTTCTATTCCGATGGCGGAAGCAACGATGCTGCTGGATATTATGGGGACCGGGGGACATGCCGTCCAGCGCGGCCTTCAAGTGCTGCCGCACATCGGATCTGCGGTTATTGCAGGCGCCGGCCCAATCGGACTTGGCGTTCTGGCAATGACGAAACTGCTTCTCGGCGAGGAAACGCCTGTATTCATCATGGATTTCAACGAATACCGTCTTCAATTGGCGGAGCGGATGGGGGCGATTCCTGTGTACCTTGGCCGTGAGAGTGTTCGTGAGCGGCTGGACGCGATGCAGTTCGAGGGCGTCGATCTGGCCGTAGATACAAGTGGCAGAACGGCGGCGCGCCAATCTATACTTTCCGTTCTAAACAAACCCGGTGCACTCGTATGTGTGGGACACGGCGAAGGACTGAGCTTGCAGGTTTCCGGCGATCTGATCGCGACGGAGCGGACGGTGCTTGGCAGCGAATATTTCCGCTATCAGGATTTGGTGGACAATCATGAACGGCTCTTAGCGAACCTGCCTTATCTCCAGCAAATCATTACGCATCGATTCCCGCAGAGTAAACTTCAAGAAGCGTATGAGCTGTTTTTCCAAGGGAATACCGGAAAGGTGATCGTCGAACAATGAGCGAGACGAAGAAAGTCAAAGTAGCATTAGTCGGCACAGGCGGTTGGGGAAAGCAGCATGCCAGAATTTTCGATGCCCATGAGCATGTTCAATTCTGCGCGTTGGTTGGGCGAAATCCGGAGAAAGCAAGGGAGCGTGCCGAGGAGTTTCACACGACGGCTTATACGGATCTTGCCGTTATGCTGGAGAAGGAACAGCCTGATTTGGTCAGCCTATGCCTGCCGAATCAGGGGCATTTCGAAACGACGCTTCAAATCATTCAGGCGGGTGTGCCGTTATTCGTGGAGAAGCCCTTGGTGTTCTCCTTGCGAGAAGCGGATATTCTGTTGAACGAAGCAGACAAGCGGGGGTTGTTCTTTGCGATCAACTTCAATCATCGGTATGCGAAGCCTGTCCAACTGGCACGTGAAGCGATCGACGCAGGGCGGCTGGGGCAATTGACTTTCGCATCCTGGCGGTTCGGTGGAGACGGTTCGAGCACTCATCCGCATGCCAATCTCATTGAGACGCAATGCCACGGTTTCGACATGCTGGAGCATCTGTGTGGCCCAATCGAAGCAGTGTCAGCAGAGCTGTCCGACTTGACGGGGGGAGGCTTCAGAACCCTTGCACTTGCATTGAAATTCAGCAGCGGTGCGGTGGGCACCCTCATCGGGACTTATGATTCCTCCTACGCGTATCCGGATACACATCGAATGGAGCTGGACGGTACGAAGGGACGGATCGTGATTCACGATACGGTCAAGAAGTATACGTTCCATCCTTCAGGGAGCGAGCTGGGTGAAACCTGGGAGGCGGGATACTTCAACGATGTCGATCGCCAGTTCCATCTTACGATGGATAAACATGTCGATGCCATGCTGGCAGCATTCATGGCCGGGCAGCAGCCTCCCATTCATGCAACAGCCGGGTATCGTGCTTTGGCTATTGCGGATGCGGCCATTCGGTCGTTTGAAAGTGGCAGACGAGTTAAGGTGGATGCAGCTCGTTGACCGAATGGGTATAGTCGCCGTATTAAATTTTGGCCCCCAAGGCAGTAGCCTACGCGGCTAATGACCTTAGCGCATAGGCTACTATCAGCTAACGAAACAAGGGGTAATCCAAATGGCGAAAGCAACAAGAAGCAATAAGGAGTTGAATGAGTTATCTGCGGATGACCTTGCTTTATGGGCGGCGATCATTCTGGTTGTCGGGGACTTGTTTGGGTTGCTTGCCGTGCTGAAAGCCAGAACAGAGAAAGAGGAATTATAAGCATCCTCACGCATCATGAAGAAGGAGCGTTGCGCAAATGCCGGAACAAAAGCAGATTACAGCCGATGATCTTGCGAAAATATCCTCTACGCTTGCCATCCTTGGCTATGGCATAGGGCTGCTTGCACTTGAAAAAGCCGATTCGGAGAAACGAAGCCAACAGAAGATGTCAGCAGCAATTAAGCAGTTAATGAAACGCTTTGGCTAGTATCGTGGTGGACGAGCAGAAGCATAGGGCAAAGCGCAATAGGGGGTGCTTAGCCACTTTATAAGGACAATTACCTAATTTGCAAACGTTTCCCATTGACAGGCTCAGGAGTTCCTCGCTATTATGTTCTCAGATCAATACAAACAGAAACAGCATATCTTTTCGTATAATCTCAAGAATCGGCTTGAGAGTCTCTACGAGGTCACCGTAATGACCTGTCTACGAGAAGCAAGACAGAAGTAAGGCGCTGATGGGTCATATCGCGCCTTCTTGTCTTGTTTTGCGTGGAACCTAGGGAGAAATGCCGACGCTATCGGCAATTTTTTTCTGGGTTCTTGTTTGTTCTGAAACATTTTTTGGGGAGGGTTTTTGAAAAATGGGTAGTTTCTTTCGTTTGAAGGAACACGGAACAAATGTAAGGACAGAGATTATGGCGGGCCTTACGACTTTCATGACGATGGCTTACATTTTGGCCGTCAATCCGGGTATTCTCGGAACTGCAGGACTTGATGGGTATTCGGTATTTTTGGCAACGGCATTAGCCGGCGGTATCTTCACGATTGCGATGGGGTTGTTCGCGAACTTCCCGGTTGCGCTCGCGCCAGGTATGGGTCTTAATGCATACTTCGCGGCAACGGTGCTTGCTTCCAAAGCAACAGACACACCGATCTCGCCTTCGATGGCACTGACAGCTGTATTTATTTCCGGTATCGTGTTCTTCATCTTGACTATTACACAAGTTCGTCAATTGCTAATCGTAGCTATTCCTGACAGCTTGAAGCATTCCATTACAGTAGGTATTGGACTCTTCATCACGATCATCGGTTTGAAGAACAGCGGTATCATGACGGTTGGTGTAGAGAATACCGTTACGGATATTCCGAAAGGCGTATTCACAGATGTACTGGGTTTTGAGTCCGTGTTCCACATGGGCAGCCTAGAGAGCTCCAGCGTGTACCTGACGCTGATCGGCGTATTGCTGATTGCGGTTCTGATGGTGCTCCGTGTACCGGGTGCGATTCTGTTCGGAATTCTTGGCGTGACGCTCATCGCGATTCTAACTGGTGACGTGAACGTATCGGAAGGCCTGAAAGGTCAATCGTGGAGCCCTGATTTCAGCAAAGGAAACTTCTGGGACTTCGACTTTAAAGGTGTTATGGACACCGGCTTGATCTCCATCATCGCTACATTTACGTTCGTTGAATTGTTCGATACATTCGGAACGCTTGTAGGTACAGCGAACCGTGCAGGCTACATGAAAGACCCTGAGAAGGGCAAGAAGCTTGTCGGTAAAGCGATGCTTGTCGATGCAGTCGGCGTAAGCGGCGGCGCGATGCTGGGTACGAGTACGGTAACGGCTTTCGTTGAAAGCTCCGCGGGTATCGCGCAAGGCGGACGTACAGGCCTTACAGCCGTAACTACAGGTGTTGCCTTCTTGGCAGCATTGTTCCTGTGGCCGCTCATCTCGTTAATTCCGGGCTCTGCAACAGCAGCGGCACTGATCATCGTAGGCGTCCTGATGGTTCAATCCATCAAAGAAATCGACTTCCAAGACATGGTTTACGCGATCCCATCGTTCCTGACGATTGCGCTTATGCCTTTCACGTACAACATCGCTAACGGTATTTCCTTCGGTATCGTTTCGTATGTCGTACTTGCAACAACAGCTAATCTTGCCGGCAAAAAAGGCGGCTATAAAGTGCACTGGCTCATGTGGGTGCTTGCGATTCTTATCGTCGCACGTTACGCGTTTATCGGAAGCCAAGGCTAATAGAATGACTTGAAAAAGAGGACGGCGCAGAATCTGCGTCGTCCTCTTTTTTGTGCGTGCGTCGTCTAAGTGGGCTGCTTATAAACCCCGTATTTGATCATATCGATAAACGTATCGATTTCTTGAATTAACTTCTTCTCAATGATGGTGGGAGCGAGCGTATGGGTCTTGTGAAGCTGCAGATATTTGTTCGACAGGGCATTCAAGACGAAGGTGACATGGTTGAAAACCGCATCGGCGTCCAGCCCATCCCGCAGTGGAGCGGCGTCCAGAAGTTCTGCTTTATAAATCGACCTTAGCATGGCCGGGGTCGTGAACGTCTTCTGATACGCTTCGATCAGCTTCTCAATCTCGGCCTCTACAGCCTTCGGCGGATGGCTGATGACACGCTGTACGAGCTCGGTCTCGTGCAAATAATGCAAGGTCACGCGCTGCTTCGCCAGCACGATCTCCTTGATATGCTCGAAGAAATCGGTCGCGCCGATCGCTTCAACCGCGCTTACCGTCTTCTCCACCAACATATCCATCGCATGCTGGACTACTGCGAGATAGAGGTTCTTTTTGCTTTTGAAATAATGAAATAGAATGCCTTTAGAAATGCCGGCTCTCGCCGTTATGGTATCCGTGGAGGTGTTCGTGTAGCCGTTCTTGGCAAACTCCTCGATACAAATCGTCATAATGAGCTCCTGTTTCTCTTCAGGAAGCTTCGCGAATGCGGGGTACACAGCCTACACCTCAGTTCCTCATCAGCTAAACGGTGATGTCTTTTCTACTATAATACCAGTATGCGGACAACGCGCAACAGACGATAACGACGGCCATAATGGTGATGTACAGCGGATCGAAATAACGGTCCGTGATAATAGCTGCTGCTTCGGCGTACTTAAAGGGACTGATATATTTGAACCAAGCGAAATGCTCAGAGACGCCTGAGATAATGCTGAAGAAATACGTAATGAAGACAAGTCCGAGCGACAGGGATACGACGGACCGGGTCCTTCTCAGCAGGGTCGAGAACAAGAACGAGATGCTTGCGAAGGTCAGGTGCATGAGCAGGACGGCCGATTCCAGCAGGAAGAAGGTAGGCAGCGAGACGTCGTTATCGTCCTTCGAGAATTGAAACCCAATCAGGCTGGCAGCCACAATGACTAGGTTGAAGAGCACGATGTTGATGACTACGGCAGCGAGCTTCTGCGTGATAATCTGTGTTCTCGTAATCGGCCTTGAGAGCAGGAACTCGATCGTCTTCTCGTGCTGCTCCTTCGCTACAATGTTTGAGGCCAATAAGGATGCGAAAATACTGCCGAGCAAGGTCGTCATCAAATGAATCTCGATCCCATAAAATCCGAGCAAGGAGCTCAAATTCAGCCGATCCATGCCGAACGCTTTCTTCATCGCATCAGGAAGGGTACTCATCATATCGTCCAGCCCTTCTTGCTGCTTCGCGAATTCCGGGTAAATGCTTAAATATAAGAGGATGATACCGGCTATAATAATACTCCAGATGATCAATCCCCGAAGATTCCGTTTGAATTCTCTTCTGAGAAGCATAGTGCGGCCTCCTTATTCTTTCTCGTAATAATGAATGAATACTTCCTCAAGCGAAGGCTCTTCGATCAAAATATCCGTGAAGGCGCATTCCGCCAAGCCTTGAATGAGAGCTTTCATATCGCCGCCATACAGCAGCTTCACATGGGAACCGGTCGTTTCTTGCTTCAAAATACCGCTTAATTGCGGAAGCCTCATGGCATCGGGCTGCCTTACTGTCAGGGTGATTTTCTTCAGGTTGTTCTTCAGCAGCTGCTCGACGGATTCCACTTTAATTAGCGCTCCCTCTTTGATAATGGCGACCCGGTCGCACATCTTCTGTACCTCGCTCAGAATGTGGGAAGAGAAGAAGATGGTGGTGCCGTTTAGGCGCTCTTCCGTGAGCAGCTCAAAGAACGTATTCTGCATCAGCGGGTCAAGGCCGCCGGTTGGCTCATCGAGTATGAGCAGCTTCGGTCTGTGCAGCAGGGCTTGAACGATACCTACCTTCTTGCGGTTGCCGAAGGAGAGGTCTTCAATCTTGCGGGAGAGATCCAGGTCGAGGCGCTCGGCCAGCTCTGCGATACGTTTGGAGTCTGTTTGCCCGTAGAAAGCTGCCGAATACTTGAGCAAATCCATAACCTTCATGTCGTCATAATAAAATACTTCCGAAGGCAAATAACCGACTTGGCGGCGGATGGCCTTAGCATCCTTCACGATGTCCATACCTAGGATCGAAGCGCTGCCTGAGGTAGGGAAGACGAAATTGAGCAGCGTTCGGATCGCAGTGCTCTTGCCGGCGCCGTTCGGTCCGATGAAGCCAAATACCTCGCCTTCTCCGATCGCAAAGGTTACATCAGATATGCCGCGGCTCTTGCCGTACGTTTTCGTCAACTGACGAAGTTCGACGATTGGTTTCACGCTTGGAGCCTCCTATCGTTTAGAGGGTTAATAAGTAATGTTGACTAATGAGTCAATGTGATTGTAATCCCAGATTGACTGATGAGTCAATGAGTATTTTTATGCGTTCACAAGGAGGGATTTAGTGATCATATCGACTTAATTGGCCTGCGTATTTTGTCGGTTTTTGTAGGATGGCTGATGTGGAAGGTTGCGTCAGCAATGGTCCGATTAACCAACAAAATCACAGATTGTTCAAAATAAATAGTGAATATTGCAAAAACTAGGTAAAACACGAACTTTATTAAGTTTATTTGAATTTAATGTTCGTGTTTTTTCGTTGACATTCTGCGTCAGGATTGATAAACTAGGGATAGCGAAAAACGAATCATATACTTGCCGTGCAAGACTCGTATATCCTTGGGGATTTGGCCCGAGAGTATCTACCCGAGAACCTTAATTTTCGGACTACGAGCCCATGCAGTTGAAGAACCAGGTTGCCGCCTTGACGGGGCAGCCTGATGTTGTCTATTGCCTGTCCTGTCTATTTGTTAGCAGGCTGCGATAGGGTGCAATCTTCATTGCTGGACTTGTAAGTCCCGAAGCCATCCATGTTGTGGAGCCTGTGCTGAGGGACTTTTTTTGTGGCTTGTACTGTAATAAGATTCCTTCATCAAACAAAGGTGGTTATAAGCAGATGTCAGCAAAAGTCGGCGTCATCATGGGCAGTAAGTCAGACTGGGAGACAATGAAGCTAGCCTGTGACGTTCTGGACGAGTTACAAATCCCCTATGAGAAGAAGGTTGTTTCGGCTCACCGGACACCGGACCTTATGTTCCAATACGCAGAAACAGCAGTAGAACGCGGTTTGAAGGTTATTATCGCGGGTGCTGGCGGAGCTGCACACTTGCCCGGCATGGTCGCCGCTAAGACGATCTTGCCGGTAATTGGTGTGCCTGTGAAGTCCTCGAATTTGAACGGACTTGACTCGCTGCTGTCCATCGTGCAGATGCCCGGCGGCATTCCGGTTGCAACGGTTGCGATCGGCAACGCCGGCGGCACGAACGCCGGATTGCTTGCGGCACAGATGCTTGGCGCGTTTGATCCTGATGTTCAAGCACGGGTGCTTGCGCGCCGCGAGCGGATTGAGCAGGAAGTGCTCGAAAGCAGTGAAACGCTATGAGCAACGGCTTGGCGGGTAAAGACGTGAAGGTGATTTTGCCTGGAGCGACTGTTGGCATTCTGGGCGGCGGTCAGCTTGGCAGGATGATGGCGAATGCGGGCAGCGCTATGGGCTATCGGTTCGTGGCACTTGATCCTACGCCGGATGCGCCTACCGGACAAGTTGCCGGTCAAATCGTGGCCGCGTATGACAATCGCGATGCGGCTCGCGAGCTGGCGGAGCGGTCTGATGTCATCACGTATGAGTTTGAGAACGTCGATGCCGGCGTTGCGGCTATGCTGATGGAGGAATCGTACGTGCCGCAAGGCAGCGAGCTGCTCTATACGACGCAGCATCGGCTGCGTGAGAAACGGGCGATTGAAGCGGCGGGCGTGAAGGTGGCGCCTTATGCAGAGGTGCGAAGTACAGATGAACTTCGCGAAGCGGTAGGCCGATTCGGACTGCCTTGCGTGCTGAAGACCGCCATGGGCGGCTATGACGGCAAAGGACAGTGGGTCATCCGCAGCGAAGCCGAAATCGACGAAGCGTTCGAGACGCTGAACCGTGCCGGCACGGAGCTTGTGCTGGAGCAGTTCATTCGCTTCCAGAAGGAGCTTTCGGTCATTGCGGCAAGAAGCCCGCAGGGAGAGATTCGCACGTTCCCGGCAGCGGAGAATATCCACGTCGATAATATCCTGCATCTGTCGATCGTGCCTGCACGCATTGATGAAGAGCTTCAACGGGAAGCGGAGCGATTGGCGGCGCGGATTGCCGAAGGGCTTGGCGCCGTTGGCTTGATCGCGGTGGAGCTGTTCTTGACGGAAGACGGCGAGCTGTTCGTCAACGAGCTTGCGCCGCGTCCGCATAACAGCGGCCATTATACGATGGAAGCTTGCCGGACATCGCAGTTCGAGCAGCATGTGCGCGCCGTATGCGGTTTGCCGCTTGGCGACACGGCACTTCTGACGCCGGTAGTTATGGTGAACGTGCTCGGCGAGCATATGGAACCTTTGCTTGAGCTGATCGCTCAGTGGGATGAGCATGCGGAACGTTTAGGCGTAGCGCCTAAAATTCATTTATATGGGAAACATGAAGCCAAACATAAACGGAAAATGGGTCACGTCAATGTGCTTGCGGCAGATGTCGAACAAGCGCTGGCGTGGATTTCCGAAACGAATATTTGGAGGGTTTAATTCACGATGTTAGAACGTTACAGCAGACCGGAAATGAGAGCGATTTGGACAGAAGAGAACAAATTCAAGGCATGGCTCGAGGTTGAGCTTTGCGCATGCGAGGCTTGGGTAGAGCTTGGCGTTATCCCGCGCGAGGATGTTGAAGCCCTGCGTAAAGGCGCGACTTTCAATATCGACCGCATTAACGAGATCGAGCTTGAGACACGCCATGACGTTATTGCCTTCACACGCGCAGTATCCGAAACTGTAGGACCTGAGCGCAAATGGGTGCATTACGGCCTGACTTCCACAGATGTTGTGGATACAGCGATGGGTTACCTTCTACTTCAAGCGAACACCATCTTGGAGAAGGACATCACGAACTTTATTGAAATCCTACGCGGCCAAGCGGTTGCTTATAAAGATACAGCGATGATGGGACGTACGCATGGCGTACACGCGGAGCCGACAACGTTCGGTTTGAAGCTGGCCCTCTGGTATGAAGAAATGAAGCGTAACCTGGAGCGTTTCCGCCATGCGGCTGACGGCGTGCAATTCGGCAAAATCTCCGGTGCAGTAGGCACATACGCGAACATCGATCCTTTTGTAGAAGAGTTCACTTGTAAGAAGCTTGGCATTACGCCGGCTCCAATCTCGACACAAACACTTCAGCGTGACCGCCATGCGGAGTACGTCGGCGCATTGGCACTAATCGCGACTTCGCTTGATAAATTCGCTACGGAAATCCGCGCTCTGCAGAAGAGCGAGTTCCGTGAAGTGGAAGAGCCATTCGCTAAAGGTCAGAAGGGTTCATCCGCAATGCCGCACAAACGCAACCCGATCGGCTGCGAGAATATCTCCGGTCTGTCCCGCGTAATCCGCGGTCATATGCTTACAGCTTACGAGAACGTAGTGCTATGGCATGAGCGCGATATCAGCCATTCGTCGGCTGAGCGCGTGATCTTGCCGGATTCCACGATGCTGCTCAACTACATGTTGAACCGTCTGGGCAACATCATCAAGAACCTTCAAGTGTTCCCTGAGAACATGAAACGCAATATGCAGCGTACGTTCGGCGTGCCGTTCTCCGGCCGCGTCATGACGAAGCTGATCGATAAAGGCATGAGCCGCGAGCAAGCGTACGACACTGTACAACCGCGCGCGATGCAAGCATGGGAAGAGCAGCGCCAATTCCGCGACATTATCGAATCGACGCCGGAGATCACGGCTCATCTGAGCGCGGATGAAATCGCGGATGCGTTTAATCCGGCTTGGCATTTGAAGCATGTGGATACGATTTTCAGACGTTTGGAATTGATTTAAGGGCATGACTGCGCATGCATGAACATCTTTCGATCGCTGTTGTACCTTGGATTTCTTTGAACTATAAGGGATTAGAGGTGGAAATCCTTGTACAAAGGCGAACGCTGACGCTTCTACAGATTGTTCATGCCTGCTCCGTCACACTGCAATAGAATCAAACAAACAACTGAAAAAGGAGAGAGAAGAATGACACAAGCGTTGTCCACGGCTGTGGAGTATGTTAAAGCGCCGCTGCTTTATAAAGGCAAGGTTCGCGAGCTTTATGATCTTGGGGAGCATTATCTCATTGTGGTAACGGATCGCATCAGCGCGTTTGACTATGTGCTGGACCCGGCTGTACCGGAGAAAGGCAATGTGCTGAATCGTTTGTCGACCTTCTGGTTTGATCAAACGGCGGAGATGATGCCTAATCATATTGTTCACACGGACGTGTACAAGCTTGGCGATCTCGTATCGGAGCCTGAACTTCTGAAAAACCGCATTATGGTTTCAAAGAAAGCGGAGCGTATTGATATCGAATGTGTCGTTCGCGGCTATATCACCGGCGGCGGTTGGAGACAATATGTGAAAACATCGGCAATTAACGGCATCGAGCTTCCGGAAGGCTTGCGCAAGAACGAGCGTTTTGCAGCTCCGTTGTTCACGCCGGCTGCGAAGAACGACGTTGGCCATGACGAGGACATTCCGTTCGAGCGGATGCAAGAGATGGTTGGCGCCGAGCTTGCGGAAGAACTTCGCGATAAGAGCATTGCCTTGTACGAATATGCGCGCGGCTTCTGCGAAGAACGCGGCATCATTCTGGCAGATTGCAAGTTCGAGTTCGGCCTTATAGATGGTAAAGTCATTCTCATCGACGAAATCTTCACCCCGGATTCCTCCCGTTTCTGGGCTCAAGACAACTATGCCTACGACATCGAAATCGACAGCATGGACAAAGAACCGGTACGCACCTACTTGCTCGGCTCCGACTGGGACCGCGACAGTAAACCGGCTCCACTGCCACAAGCCGTCGTAGAAGAAACAACCAACCGCTACCTAGCGATCTACAAAGCGCTAACCGGCGAAGCACTGGTCTAGTAACCAAAAACCCGCGGGCCAAGCACAGATGGCTCGCACCACATAAATCAGGCGACGCAAGCGGCGGCGGATAGCCCCGCGAAGCGAGCCCAGGGTGCTCCCAGAGCATCCTGCAAAAAGGTCTACCCAGGATGGGTGGAGCAAATAAGCGGTATGTCGAGCCGTAGAGCGCTAGCGCTCGCCTTTGAACGTGGGAAACATCCGCAAGGATATTGTTCAAGTTTCCCAAAGTTCAACAGCGACGAAGGCCGACATATCCGCGTTTTGCGCAACACTCCCATCCCAACACCACCCATTTTCCAGGAGGCGACCCCCCAAATGAAGGCTAAAGTTTACGTAACGATCAAACAAAACGTGCTTGACCCGCAAGGCAGCGCTGTACAAGGCGCGCTTCACACCATGGGCTTCGAGGAAGTTGGCAAAGTCCGCATCGGCAAATATTTGGAACTGAACCTAGATACTACGGATCGTGCAGAAGCGGAAGCTCGTCTGAAAGCGATGTGCGAGAAGCTGCTGGCGAACACAGTAGTGGAAGACTACCGTTTTGAATTGGAGGGCTAAACGATGAAGTTCGCGGTTATCGTTTTTCCAGGCTCCAACTGTGATATCGACTGCTTCAAAGCAGTAGAAGATACAATCGGACAGCAAGTCGAATACGTATGGCATACGGCTACGGATCTTTCCTCGTATGATGCGATTCTCGTGCCGGGCGGCTTCTCCTACGGAGACTACCTGCGCTGCGGCGCGATTGCTCGTTTTGCGCCAGTTATGAATGAAGTTGTAAAAGCAGCTGAAGCCGGCAAATTCATTCTCGGCATCTGCAACGGTTTCCAAATCCTTACGGAGGCGGGCCTGCTGCCAGGCGCACTGCGCCGCAACAGCGGTATGAAATTCATCTGCCAGCAAACACAGCTGGAAGTAGTGAACAACGCAACAGCATTCACTAGCCAATACAGCGCAGGTGAAGTGATCGATATTCCGATCGCGCATGGCGAAGGCAACTACTACTGCGACGACGAAACACTCGCGCAGCTCAAAGCAAACAACCAAATTGTGTTCCGTTACGCGGGTAACACGAACCCGAACGGTTCCATCGACAATATCGCAGGGATCAGCAATGAGCGTGGCAACGTGGTCGGCATGATGCCGCATCCGGAGCGCGCGGTTGATCAACTGCTTGGCTCGGAAGACGGCAAACGGATGTTTACATCGATTTTGAATGCTTGGAGGGAAAAGAATGGCGCAGCAGTTAACGGCTAAGGAGCCAACAGCGGAACAAATCGCGGAGCAACGCATTTATACGCAGTTCGGCGTGACGGACCATGAATATGAACTGGTTTGCGGTTTTCTTGGACGCAAGCCGAACTATACAGAAATCGGCGTTTTCAGTGTTATGTGGTCGGAGCACTGCTCTTACAAGAACTCGAAGAAAATCCTGAAGAAGTTCCCGATTACCGGACCAAAAGTATTGATGGGACCGGGTGAAGGCGCAGGTATCGTGGATATCGGCGACAACCAAGCGGTTGTATTCAAAATCGAATCGCATAACCATCCGTCCGCAGTTGAGCCGTACCAAGGCGCAGCAACAGGCGTAGGCGGCATTATCCGCGACATTTTCTCCATGGGTGCTCGTCCGGTTGCGCTGCTGAACAGTTTGCGTTTCGGTAACCTTGAGAATCCGCGCGTTAAATATTTGTTCGAGCACGTAGTTGGCGGTATTGCAGGCTACGGTAACTGTATCGGTATTCCGACAGTTGCAGGCGAGGTTATGTTCGATGAGAGCTACGAAGGCAATCCGCTTGTTAACGCGATGTGCGTGGGTCTTATCGATCATGATAAAATCCAGCGCGGTGTAGCTAAAGGTGTAGGCAACCCGGTATTCTATGTGGGTCCTGCTACCGGCCGTGACGGTATTCACGGTGCGACATTCGCATCGGTCGAATTGTCCGAAGAGTCCGAAGAGAAACGTACGGCTGTCCAAGTAGGCGATCCATTCATGGAGAAGCTTGTTATGGAAGCAACGCTGGAACTTATTGATTCCGGCATCGTTGTCGGGATTCAAGATATGGGAGCAGCCGGTCTGACTTGCTCCAGCGCGGAGATGGCGTCCAAAGCGGGTAACGGCTTGGAGCTATACCTGGATGAGGTTCCTCAGCGCGAAGAAGGCATGACACCTTACGAAATGATGCTGTCCGAGTCGCAGGAGCGTATGCTGTTCGTTGTTGAACCGCAGCATGAAGCGCAAGCGCAGGAAATTTTTGACCGTTGGGGCATTATCTGCGTGAAGGTTGGTAAAGTTACGGATGACGGCCGTCTGCGTCTGTTCCACCAAGGCGAAGAAGTGGCGAACATGCCGGTTACAGCGCTCGTTGACGAGTGCCCAATGTACGACAAGCCTTCCCAAGAGCCTGCTTACTACGCGGCTAATGCGGCAATCGATACGACGGCTTATCCGGAAGTGACGGATCTGACGGGTGCGCTTAAGCAAGTATTGGGTTCGCCGACGGTTGCGAGCAAAGAGTGGGTTTACAACCAATATGATTACATGGTACGCACAAGCACTGCCGTACAACCAGGCTCCGATGCTGCGGTTGTCACGATTCGCGGAACGCGCAAAGCGCTTGCGATGACTACAGATTGCAACGGCCGCTATGTATATCTTGATCCAGAAGTAGGCGGACGTATCGCGGTAGCGGAAGCAGCTCGTAACATCGTTTGTTCCGGTGCTGAGCCGCTCGCGATCACGGATAATCTGAACTTCGGCAGCCCGGAGAAGCCGGAAGTGTTCTGGCAACTCGAGAAAGCGGCAGACGGTATTTCCGAAGCTTGCCGTATTCTTGATACGCCGGTTATCGGCGGTAACGTCAGCTTGTACAACGAGAACGCGAAAGGCGCGATTTACCCAACACCGGTTATCGGGATGGTTGGACTCGTGCAAGACGTTGATCATATTACGACACAAGGCTTCAAAGCGGAAGGCGATGTTATCTTCCTTGCCGGCGAAACGAAGCATGAGCTTGGCGGAAGTGAATTGCAATACGTGCTGCAAGGCAAGAGCGAAGGACGTCCTCCGCAAATTGACCTCGCTACAGAGAAGAAGCTGCTTAACGCTGTTCTTGGCGCGATCCGCGAAGGTCTTGTTGCTTCGGCGCATGACTTGTCCGAAGGCGGCCTAGCGGTCGCGCTTGCGGAATCGGCAATCAGCGGCAAGCTTGGCGCTGAAGTGGACATTACGACAGATTTGCGTCCGGATGCAGCTTTGTTCAGTGAATCGCAATCCCGGATTCTGCTCTCGGCTAAGCCGGAGCAAGCGGTAGCGCTGCAAAAGTACCTGACAGACAAAGGCGTACCGAACGCGGCACTCGGCGTTGTTCGCACAAGCGGACTTGTTGTTACTGTTAATGGCAAACCGGGCATCAACGCACCGGTTGATCAACTGGAGAAGGTTTGGAAGGATGCGATTCCATGTCTGATGAAATAAAACAGCTGCCGAAGCTGTGGACAGGCGATCACTATAACGAAGGCATTGGCCGGGATGATATTTTTGATAAATTGCGTGAAGAGTGTGGGGTATTCGGGGTGTATGGCATCCCGGATGCCTGCTCCCTTGGCTATTACGGGCTGCATGCTTTGCAGCACCGTGGTGAAGAGAGCTCCGGCATGGCCGCAGTGGAATCGACAACCGGCAAGTTTACGTATCACCGGGGCATGGGTCTCGTAAAAGAAGTGTTCGACCAGAAAACGCTGGAAGGTCTTCCGGGCAACTGTGTCATCGGCCATGTTCGGTATTCGACTGCAGGGGAAAGCAAGCTCGCGAATGCGCAGCCGCTTGTCTTCAAATATCGTGACGGCGATCTCGCTGTCGCAACGAACGGAAATATCGTGAACGCGCCTTCGATCCGCAAGGAGCTGGAGAGCCAGGGCTCGATTTTTCAAACGACAAGTGATACGGAAGTTATTGCCCATCTGATTGCGCGCTCGAACAAAGACTTCGTCAGTGCGGCAAAAGATGCGCTGCAGCGGATTATTGGCGGTTTTGCTTTTCTCATTATGACGAATGACAAGCTGCTTGTTGCCTCTGACGCTCATGGCCTTCGTCCGCTCGTCATGGGTAAGCTGGACGGCGGTTATGTGTTCGCTTCGGAGACCTGCGCGCTTGAAACTTGCGGCGCTGAATATGTACGTGACGTGCAGCCGGGCGAGCTGCTTGTGCTGGATAAGAACGGTCTGCGTGAGGATCGTTTCGAGAAGCTGGAGCGCCGCGCGACTTGTGCGATGGAATATATTTATTTTGCAAGACCGGACAGCGATATTAACGGAATCAACCTGCACTCGGCGCGCAAGCGTATGGGGCAGAAGCTGGCGCTTGAAGCGTTCTTCGATGCCGATCTCGTAACGGGCGTACCGGATTCCAGTATTTCGGCAGCCATCGGGTATGCGGAGCAAACCGGCATTCCTTATGAGCTTGGTCTGATCAAGAACAAATACACAGGCCGTACGTTCATTCAACCATCGCAAGAGCTTCGTGAAAAAGGTGTCAAAATGAAGCTGTCTGCGGTTCGCAAAGTGGTTGAAGGCAAGCGCGTTGTCATGATCGATGACTCGATCGTGCGCGGTACAACGAGCCTTCGCATCGTTAACCTGCTTCGCGAAGCAGGCGCGACTGAGGTTCATGTGTGCATTACTTCGCCTCCGTTCAAGAACCCTTGCTATTACGGCATCGACACGCCTGACCGCAAGGAATTGATTGCATCGCAGAAGACGGTCGAAGAAATTCGCCAGGCGATCAATGCGGATTCGTTATATTTTCTAAGTCATGATGGTTTTATTGAGGCTGTTGGCGGCAACGACGGCGAATACAATCGCGGTATGTGCTTGGCTTGCTTCGATAATGATTATCCGACACCGGTTGATCCGACATCGGAGAAGAGCTGCAGCTGTTAGTTTAAGGTGAAAGTGCTGGCCTACGGCCGATATGGTTGAAAACATAAGGAGTGACTATCGTGTCAGAAGCTTATAAACAAGCCGGCGTAGATATCTCGGCGGGTAACGAAGCAGTCGAACGGATGAAGAAACACGTGAAGAAGACGTTCCGTCCGGAAGTATTGACGGATCTTGGCGGCTTCGGCGGTCTGTTTGGTCTTAATAAAGACAAGTACGAGGAGCCGGTATTGGTTTCGGGTACGGATGGCGTGGGTACGAAGCTGAAGGTTGCTTTTGCGATGGACAAGCATGACACGATCGGTATTGATGCGGTTGCAATGTGCGTGAACGATATTATCGTGCAAGGCGCAGAGCCGCTGTTCTTCCTCGATTACCTGGCTTGCGGCAAAGTAGAGCCTGCGAAGATCGAAGCGATCGTGAAGGGGATTTCCGACGGCTGCGTGCAGTCCGGCTGCGCTCTAATCGGCGGGGAAACCGCTGAAATGCCTGGCATGTACCAAGGCGACGAATACGATATCGCTGGTTTCACAGTCGGAATCGTAGACAAGAAAAACATCATCGACGGCAAAACGATCGCTCCTGGCGATGTCGTGCTTGGTCTCGCTTCGAGCGGTATCCATAGCAACGGCTACTCGCTGGTTCGCCGTTTGCTGCTTGATACGGCTGGCTACAGTCTGGATGCGGAGCTGCCTGAGCTTGGCGGCAAGAAGCTCGGCGATGTCATCATCGAGCCGACTCGGATTTATGTGAAATCCGTTCTTGAGCTGATCAAACAAGTACAAGTTAAAGGGATGGCCCATATTACAGGCGGCGGATTTATCGAGAATATTCCGCGGGTTCTGCCTGAAGGCGTTAACGTAGAGATTGCATACGGTTCATGGCCGATTCAGCCGATCTTCGGACTGATGCAAGAGAAAGGCTCGATCACGAACCGCGACATGTTCACAACCTTCAACATGGGTGTGGGTATGGTCGTTGTCGTTCCTGCTGAACAAGCCGAAGACGCGCTGCGCGTTGCACGCGAGCTTGGCGAGGATGCTTACATCATCGGTAAAGTAACGGAAGGCAGCCGTGTAGTTACCTTTACGGGAGCTGACGTTTAATGGCCGCCATGCGCGTCGCCGTGTTTGCTTCGGGCTTCGGCTCGAACTTCGGGGCGCTCGTGGATGCGGCAAAACAACAAAGGCTCGAGGGCGCAAGCCTCGAGCTTCTTGTTTGTGATAAGCCGGAGGCGCCTGTAGTTACGCGCGCGAGAGAAGCCGGCATTGATGTGTTCTTGTTCAAGCCGAAGGAGTACGCTTCGCGTGAAGCGTATGAAACGGAGATTCTGGCCGAGCTGACAAGACGCGGAATCGAGTTGATCGTGCTGGCCGGCTATATGCGGATTCTGACGCCGGTGCTCGTTGAGCCGTTCTTCGGACGGATGATCAACGTGCATCCGTCGCTGCTGCCCGCATTCCCGGGCGTGAACGGGATCGGCCAGGCGCTGGCCTACGGCGTGAAGGTGACGGGGGTCACCGTTCACTTCGTAGACGGCGGTCTGGACAGCGGCGCGATTATCGCGCAGCGCACGGTCGAAGTCGTGGACGGCGACACGCTGGAGACGCTCGCGCCGCGAGTACACGAGGCGGAGCAGGAGCTGCTCCCGTGGGTCGTCTCGCGTATCGCCGCCGGGGCGGTCGCGATCGACGGTCGGAACGTGACCGTTAGCTAGTAGCTAAAGTAGAAGATGATCAACTGGTGAGCTACATTGGTGGAAAACCGGTGTGTTTGAGTAGATGAAGATCAGCTGGTGAGCTACATCGGTGGGAAACCGGCGAATTGAGCTAAAGAGAGGTACTGGGAACCTCACATTGTGGGAAATCAGCGGAATGAGCTATACGTAAAACAACTTTTAGGAGGTTCTATTTTGACCATTCGCAGAGCACTTATTAGCGTATCGGATAAGACGGGGATTGTGGAGTTTTCGCGGGCGCTGGCTGGCCTTGGCGTGCAAATTATTTCGACAGGCGGTACGGCGAGCCTGCTGGAGAAGGAAGGCGTTCCGGTTATCGGGATCTCCGATGTAACGGGCTTCCCGGAGATTCTGGATGGCCGCGTGAAGACGCTGCACCCTGCTGTGCACAGCGGTCTGCTTGCTGTTCGCGATGACGAAGAGCATCAGAAAGCGATGCAAGAGCTTGGTCTCGACTACATCGACCTGGTTGTCGTGAATCTATATCCGTTCGCAGCTACGATTGCTAAGCCGGATGTATCCTACGAGGATGCGATCGAGAACATCGATATCGGCGGCCCGACGATGCTTCGTTCGGCGGCGAAGAACCACGCTTTCGTAACCGTAGTCGTAGACGCGGCGGACTACCAAACCGTGCTCGACGAAGTGAAAGCGCAAGGCGATACGACGCTTGAGACTCGTAAGAGCCTCGCAGCGAAGGTATTCCGCCACACCGGCGCTTACGATGCGCTTATCTCGGACTACCTCTCCAAGCTGCAAGGAAATCCGCTTCCGGAGAGCTACACCGTTACGTACGAGAAAGTGCAGGATCTGCGTTATGGCGAGAACCCGCATCAGAAAGCAGCGTTCTACCGCAAGCCGCTGGCATCCGCAGGCAACATCACGACTGCTGAGCAGCTGCACGGCAAAGAGCTGTCCTATAACAATATCAACGACGCCAACGCGGCGCTCGCTATTGTCAAAGAATTCAACGAACCGGCTGTCGTAGCGGTCAAACATATGAATCCTTGCGGCGTGGGCATCGGCAGCGACATTCACGAAGCCTACCAGAAAGCATACGCAGCAGATCCTACTTCGATCTTCGGCGGCATTGTAGCGGCTAACCGCGCAATCGGCGTAGAGACGGCTAAACTGCTGAGCGAGATTTTCCTGGAGATCGTCATTGCACCGGACTTCACTCCTGAAGCGCTTGAAGTGCTGACGAAGAAGAAGAACATCCGCTTGATGAAGCTCGGCGAAATCCAAGCGGCAAGCGAGCGCAAACCGGAATGGCTCGTAACGAGCGTAGACGGCGGCATGCTCGTGCAAGAGAGCGACGTCCACAGCCTGACGGAAGCGGACATCCAAATCGTAACGAACCGCAAGCCAACGGAAGAAGAGCTGAAGCAGCTGCTATTCGGTTGGAAGGTTGTGAAGCATGTGAAGTCGAACGCGATCCTTCTGGCATCGGACGATATGACAGTCGGCGTAGGCGCTGGTCAAATGAACCGTGTCGGCGCTGCACGCATCGCGATCGAGCAAGCAGGCGACAAAGCCAAAGGCGCCGTTCTTGCTTCCGACGCGTTCTTCCCAATGGGCGACACGCTGGAGCTGGCAGCGAAAGCCGGCATCACGGCCGTTATTCAACCAGGCGGCTCGATCAAGGACGAAGAATCGATCGCAGTAGCAAATGCGCATAACATCGCGATGGTGCTGACAGGCGTTCGTCATTTTAAACACTAGTACAGGCTTGGCATAAAAGGAGGGTTTCCTTTGCGGATTATGGTCATCGGCGGCGGCGGGCGAGAGCACGCCATCGTCTGGGCGCTGAATAAGAGCGATAAAGTAAGCAAGATTTTCTGTGCGCCGGGTAATGCCGGTATTGCGGAGCTGGCAGAATGCGCGCCGATTCCGGTTAACCGGTTCGACGAGCTCATGCAGTTTGCATGCGATAACGCGGTGGATCTGGTCTTCGTAGGACCGGATGATCCGCTTGCGGACGGAATCGTCGACGCTTTCGAAGCGCGCAATATTCCGGTCTACGGACCTCGCAAGAATGCGGCTGAAATCGAAGGCAGCAAAATCTTCATGAAGAATTTGCTGAAGAAATACGAGATTCCGACAGCCAAATACGAGACGTTCACCGAATACGAGACGGCACTGGCTTACTTGCGTGAGCAAGAGCTGCCGATCGTCGTGAAGGCAGACGGCCTCGCGGCAGGTAAAGGCGTAACGGTTGCGGCAACGTTGGAAGAAGCCGAAGAAGCGCTCCACGGCATGATGGTAGGCAAAGTGTTCGGCGAATCCGGCGGACGCGTCGTCATCGAGGAGTTCCTGTCGGGACAAGAGATGTCGATCCTGGCCTTCGTGGATGGCGAAACGGTGCGCGCAATGGTGCCGGCTCAAGATCACAAGCCTGTCTACGACAACGACAAAGGACCGAACACAGGCGGTATGGGCACGTATTCCCCGCTGCCGCATATCGACCCGGCAATCGTGGAAGAGTCCATCGAGAACATCATCAAGCCGACGGCGCGAGCGATGGTCAGCGAAGGTCGCCCGTTCCGTGGCGTCTTGTTCGCAGGTCTCATGATCACCAAAGACGGCCCTAAGACGATTGAGTTCAACGCACGGATGGGCGATCCGGAGACACAGGTTGTGCTTCCTCGCCTCAAGACCGACTTGCTCGATATCGTGCTCGCTTCCATGAACGGACGTCTCGATCAGCTTGAAATCGAGTGGAGCGACGAAGCTGCGGTGTGCGTCATCGCGGCATCCGAAGGCTACCCTGCGGCTTATCCGAAAGGCCTTCCTATCACAGGCCTGGAAGCTGCAAAAGCGCAAGGCGCGCTCGTATTCCACGCCGGAACGGCTCATTCTGCCGAAGGCGAGATCGTGACGAACGGCGGACGTGTGCTCGGCATCGTCGGCCGTGGCAGCGATATTGCAGAAGCGCGCGCGAAGGCGTACGAAGCAGCGGCTGCGATTCATTTTGACGGCATGCACTGCCGTACCGATATTGCAGCGAAAGCACTGAAATCGTAAGCGTGAACGTCAGCAACGACGAAGAGGGTTGTCCACATGTGGACAACTCTTTTTTCGTATCAACACACTTTCCCACACTATCCACACACCGTTTCAGGTATGATTCAGAATGAGGGTAATTTTTCCGGAGGTGTCGAGAAATGGGCAGAAGGACGATAACGAGTTTTGACAGAGACTGGTTGTTCTACAAAGGAAATCTCGAAATTCCATACGTGGTGAAAGCGGGTGGCGTCGGCAGCCTAACCGATTGCGAGAAAGGCGAAGAAGGTCAGTGGCAGCAGATCGCTTTTACAGATAAGAAAGCAGGCGTATCGGTCGCACCGGATGAATGGGAGAAGGTTAACCTGCCCCATGACTGGCTCGTGGAAGAGGAGTTCTCGAAGGACGGGCCGTTGGAACGTGGATACAAAAAATCCGGCGTAGGCTGCTACCGCAAGATGTTCGATATCCCGGCCGCCGAGTTAGGCAACAAGATCACCATCGAGTTTGACGGTGTCATGCGTCATAGCAGCGTATGGGTAAACGGTCATTTTGTCGGCACGCATCCTAGCGGCAGTGTTCCTTTCTTTTACGATATTACGGATATCGTTCGGTATGGCGATGAAGGAAGCAATGTGATTTTTGTCAAAGTGGATGCGAGAGATTTCGAAGGCTGGTGGTATGACGGAGCGGGCATTTATCGCCATGTGTGGCTGAGCACGACGGATCGGCTGCATGTCGGTCAATGGGGAACCTATATTACAACGCCAACGGTGTCTGAAGAATCATCAACGGTGCGGATAGAGACGACTGTAAACAACGAATATCGGATCGCAAAGCATGCTGAGCTAACTGTCGAGATTCACGATGCCAACGGGGAAGTCGTTGCGTCTGCGAATTCAGGGGCTACAATTCCGGACGGAGAAGCACATACTTTCGTGCAGCAGATCGACGTGTCTGATCCGCTCTTATGGTCACTGGAGGCACCAAACCTATATAAAGCCATTGCCATCGTTAGAGAGAACGGCACGGAAACCGATCGATACGAAACGGGATTCGGCATTCGTACGATTGCGTTTACGAACGATAACGGGTTCTTCCTGAATGGCAACAGGACTGTTATTAAAGGGCTTTGTGTTCATCAAGATTTTGCAGGTGTCGGGGTAGCGCTCCCGGATAGCATCATCGCATATAAATTGCAGCTTCTCAAGGAGATGGGTGCAAACGCTTACCGTTCCGCGCACCATCCTCCTACGAAAGAATTGTTGGACATGTGCGACCGCATGGGCATCATGGTCATCGATGAGAATCGGCGGATGGACAGCTCTCCGGAAGGGATCAAGAATCTCAAGCATATGCTTTATCGGGATCGCAACCATCCCAGCATTATCGCATGGTCGCTGGAGAACGAGGAGCAGCTGGAAGGCACCGTTATGGGTGCCCGCATCTTGGCGACGCTGGTGCAGGTCACGAAGAAGCTCGATCCAACACGGCCAACGACAGCAGCGCTGAATCATGGCTTCAACGATGGCGGCTATAGCGATGAGCTTGATATCGTCGGCTATAATTACGGGCATAAATGGGGCAGCTTCATCAATGATCATGCCAAACATCCGGAGCGCATCATATACGGAAGCGAAGTTTCCGCTTACGCGGTTACACGGGGGATCTATGAGCATGACGAGTCCAAAGGCTACTGCTCGGAATACGGGACAAGCTGGCGGGAGAATGAATGGCTGAACAGCTGGACGACATCACCGGAGCAAGCATGGGGTGCAGTGGCAGACAATGCTTTCCTAGCAGGGCTGTTCATTTGGGCAGGCTTTGATTATCGCGGCGAGCCATCGCCATTCAAGTGGCCGAATATCAACTCGCAATACGGCACGATGGATACATGCGGTTTCCCAAAAGACAACTATTACTACTACAAGTCCGCTTGGACGGAGCAGCCGATGATTCATTTGTTCCCGCACTGGAACTGGGCAGGCAAGGAAGGGCAAGAGATTGACGTCTGGACGTACAGCAACCTCGACTCGATTGAGCTGTTCGTGAACGGCGTTTCTGCCGGAGAACAGAAGCGCACGCCAAACGGGCATGTGGAATGGAAGGTGCCTTATGAGGCGGGCAAGCTGCTGGCCGTGGGAAGAAGAGATGGCGAAGTCGTTGCGGAGACAGCCGTGGAAACGACGGGGGCAGCTCATCATATTCGACTTGAGCCGCATCGGAGTACGCTGCAAGCGAACGATACAGACGCTGTCGCGGTGCGCGTCTCGATTTGCGATGATCAGGGTCGGGTCGTGCCAACTGCGGACAACCTCGTGCATTTCACGGTGAACGGAGGCGGCGGACGGATTATCGGGGTAGGAAATGGCGACCCGATCTCGCATGAAGCGGATAAAGCGAGCAAGCGCAGAGCTTTTAACGGCCGCTGCCTCCTTATCCTGCAATCAGGAACAAAGATCGGGGAGCTTGAGCTGCGAGCTCATTCAACGGGGTTGCTGGATGCCAGTGCGATTATCGCGATTGGCTTGGACATGTAGTTCAGACCATTCATACCGGCGAAATGAGCGAAAGAAGCGGACCAGGGGATCTACAGGGGAGTAAACTACTAACGGAGTCTACTAAAATAAAGCGTCTCAAAAGTTGCCTACACTTTTGAGGCGTTTTTTTTGCATAGTTGCAACCTGCCATTGTTTAGGAAGAGGGCCATTGTTTGGCATGCGAGGTGTTACTTCTTTGTAACTACTAAGTCGCCTAAATCTACTAGCATAGGAAGTAGTAGAAGAAGTGCGAGAGGATTGGTAGGATGCGACAGCTGCGAGAATTGCGACATCAGAGAAGATTAGCCACATTGATTGTGGTTACGCTAATGGTAGGCCTATTGTCGACCAGCTGCGGAATGAGCAAGCATGAATTGGCGGGAGGCGCCGGGGCGCACGCGGATAGCGGCAAAGGCGGTTCGGGGTCTGCATCCCAAGCAGATTGGAATCATTCAGGCGGCGGTGGCGGCAAGGACGACGAGCCGGTTGTATCGGCGCCAGGAGAAACGGTTGCGCTGCTTCATCCTAAGCCGCCGGTTGTTACGACTCAGCCCCCTGTCATGCTGGATCAACCGACCGAGCAGCAGACGGATTTTGTAACGACAAAAGGCGAGAAGTTGGTTGCCTTAACGTTCGACGACGGGCCGGACAGTCATTTCACACCGGCTATACTCGATATATTGAAAGCGAAGAAGATCCATGCCACTTTCTTTACGGTAGGGATTCAAGTGAAGAAGTACGGCAAAGTGATGAGACGGATCCGCGATGAAGGTAGCGAGATCGGCAATCACAGCTATGCGCATAAAGATTTGTCAAAGCTTGACAGCGACCCTATTATGAATCAAATTAAATGGACAGACGCCTTAATTAATAACCAGATCGGCTATGTGCCCCATTTGGTCCGAGCGCCGTATGGAGCTACCTCGCCGCTGCTGAAGCAGATTGTGAAGGACAATGGACGCGAGCTGATCGGTTGGACGGTCGATACGCGCGATTGGGCTGGAAGCTCCGTTGCCGCAATGCGGGCTAACGTGAATAAGAACACGCATCCCGGCGGAATTATCCTTATGCATTCATTTGGAAGCAAACATATCCGCAACACGGTAGAGCTTCTGCCGCTCATCATTAAAGATCTGCAAAACAAGGGTTATACCTTCGTTACCGTGAGTGAGCTGCTGGCTGCGAAAGCACATAGCAATCATGCGAAGACGAAGAACGGCTGACAGTGCGGAAGGAGCACGAGGGATGAACATATCGCAATGGATGAAACAAACTGCTATTCTGGCCGGCGTCTTGCTCTGCTTCTTAATCGTATCCGGCTGTCAGTATACAGCGACGCCTGCTGATCTGCTGCTTAATCCAAGGTCAACGCCGGAGAACGCCGAGCTGGCTTCGGCCGTTCGCGATCATCTCCCGGCGAGAGCCAAGCTGTCGCTTGCCATGCAGGAGCGGTCGAATTCGGCTGTGGTCAAGATGGATGCGGATGGCGATGGGAAACAGGAAGCTTTTGTCATCTACTCGGATGAGAGCGGCACGGAGCATGTGATGGTACTGAAGCGCAATGCGGAAATCGGCTGGCAGCAGTGGTTTACGTTCGACGAGACATCCAGCTACGGCATCGATGTACTGCGTACGGTTGACTTAGACCGGGACGGAGATCCTGAGGTGCTTATCGGGTGGAATCAATATGGAGAGCCGCAGCATATTTTGACCCTTTATCATGTGCCTGTAACCAGTGGAATCGTAGCACCGAAGCCGATTGCAGAGCTGCCATACGACACGCTTGGCGTCGGTGATGCGGAAGGCGACGGTCACGATGAGCTTGCTTTAATCCAATTGCAGCGGCAGAAGCTGACGGCTTCGATTGGAATTTATCATTTTGCAGGAGACCGTGTGTCGAAGATGGCTTCCGCCGCGCTGGATGGCTCCGTGAACGAATATTTGCAGGTGAAGCTTGGCAAAATCGCGAAGGATCAATATGGCGTGCTCGCAGATGCGGCTATTGGCGCGAACTCATCCATGACTACGATGTATGCCTGGAAAGCAGGAAAGCTGGTTCCGATCTACCCGCCTAAGCAATCCGGCGACGAGAATGTACAGGTCAATGCGACCATGCAGCTGAGCGATGACGGCAATGGGGATGGGATTCTGGATGTGATCGAGCTGCGCGAGGCTCCCGGTCAATCTGAGGGTGTGGCCTACAGCGATCTATTGTGGATTCAGCAGTATAAGCAGTGGAATGGTGTAGATGGGTTTAATGTAGTTGGCGAGCAATATGTAGATATGAATCGATCCTATTCGTTGTCTTTGCCGATGGAATGGAGCCATTACACGTTCCGAAGATTAACAGATGGGAATAGCGACGATGTTGCGCTTGATCAGTTTGACGAGGAGACGAATCGGCGCGAGGGGATACTGGCGCTGCGTGTCATTCCAATTGCAGAGTGGAATAATAAAGAGCAGCAGCTGCAAGAGGAAGGGAGCCGCTTCGTGCAGCTTGGCAGCGGAAGCGGGCTGGTTTATGTAGCGATATGGGATGCCCCGCTTGTGAAGGAAGATGCGGAGAAGCCCGGCGTCATCTTCCCGCCGGATGAAGCGACGATGCGCAAACTCTTCAAGCTGCTGCCGGAAGGTTAAGTTGTTAAACTGGACATGTCAGAAATAATAAGTGTCACCTTATACAGTATTTTTAAAGGAATGAAACGAGCTGCGACTCCAAGAGGAGGGCGAGAGCCGCCGTTTCACTTGGATGAGAAAAGAGGGGGAACTGCTGCTTTGAAAATATTAATTGTCGAGGATGAAGAAGCGATTCGCGGGTTTGTCCGCATTAATTTAAAACGAGGCGGCATGGAAGTGACGGAGGCCGAGGATGGGGAAACTGCTTTGGCGCTTGCGCTGGCGGCTTCCCCGCCTTTTGATGTTGCGCTGCTTGATCTGATGCTGCCCGGTATCAGTGGGTTTGAAGTGTGCGAACAGCTTAGGCAGCAATTTCCCCGCATGGGCATCATCATGCTGACGGCGAAGTCGCAGGAGGAAGATAAGATCCGCGGCCTTGAGCTTGGCGCGGACGATTATGTGCAGAAGCCGTTCAGCCCGGGCGAGCTTGTCGCCCGGCTGAACGCCCTTAAGCGGCGTATGCAGCCGCTTGGGGAGGAGCCGGCGCTTGGCGGCGACGGGGCTGCAGGAGCTTCCGCTGCCGAGGCAGGAGCCTTGCCCGCGTCGGCGGCGCAAGGGGCCTCCGGCGCCTCGGCGGGAGGCGCAGCGCAGCCGGTGCCGCAGCGGCCCGGCGAGCTGAGCTCGGGGGCGTTCCGCCTGTCTTCAGCGGAGCGCCGGCTCTGGAAGGATGGCGTCGAGATCGTGCTGACGCCGACGGAATGGACGCTTGTGAAGCTGCTGATGGAACGGGAGGGCGAGGGGCTTAGCCGCGATGATATTTTGAATGCGGTATGGGGACGCCATTATGTCGGTGATCTGAAGATCGTCGACGTGAACATTCGCCGCATCCGCCAGAAGATCGAGATTCAGCCATCCGATCCGCAGCATATCGAGACGCTGTGGGGGTATGGCTACCGCTGGAAACGGAGCGACGAATAATGAGAAGTCTGCGCACACGCATCGTATGGAGCTATGGCATCCTGATTGTGCTCGTGGTCGTGATGCTTGGTTCGATGTTCGTGACCCTCGTCTGGAACTACTATTACAGCAGCGCGGTCGGCTCTGTTCTGCAGCGTGCAGAGACGGAGGCGGCCCTACATAATCGGATGATCGCGTACGAACCGATGAGAGAGAAAGCCAGATACATGCTGCAAAATATGTCCGAAGGCACAGCCCACCTCCAGCTGCTTACCGGCTCCGGAGTTATCGTCGTCGATAGCAACGGACTTGGCGGCGATGGCAAGCTTGCGGAGACGCCTGATGTCAGCCGGGCGATCTACGGCGGAAAAGGGGTCTGGCGCGGCACAGACCCGCTGACGAACGAGCGAATCGCAGCGGTTACGCTGCCGGTCAAGCAGGGCCAGCGCGTGGTGGCGATGTTTCGCTATACCGCTTCGCTCAAAGAAGTGGACACAACCGTCCGCAACGTGCTGTGGATTACACTGCTTGTCGGTACGGTGGTCGTGCTGCTCTTCTTCACGATGAGCGTGTTGATCGCGAACCGAATCGCCAGACCGATCCGCAATCTGACGCGAGTTGCGGAGAAGATGGCAGAAGGCGATTGGACGCGCCGCGCAGCGCCGCATGATCGAGATGAGATCGGGCGATTGGGGGAAACGCTGAACACGATGGCCTCGGAGCTGACGCGGCGGGAGAAGCTGAAGGAGGACTTCATCTCTTCCATCTCCCATGAGCTGCGGACGCCGCTTACCTCGATTAAAGGCTGGAGCGAGACGCTGGCCTCCGGCGATCCGAGCGATGTCGAAGAGCTGAATCTGGGGCTGGCGATCATTGACCGGGAGACGGAACGGTTGGCGGGACTCGTAGAGGATCTGCTCGACTTCTCGAAGCTCTATGCCAAGAGCATCGTACTTCATCCCGAGTCGCTCGACATACGGAAGACGATCGAGGAAACGCTCCGCCAGTTCGAAGCACGCGGACAGCGTGAATCGATTGCCATTGTAGGAACCGGAGGGGATAAGCCGCTCGTTGCCGAAGTGGATGCCAATCGGCTCAAGCAAGTATTCATCAATGTTCTCGACAATGCGATTAAGTTTACTCCGCGGAATGGGACGATTACAGTAACTGCCGATCAAGACGAAGGGATGGCGCGAATCCGGATTCAGGATACGGGGAGCGGCATTCCGCCTGAGGATTTGCCCCATGTCACCGAGAAGTTCTACAAAGGGACCAGCCAGCGCTCCGGAAGCGGACTGGGCCTAGCCATCTGCAAAGAGATCGTCG
The DNA here is from genome assembly GCF_056269305.1 of Paenibacillus sp. J22R3. Taxonomy (NCBI): domain Bacteria; kingdom Bacillati; phylum Bacillota; class Bacilli; order Caryophanales; family Paenibacillaceae; genus Paenibacillus; species Paenibacillus sp. J22R3. Next base: position 72,190 of record NZ_JBWDNS010000005.1, on the reverse strand, counting down.
AACTGCACGGCGGCACCTTCCGATTGGAGAGCACCTTTGGCGAAGGCACAACGGTGACGATTGCACTGCCGCTGATCCGCGCACAGCAGCCACAGCCGCCACAGAAGGATCTGCAGCAGCCGCAACAACAGCAACAGCAGGAAAGGCAGCAACAGCAACAGACGCCACACCAACAGCCGCCGGACGCGGCAAACAGCAAATAACCCGATCGGCAGCGGCCGACCGGGTTATTTGCTGAGCTAACATCTATTCTTTATAGAACAGCGACTTGTGATTCTTGGTTACATAGGCAATCGCGAAGATGGCCAATAGGATGACAAGGCTGGAGAACCAATGTGCGGTGATCCAGTCGATAAAAGCTGGCATACACAGCCCCCTCGGGTGAAGCGAGATAGAATTAGTGTGCCAAATCTTAGGGGGAGTATGCGAGGAGGGGAGATTCGCGCATTTCGCCATCGTAGATCAATCATCCTGCGCCTCGCATCTGGTACCCGGCTCCCTCCGCATCCTTGTTCTCGCAACTGGTACCTGGCTCCCCACGCAATAGGGATTCTGCACCAGTGGGACACTTGCTGCGAACATCTAACGAATCTGTGGATTTCGTGGATTCGAGCTTCTACGAACCGCAAGGTGTTAGTGTGGGGGAGTTTCAGTCAGAATGTTCATTCTTAGCAACTGCGGAAGACAATTCCACCGCTATTGTGGTTTAATAAATAATATCCAAACTACTCAATTCTTCCAGAAGGTGGGCTCGCAGATGAAGCAAGCTAAACGGTCATCCTTTCGCTTTACACTCGTGCTTGGCGTAGTCATGCTGCTAATGGCAGGTATGGTGCTCACGGGCTGCAACGAGAAGAAGCTTAACGTCAACGATACGCCACCGGTTGCCGAAGAACCGACGGAACCAGCGGAAGCGCCTGCAGAGACGGCGCCGGTTGATCCGCCCGCTGTGGATCCGCCTCAATATATTGCACCGTTGACCGGCTTGCCGCTGGATAGCGAAGCCACGCTGCGGCCCATCGCCGTGATGGTCAACAATTTCGCTGCGGCGCGTCCGCAATCGGGATTGCCGAACGCCGATGTCGTCTGGGAAGTGCTTGCCGAGGGCGGCATTACGCGCCTTGTAGCCGTCTTCCAAAGCGATACTTCAACGAATCCGATCGGCCCGATTCGCAGCAACCGCCCTTATCTGATTCGGATCGGCGAAGCCTACCATTCTGTACTGGCTCATGCAGGCGCGAGCACAGATGGCTATGATATCCTGCAGCATCATAACAAAGATTACTTAGATGAAATCTCCAATGCAGGCGCGTACTTCTACCGTGAATCGTTCCGCAAACCGCCGCACAATCTATACTCCAATTTGGAGAAGCTGCGAGCCGGAGCCGCGAAGAAGAAATATGCCGAAACCGTCGAGATCCCGACGTTTACTTGGTCCGAGCAAGGGGCGACGGCAGCGGGAACGGCGGCAACGACGGTCGAGATTCATTTTCTGCTGAAGGATTATAAGCTGTCCTACCGCTACAATGAGGCGACGGGGCTCTATGAACGCTCGATTAACGGCAAACCGCATACCGATCTGACAACGAACAATCAGCTGACGGCAACGAATCTGGTCGTCATCGGCGCGAAGCATAAGACCTACGACGACTACGGCAGACTTGAGATTGACCTCGAAAGCGGCGGTCCGGCGATGCTGATCCAGAAGGGCAAGGAAGTCGACTGCACATGGGAGCGCAGCAGTGACGGCGTTATTCGCCTCATGAAGGACGGGCAGGAGCTGCCGTTCGTACCGGGACATACGTTCTATCACATCGTTCCGATGACGCCGACGTTTGCGGGGCATGTGAAGCTCGGCATATAATGAATAGATTAGACGTGTAACGTGGAGGAACAGAGATTGGAATCGACTACGAAGCAAAATGAACAGTCCTGGAACACCGGCGCATATGGGGCGTGGCTGAAGCGTTTCGGCACACCGGCTGAGGCGGCAGGCAAAATCAAATCGGCACCCGAGAAACGTGTCGGTTCGGCACTTGAGCATATGGGAGATGTGAGCGGGAAGCGGATCGTCAATCTGCTTGGCTCGAACGGCAATAAAGCCGTTGCGCTTGCGCTGCTTGGCGCAGATGCAACCGTCATCGATTTCTCCGCGGAGAACGAGCGCTATGCAACGGAACTAGCCGCAGCAGCTGGTGTTCCGCTCACCTACATCGTTGCGGATGTGCTGAAACTGCCTAACGAGGTGCTAAACGGCAGCTACGACATCGTGTATATGGAGTTTGGGATTCTGCATTATTTTCAAGATCTGCTGCAGCTGTTTGAGGTTGTCCGCGGATTACTCCGCCAAGGAGGTACGCTGGTGCTGCAGGATTTCCATCCGGTCTCCACGAAGCTGATCTCCTCGCGCGGCACAACGGCGAACATTCGCAAGCACAAGGTGGACGGCGATTATTTCAGCACGGAGCTGGAGGAGAAGGAAGTCGCGTTCTCCAAGTTTATGTCGGAGGAGCAAGGCGGGGCAGTGGATGTTCCCAAAGTATTGCTGCGCAACTGGACACTCGGGGAGATCGTAACGGGAGTTGCTTCCGGGGGGCTCTGCATCAAGCTGCTTGAAGAGCTGCCGAACGCCTCGTCCGACGTGTTCGACAAAGGCATTCCGAAGACATTTACAATCGCAGCCGAGAAGCTGTAAATGACTGTAAATCAGCAGAAGCCGGAGGTAATCCGGTTTCTTTTTTTTGCCCCGGAGGCGGTTAAAATCGGATGTGCCGGAAAACAATAGAAGGGCAAGGCGGTCCCCGGAGAAAAATAATGTACGTTTTTTGAAAATAGTCATAAAACCTTTACAATCGCTTAACAATCGAGTTGTATTCTATGATAAGATATTGTCGGTTTCATATGGAGTTTGATGAAATTTGCCGGCAATCAAATTAGCGCGACAGCGAAGGGGATAGTTATGTTTAAGAAAAAGAACGATGTGTTCTTTACGACACTGGAAGCGATGGCGGATACGATTTTGGAAGGCGTGCACTATTTTGAACAAAACGTCTCCAAAATTAAAGATGTCGGACAGTTTGCGAAAACAATGAAAGAGTATGAGAGCAAATGCGACCGTCATGTACATACGATTCTGACTGAACTGAACAAAACGTTCATTACGCCAATTGAGCGAGAAGATATTATGAAACTGACTACATCGCTTGATGATGTGCTAGATGGCATTGAAGCTTGTGCTTCCCGTTTCGAAATGTACAACATTACGGAGCCGGACGAGTACGTCACTCTATTCGCAGAGAATATCCTTCGCTGCGCGCAGCAAATCAAGAAAGCGATTTACCTGCTATCCGAGAAGAAGCTGCTTGCCATGCGCGAGCCTGCTATCCATATCAATGAGCTTGAGAACCAGGCTGATGACCTGCTTCGCATCAGCGTAAAGAGCTTGTTCACGAACGTGAAGGATCCGATTGAGCTGATTAAGCGCAAAGAGGTTTATGAGCGTCTGGAGCAAACGACCGACTATTGTGAGGATGTCGCAAACACACTCGAAACCATCATTATGCGCAACAGCTAAGGAGCGGGACGAGCAGGTATGGACATTTACATTTGGGTCGGCATCGTTATTTTTCTAGCACTCGGTTTTGACTTTATCAATGGCTTCCACGATACAGCGAATGCAATCGCGACGACCGTGTCTACTCGGGCATTGTCGCCGCGGAAGGCGATTATCCTTGCGTCAGTGATGAACTTCGTCGGGGCGATTATGTTTACAGGCGTGGCGAAGACGATCGGGGGCAAAATCGCGAATCCGGCTACGCTGGACCACGGCGTGCAGGTTGTAGTCGCGACGTTGATCGGGGCCATTGCATGGAACCTGCTGACATGGTGGTTCGGTATTCCATCTTCATCTTCACATGCTTTGATCGGGTCGTTGACCGGGGCTGTTGTCAGCTCTGCTGGACTAGACGCTATTAATGGCAGCGGATTTATCGATATCTTAAAGGCACTCATTCTTTCGCCGCTCATCGCATTCGCCGGGGGCTTTATCGTGATGTGGATATTGAAGCAGATTTTTGCCAAATCCAGTCCGCATCATGTCAATAAGGTGTTCCGTTCGAGTCAAATTCTGACGGCGGCGTTCCAATCGTTCACACATGGTACGAATGATGCGCAGAAGGCGATGGGGATCATCACATTCGCGCTGGTTACAGCGGGCATCCAAGATAATACCGATCATATTCCACTGTGGGTCAAGGTTTCCGCAGCTACGGCTATGGCGCTCGGAACGTCGATCGGCGGCTGGAAGATCATCAAGACGATGGGCACGAAGATTTTCAAAATCGAGCCGATCAACGGCTTCGCGGCGGATATCACATCGGCAACCGTTATCTTGACGGCAACGATGACGCATCTGCCGGTAAGTACGACGCATGTAATTACCTCCTCCATTCTCGGCGTGGGCAGCGCGAAACGCTTCTCCGCCGTGAAATGGGACTTGGCGGGTAAGATTATCATCTCATGGATCATCACGATTCCGATTACGATGATTCTTGCGGCGCTGATTTATCAAGTTATCGCTTTGTTTATCTAAAATGTTAAAGGCTGAACGTCTCGCAAGCGGCACTTAGGTGCGCTTGCGGAGAGGTTCAGCCTTTTTTGCTTGTCGCGGCGGTTATCTACGCGGGCGTCTGCGGCGCGGGCCGCCGGGCGTTACGCCGGATTTGCCTGTGGCCGTACGCCGACGTTTGCGCTTGCGGCGCTTCGGCGGTGCGTCATCGTCGTCATCGGTGCTGGTCACGCTGGCGCCTTTCTTCCCGAAGGAGCCGGCAAGTACTTTGATCAGCGGCGCCATCTGGGTGATGCTGCCGACCACTTTCTGAACTTTGCCCATCGTTGTCACAATACCGTCGATTCCGCCCATGCGGTCCACTACGCCCTTGAGGTCATTAAGACTGGTGGCGAGGTTGAAGCCGGACTTGGCGTCGGTCTTCTCTTCGACTTTGGTTTGCTCGATTAGCGAAGGGAGATTGCCGTCAGACTCCGGAAGAGGTATAATTTGCTGGCCTGATGGCGGTTGAATCGTAATGGATGGGACTCCGGTTGAGAACTCGGAGGATGAGAACGGGACCGGGGTTTTCCCTAGCCCGACGCTTTTGTTAGTGTTCAAGCCTTGAAATGGATCAGATATACCCGGAAAAGGACTTTGCTGCCGCTCATTATGCAGGCCTTGACCTTGCCCGCCGCTCTGGCGCTGCTGCTCGTAGCTGCCGGCGGGTGGATCATAGCGGTATTTCACGCAGATCACAACCTTTTTTGGCGTTTTATATAGTAGTCTATGGGATAGGCAAACATACGGACTGGACGAATGCCCGTATTTTCGGAATAAATTTCCGCTGATGCAGGGGAACATTAGACGCTGGTCGTGGGCCGAGTATGCCTTCTGTTCTGTGAAGCGCTACAACGGTGATGCTTGAATAATAGTAGAGAAACGAATACAATTAGCTTAATAGTTCAAGTAGGAGTGTGCGGACGATGCAATTAAAGAAGCTGAATGACAAGACGTTCGACCAGCTGTTTGAAGCAATTCTAACGCTGGAGACGGTGGAAGAATGCTATGTGTTCTTTGATGATTTGTGTACGGTAAACGAGATCCAGTCGCTGTCCCAGCGGCTTGAAGTGGCACGCATGCTTGGCAAGGGTGCGACATATAATCAGATTGAAGCAGAGACCGGCGCAAGCACGGCGACGATTTCGCGAGTGAAGCGGTGCCTGAACTACGGCAACGATGGATACAAGATGGCGCTGGAGCGCGCAGGACGATAACCCGATGCGGAAGCCAGGCATCTTGGTGATTAGTCATGGCTCGCGCGAGGCGGGCTGGGTGAAGCTTGTTGATGAGGCGGTTGGGGCGGTTGGTGTTAAGTGGGGAGAAAAAAACCTTGCTAACGCCGATTTGCCGGTTGTCTCGGCTTTTCTGGAGATCGTGGAAGGACGTCTGATCCAAGACGGCATAGATCAGCTAGAAGCGGAAGGCGTGACGGAGCTCTACGTCCTTCCGCTTTTTGTGTCGTCCGGCAGTACGCATGTGGACGACATTGCGCAAGCGCTCGGCGCTCAGCCGGTATCGGCGGCGCGCCGCGGTGAGCTGGCGCCGTTCCGGGTTGGCGCGGGCATGAGCGTCCGCTTCGGCTTGCCGATCGACGACGACGCGGATATTGCCGAGCTGCTGCTCGGCAATATTACGGAGCTGTCGTCGGTGCCCGCGCGGGAGCGATTGCTGCTCGTCGCGCATGGTTCGCGCGAGGCGGTCTTTCACGGCCGCTGGCGAAGCGGCATGCGGCAGCTCGCGGCGCGTGTCCGCGAGCTTGGCGGGTTTGCCGGCGCAGACATTGCGATGCTGCTGCCGAATCAGGCAGCCTGCAAGCTGCGCGCGCTGCAGCGGCGATATGAAGGTGACTCGTTCCTGGTTGTGCCTCTCTTTCTGAGTGAGGGTTATTTTACAAGAACGGTCATTCCGGGTCGGCTTGAAGGGCTGGACTACCGGTACAATGGCCGCGCGCTGCTGCCGAATCCGTACATTGTGCGCTGGATGGAACGTCAGATCGAGAGCTGGCTGAGTGAGCTGAATGGTGCGTGATGACTTGTCGCTCGTCGCTGGGAATAACTGGCGAGGCGCGTTTGGGAAGTTCGTCATTTAGGTGTATAGTAGAGAGTAGAGAACGTGAGAAGATACGGGCAGCAGGATGCTTGCCGGTTGCCGTGTTTACGGATGCGCGGGAGGCGCTGCCGTACACGGTCCGGAGTGAATGTGCCGGAGGTGGACTAGGTGACGATTAAGAGGGCGAGATTGATCTATAACCCGACATCGGGTCGGGAGGAAATTAAGAAGCGGCTGCCGGATATCCTGCAGCGGCTGGAGCGCGGCGGCATCGAGACGAGCTGCCACGCCACCGTGAGCGAAGGCGATGCGACGATTGCGGCATCCGAAGCGGCGGACCGCGGCTTCGATATGATCATCGCGGCCGGCGGCGACGGGACGCTGTATGAAGTGATCAACGGCTTGGCGGAGAAGGACGTACGGCCGCCGCTCGGGATTCTGCCGCTCGGGACAACGAATGATTTTGCCCGCGCGCTTGGCATTCCGAAGCACTGGGAGTACGCGTGCGATCTCATCATTCAGCAGTACACGAAGCCGATTGATCTGGGACGGGCGAATCAGCGGTATTTTATCAATATTGCAGGCGGGGGCTCCTTGACGGAGCTGACCTATGAAGTGCCGAGCAAGCTGAAGACGATGATCGGGCAGCTGGCCTATTATATGAAGGGTCTGGAGAAAATGACCCGCCTTCGGCCAACGGAGCTGCGGCTCCAGGCGAAGGAGATCGGCGAGATCCATGAGGAGATTATGATGTTCCTCATCTGTAACAGCAATTCGGTCGGCGGTTTCGAGAAGCTCGCACCTGAGGCGAGCTTGAGCGATGGCTTGTTCGATGTGGTCGTGCTGAAGAAATGCAACCTCGGCGAATTCATCCGGCTGGCATCCCTGGCGCTGCGCGGCGAGCATCTGCATGATCCGCATGTGGTACATTTTCAGACGCGCGAGCTGATCGTCACGACACCGGATTACGTGCAACTCAACCTGGACGGCGAGTATGGCGGTACGCTGCCATGTACGTTTACAGTGCTGCCGTCGCATTTGAACATTATCGTAGATGAAGCTGGCAATTCTACTTATAAATAAACGGCACGAAGCAGATAGATGGATATATGGCGAGATAAGCTCGAAGCAGAGATATGAAATAGGTAAGACAACTGATTGAGGAAAACGGAGCGGGTTACGTACAATGAGCAACAATAAGGTTAAAGTACCGACAGTAAGCAAAAATGATGAAGTCGTCGTCGACATTGTCGGCTTGACGCATGAGGGCGAAGGGGTAGGCCGTGCAGACGGCTTTACCCTTTTTATACAGGGAGCCCTTCCCGGCGAACGCGTCCGCGCGAAGGTGCTGAAGGTGAAGAAGACCTACGGATACGCGAAGCTGCAGGAGTTGTTGGTTAAGAGCGCGGACCGTGTGGATGCGCCTTGCCCGATCTATAAGCAGTGTGGCGGCTGCCAGCTGCAGCACCTGAGCTATAAGGGCCAGCTGGCTTGGAAGCGGCAGCATGTGGTGGATAATTTGGAGCGGATCGGGAAGCTGCGGGTTGCTACATCCTCTATTTCCGACACAACCAATCCATTCGAATCGGATGCAGTGATTGTCCATCCCACTGTTGGGATGGACGAGCCATGGCGCTATCGGAACAAAGCGTCCGTGCCGATGGGCATGGCCGCTGTGGCTATGGGAGGAGACGGCGACGGGCTCTTCTCAGAAGAGCGTCTAATTGGCGGCTTCTACGCGCGCGGCAGCCACCGCATCATTGACATGGACGAGTGTATGATTCAGCACTCGCACAATGATGATATTGTGGCCCGCGTGAAAGCGATCGGCCGCGAGCTTGGTATTTCGGCTTATAACGAAGAGACTGGACGCGGATTGCTGCGTCATGTGATGACGCGTGTTGGATTCGTGTCAGGCGAGGCGATGATTGTGCTGATTACGAACGGCCAGCACATCCCTCAAGTGGATCGCTGGGTTGATATGATTCGCGAGGCTGTGCCTAACGTGAAGAGTATCGTACAGAACGTGAACAAGCGCGATACGAACGTGATCTTCGGCGATGAGACCCGAGTGCTATGGGGCAGCGAGGTTATCTACGACGAGCTCGATGGCATTCGTTTCGCCATCTCGGCTAGGTCGTTCTACCAGGTGAACCCTGTGCAGACGGTGGAATTGTACCGCAAAGCGGTCGAATACGCAGCGCTAACGGGGAGAGAGCGGGTTATCGATGCCTATTGCGGCATCGGTACGATTTCGCTGTTCTTGGCACGTCAAGCCGGCCATGTTTACGGCGTTGAGATCGTGCCGGAGGCAATAGCGGATGCTGAGCGAAATGCGAAGCTGAACGGGATTGATAATGCCACGTTCGAGGCTGGTCCAGCCGAGGTTGTAATCCCACGCTGGCGTAAGGAAGGCATCGTGCCAGATGTGATTGTCGTCGACCCGCCGCGCAAAGGCTGCGATGAAGCACTGTTGGAGACGATCCTGGCGATGCGCCCAGAACGTGTGGTGTATGTGTCGTGTAATCCTTCGACACTCGCACGCGATCTGCGCGTGTTAGAGGATGGCGGATATCGGACGGTTGAGGTGCAGCCGGTGGACATGTTTCCCCATACCGTTCACGTAGAATCGGTGGCTATGCTGGTGAGGAATGAAACAGAGTATAATCAACCTTGATTTTATTGGCTATTCAAGTGTAGTACAGGTTGTTAATAATAAAAATTAAGCTTGATGTAAAAATTGAACAGATCTCTGACTAAATGAAAATATGAGATCAGAAAGCTAATCTCATTCATCATGCACCGATAATTGTATTTCACACACTTTTCAACATGATATGGGAAATCCGTATTACCTCTTAGAAGGGACCTTCATCTTAACTACTTCAGGACAATTCATCGTAAAGAAAAAGAAATTCTGAAGGATAGTCATAGGGTTTGGGTGGTCACAATTTAGATAGTTTCCGAGCTGCCGAATTTCTCGGCAGCTTTTTTCTTTAGCTACTGTAACCATGCTTAACCGCGAAGGATAAAGAGCGGTTGTTTGCCCTTCAAAATCATCTGCAGGTTGCAAACCCTTATGTTATGATATGGAAAAATACGACATATGGAGGTTTTTGAGATGTCTGTTCCTGATAAGAAAATCGTTGTTAACAGGGTAACTCAAATACGGCTGTTCCCTCTCAACGATTAACAGAAAGCAAATCATGTTTCAAGGTGAAAGCGGAGGAAAGCGGATCGTTGTCTGCACACCATCCTCTAAGATCCATCAGAACGGTAAAGGCTGGTTTGATCTCTCCATCAAACAAGTTGAACTCTTAGACGATGCAGACATCGCAGTATTAGCAGTTCGCTTGGAAGGAAGCAGAATCTATTATTTAGATTTTAAAGAGCTACGGAAAATGATGACCTTTGATATTCAGGTGATAAACCGAGTTGAAGGTGAACATTGGAAACTCTACATATGGGATAACTTCATTCAAGTTCAAGGAAACCCAAATAAGTTTAATGTTCAATCAGATAGAATGGTGGTATAACGAATTCATAGAAGTAGTCCGAATTATACTAGAGATGAGAATGTAAATGTCTAAAAATGAAATTCTTCACTAACTACCCGAGGAAGTATTTGACCACTTATTTACTCAGAGTAGCTTAAGCCGTATGAGACTTGCAGCAACCGAAGGTCATGTGGCTTATGTTCGTTTTCATGAGCAGAAGCGGGAATGTGCGTTGTTTGCATTAACAACGAGAGAGCGCAATTCTGTAATCATAGGAGGGACAACTAATGCCGGTAAGTCTGATTTCAAGTGATTTAATGGATCGCTTCAAAGACTTGTTGAATGATACAGAAGATGAGTTGAATATCATCTCCCCTTTTATTGGGACTCAGACTGCAGCATTCCTTTCTGACTGGTTAATCAAAAATCCTACTGTGAAGTGCAATGTCATCACAAGGTTTTACCGGGAAGACTTTGTTGAGCGAGTTAGTAGTATTTATGGTCTTGAGCGACTTTTAGAGGCTAAGGCAAGTATATATGCTCTAGTTGACCTGCACTCCAAGCTCTATCTATTCGATACGAACTCAACGATCATTGGTTCAGCCAACTTTACGAAAGGTGGATTCATGTCCAATCATGAGATCTGTGTCTTAATGGATGACGAGCCTGAGATAGCTGAGAAGGCAAATGAGTATTTCTATGACTTACTTGAGCAGATCCAGGCAGTCGGCAATGAAGGGATTGTCACCCAAGCATGGATTGATGAAGAGAAAAAACACGTCCCCCAGATGGCAGCTAACCAACGAAAGAAAGATATTACGTATTCGAATATTTTCAAAAAAGGTGTCACACTTAAGAAAATTGTTCAACCCGATTTGTTTGAATCCATCCTTGAAAATACGGATGCATCAGAGGATGTTACGGGAATCTGGCTAAAGTTTGAAGGGACTGGAGAAGATCGGATACCTAGCGATTATGATTATAAGCAAATGAAAGGAGTCAGGAAACGGGATCTAAATACTACATATTTTCCTCGGCAACCAGGTGGAATTCAGAAGGATGACACTATGTTCTTAACAATAGTAAGCTATGATGAACAAGGCAGACCTACCCCGATGATTGTGGGTTATACGATGACAGACGGATTTAATCGGAACAATGTAGCAGACGATGGGGAGATTAAGGATAGTCCTTGGAAACATCGCTTTCCGTACTATGTAAAATTTACAGATGGTAAGGTTATAGATGCACCAATCAAAAATGGTGTCCGATTAGTCGATCTCTATAACAGCGTGGGTAAGGCAACGTTCCCGTCATTACGGAAACGAAAAAATGTTAGTCAAGGGACTTTGCAGAGTATGCATTTTAGACGTTCACATATTCGAATAACCCGAGAGGCGTATGATTTCCTAATTGATGAACTAAATAAGCGATTTAATAAATATGGAGTTACAGATTTGGGGTAACTCTACTTAATGTTAAGTCTCTCGAAGCCCGGGCAATCAAATCAAATGGGACGGAGATATTATTGATGAAGTACACAGATATTCCAACAGGTGATGACCCTGTTGTGAACGAATGGCTCCATAAGCTTGGTAGAGAAAGAGCAGAGAAGTGGTTAAAAAATAACGGGGCGAAGACAACTCAACCTGAGCATGGACAAACTCACTTCGTACATGGTGATAAAGGTGAGTCGATTAAAGTTACAGTCCGATGGCATTTTGAAGGTAAGAACACCTCGATTTCTGCTCCTAACGTTACTGCTGTACGAGAGCTCCCCTCCGAAGTGAGTCATACTCTACTGGTTCGGACATTCTTCAGCCGTAAGGGGTTCGACACTGACTACTGTTACTTTACGTTTATTCCGAGATCTTTTGCTAAGACATCGCAAGATGTAACGTATCTGACCAAGAAGAAAGACTTCATTTATGAGCTAATCCCGCAAGATCAGTTGGACACCTACCCTTTCAGTAATCAGAAGTTGCAGCGAGATACGGTAGAAGAGATGGAGGAAATAGCTAAAGAAGTCGAATCCACACCTTTATCAGCTACGGTAAAAGAGCAGTTGATCAAGGCTCGAATCGGTCAGGGAAAGTTCAAGCGAGACCTGCTCAAATTAAGCAATAAGTGCCGACTATGTAACGTTGCAGATGAACGGTTCCTTATTGCAAGCCACATCAAGTCTTGGAGTAAGTGTGACTCGTCCGACGACCGGATAAATCCGTATAACGGATTCCTGTTCTGTCCGAGCCATGACTCATTATTTGATAAGGGGTGGATCTCCTTCAGGGATTCAGGCGAGATAATGATTTCCCCTTCACTCGATATTACAACGAAGATGTTCATGAACGTTCATGAGACTGATGTTATTACCGTAGATCCGAAGCATTTGCAGTACCTGCAGTGGCATCGTCAGCTCCACAATAATAAGCTAATTTAAGATAAGAGCAGAAGCGAGGTCCCCATAAGGGGTATCTTTTTTTGCAATTCTTTAGTGGAACAAATAAATTAATCTACTGTGTTAATGAAATGGCTAATTGAGTACAATTTTGGTAATTGTAATTTCGGAGGGATTGAATTTGGATTGATTTTCTGTATCAGTGCCTGCTCTCTCCGCTTCAACTAATTGACCATTTAATCGTGATCGGTAACAGTCAATCGGAAGGCAGGATTATATTAGGAACTGATCATGGTGCAGTAACTTATCGATCAGACTTCATACCTTCGAGGATTGAATGAATTGTACAGAAATTGAATCCTTAGAAAGAACAGCCCTACAAGTAGGGCTGTTCTTTCTTTTTATTAGGAAATACTATCGCTTAGTCTTCATAGAATATCCGCCACGATACGATAATACGTTTATTACTTCATGATTTTTCTCAACCATGATACGATAGTTACTGATGTCGGCTACCTATTATGGGAAATTGAGGGGATTAACTTGGTAGATAAAGTGATTCGTATTTTTAAAATGATCAACGCCATTCAAGCGAACCCTGGCATTTCCGCCAACGATCTTGCTTTTAAGTGTGAAGTGGACATACGGACGATATATCGGGATTTAAGACTGCTCGACTTGATAGCCCCTATAACCAATGATGGCAAGGGGAAGGGTTACAGGTTTATGGGCAAGTTTTCTATGTATCCGCTAAATTTTTCGGAGCAGGAGGCATTAGTATTTTCGCTACTTCCCTCTGTATTGGACGAAGATAAGCTCCCGCCTGGTTTCCAGACGGCTTATGATAAAGTTATGGCAACCCATTTTAAACAAAAATCAGATCAGATTAATATCATTGAAGATATCGCAGGTATTATTCAAATGGGCACACCTGCTTACCGCAAAGAAAGTCCTAACTTCCTGCAGCCGATTATCCAAGCGATAATAGAGCAAAAGACGATCGACACCGTTTATCACACCCAGTACCGTAATGAAACGACGGAACGGAAAATCGACCCTTATTATCTCGTTCCTCGTGACCGTCTATTTTATTTATTCGGTTATTGTCATTCAAAACAGGATATCCGTACGTTTAGGATCAGCCGTTTTCAAAAGGTAGAAATTGCAGGACAGTCGTTCGACAAAGGCGATTTCAACATTAAGCAATATTTGAAAAACACGTGGTCGATCGATCGCGGGGAAAAGAATATGACGTTCAAAGTTCGGTTTTCCGCCGATGTGGCCCGGTACATAAAGGAAGAGGAGTTATTCGTTCATCCGCGTATGAAGGATCAGAAGGACGGCAGCCTTATTTTCGAAGTGACCGTTAATAATGAAAAAGAGTTTCTGAAATGGGTACTCCAATACGGGCCTTCTGCGGAAATCCTTGAACCAAAATCGGTTAGGGATTCGCTCAAGGATCAATTATCGCAGTGGGTCAGCATGTATCAGTAGCTATACAGGAGAGGAACAGCCTCGCTTCTACTTTGAAGCGGGGTTATTTTTTTGCGAACGTTTATTCGCTGACAAATAGGTGCCCAATAGAAACTTTAAGATATAAGTACAAAGACGAGACGAGGAGGCATCGACCATGAAGCTCATCATAACGAAACACGCATTTGAACGTTATTGTGAGAGAGCGGCGATATACCAAGGCGACTTTAATGGTTTTCAAAACCAGCTTCAAAAGTTAACAAGGGGTGAATTGTGTTTCGTAGAGTTGCAAGGCAAACTGGCCTTGTATTTCAAGCAATCCTATTGGCGTTACGTGCGAGACAAGAAAAAGAACGAAATTACGCTTGTCACATGTTTGGGTATTTTGGAATTCATCAGTAACGATAAATGGTCGAGAATGGAATCATTTAGAAATAGACGAGCGAGTCAGAAAATCATGAAAACCACTCGGAGGAAGGAGAATTATAGTGAGTCAAGCCATATCGTTTAATCATGCTTGGGGCAAAGTTTATTTACCGACCGGCGGAGCCGAAAAAGTGTACTTGCATATCGAAGCGAGGGGAAACGAAGGAGAGAAGGCTCAAAATCGGGCACCGATTAATTTGTCTCTTGTGCTTGACCGGAGTGGGTCCATGTCTGGAGAACCGTTGATGTACAGTAAGAAAGCTTGTAAATTCGTCGCCGATCAAATGAATGTATCCGATCTGCTAAGTCTCGTCGCCTTCGATGATCAGGTGCAGACGATTATTCCTCCTTCCAAAATCACGCATAAGGATTTGATCAAGAATCGTATCGAATCCGTCGAAACGGGAGGAACGACCAACCTTAGCGGTGGAATGATCGAAGGTGCACAACACGTTCGGAAGAACAAGACGGAAGGAATGGTCAATCGGGTCATTTTGCTATCCGATGGCCATGCGAACGAAGGGATTACGGATAAGCAAAAGCTTTTCGCGATTGCAAAAGAGTACCGTTCGTCCGGGGTAGGAGTCAGTACGATGGGTGTTGGAGATGGTTTCGATGAGGGGTTAATGGAAGGCATCGCCGAACATGGCGGCGGTAATTTCTATTATATCGACAAGGCTGAGGGTATCCCAGAAATTTTCAAACAAGAGCTTGAGGGATTGCTATCGGTGGTTGCCCAGAACGTTAAACTTACGCTTACTCCTTCGGATGGTACTCAAATTGTTGCTATCTACGGATATATGGCAGAGGAGCAGTCTGGCAAGCCGGTTCTCCAATTAGGAGACATATATCACGGCGAGGAAAAATCCATTCTTGTCGAGCTGGCATTCCACCCGCACATCCAAGGCGAACATAACGTGATTCAATTGAACTGGGACTACATTGACGTTACAGAGAGTGCGATAGCATGCAGTTTCAACATTGATGTATCTGCTTCGTTCACATCGGATATCAATCTGCTGAACGAACCTGGTAACGCTTTGGTAGCGCAACAGGTCGAGCTGACGAAGTCGGCTAAGGTCATCGAGGATGCCATGGTGGCTTTCGACAATGGCGACATGGAACAGGGGCAGAAGCTGCTGAAAGTTCAAGCGGATCAAATGCTGCAAATGTCGGTTGTAATGAACAGTCCGATTATGGCAGAAGAGTCGGCGAAGCTTTACAGCCAGCTAGACAATTTCGAATACTCGAGTAAAAAGCGTAAGGAGCTTAATCAGGAGAAGTATCGCAGGATGAAAAGAAAGTAAAGAGAGGGGCTACATAGCCATGGCATCATTTTTAATGGCAATCTTCACATTATTGTTCTTCGCATCGATCGCCGGCATCATCTATCCCAAAATGTTCGACAAGATATTAAAGCGCAGGGTAAAACGTTGGATGTTCGCGGTTGGGACTGTTGTTTTACTCCTATTGATTGGAGTTACTGCGCCGAGTGACCCAGAAACGGAGGCGGCTAGCGCTACGAGCGTAACATCCTCTGCAGAAGCATCCCAGGCCAAGGTAGACACGGACGCGCAAGCAAAGAAAGAAGCAGATTCCAAGGCGAAAGAAGAGGCTAAGCAGAAAGAGAAAGAAGATAAGGAAAAGGCTGGGGCTGCGGAAGAGGCGGCGAAGGAAGCTGAAAAGGCAAAAAAGGAAGAGGAAGAGAAGGCAGCCGCTCTGGAATTGGCTAAAGATCCTGACTGGGATAAATCTGAGATGGATGCATTGAAAAACGGGAATCCACAATTAGCTTTTCAAATGCTTGAGGCAATCGGGGACAAGGCTGTAACCCCAACAACTGAAAAGTCAGGTTCGGTGTTTAAAGCCCCTTGGAACTATTATGGAAAGCCAATTCAATTCACGGTTGATGTGGCTATCGTTCAGGATTACCCGCCAGATGGCGATAGCTATATTAAATCCGAGGTTGTAGGTCAGGCCCCGGACGGAACGATCGTAGATATCTTCAGTATGGTTGGAAGCGGCGATATTCAAGTCGGAGATCAGATTACAGTGGTTGCTTATCCTGTCGGGATTGTATCGGTCGATAACAAATTAGGCGGGCAAACGGATCAACTGGCGCTCGTAACAAACAAGCTGTAATCGATGCAGGCACCGGTTAATCGCTCCGGTGTCTTGGTTTTCCGATTGTAGGAAGGAATGGGGGTAACTCTCAGCGAATGTAGGTATATTGGATTATGAAATAGGGGGATTGCAGGTGGATTTGTATTGTTTATTCGACAAAATAAAATCGAAGGACTTGGGGATGAAGGATGAATGACGCCAAAGACAGAGCTCCGATTAATCTTTGGTTATACAGTGACAGAGGTACAAAATGCCGTGAAGAGGTATTTACTCTGTAACGAGGATAAGCGATGTACTTGCTGCGGTTCAAGCCTACAACTGATGAGGAAGAAGGCTGCAGTCATGGAAGGAGATCGCAAAGTGGCACATAATAGATTAGTAGATTAAAAGAATAATCATTGTAATAGTAAAAATGAAAGGTGAAAAAAATGGATACAAATAGAGAAATTATAGAAGAAAAAGACGAAAAAATTGCCCGGCTCGAAAGACTGTTATTAGAATTAAAGGAAGCACAAATGCAAAGTGCTGCAACTATCGCGGTAGATCATAACGCAAGATCTTTTTCACCACTGAAAGGAATATTTAAGTCTCCCTTAACAGCTGTTGGAGTTAGGATTATACTGGCCATCCTTGTTTTTATAGTCATTACTTCAGTAGGAATTCGGCTATTTGGTGGCAGTAACTTCAAACAAGAGTCTGTCACGTTTGTTGAACGTGTTCAAGAGCTTGCCACATTGGCAACAGCTGAAGCTCATATGAAAGCGGTTATACACGAAGAGGATAATAAGATTTTCGGGAAAGACATCCCTTTTGATCTGCCAGGAACAAAGCGAGAACTCCTATTAGTTGTACCTGGGACGGTTATTGCTGGTGTTGATTTGAAAGGAATCACTTCTGAGGACATGGTTATTGATGAAGAAACTAGAAAAATAGATATTACCCTTCCTCATGCAAAGATCATCCAGGAGCCGTCCTTACAGATGGATAAAATACTAACAATAGAAAATGGTGGGATTTTCCGTGCCGATATTAAAATGAATGAGGGGTTTAATAAGGCCGCTGAAGCACAAGAGCAAATACATCAAGATGCTATCTCTGTCGGTTTACTAGATACTGCAGAGAAGAATGCAGAAAAAGTGTTAAAGGAATTCTTTAAAAATATTGGTTATACGGTAAATGTCACTTTTAATTAACGGGGCGGCCTGCCCGTAGAGTTCTTTCAACTAAACAATGTAAGGCATTGGAGAGGCCAAAATGCAAAAGTCCACTTCAAGACGTGGAATCGAATTATCGAGCGTTAACGTATCAAAGCTCCACTTTGAAAATGACCCGGACCATTACATTTCCGGATAGTGGAAGAGAAGAAGGTGTGTTTTAGAGAATGTAGGTCCATTGGATTATTCGCTCGAGGAGGCTTTATCATGGATTTGATCGATCGACTGTATCAGAAAATAAAAGAGGCTCCTTTGACTCCGAAAGTGTTGTTGGCCAGATCCTATGCGCAAGGACACCAAATCCTCGAGCGGTTATGTAAGTGGCATGGAGCTATCTTTAATGTAGAAGTGCAGACTCTTCGCGGATTAGTGACTGCAAATGCAAAGTCAGAGCTGTTTCGCAGAAAAATCAGTTTGCTTGAAGAGGAGCAAGCTGTTTGGGTTGTTCGTCAGCTGATGAAGCAGTTGGCCGAGGAGAACCCGAAGAGTTATATAACTGAATCCATGTTAAAGCCCGGTATAGTGAACAAAGTGAATCGTGCCATAACCGATATGCGGCTAGCAGGTATTCGTTCTGATGAATTGAAGGCGGAGCATTTCACTAATCTGTATAAAGGCGAATATTTGAAACGGTTGCTCGCAACATATGAAACGTATCTGCGGGAAAACGGCCGGACGGATGTTGCTGGATTAGCTGAATACTTGAAACCAGGAGTGGACGATACCGTCTATCTGGCACTTACGCCAACAGGGTGGACCTGGGCGGAGCGGAACATGATCCACAAGTTGTCAGGTGATCGTCTCTGCATCCTTGATTCGGATGTTCCCTTTTATATAAACGAAGATTTTTCAACAAATAAATTCACTATGTTTCGTGCTACCGGAAGTTTAGCGGAAGTTAGAGAGGGATTCCGCAGGATACTATCGGACCACGTGGCTCTTGATCGGATGGAAATCATTTTATCGGATTATGAACACTTTGCCCCCATTGTTCACTCGCATGCCGAAGCACTGGGCATCGACTATACACTCTCGAACGGGCTGCCACTTGTATTTTGTGATGCCGGAAAAGCGGCTGTAGGTATACTTGATTGGATTGCAGAAGGCTTCCCGGTAAAGAAGCTTACGGAGATGCTGCGACATGGCTATATTTCGTTTTCAGACGAATGTTGGTCTCGGTCCGAATGGGTTCGATTGCTGGAGAAGTCCGGGATTGGTTGGGGCAGGGAAAGGTATCTTGCTATACTTCGTCCAGAAAGACTGAGTGATGAAGAGCGAGAGCAAGGCACTGCTTTATATACTTACTTGAAGGATTGGTTTGATCGGCTTACCGAAGGTAATGAATGGAATCCACTTTTACTGTTAAGGTGGGTGTCAGATTTTGTTCAGAAATATGTGCCTGCACGGTCACTGGATGATGCGAACGTAGGAGCGGCGCTGAAGGAGATGACTAAACGTTACGGGGCAAGTCCATCTGAATCTATGCAGATGGATTTGGCTGTCCAATACGTGAAAGATATGTTAGCTGGAATTCGTATTCGCGCCACGGCAACACCGAAACCAGGTGCGATTCATATTAGCTCTTTACAAAACGGTGGATGGAGCGGGAGAGAGCGGACATGGGTCGTGGGTATGGACGAGAGGGCTTGGAGTATATCTGCAGTGCAAGACCCTCTTCTCTTGGACCAAGAACGAGTTATGCTATCTAGGCACTTGGAGCCTACCCATGAACATGCAAGGAATGTCAGGAGCGAACGTGAGTCCCGACTGTCGCAAATTCGAGGTGAAATCTGGTTAAGCTATTCCTCTTATGATATAGGGGAGCAAAAGAGCCAAGGTCCGGCTTTTGAAATGCTTCAAGTTCTGCGTTTGCAGTCAGGGGATTCGTCATTAGATTTTGGGGCATTAGAGCATTCTTTAGGTGAGCCTTACAGTGTTATGGATATCATGCATGCAGCCGAATTAACTGCTCCGATTGATGGAATCGATGCGTGGGCAGGGCTGCTGCAGGACCCAAGGAGCAAACGTAAGGATGGATGGAAGGTAATGCTTCTAACATATCCTGCTCTTGCCGCGGGGTATCAAGCTCAAGCTTCCCGTCTGGCTGAGAAGCTCTCAGCTTATGATGGTTGGTTGGAAATCAATCCTTCCACAATGTCTAATGAAATAGAAGAGGTTCAACGCCGTGATATCATTAGTGTAAGTCAGTTGGAGAAGTATGCGAGCTGTGGATTGCAATACTATTTTTACTACGTTTTGAAGCTTCGTCCGAAGGAAATTGCAGAGTTCGATCGGACCCACTGGCTGCAAGCAAGCGAAAGAGGATCTTTGCTGCACGACGTTTTTAGAAGGTATCTAGAGGAAGTTACTGATAAGGGTACGAAACCCGCTATGCATGACAGAGGCCGATTGATTGAAATTATGGAAACAGTGATCGAGGAGAATGCGCTTTCCATCCCTGCTCCTAACATGCATGTATTCGCCAAGGAATGTGAGGAAATACGGGGAGATGTGGAAGTCTTTTATCTCAATGAAGTCGGCAAAACGGATCAGCCGTGCTTCTTCGAATTAGAGCTCTCGACGCATGATGGAGAGCCAATGGAGATTCATTTGTCCGGCGGCATTCGTTTTAAGCTGAGAGGTTTCGTCGACCGGGTCGATCGAATTGGACCTCACGAATACCGAATTGTCGATTATAAAACGGGTAGCACAAGCAAGTACAAGGCTTTAGAATATTTCAGCGGAGGAACACAGCTGCAGCATGCTATATATTCAATCGCTGTAGAACAATGGCTTCGCGAAACGGGGATAGACCCCGAAGCCAAGGTTGCTGAGGCGGAGTATTACTTTCCAACGGAGCGTGGGCGTGGCGAGAATGTAAGAAGAACTCAGAATCGGAGAGAAGAGCTGACTGCCATCGTTGCTAATTTGCTGGAATCCCGAAATAGAGGAATCTATGTCCCGGCTAAGGATTCAATGGTCTGTGGGTGGTGTGATTACCAGGCCGTGTGTGGATCTCACTCGGAGTGGATGGAGGGCAAACGTGATTCGTCTTTAAATGCTGATATTTTAGGCCCGCTGCTGGAGGTGGAGAGAATTGGCTGAACCGAATGTCTTAACAGGGCCTGCAGATCAGGCTGACCGTGATCGGATACTTACGGATTTAAGTACGACTTTGCTCGTTGAGGCAGGGGCTGGATCGGGTAAAACGACCAGTTTGGTTGGCAGGCTTCTTGCGTTGATCGAGTCCGGTGTTAGCGTCAGCCAAATCGCTGCCATTACTTTCACCAACAAAGCCGCAGACGAGATGAAAGAACGTTTCCGACTGGCATTGGAGAAAGCATATCGAATTTCATCGGATGCTTCTTTAGTGCGCGAGCGGTTGTCCGAAGCGCTGGGGAATCTTGATCTTATCTTTATCGGAACTATACATTCGTTCTGTGGATCGCTATTGCGAGAGCGTCCAATTGAGGCAGGGCTGGATCCTTCATTTGAAGAAATGGACGAAGAAAGCGATAAGCAATTCCGTGCGAGTTGTTGGGATAATTACATGGCTGATCTGGATGAAGAAGCTCCGTTACAATTCGAAGAATTATTGTCACTACGTGTGGATGTTAACACACTTAGGGACGTATTCGATCGTGTGTCTTTGTTTACGGATGTCGAGCTCCCTTGCGAGGAACGGGAACAGCCCAACTTTAATCGAATTCGGGATACACTGATTCCCTTGCTCGATGCTGCAGCGCCCTATATTCCGACGACCCAGCCTGAGAGAGGCTGGGATACGGTTCAGAAGCTTGTTCGGCAGACGCGTCAGAAGATGAGGTATGTCGATCTGTCGAATGATATGCGAATTCTCGAGATCGCAAAGGAGTTTGACCGCAAGCTCGATGTGACGCTGAATAGGTGGACATCCAAAGAACATGCTGGCGAGATGAAGAAGCTTTTTCCCGAATGGCAGATCAACGTGCTTTTACCGTTCCTTCAGGAATGGCGTGAATATATGTATCCAAAGCTGATCCGCTTCGTGCGGCCTATAATTGCTTATTGCGAAGCACGCCGATACGCCGCGGGAAAACTAAATTTCCAAGACTTACTCATGGAAGCTGCCAAGCTTGTGCGTGAAAATAGTGAAGTAAGAGCCTATTTTGCCGAACGATACCAGAGGCTGCTTGTCGATGAATTTCAGGATACCGATCCGATTCAAGCTGAGTTGATGTTTCTGCTCACAGGGGATTCGGTGAATGGGGAATTCGAGAAAGACTGGCGGCAGCTTACACCACGGCCGGGTTCCTTGTTCGTGGTCGGGGACCCGAAACAGTCAATCTATCGTTTCCGCAGGGCGGATATTTCTATATATAACGAAGTCAAGAAACGGATTCAGGAATGCGGTGCTGTGTTACGTCTAACAGCCAATTTCCGCTCTGTACGTTCCATCG
This sequence comes from Paenibacillus sp. J22R3, assembly GCF_056269305.1. Lineage (NCBI taxonomy): Bacteria > Bacillati > Bacillota > Bacilli > Caryophanales > Paenibacillaceae > Paenibacillus > Paenibacillus sp. J22R3. Next base: position 49,961 of record NZ_JBWDNS010000005.1, on the reverse strand, counting down.
GCGATTTCATTAATGGTCAGTTTGTCGGCAAGTTACCACCTTCGGAGACGGAGCACCAGGCTGCGTTTGTGATGATGGAAACGCGAGCGTACGATCCCAAAGCTGGTCGTAAAACGCCACATGGTATTTACGTTCTTAATTATCCCAAAATGCCTGGTGGTAAAGCTGTAGTCGCACAAACAGATGCCGAGCAGATTGCAAAATATATCTCATGGGCTTGTAATAATGGCAACTTGCAGATTGTTGATCGTGATGGAGGAAGCCGTGATGCGGTTCCAAGTGATTTTCTGATTCTGACGAAAACAAGGGAGTTCATCCACCTCTACGCAGAACAGTTGGATTTGTTTGGCGTACCGGCTGATACTTCGGGCAGCACGACAGTCTATGAGGAGCTACTGGCACTATTGCAGCTGGCACGGTTTTTAGAGGATTCCGCCGATAAACCGGCGTTGCTCGCAGTTATGCGTGGAATGCTGTTTGGCTTGAGCGATCGGCAGTTATGGGCGTATAAACAGGAAGGATTTTCATTTTCATTATTTGACTTGCCGGCGTTGGAAGCATGCAGGGATGAGGCCAAGGCAGTTGTTATGGTACTTGGAAGGCTTCAGAAATATAAGGTGTGGGTTCGTACATTAAGCGCGGCGACCGCGTTCAGTCGAATCGTAGATGATCTCGGTGTTTTGCCGTACGTGTCGACGCTTCCGGCAGGCTCTGTTCGTGCGGGAACGTTGGTAAGAATGCTACAGCTGTTACATGGAGATCTTTTGGCGAGTTCAAGTTGGGTGGAACTGTGTCGATCGATCGAGCAAATTCTCGCTGATCGTGGAATGGAAACGTCGAGCCTTTACGCTGGCGGCAACCAGGCTGTCCGTATTATGAATCTGCATAAAGCCAAAGGACTTGAAGCATCGGTAATATTCTTGGCTTGTCCCTGCGGGGAGTCTGATCATGATGCGACGCAGTATATTGATCGTTCGACAGATCCGGCTGCAGGTTACTTTACTATAAGTAAATCAATCGGAGAGTTTAAAACAGAAGTAATTGCTCAACCTTTAGGTTGGGGTGAGATGAACGAACGAGAGCGTGCTTTCTCAAATGCGGAGAAAGATCGGTTGTTTTATGTCGCTGCTACGCGTCCGAAACAGATGCTGGTCATCAGCCTGTACCCAGATCAACCGGCGAAGTGCCCTTGGACATCGCTTGTAGATGGTATGGAGCTCGTACGTGAGCTTGATGTGCCGGCGATAAAGCCAGAGAAGAAGACTGAGTTGACAGTGGGGCTAGATTTGCCAAATTTGGCGGAAGTCCGTAGGCAGAGGATAGATGCGATTACTGAGCCTACCTATGCGGTTATGTCAGTTACCGGTCAAACCAAAGCAACTGGAGATAAGCCGGAATGGTCCGCGGAAGGCAAAGGAATGGCATTTGGAAGTGTCGTCCATCGGGCGATTGAAATGCTGGGCAAGGGGTTGCCGGAGTCGGAAATAGCGGACGCTGTGCGCTATTTAGCAGATGAGGAAGATATGGTTGCGGAACATATTAGTGAAGCTGTTCGGGTTGTGAGAAGCGTAATGGCCAGCGAACTGTGGCAACGTAGCCTGCGCGCTCGCCGCCGACTATTCGAGGTTCCTTTGATGATTCGAAAGCTTACCGTCGGAATCAGTGAATTTAGCGATGTTGGGGATTCCGGGTCAGAGGTTGCTTCTGCATTAGAAGGAACAGGTTCAATGAAGTATGCCCATGTTCGTGGAGTCATTGACTTCCTCTTTGAGGAAGAGGATGGCTGGGTTATTATTGATTTCAAGACGGACAGCGTAACAGAAGAGAAGCTGCAAACATTCATTGATTACTATAGGCCGCAGGTCCAGGCTTATGCTTTGGAATGGAAGCAGGCTTTCGGATACAATGTGAAAGAAGTCGGTTTATACTTTATTCAGTTAGGAATCTGGGTAACATGAAGCTTGAATGAAGGATAACAGGTGCAATTGTTGAAAAGTATACTTTTAGTTGGTAAGGGGACTTTCATTAAAAGTCCATTAATTTAACTCACTTTACTATGGGAGCTAACATAATTATGCGATTATTATATTCAAACATCTTACCTCTACGACTGGAAGATGGGCAGCAATCATTTATTGATTATTTCAAAGAAGCGGCAGCAAACTCTGATAATCTGGAAATAGCGGTCGGTTATGTTTCAAAAGCATCTCTTAAGGAACTTGAAAAAATCGTTGAAGATAACGGTATTAACAACGTTTGTCTTACTATTGGTATGTACTACTTGGAAGGAATGCCAGAGGGTACGTACCGCGCGGCAATTTCACTTAACGAGGCATGGAAGCTTGCCGGTGTTGGTGAGGTAAGGATCGTAAAGGCATTCAAATATCACGGAAAACTATATACGTTTTATAAAAATGGAAATCCAATTGCAGCAATAATCGGATCCAATAACTTAGGGGCTATAAAACTTGAAGCATCAAACTTGCGGCAATATGAAATTTCATCTGTTACAGAAATCCCGGAAGAAATTGAAGAAGTAGCTCAGATTATTAGCAAATTAAAGGAGCCGAATTGCTCTGCTAACATTAATGAAGTAAACGTTCCAATCGTACGGGAAATTAACAGTGCATTGATTGACCAAGAATTCGTGACAAAAATAACCTCGGACGAGGTGGCTGCCTACAAAAATAAAATCACCAGCACATCGTTTGAAATCCCCTTAAAGGTTCCAGAAAACCAAGCGGATCCAAAGATGAGAGGCTCAAATATCAATGTTTGTTATGCAGGCGGCCGTAAAAGAGTCTGGTGGGAAATCGAAATGGTGGTAGCGAAAGAAATCCGGGACTTACAAGGTTATCCTGATTATCAAGAACCTTTTATGGCGGTCACAGACGATGGTTGGAAATTTAAAGTCTGGACATGCGGTCAAAATAATAAGAATCTGTATTCTAAGGATGATCTGAAAATTATGGGGCGTTGGATAAAAGGCCGCCTTGTTGCTTCAGGCCTAGTAGATCCGGTGAATAAGGTTGAAGCTGATGCCGAGTTTAAAGGGTTGATAACCGAGGAAATACTCGAAAAATACGGTAGAAACACAATTAGCCTTACGAAAACATCATTGAAGACAATTACGGAAGATGATACAGAAATGGATGTTTGGCTGCTGTCATTTTTACCGAATAACACCGATACGCAGGAGGTATCAGTTTGAAGTATTTAGAATCGTATCTCCAGTCAATTACGGACAGAGGAAACCCCCATCTTGCAGCATCTATTAGAAAAACGGTAAACGATGTTGCGCCTGCTTACTTGGAGAGGTTTTCATTTTGTGATCATGAAGTAGGATTGCTTTTTGGCAATGTACAGTCTGGAAAAACCGGTCAGATGTTTGGAATTATTTCTGTTGCATCGGATTTGGGGTTTCCTGTGTTTATTATTCTTACAACCGATAATATTGTACTTCAGCAGCAAACCATTGACCGAGTTCGAAGAGATTTGAATGGATATTGCGTTTGTGATGAATATGATTCAGAGATATTTGCTGAGAATAGCTTAATGAAGCCCACAATTATTGTGTTAAAGAAAAATGTTAATACATTGAAGCAATGGTCAAATATCTTAGCCTCAACGGGTTTTATGAAAGGGAACCCCCTTTTTATCATTGATGATGAAGCTGATGCTGCTTCTTTGAATACGCTGGTTAATAGAAATAAAAAGTCCTCGATCAATAGGTACTTAGATGAAATAAAATCAAAAGCGGCCAGCAGTATTTATCTACAGGTTACAGGAACACCGCAAGCCATTCTCTTACAAACCATGGCGTCGGGATGGCATCCCTATTTTACTTATTATTTTCGCCCAGGTGCTGGTTATCTTGGCGGTGATTTTTTCTTTTCCAAAGATGGCGTACCACAAAGTATTGCTTTAATTGATACGATAGATAATCCCTTGTTATCAGTAGTTCTTCATCACCTTGTGGCATCGGGGCAAATAATGATCTCCAATGGGAAGGTATGCAACTGCCTTATCCATCCGAGTGTTCGTCAAGCGGTTCACAACCAATTTCAGAATGATGTAGAGAAGGTGCTCAAGTATTGTAAGAACAATATCGATGACCCTGCTTTCATATTAGAGTTAAGAACAGTTTTTAATGGAACAAAGCCACAGAAGTTTTCACGTTCAACATTTGATGAAGTATACGTCAAAATAAAAGAACTCTTAATGGGCGATCAGATAGAAGTTTTTGTGATGAATGGTTCCTCAACTGTTACCAGTGATCAATATGAGATAGGCTCAAACATCTTAATTGGTGGAAATACACTGGGGAGAGGGGTCACTTTCCCTGGCTTACAGACGATTTATTATACGCGTACTGCTAAAAAACCACAGGCTGATACGATGTGGCAGCATAGCCGGATGTTTGGATATGATCGTGATGAAGGCTTAATGAAGGTCTTTATTGATGAGAGCCTACACAAATTATTTTCAGATATAAATGCCACCAATAACTCAATTATTTCTCAAGTTGAGCGTGGTTTGAAGAACATTAAAATATATTATCCAGAAGGTATTAAAGCTACCAGAGCAAATGTATTGGATAATAAAAAAGTGGGGGTAATTTCAGGTGGAACCAACTACTACCCATTTTCTCCAGAAAACGATTCTATAGAAGCGTTGGATCAGCTTTTAATGCCGTTTGATGAAACAGAAAACTATAATCAAGTAAGCTTACGATTAATGATTCAAATCCTCAGTCACGTTATTTCAGAGCAAGATTTCCGTGTTGATTCTTTTGTATCAATAATCAAGTCAATATTAGCTGATCAGCCTGTTGCACAGGGAGTTCTTATTGTTCGCAGAAATAGAAATGTTGCCAAAGGCACGGGCGCAATGTTGTCTGCGAACGACTGGGATTTGGGATCGTCGATTCAGGATAAGATCGTTTTGACTGTCTATAAGATGACGGGTGAGAAGGGCTGGGGAGGGCGAAAACTCTGGGTCCCAAATATCAAATTACCAAGTAATATTATTTATTATGATGTAAATGATGATGATACGGATGAATAATTCCGAAAAGGAATTCTATGCTGTCCACCCTTTTGATAGTTGTAACTGACGAACATAATAACAAAGGAGCGACCTCGAATAAGTCGCTCCTTTAATTTATACAGTGATTAAATCTAGTTTAGGCTCAGTCTCAAAATCATCAGCATTCCACTTTGCATCAATGCTGTCATATTTAATTCCAGCAAATGACTTCAATATTGCTTCAATAATAATTCGTGCTCCTTCCGGAGGAACAGCCATTCCGACTTGCTGTCTTACTTTCTCCTTACCACCAACGAAAAAATAATTATCTGGGAATGTCTGAATACGTGCGCGCTCTCTGTTGGTTAAGGCACGCGGTTCGCTCCAGTGATACATATGTGTGCCGCCTCCACCGCTGCCTGTGACGGTATACGATGGTTGGTCAGGGTGTAAACGTCTGTAGATCTGGCTCATTTTCGCGCCTTTGACGTTAAGTCTTAAATGCTCAGGAATTTTTTCATACCAAGCATTCTGACCGGCAGGAATATGATTCAAAAACTCGACTACCTTTTTCGTATGTGTTGTTGGCTCGTTATTTTTCGCTTCGTCATCTATTGGGGGCTCTGTTAGTGCTTGTCTTGCAGTTTTATATGGCAATCTGCCTTCACCATGAGTTGGAGCAGGGACCCTAAATTCTTTATTAATATCATCTCTGATTCCAACAATAATTATTCTATGTCTAGTTTGAGGAATGCCATAATCTTGGAATTTGTATAAATGTGGTGTAACTTTATATCCCGATTCTTTTAAGTCTCTTATAATCATATTGAATGCTTGTCCATCGTTTGCACTTTGAAGACCGGATACATTCTCTGCAACAAACCATTTTGGCTGAAATTTTCTTAGTATCTTGACCCCGTATGTATACAGAGGACCAAAATTTCCTTCTAAACCCTTTTTTTCTCCGACAACGCTGTAATCATTACATGGAAACCCAAAGGTAAAAGCATCAATGGGAGTAAGAGTATCTATGAAAGAATCTAATTCACGAACATCTTTATTAATAACTGATTCTGGTCTATCGCGACAAATATTATGAATAAAAGTAAGACATGCTGATTCATCTATATCATTAGCCCATTCGTGTTCAACCTTATACTCAACCCCATTGTCATCTACAAAGGTAGCCAGCTTTGCTCCTAACGCAAGTCCACCAGGGCCATTAAAGAACTCCCCTTTTCTGAAGATCATGCAATCACCTCATTTAAATTAGAACCAATATACTCTTATTATACTCTATCTTGAGGGAAAAAGCAGCTGGAAAATGGTCTTTTCTTGTCGTAAAGCGAATAAGTGTTCGTGAAAAGAGGATATGTGTGCCTGTGAAGTCCAAGATTTCCAGGGTAATGTAAGGGCTACTGTATCGCTTTTGGATTTAATTCGGAACAATTGACTATCCTTGTAGTATTGATTCTGGAACGGACCTATGGAGGGAAAAAGAAGGATGGATAACTTAACACCGGAAGACCGCAGAAGGAATATGCAGCAAATCCGTTCAACAGGAACAAGGTTGGAGGAGCGAATTTCAAAAGCTCTTTGGAAGCGAGGGATTCGATTTCGGAAAAATGAAAAAAGCCTTCCTGGGAAGCCAGATTTGTCGATTAAGAAATATAAGCTTGTAGTATTTTTAGACTCTTGTTTTTTCCATGGCTGCCCAGAACACTTTATAATCCCCAAAACCAACACAGATTATTGGGTACCTAAAATAGAACGAAATAAAAGAAGAGACCAAGATATTAATGAGCTCTACGAAAGGATGGGATGGAAGGTTCTGCGATTTTGGGAGCACGAAGCCAAAAAGGGCCTGGAGCAGGTTATAGATGTCATTGTGAACGCTATTGAAGAGGGAAAAGCATTAATCAGCCGTTAGGCTACATTTAGTGAATCATAGGTATATAATTGAAGTGTAGGGCTGTAGTTACAGTGAAATGTATAGAGTGCTAGATTTATTGAAGTAAACTAATAAGATATACTCTTTGAAAGAGGGATATTATTTGGAAAAACAAAAAGTGATTTTAATAGTTGATGATGAAGAGCGTATACGTCGACTTCTTCGCATGTATTTAGAACGGGAGAATTTTGTTATAGACGAAGCTTCCGATGGAGGTGCGGCGATTCAAAAAGCGGCAGATTTTGATTATGATGTGATCTTGCTGGATATCATGTTGCCGGGAATAGATGGAATGAATGTTTGTGCAAAAATACGTCAAATAAAGTCTACACCGGTCATTATGCTAACAGCTAAAGGGGAAGAAAACAATCGAGTACAAGGTTTTGAAGTGGGTGCTGATGACTACGTCGTTAAGCCATTTAGCCCAAGAGAAGTTATCCATAGAGTTAAAGCAGTTTTGAGACGTTCTTCTTTGACTGCATACTATTCTAAAGAAAACAATACAAACAGTATTATACTTCCGCATTTGATAATAGATCTAAATGCTCATAGGGTTACTTCCGATAACTTGGAAGTGAATTTAACGCCTAAAGAATTTGATCTTCTGCACTTCTTGGCAAGAACTCCCGATAAGGTTTTTTCACGTGAGGAGTTACTAAAAGAAGTTTGGTTATATGAGTTTTTTGGAGATCTGCGTACTGTAGATACACACGTAAAAAGGCTTCGAGAAAAGTTAGGTAAGGTTTCGCCAGAAGCTGCCGCGATGATCACCACCATTTGGGGAGTAGGATATAAGCTTGATCAACCGAAGTCTTAAACCCAATCTGTAGAATTACCGCAAGGTCTTTTGATTCAAACAATGCTTCATGATTTGTAGACACTTCGTGTAAACAGATTTTTCTTCCATTGATTTATTCACCAAAATAATAGAGACTTAACCCAAACCGTTGGTTTGTTGCCAAATGCAACGAACCAACGACTTTTTTTGTAAATACTGCAATTAATAGTCGAGGAAGTAGCCCTCTACTGAGCCGCTTTCAGTTGCGTGAGCTACACGACTTTTTCTCTGAGCATCAGTTATTTCAGGTATTGACCGTGCCCTTTTGCTTCTTAGATATATACATCTAATTCCAGAAGAGCTGAAGTATGATCATATATTTATCGATGAGTTTCAAGTTTTATCTCCATTTATTTCGTTTTTTAAATCAAAGAATTATAATAACAGTGGATTTAGAAAAGTTTATATTCTTATGCATATTGGATAGAATTGATAAGGCATAATCCTAAGCAAAGGTGGAAGTAAAGTGGTGAACGTATTGGAATTATCTAGTGCGGAAAAAATGTTTTTAGTGAACTTATATTTTGCACAGTTGCCTAGTTCAAATCCAGAATATAAGAAAAGAAAAGGATATTATGACATTCTTTCAATTCGTTATGGTAAGAAGTTTAAAACGATTACTAATAGACAGGATAGTTTAGACGCACAATTCGAAAACGGTCGTAGGGGATGGCATAAAACTCCTTTAAGAGAACAAAGCAAACAATTGTATGAACTGTTAATAAAATATAAAGAGCTGCCTATTAAAGAACTACAAGAAATCGTTGAGAAAATCATTGCGGAACAAGCAGATAGTTCATCGATATACTACAGTATTAAGACAAAAAACCCTAGAACAGTGCAAAGTATTATGGAAAAGGGCACCGGAATTGTGATCGATAAAATAAATATTCTACGAGAACAATTAAAAATTGGCCAATTAATATTTGTTGTGCTTGGAGGAGATAAAGGAAGTGCTGAGGTTACCTGGGAAACTGGGCTAATTGGAATTGGAAGTATCAGCAAAGAACCGTTTGACCTTGTTGGGAAGGAATATAAAATCTCGATTGATATTAAGTTACTATTACCTTTACCTGTGACACGTGAGGATCTTGTGCCATATCCAAATGCATATAATATTATTGGCATTGGTCCGATAACAAAATGGGAACCGAACCAAGCTATTTCACAAATAAAGGAATTAAAGACTGTAACGCTAGTTCGGTCGCTACTGGATCGTTGGCCGAGCCTGGAGAATGAGTTACAAGAATTATTTGGTATGGCATTTATGCTAAACGTAAAAAGTGATGAAGAGTATTTGATGCCTAGAGAGTTTGCTTTTGGTGAGGTGCCGGAATTATCTAATGGTGACGAGCCAAAGGATGAGATATCAAGCGTATATGAGCCGGATATTGCAACGATCGCAGACACGTTTAAAATGGAACTTCGGCCTCTAGAAGCTTTGAAAAATTACATTAACATTGGTAAACATCTTATTCTCTCTGGTCCGCCAGGAACAGGGAAGACATCAATTGCAGAACGTGCTGCGAAGGAGGCAAAGCGCACCTCATTTGTTTCCGGTAGTATAACTGCAACAGCCACTTCAGATTGGAGTGCTTTTGATACCATTGGTGGCTATATGCCAGACAAAGATGGAAAGTTAGTGTTTAGAGAAGGAATTGTTTTAAAAGGGATTCGTGAAAACAAATGGGTTATTATCGATGAAATCAATCGCGCTGAAATCGACAAGGCCTTAGGCCCGTTATTTACTCTCTTGTCAGGTAAGGGAGTAGAACTTCCTTACAAGTACAATGAGGAAACAGTAAAGCTTGTTATAGGTAATCAATTACATAGTTTCTTTAATGAAAACTCTGCGACATATTATATTGGTAAAAACTGGCGCATTATTGGAACTATGAACACTTACGACAAGAACAGCTTGTTCTCAATGTCATATGCGTTTATGAGACGCTTTGCTTTTATCGATATCCCAATTCCAAGAACGGAGTATATGAAGTCTTTAATAGAGGAATCAACCCTCTCAGTTGCCGACAAAACATATGTTATAAAAGTTGTGGAATCTTCTCCCAAACCTTTTGGCCCTGCAGTCGTTAATGAAGTTATTCAGTATCTGGACATTACAAAAGGAAAAGGGAAGTTGGAGACGTTATGCGCAACAGTACTTCCTCAGCTTGAAGGCCTTGCAGCTGATCGTATCAAGAGTTTCTTTCAACAAACAGCACCAATGCTTATTGCAGAGGAACGCGAGGAATATAAAACCTTTGTCAGCTCTTTCTTTGATCTTCGACCTGCATATTTAGAACTGCCCAATTCTGTAGAGTCCAATGAAGAAAAGGCGGAAGGATAGGATTCACTATGCTGAACCAACGTGATTGTTGGAGTGCGAAAACGCATGGGTATATTGTATCAAAGACATCAAAGCATTTTTGGCGGTTTATTCAGAAAAATGCAGAGCTTCGAGCATCCGAAGAATTATTTTTGCAACTTACAAAAGTATCATATAGGGATTTGCGACTCCTTTCAGAAATTCATTTTTTACTATCAGAGGAATGCAATCAATTCTTGTTTGAGACTGCCCCGGCCATCATCAACAGACTTAAGAAATCTTCGGAAGTACGAAATGAAACAGTGAGGGGAGCGATAACAGGAGCAATCTCCTGGCCCCAAACCATCGCATTACGTATGTCGTCTGGTAATGACCTTTCGGTATTTGTAATAAACAAACGCTCATCTAACTTTGATTTAATTGAAAACCAAGTGTTTGTTTACTTACTCAGAAAGATTTTCGCGATTTGCTCCACTTGGGCATCTGATATAACTGATGCAGGTCTTGATCAATCGTATATTGAAGGAGAGAAGTGGGGGTACTATATAGAGCGCCTTCGTCAACAAACATATAAATTAACCAGAACCCCCTATCTTTCAAAAGTTGAAGGGGTTTCTGAGATAACGGAAACCATGATTGAAAGAACTGAACGGGCGCGTGGCGAGCAGTATGTTGATCTTGCAAAACTTGCTCGAGAGTACGTTTATCTCCTTCACAATCCGGTATCGTACCTACAGAGAAAGGCTGCCTCAGTTGCTCTTTATCCACTTGATCGTAATACTTTGTACGAGATCGCAGTGCTCTTTCAAATTCTCGAAACCTTTAAAGAGCATAGATGGATAGAGAATCGACTCTCCGTTATAGGCGGCGGAAATAAATATATTAGCCGGTTAACAAAAGATAATTTACAACTTAAGCTGTACTATCAGTCATTACCGGATCTGCTGTATCAAAACAGCCAATATGCTGAATTGATGACTCAAAGCGGGTTAAGTGATAAACATCGAAGACCAGATATAATTCTTGAACTTATATCATCTCAATCGCAGAACAGGTGTTATATCCTGGTTGAAGTTAAGCGTTCCTCTAGTCGGGAGTACTTGTCCGATGGTGTTTATAAATTACTCGGGTACCTTAAGGATTTTGAAAATGTTAAAGATGCTGATACCCAACTCTATGGTATTTTAGTAGGCTGGTCAGGATTAGCAATGGCTAAAAATCAGGAAGTATATGTGTGCTGTTGGGATACGTTAAAGCAGATGATTGATCAAATTATTGGGGATGCTTTTCTGTTGTAAAAGGGGTGATACTTTGATCAAAGGCTTATTGAGATAGGGGGAGTTTTATCACGTTACGAATATGAATTGTATGATAGGGGGGCATGAATATCTCTCTTTCATCCAAGATACAATCAACGGATTACAAAACAAATGTAAATATCAGAAAGGCGATGTGGAATTATTTAAAAGGCGCTGGGCAAAATTCCGGAATACCGGATCAAACACAAAATTAAAGAACTGAATATCAAGTAAATACCTAAGTGAGAGGCCCCTGGCTGCTCACTGTTTTTTTGTCGAACATATGTTCCCTGACAGTATATTGTCAATTTATTGTATTATTATAAATATATTGGTACAGCAGGACAGTCATACTTTTTGTAGAAATGTCATAAGGAAATAGTAAAAAAGTCATGCCAAATCTCGAGCTCTGCAGTGTCTCAATTAAAAGGAGAAACCCAAAATGAAGACCGAAGATGTAAGTCCGAATTTAGGTAATTTTGTAAATTCAATAAGAGATATCGGCTATTCGACGGAGGTTGCAGTAGCTGACATTTTGGATAATAGCATTGCTGCAAAAGCAAAAAACATTAAATTGCGGATTGTCTCAGAGCCTGAATTAGTATTAAGCATTTTGGATGATGGTATGGGGATGAGTCATTCGGAACTTGTAGAAGCTATGCGATTAGCTACAAAAAATCCTGATGCAAAGCGCGAGAAAACGGATTTGGGCAGATTCGGCCTTGGACTTAAAACGGCCTCCTTTTCGCAGTGCAAGCGATTGACGGTTATTTCCAAGAAAGATGGCAACATCTCAGCAAGACAGTGGGATTTAGATTTTCTGGCAAAGAAGAATCAGTGGTTACTGATTACCCCGGAAACGGATGAAATTGAAAAAATGCCTCTGTACGAACAGCTTGTCAATCAAAATCAAGGAACATTAGTAGTTTGGCAACAAATCGACGGTTTTAACAAAATATCAATTACGGATTCGATTGATCTACTTAGAAAGCATTTGGCCCTTGTTTTCCATCGATTTATGGAAGGTATTATTGGAGTTCCGAAACTATCTATTTCCATAAACGAAAGTGCATTGAAACCATTCGACCCCTTTAACATGAATCATCCAGCAACACAGCAACTTTCCACTGAGAAAATTAAGCTGTATGGTGGAACCGTTCAGATCCAGCCATACATCTTACCGCATCACTCCAAAGTAACTCAACAGGAGTATGAGCAGTACGCCACTGCGGAAGGTTATACAAAGTCGCAGGGCTTCTATTTATACCGTGCGAATCGTTTAATGATATATGGAACATGGTGGGGACTTCATAGAGCCATTGATGCTCATAAACTAGTAAGAATAAAAATCGATGTGCCAAATGATCAGGATAGGTATTGGGGCATCGATATAAAGAAATCGTCAGCGAATCCTACTACGGAAATCAAAGCTGATCTTAAAAGAGTTATTAGACAAGTAACTGAAGTCGGATCAAGACCATATTCAGGCAGAGGCCGAAAAATCGAAGACAAATTAACCACAAGGTTTTGGGAGTTAGCTCTCAATAACGGTGAAATTCAGTTCACTTTGAATGCTGACCATCCACTTCTGGAACAATTGTTAGCAAAGCTCGATGATCAACAAAAAGAGTTACTTCAGATATATTTAAAGGGACTTCAAGCTTATCTGCCATTGGATGCAATTCAAGCCCAGCTGCAACAGAATCCAAACTTAGTTAATCAAAGATCAATGTTGAGTAACGAGGAATTGATTACAATCGCAGAAAAGCTCAAGTCAGTGAATATAGACAACCACTTTATTGAGAGTTTACTTAAAACAGAGTTATTTAAAAACAATAAGGAGTTGTTGATCATTGGAAGCAAATAGCTATCAACATATAAAAGACTTTATCAATACTAAATTGGCCAATGCACCTGGCGTATTGCCATTAAATAAAATAAACGAAGAAGTAACAAACACAAGGGAATTGTTGACACAGTTAGGTCCTCAGCTTTTCGCTAAAATTCTATCTGTACCTGCAATATCTGCTTTAACAGATGAGGACTGGGACCGGATGAAGAGAGAGCTGGAGACACATTTCAATGTTGAGATGGAAAATGGAATTCTAATTCAAGGTGAGGATCAGCAACAAAGAGATAATATCTGGTGGACAAGCAAAGAGAAACAGGAAAATGAGGGTTATTACTGGCATAAGTACAGTGATTTTCTGAAAAAATCCCTCCCCCCTGAAGTCATCAAAACTATTGACGAAGATTCTGACATGGTGATGGACAATATAGAAGATCCGGTAGCGGGACAGTTTTTTTCCAGGTACGGCATGGTGGTAGGTCACGTGCAATCAGGGAAAACAGCGAATTATTCCGCGTTAATTTGCAAAGCTGCGGACGCTGGCTATAAGTTTATTGTGGTTATTGCTGGCGGCATAAATAACCTTAGAAATCAAACCCAAGATAGAATGAATGAAGCATTTGTTGGTGCAAACAAGGGGATCCCGATAGGTGTTGGGAAACTTGGCGGCTTCCAGATGTCCAGGATGCCCGTCAGCTTAACAACGTCTGAGCAAGATTTTAATAAACAGGATGCCAACAAAAGCGCACAAGGGATGAACTTTGATAATATCAAAAGCCCAGTAATCATGGTTATTAAGAAAAATTCCAACACGCTTAAAAATGTAATCGATTGGTTGGAGGCACAATATAAAAATCAAACCATCTCAAAACATGCGATGCTAATGATTGATGATGAATCAGATTATGCATCTATAAATACTAAAGAAGAAGATGATCCTACAATCATTAATAAGAGACTTCGGAAACTACTGAGTCTCTTTCACAAAAGCGCTTATGTAGCTTTTACAGCTACGCCTTATGCTAATATTTTTATTGATCATAAAGCGACAACTGACGGCTTAGGAGACGATTTGTTTCCTAAGGATTTCATATATGCACTAAAGCCCCCTTCAAACTATTTTGGGGCAAGAAAGATTTTTCTAGACACTAACAATAAACACCTTGTACCTATTAATGACAATGAAAAATACTTACCGGTAACGCATAAAATTCATTCAGATTTGCCAGCATTACCAGAGAGCCTATATGATGCCATACGACTGTTTATTCTTAATGTCGGAATTAGATACTTAAGAGGCCAAGGCAATAAGCATAATAGTATGATGGTTCATGCAACAAGGTTTACAGCGATGCATAAGAAGATTTGTATCCATGTCGAAAACTACTTTAGTGAAATTAAAAAACATATATTAGCATACGGGAAGCTAAAAGATGCTAAGACTCAGAGCGAACATATTAAAGCATTGTTTGATACCTTTACCGATAAACACAAAGAGCTTGAATTTAGCTGGTTAAAGGTACTTGATGCGATCTGCAACATCATAAATACAATTATTATTAGGGAGTCACATTCTGGAACGAAAATACCATTAGAATACCGTAAGGACAGTGTGACAAATGCAATTGTTGTCGGTGGAACTAGCCTATCGAGAGGATTCACTTTAGAAGGCTTAAGTGTAAGCTACTTCCTTAGAAGTACTGTATTCTATGATACGTTAATGCAAATGGGCAGATGGTTTGGGTACCGAACTGATTATGAAGATATTTGCAGAATATACATGTCTAAAGAGATGATCGAGAATTTTCGGCTTATTATTGAGGCTACAGAAGATTTATTCGACAACTTTGACAGAATGGCTGAAGCGAAAATGACACCGAATGATTTTGGATTATCAGTCAAACATCATCCGGACAGCGGGTTACAGGTTACGGCAAGGAATAAAATGAAAAGCAGCCAGGATCTATACTTTGAAATGAAACTAGACGGCCATGCGAAAGAGACTAGTTGGATTTTTAAAGATGTAGAGATCAACCTTCAAAATGAAGCATTAATACATCAGACTGTTAAGAAGTTAGAAACAATAACCGGAATTTATCGTGATAAATTAAACAATAGTTACGTATGGAAGGATATCCAGAAGGATGTTGTCATTGCATTTCTTCAGAAGTTTAAAGTATACACTGAAGATCAATTTGGGCTAAAAACTAGAATGCCAATTGATTTTGTCATGAAATACGCGCAAGAAATTGATACCAACTGGGACATTGCTTTATACAGCGGAAGCAGCGAAAAGGACATTTCTATTGATAATGATGTCATGATAAAACCCGAGACAAGAAATGTAACCACAAAGGGCGGTTACTATGAAGTTCAAAACAGGCAAGTATCTTCCGGGAGCGCTGAGTCTATTGCCTTCTCGGAGAGCGAGCGAAAAGATTTAGGAAGCAAGCGTAAAGATATTAGAGAAAAAATGAAGAGGCCTTTGCTCATGCTTCATCTGCTTGAAGCAAAAGAAAATGATAAAAAAATTGACTATTTATTACCTGCCTTTGGTGTGAGCTTTCCAGGCGGAATAAAAAGTGCCAATAAAACTATTAAATTAAAAATCAACTCTGTGTATATCCAGAATCTATTGGCTGAGGAGTCTTCCGATGACTGAAGTTATTAACCCGTGGGCTAAAATGGGCTTATCATCACAAAGACGTGTTATTGCTGAGTCCCCTCATGATATTTATTGGGTAACAGACTTAGTCGGAAAATATGGATTTCTAATTGTGACTAAAAATTTCACGATCATTAATACACACAAAATAAATTTAAAAGGTATAACCTTACTCAAAAGAAATCCGATGTCTCAGCAAAATGAATTAATCTTAATCCTAAATAACAATGAGGATTGGGAGATATTTCATAAACTGTGTAATGATTTTATTGATGTTATCGTTCGACATATTGATCAAAACAAAATGATCAGCGCTGTGGAGGCTCGATTTAAACGCTGGCAACATTTATTGCAACAGCCACAGGCATCTTTTTCATATGAGCAGCAAATGGGATTGTTTGCTGAACTATTATGTTTGAAAGATATTGTAATGGTTCAAACAAACAGCTTATCTGACGCCATTGTGTCATGGGGAGGGCCTGATTTTGAAAGACAAGACTTTCTTTTAAGTGATGCAGTAATTGAAGTGAAATCCTATCGCACATCAAGCGGCGAAGCTGTGAAAATATCATCAGCACATCAATTGTATTGTGAGAAAGATCCTTTTTACTTGTTATCCTACGCGCTCACAAACACACAAAATGGTAAGTCCGTTGAAGATATATCTCGTGAGATAAAGAAAACATTACTTACCGATTCTGTGGAGCTTGCAGAACGATTTGAGGAAAAGCTGTTTCAATATGGTTACGTTCCGGAACTAATAAATGAGCCTCTGCAACGATTTATCGTTGACCGAATTAAGGCCTATGAAATTAAAGAAGGTTTTCCGAGAATTGTACCCATTGACTTAAAGCTTCCGATTACAGCAGTAAAATACACTATTGATTTATCACAATGCAGTGTATTTGAAGTCAATATTAAGAATTTTGGGCAAGGAGTCGAATCAATATGATTGAATTAAAAGAATTCCATCAAGATTTCTTGCAGTCCATTTTATCCGATGCGGAAGGCAGAGGGTTATTAAAACCCCAAGCTTTTTTTGAAAATGTATGCGAAGAATTGGTCAGCAGCGGGGATTTATCCGTTAACTATACTTCGGCAGAATACAGCAAGACTGGAATCGAGATCCATGGATACGATTATGATGAAGAACGGAAAATAGTAACTTTATTAGTCCATCAATTTTTTCAAGACGACGAGATCAACACCCTTACTAAGAGCCAGATTGATACCAAGTTTAGTCGACTAAAATCTTATTTTTCAAAATGCATGAATGGGTTATATCATCAACTCGAAGAAACTTCGGATGCGTACTCTATGTCCTACATGATTTACAATTACTTCATCAATAAACAGATTAACAAGATTCGATTTATTATTTTAACTGATGGCAGGGCCACCAAAAACCTCAAGGATATCCCACAAGAAACGATCTCCGATATTAAGGCGGAATTTCGTGTGATTGATATAGAGTACATCTATAAAATCTATCTTGCAGAGTATACTGGAGAAGACTTTGAAGTTTTTGTAGATTTGCCTTTCCTGGAGATCCCGACTACGTCAGAAAAATATCAATCATATCTTACTTTCATAAACGGAGACACATTAGTTCAGATCTATGAGAAGTTTGGTCAGAAACTGTTCGAACAAAATGTAAGAACCTTCTTACAGTTCAAAGGAAGTGTCAACAGAGGAATTCGAAACACGATTGAGTACTCTCCTGAAATGTTTTTTGCATATAACAACGGCATCACTGCCACTGCTTCCGATATTGAAATAGATGATAATGGTCATATTAAAAAAATGTATAATTTTCAAGTTGTTAATGGCGGGCAGACTACGTCGTCAATTTATGCAGCAAAGAAAAATTCTAATATTGATGTTTCGAAAGTATCAGTTCAAGTGAAGTTGTCGGTCGTAAAAGACAACGATAAGCAAAGCAGCTATGTTTCAAAGATTTCAGAATATGCAAATACACAAAATAAGGTTAATAAATCAGACTTCTTTTCTAATAGTCCATTCCACAAAGAGATGAAAACTTACTCTAAAAGAGTTTGGGCTCCTGCTGTAGGCGGGGCCCAGCGTAGAACGCATTGGTTTTATGAGCGTGTACGAGGAGAATACTTAAATGAGCAAGCCTATCTTTCTAATTCAGAAAAATTAAAGTTTCAATTAGAGAATCCTAAGTCGCAGTTACTGGATAAAACATTTCTATCAAAAAGCGAGAATTCATGGCTCCAAAAGCCTGAAATTGTTTCAAGAGGGGCGCAGTACAGTTTTTCGGCATTTGCCGATTATATCACTGAATGGCTTGAGAAAGATGAACTAGCGATTACCGAAAGTTACTTTCGGGATGCAGTTGCTAGAGTAATTCTGTTTAGAGCTGTAGAGAGGTTGGTATCTCAAGCGTCTTGGTATGACAATGGCTTTCGAGCTCAAACGGTAACCTATACTATTGCCTATTTATCTTTTATTACGTCTAAAACAGGGCAATATTTAAAGTTCGATAAAATATGGGAAGAGCAAAAATTACCTGATAGCCTAGAGAAACTTATTAGTGAAATAGCAAAAGCTGTTTATGAAGTAATAACGGATCCACCTGCCGGGTCGGCTAACGCGGCACAGTATTGCAAACGATCAGATTGTTGGAAGGCAGTAAAACAAATCAAACTTGATGAGTTGTATATAGAGGAAGATTTGCTTAGTAACAAAGAAGATGAAAAAATAATTAAACGGGAAGTGAAAAAAGAGAAAAAACTGGACAGCGGCATTGAGATTCAAAGTTTCGTAGTTAGTCAACCAATTGAATTATGGCAAAGATTATTTGAATACTACATGAAAACTGAAAATAGATCAGGAATCACTTTGACTCAGTTAGATATTCTTAAAAGTATGGCACAAGCTAAAATTGCTCTGCCATCAGAGAAACAAAGTAAACTTCTATATCAGTTATACGAAAGAGCAGAAAACGAAGGAGCAATCGCGTAGTAATATTTCTGGGCTAAGTTCAAATAAATCCAAAAGAGGAGCGTCTAGGGGAACATGAGAGCAAAACTAGATCCACTACCTTATAAATTTTTAAGAAAACAATCTATTATTAATGACTTACCCGTCGGATGTAGGCTTCCCCAAAGCTCGTCGATTGTTTTTGCCACTTAGGAGGGAACAAACATTTCCTTCATGTAATCGATTTCCGAAGCAATCATATGATTGGTTGTAAATCTAGATGCAGATTATTGGGAGAGGTTAAAAAGCGTTGCCAAACAAAATAAAATAGCTTGGTACCTAAGCGACAAATTAACTGAAGAAGGTTGTGTCTTGCAGGCTGTCGAATTTAAAGATTAAAACTTTTTGAAAGGAAGGAATACCTGTATATGTTCCTTTGTGAATGCGGTGGCGTACTCTTAATAAAAAGCGTGGGCAAATACCCAGAAGGATCAAACTCGAACGAAAAAATGGAATATATGCGTACCTGCACGGTTGAATGTGTTGATTGTAAAAAGGTCTTTGAAAATCAAAAATATGATTAAATGAAAATAAGGAACTTTGCTTGCTATATGTAAGCAAAGTTCCTTATTTTCAGGAGATGATATTTCTTTATGGAAACTCTTAAACTTACCATCCTCATTTTTTAACCAAGTTATAACCCTATCGGAAGAAGAACCATAACGTGATATACTAATGGTTATTAGTTCGAAGGAGGGTGACAATAAATGTATCGTGTTCAATCACTTGATTATGCCACTATTAACAATTTAATCATTCCACTATTGTTTTTAGACATTGAAGACACGATGGATATAATTGATCACGTATGCGTAAGAAACGTTCATAAAGCATAAATCCACGGAATGTGAGCCCACCAGACCTAACCACGTTCTGATTAACCACGATCGGCAAAGCCAACTCCTTGGTATTATCTTAACCATTCATTTGCAACATCCTACACTCTTCGAGATGCAACTACTTAGCTCAAGATCGAAGCCTCTGTCAAAAGAATAGTGCTTTAAAATAGGGGTAGTAGAACCATGTCAGGAACGCTTATTAGATTGCTGTATAGGCGGCTGCTAGCTGGTCTAAACTGCGGGGAATCCGATCATGATGCATCGGAGCAAGTGGATCGTACGGGAGAAGATTTTTTTCAGTGGAATAAAATACGTAACTAGGGAAGTAAACTCCTCGTTGCGTATTATAGTTAATAATATATCTAAATTTTGTATCATAGGAGGATATATGCTCCCTATTTCAAAGACGGATGTAAAAAACCTTGTCAAGGAATTAAAATTGGCAATGAAGCAAAGAGATACTCTTCTTTTATACATTTTAGATAAATATAATGCTGAAAATAACGTTTATTTCCATAGGGTTTTTTTACATAGCGGTTTTGTAATGGGACTCGATATTGAAGATATTTCTTATCTTAAAGATCGTTTACACAATGCTACATGTATTCCTGAGAGAATAATAGATGATTGGAGTTTTATCTTTCATATAGTTCAAAAAAAAAGGTCTTATGAACTGGCTTTAAACGCGTTGCTGCAGAAGAAGGTTCAAGTTAGTGTGGTGAGCTTGTTTGAAAATTTAGGGAAGCTGGAAAAGATGGCTAAGAACTCTTTTAGTCCTGACGGAAGTGTGGCTACAAAGGCAATAGCAACCTCTCAATATAATCACATATTAGACTGTATTCCAGATATTATTCAATTCATTAACGATAATAATATACCATTAGGGGGAAAGTCATCCCAAGATATAGTCTCAGAAATATATAAAATAATTAGTTATAAGAATTCTATTGTAAACTTTCTTATCTGTACTTGTGCTGAACGCTACGAAATTGGAATCGTTGAGAATGTAAAACTTGATGGTGGTGTATTATATGACAAATGTTATATAGCGAACAACAAACCCATGTATTGGCCATATTTAGAGTTATATAGAGATTTAAATAATTCATGGTTCTATGGTCATTTCACACCTGAAGAGAAAGATAGACATCTATATGATAGCGGTGTTGCATCAGAATATCATATAGGATTTGAAAAGTTACTGCATATAGATTGGAAGTATTCAAATATTTATATGACAGCACTTTATAAACGAAAATCATTAGACTTACTAGAATTAATATATGGAAACGAAGAAACTACTTTTATATACCGAAATAAACTGTGGAGTATCAAAGATTTAGCAAATTGTATTTCTAGTATCCGTGAATACGCACTCACACTTGAAGAGAACGAATGCAATTCATTAGTTATAGGTGAAAATCAATTGCTTAAAAAATTAAATTTACCAAAGGAATTTAGTGCTCTTCTTGAATTAATCTCATATGAGATACAATCAAATATTTCCTCACATTTGATTAATTATAAACCTTTGATTAGGAAGGGCAAAGTGTATATTCTTGTACCTTCATGGATAGATAATGTAGAAATTATCCGTGTGATTGATAAGATATTATCAGATGAAATGATAAAAAAAACTGTTCTTGTTGAAAAGGGAATAACATTCGAACAAATTATTGAAGATTTCTTTCGTAGCGAAACGATTCCCTTTTATAAATTAGAAAGAAATGATCGGAAAAATATTCCTGAGATTGATGGGCTCTTTCTTATAGATGATTATTTATTTTTATTTGAAGCAAAGGCAACAATTAAACCATCAAATACAATAGAAGCGTACAATTTTTTGCACGATAAACTCATAGATGCACAACAACAATTGAATGTTAGAATGGATTTATTAAAATCGGCGGATTTTATAAATGTATTGGAACTAAAGACAAAGGTGTCAATAAAAGATAAGAGAATATTTCCTTTTATAGTTTTAAATCATCCATATTTTAATGGCTATAAGGAACTTAATCAGTTAGACGAGTTTGAAGGAATGCATTATCCAATAATTGATTTCATGACTTTAAAAACTATTATAAAAAATAAACGATTGCCTGTTTGGGAGTATAGAAACCGTGTGAATCGTTATAAACGAAGAGTTGCTGAGTGGAACAATGGATTTGAACTTGCAATGTATTTAACAAATCAATTTCACGGATTTGTTAATATCGAAAAACCGACATACCAAATACTCGATGACCAAATAATGTTTCGCATTATCAAACCGTTCTCTCTTATTAGAGAGGATTAGCAAAAGTGCTCGTGGGTAATTGTGTCAGATTAAAGCGAAGCTACCTCAGCAATGCATGACGATTACGACTGATGACGGCGAGCAGTTGAAGGGGACGGTCGAGGCATTGACGGAATGGACGGTTACGCTATGACAGCCAAACGGGATCATGTACGTTCCGGTCGAGGAGATCTAGGAAATCCATCAGACAACCTCGGAGGAGCAACAACAACAGCAACAGCAACAGCAACAGCAACAGCAACAGGATATCAAACAGTTGACGGAGACGGAGATGTCGGAACTGCTGAAGGCGCTCAGTATGAACGCGGCGGCGCCTTCGGAGAAAAGAACGCGAAGATTAATCCCCTATTACTAGAACTATGGAATGGTTGTGTTTGAAAAGGTTTAATGTAAACATGAAGTGGTTGATGTAATTATGATTAATCGAGCTTAAAAGACGGAGTTGACCCCCATTGTAGCGCTGGTTGTAGTGAGAGAAGCAACGTCTGTTGTTGATGTAAAATTGATGTAAAACATCAACAGATGCCATCGGATTGCAGCCAAACAAATCTGAGTTCAATTGGGAAAAAAGGCGTCAAATCAAGGACTCTGCGGCTTCCAACAGACTATATCCGAAGCTAACATGTTTCCGCATACGGTGCATGTGGAGTGCTACGTGTTTCTTAAATAGTTTATTGGTGCCACATTCACCAATCCTCAGAAGCCCAGGCGTATTCAACGCTTGGGCTTTTGTTATACAAATTGGCATATGGGTGAGGTTCATTACATCGAGTTCTTTTACGATTTAGAGGATTCATGGTTCTTTAGATTACGAATCTCCTGACCGATCGAGGAAATGCACTACAAACATCGCAACTAAAATACACTTATCAAGTGCCCACTTTCTTAACAGTGGCCCCGTTCTCATTAAGACAATATTGCCCTCGTAAAGGAGAAGATTACCTTATAGGAACTCAATTGCAACAGACGTATGATAAGACTAGTCCACAATAGGCAGAGGTTCATTCTGAAAAATGATGACAGGATTTAAAAAGGAGTAAGATTACGTTATTTGCACGTACGCTTATCGCTTTTTGAATCCTGTTATTTTTTTGCCCGTGAATACCTTAACACCAGATCGATTGTGGACGGATGCACTTATACCAGATTAGGCACAGTGAATAGGAGAGGTGATGCGGCAGCGAACATAAAAGCGAGAAAGTGTTGTCAGACCACACTTTGCGAAACTTGGGATCCTGATGGGATGGGGGTAAATGTCTTGCTGGACCCCACATCAATACCCATACGTTAATAAATAGGTTAGATATGGAGGGACGTTTAAGAATGATAAAAAGACGTATATTAGTCTATTTCCTTATGACAGCGATGCTATTAAATTGGTTTTCGATTCCTACGACAGTCAGCGCGGCATGGGGAGATGCCGTAAATCTGTTGACCGTAAATGCAGGCGCAGATGGGAATACGGCGACAGAAACCATTGCACCGGACGGTCAGACCGCGTGGAGCTTAAACACCGGAACCTCAAAGAACGGGGGGCCGTGGGATAACCTCTTCACGCCGAGCGTGACGTCACATCCGGATCTATCAGCTTATAGAGACGGCTACTTCGTATTCGAGATGTACGTTCCTAATGAGGGCTTCAAGAATATGCAAGGAAATAACTGGCTCGTCATTGTGAGCGACGGAAAAAATGACTTTAACACCAACTCTCGTCTCCAGCTTAATTTAAGCGGGGTAACAGTTGCAGCAGTAGGCACATGGGCGACAGTCTATACGAAGCTATCGTCGTCAAGTGCCGTAGCCGGGAATTTCGATGATGCCTGGCTAAACCAGGTAAATAGACTGGCCATGCATCTGCAATGGGGCACGAGTGTCCCTAATACCAGCGTTTTCATGAAAAACCCGCGTTTCCAGAAGAGTACGTTAGGAGTCCCGGTTTCACAATCAACGGTCCCCGCGCTTGACGTAGCAACAAAAACGGTAACAGCGAACGCACCGGCTAGCGGGCAAGCAGTGGAGTTCGCAATAAGCGATAATGGAAACGCTCCTGCATCCGGTTGGGTAGATGGAATGAATAACGGTGGTGTGTATACTTATCAATTTGACACCTTACCTTCAGCAGACACCTACTATGTATTCGCACGCTCGAAAGCAGATAGCAGCTACAACTACAGCGGCGCATCTTCAAGAATTACCGTAACCTCTATTAACGAACAAACATTGGTAAATGAAGCAGCGGCGTCTCTGACATGGGATGCGATTAAAGGTAGTAATACTTTGAATAACGATGTGAAATCGCAACTTAATCTTCCGACAGCTATAGGAACAACTAACGTAGCGTGGTCTTCGGACAATGCAGCAATAAGCAACACTGGAAGCGTCAATCGTTTATTGAACAGAGAAGTAGACAAAACCGTAATACTCACGGCGACAATAACCAAAGGTGCTGCAAGTGCTACGCAAACGTTTACTTTGACGGTGAGAGCTGTGCCGTCGGCGGTAAATGCTCAAGCTGCGACGTTTTTTCCGAATAGCAATGAGGGAACGAACGCGACTGCACCGGACGGAAACAACGCGTTTAAGTTGGGAGCCGGAAGGATTGGCGCGGGGGCTGAACGGATTTGGGATGCCCGCTTTATTAGCAGCAGCGGCAATCAGAATGTATTAGGTTATGCGGATCAATATTTCGTTTTTGATATGTATGTTACGCATACAGATCTTCTGAATCTCAGTGGCAACAACTGGATTGCCATAGCGGCTGGCGGTAATAGTGTTGACACCAACTCGCGGCTTAACCTTAACGTTAACGAGATTAGAAGCGGACATGTTAATGAATGGATTACGGTATATGCGAAACTATCAGCAGCCAATTCTCCTAATGGGTTCAATCCCGTTAATTTGGACACGGTACAAGCAGGAAGGTTGCAAATGCAATGGGCTGCTGTGCCCCAAGGCGACATCTATATCAAGAACCCGCGTTTCCAGAATACCGTGGATTCGCCGAAACCGATTGCCACAGCAATTGAAACAACCGACAACGTTACGTTATCGGCGACAGCGCCATCAAACGGTCAGGCTGTTCAGTTCGCAATCAACACCTCTGGTAACGCTCCTGCAGTCGGCGATTGGACGACGGGTACGCTCAATGCAGGCGTGTATACGGCGACATTTACAAAGCCAACGGGCAACACCTATTATACATTCGCACGCACGGCTCAAAATACGCAATATCCTTTCGCAGGAACGCATACTAGAGTGAAAGTGGAGCATCTTGACGACACGCAAGCCATAACAGACGCGGCAAATCATCTGACATGGGACGCGATCAGGAATGCGAACGCGATTCAATCCGAAGTAAGAACCGGGCTGACGCTTCCGACAACGGGTACGAACGATACGGCTATAGCGTGGTCGGCTGCACCGGCAGGTGTCATAAATACCTTAACTGGCGCGGTAACTCGCGACCCTGTCGCAGACATGGCAGTAACCCTTACTGCGACAATAAGCAAAGGTAGCGCAACACCTGTTCATGTAGCTTTTAACTTGACAGTATCCAGTACGGCTAATGAGCTTGCTGAAGTGTTCATTGACTTGAACAATCCCGACACCTTTGTTCAATCCGTCAACAAACTTCAAGGGAGCGGCATAGGCATCAGCCTCGAAGGAGACAGTGTCCCAGTGGCGGTCGCACCGCAAAGCGGTGTAGGCGCTGCGAAGGTTGGCGACTTTATGTACGTCATCGTAAACGACCCTCGACTTGCACAAGTAAACAAGGTCGAATTAACGGTCACATACTGGAGGCCGAGCGCAACCGGCGGTATTGCGTTACATTACAACACGATATATCCTGGCAGTTTCTCCGGATTTGATGCGTATCGATCAGCGAGCCTTCCGGCGGCAGGAAGCGGCAGCACGTGGGTAACGTCCAAAGTTGTGCTTAACGGAGCTAATTTTGCAATAGGTGCACAGAATCAAGGTGCGCATTTCCGTTTCGCAACGGCAGGAGCAATCATTCAGAGCATGCGCGTAACCGAAATTCCGCCAACGGATGCAGAAGCGGTACAGCTTGCTTCGGACGCGTTGATCTGGGACATGATCAAGGGCACGAATACCAGACAGGATCTGGTTGAAGCAGGCTTGACTCTTACTACGACGGGTTCGGCGAGAACGAACATTGCGTGGACGTCCACTAATAACACGGTTATAAACAGCAACACCGGCGCAGTAGTTCGTCAAGAAGCCAATGCAGCCGTAACCCTCACGGCGACCATAAGCAAAGGCGCGGCAGTGGTTGCCAAAACATTTAATATCGTCGTTCGCGGGACAGGTGCCGGAACCGACGAGGCTGCAGTAGAGAATATGTTGAACAAGCTGACATGGGATGCAATCAAAGGCGTGAATGCTTCTGAGTCTAATGTGACGACGAACTTGGTTCTTCCGTCAATGGGCGAGAATATGACGGATATTACATGGGAGACATCCGCTGCCAACCTCATAACCGCTGCAGGCATGATCCCGACAAACCGTCCGGACGACGGCGGTGAAGTAACGATTACCGCGACGGTTACAAGAGGTCCAGTTTCCGCTCCTGTAATCAAGAAGAAATCATTCGTACTGACAGTTCCGAATAGACATGATTACGTAAGTTACATGAGAACGGCAATTACTCAGGTACAGGGCGCGAAAGATTGGGCGATCTCTGACTACAACGTACTTGCTTTCGGTGCAATAACCGATGAGATGGCACAAAATGAAGGCATCGTTAATCCAGATAACAGAGAGGCTTTCCAAGCGGCGATTGACGCGGCTTATACTGATGGCGGCGGCGTTGTCTATATTCCGGCTGGAACTTATGCGTTCCGTACGGAATCTACCGGCACAATAAGCGTTAAGAGCACGACCGGCAATACAACCTACGAATATAAACAAGTTTTAAAATTGCCGGCAGGCGTACAGCTCCGCGGCGAATGGGATAACCCGGATGCGGATAATTATGATGGTAAAATCGACGGAACCATTCTCGCGGTATATGCCGGCAAAAATTCCGCCAATTATGACACGTATGTCGACTCTGACGAGAGAGAAAATCAGACAGGCGGCAAAAAAGTAGCGAATGTGTCCGATAGATTTATAGACATGGAACAAGGCACAGGTGTAACTAACGTCTCGGTATGGTATCCAGAACAGGATATTACTGCTGAAACCGTTGTTGAGAAGAGGGACGACAACGGTCAGAAGACAGGGGAACTCGAGACTATTCATGGAATTCCGTATCCGTGGACGTTCTATCAGAGAACCGGAAACAGCGTGACGCTGGATAACGTTACTCTTGTCAATGCTTGGGGAGGCTTCATCTCGCTGCCGAGCGAAATGCATTATGTGCTGAACAGCAAGATGACGGCTCTCTACAAAGGAATCGTGGTTCACACATGTACAGATATCGGACGGATCGAGAACGTTAATATTGATCCGAACTATTGGGCGAATTCAGGGCTTAGCGGCGCTCCGACGCTATCGGCTGCGAAAGCGTACACAAGAGCGAACGCTACCGGATTTATGATGCATCGTTCCGACTGGGAATATGTCTCTGGTTTAAATGTCACCGGGTATAAGACGGGGATGTGGATCGGAAGAGAACCTGGCGGCGACGAATCTCCGAACGCGCAGTTCTACGGATTAAAGATCGAAGACAGTCAAACGGGCATCTATATTGACAACGCTAACGGTTTCGGACTGCTGATCTCGAATTCGGAATTTGGCGGCGACACTGCAGCATATGTCAACGAACGCTTCAACACTTCGGTTCAGTTCAACGGAGTTGCATTCCAAGGTCCGATTGTAAGCAACGCCAGAGGCGGAGTGATATCGTTTGAGGATTGTACCTTCGACGAATATGACAATTTCGCGCTGAACTTCCTCAATCGAGGCAACGCATTAGTCAGTCAGAGCAACTTCAAACAAGCAGACAAACATGCAAATCTCGGAACAGACTTCGGAACTTTTAAATCGGTAAATTCCGGTTATAACCTTAACATCGAGAGCGCTAACCTTGCCGCCCACATCGATAACCTTAAACTCGACGTTAAGGGTGGCGGTAATGACACCTCGGTACAGATCGTGAATGACATCGATTATCTGTTTGAACCGATTCCGAAGGATGTCAAAACAGATATTGACGTACACCCGAGACCGACATCAAGCGCAGTGCTCAGACTTGACTTTCCGCGTTCTTTAACAAGTAACGTGCCGACTGTGGATATAGCTGCAGAATTGCAAATCGCACTAAACTATATTAAAGCTAATCACGGCGGCGGCACTGTATACTTGCCAGGCGGAAGATATAGACTGGATAATCCTGTTATCGTTCCCGAAGGTGTTGAACTTAGAGGAACATGGGACGTACAGCACCATACGCAAGGCGGCGGCACGGCGATCTTTACAACTTACACCGGCGGCGCTCAAGGGGAAAATGGAAGCTCTCTCATTCAGCTTAAAGCAAACGCAGGTCTCAGAGGACTTAACATTACGCAAGCGAATCTAACGAACGTTAACCTCAACGATCCTGACCAAACGCTAAAAACGCCGTTCTTGGTACAGGGTCAAGGTGCAGGGGTATATGCAATCAACATAACGATCCCGATCGGGGATAAAGGCATTGACCTTGCTTCCTATCGAACCGACGGTCACTATGTCGATTATTTAGGCGGCACGCTCCTAAGAGCAGGCATCTGGGTCGGCGGAGGCGGAGAAGGCGGATTTATCAGAAATATGCAACTCAATCCGCATTACGCTTTGAGACTTCCGGGAGGTCAAGGCTATACGGCACCAACAGGCGATGTGTACGGATTCGTACAGAGATACCTAAGTGCGCTCAAATTCTCCGATGTGGAAGACGAGACGATTTTCAACAATTTCGTTTATGGTTCGGTATACGGCGTACACTTCCTGAAGAGAGACTTGGGGAACGGCCAATTCGCATACCCGGGAAAATTGACGATGATCGGTCATGGCTCGGACGGATGCGCGTACTCCTTGTATGTGGAAGACGCGGACGAACACACCCAGATCATCGCGATCAACTCTGAACTGGTGAATACGAACATCGCAACGGAGCCAAACAGAGCGTATATCCGTATGGGCGATGTACCGAATACCGCCAAAATCCACCCCGACGCTGAACTTGTTCTGTACAACAGCGCGTTCTGGGGAAGCCCAAGCGTAGCGGGAGCGGTAGTCAATAACGGTATCGTTCGTATCCAGCAAGGAAACTTTACGCAGCTGCCGGCCAACAACCCGGGTATAGACGTCTACGGCGGTCAAGCGAATGTATACTCCTCTTACTTCCAACCGTCTAAGAACGGTCAGAATAATAATGTGTATGCCATGCTGCGCACGGGCGGCACATCGATCGAGCTTAGCAACAACTATTACGCATCCGGTTTGAGAAACAGCACGCCAGTCGACAATCCGTATGGCATTTACGGCTCGGATCTATTGGCGGAACCGTTTGTGTTTAGCCTTACGAATAACGGAACTAAGCAGCAATTCAGCTTCAAGTATAATGTCGGAGGAAAAACCTCTGCGCCAGGGACACTGACAATTGAATCCCCAGCGTCTTATGCTGAAGATTTTACTCCAATCCCATTTAACGCGCTTGCGGCAGGCGAATCCGTAACTGTAGATTTACCGTATTATGTTGCAGGTCTGATCACGTTCGAGCTTCAACTCGAAGACGGAAAGACATACAAATATACGGCTAAATTAGACGCATCTTACGCTGAAAAGGTAAGCTCCAACGGTCCGGGAAATCCGGCCCAAAGTGCCGCAACTCCCGCATATGTAATGAACACAAAAGATTATGTAACCGCGGGAACGTGGGATGGTCCGCAAGACCTTGGCGTAGAATCGCATTTTGCATGGGATGACAGCAATTTATACGCCTACATTGTTGTTACAGACGACGTACACTTCAATAGTCAGTCCGGAGGCAATATATGGAGAGAGGATAATTTGCAGTTAGGCATTGATTTACGCAATCCTGCAACCAACAGTACGACGCGGAATGAGTTGGGATTCACGCTCACCAATGACAACGAAGTCATCAAATGGGCTTGGACTCGTCCAACAGGCTCTAATGCACCGACTGCTCCGATCACGGACATTGTGGCAGAGATTACGAGAAATGAAGCGACTAAACAGACGATTTACAGTCTCAAAATTCCGTTTAATACCGTTCATAATAATCCTGCATCGCTACTCGCTAACGGAAGAATCGGAGTATCGGTCATGCTCAATGAATCTGACGGCCCGAATGAATCTGACAGCACCAGAGGCACATTTGAAGTTGAAAGCGGGCAATTAAAGAGTTCGGAATTATTTACAAATGTATATCTGTTAAGCGAAGGCGGATACAATGAAAGGCTTGAAGCATCGGCAGAGGCTGCCGTAACAAAGGCGCTCGAGTCTGGATCAGCTGCCGATATCGCTTTGGCTCTCAACTTTGTCACTATTCTGGCAGACGGCCAAGTTAAAACAGAGCTAATGGCGTTGCTTGCGCCTCCTGTCACGGTGATCGACGCGACGCCAACGGCTTACGTAGAAAAACTCAAAGGTAATAAAAACAACTTGACTATCGTGGTTAGAGAAAAGTATTCCGACGGTTCGTTTATCGACATCCAAAAAACATTCTCTATCCAAAACAACGCGAAAGGTACGTACGAAGTAGGCCAATATAAAGTCTATGTGGACACAAAAGGAAACACGCAAATCCGTGAAATCTATATTGTGTCTCCAAAGCCGAGCCCGCACCTGAGTTAAACCAACTGGGGCAAAATCCCTGGCGTCAAGTGATACGAATTCAGACTAAGGAAATTAGAGAAGAAGCCAGGGTTAGTTTCCTGGCTTCTTCTCCCCTTTACAAAAACTCCTCCCCCACTTAATAACCAATCAATAGTTGCTCTTTACCATTAGGAAAGAAGCTAAATTAGGTTTTTCCAGGAGGAGAGAGCTAATGAGATTGATTCTGATGGGTGACTTGCATTATCACGATATCGAAGAATTGATTCCGGGGCTGGCTGCGGCTAGGTTTGCTTTCTACCACAAGTTGCTGGGGCGTTTTATGAATACGGTTGGGGATTGGCATATATCGCTGGGAGATCTGACGAATGTGGGATCGCCTTCGGAGTTACAAGGCGTTTATGAGCTGCTGCATTACGAGAAGCGGGATCGGAGATTCATTCATGTGCTGGGCAACCACGATCTTTACTTACTGACACGCGAGCAGGTGCTGGAGATGACGGGGCAGCAGCGCTATCACGCGATAGATACGGACGAGGCGATGCTGGTGTTTCTGGATACGGCCAGAGAGCTGGACATTATGGACTGGAGCGGTTGGGTGGACGAGGAACAGCTTCGTTGGTTGGAGGCTTGTGTGGAGCGATCCGGCTCGAAGCCGCTGCTTGTTTTCGGTCATCACCCTGTTTATAGGACGACAACACGATCGGACATGAACAATGAATCGATTCATCCCAACATTGACATGTGGCGCATTCTGAGCCGAAAACAACAAGGAACAGGCGTGTATTTCAACGGTCACACACATGTGAATTCGATCGTTTCCCAAAACAATTGGACGTTCGTGCAGCTGGCAGCTTGTCTGGATTATCCTGACTTCCGGATTGTGGAGCTTGAGGGAGAGCATATCCGAATCTCCACGCTGGATGTGGCAGACGATGAGATGATGGAGCATGCCGATCTGATGCACAAGTATATGCCGTTTTTTGACCCGAATCCGGACGGCCGGGGACAAGATGCGGACCGACGATGCGTGATTTCCTTGCGAACATCAACAGCGGCGCAACCCCTATAAGAAATCTCCACAAACACAAAGACCCAAGCGAACCCTGAACTGCAACCCACGCTTGGGTCTTTCCTCGTTCACGATTTGGAAGTCAAGACCGTGTGGTATAATGACCAGAAGGGTAGTTAGGAACACGCGAGAAAATGAATTTGTCATCAATCAGCTCGAGCGAGCACCTGTGAGGTCACGTTAATGAACTATCAAGTTACATCGAATTGGGATGAGCGCTTGTGGCGCAAGGTAGAGCCGGTGTACCGGGAAGCCTTTCCCGAACATAGAGGGAAGAGCGAAGGCGTGATCCGCCGCATGTTTCAGCGCAAGCTGAGCGAGCTGCATACATGGATGGAGGCGGGCGAAGTCGTCGCTATGGCGCTGACAGCTACTGACCGTGAGGCGCATGTGCTCGTGCTCGATTATCTCGCCGTGCGGGCAAGTCGAAGAGGCAGCGGTCTTGGCCGCCATTGTGTGGAAACGATCAGCGAGTGGGCGAGGTCGTCGGAATCATGCCGCGCGATCATTATCGAGGTTGAAGCGGAGCAAACGGAAGAGAATGCGGAGCGCATCCAATTCTGGCAGCGGATAGGCTTTCAGCTCACCAGTTATGTGCATCCTTACATCTGGGTGCCTGAGACGTATCAGGCGATGTATTTGCCGCTGGAGCCTGCGTTTAACCCGGAGGATGATGGACAATCGCTGTTCTCCTTCATCACCAAGTATCATGAGAAAGCATACCGTGGCGGAGATATAGAATAACAACAACGACAAAACGGCAGCCCTAGGGCTGTAATAAAGGATGACAATGATGCGATTACCGTCTCTCACGATGTGAGTGGACGGTTTTTCTTATTATAGGTTCGATTCATTTCGCGATTCGACAAATTTCGAGCGAGAATGATTCTATTTTCATACATTGGGGCAGGAGGAAGAGAGGGGTTGTCGAATGTGTAAAGATATGTTATTCCATTGCTATGACGTATCCGAGGTTACAAGCTGCGGATATAAATTTGGGATTAGGGGATAGGGCTGACTCATGATGATTGATGTGTTGGAAGTACAGCAAGCGCTGCGTACTCACGGAATCCTGATCTGCTTCTCAGGGAAATTGTCGCAAGCGCTTATTGCAGAATATGGAGAGGCAGTAAAATCTTATCTGGAAACGGAGCACCGTCCACAGAACGAAGTGTACAACATCTTCTCTTTATTCATCGAGCAAACGCAAAATATTAATAAATATAATGTTGCAAAGTCCGGCAGTCCTCATCATGACTTAATGCTGTATTCGAGCATTGTGACCATCGGCAAGCAGGAAGATGCAGGCTATATGGTCTGTTCCGGCAATCTGATCCATAACGAGGATGCCCAAACGCTTCAAGCCTATCTCGATTCGCTGATTCTGATGGACAAGCCGGAGCTTAAAGCGTTGTACAAAATGAAGTTGAAAGCGGAGATCGCGCCGGAGGAAACGGGCGCTGGGCTTGGACTCATCGATATGGCGCGTAAATCGTCTTCTAAGCTGGAGTATTCCATCGTAGATCGGAATAATGGGTTATCTTTTTTTACTTTGAAGGCCACTGTATGAGGAGTGTCAGCATGAATTCATTATATGTTGAATCAACGAAAAGCACCCCAGAGGTCCGGTTCGATCCGGAAGCAGGAACGCTGGTTATAACAGGTCAATCCTTTCCTGAGAATGCGTTCCGATTCTATGAACCTCTGATGAATTGGCTGGATGACTACTTGGATCAAATGAAGCAGAGCACCATTGTCACAATTGAGCTTCAGCTGCCATACGTCAATACGAGCAGCACCAAATGTTTAATGCATATATTGGAAAGGCTGGACAAGGCGTTTGTAAGCGGCAAAAAGATCGAGGTTCGCTGGTTCTGCGACGAAGAGAATGAAGCAGAACAGGAATGTGCGGAAGAATTTAAGGAAGACCTGCAGTTGCCGTTCGCTATACTCCCGCGAGGTACGGGAGCGTGAAGGAAGAGGGGCTGCAGCGGATTGCGCCAAGGGGTATTGTTGATGGACAATTAGATATTGGCATTCGCAGGGTAATGGTGCTGGCTAGCGCATTAATCGCTCTATCGATTATTCTGATAGGTTCCTATATCTATAGAGTCACGGAGCAGGAAGCGCTGCATAAGCTGAAGACGCGTGATCTGCAGTCGCTCGCGAACTCTATCTCGGCACGCGTGGACGGTAGAATTGAACGAGCAGTGGAAACGTCGCTTACGCTCTCCCATGACCCTTTCGTGTTGGAGTGGCTGTCCGGTGAAGAGAAGGACAAACGGCTTGCCGATATGATCAGCAAGAAGACAAGCTACCTGCACGAGGAGCTCGGCTACAGCGCTACGTTTATCGTAGGCGTATCTACCCGCAAGTATTGGAGTTACGACGGCAAGCTGCTGTCCGTTATCAAGAAGGAAGATCCTTCGGACGCCTGGTTCTTCGATACGTTGGCAGCTGGGCGGCAGGTATCCATCAACTTTGATAATAATGAGGAGCTTCATGGCGTATTCGCCTTCATCAACGTCTTGGCCGGCGATGATCTCCGCAAGCCGCTCGGTATCGTCGGCGTAGGCATGAAGCTGGATGAGCTGTCGGAGGAGTTTGATACGTATAAGGACGGTAAAGGGATCAATCTATGGCTTACCGGCAGCGATGGGAAAATTTATCTGTCCGACGATGCTTCCGATAACGGACGCAATATTAGCGAGGTGCTGCCTGATTCGGCACAACGTCAGCTGTCGGAGATCGACGGCGATAAGAAAGGCAATATGGTCGTTCTGGACTATGATCGGCCAGAAGCCGGCAGAGTGGACTTAATCAGACAGCACCTGAGATCGACGGATCATCAGTTGTACGTCGAGGTAGAGAGACGGGAAACGACAGGCTTCCTGCAGTCGATACGCTGGAATACGGCCTTCGCGGCTTTGGTTACCATTCTGGGGACCATTGGATTCTTCTTCTATATCTCTCGAAGAATTGCAAATCCGTACAAGCGGGCAGTTGATTTGAACCAGCGGCTGGAAGAGGAGATTACACTTCGGACGAAGGAACTGTCGGAGCGTAACCAGGAGATGCTGGACAGCATTAATTATGCTCGACTGCTGCAGCAATCCGTTCTACCGAAACCCGAGGCGATCGAGGAGCTGCTGAGAGCACCTTTCGTGGTCTGGCAGCCGAGAGATGTTGTCAGCGGCGATTTCTTCTGGGTGTCGCAGCGGCACGGCAGAACTTTCGTTGCGGTGGGAGATTGTACGGGACATGGCGTCCCCGGAGCGTTCATGACGATGCTGGCGTTGTCCTCACTCAATCGTATTGTAGAGACTGATGCGGGTTATACCCCGGCGGATATGCTGGAGGAGCTGAACCGGCTGATAAAGGAAACGCTGCATCGCGGGGGGCAAGAGGGGATAACGGACGACGGCTTGTCCATCGGCTTATGCGCCATAGAGCAAGACGGGTCTGTAACCTTTGCCGGGGCGTCCTGCTGGTTATATAGGCTGGACTCGGATGGATTGCAGTCGTGGAAGGGAGACCGCAGCGGCATAGGCTATCGGCGCACGCCAAGCGATTACCGGTTTACGAATGTTGCGTTGCCGGAAGGCCAAGCAAGAATGTATCTCTTAACGGATGGACTAATGGACCAGAACGGTGGAGACCGGGATCATGCCTTCGGGCGAAAGCGGTTTGAGGAGCTGTTACTGTCCATTTGGGATTTGAAGGAGACGGAGCAGCGCGATAAGATTATGCAATCTCTCGAATCCTATATGCGAGAAGTGCGACAGCGTGATGATATTACAGTGCTTTCTTTTCTTGTAGGCGACGACGAGCACAGGTACAGAGGGGAATCGAATGAGGAATCTGGATAAGCATAATGACATCTATCGGCATGAGCAGAGCGTGCTCTTCCGAAGCAAGCAGGAGCTGGAGCGTTCTGAGCTGTCGGCGGACGACTTGAAAAAGGAGTATGAGGGGCTGCTGCTTGAATACGAGAAGCTGATGAAATTGTCCAAGAAGATCGCTTCTATCAGCGATGTGCAGTCAAGCATGCTCAGGCGCCGCGAGAATGATTTGAAGTGTTTGCTGGATCATGCGAATCAAGGCTTCCTCACATTCGGCTCCAATTTGCGCGTCAATCCTCAGTTCAGCAAGGAGTGTAAGCGCATCTTCGGCAGAAGCGTCTTCGGAGAGGATATTGTCGATTTGCTCTTCGGCTCGACCCATGAAGATGTACCGACACTTCGCAAGTTGTTAAGCATGGCACTAAGTGCCGGCGTTTCGTTGAACGAAGGCCGGCTGCTGCTTGCAAGTATGCCGGAGAGAACGATGATCGGGGAGGCTGTCGTGACGCTGGAATACCGCCCCATCGTAGATGAAATGACCGATGATCCCCTATTGCTGCTTATTATAACCGACGTAACGGAACGAATTGCTTCCGAAGAACGCATTCGATATTTAAGTTATCGGGATCCGTTGACGTCGTTCTATAACCGGAATTATTTGGAGCCTGTTCTGAGTCTGCCTCCTCCTCTTGAGTGGCTGCCCGTCAGTGTGCTTGTCATTGATCTAAACGGCTTAAAGCTGGCAAACGATGTATTCGGACATCACGAAGGCGACCGACTGTTAGTTCGCAGCGCAGAGCTGATACAATCTGTGTTCGATGACGAAACGGCGACAATGGCCCGTTGGGGCGGGGACGAGTTTGTAGTCCTTCTGCCAGGCACGGACAAGGATGATTGCGATGCTGCAGCAGCTCGGTTGAAGGCGGCATGCGAGCAGTCGACCATCGATTCCGTGCAAGTATCCATGGCAATCGGATCCGCTGCAATCGTGAATACGGACATGCCGTTAATGACTGCATTTGTAGCCGCAGAGAAGCAGATGTACAAGAATAAGCTTCGGGAGAATCAACTGGTTCGTGCCGAGATGATGAAAAGCGTGACTTCCGCACTGCATGACAAGCTCTTCGTGGAGAGAAAGAATCAGAGGCGGCTGGCTGAACAGGCAACCCGCTTCGCCCTTTGGATCGGCATGCAGCCGAGCTCGCATGACATGAAGGTGCTGGAGTCGCTGATTTCCATGCATAATATCGGTTATTTGGCTCTTCCCTCTGATATCTTGCTCAAGCCTGGTTCGTTAAACGAAGAAGAATGGGAGATCGTTAAGAGCCATAGTGAGGTTGGCTACCGGATGGCGGCTTCTATCGGCGAATGGGCGCTTGCCGAAGCGATTCGAGGCATGCATGAGCGCTGGGACGGCAGCGGTTATCCTTATGGGCTGTCACAGGAGCAAATTCCATACCTATCCCGTTTGCTTGCTATTGCGGATGCGTACGATGTCATGACACATGATCAGGTTTACAAACAAGCCTTATGTGCGAGTGAAGCACAGCGCGAGATCGAAGCGCTGGCCGGCAGGCAGTTTGATCCTCAACTGGCGGCTGCGTGGCTGGCATTCTTGCGTGAAGGTGACGACAAAGCAATTTCTGAGCGTTTGCCAAACGTAGCCATAATCCAGCCAGAACGATAGAGTAGAGGCGAAGAGGAGAGATGAGTATGTTCCCCGCTTTACATGAAATTAGAAAAGCGACAACAAGGCAATTCACGACCTTCGATCCCGTTACCAAGAGCAAGACGGTGAGAATCATGCCGGGCGAGCCTCCGCGCACGATTGTAGAGAGTGACAAGCCAGGCATGATCAGCCGGATGTGGTTGACCTTTCCCGGATGGTTCTGGCGACATTGGGAAACGCAAGCCGAGAATGATACATCTACGTTGAAGAAGCTCATCATCCGTATATATTGGGACGGGGAGTCACAGCCGTCCGTGGAATGTCCGATCGGCGATTTCTTCGGCATCGGCCATTGCGAATTCCGACACTTCGTCTCACGTTATATCGGAATGTCGAGCGGAGGATTCTATTCCTACTTCCTGATGCCATACAATCAAGTGCGCATTGAGCTTGAGAACTTGCATGAGAGCATCCCGCTTGATGTTTTCTTTAACGCCAACTACGAGGAATACGACGAACTACCGAAGAACGCCGGGCGGTTCCATTGCCTCTTCCGGACGGCCCGTCTAGGAGGTACGGATCCGCTTCCTCTGGTAGACATTCAAGGACGCGGCCATTACGTCGGATGCTGCCTGTCCATGCAGGGAGAGGATCTCAACTACTTGTCTTACTTGGAAGCGCCGGAATATATGTTCATCGACACGGAAGACCGCGAGAACCCGACGATCGTTGGCACCGGACTGGAAGATTATTTCAATGGCGGCTGGTACTTCAGGGACGGCGAATTCTACGGAGAGCTGCACGGCGTGCCGCTGAAAGACACGTTGCGTTCGATGATCAGCATGTATCGGTTTCACGAACATGACGCCATTGCGTTCGACAACAATCTCAGCATCTCGTTCGTGAACCCATGGGAGGCAAAGCACCTGAAGCCCTACTGGTACTCTTCGACCGCCTACTGGTATCAGGATAGGGCTGCACCGCTTCCCGAGAAGCTTCCCGTCGACAAGTTGATGAGTATGTACAGACGGCGCGACACGGATCATCAATCTTATCCTTAAGCCTGGGATGTTCACAATCGCTTAGAACCCAATAAACCCGACTTCCGCTTAGCAGTGGAAATCGGGTTTATTTCCATTCTTCGATCACCAGATATGGCTAACAATCGCTCTGCCCCTTCCCCACCCAAAACCTTTACAAAAACATCTCTCCCACTTAACGGACAATCAACACTCACTCTGTACCATAAGGGAGAGAGTTCAATAATTGGATTTTTCCAGGAGGAGAGAACGAATGAAACTACTGCTAATGGGTGACTTACATTATCACGACATCGATGCCGCGATTCCGGGTCTGCCGGAGGCTAGGACGGCTTTCTACGGGACGCTGCTGGAGCAATTCCTGAATACCGATGCCGATTTGCATATATCGCTTGGGGACCTGACGAATTTCGGCTCGCGTGAGGAACTGCAGGAAGTGTATGATCTGCTGTGGCATGAGAATCGGAATTTCATTCATGTGTTGGGCAACCATGATCTCTACTCGCAGACGCGCGAGCAAGTGCTGGAGATCACAGGGCAGGAGCGTTATCACGCTATCGATACAGACGTGGCTACACTGGTGTTTCTAGACACGGCCAGAGAGATGAACACCGCCGATTGGAGCGGCTGGATGGATGATGAGCAGCTGCAGTGGTTGGAGTATTGTGTAGAGAAATCCGGTACGAAGCCGCTGCTTGTCTTCGGTCATCACCCTGTGTATCAGACGACGACCCGATCGGAGCTGGACAAAGGCTCCATTCATCCGAGCATCGACATGTGGCGCATTCTCAATCGGAAACAGGGAACAGGTGTTTATTTCAACGGACACACGCATGTGAATTCGATCGTAGCGCAGAACAACTGGACGTTCGTGCAGTTGGCCGCAGCGTTGGATCAGCCTGGCTTCCGAATCGTCGAGCTCGAGGATGAGCACATCCGGATCTCGACCATAGATGCCACAGTCGAAGACGAAGGCCTGATGGAGCATGCTGAAACCCTTCACAGACATATCTCACATTACGGCCACAATCCGAATGCTCGCGGGCTAGACGCCGACCGTGAATACAACATTCCCTTGTCGCCGGTAACAGCAACAGCGGAGCAGCCCCAATAATGGAGACAACTAGAACGAAGCATGCTGCTTTGAACCATGCCACATTTCTGGAGCGCCTCGCCGCGCACAGAATGATCGCTTCCATTAAGGACCCGAGGCATATCGAGACCGCCTTGTCCTTACGCAACCAGTTGAGCGGCGTCTTTCTGTTAACCGGGCACATCGGCGTCATACAAGGATACGTGGACGTGTTTAAGCAGCACCAGCTCCCGGTCTTCCTGCATCTGGAGAAGATCGGCGGCCTCAGCACGGACAATTACGGGCTGGATTACCTGGCGAAGGTCATCAAGCCGACAGGCATTATTTCGACCAAGACCAATGTCGTGAAAACCGCGAAGAAGATGGGGCTGCTCACCATTCAGCGTTTCTTCCTCGTCGATAGTGAAGGCTTGGACAACATC
This sequence comes from Paenibacillus sp. J22R3, assembly GCF_056269305.1. NCBI lineage: Bacteria > Bacillati > Bacillota > Bacilli > Caryophanales > Paenibacillaceae > Paenibacillus > Paenibacillus sp. J22R3. The sequence continues at coordinate 9,928 of NZ_JBWDNS010000005.1, read as the reverse complement.
GCGAAGAGTCTCGCCCAGAGCGAGCCGGATATCGTGGAAGTCATGCCTGCGCGTATCCCTGATATATTTGACAAGGTGAGGGCGTTCACTTCGCTTCCGATCATTACCGGAGGTTTGCTGTACGAGCCGGAGCAGGCAGAGGAATGTCTGAGACACGGAGCGGCCGCCATTTCGACGTCTAAGCCAGCGCTATGGAAATCCATCGCCTCAGCTCCTGTAACCCGATAATTCAAAATCCATATAATCTTTGCAATAGGATAACCTGGCGTTAACGAAACTCCTGTATCATTCATTATGAAAAGTAAATAGCGATCGGTTGGAGTAATGGAGAAACCTTATCCGCTTGAGGGCTAATAGCCTTCGGCAGGATTAAGGTTTCTTTTGTTGCACCTGCCGATTGTACAAAAACAAGTAGAGAAAAGGTGGAGGATTGGACGATGGTTAAGAAGCTTACTACTGTGACACTTGCAATGCTAATGACAACAGGGGTGCTGTCGGCATGCGGAGCAAGCGAAACGAACACGGACAACAACACTAGCGCAAACACAAACACTAGCGCGAATGCCAACACGAACAATACGACGGCAGGAGCAGCAGACCCGGCAGAAGCACCTGCAGCCGAGAAGATCGTCATCAAATATTGGTATGCCTATGGCGACAAGATTGAAGAAGCGAAGCAGCACATGGTTCAAACCTTCAATGAATCGCAGGACAAATACGAAGTCATAGCTGAACACCAAGGTACTTACGACGATCTTCACGCGAAAGTGCAAGCAGCCTTCGCAGCCGGAGATGCGCCTGCGGTTACCGATCTTGAAATCTCCTCCACGGGCGTATTCGCTCACTCCGGCATGCTGGAAGAGCTGACCGCCTATGCAGAGAAAGACAAGGATCAGCTAATGCTGGATGATTTCAACCCGGGTTTGATGGGCAACGCGTATGTCGACGGCAAGCTGTACGGCCTTCCATTCATGCGCAGCACGCCGATTCTATACAAGAACGTCACGATGCTCAAAGACGCCGGACTTGACCCTGCCGGTCCGAAGACATGGGACGAGCTGGAGCAATACTCCAAAGTGCTGAAGGAGAAAGGCAAGCTCGGCATGACCGTGCCGGCGGATATCTGGTTCTATGAGGGACTCGTTGCTCAGAGCGGCGGCAAGATGCTCAGCGAAGACGGCAAGACTGCAGCATTCAACTCGCCTGAAGGCGTAGCACCGGTAGAGTTCTGGAAGAAGCTGGTCGGCGAAGGTTTAATCAAGATTCCGATGGGTGACGAAGCGGGAGCAACGGCTGACAAAGACTGGTCCAACCAATTGTCCGCATTCAAATTTGCTTCGACGGCAGGCGTAACGGGAAGTCTGGAACTGGCTAAGCAAGGCGGCTTCGAGATGGATACGGCGTTCATGCCTTCTAATGTCAGCTACGGCGTGCCGACAGGCGGCTGTCAGCTGGTTATTACGTCGAAGAGCAGCGATGAAGAGAAGCAAGCGGCATGGGAATTCCTCAAATGGATGACGTCGAAGGAAAACACCATCTACCAGCACAAGCATGTCGGTTACTTGCCGACGCGTATGTCTGCCGTAGAGAGCGATGAGCTGAAGCAGCATTTTATCGAGTTCCCGCAATTCAAAGTAGCCGTAGACCAACTGGAATTCGCCAGACCGCGCCCGATGGAGAACGCTTATCCGGAAGTGGCGAAGATCATCAGAGGAGCTATCGAGAAGGCGATTCTCGATCCGAAGGTGACTCCGCAGGAAGCGATGGATGAAGCGGCGGAGAAAGCCAACAAGCTGCTCGCCAAATAAGATTTCGCACTACAACCAAGGAGGAGCCTTGCGCTCGCAAGTGTCTTCTCCTTGTCATCCTAAGAGCAAGGGGAGCTTGCATTCATGCACAACGAGAATTGGTTATCTGCGATTAAAGTGGTTATTTTCGATATGGACGGAACGCTCTACCAGGAAGATACCTATCTGGATCGGTATATCCGTTACCTGCTAGAGGGAACGGCGCATGAGAGAGAAACCGAGGCAGCTATTCAATTAGGGAGAGCGATTCGGGCAGGCGAGCATGAGATCCAATTCGGACATTTCTATCATAAGCTGGATGATTTGTGGTTGGTTCGAGAGGGAACGTTGTTCGTCCGGGGCAATACCTGGGAGGGGACTAAAGTGGCCGATGAGCAAGCTCATGGTTACGGAACGGTGTCTGCCCAAGTGCCGCATCTGGTTCCTATTGGCGACCCTTGGGGAATTGCGGCGGCTCTCAACCACAGATATAAACTTCCCGAACAGAATTTGAAAGCCGCGTTCGATCGGGTTCGTAAGGAAATGGTCGAAGAAACTCGCTATCAATTCATCTGCCACACCGACTTGTTCCAATCCATCCAAGAGCTGACCGCTGTCGAGATAAAAGCGCTCATGACCAATACCCATCACATCTCCGGGATTGAGTTCACGAGCTACATGGGAATCCGTCATATTTTCGAAGAGGTCGTGTACGACGCCAATAAGCCTAATGGCCTTCATTCATACATCCAAGCGCTGCTTGAGCAAGGGTATCAGGCGCATGAAATTTTGTCGATCGGGGATAACCCGTGGAATGATCTGCATCCGGTGAAGCAGCTGGGCGGCAGAACTTGTTTTATCTCTCCGTATCCGAGCAGTGATCGGGAGGTCTGGGATTTGCGTTTGCACCATCTGGAAGAGCTGGAGCAGCTTATGCGTACGTTGCAAGAATCCATCACAAGGAGGAACATAGCGGATGGCGAAGATCGAGTTGAAGCAGATCGGCAAGAAGTTCAAAGATGAGACGATTATTGAAAATTTAAACCTGACCATCAAGGATGGATCGTTCACGGTTCTTGTCGGCCCTTCGGGCTGTGGCAAATCCACGACGCTGCGCATGGTAGCGGGACTTGAGAAGCTGACGAGCGGTGAGATCTGGATTGACGATAAATGCGTGAACGATACGCCGCCGGGGCTGCGGGATGTGGCGATGGTGTTCCAGAACTATGCGCTGTATCCGACAATGACCGTCCGCGGCAATATTGAATTCGGTTTGAAGAACATGGGCATTGCCAAGAGCGAGCGCGAGAAGCTGATCATGGACATCTCCGAGATTGTCGGCTTAGCCCCGCATCTGAACAAGAAGCCTCAGAACTTATCCGGCGGTCAGCGCCAACGGGTAGCTCTCGCTCGGGCAATGGTAAAGAAGCCGAAGGTGTTCATCCTCGATGAGCCCTTGTCCAATCTGGACGCGAAGCTGCGCAACCAGATGAGAACGGAGCTGATTCAGCTGCACAAGCGCCTTGGCACGACGTTCGTCTACGTGACGCATGATCAGGTAGAAGCGATGTCGATGGGCGATGAGATCGTCGTCATGAACAAAGGGGTTATCCAGCAGGCGGATACGCCGATGAAGCTGTATCACGACCCGGCTAACCAATTCACTGCGGAGTTCATCGGAACACCGGCCATGAACATGATGGATGTGCGAGATATCCACGAGCTGGAGATCCAGTCCTCTATCACTGTGGGCCGTGTAGGATTCCGTCCGGAGCAGGCGCTGATTGGCGCGGCCGAAGCGGTTGAAGGCTACGACATCGAAGGCGAGATTCTAACCCGTGAGAGTTTGGGAGCGGAAAATATTTATCAGATCCAATCGCGCAGCGGCATCTTCTTCGTCAAAACCTTCCTTGCGCCGCTCGAGACGGCCGCGCACGTGAAGGTCACGATTCCGTATGAGCAGCTCTATTATTTCGGGCTGAACGGAGAGAGACTGCGCGGCGTGGAGGCCAGAGCAAGCGCGAAACAATTGGCGACGGCTGGAGGAAGATGACATGACCGTATGGGAAAGACTGCGTCCGTATAGCATGGTCGCTCCGGCGATTATCGTGTTCTCCTTGTTCTTCATCTATCCCATCTTCTACATGATCTACTTAAGCATGTTCGATTGGAATTTCGTCAGCCCGACGAAGACTTTCGTTGGCCTGCAGAATTTCAAAGACCTGCTGTCGGAGCCGGATTTCCGGCAGGTACTTACGAACACGACGATCTATACGCTGCTGACGGTCACGTTGACGACCGGAATTGCGCTGCTGCTCGCCCTATGGCTGAATCGCAAAAGCTTCTTTCACGGCTTCGTTCAAGGCGCGATCTTCAGCCCGCACATTATCTCGCTCGTGTCGATATCCCTGCTGTGGAGCTGGCTGATGGATCCCGAGTACGGACTGCTCAACTGGGTAATCGGGCTCGTGGGTTTCGGCAAGCTGGCATGGCTGTCCCATCCAAGCACATCGCTCGTATCTCTGGTCATCGTAGCCGTATGGAAAGGGCTTGGCTACAACGCATTGGTGTTCATCGCAGGGCTGCAGAGCATCCCGCCGGATATCTATGAAGCGGCCTCCCTGGATCGTTCCAAACCTTGGACGACGTTCAGGAAGCTGATCCTGCCGATGCTGTCGCCTTCGATTTTCTTCCTGGTGATCATTAACATGATCGGTTCGTTCCAGGTGTTCGAGACCATCGCCATTATGACGCAAGGCGGCCCGATCAACTCCACCAATACGCTCGTCTATTTCATCTACGAGAACGGATTCCGCTTCTTCAAGATCGGCTATGCTTCTGCGGCCGGCGTCATCTTGCTGGTCATCATCGGGATCCTTACGATTATCTATTTCAAATTACTGTCGAAGCGCGTTCATTACCGTTAAGAAGAGGTGAAGCTCTTGAAAGCCGTAGACAATACGATCAGCGGGCCATCTATCGGGACTGCTGCCGCAAGCAGTAAGCGGGGTCATGCGCGTACCCGTGAAGCGACGATCAGACGTGCGATATCTGCTCTGTTGGGCGGGTTAAATACGATTGGCCTTCTGGTGCTGGTGCTGATTTTTGCAATGCCGTTCTTCTGGATGCTATCCACATCGCTGAAGACACTGTCCGAAACGATGGTATTCCCACCGCAGTGGATTCCGCTCCATCCGGTTTGGGAGAATTATTCGAAAGCGTGGAACACGGGACCCTTCCTCAACTATTTCATGAACAGCGTCATCATTGCGGTCGGTATTCTGATTCTGCAGATGCTGACGATCATTCCGGCTGCGTATGCTTTCGCCAGATATAAGTTCGTCGGTTCGGGCTTCCTGTTCGGCATCGTCATGGTGACACTGATGATTCCGGCTCAGCTGATCTTCCTGCCCGTATACCTGGAGCTGAGTGCATTCAAGCTGCTCAATACGCATCTTGGCCTGATCCTGCCTTTCGCGTCCAGCGCCTTCGGCATCTTCCTGCTGCGGCAGGCATTCATGCAAATCTCCGATGAGCTGATCGAAGCGGCGCGACTGGATCAGGCGGCCGAATGGAAGGTTATTGTCCAGATCATGGTGCCGCTCGTGAAGCCGGTGCTGGTGACGTTCGCCTTGTTTAGCTTCATTGCGCATTGGAACGACTATTTCTGGCCGCTTGTCATGACCACTAACGAAACAGCAAGAACACTGCCGCTCGGCATCGCCAAGATCCGAGAAGTAGAAGGCGTTGCGACGTGGAATATTCTGATGGCCGGCAACGTGATCTTGGTAGTGCCGATCCTCATCGTATTCTTCTTATCGCAACGGCAGATTATCAAGGCTTTCGTGTATAACGGCGTCAAATAAAAGAAGAGTGATGGGAAGGATGAAGTGACGATGGTAAGAATTGTGGCACACCGTGGATGTTCAGGAGAGGCGCCGGAGAATACGATGGCAGCATTCGAGCTGGCACTAAGTGAACCGGATATTCCGATGATTGAGCTGGATGTGCATTTGTCTAAGGACGGCGTCCCTGTTGTCATTCACGACCATACGCTGGACCGCACAACGAGCGGGACAGGTCCGGTCAAAGCCTATACGCTGGAAGAGCTGCGTCAATTCGATGCGGGGAGTAAGTTTGATCCTGCTTTTGCGGGACAGGGAATTCCGACGCTGGAGGAGGTACTGCTGCTTGCCAAAGGCTGCTGCAAGCTGCATGTGGAACTGAAGATGCTGGCCAATGAATATGAAGGCATCGAGGAGCGGGTTATCTCGCTGATTCAGCGGCACGGCATGCAGGAGGAAATCGTGCTCTCCTCCTTCAATCATGATTCCATGAAGCGGGCGCATGAGATCGACCCGTCGATCGCGACGGCTCTGATCTTCCTCGGCAAGCCGACGCTGCTTGCGGAGCAGCTTCGTTATACAGGCGCAACAGGCCTGTCGGTGCATTATGGCTTCGTTACGCAAGAGCTGGTGGACGAGATGACGACGCTCGGCATGGATCTGGGTGTCTGGACGGTAGATGATTCGGAGGTGCTGGCGCGGATTATCGAGGCGTATCCGGACATCCGGATTACGACGAATTATCCGGAGCGCGTGCTGCGGATTGTGCGTGGCGACGCAGTTAAGGCTTAGAGATACAATAGCGTCACCACGAAGCATTATGACAAGTGGATCCCGTAACAACAACATTCAAAAATTGTAACGGTTGTGAGAGTGGTTATTTTACATGAAAAGGCTATTTCTATTCGCTAACGGTTGCCAGAGAGCTTAAGTGGCCATTTCCTCATGGAAATCAACCCTTTTGCAGCAAATAAGTGCTGTCACAACCGTTAGCGTTTGAAAAGTCGAATTTTTCATGAAATAAGCACGCTGACAACCGTTAGCTTTTGTTCTTTTGCACGGATGAATTAAACATGCACAAAGAAACCTCACGCCGTCGAAGCTTTCTCGGGCAGCTTTGGAAGACACGGAAATATCTTTCCGTGTCTTTCTGGTGTTTGCGAGCTAACGTCTGCGTCGCCGGCCGCGATCCTAGAAGCGCCTTCAAAGGAACTGGTGCGCTCTCGGAGTTCTCGGAGTTCTCGAAGAATCGGCAGATGGAGCTTTCGTAGATATAACCTCCCCGTCTGGGGAGTTTTTTTAGTTGAGAGGAATGTTTTACAGAAAAAAAGATTTATATTCGACAAAATATGACTAGTAAGGTAGTGATATACGCTATAATAGTTTTTGATAATGTACTGGCGCAGCACCTTGATCTACACACATAGCGATGCTTGTATATAAGGCCAAATGAAAGGTCGTGATAGGATCCTTGTTACTGGCAACAAGTCAGTAAGCAGCTTGATTCATGAATCAGTTCAAACTAATAGTTAATAGAGGTGTACTAGTGAGTAGAAATGTATCAAAATCCATCATCATGCTTATTTGTTTTATGCTTGCTTTTGGCGTGTTTTTTCAGCAAAAGGCATTTGTGTCTGCCGCATCGACAGGTGTGCTGACCAGTTCTGTTCCAAATGAGCCCATCTCTGGTGCTGCATATGGGAATGGGGTCTACGTTGCGGTAGGCTATTACGGCAAAATCCTAACGTCTGCGAATGGGCTTGATTGGCAAATTGCCGCAGATAAAACGAGACTGGACATCACCTATACAGGTGTTGCTTTTGGTAATAATGTGTTCGTAGCAGTGGGTTACGACGGGACGATTATGACGTCGCCCGACGGTGCGGTTTGGACGCAGCGAGACTCTACGGTTACGAGCAGGATTGCGAAAGTTGCTTTCGTTACGGTGGACAATGCGTTTTACGCGGTCACTGCCAGTGGAACGCTGCTCAAGTCGTCCAATGGCGTTACGTGGTACCCGTCCTCTGTGGGGACGAGCAAGGATCTTACCACCATCGGATTCAACGGCACTGCAATCGTAATTGGCGATTCAGGCGGATACGTACATACTTCGACCAATGGAACCAGTTGGTCGCATAAGAAGCTTGATAATTCGTTCTTTATTAATTCCGTTCTCGGTCTAAATAATCGGTTTTATGCAAACGACCCCATAGGGGGGACTTATACCTCTACAGATGGATATACCTGGACACCCGTCAGCATAACGGGTCAAGTTTTCGGCGGCCTTTATGATGGTACTGGGTACTATTTGTTTGGAAGTGATGGGACATCTTACGGCGCAGTCTTTACGTCTTCAACCGGCACATCCTTCACGAAGCAAGCTCCAAAAACCACTACGATGACCGCGCAAAATGGGTTCTATGCAAATGGGGTCTATATGCAGCTTGGTAACGATGGAATTGTCGTTTCGAGAAACGGAACTGCTTGGGATTACGCCTACGGCGGTGTGGTGTCCGATGTTATGTTCGACGGTACAACCTACATTGCTGTAGGGAAACATGGCAACGACGGATTTATTAAAACGTCTACGGATTATGCGAATTGGACGTCTGTTGCTCTGTCACAGCGTGTACCTGCACTAAAGTCTATTGCCAGCGGGATGGGTAAATATATTGCAGTGAGCGACTCTCCGGGGACCATGCTCGTATCAACGGACAAAATCAATTGGACCGTAAAATCTCCTGCTGTTTCGGAGTATGGATTCACATCGATTGTTTTTGCAAACGCCCTATTTATAGCAGTTGATGAAACGGGGTCTATTTATAAGTCGGCAGACAGCAGTGCAAGCTGGACACTGGTGAGGTCTGATCTTATTGACTATAACCCGTTATGGTTCGTTACTTATAGCAGTGGCGGTGGGGCATTTTATGCTGCCGGGGATTCGGGACTCCTTAAGTCTACGAATGGGGATAATAATACTTGGGCAAGCACGGGAGATGTAGTTCCCTCGATAACTGCATTTGACAAGCGGAGTTCCAATCAAACGGACATTCCGATCACGTTTTCGGGTACTTTTAAGAGTGTCAGCAATAATGGGACGATGTTGATACCAGGTATGGATTATACCGTATCAGGCAGTACGGTGACGATTAAGAAGTCCTATTTGTCCCAGCTGCCTCTTGGTTGGCAGACCATTTCCGTACACATCAACGCCGGCGGATCATTCTTTAGGACAGCCGTCAACGTAACGAACACGGCTCCATCGCTATCGCAGGTTGCGGGGGTACAGCTTCTTTCGGATGGAACAGCTTCTTGGGGAAGTGTGACCGGAGCGGTTAGTTATGAGGTGCAGCTGTACCGTAATGGATCCATCTGGGGCAGCCCAGTCTCGGTAGCCGCCGGCGGCAGCACGAGTACAAATCTACTAGCCGCTATGCGTGCTGCAGGAGCAGGCAATTATACGGTCAAAGTCAAAGCGATCGGGGACACTGTGAATTACAAAGATGGCTCCCAATCGGCAGCTTCCGGTGCAGTCACGATTTATAAGACACCGACAGAGGATGGCACTGCTAATAAAGCGGGGACAACTCAGAGAGACGATTTTAATATCGTCGTGAATGCCCAAAACGGGCCTCATTTCGTGGTCATCCGATGATGTAGCAATCGATGAAACGACAGGTGCGGTAACCCGTCGGTCATATGGTTTGGGCGATGCGACAGTAACGCTGACTGCGACGATCACTAAGGGCGCAGCAAGCGAGACCAAGACGTTCACGCTGACCGTACCGCAGCTGGCACAAACGGACGCGCAAGCGGTAACCGCAGCGAAAGCGGTGTTAGAAATTGGTTACGGTAGCGGCGAAACAGCTGCAAGTGTAACGCAAGCAGTGACGCTGGCGGCAACAGGACTGAACGGCGTGACGATTTCGTGGTCATCCAATGATGTAGCAATCGATGCAACGACAGGCGCAGTAACACGTCCGGCGTATGGATCAGGCAATGCGACTGTAACGTTGACCGCAACGATTGCTAAAGGCACAGCAAGCGAGACCAAGACGTTCGGGCTGACCGTGCCGCAGCTGGCACAAACAGACGCGCAAGCGGTAACCGCAGCGAAAGCGGTGTTAGAAGTTGGTTACGGTAGCGGCGAAACAGCTGCAAGTGTAACACAAGACGTGACGCTGTCGGCAACAGGACTGAACGGCGTGACGATTTCGTGGTCATCCAATGATGTAGCAATCGATGCAACGACAGGCGCAGTAACACGTCCGGCGTATGGATCAGGCAATGCGACTG